>NZ_JAHQZU010000100.1 GCF_019061185.1 Paracoccus sp. Z118
TCGGACGCTGCATGTCAGCGATATCTCCGTGGGTCTGGACCTGCTGTTCGCCGAGATCGCCGAGCTTGCGCCCCTCTGCCGCTTCGGGAACTGCAGCCACTCTCATGAACCGGGATGCGCGGTTCAGGCGGCAGTCGCCGCCGGAACGCTGGACCCGGTGCGGGTCGATCGCTGGCGCAAGCTTCTGGAGGAGAACCGGAGCAACACCCCCATCCAAGCCGGGCCGCGCGGCAAAAAAGACCTCGAAACCGCCGGGCAGACACCGCTGAAGGTCCTTTCGGGATATCCGTGCGGTTTGACCGCTCTGCCGAGGAGTGAGTGACCGATAGCGTCCGCTGAATCGAGGGACCATCAAGCGCCTGCTGCGCCTGTGCCGTGGACAAGCCGGACATCCCGAAGCCTGTCCTCACTGCCTCGGATGCAGGAAGAAGCGGACCATCTCGGCCGACGCGTCGGGACCGGCAGCGTCGGTGTAGCTTCCCTGCGGGCGGCCGCCCGACCAGGCATGACCCGCGCCCTCGATCCGCCAGTATTCGACCAGCGGCGTGCCGTCCGGGGCCTCGACCAGCTCGCGGGTCCAGGGGCGGCCACCCTCGGACCGGCCGTTCTCGCGCCGCGAGGTGCCATGCAGGGCCGGACCTGCGGCGGCCACCAGCGCCTCGGCGTTCGAGGGATGGACCGTGGCATCGGCGGTGCCGTGGAAGACGATCATGCGGACCGAGCCCCCGCGGGGCGTCCGCCCGCCCTGCCCCCGCATCGCGCCGAAGGCCGAGGGCATGTCGTGGGCGATCCCGTGCGGCAGCCCCGAATGGATGCCGACCGCCGCGAACAGCCCCGGCTGGGTCGCCGCCAGTGTCGCAACCATCGCGCCGCCGGCGGACAGACCGGCCGC
>NZ_JAHQZU010000101.1 GCF_019061185.1 Paracoccus sp. Z118
GCCGAACATCCGAGCCTCGGCCGCATCCGCGAGGCGCTCGCCCTCGTCCGCGAACGCATGCCGGAACTGGAGATCGACGGCGAGATCCAGTTCGATGCCGCCCTCGACGACGCGGTCCGGGCGAAGAAGGCCCCCCAGAGTCCGCTGACCGGCCCGGCCAACGTCTTCATCTTCCCCGACCTCGCCTCGGGCAACATCGGCTACAAGATCGCCCAGAGGCTCGGCGGCCTGACCGCCATCGGCCCCATCCTCCAGGGCCTCGCCCGCCCCGCCAACGACCTCTCCCGCGGCTGCACCATCGACGACATCATCGCCGCAGCAGCAGTCACCGCATTGCAGGCAAGGTGAGGAGAAGGGCGCACTGCCGCGGCGCAACTCCAAGGGAGACATCCACTCTGTGGCCCTGAGCTCGGGCTGGGAACCATGCAGGCGCAGCCGACATGCGCGACAACCGGCAGCAAGCTGGCGCGCGGTGCAGGCGCGGAGCCTTCCCGGCGGCCCAGCTCTGGCAGGGACAGGGCGATGAGCATCGTTTCTTCGCAGATTGCGGCGGAGGACGCGGAATCATGCGCTTTCCCCATCGTCCTGACAGGGAAAACGACGATCATGGCCCTGTGCGGCGCGGCTTGATCGAATGAGAGGCCGTGCGCGAGCCCGGCAGGCTCCTCCTGTGAGCAGGTCCCCTGAAGACCCTTGGACGACCGCCGGAAGCGTGACCACGGGATGATTGGTCCTGCGGCCGCTGATGGAAGACCGGTCGCCTCACCCCCGACCCCGACATATGCCCCAAGCCCCCGCGCCGCTGGAAACCCCTCGGGTCGTGCTGCTACTGGGATGCACTCGCGCCGGAGCGAGGATAGACAG
>NZ_JAHQZU010000102.1 GCF_019061185.1 Paracoccus sp. Z118
ATGGCCTTGGGCTTGGCCTCGTCGAAGAACTCCGTGTCCACCATGCCCGGCGCGATAACCGTGCACCGCCCGCCCCACTCGCGCATCTCCTCGGCCAGGTTACCCGCGTAACCGTGGACGAACCATTTGGAGGCGCCGTAGACCGATCCCTTGATATGAACGCGGCCCGCCGCCGATCCGGTCATCAGCAGGTGGCCTTGCCGTTCCTTCAGGTGAGGCAGCGCCGCCTTCGCGGTGAAGAGCAGGCCCATGATGTTGATCCCGATCATCGCCCGCCATTCATCCACGTCACCGCCCTCGGTGCCTGGCGCGTCGACGCCGCGTCCGGCATTGGCGAAGGCTGCATCGACGCTGCCGAACGCCTTGGCCATCCGCTCCAGCGCCGCCTGCTGATCGGAGAGCTGCGTCACGTCGCCGGGCAGCGCGATCGCATTGCCGGAGCCCAACTCATCGACGAGCCCCCCAAGCCGATCCGCGCGCCTGGCGAACAGCCCCACCCGCCAGCCTCTCGATACCGCCAGCCGAGCGGTGGCAGCGCCGATACCGCTGGACGCACCCGTGATGAACAGGGTCTTGCCGGACATTCGCGTTCCTCCCATCAGCCCTGGCGAGATGTTGGCATCTCGCTGGCGCTACGTTGCCTGGAGGAGGCTACGGATCTGGCCTTTCATGCGCAACGCCCGCTGCGTTCACACGCCATCCCTGCGGGCGGTGGATCAGAACTCGTCCAACTTGCAGTTCCTGTTCAGAAAGGAGGCGATCTCGCCCTGCGGACTTCGCCAATATCCGTGCTGACATGTTCTCCGGCCTGCCTGTTGCACTGGTCCTGAT
>NZ_JAHQZU010000103.1 GCF_019061185.1 Paracoccus sp. Z118
TCACCTGAACAGCAGCTCCGCGCAGCGCCTTGCCTCGAACGGCTTTTCGCAGCAGGGCACCTCGGCGTAGGCCGGTGGCAGGGACTGGGTGTCGTAGCCGGTGGAGAACAGGAACGGGATGCTCTGGGCGAGCAGGGCCTCGGCGACCGGGAAGACCATCTCGCCGCGCAGGTTGATGTCGAGGATGGCGCCGTCGATGGCGGCCTCGCCGGCCAGCAGCGCCAGGGCGCGGCTGACGGTCGGCGCGGGGCCGACGATCTCGGCTCCTTGACTGACCAGTTCACGCCGAAGATCTTCGGCGACGATGTATTCGTCCTCGACGATCAGGATGCGGCGGCCGTCCATGCTGGCCGGTGCGGAAACGTCAGACATCGTGCTTCTCCATGGTGGACGACACCGGCAAAGCTATGGTGCAACGCACGCCGTCCGGCCCGAGTTCATAGGTTGTCTCGGCGCCGAGCTGATAGGGCAAGGCGTTCTCGATCAGCTCGCGCCCATAGCCGGCTGCCTGGGCGTTTGCGACGGGATCGGGCATGGTGACGCCGGTCTCGGTCCAAGCGACATGCAGGCGCAGCCCATCCTCGTGGCGCGCCAGATGCCAGCGGACGGCGAGATGCCCCGACGGCTGCGCAAGCGCGCCGTATTTCATGGCGTTGGTGGCGAGTTCATGGAGCGCCAGCGCGAAGGTCTGCACCGCGCTGGATTGCAGGCGAACGCCGCGCGGGCCTTCCAACGTGACCCGCTCGCCGCGCCCGTCGGCATCCAGCGC
>NZ_JAHQZU010000104.1 GCF_019061185.1 Paracoccus sp. Z118
CGACGCTTTCGCAGGGGCAGAAGCACCTCGTCTGCATGATGGCGGTGCTTGCGATGCGGCCCCGGCTGCTGATCCTCGACGAACCCTATGCGGGGCTCGACATCCCGACCCGGCGGCAGCTCGGCCGCTATCTGGCGCGCGCCGAGACGCGGATCCTCCACATCTCGCACGAGCCGTCCGACCTCGAGGGCTGCGACGAACTGTTCTGGCTCGACCGCGGCCGGATCGTGGCCGGGGGAGCGCCCGCCGAGTTGCTGCCCGACTTCACCGCCGAAATGATCCGCCAGGGGGACCTCGATGATATCGCTGATCTCGCCGGTTGAGACCCGCGCGCATGGCTGGCCCGCATGGCTCAAGCTGGGCGGGTTGTGCCTTGTCTCGACGGGACTGCTGCTGACGGACAGCCCTGCGGTTCACCTCGCGGCGGCCGGGCTGGTGCTGGGGCTTTATGCGGCGCCGGGGCTCCTGTTCCTGCGCGCGGGACGGCGGGCCCTGCGCGTGGTGCTGCCCTTCGTGGGCGTGCTGCTGGCCTGGCATCTGCTGACCGGCGACGCCGCGCGGGGCGCGATCATCTCCCTGCGCATGGTGACGCTGATCGCGCTGGCCAACCTCGTCACGATGACGACGGCGCTGTCGGCGATGGTCGATCTGGTGCGCACCCTGACGGCGCCG
>NZ_JAHQZU010000105.1 GCF_019061185.1 Paracoccus sp. Z118
GGCGAGGAGACCTGATATATGAGCAACCTGTTCTGGCTGACCGACGCGCAGATGGAGCGCTTGCGGCCGTTCTTTCCCAAGAGCCACGGCCGTCCCCGCGTTGATGACAAGCGGGTGCTGAGCGGCATTATATTCATCAACCGCAATGGCTTGCGTTGGTGCGATGCGCCAAGGGAATATGGTCCTGCCAAGACGCTCTACAACCGGTGGAAACGGTGGAGCGACATGGGGGTGTTCGCCCGGATCATGGAAGGGCTGGCCTCGGAAGGCACAGACCGGAAGACGATCATGATCGACGCGACATACCTCAAGGCGCACCGCACGGCATCCAGCCTGCGGGTGAAAAAGGGGGGCGTGGCCGTCTGATCGGGCGAACCAAGGGCGGCATGAACACGAAGTTGCATGCCGTCACCGATGCCAACGGCCGCCCGATACGCTTCTTCATGACGGCCGGCCAGGTCAGCGACTACACCGGCGCGGCGGCCTTGCTGGACAGTCTGCCATCGGCTGAATGGCTTCTGGCCGACAGGGGGTATGATGCCGATTGGCTTCGAGACGCCTTGAAAGACAAGGGGATAAAGGCCTGCATCCCCGGTCGGAAGGGCCGCAGGAAACCTGTCAAATACGACAAGCGCAGATACAAGCGCCGCAGTCGCATCGAGATCATG
>NZ_JAHQZU010000106.1 GCF_019061185.1 Paracoccus sp. Z118
GACAGCGATCAGGTGCGGCAGATGGCGCCGTTCCTGAACTTCGACAATGCCCGCTTTCCGATCAAGGGCGCCCTGCTGCAACGCCGCGGCGGCACCGCGCGCCATGACGGCGTGGCCTGGGGCTATGCCCGCGCCGCCGATCTCGCCGGGGTGGACCTGATCCAGAACTGCGAGGTCACGGGCTTCCGCATCGAGAACGGCCGCGTGAAGGGCGTCGAGACCTCGCGCGGCTATATCGGGGCGGGCAAGGTCGGCGTCGCGGTCGCCGGGTCGTCCAGCCGCGTCATGTCGCCGGCCGGGATGCGGCTGCCGATCGAAAGCCACGTGTTGCAGGCCTTCGTCTCCGAGGGGCTGAAGCCGACGATCCCCGGTGTGATCACCTTCGGCGCCGGGCATTTCTATGTCAGCCAGTCCGACAAGGGCGGGCTGGTCTTCGGCGGCGACATCGACGGCTACAACTCCTACGCGCAGCGCGGGAACCTGCCGGTGGTCGAGGACGTGGCCGAATCCGGCATGGCGCTGATGCCGATGATCGGCCGCGCGCGGCTTCTGCGGATCTGGGGCGGGGTCATGGACATGTCCATGGACGGCTCGCCCATCATCGACCGCACGCCGGTCGAGGGGCTCTATCTCAACGCGGGCTGGTGCTATGGCGGCTT
>NZ_JAHQZU010000107.1 GCF_019061185.1 Paracoccus sp. Z118
GACAGCGATCAGGTGCGGCAGATGGCGCCGTTCCTGAACTTCGACAATGCCCGCTTTCCGATCAAGGGCGCCCTGCTGCAACGCCGCGGCGGCACGGCGCGGCACGACGGCGTCGCCTGGGGCTATGCCCGCGCCGCCGACTTGGCCGGGGTGGACCTGATCCAGAACTGCGAGGTCACCGGTTTCCGCATCGAGAACGGCCGCGTGAAGGGCGTCGAGACCTCGCGCGGCTATATCGGGGCGGGCAAGGTCGGCGTGGCGGTCGCGGGATCGTCCAGCCGGGTGATGTCGCAAGCGGGAATGCGGCTGCCGATCGAAAGCCACGTGTTGCAGGCCTTCGTCTCCGAGGGGCTGAAGCCGACGATTCCGGGGGTCATCACCTTCGGGGCGGGGCATTTCTACGTCAGCCAGTCAGACAAGGGCGGGCTGGTCTTCGGCGGCGACATCGACGGCTACAACTCCTACGCGCAGCGCGGGAGCCTGCCGGTGGTCGAGGACGTGGCCGAATCCGGCATGGCGCTGATGCCGATGATCGGGCGCGCGCGGCTTCTGCGGATCTGGGGTGGGGTCATGGACATGTCCATGGACGGCTCGCCCATCATCGACCGCACGCCGGTCGAGGGGCTCTATCTCAACGCGGGCTGGTGCTATGGCGGCTT
>NZ_JAHQZU010000108.1 GCF_019061185.1 Paracoccus sp. Z118
AAATACTACGATTCCCTCTCGGGCTGGTATCGCATGACCGGCGGCGACACCCGGCAGGTCGATGGCATCACCGGAGCAAGCGTCGGCGCAGGCCGAACGCTCGAGATCACGCTCGATCTCGCCGACGCGCTGTTCGACGCGGGCTACACCCTGCATGTCGATGCCTCGGTCGAGGAGATGCGCGACAGCCCGAACGAGGTCGAACTGCCGCTGACGGCAGCCGGGGCGAGTGCCACCGGCTCGCGCTATATCGCCAGCGTTTCCTACAAATAGGGCACTCAGATGATCCGCGCACTCCATCGCTGGCCAGGCATTCTGGCCGCGCTGCTGCTGACGGTGCTCGCGCTGTCCGGGGCGGCCCTGTCGATCTATCCCGCCGCCGAGCGGCTGGCGGCCCCGCAAGCCGGGGCAGAACTTTCCGTGGCCAATCTGGCAGCCTCCGTCGCCGCCAGCCATCCGGGGCTGGAACAGATCCGGCGTTCTCCTTCGGGGCAGATCACCGCTTACTGGTTCGACGGCGGCACCCCGCGGGCGGCGGTGATCGACCCGGCGACTGGGCTGGATGCCGCCTCGGCCGATCCCGACGTGGTGAGGCGCTGGCTCACCAACTTGCACCGCTCGCTGT
>NZ_JAHQZU010000109.1 GCF_019061185.1 Paracoccus sp. Z118
ACAGCGAGCGGTGCAAGTTGGTGAGCCAGCGCCTCACCACGTCGGGATCGGCCGAGGCGGCATCCAGCCCAGTCGCCGGGTCGATCACCGCCGCCTGCGGGGTGCCTCCGTCGAACCAGTAAGCGGTTATCTGCCCCGAAGGAGAACGCCGGATCTGTTCCAGCCCCGGATGGCTGGCGGCGATCGAGCCGGCCAGATCGGCCACGGAAAGGCTGGCCCCGACCTGGTGCGAAGACAGCCGCTCGGCCGCGGGATAAACCGACAGGGCTGCCCCGGACAGCGCAAGCACCGTCAGCAGCAACGCGGCCAGGACGCCCGGCCAGCGATGGAGTGCGCGGATCATCTTGGTGCCTTACTTGTAGGAAACGCTGGCGATGTAGCGCGAGCCGGTGGCACTCGCCCCGGCTGCGGTGAGCGGCAGTTCGACCTCGTTCGGGCTGTCGCGCATGTCTTCGACGGCGGCATCGACATGCAGGGTGTAGCCCGCGTCGAACAGCGCGTCGGCGAGATCGAGCGTGATCTCCAGTGTGCGGCCTGCGCCGACGCTTGCTCCGGTGATGCCATCGACCTGCCGGGTGTCGCCGCCGGTCATGCGATACCAGCCCGAGAGGGAATCGTAGTATTT
>NZ_JAHQZU010000010.1 GCF_019061185.1 Paracoccus sp. Z118
CTGAGAAACCGGCTGCCAGCGGATCGCTTCTCGCCCGTCCGACCGATCAAGCCGCCATCTCGGCGCAGCCGAACGCCTTAATCAGACGTTCCTTAGGAGCTTGCGAACAGATTATCAGAAACCCAAGCTGCTTCCCCTTGATGTGTTGTGTAACACTAGGGTGAGCAGCTGCTTGCAACAACTGCTCGCAGGCGTGCTTAACATTACATCCTTTAAGTTCCACCAGAACCGCCGAATCTTCATTTTAAACAAAGAAATCCGCCCGAATTCCTTCCGTAATCAAACAGTTATCGATGCGCCCGACGCTATGTGGCTGACGCGCGGGATTAGGAAAATTTGCGGACCTACCATGTTCTTTGACAGTTATGTTGCTGCCCTTCCGTATCTCGACACAACTCATCAAATAGTTTCCTCGACATCCAACAGCCGGCTATATTCCTCAGCCATTATATCAGAAATACCATCCAGATATTCCGAGTCTATCATCCCATCTTCATCGATAAGAGAGACAAATTCTCCGTCACGGATTGCCCACGCTGCAAGTTGATCACGGCCAATCCAGCAAGCCCGCGGAATAATATCATTTATCTCTTGATTCCTCTTTTTTCTGCGCGCAAGCTGCCCCGCTTTCAAGTACACATTCATTCTTGTCATCACATAAGGGCTGTGAGTGGTAAGAATTAGACGCCTAGATCTTCTCTCATTTAATACTGAGCTGATCAAAAAATCGAGCAGCCGGGCTTGTGCCCTCGGAAAAAGGTGCGCCTCTGGTTCTTCTATGTACACGAGATTAAATCCTGAAACCCGACGAGACCTGGCTCTGCTGTCAGGCCTTAAAGCATCATCCAGCATGATATTGTTCAGGTAGAATCAAATAGGAATAATTTCCTGCTGACCACTTGATAGAAAGGCAAATGGAACCTGCCGCCCATCTTCCATCTCGATCACTTCCGAGTCTCTCTTCGAAGAAATACTTCCTCCAAATAGATCCTTCATCGCTCGATCTCGTTCGGCATGAAAGCTCTCTCCCAGTCGGTCATAGATAAGCTGTGACCGATCACGCCAGCCTGCACACAGCCGCGCAAATCGGTGTGTAACCGGATCAAGCGCACTGCCTTGCTCAATTCCTGCCACCAATCTTCCGATGCTGGTAAAGAATGCTCGCCCCGCAGGAATAAAGGTCTGACCAGAGACAAAATCTCTACCAAGCTCCACTGTCATCTTGTTGCAAATGGTGCTTCCAATTCGCCAACCCACCTCTAACGAGTTAGCCATCCGCAGATCAAGTCCATCCTCCACGTTTGGGGCTAGCGGCTTGATATTATAAAATACCGAGAGCGCCTCTTCGTACATATCAGTGAACCAAGGAGACGTAGAAAACGAGACTTCGTCACTTAGCTCACCCGCCTTTACCCTCCTCATCACCCTGAATGTCGCGTCACCCGACCTGAAGGAAATTTGAAATTTATCCCCCCCCACGCCCCCGGCGGAAACCATGTCGTGAAACGTCTAGCAACTTCCTTTTTGTAATGCTCAAGTGGCGTCTGATCCTCTGCTGCCCGGATAAAGTCAGAAAACAAATCGCCGAAGAAGTAAATTAATTTCGTCGTGACACTTTTTCCTGAGCCCTGCTCACCAATTATGATATTGATATCAGCAATCTCCAAGTCAGCCTTTTTTATGCAGGAGAATCTTTGAATGGAGATGTACGGCACGTTTCATAAACCCTTGACTTAGGGCCTGGCTTCTCCAATCATGGAGTGCAGGCATTCGAATTTTAGACTTGCACCAGGAAGGGGTTACGATCAAGCGCTGTTACGAGCAGCAAGAGCACAGCAAGGTTTACCCTCCAATGGTGAGATTAATTCTCACCCTACCACACCATCGTATCCGCCCGCGCCGAGCACTTCTCCTCACCCAGCGGCACCCCCAGCTCGTGGCTCCTCAGCCGGGCGGCGTCGTGGCCGAGGTCCTCATATTCTTTCTGCGCCTCGCGTCAGCGCGGCTTGCGGCGCCCCCGCCCTCGGCTTCGCTTTCCCCTTCCCCGCCCCGGCCCCCCATGCCAGAACGCCCCCATGAACACCGACATCCTCATCATCGGCGGCGGCATCGCCGGGGTTTCCGCTGCCGCCGAACTGTCCGCTCACGCCTCCGTCGTGCTGCTGGAGGACGAGGAAGGCCTTGCTCATCACGCCTCGTCCCGCTCGGCGGCGCTTTATGAGCCCTATTACGGCCCGCCGCCGATCGTGGAGCTGTCGCTCGCCTCGCGCGAGGGGCTGGCGGGGGCGGATGTGCTGTCCCCGCGTGGGATCTTGCTGGTCGCCTCCCCCTCGCAGCAGGGTCTGTTCGCCGCCGAGGCGGACGCCATGCATCTTTCCCCCATCGACGCCGAGGAAGCCGCGGCGCTGTTCCCGCCTCTCGATCCTGCCAGAGTCGCGGCGGCGGCCAAGGGGGATCATGCCAGCGACATCGACACTGACCGGCTGGTCCAGCACTACGCCCGCACAGCGCGCGGCAATGGCGCCACGCTGCTGACCCGCGCGCCGGTGACGGCGATCCGGCGTCAGGGCGGTTGGGCGGTCACGACGCCGCAGGGCGAGTTCACCGCCGCCATGCTGGTCAACGCCGCCGGTCCTTGGGCTGACCGGGTCGCGGCGATGGCGGGGGTGACGCCGCTGGGGCTGCGGCCGCATCGCCGCTCGATGGCGCGGATACCGGCGCCGGACGGGATGGACCCGGCGGGGTGGCCGATGACGATGGGCGTGGGCGAGGGCTGGTATGCCAAGCCCGACGCGGGCGCCCTGATCGTCTCGCCGTGCGAGGCCGATCCGATGGACCCGCATGACGCCTGGCCCGACGACATGGTGCTGGCCGAGGGGCTGGCGCGCTACGAGGCGATGACCCGCTTTCCGGTCCAGCGGCTGCTGTCGAGCTGGGCCGGGCTGCGGACCTTCGCCCCCGATGGCGACCCGGTCTACGGCGCCGACCCGGACGCGCCGGACTTCGTGTGGTTCGCGGGACAGGGCGGCTATGGCTTCCAGTCGGCCCCCGCCGCCGCCCGCTTCATCGCCGACACGGTGCTGCGGCGCGGGACGGACGCAGCACTGGCGCGGGCGCTCTCGCCGGCGCGGTTCAGGGCCTGACCGCGCCGAGATAGGCCCGCAGCGCGGGGGGTGGATCGTCCAGCAGCGCCTGCGTGGGGCGGGGCGGATGCACCACGCCGCCATCGACGAGGATCGTCAGCTCGGCAAAGCCGCGGGCGTCCGCCGGATCATGCGTCACCATCAGCACCGTCGCGCCGCTGGCCGAGGCGATGCGGGCGACAAGCTCCAGCATCTCGGCCTTAAGCGCCGGGCCGAGGGCGGAGAACGGCTCGTCCAGCAGCAGCATCGGCCGGGCGCGCAGCAAGGCGCGGGCCAGCGCCACCCGGCCCTGCTGCCCGCCGGACAGCGAACCGGGGCGGCGCGCGCCCATCCCCGCCAGCCCCACCTCGGCCAGCGCGGTTTCGACCTGCCGGCGCTGCGGGCCGTTCAGCCGCAGGTCCGGGCGCAGGCCCAGCGCGACGTTCTGAAACACCGTCAGATGCGGAAAGAGGTTCTGGTCCTGGAACAGGACCGACAGCGGGCGGTCGCCCGGCGCCAGCGGGCCGAGGTCGCGCCCGTTCCAGCGGACCTGCCCGGCATCGGGGCGCAGGAACCCCTCGATCAGCGCCAGAAGCGTGGACTTGCCCGAGCCGGAGGGGCCGATCACCGCGACGCGCGCGCCCTTTGGCACCGTCAGGTCGGCGCTCAGGCTGAAATCGTCCTGCGTGAGGCGCAGGCTCCGCAGTTCAAGGCCGTTCTCACCTTCCGACAAGCCGCGCCCCCCGGTCGAAGACCCAGAACAGCGCGAAGCTGATCGCCATCAGCAGCACCGCCGCGCCGGCCGCGTCCTCGATCCGGTAGCGGCCCATGAGTTGCCAGATCAGCATCGGCAGGGTCGTGCGCTGGTCAGCGAACAATGTGATCACGCCCAGATCGCCCATCGCCAGCGCCGCCGAAAGACCGCCCGCGAAGCCCAACGGTCGGGCCATGCGCGGCAGGGTCAGCAGCCGCAGCCGGGCCGCGCCGCGCAGGCCGAGCGAGGCGGCGAGCCGTCCGTAATCCGCCTGAACGGTCCGCGCGGCGGGGATCAGGGCGCGCAACGCGAAGGGCAGCGCCATGACGCCGTTGATCAGGACCGTGACCGGCAGCGCGAGCGATTCCGGCCGCGCCCAGTCGCGCAGCAGCAGGTAAAGCCCGGTTCCCAGCACCAGCGGCGAGGCGACCAGCGGCAGCATCCCCGCCGCCTCGATCCAGCGGCGCGGCCGCTCGGCCAGCGCGAGCGACAGCGCCAGAGCCATCACCAGCGTCAACGCCGCCGAGGTCAGCGCCATCGACACGGACCGGGCCGTCGCCGCCCAGACCGAGCCGGGCAGACCGGCCAGCGCAGGCAGGCCGGGCAGGATCACGGCTACCATCGGCGCGATCAGGAAGGCCGCCGCCAGCCCGATCACCGCCGTATCCGCCACCACGCGCCAGCCGCGCGGGCCGGAAAGCTCGGCCGGGCGGTCCAGCCCCGCGCCGAAGCCCGCAGGCAGGGTGACGCGTGCGGCCATCGCCATCGCGGCAAGGCTGATCGCCACCTGCACCAGCCCGAGGCTCGCCGCGCGGCCCAGATCGGCGTCGAAGCGGAATGCCTGATAGATCGCCAGCTCGATCGTGGTGGCCTGCGGCCCGCCCCCCAGCGTCAGCGCGACGGCAAAGCTCGTCAAGCAGACGAGGAACGCGGCCAGCCAGACGCCCGGCAGCACCTCGACCAGCATCGGCCGCTCCAGATGGCGGGCGGTGTCGGCGGGGGCGAAGCCGAGCGAGCGGGCCAGCCGGAACCGCTCGGCCGGGATCGCCTGCCAGCCATGCAGGATCAGCCGCACCGCCAGTGGCAGGTTGAAGAATACATGGGCGAGGATCACGCCCTGCCAGCCATAGATCGACATCTGCGGCAATCCCAGCGCGCCAAGGCCCGCGTTCGCCAGCCCGGTGCGGCCGAAGATCGCGATCAGCCCCATGATCGCCACGATCACCGGCAGGATGAAGGGCGCGCCCAGCAACAGGATCAGCGCACCGCGTCCGGGGAACGCGCGGCGGGCCAGCGCGCGGGCGACCGGCACCGCCAGCGCCGCCGCCAGCGTGGCGGAAACCGTGGCCTGCCACAAAGTGAACCAGATCGCCCGCAGGTCCCAGCGGCCGAGGCCGGAAAGCCCCTCGGCCGCCCAGGCCACGGCGGCGAGCGTTCCCAGCACCAGCAGCGCCAGCCCGCCCGCGACGAGGGCGGCAAGCGCCGTGCCCGGACGCGCGGCCTTCAGCGCCGGAACGCGGTCAGCCATTCGTCCAGCGCGGGCTGGCGCAGCGCCTCGGCCTCGGCCTCTGAGTAAAGGAACGTCTTGTCCGGCCGGGGCAGGTCGCGGAACGCCTGCGGCAGCGCCTCGGGCGGCAGCTTCGCGGGCCACGCCCAGTTGGCTTCGGGGATGATCGACTGGAACTCGGGCGTCAGGATGTAGTCCATGAACGCCTGCGCCAGTTCGGGCTGGTCGCTGCCTTCCAGCTTCGCGGCGAGTTCCACCATCAGGTAATGCCCTTCCGGGAAGATCGCGGCGTGCTTGGTCAGGTCGTCCTCGGCCATGATGTGATAGGCGGGCGAGCTGGTGTAGGACAGCACCATGTCCGCCTCTCCGCTCGTGAACAGACCATAGCTTTCCGACCAGCCCGGCGTCACCGTCAGCACCTTGGGCGCAAGCTTCGCCCAGGCCTCGCCCGCGCCATCCCCATAGACCGACTTGACCCACAGCAGCAGCGCCAGCCCGCTGGCCGAGGCGCGCGGGTCCTGGATGACGATCCGCAGATCGTCCGGCGCGTCCAGCAGCGCCGCGAAGCTCTGCGGCGGGCTCGGCAGGCGCGTCTCGTCATAGACGAAGGCGAGTTCGCTGTAGTTGAAGGGCAGGAAGACATCGTCATCCCACGCGACCGGCATGGTCAGCGCCGACGTGTCCTGCCCGTGCGGCGCGAACAGGCCGGTTTCGCGGGCCCGCGCGGTCTGGTCGGTGTTGAGCCCGATCACCACGTCGGCGCGGGTGCGCCCCCGCTCGATCAGCAGGCGCGGCAGCACGTCGCCGGTGACGAAGACCAGATCGCAGCCGCAGGCCGCCTCGAACCCCTGCTCGATCTTGGGGCCGGGACCCCATTCGCTGGCGAAATAGTCGGGGGCGTAGATGGTAAGTTCGGGCCGGTCCTGCGCGGCGGCCGGCACGATCAGGAAGGGGGCCGCCAGCAGGGCGGCGGCCATGACAGTCACGGACGCTTTCATCGCGCTTCCTCCTTTGCGGGTTTCGGAAAGAAAGGAGGCGCGACCTTCCCTCCGCCGGTGTTGACCGGATCAGGTTCGACGGGTTCGCGGCTCTCCGCATCTCAGCCCGAAAGGGCACCCCGAGGTGGCGCGAAGCATACGCCGCCCCGCGCCCTTCGCAAGCGCCATCTATTGCCCGGCCCGCCCCCCCGCGCTATCCGCAACCAAAGGGCGGCAACCGGGACCAGAGAGATGAGCTTCAACACCTTCGGCCGGATGTTCCGCTTCACCTCGTGGGGCGAAAGCCACGGCCCCGCCCTTGGCGCAACGGTCGATGGCTGCCCGCCCGGCGTCGCGCTGGACGAGGCGTTCATCCAGCGCTTCCTCGACCGCCGCCGTCCCGGCCAGTCGAAGATGACCACCCAGCGGCAGGAAGCCGACGCGGTCCGCATCCTCTCGGGCGTGTTCGAGGGGCGGACCACCGGCACCCCGATCCAGCTGATGATCGAGAATACCGACCAGCGCAGCCGCGACTATGGCGACATCGCGCAGGCCTTCCGGCCCGGTCACGCCGACATCGCCTATCACCTGAAATACGGCACCCGCGACTATCGCGGCGGCGGCCGGTCCAGCGCGCGCGAGACGGCTGCGCGGGTCGCGGCCGGGGGCGTGGCGCAGGCGGTGCTGCGCGATCTGGCGCCGGACCTGCGGATCACCGGCTACATGGTGCAGATGGGCGACCGGCATATCGACCGCGCCCGCATCGACCTGGCCGAGATCGACCGCAACGACTTCTTCTGCCCCGACGCAGGTGCGGTTCAGGAATGGACCGACTACCTGACCGCCATCCGCAAGGATCAGGACAGCGTCGGCGCGGTGGTCGAGGTGGTGGTGCAGGGCTGCCCGCCGGGTCTGGGCGCGCCGGTCTATGCCAAGCTCGACACCGATCTGGCGGCGGCGATGATGTCGATCAACGCCGTCAAAGCCGTGGAGATCGGCGAGGGCATGGCGGCCGCGGCGCTGAAAGGCACCCAGAACGCCGACGAGATCCGCATGGGGCCGCACGGGCCGGAGTTCCTGTCGAACCACGCGGGCGGCATCCTCGGCGGGATTTCCACCGGACAGGACATCGTCGTCCGCTTCGCGGTGAAACCGACAAGCTCGATCCTGACCCCCCGCCGCACCATCAATGCAGCGGGCGAGGAGATCGACCTCATCACCAAGGGCCGGCACGATCCTTGCGTCGGCATCCGCGCCGTGCCGGTGGCCGAGGCGATGGCGGCCTGCGTGATCCTCGACCATCTGCTGCTGGATCGCGCCCAGACCGGCGGCGTTCGCGGCAGCATCGGCTGAAAGGCTGAAGTCCCCTAACTTGACACGCCCCCGGTGCCACGGCACCTGTGGTCGGTCACGATCGAAAGGCCTGTCCATGTCCATTCCCCAACAGGGCGGCGGCCCGATCGAGCGGCGCGAGCAACTGGCCGAGTATGTCGCCTCGGGCGAGAAGCCCGTGGCCGACTGGCGGATCGGCACCGAGCACGAGAAGTTCGGCTTCACCTGGGACGACCTGAAGCCCCTGCCCTATGACGGCCCCCGCTCGATCAACGCGATGCTGGAAGGGCTGCGCGACCGCTTCGGCTGGCGGCCAGTGCTGGAAGGCGAGCACCTGATCGGCCTGCAGCGGGGCGATGCGAATGTCAGCCTGGAGCCCGGCGGCCAGCTGGAGCTGTCCGGCGCGCCGCTGGAGACGATCCACCAGACCTGCGACGAGGTGAATGCCCATCTGGCCGAGGTCCGGCAGGTCGCGGACGATATCGGCGCGGGGTTCATCGGCCTTGGCGCGGCGCCGATCTGGTCGCAGGACCAGATGCCGATGATGCCCAAGGGCCGCTATCGGCTGATGACCGACTACATGGACCGCGTCGGCACCTTGGGAAAGCAGATGATGTATCGCACCTGCACCGTGCAGGTGAATCTCGACTTCGGGTCTGAGGCGGACATGGTCAAGAAGCTGCGCGTCGGCCTCGCCCTGCAGCCGGTGGCGACGGCGCTGTTCGCCAACTCGCCCTTCCTCGACGGCAAGCCGAACGGGATGAAGTCGTGGCGCGCCCATATCTGGCAGAACCTCGACGAGGCGCGCACCGGGATGCTGCCGTTCGTGTTCCAGGACGGCTTCGGTTACGACGCCTGGGTGGACTATATCCTCGATGTGCCGATGTATTTCGTCTATCGCGACGGCAAGTATATCGACGCGCTGGGACAGTCGTTCCGCGACTTCCTCAAGGGCCGCCTGCCCGCCCTGCCCGGCGAGGTGCCGACGCTGTCGGACTGGGCGGACCACATGACGACGGTGTTCCCGGAAGCGCGGGTCAAGAAATACATCGAGATGCGCGGCGCCGATGGCGGCCCGTGGCGGCGGCTCTGCGCCCTGCCCGCCGTGTGGGTCGGGCTGCTCTATGACGGCGGCGCTCTGGATGCGGCGTGGGATCTGGTCAAGGGCTGGGACGATGAGACGCGCGAAGGGCTGCGCCGCGCCGCCGCCCGCGACGGACTGGCCGGAGAGGCGGGGGGCGTTGCCCTGCGCGATCTGTCCCGGCAGGTGCTGGACATCGCCGAGGCCGGGCTGAAGGCCCGTGCCCGCCCCGGCGCGGGCGGGCTGATCGGGGACGAGACGCATTTCCTCGATGCGCTGCGCGAGACGGTGGAAACCGGCATCACCCCCGCGGACGAGCTTCTGGCGCGGTATCACGGCGACTGGCAGGGCGATCTGTCCCGCATCTACCGCGATTATTCCTACTGACGGAAAAAGGGCCGGGTTTCTCAGGCCCTTTCCGCAATCCGCAATGCGTCAGCCCTGCTTGCGCTCTTCCATGAACTGGTCGAACTCGGCCTTGTCGCGGGCCTCGCGGAGCTTCTGAAGGAAGTCCACGAAGGCGCGGTGCTCGTCCTCCAGCCGCTTCAGCGTCTCGTCCCGGTAAGCGTCGAAGGCCGCGTTGCCGGTGGTTTCCGGCTGGGCGAAACGGGTGCGCCGGTCGTTGAAGGAACGGGCGCGGGAATGGCAGCCTCCGAACATGCGATTGCTCCAGATCATGTAGCCGAGGATGAACAGGCCGAGCGGCCAGAACAGGACGAACCCGGCGATCATCGCCGCGATCCAGGCGAGCCGGCCGTGTTCGTCCAGCCAGTCGCGGGCGCGCAGGACAGCGCGCTTGACCTGCGAGCCGAAGCGGTTGTCGGGATAGGCGGGATAGGTGTTCAAGGTTGCCTCCGTGCTGGCGGTCTGCTGGATGTAAATGTTAATCACATTAACACAGGTTGGGGCCGGCAGGTCATCCGTCAATGCCATGCGACAAATTTTTTTTGGAGCCGGGTCAGGAGGGGATGACACCCAGCCCGCGCAGATAGATCAGCACGCCGCTTTCCAGCATATCGGCGGCGGTCACGGGCACCCTGCTGCCGGGACGGCCGCGGCCGAACAGCTCGACCACGCCATGCGACATCGCCCAGATGTGGTTCGCCACCATGATCGGCGGCGGTCGGCGATCTGCGGGGATGCGCGCGAACAGCGCCGTCGCGCCGGTCAGCAATGCCTCCTGCGCGCGGTCGGCGGCGGCGGAAAGCTCGGCATTTCCGGCGATCGACAGACCGGATTCGAACATCGCGATGTAGAAGCCGGGCTTTTCGCTGGCGAAGGTCAGATAGGCCTGCCCCATCCGCAGGAATGCCGACAGCGCCGAGGGCCGGCCGCCGCCGAACGCCGCCTCAAGCCGGGCGGCGAAGTCGAGATAGCCCTGCCGCGCCACCTCCTCCAGCAGCTGGTCGCGGCCCTCGAAATGGCGATAGGGCGCGGCGGCGCTGACGCCCGCCAGCCGGGCCGCCTCGGCAAGGGTGAAAGCGGCCGGACCCTTCTGCTCGATCAGCCCGACGGTCGCATCGACCAGCGCCTGCCGCAGATTGCCGTGGTGATAGCTGCCGCGGCTCAATGCGCCGCCCTACATGCCTTCGCCGAAGAAATCGGCGACCAGCGCCGACAGCGCCTCCATCAGTTCGGACGCCTGCGCCCCTTCGGTGGTGACCGAGATGACGCTGCCGCGCGGCGCGGTCAGCATCAGCAGGCCCATGATGGAATCGCCGCCCACCCGCTCGCCGTCCTTTTCCACCGTGGCGCTGGCGTCGAACCGCTCGACCGTCTCGACGAAGCGGGCCGAGGCGCGGGCGTGAAGCCCCTTCTCGTTGATGATCCGCAAGTCTCGGGTGATCGGGCTGGACGCCCCGGCGGGGGCGTCGTTCACCGGACCGCCTGACGAAGATCCTCGGGCTCTTCGTTCAGCGAAAGATCGTAGCTGTTGATGTATTTGCGGCCCGCGTCGCGGGCCAGCGCCACCGCCTGGGCGATGGGCAGGTGGCGGGACTTTGCCAGCTTGACCAGCATCGGCAGGTTCACGCCATAAAGGATCATCCCGTGCCGCTGCGCGCAGGCCGGGATCGACAGGTTCGACGGCGAACTGCCGAACAGGTCGGTGACGATCACGACGCCGTTGCCGTCATCGACGGCGTTGGCGGCATCGCAGATCTCGTTCTGCTTGTCGGCGCGGTCATGGTCCTCCTCCATGGTGATCGCGCGGACAGCGGTCTGCGGGCCGACCACATGCTCGACCGCAGATAGATATTCCCGCGCCAGCCCCCCATGCGCGACGATGACGATTCCGATCAAAGGTTCCTACCACATGCAGCCGCGAGCCTCATGCCGCGCCCTTCTGGCGGTCGGCTTGGGCCGACATCCACCGGGGCGCCTCGCGGCGTTCCAGTTCCCTATGCCGTTTAGACACTTGCCAGCCTGACTGTGCAAGCGCGTCGGCCATGTTTTCCGTCATTGTGACGGAACGGTGTTGCCCTCCGGTGCAGCCGAAGCCGATGGCGAGGTGGGATTTTCCCTCCTCGACCTGCGCCGGAAGGGCAAAAAGTATGAGATCGCGCACCCGCTCGAAGAATTCGGCATAGCGCGGGTCGGCCATCACGTAGTCGCGCACCGGGCGGTCGCGGCCGTCCAGGGGGCGCAGCGCATCGACCCAGTGCGGGTTCGCGAGGAAGCGGCAGTCGAACATCATGTCGATGCCGCGCGGCACCCCCCGCTTGTAGCTGAAGGATTCCACTGACAAGGTCAGCCCGGCGCCGGGCCGCGGATCGTAGAACTGCGCCAGCTCGGCCCGCAGGTCGTGGGGCGTGAGTTCGGTCGTGTCGATCAGCACGTCCGCGCGGGTGCGGATCTGTTCCAGCAGGTCACGCTCGACCCGAATGGCGGTGTCGGGCGGGCCCTCGTCCGACAGCGGATGGCGGCGGCGGGTTTCGTTGTAGCGCTGGACCAGCCGGTCCGGGCTGCAATCGATGAACAGCACCTCGCAGGCATAGGCCGGATCGCGGGTCAGCCGGTCGATCAGCTCCATCACGTTGGCGGCCGAGAAGTCGCGATTGCGCACGTCCAGCCCCAGCGCGACCGGCGTCGCCCGCGTCAGCCCGTCGAGAAGGCGCGGCACCAGCGACAGCGGCAGGTTGTCGATCACCTCGAATCCCATATCCTCCAGCGCGCGGATCGCGGTGGAGCGTCCGGCCCCCGAAGGACCGGTGACCAGCACCACCCGCTGCTGACGCTCGGCGGTGTGGTCCGGGAGATGAGGTTCGGCGTCCTTCCGCATCGTTCTGTCCTAATCGGCGCGTCCGGCCAGCAGATACTGCCGCAACGCAGCATGAAGATGTGGCCCTGCGGGCCCAAGAACAAGGGGCAGCGTCACCCCCAGCAATTCACGGCTGCGCCATGGCGGCAGCCGCCGGTCCTCGGCCATGTCGAGATCGACGATCAGCGCCACCGGCGTCGGCCCCGCGGCGGCTGCGCACAGGAGCCCGACCCCTCGCGCCTCGATCCGCCCATGCAGCGGCGCAGGCGCATCCGCCAACAGCCTTTTCCCTTCGCCTTCGCCGGCCCGCCACAGCCGCACCCGGTCGTCGGCCACCAGCAGCGCGCCGGACGCCATCAGCGCCAGGCACAGCGCCGACTTGCCCGACCCCGACGCCCCCAGCGCGAGCAGCGCCTTCCCGCCAAGCGCGACTGCCGACCCGTGCAGGATGATCGAATCATCGGCCATGCCCCAGCTTTACCCCATGATCCTTGCCGATCCATTACCCCCCGCTCGCGTCGGCGAAGATGGCGCTAACATTCTCTGGTTGCGCTAACTTGAGCTTCGTGGCGCTTCCTTCATCAAGGTGCCATGTTATAGGCAGGCGCACGGAACCCCGCCGACCAGGAGCAGCACCGATGGCCGAGACCCGCGTCAACCCCGATTTCCGCATTGAGGACCAGGGACTCGAGGGGCTGGGGCAAGTCCACTACAACCTGCTGGAGCCTGCACTGGTCGAGGCTGCCATCCGCCGCGGCGAAGGCACGCTGGGATTGGGCGGCGCGTTCCTCGTCAGCACCGGCGACAAGACCGGCCGCTCGCCCAAGGACAAGTTCGTCGTCAGCACCCCGTCGGTGCAGGACAGCATCTGGTGGGAAAACAACCCGCCGATGGAGCCGGAGGCGTTCGACCGGCTCTACGACGACATGCTCGCCCACATGCAGGGCGGCGAATATTTCGTGCAGGATCTCTATGGCGGGGCCGACCCCGAGCAGCGGCTGGACGTGCGGGTGGTCAGCGAACTCGCCTGGCACAGCCTGTTCATCCGCCACCTGCTGCGCCGGCCCGAGCCTTCGGAACTGGCCACGTTCAAAGCCGACTGGACGATCATCAACTGCCCGTCCTTCAAGGCCGATCCCGCCCGCCACGGCTGCCGGTCGGAAACGGTGATCGCCCTCAACTTCAAGCGCAAGCTGATCCTGATCGCCAACACCGAATATGCGGGCGAGAACAAGAAGGGCGTGTTCTCGCTGCTCAACTATCTCCTGCCCGAGCGGGGCGTGATGCCGATGCACTGCTCGGCCAACCACGCGCCGGACGATCCCAACGACGTGGCAATCTTCTTCGGCCTGTCGGGGACCGGCAAGACGACGCTCTCGGCCGATCCCTCGCGCACGCTGATCGGCGATGACGAGCATGGCTGGTCGGACAAGGGCGTCTTCAACTTCGAGGGCGGCTGCTACGCCAAAACCATCGACCTCTCGCCCGTGGCCGAGCCCGAGATCTACGCCACCACCTCGCGCTTCGCGACCGTGGTCGAGAACATGGTCTTCAACCCCGAGACGCTGGAGCTGGACTTCGCCGACAGCTCCATCACCGAGAACATGCGCTGCGCCTATCCGCTGGAGGCGATTTCCAACGCGTCCGAAACCGGGATGGCGGGCCAGCCGAAGAACGTCATCATGCTGACCTCGGACGCGTTCGGCGTGATGCCGCCGATCTCGCGGCTGACGCCGCAGCAGGCGATGTATCACTTCCTGTCGGGCTTCACGTCCAAGACGCCGGGAACCGAGGATGGCGTGACCGAGCCGGTGCCGACCTTCTCCACCTGCTTCGGCGCCCCCTTCATGCCCCGTCGCCCCGAAGTTTACGGGCGCCTGCTGGCCGAGCGGATCGAGAAGTCGGGCGCGACCTGCTGGCTGGTCAACACCGGCTGGACCGGCGGCCCGTTCGGAACCGGCAAGCGGATGCCTATCAAGGCGACCCGCGCCCTGCTGACGGCGGCGCTGGACGGCTCGCTCAACAATGCCGAGTTCCGCTGCGACCCGAATTTCGGCTTCGAGGTGCCGGTGTCGGTGCCGGGCGTCGATGACAAGCTGCTGGACCCGCGCCAGACCTGGGCCGACGGCGCAGCCTATGACGCGCAGGCCGAGAAGCTGAAGGGCATGTTCCGCGAGAACTTCCGCAAATACGAGGACAAGGTGACGGACGACGTCTGCGCCGCCGCCGTCTGACCGGCCTTTGCCGCGCATTATCCGGCCGCCCTTCCGGGGGCGGCCTTTTTTGCTCGTCACGCCGCAGTGCAGCGAATTGACGGCGCATCATTGTTGCGGATAGAACGGGACCAAAGGAATAATATTGCGAGACGGATTCCGATGACCGAACGCGACAAACCCTGGCTTTTCCGCACCTATGCGGGCCATTCGACGGCGAAGAAGTCGAACGAGCTTTACCGCAGCAACCTGTCCAAGGGGCAGACCGGCCTGTCGGTCGCCTTCGACCTGCCGACCCAGACCGGCTATGACAGCGACCACGTCCTCGCCCGTGGCGAGGTCGGCAAGGTCGGCGTGCCGGTCGGGCATCTGGGCGATATGCGGGCACTGTTCGACCAGATCCCGCTGGAACAGATGAACACCTCGATGACGATCAACGCGACGGCCCCCTGGCTGCTGGCGCTGTATGTCGCGGTGGCCGAGGAGCAGGGGGCGGATGTCGCCAGGCTGCAGGGGACGGTGCAGAACGACATCATCAAGGAATACCTCTCGCGCGGGACGTATATCTGCCCGCCGAAGCCCAGCTTGCGGATGATCACGGATGTTGCGGCCTACACGGCGCGGCACCTGCCGAAATGGAACCCGATGAACGTCTGCTCCTATCACCTCCAGGAAGCTGGGGCGACGCCGGAGCAGGAACTCGCCTATGCGCTGGCGACAGGGATCGCCGTGCTGGACGACCTCAAGGGCAAGGTCGCGCCGCAGGATTTCCCGGCGATGGTCGGGCGGATCAGCTTCTTCGTCAACGCTGGCATCCGCTTCGTGACCGAGCTCTGCAAGATGCGCGCCTTCACCGAGCTCTGGGACGAGATCTGCCGCGACCGCTATGGCATCGAGGAGGAGAAATACCGCCGCTTCCGCTACGGCGTGCAGGTGAACAGCCTTGGGCTGACCGAACAGCAGCCGGAAAACAACGTCTATCGCATCCTGATCGAGATGCTGGCGGTCACGCTGTCCAAGAACGCCCGCGCCCGCGCCGTGCAGCTGCCGGCGTGGAACGAGGCGCTGGGACTGCCGCGTCCCTGGGACCAGCAGTGGTCGCTCAGGATGCAGCAGATCATGGCCTATGAGACCGATTTGCTGGAATATGGCGACCTGTTCGACGGCAACCCGGCCGTCGCGCGGAAGGTCGAGGAACTGAAGGACGGCGCGCGGGCCGAACTCAAGCTGCTGGACGAGATGGGCGGCGCCATCGCCGCCATCGACTACATGAAGTCGCGGCTGGTCGAATCGAACGCCGCCCGGCTGAACCGGGTGGAAGCGGGCGAGACGGTCGTCGTCGGGGTGAACCGCTGGCAGCAGGGCGAACCCTCGCCCCTGACCGCGGGCGACGGCGGGATCATGGTGGTTGATCCTGCGGTCGAGGCCGATCAGGTGGCCCGCCTGAACCAGTGGCGCGAGGATCGCGACAGCGCGGCGGTCGCAGCGGCGCTGGACCGACTGCGCGAGGACGCGGCCGCCGGGCGCAACATCATGCCCGCTTCCATCACCGCCGCGAAGGCGGGCGCCACGACCGGCGAATGGGCCGGCGTCATGCGGCAGGTTCATGGCGAATACCGGGGGCCTACGGGGGTTTCGGCCAACCCGTCGAACCGCACCGAGGGGCTGGAGCCGATCCGCGAGGCGGTCGATGCGGTCAGCGGGCGGCTCGGCCGCCGGATGAAGCTGGTGGTCGGCAAGCCGGGGCTCGACGGCCATTCCAACGGGGCGGAACAGATCGCCTTCCGCGCCCGCGACTGCGGCATCGACATCACCTATGACGGCATCCGCCTGACGCCCGAGCAGATCGTGACGGCGGTGCGCGATCAGGATGCGCATGTGGTCGGCCTGTCGATCCTGTCGGGCAGCCACCTGCCGCTGGTGAAGGACGTGATGGAGCGGATGCGCGGCGCGGGCCTCGGCCACATCCCGGTGATCGTCGGCGGCATCATCCCCGAAGACGACGCCAGACGGCTGGCCGAGATGGGCGTGATCCGCGTCTATACGCCCAAGGATTTCGAGCTGAACCGGATCATGATGGACCTCGTGGCGCTGGTCGATCCCGCCGAACAGGCGGCGTAAGAACGGGGCGCGCGCCAGCCGCGCCCCTGCCTTGCCCCGCCTCGCCATACCGGGCACGGTGGCGCGACCGTCACAGCCGAGAGCGCCATGCCCGCACCGCACAACCCCTTCAAGTCCCGCCTCGCCGCCGGTGAGGCGCTCATGGGCGCATGGGTCGGCCTTGCCGATTCCTACGCCGCCGAGATCACCGCCTCCGCCGGGTTCGACTGGCTGCTGATCGACGGCGAGCATGCGCCGAACGACCTGCGGTCGATCATGGCGCAGCTTCGCGTGGTGCAGGCGTCGGGCAGCCACCCGGTCGTGCGCCTGCCGATGGACGAGACCTGGGCGATCAAGCAGGTGCTGGATATCGGCGCGCAGTCGATCCTGATCCCGATGGTGGAATCGAGGAGCCAGGCCGAGCGGCTGGTCCGCGCCACCCGCTATGCCCCGCAGGGCAATCGCGGGGTCGGCGCGGCGCTGGCCCGCGCGTCGGGCTTTGCCGCGGTGACGGACTACATCGCCACGGCGGGCGAGCAGATCTGGCTGGGCGTGCAGGTGGAAACCCGCGCCGGGCTGGCGGCGCTAGACGACATCCTCGCGGTCGAAGGCGTGGACGGCGTCTTCATCGGCCCCGCCGACCTTGCCGCCGACATGGGCTTCGGCGCCGATCTCGGCGCGGCCCCCGTGGTCGAGGCGGTGCTGGACGCCATCCGCCGCATCGCGGCCTCCGGCAAGGCGCCGGGCATCCTCATGACCGATCCGGCGCTGGCGCAGCAATGCCTCGATGCGGGGGCCCGGTTCGTGGCGACCTCGATCGACGTGATCACCTATGCGCTGGCGATCCGCGCCGCGGGCGAGGCGGCGCGGGCGCTGCGGGACGGCTGATCACGCCTGCCGGGGCAACCGGCCGAGCAGATAGAATTCTTCGTTGGGCGGGATCTCGGCCATGTTCACCAGCCGGTTGGACATGCCGAAGAACGCGGCGATGGCGCCGATGTCCCAGATCTCGTCGTCGGTGAAGCCGGCGGCGCGCAGATCCTCGTGGTCCTCGGGCGTCACGTTCTCGGCGTCCAGCGACACCGCCTCGGCATATTCCAGCATGGCGTATTGCCGCTCGCTGAGCGGCGCCTTGCGCCAGTTGATCGCCACCTGATCGGCGATCCGGGGGTTCTTCGCCCGGATCCGCAGGATCGCGCCATGCGCCACCACGCAGTATTGGCAGTGGTTCAGACCCGAGGTGGCGACGACGATCATCTCGCGTTCCGCCTTGGTCAGCCCCTCGTCCTTTTCCATCAGCGCGTCGTGATAGGCGAAGAAGGCCCGGAACTCGGCCGGGCGATGGGCGAGCGCCAGGAAGATGTTGGGGATGAAGCCCGATTTCTCCTGCACCGCCGCCATCATGTCCTGCATGTCCTGCGGCAGCGTGGCGACCTCCGGCACTGAAAAGCGGCTGATCGCCTGGCCAGTCCTGATTCCCTCCAAGACAGTCATGGTTCCCTCCAGAATATTGACACCTGCGCCGTGCGTGATATTGACCTTCCGATTCCCGGAAGGCCAGCCTTCCGGTCCCCGGCTGCCGGGGATCGCCCCCCGTCAGCGCGTTGCGCCCACGGGGGCGTCACTTGTTTGCTGCGGCCCAGCGATGGAGGACCCGCGATGTTCGAGAGCCTTTCCGACCGTCTTGGCGGCGTCTTCGACCGGCTGACCAAGCAGGGCGCGCTGTCACCCGAGGACGTGACCGCCGCCATGCGCGAGGTCCGGCAGGCGCTGCTGGACGCCGACGTGTCGCTGCCGGTGGTGCGCAACTTCGTCCGTTCGGTCACGTCCAAGGCTACCGGCGCCGCCGTCACCAAGTCCATCACCCCCGGCCAGCAGGTCGTCAAGATCGTCCATGACGAGCTGATCGCCATGCTGCAGGGCGAGGACGAACCCGACGCGCTGCGCATCGACAGCCCGCCCGCGCCGATCCTGATGGTCGGGCTTCAGGGCTCGGGGAAAACGACGACCACCGCCAAGATCGCCAAGCGCCTCAAGGACCGCGAGAAGAAGCGCGTGCTGATGGCCAGCCTCGACACAAACCGCCCGGCGGCGATGGAGCAGCTGGCGATCCTCGGCAGTCAGGTCGGCGTGGACACGCTGCCTATCGTGCCGGGCGAGAACGCCGTGCAGATCGCCAAGCGCGCGAAGCAGCAGGCGACGCTGGGCGGTTATGACGTCTACATGCTCGACACAGCGGGCCGCCTGCATATCGACGAAGTGCTGATGGACGAGGTGCAGGCCGTCCGCGACGTCGCCAACCCGCGCGAGACCCTGCTGGTCGTCGATGGCCTGACCGGACAGGACGCCGTCAACGTCGCGACCGAGTTCGACGGCAAGGTCGGCGTGTCCGGCGTGGTGCTGACCCGGATGGACGGCGACGGGCGCGGCGGCGCGGCGCTGTCGATGCGCGCCGTCACCGGCAAGCCGATCCGCTTCGTCGGCGTCGGCGAAAAGATGGACGCGCTGGAAGGCTTCGATGCCGAGCGCGTCGCGGGCCGCATCCTCGGCATGGGCGACATCGTCGCGCTGGTCGAGAAGGCGCAGGAAACGCTGGAGATCGAGCAGGCCGAGCGCATGATGAAGCGCTTCGCCAAGGGCCTGTTCAACATGAACGACCTGAAAGGCCAGCTTGAGCAGATGCTCAAGATGGGCGGGATGCAGTCGATCATGGGGATGATGCCCGGCATGGGCAAGATGGCCAAGCAGGCCGAGGCGGCGGGCATGGACGACAGCGCCATCCGCCGGCAGATCGCGCTCATCAACTCGATGACCAAGAAGGAACGGGCCAACCCCGAACTGCTGCAGGCGAGCCGGAAGAAGCGGATCGCGGCGGGCGCCGGGATGGAGGTGTCGGAGCTGAACAAGCTGCTGAAGATGCAGCGGCAGATGGCCGACACGATGAAGAAGGTCAGCAAGATGGGCAAGGGCGCGATGCTCAAGCAGGCGATGCGCGCCATGACCGGCAAGGGCGGCGGGCTGCCCGACATGGGCGACGTCGATCCGGCGAAGATGGCCGAGGCGACGAAGATGCTTCAGGACCCGCGCGGGCTGGGCGGGCAGCTGGGCGGGATGAACCTGCCCGGCGGGCTTTCGGGGCTGTTCGGCAAGAAATGAACGCGCCCGTGACCGAAGACATCGTGACCGACGACATCACCCGCGCCGCCAGCCTGCTCAAGGAGCATCGCGCCAGCATCGACCGGCTGGACGCGGTGCTGGTCTTCACGCTGGCCGAGCGGTTCAAGCACACGCAATCGGTCGGCCGCCTGAAGGCCGAACACGACCTTCCCGCCTCCGACCCGGCGCGTGAAGCCGCGCAGATCGAGCGGCTGGAACGCCTCGCGCGCGAGGCCGATCTCGACCCGGAATTCGCGCGCAAGTTCCTCAACTTCGTGATCGCCGAGGTCATCCGGCATCACGAGCATTTCCAATCCTGACCTCAATCCTGAACGGCGGGTTTCCCGCCAATCCCGCCATTTCACAAGGAGAACACCGAATGGCAATGAAGATCCGTCTGGCCCGCGGCGGCAGCAAGAAGCGCCCGCACTACGCCATCGTGGCGACCGACTCGCGCATGCCGCGCGACGGCCGCTTCCTGGAGAAGCTGGGCACCTACAACCCCCTGCTGCCCCGCGACAGCGAGGACCGCATCAAGATGGACATGGAGCGGGTGCAGTACTGGCTGGGCCAGGGCGCGCAGCCGACCGACCGCGTGACCCGCTTCCTGGAAGCTGCCGGCGTCAAGGAAAAGACCGAGCGCGCGAACCTCAAGAAGGGCGAGCCCGGCAAGAACGCGAAGGACCGCGCCGAGAAGCGCGCCGCCCGCGAAGCGGCTGCGGCGGAAGCCGCCAACGCTCCGGCCGAGACGACCGACGAGACCGCGCTCGACGCATCCGAAGCGACCAGCGGCACCGAGTCGCCCTGATCGCCACCACCCGGCCGGGCGGCCCCTCGCCCGGCCATCCGCAGCGTGACGGAGGAAGCGCATGACCGACCGCGTCTGTGTGGGCGCCATCGCCGGCGCCTTCGGGGTGCGCGGCGAGGTGCGGCTGAAAAGCTTCTGCACCCGGGCCGAGGACATCGCGACCTACGGCGCGCTGACCACCGAGGACGGAAAGCGCAGCTTCACCGTGCGCCTGACCCGGCCCGTCAATGGCGGGCTGGGCGCGCGGCTTTCGGATGTCGAGACGAAGGAGCAGGCGGACGCGCTGAAGGGCGTGACCCTCTGGGCCGACCGCAGCGCCCTGCCCGCCCTGCCCGACGACGAATTCTACCATGCCGACCTGATCGGGCTGGAAGTCGCGGACCCCGGCGGCGTGGTGCTGGGCCGCGTGCGGGCGATCCATGACCACGGCGCGGGGGACATCCTCGAAGTGGCGGGGCCGAAGGGTTTGCAGCTGATCCCCTTCACCCGCGTGGCGGTGCCGACCGTCGATCTGGCCGCGGGCCGGATCGTGGCCGACCCGCCCGCAACCGACGAATAGGGACCGCATGTCCGCGACGTTCAGCCCGGCCCTGATCCTGCTGACGGTCAGCATCGCAGCCGCCCTGCTCGCCGTGCGGCCCGCCCTCGTGCGCCGATGACCGACGCGCCGCGCTCTCATGGCCGCCTGCGGGTCACGCCCAGCCTCAAGCCCCGCGACATGATGGCCGAGCCGCAGGTGGCCGGCGCATGGACCGCGCAGATCATCACCCTGTTCCCCGAGGCGTTCCCCGGCACGCTGGGCCTGTCGCTGACCGGCCGGGCGCTGGCCGAAGGGCTGTGGAACCTGCGAACGATCCCGCTGCGCGAGTTCGGGGAAGGCCGCCACCGCAATGTGGACGACACCCCCACCGGCGGCGGCGCGGGGATGGTGCTGCGACCGGACGTGATGGCGGCGGCCCTGCGCGAGGCGCAGGGCGCGACGCCCGGCCTGCCGGTGGTCTATCTGTCCCCGCGCGGAAAGCCGCTGACGCAGGCCATCGCTCGCCGCCTCGCCCAGGGCCCCGGCGTCACCCTGATCTGCGGGCGGTTCGAGGGCGTGGATCAGCGCGTGCTGGATGCCTTCGACGTGACGGAAATCAGCATCGGCGACTATGTCCTGACGGGCGGAGAGATCGCCGCTCAGGTCTTGATCGACGCGGCGGTGCGGCTTATACCGCGCGTGCTGGGGAATCAGGATTCGCTGGCCGAGGAATCCTTTTCCCACGGCCTTCTTGAACATCCGCAGTATACGAAGCCCGCCCTCTGGGAAGGCCGCGCGACGCCCGAGGTTCTTCTTTCGGGCAACCACGCGGCCATTTCGCGGTGGCGGGCCGAGCAGGCCGAAAGCCTGACCAAGGAACGCCGCCCCGACCTGTGGCGGGCATATGCCGAAGGGCATGTGGACCCGACAAAGGACCGACAGCTCTCGGGCGCATCAGACCAATCGCGGGACCACCGCGAGCATGACAAGGATTGATTGCGATGAACCTGATCGCCCAGATCGAAGCCGAGCAGATCGCCGAGCTTGGCAAGACCATCCCCGACTTCAAGGCCGGCGACACCGTGCGCGTCGGCTACAAAGTGACCGAGGGCACCCGCACCCGCGTCCAGAACTACGAAGGCGTCTGCATCAGCCGCCGGGGCGGCCAGACGATCGGCGCGTCGTTCACCGTTCGCAAGATCTCGTTCGGCGAGGGCGTGGAGCGCGTGTTCCCGCTGTATTCGACCAACATCGACTCGATCGAGGTCGTGCGCCGTGGCCGCGTCCGCCGCGCCAAGCTGTATTACCTCCGCGACCGCCGCGGCAAATCCGCCCGCATCGCCGAAGTCACCAACTACAAGCCGAAGGCCGACAAGGCCCCCGATTCGGCCAGTGCCAACCAGAACGCCTGAGGGTCGCCATGAAAGCCGATATCCACCCCGACTATCACCTCATCACCGTCAAGATGACGGACGGGACGACCTACCAGACCTATTCCACCTGGGGAAAAGAGGGCGAGACCATGACCCTCGACATCGATCCCACCGTGCACCCGGCCTGGACGGGCGGTTCGTCCAAGCTGATGGACACCGGCGGGCGCGTCTCGAAGTTCAAGAACAAATACGCCGGCCTGGGCTTCTGATCCCAGCCGACGAGCCGGATACGAACGCCGCCCTTCGGGGCGGCGTTTTGCGTTCAGGCGGCGGACGGCGCCGGGAACCTGTTGGCCGGGATCTTCAGATAGCAGTTGCCGTCGGATTCCGGTTCCGGCAGCCGCCCGCCGCGCAGGTTCACCTGAAGGGCGTATAGCATCCGGTCGGGCAGGCTCAGCGTTTTGTCGCGCCCCTCGCGGGTGGCGATGAACTGCTCGCGCGTGATCCCGTCGCGGACATGGATGTTCGACTCGCGCTGCTCGGCCACCGTGGCCATGAAACCGGGCCCGGCGTCCTTGTCCGGGTAGCTATGGCCGACGAACAGCCGCGTCTGCGCCGGCAGGGCGAGGATCGCGCGGATCGATTCCCAAAGCTGCGCCGCGCTGCCGCCGGGAAAATCGGCGCGGCTCGTGCCCGATTGCGGCACCATCAGCGTGTCATGCACGAAGGCCGCGTCCCCCGCGACATAGGTGACGGAGGCCAGCGTATGCCCCGGCGACAGCATCACCCGCACCGGGATCGAGCCGACCATGAAGCTGTCGCCATCCTCAAACAGCCGATCCCATTGGCTGCCGTCGGTCCTCAGGCCGTCGTGGTAGAGTTCCTTCCACAGCCGCTGAATCCCGACCACCTTCGCGCCGATCCCGCGCGGAACGCCACCGAGCCGGTCCGACATATAAGCGGCCGCCGTGAAGTGATCCGCATGGGGATGGGTGTCGAGGACCCACTCGACCGTGATCCCCTTCTCGCGCACGAAGCGCAGAATTTCGTCCGCCGAACGAGTGCTGGTCGCGGCGGCTTTCGGGCAGAAGTTCCAGACCGGATCGACGATGGCGCCCTTCATCGTGGCGGGGTCGTGGAAGACATATTGCAGGCTGCCGGTTGCACGGTCGAAAAAATGATCGACGACGGGGCTCGGGGGCATGGCGGCGTCCTCTGCTGCGTGCGGGAAAGCATATCAAGAAGTTGCGGGCCGCGATACTCCCTGTCACGGTCGGCCGCGCCACTTCCAAGCCGGGGCGGCGGTGGCTAAACACGGGATCGCAAGGGGAATCGCGTGGCGCATATCATCGTCGTCGGCAATGAGAAGGGCGGGTCGGGCAAGTCCACGACCTCGATGCACGTGGCGACCGCGCTCGCGCGGATGGGCCATCGCGTCGGCGCGCTGGATCTGGACGTGCGCCAGCGCAGCTTCGGCCGCTATCTGGAAAACCGCGCCGCGTTCCTCGTCCGCGAGGGGATGGACCTGCCCACCCCGCAGCTCGGCGCCCTGCCGCGCGAGGCCGACGGCGATCCGCTGTCCGCCGCCGTCGCCGCGCTGGACGAGGCCAGCGATTTCGTCGTGATCGACTGCCCCGGCTCGCACACGAAACTCAGCCAGATGGCCCACGCGCTGGCCGACACCCTCATCACGCCGATGAACGACAGCTTCATCGACTTCGACCTGCTGGCCCGCATGTCGCCCGAGGGCAAGGTGCTGGGCCCGTCGATCTATGCCGAGATGGTCTGGAACGCCCGTCAGCTGCGCGGACAGGCCGGCGCGGGGCCGATCGACTGGATCGTGCTGCGCAACCGCCTCGGCACGCAGGAGATGCACAACAAGCGCAAGGTCGGCACGGCGCTGACCTCGTTGTCCAAGCGCATCGGCTTCCGCGTCGCAGCGGGGTTCGCCGAGCGGGTGATCTTCCGCGAGCTGTTCCCGCGCGGGCTGACGCTGCTGGACCTGCGCGACATCGGCACGACGCAACTGTCCATGTCGAACATCGCCGCGCGGCAGGAATTGCGCGACCTCATCACCGAACTGCGCCTGCCGGGGGTGGACGCCAAGTTCTGAAGCGCCGTCACGTCAGTTTGCGGCAGGCCTCACTGCGCCGGATTGTCGCATCGCGGCCTTGCTGCTAAACAAGATCGTCGATTCACGGGCGGTCCAGCAATGCAAGCCTCGATCCGTGTGGCGGCCCTTCTGCTCGGCACGATGCTGCCGGCCCTCGCCACCAGCCTTCCAACCGCCACCCGCGCCGAGACGGCCTCCCCCGCCCCGACGACCGGCGAAATCGTGCCCACCGTCACCGTCGCCCCGGCGCGGCGCAGCATGGTCCAGCAGCGCGAGCCTGTCTCCGGCTCGCTGGTCGCCCGGCAGGAGGTGCAGATCTATCCGCAGGTCGCGGGGTTCGAGATCACCGAAATCCTCGCCGAGATCGGCGATCGGGTCGAGGCGGGCCAACCGCTCGCCCGCCTGTCCGACGCGACGCTGCGCGCGCAACTGGCGCAGGCCGAGGCGGAACACGCACGCGCCGGCGCCAGTATCAGCCAGGCCGAAAGCCAGATCGAAAGCGCCGAGGCCGCCGCGACGCAGGCAAACTCGGTCCTGACCCGCACCCGCCAGCTGAACCAGAGCGGCAACACCGCGCAGGCCGCGCTGGACGAGGCGGTGGCCGCGCAGATCGGGGCCGAGGCTGACGCCGCCTCGGCCCGCGACGGGCTGCTGGTGGCGCGGGCGAACCTTGCGCAGGCCGATGCGGCGCTGGAGATCGCCCGGCTGAACCTCCGCCGCACCACCATCACCGCCCCGCTGGCGGGCATCGTGACCGAACGCAGCGCCGAGCTTGGCGCGCTGTCGGGCGGCTCGGCCGAGCCGATGTTCCGGGTGATCGCGAATGGCGAGATCGAGCTTCAGGGTCGGATCCTCGAAACCGCCCTGCCGGGGCTGAAAGTCGGCGATCCGGCCGAGGTCGTGGTCGCCGGGCTGGGCCAGATCGCCGGCAAGGTGCGGCTGATCCCGGCCAGTGTCGATCCGGTCACGCGACTGGGCGACATCCGCATCTCGCTTCAGCCCCGCGCCGGTCTGCGGCCGGGGCTGTTCGCCAGCGGCTCGGTGATCCTCGACGAGCGCGAGGCGATCACCGTCCCGGCGACCGCCGTGCTGGCCGATGGCAGCGGCGAGCGGGTGCAGGTGATCCGCGACGGCCGGGTGGAAACCCGGCCCGTGACGGCGGGCGTCCTGTGGGACGGCCAGCGCGAAATCCTCGACGGTCTGGCGCCGGGCGAGGTCGTGATGCAGCGGGCGGGCGCCTTCTTCCGCGATGGCGATCCGGTGAAGCCGGTGACGGCCTCCGAAGCGGAGCCGGCGGCCCCCGCCCCGCAGGGCACCGCCGCGCTGGGAACAACCCCGGCCAGCGGGGGATAGGGGAGCGCGACCATGAACCTGTCCACCTGGTCGATCCGCAATCCCGTTCCCCCCATCGCGATCTTTCTCGTGCTGCTGATCGCCGGGATGGTCAGCTTCGCCCGGCTGCCAGTCACGGCAATGCCGAACATCGACCTGCCGCTGATCGACGTGTCCATCGCGCAGCAGGGCGCGGGGCCGAGCGAGCTCATCTCGCAGGTCGCCCGCCCGATCGAGGATGCCGTCGCGTCGATTGCCGATGTCCGCCACATCACGACGACGGCCACGGACGGCTCGCTCAAGCTGACGGTGGAGTTCGAGCTGGAAACCGACAGCGATCGCGCGCTGAACGACGTGCGGGACGCGCTGTCCAGCGTCCGCTCCGACCTGCCGGCGACGATCGAGGAGCCGATCGTCCAGCGCATCGACGTCACCGGCATGCCGATCCTGACCTATGCGGTGGCCGACCGGACCCGCACAGTCGGCGCGCTGTCGAAGTTCGTGGACGACGTGATCGGGCGCGAGCTGTCCACCGTGGACGGCGTGGCCGAGATCGCCCGGATCGGCGGGGCCGATCTGGAAATCACCGTGGAACTCGACCCCGACCGGCTTCTGGCGCTGGGGCTGACGGCGGCCGAAGTCTCGCAGCAGCTTCGCGCCCGCAATATCGACATGGGCGGCGGGCGCGAGGATGTGTCGGGGCGCGAATACTCCATCCGCGCCCTCGGCTCCGCCGCCGACGTGGCGCAGCTTGCGGCGACACCGATCAGCCTGACGACCGGCAACACCGTGCGGCTGGACCAGCTCGGCACCGTGACCGAGGCCGCGAGCGAGCAGCGCAGCTTCGCCCTGCTGGACGGGCGTCCCGTGGTGGCCTTCGGCGTCTATCGGGCGATGGGCGCATCCGACCTGCTGGCGGGCGACGGCACCAAGGAAAAGCTGGCCGAGATCGCGGCCCGCGACCCGAACGTGCAGATCACGCTGATCGACGACGCCACCACCTACACGCTGCAAAGCTACCATTCCGCGATGGAGACGCTCTACGAAGGGGCCGCGCTGGCGGTCATCGTCGTGCTGCTGTTCCTGCGCAACTGGCGCGCGACGCTGATCGCCGCGACCGCCCTGCCCCTGTCGGTGATCCCGACCTTCCTCGTGATGGACCTGCTGGGCTTCTCGCTCAACGGCATCAGCCTGCTGGGGATCACGCTGGTGACGGGCATCCTCGTGGACGACGCCATTGTCGAGATCGAGAATATCGTCCGCCATATCCACACGGGCACCAGCGCCTACGAGGCCGCCGAGGAAGCCGCGACCGAGATCGGCACCACGGTCATCGCCATCAGCCTGTCCATCGTCGCGGTCTTCGCGCCGGTCAGCTTCATGGGCGGGATCGCGGGCGAGTATTTCAAGCAGTTCGGCCTGACGGTCGCCGTGGCGGTGCTGTTCTCGCTGCTGACCGCCCGCATCATCACCCCGATGCTGGCCGCCTATCTGCTGCGCAGCCGCGGCCATGCCGCCGAGCCGAAGGACGGGCGCGTCATGCGGCTGCTGATGACGGTGCTGCGCTGGACGATGCGCCACCGCGTCCTGACGCTGCTGCTGGGGATCGGCGTCTTCGCCGTCTCGATCTACTCGGCCACGCTGCTGCCGACCGAGTTCATCGCGCCGTCCGATCAGGGCCGCAGCCAGATCAAGATGGAGCTTCCCCCCGGCTCGACCGTCGAGCAGACCGAGGATGCCGGCCGCCGCCTGACCGCCCGCATCGAGGAAGTGCCCGAGGTGCAGTCGGTCTTCGTCTATGGCGACGGACAGGACGTGACCGAGGCGCGGGTCATGGTGAACTACGGCAAGAAGCACACCCGCGAACGCTCGCAGTTCGAGATCGAGGAACAGCTCAAGCACGGGCTGGCCGACGTGCCCGACATGCGGCTGAACTTCCAGAACGAGGAGGGCGCGAACGATCTGGAGGTCAGCGTGCTGGCCGACACCGAGGAAGCCGCGTCAGTTGGGGCCGACCGGCTGCTGACGGCCCTGCGGGAGCTGGACACGCTGGAGGGCGTGACCTCATCCTCGGCCATGCGCCGCCCGGAAATCCAGATCCATCCCCGGCCCGAGCTTGCCGCGCAGCTCGGCATCTCGGCCAGCACGATGGCGCAGACGCTGCTGGTGGCGACGATCGGCGATACCGAGGCGAACCTCGCCAAGTTCAACACGGGCGACGAGCAGATTCCCATCGTGGTGCGGCTGAACGACGCCACGCGGCAGGACCTGCAGCAGATCCAGAACCTGCGCGTGCCGTCGGACGCCGGGCCGATCCCGCTGGCGGCGGTGGCCGAGGTGACGCTGTCCGCCGGGCCGACGCAGATCGAGCGCTACGACCGCCGCTATCGCACCACCGTCTCGGCCAACCTCGCCGATGGCGCGGTGCTGGGCCCGGTCGCGGCGCAGGTGCAGGGCTTGCAGGGCAGCATCGACCTGCCCCCCGGAACCGAGTTCCAGAACGCCGGCGACGCCGAGATCATGGGCGAGGTGTTTTCCGCCTTCGCCCTGGCGATGGGGTCGGGCGTGCTGCTGGTCTATGTCGTGCTGGTGCTGCTGTTCCAGAGCTTCATCACGCCGGTCTCGATCCTGCTGTCGCTGCCGCTGGCGATCGGCGGCGCTATCCTTGCGCTGTTTTTCACCGGCTTCGCCATCGGGATGCCAGTGGTGATCGGCTTCCTGATGCTGATGGGCATCGTGACCAAGAACGCGATCATGCTGGTCGAGTTCGCCAATTCCGCCATGCAGCGCGGCACCCCGAAGCGCGAAGCGATCCTCGACGCCGTCCACAAGCGCGCCCGCCCGATCATCATGACCACCATCGCCATGGCGGCGGGGATGCTGCCCTCGGCCCTGTCGCAGGCGGATGGCAGCGAGTTCCGCTCGCCCATGTCGGTCGCGGTGATCGGCGGGCTGCTGCTGTCCACCATGCTGTCGATGCTGTTCGTCCCGGCGCTGTTCTCGCTGCTGGACGGGCTGCAGCAATGGCTGGGACGGGTGTTCGCGCGGTGGATCGGGCTCAACCGGAAACGCGAAACGCCCGCCGAGTAGGCGGGCGTTTGAAAGCGTGGGGTCGGACCGGATCAGGCCAGCATCGCCACCGGATGCTCAAGGTTCGACACGATGGCGTCCAGCAGCTTCGCCCCCAGAGCGCCGTCGATGACGCGGTGATCGACCGACAGCGTCATCGACATCATGTTGCGGATGACGATCTCGCCATGCTCGACTACCGGCGTCTCGATCCCCGCGCCCACGGCGAGGATCGCGCCGTGCGGGGGGTTGATGACGGCGTCGAAATTCTCGATCCCGAACATGCCGAGGTTGGAGATGGCGAAGCTGCCGCCCTGGTATTCATGCGGGGCGAGCTTCTTCGTCTTGGCGCGGCTGGCAAGGTCCTTCATCTCGGCCGAGAGCGCCGAGAGCGTCTTCACATGCGCGTCCTTCAGGACCGGCGTGAACAACCCGCCTTCGATCGCCACGGCCACCGCCACGTCCGAGGGCGTGAGCTTGAAGATGCGGTCGCCGGCCCAGACGGCGTTCGCGTCGGGCACCTGTTGCAGCGCCACGGCGCAGGCCTTGATGATGAAGTCGTTGATCGACAGTTTCACCCCGCGCGGCTGCAACTGCTTGTTCAGCGTCGCCCGGAACTCCACCAGCGCATCCAGCTTGGCCGAGCGGCGCAGGTAGAAATGCGGGATGGTCTGCTTGGCTTCGGACAGCCGCGCGGCGATGGTGCGGCGCATGCCGTCGAGCTGCACCTCCTCGATCTCGCGGCCTTCCAGCATCTTGCGGACCGTGTCGGCCGACATGCCCTGCGGCGCGGCGGCAGCGGCGGGGGCCGCGGCCTTCGGCGCTTCGGGGGCGGCCTGCGCGGCGGCGGGCTTCGCGGCGCCCGGTTTCGCTGCCTCCACATCGGCCTTGACGATCCGGCCATTCGGTCCGCTGCCGGTCACGCCGGACAGGTCGATCCCGCGCTCGGCGGCGATCCGGCGGGCGAGCGGCGAGGCGAAGAGGCGCTTGCCCCTGCCCCCGGACGCCGCCTGAGCCGGTGCGGCCTGCGCAGGCGCAGCGGCATCAGCCTTCGGCTCGTCCGTCTTCGGCTTCTCGGCCTCGGGCGCCTTCGCCTCGGGCGCGGGGCTCGAAACCTTCGCGTCGTCCGCGCTCTCGCCCTCCTCCAGCAGCAGCGCGACGGGGGTGTTCACCGCCACCCCCTGCGTGCCCTCGGCGACCATGATCTTGCCGATGGTGCCTTCGTCCACGGCCTCGAACTCCATCGTGGCCTTGTCGGTCTCGATCTCGGCGATCACGTCGCCGGACTTCACCGTATCGCCTTCCTTGACCAGCCATCTGGCCAGCGTCCCTTCCTCCATCGTGGGGGACAGGGCGGGCATCAGGATTTCCACAGCCATCTTGGCCCCCTTACCGATAGGTCACTTTGCGCACCGCCTCGACCACCTCGTCCGAGGTGATCAGCGCGAGCCGTTCGAGGTTCGCCGCATAGGGCATCGGCACGTCCTTGCCGGTGCAGTTGATGACGGGGGCGTCCAGCCAGTCGAAGGCGTTTTCCATCAGCCAGGCGCTGATGTGGTTGCCGATCGAAGCGACAGGGAAGCCTTCTTCCACCGTGATGCAGCGGTTGGTCTTCTGCACGGATTTCAGCACCGTCCCGTAATCCAGCGGGCGCAAGGTGCGCAGGTCGATCACCTCGGCCTCGATCCCGTCCGCCGCCAGCTTCTCGGCCGCCTCAAGCGCGTGGGACATGCCGATGCCGAAGCTGACGATGGTCACGTCGCCGCCCTTGCGGGCGATCTTGGCCTTGCCGAAGGGAATGGTGAAATCGTCGAGCGCCGGCACGTCGAAGGTCCGGCCGTAGAGAATCTCGTTCTCCAGGAAGATCACCGGGTTCGGATCGCGGATCGCGGTCTTGAGCAGGCCCTTGGCGTCCGCCGCCGAATAGGGCTGCACGACCTTGAGGCCGGGGACATGCGCGAACCAGGCCGCGTAGTCCTGCGAATGCTGGGCCGCGACCCGTGCCGCCGCCCCGTTCGGGCCGCGGAACACCATCGGGCAGCCCATCTGCCCACCGGACATGTATAGCGTCTTGGCCGCCGAGTTGATGATGTGGTCCATCGCCTGCATGGCGAAGTTGAAGGTCATGAACTCGACGATGGGACGCAGCCCGCCGAACGCCGCGCCGACGCCGAGACCGGCAAAGCCATGCTCGGTGATCGGCGTGTCCACGACGCGCTTGGGGCCGAAGCGGTCCAGCAGCCCCTGGCTGATCTTGTAGGCGCCCTGATACTCGCCCACCTCCTCGCCCATCAGGAAGACGCGCTCGTCGCGCTCCATCTCCTCGGCCATCGCCTCGCGCAGCGCCTCGCGCACGGTCATCTGGCGCAGTTCGGTGTCTTCGGGCCAATCGGGGGATTCGTCCGGTTCCGGGGTGCTGACCGCGTCGACCGCCGACTTTGCGGCGGCGGGGGCGCGCTCGGGAGTCTCGCCGGCTTCGTCCTTGCTGTTCTCGCCGGCACCTTGCTGGGCAGGCTCATCGGCCCGCGGCGCGGCGGCGGCTTCGGCGTCGTCCGCCGTCTCGCCCTCGGCCAGCAGCACGGCGATAGGGGCATTCACCGCCACCCCCTGCGTGCCTTCCGCCACCAGCAGCTTGCCGATGGTGCCCTCGTCCACCGCCTCGAACTCCATCGTGGCCTTGTCGGTCTCGATCTCGGCCAGGATGTCGCCGGATTTCACCGCGTCACCTTCCTTGACCAGCCACTTGGCCAGTGTCCCTTCCTCCATCGTGGGGGACAGGGCGGGCATCAGGATCTGGATTGCCATGGTCGTCGTCCCCCTCAGGCGTTCACGTCTTCGTCGGCGTAGATGTCCGTCCACAGCTCTTCCAGCGGCGGTTCGGAGCTTTCGCGGGCGAAGTCGGCCGAGTCGTTCACGATGTCCTTGATCTCCTTGTCGATGGACTTGAGATCGTCGTCCGAGGCGTGGCCCCCGGACACCAGAAGCTGGCGCACATGCTCGATCGCGTCCTTCTCGTCGCGCATCTTCTGCACCTCCTCGCGGGTGCGGTATTTCGCGGGGTCGGACATGGAATGGCCGCGATAGCGGTAGGTCATCATCTCAAGGATATAGGGCCCCTTCCCCGCGCGGCAGTGCGCGACGGCCTTCTCGCCCGCCGCCTTCACGGCCAGCACATCCATGCCGTCCACCTGCTCGCCGGGAATGCCGAACGCCTCGCCCCGGCCGTAGAACGTCGTCGATTTGGTCGAGCGCTTGATGCTCGTGCCCATCGCGTAGCCGTTGTTCTCGATCACGAAGACGACCGGCAGCTGCCACAGCTGAGCCATGTTGTAGGTCTCGTAGATCTGCCCCTGGTTGGCCGCGCCGTCGCCGAAATAGGTGAAGGTGACGTTGTCGTTGCCCAGATACTTGTCGGCGAAGGCCAGCCCCGCGCCGATCGGCACCTGCGCGCCGACGATCCCGTGGCCGCCGTAGAAATGCTTCTCGCGGCTGAACATGTGCATCGAGCCGCCCTTGCCCTTGGAATAGCCGTCGATGCGCCCGGTCAGCTCGGCCATGACGCCGCGCGCCTCCATCCCCGAGGCGAGCATGTGGCCGTGGTCGCGGTAGCTGGTGATGCGCTTGTCGCCTTCCTTGGCGGCGGCTTCCAGCCCGACGACGACCGCTTCCTGCCCGATATACAGATGGCAGAAACCGCCGATCAGGCCCATGCCGTAAAGCTGGCCGGCCTTCTCCTCGAATCGGCGAATCAGCAGCATGTCCCGGTAGAGCTTCAGCAGTTCGTCGCGCGGAATGTTGGGCGAGGCAGCGGATGACGAGGCTTCCGTCGTGTCGGCGGCGGGCTTTCTGGCCATGCGGGCTCCTCCGGCTGGCGATAGTTCAGCGTTAAACCAACGCTAGCGCGAGAGAATGGAGGCCGCAAGTCAGCGGATGACGATCTCGTCAGGACGGGCATAACCCAGCACGTCGCGCGCCCGCTCGTCGAGCAGGTCGAGGTCGAGATAGTCGTCCGAAAGCCGGTGGGTGAGGTTCTTCATCCGGTCCACCTCGGCCTGCAAGCGGTCGCGCTCGGCCAGCAATTCCACGGTTTCGGCGTCAAGCTGCACCCGCCGCAGGATGCCCGAGGGGCCCTGAACCGCCGCGATGGCGAAATACAGCCCCGCCAGCACCATCAGCGCAAAGAAGACCAGCGCGCTGATCGAAAGTCGTGACTGGTTCATCGTCGGGTCCGGCGCAGCTGTTGTCGGCGGCCATCTTGCCACGCGGCGGCGGCCAGGGGAATCCCTGACCTGCCCTTGGGGCGATGGCGGACGGATCGCGGGGGCGGTTCAGGGCCGTCCGGCGGACGTGCTTACGCCGGGTCTATCGCCTGCCGCCATTCCCTCGAACCCACGTCGGTTCCGCCCGCCCGCTGAATGGCACGCGCGCCGACCCTCTCTGCGGGAAAACGCAGGGCGCGGGCCGCAGCCCCCCCTCAGCGTTCGGCCGGTCCCAGCCGATTGGGCGGATCGCTCTCGGGCGTTGTGGCGCCGCCCAGCGGGCGCGGCATCGCTTCGCCGAAATGGGGGCGGGTGTCGCGTTCGGGCGCGTCGTCCTGCGCCGCGTCATCGCCCTGATGATCCACCAGCAGGTCGGCGTGGTCATCGTCGGCGCTGACCCGTTCGGGAACATGGGTCCGGTCGGGAACCGGCTGCCCGGCCGGGGTCTGGTTTCCCGCGGGACCGTCCGGCCAAGTCGGGGGCGGCTCGGGCGCGCGGCTCGGCTCCGCGGGTGCGGCGACCAGCGCCGCCCCATGATCTGGCGCATATTGCCGGGGGTATTCGCGCGGCAGCGCGCGGCGGAAGACCAGCACGTTGTGATAGACCGTCGTGCGGCTGGTCAGGCCGCTGCGCTCCTCGCAGGGGAGCGTTTCGGCGCGGATATATTCCCAGCCATCCGCCGCCATCCGGTTCATTTCCAGCAGCAAGGCGTAGGAGAAGCGTTCCGCCCCGGTCTTCGCGCCCCTGGCCTTCTCGCCGCGGCTCGGGGCGGGGATGACGGTGTATTCGTGGGTCTGCATGCTGTCCCCTTCGCTCGATATTGTCAGGCTTGGGGGCGAACGCCGCGGCCCCGGCCATCGTTGCACCGGAATGTGCCGCTCACAGCCCCAGCTTCTTCGCCACCATCTCGTTGACCGCCGCCGGGTTGGCCTTGCCGCCCGTGGCCTTCAGCACCTGCCCGGTGAACCAGCCGGCGAGCTTGGGATTCGCCCTGGCCTTTTCCACCTGCGCGGGGTTCGCGGCGATGATCCCGTCCACCGCCGCCTCGATCGCGCCAAGGTCGGTGACCTGCTTCATCCCGCGCGCCTGCGCGATTTCCGCCGGGTCACCGCCTTCGGTCCAGACGATCTCGAACAGGTCCTTGGCCATCTTGCCGGAAATCTCGCCCGAGCCGATCAGGTCCAGCACGCCGCCAAGCTGGGCTGCGGAAACCGGGCTGTCGGCAATCGTCAGCCCTTCCTTGTTCAGCCGCCCGAACAGTTCGTTGATGACCCAGTTCGCGGCCTGCTTGCCGTCGCGGCCCTCGGCCACGGCCTCGAAGAAATCGGCGTTCTCGACCTCGGCCGTCAGCACGCCCGCATCGTATTCCGAGAGGCCGAGTTCCTTGACGAACCGCGCCTTCTTCTCGTCCGGCAGTTCCGGCATGGACCCGGCGATGTCGTCCACCCACGCCTGCTCGATCTCCAGCGGCAGCAGGTCGGGATCGGGGAAATAGCGGTAGTCGTGCGCCTCTTCCTTGGACCGCATCGAGCGCGTCTCGCCCTTGTCGGGATCGTAGAGGCGGGTTTCCTGCACGATCTTGCCGCCGTCCTCGATGATGGCGATCTGGCGCCGCGCCTCGTATTCGATAGCCGCCTGGATGAAGCGCATCGAGTTCATGTTCTTGATCTCGCAGCGGGTGCCGAGGACCGAGAAATCGCCCGTCTCGCGGAAGCGCTCGTAATCGCCCGGTTTGCAGACCGACACGTTCACGTCGGCGCGCAGGTTCCCGTTCTGCATGTTGCCGTCGCAGGTGCCCAGATAGCGCATGATCTGGCGCAGCTTCGCGACATAGGCCGCCGCCTCCTCGGGGCCGCGGATGTCGGGGCGGCTGACGATCTCCATCAGGGCGACGCCGGTGCGGTTCAGGTCCACGAAGGACAGCGCCGGGTCCATGTCGTGGATCGACTTGCCGGCGTCCTGCTCCAGATGGATGCGCTCGATCCGAACGCGGCGGGCGACGCCGGGGGCCATGTCCACGAACACCTCGCCCTCGCCCACGATGGGGTGGTAGAGCTGGCTGATCTGGTAGCCCTGCGGCAGGTCCGGGTAGAAATAGTTCTTGCGGTCGAAGGCGCTGAACAGGTTGATGTCGGCCTTCAGCCCCAGCCCGGTGCGGACCGCCTGCTCGACGCAGAATTCGTTGATGACCGGCAGCATCCCCGGCATCGCCGCGTCCACGAAGCTGACATTGCTGTTCGGCTCGGCCCCGAAGGTCGTTGACGCACCCGAGAACAGCTTGGCGTTCGAGGCGACCTGCGCGTGGACCTCCAGCCCGATGACCAGTTCCCAGTCGCCCCTGGCCCCGGCGATGACCTTGGGTTCGGGCGCGGTATAGGTGAGGTGGTCCAGCATCTTTGCCTCCGGGGTGGGATCGCGGTTTTCTACGGCCCCGCCCCGGTTTGGGCAAGCGGCGAAGGCCGCCTCGCGCAATCGTTGCTTCACCTCGGGCCACGCGGCTTGCTATGTCGAAACCGGGATCGAGGGAGAATTAGCCAGATGCGCCAGTTGGTTGCCGCCTTTGCCGCCGCCCTGGCGCTGGCTGCCTGCGACACGCCAGCGGTGCGCAGCGCCGTCACCGCACCGACGATGGCGCCGCAGGAACGCACCGGCCTCGCCGCGCGCCTGTGGGGTGCCAATGCCCCCGCGATGGCCTGGGACGGGCAGGACCAGTCCGGCGAATGGACCGCGGCGCTGCTGGACGCGCTGGAGGCGGAGGGCGTGACGCTGATGTCCGCCATGCCGGCCGACGTGCTGGAATACTGCCCCGCCTATGCCCGCCAGACGCCCGAGTCGCGGGCGGCCTTCTGGGCCGGGTTCCTGTCGAAGCTGGCCGGACAGGAAACCGGCAGGAACCCCGGCGCGCGCAAGGGCGATGAGGTCGGGCTGCTGGCCATCGCCGCCGAGGCCGCGCGTGAGAATGGCTGCGCAGCCGGGCTGCTCGACCCCCGCGCCAACCTGCAATGCGGGGTGCGGATCATGGCCCGCAGCATCACCCGCGACGGGGCCATCGGGGCCGAAGGACCGCGCGGCTGGCGCGGCGCCGCGCGCGACATGCTGGCGCTGCGCTCGCGCTCGGACCGCACGGAACTGGCCGAGTGGACGCGGCGGCAGGATTACTGCCGCTGAGCCTTGGCTCAGCGCCCGCCGAGGATCGGCAGGTCATACTGCCGCCCCGCCTTGACGTAGCTGATCTGCCCCTTGCCGATTGAGTTGATGGTGCCGCCGTCGATCCGGTCGCCAAGCCGGACGGTGACGACCTTGCCGCTGCGCAGGCGGATCAGGCCGCGGCTGGCCTTGCCTGCCCCGACCACGCCGATCACCTGCGTCTTCGCCATGTCCAGCCCGCCGACCGTGGCGCCTTTCGTCACCGCCGTCGATTGCGGCGTGCGCGCGGTGGTTGCCGCCTCTGGCTCGTCATCCGCCTCGGGCGGGGTGTAGCGGCCGGTGGCGGCGATGGCGGCGCGCTCCTCGGCCTCGGCCTGGGCGCGGGCGCGGGCCTCGGCGGCGGCGCGGGCCTGCCGGTCACGCTCGGCGTCGGCAGCGGCCTGGGCGCTGGCGCGGGCCTCGGCCTGCGCCTGAAGCTGCGCGTCCATCGCCTGCTGCCGGGCAACCGCCGCGGCATCCGGGGCCGGCGCGCTTTGCGGCGCGGCGGCGGGGGCCGCAGCCGGAGCGTCCGGCTGCGTCGATGAGGACTGCTCAAGCGATTTCGGCCGCGCGCGCGGCGAGGGCGAACTGGCCAGCGCCGCCAGCGTGATCCCCGCTGATGTCGAGGCGGAACCGCTCGCCACCGCTGCCGCGACGGCACTTTCCACAGCCGCGTTGTCAGAGCTGGAGGGACGGCCCGGCCGCTGCGCGGGACGCCCGTTGAACGCCATCGCCGTCGAGGCGCTGGCAGACGCCACGGCGGCATCGATCGCGGATCTTGAGGCGGCGGACTTCGACGCGGGCTTGTCGCCCGGCGGCCGGGCCGACGCGGCGCTTGCCGGGGCAGCCGCCTGCTGCACGGCCGCATCGATCGCGGACCGCGAGGCATCGCCGCGCGTCTCGGGCCGTCGCGCTGGACGCATTTCAGCGTAGCGCGGCAGGTCCGCGCGGGCGAGGCGTTCGGCCTGCGGCCAATGAGCCGTTGGCAGGCCGGTGTTCGCGGCCAGCCGGATCACCTGCACCCGCGGCACCGCCAGCGAAGCAGACGGGGGCCTGCGGGCCGGGCGCGAAGAAGCGGCCGGCTCGGCCGTCGGTGCGGCCGTCGGTGCGGCTGGCGCTGCGGCGGGCGCCGTCTCCTGCCGCGCGGGGGGTCGCGGCGGCGGCGGCGCGCTGGAGCGCTGCGGCGCGGGAGCGGCCGATTCGCGCGGAGCCGGGATGGCCGCGCGGGGTGGCGGCGCGGGGGCCGGCGACGGGGCGGCCGCACGCGGGGCGGCGCCCGCCTGGCTGGCCGGCGCGGCTGCGGCGGCCGGGGCAGCGCGGCGCGCGGGCCGTGTCGCCGGCCGGTCGGAGGCACTCGGCGCCGAGCCGCTGGTGGTCGCCGCGCCGGCCGGCGGCGTGTCTGCGGTCGAGGTCGCGGGACGCGCCGGGGCGGGCCGGTCAGTGGAACTCGCCGCCGGGGCGGGCACCGGTGCGGGCGCCTCGCCCGTGGCTTCGGCAATGGCGGCCTCGATGCCGGAGCGATCGACCGCCGGCGCAGTGTCGGCGCCCGGCTGCTCGGCGGTGGCGCTCTGCGGCGCGGCTGCGGCAGGCTCCGCTTCCGTCTGCGTCGCCGGCTCGGCCGCGCCGCTGGCCTGCGCGGCAGCGGTCGGGTCTGCCGGAGCGGTGGACGGCGCTGCAGCCGCGGGTTCTGCTTGGGCGCTCGGCACGGGAGCGGCCTCGGACGGCGCGGCCTGTTCAAGCGGCGTTTCGGCAGAGGGCGTCTGCAAGGGCACGATCCGGGTCGAGACCGTCGCGGCAGAGGGTGCCTCGACCGGCGCGGCTCCGGGTTCGGGCGTGTCGGCGCTTGTCGCCGGCGCGGGCTCCGGCACCGGATATTGAGCGGCCGGAGTCGCGGCGGCAGGAAGTTGCGCGGGGCTTACGGTTGCCGGTGCGGGCGTGACCGGCAGCGGCGCTGGGGCTTCCGGCGTGGGCACGGCTGGACCCGAGGCAGCCGGCGGAGTTGCCGGGGCAGGCGCGGCGGCAACGGGCGGCGGCGCGGGAGCGGTGGGCTCCGGCGTGACCGTCTCCGCCGCGGGCGGCGGCGTCGGAGTTTCGGCGAGTTCGGGCGCAGTCTGCACCTGCGGCGGGGCCGAGGTCGAGAAGCCCCAGATCAGCGCCAGCGCCACGATCAGCGCCCCCAGCATCAAAAGGAGGCCGCCGACGCTCCCCCGCTCGCCCGGCTTGCGGGCGGGAACGGGGCGCGGATCGTCCGGCCGCTCGGCTCGCGCCTGCGCGGCACGTGCATGGATCGCCTGGGCGCGAACCGGGATCGGCTTGACGGGCCGGGCGGAGGACGGAGCCGGCGGTGCCGAGGCGGCAGGTGCCGATGCGGCGGGACCCGACGCGGCAGGCCTCGGCGCGGCAGGCGTCATTACCGAAGGCGTCGATGCGGAAGGTATCGATGCGGAAGGCGGAGAATCCGCAGGCAGGTCGGTCATGGCGTCGTGAGGGTGATCAGAGTCGCCCTCCGCAGCCGGAGGGGTCGGCGCAACATCGGACCCATCGGCGCTGCGCGGCGCCGCCGGGACCACGCCTGCCGCTGGAGCGGCGGCGGGGGTCGCCCGCTCGGGCGCTGTGGGAGTGACGATCGGCACCGGCGCTCCGGTCGCCGAGAGCCCGGTCATCATCGCGGTAGCCGCACCTGAAGCAGCGGGAGAGGTGGTGCCGTCCGTGGCGGCGCTGTCATCCGAGGAAGCGTCCTCGCTCACGTCGGCAAGGTTCTGGCCGCCCTCTGCACCGCTGTCGGGGGATGCGTCCTGAGCCTCGTTTTCAACCGCGCCAGAGTCCTCCGGCGTCTTGTCGTCCTGCGCGCCGCTTTCCGCCGCAACGCCTTCCATCGCGCCCTCTGCCGCTTCAGGGGCCTCGGGCGTGACGGCCGGCTCCACCGCGTCCGGCGCGGTGTTCAGCGGCTCGTCCGCCGTTCGCTCCGCTGCCTTGACCTCCGCCGCGCTATCCGGCGCAAGGGATGGCCCGGCCTGCACGGGGGAGCCACCCGCCTCGCTGGCAGTCTGCTTCGGATCGGCAACGACGCCAGCGGCCTCCCTCGCCGCGACGGCAGTCTCCGCCCCGCCCTCGCGCATCGCAAAGCGCGGCGCGCCGGGATAGATGCCGGCGGGCGGGTCGGCCACGAAGCCGCCGGGGGCGAAGCCGTAGCGGCGGGCGAACCCCTCGGCCTCGCGCAGGGTCTGGCGGGCCACGGCGGCGACGCGCACGCCTTCCGGGCCGTCGCTGCGCCAGTCCCAGGCAAGCTCGTCCACGGCATAGGGCGTCAGCCCGTCCAGCGCCCGTCCCACCGCGCCGCTGTCATCCGCAAGATCGGTGCCCGAAGCCGCCCCGACGGGCAGCGAGGTATAAAGGATCTGATCGTCCGGGATCACCAGCGCCACGGCCGCGGCCGAACCGTCCGGGCGGCGCGCGGCCTCGCGCAGCCGGGCGATCTGCACCCGGAAATCGGCGGCGTCGAAAAGGGCGCGGCCCCGTTCGCGCCAAGGCGCCGAACTTCCCGCTGGCGCGATGCGTTCCAGCAGGTGAACGGCGTCGGAGCTGAAGGACAGGGCGAACTCGGGCGCTGCTTGCATGGTCATGGCCGGTGCTTTTCGTTATGGCCGCCCGTCATTGTCACGCGGTGCGATCCGTTTGCTGCTCATTTCCACAATTACCGCACATCACGGGCTGTGGAAAGCGAAACACCATATCGTGAGCGGTCCATTCCCCGCTTCCTTGCGTTCTCCGGCAGCGCAATCCTGCCGCCTGACGGAAAAGCAAACTTGAGGTGATCATGCTGCCCCTGCCCCTTCATCCCCGCCGCGCCGCCGCCCTCAAAGGCGGGCTGCTGCCCCTGATCGCGCTGCTGGCGCTGGCGCCTTTAGCGGCCGAGGCTCATTCCGCCTGCGGGCCGCAGGGCGCGGCGGCGACGCTGACCACGCAGGGCGAGGGCACCGCCCAGGTGCAGCCCGACATGGCGACGGTCAGCGTCGGGGTGACGGTGCAGGCGCCCACCGCCGCGCAGGCGATGGCTGACAACGCCACCCGCCAGCAGGCGGTGATCGACGCGCTGCGCTTGCAGGGGGTCGAGGACCGGGACATCCAGACCTCGAACCTGAACCTGTCGCCGGTGCATGACTATTCGCAGGACGGACGGCCGCCGGTCGTCACCGGCTATCAGGCGCAGAACATCGTGACCGTGACGGTGCGCGACCTGACCGGCCTCGGCGCGGTGCTGGACCGTCTGGTGAGCGCGGGCGCGAACGAGGTGCAGGGCATCGGCTTCGGCCGGGACGACCTGCAGGGGACCGAGGACGAGGCCCGGCGCAAGGCGGTCGAGTCCGCGCGCCATCGCGCCGAGGTGCTGGCCGACGCGGCCGGGCTGCGGCTGGGCAGGCTGGTGTCGCTGAGCGACGGCGGCGGCCGCTCGGGGCCCGTTCCCGTGATGCGGATGGCGATGCAGGACAGCGCGGCCGCCCCGACCCCCATCGCAGCGGGAGAGTTGAGCGTCACCGCCCAGGTCGGGACGACCTATGAGCTGGTCGGCGATGCCGCGCCGGGAACGATGGGTCATTGCGGGCACGGTCCGATGCACGGCCACGGCATGCCGGGTCATCACGGCGGAATGAGCGACGGCGGGCCATCGCAAGGCGCGGCACCGGCCGCCCCTGCCCCGGCCCCCTCGCCAGCAACTCCGGCCGACGATGCCGCGACCACCCCGCCGGCGGCGGACGAGGCGACTGCCGCACCGGCACCCGACGCTCCGGCCGAGGCTACGCCGCCCGCCGCCGCGAACTGACTGCAACGGAAAGGGGCGCCGCAATCGGCGCCCCTGACCCTGCGATCCCCCGGATCAACCGGCGGCGGCCAGCGCCTGATCCAGATCCGCGATGATGTCGGCGGCGTCCTCGATCCCGATCGACAGCCGCACCAGGTCCGGCCCGGCCCCTGCGGCGATCTGCTGCGACTCGCTCAGCTGGCTGTGCGTGGTCGAGGCCGAGTGGATCGCCAGCGACCGCGCATCGCCGAGGTTCGCCACATGGCTGAACAGCTTCAGGGCGTTGATGAACCGCACGCAGGCGTCATAGCCGCCCTTCAGCTGGATATTGAACAGCGCCCCCGCCCCCTTGGGATAGAGCCGCTGCGCCCGCTCGCGCTGCGGGCTGTCCGCGAGGCCAGCATAGCTGACCGAGGCGATGCGGTCGTGCCGCGACAGATGCTCGGCCACCGTCTTCGCGTTCTCGACATGGCGCGGCATCCGAAGGCCCAGCGTCTCGATCCCCATCAGCGTGTAATGCGCCGCCTGCGGGTTCAGCGTCATCCCCAGATCGCGCAGGCCGATGGCGATGCCGAAGAAGGTGAAGGCCGCCGGGCCGAAGGTCTCGTGGAACTTCATGCCGTGATAGGCGGGCTCCGGCTGCGAGAGCGACGGGAACTTGTCGGACGCCGACCAGTCGAACTTGCCGCTGTCGACCACCACGCCGCCGGTCACGGTCCCGTTGCCGGTCAGGTATTTCGTCATGCTGTGGACGACCAACGTCGCGCCCTGCTCGATGGGGCGGCACAGATAGGGCGACGCCAGCGTGTTGTCGACGATCAGCGGAATCCCCGCCTCGTCCGCGATCTTCGCGATCGCCGGGATGTCGGTCAGATAACCGCCGGGGTTCGAGATCGACTCGACGAAGATCGCCCGCGTGTCCTTGTCGATGGCGGCGCGCAAGGCGGCCTCGTCGTCCAGATCGGCGAACTTGGCGCTCCACCCGAAGCGGCGGATGGTCTGGCTGAACTGCGTGACCGTGCCGCCGTAAAGCCGGGTCGAGGCGACGATGTTCAGCCCCGGCCCCATCAGCGGCAGCAGCGCGAGGATCTGCGCGGCGTGACCCGACGAGCAGCAGACCGACCCCGCGCCGCCTTCCAGCGCGGTGATCCGGTCGGCCAGCGCGGAAACCGTGGGGTTGGTCAGGCGGGAATAGATGTAACCCACTTCCTGCAACCCGAACAGCTTGGCCGCGTGTTCGGCGTCGCGGAACTGGTAGGCGGTGGTCTGATAGATCGGCACCTGCCGCGCGCCCGTTGCCGGGTCCGGTTTGGCCCCGGCATGGACCGCCAGCGTGTCGAAGCCCTGCTGCGCGGCGTGATCTTGTTCGCTCATGTCTCATCCCCTTGAATCAGTTGGGCGGGAGGCTAGGGCGGCAACCCGCCGCGCGCAATCGCCGGGGACGAACCGCCGCCGCCCCGCCGCGACAGCGGAAGATCGTCCGCGCTGGCCGTTTTCGCCAGGGCCGTTTTCCGCCGCCGCCTTGAACAGCCCGGTGCGAGACGTCAGATGTTGCCCCATATTGCCAGCCGAAAGGAACCGCCGATGAACCGCGAGCCACTCCGCGACGCCGAACGCCCCGCTGCGGGCCATGCCACCGGAGCCGCGCCGCTCGGCGACCTGCCGGAGTGGAACCTGACCGATCTCTACCCCGCGCCCGACGCCCCGGAATTCGCCCGCGATCTGGCCGATCTGGAAGCCGGCGCCGCCAGCTTCGCCGCCGATTACGAGGGGCGGCTGGCCGAACTTGCTCCGGCCGAGATGCTGGAAGCGGTCGAGCGTTACCAGAGGCTTGACATCATCGGCGGCCGGCTGATGTCCTATGCCGGGCTGCGCTACTACCAGAACACCACGGACGCAGGCCGCGCCAAGGCCCTCGGCGATTTGCAGGCGAAGGTCACCGACATCACCACGCCGCTGGTCTTCTTCAGCCTCGAATTCAACCGCATCCCGGATGAGATTTACCAGCGCCAGTTCACCGCCCCGGACGGCCCTGCCCGCTACAAGCCCGTCTTCGACCGGATACGCGCCCTGCGCCCCTATCAGCTTTCCGACGAGCTGGAGCGGTTCCTGCACGACAACTCGGTCGTCGGCGCCGCTGCCTGGAACCGGCTGTTCGACGAAACCACCGCCGCCCTGACCTTCGACGTGGACGGCGAGGAACTGGGGCTGGAAGCGACGCTGAACCTGTTGACCGATCACGACCGCACGAAGCGCGAGGCCGGGGCGAAGGCGCTGGCGCAGGTGTTCGGCGACAACGTCAAGCTGTTCGCGCGCATCCACAACACCCTCGCCAAGGAAAAGGCGGTCGAGGACAAGTGGCGCAAGATGCCGACGCCGCAGACCGGGCGGCACCTGTCGAACCATGTCGAGCCCGAGGTCGTGCAGGCCCTGCGCGATGCCGTGGTCGCCGCCTATCCGCGCCTCTCGCACCGTTATTACCGGCTCAAGGCGAAGTGGCTCGGGCTCGACAAGCTGCAGGTCTGGGACCGCAACGCGCCGCTGCCCACCGAAACCCCGCGGACGATCGGCTGGGACGAGGCGAAGGCGATGGTGCTTGACGCCTATGCCGGGTTCGATCCGAAGCTGGCGGAACTGGCCGAGCCGTTCTTCGACAAGGGCTGGATCGACGCGGGGGTGAAACCGGGCAAGGCGCCGGGCGCGTTTGCGCATCCGACGGTGACGACGGTGCATCCCTATGTGATGCTCAACTACCTCGGCAAGCCGCGCGACGTGATGACGCTGGCGCATGAGCTTGGCCACGGCGTCCACCAGTGCCTCGCGGCGGATCAGGGGGAACTGCTGGCCTCGACCCCGCTGACGCTGGCGGAAACGGCGAGCGTGTTCGGCGAGATGCTGACCTTCCGCGCGCTGCTGGCGAAGACGGCCGATCCGGCACAGCGCAAGGCGCTGCTGGCCGGCAAGGTCGAGGACATGATCAATACCGTTGTCCGGCAGATCGCCTTCTACGACTTCGAATGCCGCCTGCACGCGGCCCGCGCCGAAGGGGAACTGACCCCCGACGACATCAACGCGATCTGGATGCAGGTCCAGCATGAATCGCTGGGCGACGCCTTCGACTACATGCCCGGCTATGAGACCTTCTGGACCTATGTGCCGCATTTCGTGCACTCGCCCTTCTACGTCTATGCCTATGCCTTCGGCGACGGGCTGGTGAACGCGCTCTATGCCGCCTACGAAGACCAGCCGCAGGGCTTCCAGGAGAAATACTTCGACATGCTCCGCGCCGGCGGCTCGAAACACCATTCGGAACTGCTGGCCCCCTTCGGCCTGAACGCGGCCGATCCGGCCTTCTGGGACAAGGGCCTGTCGATGATCGAGGGCTTCATCGACGAGCTTGAGCGGATGGAGGGCTGATGGCCCGCCGCGACCCGTTCGGCCGCCGCCGCCCGCGCAGGCTGCGGCGGGCGGTCCTGACGCTGCTGGGGCTGGTCGCTGTGGCCGGGCTCGCGGTGGCGCTGTTCGGGCCGCGGATCGTCGCGGGACAGCTGAACCCGGTCACGGCCGACGAGCCGTGGCCTGTCTCGGCCGAGGCGCAGGCGCTGCATGACCGGCTGGTGATCGGCGACCTGCATGCCGACCCGCTGCTGTGGGACCGCGACCTCTCGCGTGAGCGGTCCGAAGGGCATGTGGACCTGCCCCGGCTGGACCGGGGCAATGTCGCCGTGCAGGTCTTCACCACGGTCACGAAAAGCCCGAGCGGCCAGAACTACGACGAGAACACTGCCGAAAGCGACAACATCACCCCGCTGGTGATCGGTCAGCTTCGGCCCGTGCAGACGTGGTTCAGCCTGAAGGAGCGGGCGCTGGATCAGGCCGCCCGCCTGAACAGTCTGGCCGAGGAGAACCCCGAGCAGCTTCGCGTGATCCACGACCGCGCCGAGCTCGACGCGCTGCTGGACGAGCGGGCGGCGGGCAGCCGCGTGATCGGAGGCATCCTAGGCTTGGAGGGCGCGCATCCGCTGGAAGGCGAGATCGCCAACCTGACCGTGATGGAGGGCGCGGGATTCCGGTTGATCGGGCTGACGCATTTCTTCGACAACGAACTCGGCGGCTCGCTGCACGGGCAGAGCGGGGCGGGGCTGACCGGCTTCGGCCGCGAGGTGGTGCAGGAGATGATCGCCCGGAATATGGTGATCGACCTCGCCCATGCGTCGCCGCAGATGGTCACGGACGTGCTGGCGATCCCCGGCGCGCACCCGCTGCTGAGCCATACCGGCATCCGCAGCACCTGCGACAACCACCGCAACCTGCCCGACGGGCTGTTGCGCCGGATCGCGGCGCAGGGCGGCATCGTCGGCATCGGCTTCTGGGAGGAAGTCACCTGCGACGACTCCCCCGCAGGCATCGCCCGCACGATCGTGGCGGCGATCGACCTGCTGGGCGAGGACGCGGTCGCGCTCGGGTCGGACTGGGATGGCTCGGTCGGCACCCCCTTCGACGCGGCGGGTCTGCCGGCGCTGACGCAGGCGCTGATGGACGAAGGCTTGAGCGAGGAGCAGATCGCCAAGGTCATGGGCGGCAACATGGTGCGCTATCTGCGCGAGGTGCTGGGCTGAGCGCTGAAAAGGCAACGCTTCGCCGGGCTGAACCGCCGTATGGGTATTTGGGCCAGAAAGAAGCCCTTTGGCCGGATCTCAGCGGCGGATGATACGGTTGACGTGGCCCATCTTGCGGCCCGGCTTCACCTCGGCCTTGCCATAGAGGTGGACCTGCGTGTCGGGCTGCGCGAGCCACTCCGGCAGGCGGTCCATGTCGTCGCCGATCAGGTTCTCCATCACCACATCCGCGTAACGCTTGCCGTCGCCCAAGGGCAGGCCGGCGATGGCGCGGACATGCTGCTCGAACTGGTCCACGGCGCAGCCGGCCTGGGTCCAGTGGCCGGAGTTGTGGACGCGCGGGGCGATCTCGTTCACGATCAGGCCGCGCGGGGTGACGAACAGCTCGACCCCCACTACGCCCACGTAGTCCAGCGCCGAGACGATGCGCGAGGCGGTCAGCACCGCGTCGGGGATCAGCCGCGACGGCAGGCCGCAGGGGACGGTGGTGTTGCGCAGGATACCGTCGCGGTGGACGTTCAGGCCGGGGTCGAAGGCGGCGACCGACCCGTCCTGCCCGCGTGCGACAATGACGCTGATTTCGGCGGTGAAATCGACGAAGCCTTCCAGCACCGAGGGCGCGTTCACCTGCGCCCATGCGGCGGCGGTGTCGTCGCCCGCCGACAGCCGCACCTGTCCCTTGCCGTCATAGCCGAGGCGGCGCGTCTTGAGGATCGCGCGGTCCTGCCCCTGCATGGCCGCCGCCAGTTCCTCGGCGGAATCGACGCGGGCATAGGGGGCGGTGGTCAGGCCGAGGCCGGTCAGGAAGTCCTTCTCGTCCAGCCGGTCCTGGCTCACCGCCAGTGCGCGGCGGTTCGGGCGGATCGGGACGATGCTCTCGATCACGTCCAGCGAGGCGGCGGGGACGTTCTCGAATTCGTAGGTGACGACATCGACAGAGGCGGCGAAGTCGCGGAGCGCGGTCTCGTCCTCATACGGCGCGTTCGTCAGCCGGTGCGCCACGTCGGCGGCGGGGGCGGCGCCGGGTTCAAAGATGTGGGTGCGGTAGCCCATCCGGCTTGCCGCGACGGACAGCATCCGGCCGAGCTGGCCGCCGCCGAGGATGCCGATGGTGGCGCCGGGCTTCAGGGGTTCAGTCATCGGAAGGCTCCTCGGGGATGGAGGCGGACAGCGCCGCGCGCCAGTCGTCCAGCCGCCGCGCCAGCGCCGCATCGCTCAGCGCGAGAATTCCGGCCGCCATCAGCCCGGCATTGGCGGCTCCCGCAGCGCCGATGGCCATCGTGGCGACGGGGTAGCCCTTGGGCATCTGCACGATGGAATAGAGCGAATCGACCCCGGACAGCGCCTTGGTCTGGACCGGAACGCCGATCACTGGAATCCGGGTCTTCGACGCCATCATCCCCGGCAGATGCGCCGCCCCGCCCGCGCCCGCGATGATGACCTGAAGGCCGCGCCCGGCCGCCTCGCGCCCATAGGTCCACAGCCGGTCCGGCGTGCGGTGGGCGCTGACGATCCGCGCCTCGTGGGCTACGCCAAGCTCGTCCAGAACCTGCGCCGCCTCGCGCATGGTGGCCCAGTCGGACTGGCTGCCCATGATGATGCCGACGGGAACCGTCATCCCTGCCCCCCGTTGAGGAAAGCCGGCATAATACCGACGCGCGGCGGGCGCGCAATCGGGGCCGCGCAATCACGCGATGATGTCGGGCGTCAGCTCGTCTTCCAGCCGGGCGATCTGGTCCTTGAGCGCCAGCTTCTGCTTCTTCATCCGGCCCAGCGTCATCTGGCAGACCACCCCATCCGAGGCCATCTTCGCGATCGCCTCGTCCAGTTCGCGATGCTCGCGCTTGAGGGCGGACAGTCGGGTGCGGAGGATTTCCTCATGCGACATCTCGTAATGCGCGTTCATCTTGGGTCCGCTGTTCCTGCCGGGCTGTCGGGTGGGTGGGCGCTCGCATCCTACATCCGCTTTGCGGAAAACGTGAACGAAATCTTGGCTCCCTTGCGCCGCGCGCATGGCAATCCCATATCGCTGGGACCGGGTCGCCGCAGCTGGGGCCCGGCACGATGAAGTCGCTTCCTGTGCAGAGGGCTTGTCAGATGTCGAAGACGGGACTTGGAACTCACCCCTATCTGCTGGGGTTCGACCAGCTGGAACGGCTGGCCGAACGCGCCGCGAAAGGGGCTGAAGGTTATCCGCCCTACAACATCGAGCATCTGGCCCCCGACCATCTGGGGCCCGACGGGTTCCGCATCACCCTGGCCGTCGCCGGGTTCGCCGAGGCCGATCTGTCGATCACCATCGAGGATCGGCAGCTCGTCATCCGCGGCCGGCAGGCCGAGGCGGCGGAGGAGCGGGTATTCCTGCATCGCGGCATCGCCTCGCGCGCCTTCCAGCGCAGCTTCGTGCTGGCGGAGGGGATCGAGGTCGAGGGCGCGGCGCTTGAAAACGGCCTGCTGCATGTGGACCTGCGCCGCCGTGCGCCCGACAGCATCGTGAAAACCATACCGATCAGCCGCAATTGAAAGGGGATCGCAATGAACATGAAACATGAGTTTCCGCAGATGAGCGACGGCAACATCGTCTATGTGCGCCGCGTCGATCTGGACGAGTTGCCCGACGAAGTTCGCGAGCAGGTGCCGGAGCTGGATTCGCTCTATGCCGTGCACGGCGTCGATGGCCAGCGGCTGGCGCTGGTGCGCGACCGCAACCTGGCCTTCGTGCTGGCGCGGCAGAACGAGTTGGAGCCGGTCAGCGTGCACTGACCTTTGCCTGCGCCTCCAGATAAGGCGCGACGAACCGGCTCTGCATCAATGCCGCGACCGCCACCTGGTCGCGGTATTTCTTTCGTCCCATGAGCAGGCCTATCGCCACCCGGCGGTTCCGGTTCAGCGCCGACAACCTCGCTTTCCATGACAGCGGCGGCAGCGGCGGCATGAAAGCGGCGATGCGGTCCGCATGGAAGCGCCAGATCCCGCCCATGTGGGGCCGCGCCCGCCACGGCTTCTGGTTCACTACGTAATGCGCCACAGCCAGCCGCTGCGGGAGCGTCTCTGACGTCCACGCCGCCGGATCGGTGAACACGTTGCAGGCAGGATCAAGCATGAGGATGCGCCCCCGCGCGACGATGTTCAGCGCCGACTGGTCTTCGTAGAGGAGCGGGCGGGCGGGGTCGGACAGACGCTCGATGCAGGCGACCGCCGTCTGCTCGCGTCGCCACAGCGGAAGGTTCATCACCAGAAGCCCGGCATTTACGTAGTCGCCGCGAGCGATCCCCGTCGCAGCCAGTTCGCGGGCATCCGGGCTCGGGTCCGCCACGGCGGCGATGATGTTGTCCCCCAGCGGCATCCCGGCCAGCACGTCCAGCCTGTCCGTCACCGCCATGTCGCAGTCCATATAGACGACGCGGTCCTCGTCCGGCATCAGGTCGGGGATCAACAGCCGCAGATAGGTGCTGCGGGTCAGATGCGCCCGCGTCACCGGAATCGAGGCGAAATGGTCCGCTCCGATCTCGATACGGGCGACCGGCACACCAAGGGCGGGGCCCAGCCCGTCGATCCGCCCTCGATTTCCGGGCGAAATACCCATATCCAGCACGGAAAAACGCGCGCCGGGGTTGTGCCACGCGGCCGAGGCGATCAGCACCAGCACGCCCGGCGCATAGTTGTCGTCCGCGCCGGTGACGATGTGGAGGGTCATGGTCGGCCCTCCCATGCGGCTTTCAGCCAGCCGATATCGCCAACGCGCCGATACCAGCGCCCCCCTTTTCCGGCCAGCACGTCCGCCATCTTCGGACTGCCCGCAAACAGGACGATTCGCGCATCCGGGGGACAGGCGGGGTCGCGCAGGTAGCTGGCGAGGCCGCGCCCCACGCAATCATTCTTGAAGCTGACGCACCAGCCGGGCGGCCAGTAGCTCAGCGACCCCTGTGCGTTCAGGATATCGCTGACCATCTGCTGCTCATGCTCATACCGTTCCGCCGCGCCCTTGGGATCGGCAAGGTAACGCTCCAGCACCTCGGGATGACTGCCGATGCGGAGGCGGAAGACCGACGTGTTCCCGACCATGTGCAGGAAGCGGTCACGCTTTGGATTGATGCGGCGCAGGGGCTTGGGGCGGAACAGATCGTCGTCACGGATGATGCAGACATCGCCCGGATGATCGAAGAAGGCGTCCAGACCGCCTGTGATCACAAGGTCGAGGTCGAGAAACAGCGCAGTGCCGGACAGCCCACCCAGATCGGCGCGGAACAGCGCGAGCTTGCGCCAGCGCGTGTCGCCACTGCCCGGCGGCAGGCCGAGTTCGGGCAGCGGCAGCGCCTCTATCTCGGGGTCCAGCCCGGAGGAACCATCCGTGAAGCAGATGAAGCGATGCGGCCGCTTCAGATGCCGCCGTACGCCGCGCGCGAGGTTGTTCACGTCCCGCGCCCCATAAAGCGTGCCCCACTTCATCGTGAGGATCAGGACGGGGTCGGTCATGGGCAGCCCTGGAATGAAAGCGTCCCCCGGTTTGTCCGGGGGACGCGGCGGTGTCAACGGGGGACGGCGGGGCTCACTTCAGCCCGACGAGCCCCATCTGCTCCAGCTTCAGCAGCACCTGATGGGCGGCATTGTCCACGTCGATGTCGCTGGTATCGACGCGAAGCTCGGGCGCCTGCGGCTCCTCGTAGGGGTCCGAGATGCCGGTGAACTCCTTGATCTTGCCCTCGCGCGCCAGCTTGTAGAGGCCCTTGCGGTCGCGGCGCTCGCATTCCTCCAGCGGGGTCGCGACGTGGACCTCGCAGAAGGCGCCGTATTGCTCGACCATCTCGCGCACGGCGCGGCGGGTGGCCGTATAGGGCGCGATCGGGGCGCAGATGGCGATGCCGCCGTTCTTGGTGATCTCGGACGCGACATAGCCGATGCGCTTGATGTTGATGTCGCGGTGCTCCTTGCTGAAGCCGAGCTCGGACGACAGGTGCTTGCGGACCACGTCGCCGTCGAGCAGCGTGACCGGGCGGCCGCCCATCTCCATCAGCTTGACCATCAGCGCGTTGCCGACGGTGGACTTGCCCGAGCCGGACAGCCCGGTGAAGAACACCGTGAAGCCCTGCTTGTCGCGGGGCGGCGAGGTGCGGCGAAGCTGCTTGACCACCTCGGGGAAGCTGAACCACTCGGGGATCTCCAGCCCTTCGCGCAGGCGGCGGCGCAGTTCGGTGCCCGAGATGTCGAGGATCGTCACGCCTTCCTCGACCTCGTCGCGCGGCTCGTATTGCGCGCGTTCCTGCACATAGACCATCTGCTTGAAATCGACCATTTCCACGCCGATCTCGTCCTGATGCTTGCGGAACAGCTCCTGCGCGTCATAGGGGCCGTAGAAATCCTTGCCCTGGCTGTTCTTGCCCGGACCGGCATGGTCGCGGCCGACGATCATGTGGGTCAGCCCGTGGTTGCGGCGGATGATGCCGTGCCACACCGCCTCGCGCGGGCCGCCCATGCGCATGGCGAGGTTCAGCAGCGACAGATGCGTGGTCGCGGCCGGATACTTGTCCAGCACCGCCTCGTAGCAGCGCACGCGGGTGAAATGGTCCACGTCGCCCGGCTTGGTCATGCCGACGACCGGGTGGATCAGCAGGTTGGCCTGCGCCTCGCGCGCAGCGCGGAAGGTCAGTTCCTGATGGGCCCGGTGCAGCGGGTTGCGGGTCTGGAACGCCACGATGCGGCGCCAGCCGAGCTTGCGGAAATGGGCGCGCAGTTCGTTGGGCGTGTCGCGGCGGCCCTTGAAGTCGTAATGCGTGGGGGCTTGGATGCCGGTGATCGGACCGCCCAGATAGACGGGACCGGCGACGTTGTGCAGATAGTTCACCGCCGGATGCGCCACGTCATCGGCGCCGAACACCCCTTCGGCCTCGCGGCTCTTGTTCGGGGTCCATTTGTCGGTGACGGACATGATCGCGAGGATCACCCCTTCCTGGTCGCGCAGCGCGATGTCGGTGCCGGGCTCGATCCCGTCCGCGAATGCCTCGCTGACATCCAGCGTCACCGGCATCGGCCACAGATCGCCCGAGGTCGTGTGCATGTTGTCCACGACGCTGTCGTAGTCGGCCTCGGTCAGGAAGCCCTTCAGCGGATGGAAGCCGCCGTTCATCAGCAGTTCCAGATCGCAGGTCTGGCGCTGGGTCAGGTCCCAGGACGGCATGTCGCCGGCCGCCACCTTCAGCTTCTGCGCCGAATCGGCGTTGACGTAGAGTTCCGGGATCGGGGCAAGGTTCGACTGCGGCATCTGTTGCACTTCACTCGCTATGGGTGGCGCCTTCCGGGGGATGGTCGCGCAGGGTGCCCGCCCCTTACGCCCCGAGGCTGGGGGGCGCAACCTCACCGGGAATATCCGCCAGCCTTGCGGCGAAGGTGTGGCGCAAGGGCGCCAGCGGCGTCAGCCCGCCACGATCTCGGCCATGCTCGGCGCGTCGGGGCCGGCCTGGGCCTCGCCCTGCGACGCGAGCCATTGCTCGGCGTCCAGCGCCGCCATGCAGCCCATCCCGGCGCTGGTGACCGCCTGGCGATAGACGTCGTCGGTCAGATCGCCCGCCGCGAAGACGCCCGGAATGGCGGTGCGGGTGGTGCCCGGCTCGACCTGCACATAGCCGCCATCGCGCAGCGGCAACTGCCCCTTGACCAGTTCCGAGGCGGGGCTGTGGCCGATGGCGATGAAGACGCCGTCGGCTTTCAACTCGCGCAAGCTTCCGTCAACGGTCGAGCGCAGCCGCGCCCCGGTCACGCCCAGCGGCGTGTCGCTGCCCAGCACCTCGTCGATCTCGTGGTTCCAGACGACCTCGATCCGGGGGTTCTTGAACAGGCGGTCCTGCATGATCCGCTCGGCCCGCAGGCTGTCGCGGCGGTGGACCAGCGTGACCTTGGTGGCGAAGTTGGTAAGGAACAGCGCCTCTTCCACGGCGGTGTTACCGCCGCCGACGACGATCACCTCGCGGCCGCGATAGAAGAACCCGTCGCAAGTCGCGCAGGCGCTGACGCCGAAGCCCTGGAACCGCTCCTCGCTCGGCAGACCCAGCCAGCGGGCCTGCGCGCCGGTGGCCAGGATCACCGCCTCGGCCGTCCAGCGCGCGCCGCTGTCGCATTCGGCGGTGAACGGGCGTTGCTGCAGGTCGAGCTTCGTCACGATGTCGGTGACGATCTCGGTTCCCATCTCGCGGGCGTGATCCTCCATCCGCTGCATCAGGGCCGGGCCGCCGACGGCGGTGTCGCCGGGCCAGTTCTCGATGTCCGAGGTGATGGTCAGCTGCCCGCCCGGCTGCATCCCCTGGATCAGCACCGGCTGCAGCATCGCCCGCGCGCCATAGACGGCGGCAGTATAGCCTGCCGGCCCCGAGCCAATGATGAGCAGGCGGACATGACGGGGTGCGGGATCGGACATCGGCGGCCTCTTGCGTCGGATGGGTGTTCTGCGTCAGGTATGCGCCCCGGCCGCCGCGCGCAATGCAGCGCCCACCTGCGAAATATTATTGCGCATTCGATGCGCGGCGGGTAGCTTCCGGCAAGTTTTGAACGGCCGGAGGACATATGGCGGGTGCCAAGCTGGATGAGATCGACCGGAAGATCCTGGCCGAACTGCAAGCCGACGGCCGGATGACGAATGTCGAACTGGCGCGGCGGGTCGGCATCTCGGCCCCGCCCTGCCTGCGCCGCGTCCGCACGCTGGAGGAGCACGGCTACATCCGCGGCTATTACGCCGACATCGACCCCCGCACGCTGGGATTCGAGGTGCAGGTCTTCGCGATGGTGCGCCTGCACAGCCAGTCCGAGCGGGACCTGTCGGCCTTCGAGAACAAGGCCCGCAGCTGGCCGCTGGTCCGCGAATGCCACATGCTGAACGGCGAGGTGGATTTCATGCTGAAATGCGTCTCGCCCGACCTCTCGACCTTCCAGAAATTCCTGACCGAGGAACTGACCGCCGCCCCCAACGTCGCCAGCGTCAAGACCAGCCTCGTGATCCGGGGCGCCAAGGACGAGCCGGGGGTGCCGTTCGACATCGTCGAGGCGCGGGCGAAGGCCAGCGCCTGATGGCTAAAGCGCGATGGCCGAGATCAGGCGGCCGTAATCCACCTCGCGCAGATGGGTGCTGCGGCGATAGCTGAAGAAGCGGTCCGGGTCGGAATAGGTGCAGTGCCCCGACCACTCCGCCTCGACCCCCAGATCGCGCAGCCGCGCGAGGCCGAAGCCCGGCAGGTCGAACATCGGCCGCCCGTTCGGCCCGCCCGAGAAGAAGCGGCCATAGGCCGGGTCCTCGATCAGGAAGCGGTCCATGAAATCCTCGCCGACCTCATAGGCGCGCTGGCTGATCGTCGGGCCGATCACGGCGGTGATCTCTCTGGCGCCAAGCGCCCGCATCGCATCGACGGTGGCGTCGAGGATGCCGTCCAGCGCCCCCTTCCATCCCGCGTGGGCCGCGCCGATGACGCCGGCCTGCGGGTCGGCCAGCAGCACCGGCTGGCAGTCGGCGGTCAGCACCGCAAGCGCGATGCCCGGCATCGCCGTGACCAGCGCGTCGGCGCGGGTCGCGGCGAGCGCCTCGGGCGTGTCGGCGTCCGTCACTGTCGCCACATCGGCGGAATGGACCTGATGAACGGTCGCGAGCCGGCCGGCCGGAACCCCCATCGCCTCGGCGACGCGGGCGCGGTTGACGTTCACCGCGTCCTGCTGGTCCGACGAGCCCCGCCCGCAGTTCAGCCCCGCGAACAGCCCCGAGGACGCCCCGCCCTTGCGGGTGAAGAAGCCGTGGCGCACCGCGCCCAGCGCAGGATGGGTCAGGATTTCAAGCGTCGTGTGCATGATTCCTCGGTGCAACATCCCTCAGGGGCGCGAAGCCCGGCGGCGGCGGGGCTTGGCGCGGCCAGATCGCCATCGCCTTGAACAACTGTCCCATTGCGGCCGGGTCGGTCAAGCGGTGAAGCGCCGCCGCCGCGCCCGCGTCCCCCGCCGCTGCCAGCCGCTCGGCCCGCGCCGCGATCCCCAGCGAAAGCAGCCAGTCCCCCTGCGGCACGGGGGCGGACACCGCCGCCCCTTCGGCCAGCGCCGCCGCCGCGAGCGGGGCGAAATCGACATGCGAGGTCAGGTCCGCCTCGCCCGGATGGGCCAGCGGGTTGTCGTATTCATGCCCGCGCAGCGCCTGCAGGCTGTCGCCGCGCCCCTCCCATGTGCCGTAATCGATGGAGATCGCAACGCCGCCATGCGCCACGATACGCCGCGCCACCTGCGCCGCGACGGCGGGCGCGGCGGGGCGATCCTCGAACACTTCGCCCAATGCGCCCTGCCGGGGAAGCGGCATCGGCGGGGCCAGCGCGAAGGACAGCACGCCATCCGCCTGCGTCACCATCCGCTCGGCCCAGCCGCCCTCGACGCGCAGGAACTGACGGATCGGCAGGGCGTCGAAGAACTCGTTCGCGATCAGGAACAGCGGCGCTTCTGGCAAATCGTCCGCGCGGTCCAGATGGGTGACGGCGCCAAGTTTCTCGGTCTGCACCTGCCGCAGATGGGGCGAGGCCTCGACCAGCGCCACCTGCGCTGCATCGCCCATGCCGGGCACCACCCGCATCGCGCGGCGCATGTCGGCCATCAGCGTGCCCCGGCCCGGCCCGATCTCTGCCAGCGTGAAGGGCGCGGGGCTGCCCTGATCCATCCACGCCTGCGCCAGCGCGAGGCCCGCAAGCTCGCCGAACATCTGGCTGATTTCCGGCGCGGTGGTGAAGTCCCCCGCCGCGCCGAAGGGATCGCGGGTGGCGTAATAGCCGTGCTGCGGATGCAGCAGGCAGGTCTGCATGTAGTCGTCCAGCCGCATCGGCCCCTCGCGCGCGATCCGCGCGGCGATCAGGCGGCCGAGCGGGGTCATGGCAGCGGCCCCTCGGGTCGGCGGCGGGCGCGGATGATAAAGGCCAGCCCGATCAGCACCATCGGCAGCGACAGAAGCTGGCCCATCGTCACGCCAAGGACCGGCCCGCCCAGCACATGGCCCAGCGGGTTGTCGGGGGTGATGAAGCGGGCGTCGGCCTGGCGGAAGAACTCGACGATGAAGCGGGCGAGGCCGTATCCCGCGACGAACACGCCGAGCGCCAGCCCCGGCCGCCGCAGCCCGCCCCGTCGGACCAGCCAGAACAGCACCAGCGCCAGCAGCACGCCTTCCAGCGCGGCCTCGTAAAGCTGGCTCGGGTGGCGGGCGCAGGGCATGGCGGCGGTGGCGCAGGCCTGCGCGGCCTCGCCCGGGAAGATCACGCCCCACGGCAGGTCGGTCGGGCGGCCCCACAGCTCGGCGTTGATGAAATTGGCGATGCGTCCCAGCCCCAGCCCGATCGGCGTCGCCACAGCCAGCGCGTCCGCCAGCCGCAGCGGCGGAATGCCGTTCCGGCGGGCGAAAATCCACGCCGCCAGCACCACGCCCAGAAAGCCGCCGTGAAACGACATGCCGCCCTGCCAGACGCGGATGATCTCGGTCGGGTTGGCGAGGTAGTAGGCGGGCTCGTAGAACAGCACGAAGCCCAGCCGCCCGCCCAGCACGACGCCGACCACGATCCAGGTCAGCAGCTCCTCGACCTGTCCGGGGTGCATCGGCGCGGCGCCGCCCCACAACGCGGGGCGCTTCATCAGCCGCATCATGATCCACCAGCCCAGCAGCAGCCCGACCAGATAGGCCAGCGCATACCAGCGCAGCGCGAAGTCGCGCCCGGCGATGGTGATGGAAAAGACGTCGGGCGAGATGTCGGGGAACGGGATCATGCTTGCCCTGAGCTATTGCGGCGCGGCCACGCTTGGACGGGCGGGCTGGCCAAGTCAACCGCGCCGCGCCTCACGCCTCATTGAAGCCGCGCCCTGCGCTTGCCATATAAGCGGCAAACGCTAGTCCCAAGGAACTCCGATGACGCAGTCCAACCGCATGTTCGACGACCTCTCGCGCCTGATGACCAACGCGGTCGGAGTGGCGCAGGGTGCCCGCGACGAGGCCGAAACCGCCCTCAAGGGCTGGGTGGACCGCTGGCTCGCCGACCGCGACTTCGTCACCCGCGAGGAGTTCGAGGCGGTGCGCGAGATGGCCATCAAGGCCCGGACCGAGAATGCAGAGCTGCGCGCGATGATCGAGGAACTGCGGGCCGGGAAGACCGCAGACGACACCACGGTCGGCTGAGGGCTACTCCGCCGGCACCTGCCGGTGCAGCGAGCCGTCGCGCGCAAACAGCAGGATCTCGCCCGCTTCCGTGACCACCACCGTCCAGTCGCGGGCGAAGGTCACCGCGGCGGGCGCCGCCCCCTCCGGCAGCGCGAGGTTCGCGGGCAGCGCCGGCAGCGGCGGCACCGACAGCCGCAGCCACAGGATCGCCGTCACGGCGATGATCCCCAGCACCATCGTCCCCGCCAGCACCGTCACCAGCATCTGCAGCCAGCGCAGTTCCGGCACTTTCGCCAGCTCGTCGTTCGGCCTATCGTCCTGCCCCATGCCCGACCTGTTCCTGACCATTCCCGAAAACCCGCCCGAGCGCGTTGATAAGGCGCTGGCGACGGCTGCGCCAGACGATGCGGCGCTGTCGCGCTCGCGCCTTGCCAAGCTGATCGCGGAAGGCGCCGTGCATGGCCCGTCCGGCCCGGTCCGCGACGGCAAGGCGAAGGTCAGCGCGGGCGAGACCTACCGCATCGAGCTGGGCGAGCCCACCCCCGTCGAAACGCTGCCCGAAAAGATCCCGCTGAACGTCGTCTATGAAGATGGCGAGATCATCGTCATCGACAAGCCCGCCGGCATGGTCGTCCACCCTGCCCCCGGCAGCCCGTCCGGCACGCTGGTCAACGCGCTGCTGGCCCATTGCGCCGGTAGCCTGTCGGGGATCGGCGGCGAGGCGCGGCCGGGGATCGTGCACCGGATCGACAAGGACACCTCGGGCCTGCTGGTCGCGGCGAAATCCGACCGCGCGCATCAGGCCCTCGCCCGCCAGTTCGAGGATCACAGCGCCGCCCGCCGCTATCTCGCGCTGGCTTACGGCACCATCGACCCGGCCGATCCGCGCCTGCGCGGCCTGCCCGGCGTCGCGTTCGAGCCGGGCGGCCTGCTGCGCATCACCACCAGGCTGGGCCGCCATCCGACCGACCGGCAGCGGCAGGCGATCAGCTTCGATCGCGGCCGCCACGCCGTCACCCGCGCCCGGATGCTGGAACGCTTCGGCACGCCGCCCGCCGCGATGCTGGTCGAATGCCGGCTGGAAACCGGCCGCACCCACCAGATCCGCGTGCATCTGAGCCATTGCGGGCTGGGCCTGATCGGCGATCCCGTCTATGGCGGCGCCCGCCGCGCCTCGGCCCGTGCGCTGGGGCCGGCGGCGGCGCAGGCGGCCCTCGCCTTTCCCCGGCAGGCGCTTCACGCGGCATTCCTGGGCTTTTCGCACCCGGTCACGGGCATTTGGCTGGACTTTGAAAGCCCCCTGCCCGATGACATGACCGCCCTGCTGGAGGAGCTGCGCGCCGGAACCCCCGTTCCCTGATCCGCGTTCGTTTCCTTCCAGCGACACGGATATCATCGGCCCCGAGGCCCCAAGGACCACAATGGCAAACTTCACCGGCCTTCCCGCGCCAAGCCCCGAACAGGGGCTGAACCGCTACCTGCAGGAGATCCGCAAGTTTCCCCTGCTGGAACCGGAAGAGGAATACATGCTGGCCAAGGCCTGGGTGGACCATCAGGACGCCGAGGCCGCGCACCGGCTGGTCACGTCGCATCTGCGGCTCGCGGCCAAGATCGCCATGGGCTATCGCGGCTACGGCCTGCCGCTGGGCGAAGTGGTGTCCGAGGCGAATGTCGGCCTGATGCAGGCGGTCAAGCGCTTCGACCCGGAAAAGGGCTTCCGCCTGTCCACCTATGCGATGTGGTGGATCCGCGCCTCGATCCAGGAATACATCCTGCGCTCGTGGAGCCTGGTGAAGATGGGCACCACCTCGGCGCAGAAGAAGCTGTTCTTCAACCTCCGCAAGGCCAAGGCCAAGCTGGGCGCGCTGGAGGAAGGCGATCTGCGCCCCGAAAACGTCGCCCAGATCGCCAATGACCTCAGCGTGACCGAGCGCGAAGTGATCGAGATGAACCGCCGCCTGTCGGGGGGCGACGCGTCGCTGAACGCGACGGTCGGCTCGGCGGACGGCGATTCGACGGCGCAGTGGCAGGACTGGCTGGAAGACGAGAGCGCCGATCAGGCGGGCGATTACGCCGAAGCCGACGAGCTGGAGACCCGCCGCTCGATGCTGACGGCGGCGATGGACGTGCTGAACGACCGCGAGCGCGACATCCTGATGGAGCGGCGCCTGCGCGACGATCCCCTGACGCTGGAGGAGTTGTCGGGCCGCTACGAGGTCTCGCGAGAGCGCATCCGCCAGATCGAGGTCCGCGCATTCGAGAAGCTGCAGGAGCGGATGCGGAACCTGGCGAAGGATCGGGGGATGCCCGTCGCCGAGGAGGAGTGACCGGCGAAGGCGCGGCAAGGTCGCGCCGCGCCTGCCATCCGGCCTCCGGCTCGGCTGCCACGCATCCCAATGGCGCAGAACGCGCCATTCACCATCTTTGCGGCGACCGAAGTGCTGAAAATCCGCCCTCGGCACGAAGCTGACCCGCCTCACACCGGCCTCGACACGCTGCTGCGCCATTGCGGGTCCGCCATCCGCCGCCCTATCCTGCGGGCAACGAAGGCGGCGCGGCAGGAGGCGAGACACGAGGATGACGGCGGAAGACGAGGCGGGTGGAAGCGCCGGGCTGGCTGACCGGACGCGCCGTAACTTGCGCGGCCGTCGCGCGCCGGGACGGACCGGCGTTTGCGCCGGAAAGCCAAGCGTTGGTGCCTCGCTGGCGGCCGGGTCCGCCCGTGCTTTCAGCGGCACCGCTGCAAGCCCGCCTCCGACGCGCGGATGCGTCGCAATCGCTCGCCCCGGAACGGTCTTTCCTGCCCGACTCGCCGGCGGCAGACCGACGACATGGAGCGGAGACCGGTGACGGCGCTCAGCGCGTTCCAGCGGCTCGAAGCGCCGGGCGTGTGGCGCGAGGGGCCGGAGGCGCGGCTGCGCGATGTCGTCATTTCCGTGGGCGACGCGACGCTGATCCTCAGCGATCCGTTGTCCGAGCAGCCGCTGTCGCACTGGTCGCTGCCGGCGGTCACGCGGCTGAATCCCGGCCAGCTTCCGGCGATCTACGCCCCCGGCGCGCCCGAGAACGACGAGATCCTGGAAATCGACGACGAGCTGATGATCTCGGCCATCGAGAAGGTGCATCTGGCGATCCGCGCGAGCCGTCCGCATCCCGGCCGCCTGCGCGGCGGGCTGGTGGCGGCGGCGGTCGCGCTGGTCGTTCTGGCGGGCATGGCATGGATACCGGGCGCCGTGGTGCGTCACGCCGCGCTGATCGCGCCGCCGGCGCAGCGCGAGGCGGTCGGGCGGCAGATCCTGGCGCAGCTTTCGGCCTCGACGGGCACCCCCTGTGCGCGCGCTGCCGGATCGGCGGTGCTGGACCGGCTTCCGCAGCGGATCACGGGGCTGGACAGCCGGGTGATCGTCCTGCCCACGACGCTGCGCGGGGCGCGGGCGCTGCCGGGCAAGCTGATCGTGATCGGCAACGATCTCGTCGCCGGGCAGGACACGCCGGACGTCGCGGCCGGCCATATCCTTGCCGCCGAACTGACCGCGCGGGATGCGGACCCGATGGCAGAGGCGCTCGACTACGCGGGTTTTCGCGCGGCGGTCACGCTGCTGACCAGAGGCGCGCTGCCGGATGGCGCGCTGCTGGGCTATGGCGAGACGCTGCTGTCCCATCCCCCGCCCCGCCCCGCCGACGACATCCTGCTGGCCCGGTTCGAGGAGGCGGGCGTCGCGAGCACGCCCTATGCCCGCTCGCTCGATCCCACGGGCGAGTCCGTGCTGGGTCTGATCGAGGCCGACCCGTTCCGCGTCCGGAACCCCGGCGAGCCGGTGCTGAGCGACGGCGAATGGGTGCAGTTGCAACGGATCTGCGACGGCGGAGCGCCAGCATAAGCTTGAGGTCCGACCGGCAAGCTGGGCGAATCGATCCGCCCGGCGAGTAGCGGCAAACGCTGCCGTGGCGATCCGGCTGGTCCGGTCGGCGCGGCCATAGGCAACTTCACCGCGGATAGGCATTCGGGAATCCGCCGCCGCGAACCTTGTGCAGGGCTCGCACCAGCTTCTCGCGGCTGTCGAACGGACCGGCCAGCACCCTCACCAGCCGCTCGCCTTCCAGCGCCGCCTCGGCGCGGGCGACGGGCAGGCCAAGCGTGGCAAGTCTGCGCGCGGTGCGCTGCACGCTGGCTTCATCGCGAAACATGCCGACCTGAACGAATCGGGCGCCGGGCGGGATCATGCCGGCGCGACCCTCGCTCTCGGGTTCTCGCCGCGCTTTCGCGGACGCGCGCTGCGTCTCGGCAGGTGTCCTTGCGGCAACCGGTGCTGCCTTCTGCGCCGGGGCCGGCGCTGTTGCTTGGGCGTCCTGGGGTTTACGGGCAGGCGCGGCGGAAGCGGAGGCGACCGATGCAGCCCGCCTCGGCAGGTCCACCGCGGTCATCGCACCGCAGAGGCCGAGCGCGTCCTGCCCGCCGGGGCCGCCGCCGCCGAAGGGCTCGGCACCCAGAAGGCGGCAAAGCTGCGCGGTGTGGTTTCCCGCGCTGGCCCGCGCCATCCCGGCGCGAATCTCCGGGACTGCGGCGATCATGCGCGGCAGCGATGCGGATTCGTCCGCGTCCGGCTGGCTGGCCGCAGACCCCGCCGCTTCGGCGCCGACCTCGCCCGCGCCAGAAAGTTCGCCCGTCTGCAGCCCCGCCATGACCGTTTCGGTCAGCTCACGCGAAATGCGAACGGCGTCATCCTCGGCCGGGCCGGGGAACAGCGGCGCCAAGTCGGCGGGCGCGGTCCGGCGGGCCGAGAGAGTCGGCGGATAGCCGCAGATCGGCGCGCCGTTCCGGTCCTGCCGGGGGCTCCAGCCGCTCCCCTCCCGCACGAAGACGCAGCCGGCGCTGTCGATATACTGCGCCGCTCGGAAATCGGCGGGGGGCAGCTCCGCCGGGCGCTGCGCGGCGGGTGGCGTCGAACCCTCCGATCCGCTCGCGACCTGCCAGGACAGCAGCAATGCCCAGATCGCCGCCGACACAAACATCAGCGCGGAAAAACCGTTCACCTTCATGCTGCATTCCCGATTCGTGCCGTCAGGCCCGAGCGTTACGGGAAAACATCTAAGCGCCCGTTAATCGGCTACTTGGTCCCGAACATCCGATCGCCCGCATCCCCGAGTCCGGGCCAGATATAGCCGTGCTCGTCCAGCCGCTCGTCCAGCGCGGCGGTGAAGATCGGCACGTCGGGATGCGCCTCCTGCATCCGCTTCACGCCCTCGGGCGCGGCCAGCAGGCACAGGAAACGCAGGTTGCGCGCGCCCGCCTTCTTCAGCATGTCGATGGCCGCGACCGAACTGTTCCCCGTCGCCAGCATCGGGTCCACGACGATCACCATGCGCAGGTCCAGATTGGCCGGAACCTTGCTGTAATATTCCACCGGTTGCAGCGTCTCGGGGTCGCGGTAGAGGCCGAGGAAGCCCACCCGCGCCGCCGGGATCAGCTCCAGAATCCCGTCCAGCAGCCCGTTCCCCGCCCGCAGGATGGAGATGAGGGCAAGCTTCTTCCCCTCCAGCACCGGGGCCTCCATCGGGCAAAGGGGCGTTTCGATCAGCGTCGTGGTCAGATCCAGCTCGCGCGTGACCTCATAGGCCAGCAGCAAGCTGATTTCCCGCAGGAGCTTGCGGAAACCTCCGGTCGATGTGGTCTTGTCGCGCATGATCGTCAGCTTGTGCTGGATCAGCGGGTGATCGACGATGGTCAGATGGGGCGTGGCTGGCATGCGGGAACCTTCAGGAAGCGGCGGTCGCGATCATGCGCGAAGCCGCGGCCGAGCGCCACCGCGAAGCGCCGGTCAGGGGGCGGCATTCGCCATGTGGCCGGTGCCGAAGCGGCCCGGCAGCAGGGCGCCGATGGTCGTCTCCAGCACCTGCCCCGATGTCGTGGCCAGCAGCACCGGCACGTCCGGGCCGCCGAACTCGGCCAGCTTCTGCCGGCAGCCGCCGCAGGGCGGAACGGGGCTGGGGCTGTCGGCGATCACGCAGATCGCGGCCAACGCCGTATCGCCGCCCGCCACCATCGCCGCGATGGCTCCCGCCTCGGCGCAGGTGCCCTCGGGGAAAGCGACATTCTCGACGTTGCAGCCGCGATAGATGCGGCCCGACGCGGCCCGGATCGCGGCCCCTACCCTGAACCCCGAATAAGGCGCATAAGCGGTTTCCCGCACCTCGCGGGCGGCGTCGATCAGCGCGTCGGGCATCGGGCTTCCTTTCTCGCGCATCGGCCTTGGAGTGGCTGAAAAAGCGGTTTAACGTTGAACCATTACCGGCTGGAGGGCTTTCGAATGGACGATCGGCGGCAGGACACGGCGCGGCAGGCGGCGCTGGATTATCACGAATTTCCCAAGCCCGGTAAGCTGGAAATTCGCGCCACCAAGCCGCTCGCGAACGGGCGCGATCTCAGCCGCGCCTATTCGCCGGGTGTTGCCGAAGCCTGCCTGGAAATCCAGGCCGATCCGGCCAATGCCGCCCGCTTCACCTCGCGCGGGAACCTCGTCGCGGTCATCAGCAACGGCACGGCGGTGCTGGGGCTGGGGAATATCGGCGCGCTCGCCTCGAAGCCGGTGATGGAAGGCAAGGCGGTCCTCTTCAAGAAATTCGCCAATATCGACTGCTTCGACCTAGAGGTTAACGAAACCGACCCCGAAAAGCTGGCCGCCATCGTCCGCGCGCTGGAGCCGAGCTTCGGGGCCGTGAACCTCGAAGACATCAAGGCGCCCGAATGTTTCGTGGTCGAGAAGCTGTGCCGCGAATCGATGAACATCCCGGTTTTCCACGACGACCAGCACGGCACCGCCATCGTCGTCGGCGCGGCGGCGACCAACGCGCTGCGCGTCGCCGGCAAGCGGTTCGAGGATATCAAGGTCGTCTCGACCGGTGGCGGCGCGGCGGGCATCGCCTGCCTCAACATGCTGCTGAAGCTGGGTGTCAGGCGCGAGAACATCTGGCTCTGCGACATCCACGGCCTCGTTTACGAAGGCCGCGAGATCGACATGAACCCGCAGAAATCCGAGTTCGCGCAGGCCACCTACCTGCGCGTGCTGGCCGACGTGATCGGCGGCGCCGACCTGTTCCTCGGGCTCTCGGGTCCGGGCGTGCTGACGCAGGACATGGTCAGGCGGATGGCCGATCCGCCGATCATCTTCGCGCTCGCCAACCCCCGGCCCGAGATCATGCCCGAGGATGCCAAGGCCGTCAGCCCCAACGCCATCATCGCCACGGGGCGCAGCGACTATCCGAACCAGGTGAACAACGTCCTCTGCTTCCCGTTCATCTTCCGCGGCGCGCTGGACGTGGGCGCGACCCAGATCAATGACGAAATGCAGATCGCCTGCGTCGAGGGCATCGCCGCCCTCGCCCGCGCCACCACCAGCGCCGAGGCGGCGGCCGCCTATAGCGGCGAGCGGCTGACCTTCGGCCCCGACTACCTCATCCCCAAGCCCTTCGATCCGCGCCTAATCGGCGTCGTCGCGACCGCCGTCGCCCGCGCGGCGATGGAATCGGGCGTCGCTACCCGCCCCCTGCCCGACATCGACGCCTACAAGCGCAATCTGGACGGCTCGGTCTTCCGCTCGGCGCTCATCATGCGCCCGGTGTTCGAGGCGGCGGGCACCGTCTCGCGCCGGATCGTCTTTTCCGATGGCGAGGACGAGCGTGTGCTGCGCGCCGCCAACGCCATGCTGGAGGAAACGACCGAGGTGCCGATCCTCATCGGCCGCCCCGACGTCATCGCCACCCGCTGCGAACGCGCGGGGCTGCCGATCCGGCCCGATATCGACTTCGAGATCGTGAACCCCGAAAGCGACCGCCGCTACCGCGATTACTGGGAAAGCTATCACGGGCTGATGGCGCGCCGCGGAATCACGCCGGATGTCGCCCGCGCGGTCATGCGGACCAACACCACCGCCATCGGCACGATCATGGTGCATCGTGGCGAGGCGGACAGCCTGATCTGCGGCACCGTGGGACAGTATTCCTGGCACCTGAAATACATCACCGAGGTGCTGGGACGCGGCGGCCTGACACCGATCGGGGCGTTGTCGATGATGATCCTTCAGGACGGACCCATCTTCATCGCCGACACGCAGGTCAATCACGATCCGACGCCCGAGCAGGTCGTCGCCACCGCCTTCGGCTGCGCCCGTCACCTCCACCGCTTCGGCATGACACCGCGGATCGCGCTGTGCAGCCATTCGCAGTTCGGCAATCTCGACACCTATTCGGGGCGCAAGATGCGCGAGGCGCTGCGGCTGCTGGACCAATCGGACGCCGACTTCATCTATGAGGGCGAGATGCACGTGGACGCCGCGCTCGACCCCGTGGTGCGCGAGCGGATCTTCCCCGGCTCGCGGCTGGGGAACGAGGTCGCGAACGTGCTGATCTTCGCCGGCACCGACGCGGCATCGGGCGTGCGCAACATCCTCAAGACCCGCGCCGAAGGGCTGGAGGTCGGGCCGATCCTCATGGGCATGGGCAACCGCGCGCATATCGTGACGCCCTCGATCACCACGCGCGGGCTGCTGAACATCTCGGCCCTCGCCGGAACGCCGGTCGCCCATTACGGCTGATCGGTTGCCCCTGCGGCCGCCGGCGCTATGGTGCCGGCGGCTTCTGGAGATCGCCCTTGCTGTCACAAGTCCTCGCCGCGCTGGTCCCGGCCGCGCTACTGATCGCGCTGGGATTCGTGCTGCGCGCGCGCAAGCTGCTGGCCGAAACCTTCTGGGGTCCGGCCGAGTGGCTCAGCTACTACATCCTGCTGCCATCGCTGTTCATCTACGGCCTCGCCACCGCCGACCTCAGCGAGATGCCCGTCGGCCGGATCTTCGCGGTGCTGCCCGGCGCGGCTCTGATCGCGGCGGCGCTGGTCGTCGGGGCGCGGCGGCTGTTCCGGGCGGACGACGCTGCCTTCACCTCGATCTTTCAGGGATCGACCCGGTTCAACAACTACGTCGGCGTGATGATCGCCACCGGGCTCTACGGCGCACAGGGCACCGCGCTGGCGGCGGTCGCGAACGCGGCGCTGGTGCCGACTGTCAACATCCTCAGCGTGCTGGTCTTCAGCCGCTTCGGCACCGCCCGGCCGAGCGCCTGGGGCGTGGTGCGGCTGGTCGTCACCAACCCGCTGGTGCTCGCCTGCGCGATCGGCATGGCGCTGCAACAGACCGGCATCGGCCTGCCGCCGGGGATCGCCGGGACGTTCCGCGCCTTGGGCCAGGCTGCGCTGGCGGTCGGCCTGCTCTGCGTCGGCGCGGCATTGCAGCTGGGCAGCATCCGCCGCGATCTGGACCCTGTGCTGCGAAGCTCGGTCGTGAAGTTCACCGTCCTGCCCGCCATCACCTTTGCCGCCTGCCTGATCGCCGGATTGCGGCACGAGGCGGCGGTGGTGGTGATGACCTTCCAGAGCCTTCCCACGGCCTCGTCATCCTACATCATGGCCCGCCAGCTCGGCGGCGACGGGCGGCTGATGGCGAGCATCATCGCCCTGCAGACGCTGATCGCCGGGGCTGCAATCCCGGTCGTGGTGACGCTCGCCGCCCTGTTTCTCGGCTGACCCTCAGCCGATCTCGGCCCCAAGACCGCGCATCAGTGGCAGGAAATCGGGGAAGCTGGTGGCGATCGGCCCCGCATCATCCACCGTGACCGGCGCGCGCGAGACGAGCCCCAGCACGAGGAAGCTCATCGCGATGCGGTGGTCCAGATGCGTCGCGCAGGTCGCCCCGCCCGGCACCTCGGCCATGCCGTGAACGGTCATGCTGTCCCGCGTCTCCTCGACCCGCACGCCGTTCGCCTCGAGCCCCCGCGCCATCGCGTCGATGCGGTCGCTTTCCTTGACGCGCAGTTCCGCGACCCCGTTCATCACCGTAGTCCCTTCGGCCAAGGCCGCGACGACCGACAGGATCGGAAACTCGTCGATCATGCTGGCCGCGCGGTCCGCCGGCACCTCGACCCCGCGCAGGGCGGAGTGGCGCACGACCAGATCGGCCACCGGCTCGCCGCCTTCCTCGCGGTCGTTCTCCCATGTCAGGCCGGCGCCCATCTCGGCCAGCGTGACATAGAACCCGTCGCGGGTCGGGTTACGGCTGACGCCCGGCACCCGGATCTCGGACCCCGGCACCAGCAGCGCGGCCGCCACAGCGAAGGCCGCGGAACTGGGGTCGCGCGGCACCGCGACCGTCTGCGCCCGCAGTTCCGGCTGGCCGGTCAGGGTGATGACGCGGCCTTCCTCGGTCACCTCGGTACGGATCTCGGCGCCGAACCCGGCCAGCATCCGCTCGGTGTGATCGCGCGTCGGCTCCGACTCGATCACCACCGTCTGCGCGGGCGCGTTCAGCCCCGCCAGCAGCACCGCCGATTTGATCTGCGCCGACGCCACAGGCGTGCGATACCGCACCGGCACCGGATCGGCCGCGCCGCGGATCGTCAGCGGCAGCAAGCCGCCTTCGCGCGCCGTCACCTCGGCCCCGAACAGCTCCAGCGGCCCGGTGATCCGCCCCATCGGCCGACGCGACAGGCTCGCATCGCCCGTGAAGGTCGCGGTGATCGGCGTGGTCGCCATCGCCCCCATGATCAGCCGTACGCCGGTCCCGGAGTTGCCGCAGTCGATCACGCCCTCCGGCTCGGCAAAGCCGCCGACGCCCACCCCGTGCACCGACCACTCGCCCTCGCCCACCCGCTCGACCTGCGCCCCGAAGGCCCGCATCGCCCTGGCGGTGTCGATCACGTCCTCGCCTTCCAGCAGCCCGGTGATGCGCGTTTCCCCCACGGCCAGCGCCCCGAGGATCAGCGCCCGATGGCTGACCGACTTGTCGCCGGGAATCATGGCCTCGCCGCGAAGCGGGCCGGAGCGGCGGGCGGTCAGCGGCTGGGATTCGGCATCGTGCGGCATTGGACTCTCCTCGTTTCGGGCGCGACGATAGCCCGCGGCGCGCGCCCCTTCCATCTTCTGTCTGAAAATATCCCCGCCGGAGGCCCCCCTTTCAGGCGGCACGGCCCCTCAGCGGTGGAAGGTAGCGTAATGCGGCACCCGCCCCTCGCGCAGCGCCTTCTGCTCGTAGCGGGTCGAACGCCAGTCGCCCCAAGCCTCCGGCCCCTCGGAGACCAGCGCGAAACCGGCCTTCGGCACTTCCTCCAGCGTCTGGCGCATGTAATCGGGAATGTCGGTCGCCACCCGGAACTCGGCCCCCGGCGCCATTACCCGATGCAGCGGGACCAGATGTTCGGGCGTGACGAACCGGCGGCGGTGATGCCGGGCCTTGGGCCAAGGGTCGGGGTAGTTGAGGAACGCCCTGGCGATGGAGCGGTCCGGCAGCACGTCCATCAGGTCGCGGGCATCTCCGGGATGAACGCTCAGATTCGTCACCCCCGCCGCGCGGATCTTGCCCAGCAGCATGGCCACGCCGTTGATGAACGGCTCGCAGCCGATGATGCCGATCTCGGGATAGCGGGCGGCCATCGCCACCATATGCTCACCGCCACCGAAGCCGACCTCGAGCCAGACCGGGCGGTCGTCGCCGAAGATCGCCGCCGGGTCGATAGGGCGGCGCTCGGGATTGTCCGCCAGGGTGATCCCGCGCGGCCGCAGATCGCCGAGATCCTCCGCCAGATAGCCCTTCTGGCTCTGGCGCAGGGTCTTGCCATGGCGGCGGCCGTAGAAGTTGCGGCGGGGCGGGGTCGGGTCGAACTCGGTCATGCGCGGGAGGTGCCAATGTAGCGGCGGAAGGTCAAGCGGCACGGAAGGACGGGGGCGCTGCCCCCGCCGCGCCTTGCGCGACTCCCCCGGGATATTTGTCCGAAGAAGAAGGGGCCGTCGTCAGTCAGCCGCCAGACGGCTGATGATGACCTTGACCTCGGGCTTCTTGCCGATCTCCTCCATCGAGACCTGCCGGGTAATCTTGCGGATCGCCTCGTCCAGCTTCTTGTCGTCCATCACGGTGCGGGCGTCGGCGCGATCGAGGAACTCGGCCAGTTCCGATTCGATGTGGCGGGACAGCGGCACGCCCGCGCGGCCCTGCCTGGCGAGGCCCATCGTTTCCACCCAGGCGTCGGGCAGCGGCTCGTCATTCTCGTCGATGATGATCGACACGGTGGCGTGGCCGTTCAACGCCATGCGGATGCGGTCGCGGACGATCCCGTCCATCGCCCCGATCAGCACCGTGCCGTCGAGATAGAGCCGGCCGGTATCCACCTCGTCCACGACGCGCGGCACCCGGCCGGTCAGGTCCAGCATCGTGCCGTTCGTGGCGATGGCCGTGGCGATGCCCTTTTCGGCGCCGAGCTTGGCGTGTTCGCGCAGATGCATGTGCTCGCCATGCATCGGGATCAGGATTTCCGGCTTCAGCAGATCGTGGACCGCCTGAAGGTCGGGGCGGTTCGCGTGGCCCGAGACGTGATACATCCCGTCATCTGCGTCGAAGATGTCCACCCCACGGCGGCTGAGGTTGTTCATGATGCGGATGACCGGCTTCTCGTTGCCGGGGATGGTGCGGCTGGAGAACAGGAAGCTGTCCCCCTCCTTCAGCTCCAGCCCCAGATAGCGGCCCATGGACAGTTGCATGGATGCCGCGCGGCGCTCGCCCTGGCTGCCGGTGACGATCAGCATGACCTTGTTGCGCGGCAGATCGGCAGCTTCCTCGGGGCCGATCACCTCGGGGAAGCTGGTCAGCACGCCCGTCTCGATCGCGGCCGTCACCATCTTGCGCATCGCCCGGCCCAGCAGGCAGATCCGGCGGCCCGCCGCCGTGCCCGCATCCGCCAGCGTCTTCAGCCGCGCGACATTCGAGGCGAAGGTCGTCGCCACCACCATCTGCTTCTGCGCCATCACGAAGTCGAGCAGCGGGTTCGCCAGCGTCGCCTCGGACCGGCCGGGATTGGGGCTGAACACGTTGGTCGAATCGCAGGCCAGCACGCGGATCGGCGCCTCCTTGGCGATCTCGTGCCAGGCGAGGGCGTCAAAGGGCTCGCCGACGACCGGCGTCCCGTCCAGCTTGAAATCGCCGGTATGGACGATCCGCCCGGCCGGGCTGTCGATGATGAGGGCCGAGCTTTCGGGGATCGAGTGGCTCAGCGGGACGAACTGCACCTCGAACGGGCCGGCGCGCACCACCTCGGGACGCGGAGCGACGATCCGCAGCTTGTCGAGGGGCTGGCCGGCTTCCTCCAGCTTGAGACGGGCGAGCGTCGCCGTGAAACGGCGGGCATAGACCGGCACCTTCAGGCGACCGAACAGCAGCCCCAGCGCGCCGACGTGATCTTCATGCCCGTGGGTGATGAAGATCGCCTCCAGCCGGTCCTTGTTGTCTTCCAGCCAGCCGGTGTCGGCCATGATGAGGTCGATCCCCGGCGCGCTGTCCATGTCGCCGAAGGTGACCCCCAGATCGACGAGGATCAGCCGTTCCCGTCCCGGCTCGCCATAGCCGTAGACATAGGCGTTCATGCCGATTTCGCCCGCGCCGCCCAGCGGCAGATAGATCAGCCGTTCAGACATTGCCCATCTCCTTGTTGTAATCGTGGATGAGCCGCAGCCCGTGCATCGTCAGATCCTCGTCCCACCCGTCGAACAGCCCGTCCGCCTGGTCGAACAACGGGGCGAGGCCGCCAGTTGCGATGACCTTCATCTTTCGCCCGCGCTCTGCGGCGATCCGCGCGCAGATCTCGCGCACGAGGCCGGCATAGCCCCAGAACACGCCCGACTGGATGCAGGCAACCGTGTTCGTGCCGATCACCTGCGCGGGCATCGTCACATCGACATGCGGCAGCGAGGCCGCGCCCATATGCAGCGCCTCAAGCGAGAGGTTCACGCCCGGCGAGATCACCCCACCCTCATAGCTGCCGTCTGCCCCGACCACGTCGAAGGTTGTCGCAGTGCCGAAATCCACGACGGTCAGGTGCGGGCCGTAACGCTCGAACGCGGCCCAGGTGTTCACCAGCCGGTCGGGGCCGACCACCGTGCCCTCGTCCACGCGGGGCTGGACCGGCAGCAGGCAGTCGGGCTTGCCGACCACCAGCGGGCGCAGGTCGAAATATCGGTTGCAGAGGACACGCAGGTTGAACACCACCCGCGGCACGGTCGAGCTGATGATGCAGGCGTCGATGCACAGGTCCAGCTTGCGCAGCGTCAGCATCGAGGAGAGCCAGACATAATATTCGTCGGCGGTGCGCAGGTGATTGGTCGAGATGCGCCAGATCCCGATGAACCGCTCGCCATCCCAGATCGAGAAGGTGCTGTTGGTGTTGCCGGTGTCGATGCAGAGCAGCATCTCAGCCCCTTTGCGGGAAGTAGATATCCGCGGCGGGAATGACCTCGCGCCCGCGGGGCGTGGTCAGGATCAGCGCGCCGTTGTCGTCGATGCCGTCGAACCGCCCCTCGCGGCTGGTCGCGCCGGTGCGGGCGGTGATCATCTCGCCCAGCCGCGCCGCGCGGGCGAGCCAGGCGCGGCGGATCGGGGCGAAGCCCCAGGTTGCGAGCTGACCCTGCCAATGAGCGAAGGCCGGGGCGAGCAGGTCGAGCATCTCGTCCGGTGTGACGGTGAGGCCGGTTTCCCCGCGCACCGACACGGGCGCCAGCGCGCCGGGTTCGATCGCGCCGGTATCGGGCGCGGCAGCCAGGTTGATGCCGATGCCGACGGCGAGGATCTGCACGCCTGCGCCCGCGCCGAGGCTTTCCAGCAGGATGCCCGACACCTTGCCGCCATTCAGCAGGACGTCGTTGGGCCATTTGATCGCCAGCCGCGCGAGCGGTCCGCAGGCCGCCGCCAGCGCGTCATGGACGGCCAATGCGGCCACGAAGCCGAGCAGCGCCGCCGACTGGGCCGAGCCTTCCGGGCGCAGCACCAGAGTCGCGGCAATGTTGCCCGGCGGCATGACCCACGCGCGGCCCCGGCGGCCCCGGCCCTCGGTCTGCTCGCGGGCCATGATCCAGGCCGGACCGGTCAGCGAGGGCGCGAGCCGCAGCGCCTCGGCGTTGGTGCTGTCCACGCGCGGCAGGACATGCCGGGCGACGCCGGCAGGCCAGCGGGCAAGCTGTGCCGCGTCCGCCGCGCCGGCGTCAGTCAACGCGCACCGTCGCGACCGCGACCGGATCACTCACGGGTGCGTCCGGCGTCACCAGCGAGGCGGCGGCGCGCCCCGCCGCATCGTCCACGCCCAGCATGGTGATGGCCCCGAAGGTCATCATCGCCGCCGAGCCGACCAGCGCCACCCATTGCGGCGCCGCCATGCGGAGCGCGACCGCGCCGTCCCGCTCGGCCCCGAAATAGATGTAGTAGACCATGCGGAGGTAATAGAACGCACCGATCACCGAGGCGATCACGCCCAGCACCGCAAGCCAGGCGAGGCCCGCATCCACCGCGGCGCTCAGCACCCCGAACTTGGCGAAGAAGCCCAGGAACGGCGGCACGCCGGCAAGGCTGAACAGCAGCACCAGCATCGCGGCCGAACTGACCGGGTGGCTGCGCGCGAGCAGGTTCAGGTCCTCCAGCGCGGTGACGGGACGGCCGTCCCGCTCCATCGACAGGATGAAGGCGAAGGCGCCGACGTTCATCACCGCGTAGATGGCCATGTAGAGCAGCATCGTCTGCACACCGAACGCCGTGCCCGCGGCAAGGCCGACCAGCGCGAAGCCCATGTGGGAGATCGACGAATAGGCCATCAGCCGCTTGATGTCGCGCTGCCCGATACCGCCGATGGAGCCGAGGAACATCGACAGCACGGCGAGCAGCGCGATGATCTGCGTCCAGTCGCTCACCACGTTGCCGAAGGCGCCGAACATCAGCCGCGCGATCAGCGCCATCGCCGCGACCTTGGGCGCGGTGGCGAAGAACGCGGTGACCGGCGTGGGCGCGCCCTCATAGACGTCGGGGGTCCACATGTGGAACGGCACCGCGCTGACCTTGAACGCAAGGCCGACGAGGATGAACACCATCCCGAACAGCAGTCCCACCGGCAGCTCGCCCGAGACGAGGACCGCCCCGATCGCGGCCAGGTTGGTCGTGCCCGCGAAGCCATAGACCAGCGAGGCGCCATAGAGCAGCATCCCCGAGCTGAGCGACCCGAGCACGAAATATTTGAGCCCCGCTTCGGACGAGCGCACGCTGCCCCGCCGCATTGCCGCGACGACATAGAGCGCCAGCGACTGCAATTCCAACCCCATGTAGAGCGACAGCAGGTCGCCCGCCGAGACCATGATCATCATGCCGATGACCGCGAGGACGACCAGCAGCGGCAGCTCGAACCGCAGCATGTTGGTGCGGTCGAGGTAACGGACGCTCATCGCCAGCACGGCGGCGGCCGAGGTCAGCATGACGACCTTGGCAAAACGCGCAAAACCGTCGTCGATGAACATGCCGAAGAAGGCCTGCCCGCCCGCGGGCCGCCAGCCAGTGCCGATCGCGAAAGCGGCGGCCAGCAGCGCGATCACCGTCAGCCACAGGATCGTGTGGCGTTGCTCGTCCTTGCCCGCGAACGCGCCCAGCAGCAGCGCGGCAAGCGCGAACAGCGCCAGCCCGGCCTCGGGGAGGATGGTCGAGAAATCCAGCGAGGTCATCTGTGCCCCCTCAGTTGCCGGCCATGGCCACGGCGTCCTCGGACGCGGGCGCAGGCTGGCTGGCGTGATAATCGTTCAGCAGGGCCGACACGGCGGGCTGGGTGATGTCGGTGACGAGTCGCGGATAGACGCCCAGCAGGATCGTCATGACGATCAGCGGCACGAAGATCCAGCGCTCGCGCGCGGTCATGTCGGTGATCGACTTCAGCCCGTCCTTGACCAGCGCCCCCAGCGTCACCCGGCGATAGAGCCAGAGGCCGTAACCCGCCGAAAGGATCACGCCGGACGTCGCGACCACCGCGACCCAGGTATTGGCCCGGAAGGTGCCGAGCAGGGTCAGGAACTCGCCCACGAACCCGGATGTGCCGGGCAGGCCCACATTCGCCATGGTGAAGAACATGAAGACCAGCGCATAGGCGGGCATCCGGTTGACCAGCCCGCCATAGGCGTCGATCTCGCGCGTGTGCATCCGGTCGTAGATCACGCCCACCAGCAGGAACAGCGCGCCCGAGATGAAGCCGTGGCTGATCATCTGGAAGATCGCCCCATCGACCCCCGCCTGGTTCGCGGCGAAGATCCCCATGGTGACATAGCCCATGTGGGCCACCGACGAATAGGCGATCAGCTTCTTCATGTCGGTCTGGGCCAGCGCGACGAGGCTGGTATAGACGATGGCGATCGCGGACAGCCACAGGATGAACGGCTGGGCGAGCGCCGACGCCTCGGGGAACATCGGCAGGCTGAAGCGCAGGAAGCCGTAGCCGCCCATCTTCAGCAGCACCGCCGCCAGCAGCACCGACGCCGCCGTAGGCGCCTGCACGTGCGCGTCCGGCAGCCAGGTGTGGACCGGCCACATCGGCAGCTTGACCGCAAAGCTCGCCAGAAACGCGAGGAACAGCAGCGTCTGAAGCCCGCCGAGCAACTGCGTGCCGAACAGCGGGATCGCCTCGCTGGAGAAGTTGGAGCCCATCAGCGTCGGAATGTCGGTGGTGCCGGCCGTCACGGCCATCGTCACCATCGCGACCAGCATCAGCACCGAGCCGAGGAAGGTATAAAGGAAGAACTTGAACGTCGCATAGATGCGGTCCGCCCCCCCCCAGATCCCGATGATGAGGAACATCGGGATCAGCCCGGCCTCGAAGAACAGATAGAACAGGAACAGGTCCAGCGCGGTGAAGACGCCGATCATCAGCCCTTCCAGCACCAGGAAGGCGATCATGTAGTCCTTGACGCGGACCGTCACCTCCCACGTGGACAGGATCACCAGCGGCATCAGGAAGGTCGTCAGCATCACGAACAGGATCGAGATGCCGTCCACGCCCATCTTGTAGCGCAGCCCCATGATCCAGGGCTGGTCCTCGACGAACTGGAAGCCGGTATCGGCGGGATCAAACCCGGCCAGCAAGAAGCAGGACAGGATGAAGGTCGCGGTGGTGGCGACCAGCGCCAGCCACTTGGCGTTGCGGGCCGCCGCCTCGTCATTGCCGCGCAGGAACACGGCCATGATGAGCGCCGCGACGATCGGCAGGAAGGTGATGATGGAGAGTAAATTCGTCATCTCAAAGCGCGCCCCGCATCGTCACCCAGATCAGAAGGCCGACAAGGCCGAGCACCATGCCCAGTGCGTAGTGGAAGAGATAGCCCGACTGCACCCGACCGGCGAAGCGGGTGATGCGGGGAATGAGGCCCATCGCGACGCCGTTGATCGTCCCGTCGATCAGCCGGCCATCGCCGCCGCGCCACAGCAGCCCGCCGATCCAGCGCGTCGGGCGGACGAAGACCCACTCGTAGATCTCGTCGAAATACCACTTGTTCAGCAGGAAACGGTACAGCGGTTGCTGCGTCTCGGCCAGCCGCGCGGGCACGGCGGGGTTGCGGATATACATGACCCAGGCCAGCCCCAGCCCCGCCAGCATGGCGAAGAACGGCGAGGCTTTGACCCAGACGGGGGCGTGGTGCGCCTCGTCCATGACGTGGTTGTCGGGGTGCATGTAGATCGCCCCGCCCACCGGCGCGGGAACGTCCGTGCGGACGCCGCCTTCGGTCGCGGAATCCGCCGCCGCATGAGCCTCGGCCTCGGGCGACGGTGCGCCCGGTGTCGCGGTTTCGGCGGGCGCGGCCGCGTGGTCCGCCGGATCGGCGCCGGGCTGCTGCGCCCCGACCGTCGCGTGCGGCGCGTGGAAGAAGGCGTTGACGCGGTCATGGTCGCCGAAGAACGGCCCATACCACACCATCCCGGCGAAGACCGCGCCGACCGCAAGCAGCCCCAGCGGGATCAGCATCACACGCGGGCTTTCCTGCGCGTGCTCATAGGCTTCCAGCCCGCCATGACCATGAGCGTGGCCGTGGTCGTGCGCGACAGGTTCCGCCGCCTCGGCGGTCTGGACCTCTTCCTCGGCCTTGATCTCGGGGTCCCAGACCCTCTGCGGGCGCGGCGCGCCGAAGAAGGTCAGGAACATCAGCCGCCAGCTATAGAAACTGGTGCACATCGCGGCGATGACCAGCAGCCAGAAGGCATAGGCCGAACCCGAGGCGAAGGCGCTTTCGATGATCGCGTCTTTGGACAGGAAGCCGGCGAAGCCGATGGTGGTCAGCGGAATGCCGACGCCGGTGATCGCCAGCGTGCCGATCAGCATCGTCCAGAAGGTGAAGGGCAGCTTCTTCCGCAGCCCGCCATAGTTCCGCATGTCCTGCTCGTGATGCATCGCGTAGATGACCGAGCCGGCGCAGAGGAACAGCAGCGCCTTGAAGAAGGCGTGGGTCAGCAGGTGGAACATCGCCGCGGAGTAGACCCCGACGCCGGCGGCCACGAACATGTAGCCGAGCTGCGAGCAGGTCGAATAGGCGATCACGCGCTTGATGTCGTTCTGCACCAGACCCACGGTCGCGGCGAAGAACGCCGTGGTCGCGCCGATGAAGATGATGAACGTCCGCGCATCCGGCGCGAATTCATAGAGCGGCGACATCCGGCAGACCAGGAACACGCCCGCCGTCACCATCGTCGCGGCGTGGATCAGCGCGGAGACCGGAGTCGGCCCTTCCATCGCGTCGGGAAGCCAGGTGTGCAGCCCGAGCTGCGCCGACTTGCCCATCGCGCCGATGAACAGCAGCACCCCGGCCAGCTCGGCCGCGTTGAACTGCCACCAGAGGAACGGCACCTGCGTCTGCGCGATCTGCGGCGCTTGCGCGAAGATGTCGTCGAAGCGGATCGAGCCGGTGAGCCAGAACAGCGCGAAGATCCCCAGCAGGAAGCTGAAGTCGCCGACGCGGTTCACGATGAACGCCTTCATCGCGGCGGCGTTGGCGCTGGGTTTCTTGTAGTAGAAGCCGATCAGCAGATACGAGGCGAGGCCCACGCCTTCCCAGCCGAAGAACATCTGCAGCAGGTTGTCGGCCGTGACCAGCATCAGCATCGTGAAGGTGAAGAACGACAGATAGGCGAAGAAGCGGGCGCGGTAGGGCTCGTCCTCGGTCCAGTTGTCGTCATGGGCCATGTAGCCGAAGGAATACAGGTGGACCAGCGCCGACACGGAGGTGACGACGATCAGCATGATCGCGGTCAGCCGGTCGATGCGCAGCGACCACTCGGCGGCGAAGCCCTCGGTCACGATCCAGTCCATGACCGGAACAAGGCGGGGCGTGCCGTCGAAGCCCAGGAACACGATCCACGACAGCAGGCAGGCGACGAACAGGATGCCCGTGGTCAGCCACTGCGCGCCCTTTTCAGAAATCACCCGCCAGCCGAAACCGGCGATGAGGGCGGCGACCAGCGGGCCGAAGACGATGAACTTTTCCATGCCCGCCTCAGCCTTTCATCACGTTGACGTCTTCGACATCGATGGTGCCGCGGTTGCGGAAGAACACCACCATGATCGCAAGCCCCACCGCCGTTTCGGCCGCGGCCACCGTCAGCACGAACAGCGTGAAGACCTGCCCGGCGAGATCGCCCAGATGGGACGAGAAGGCGATGAAGTTGATGTTCGCCGACAGCAGGATCAGTTCGATCGACATCAGGATGACGATCACGTTCTTGCGGTTGACGAAGATGCCGAACAGGCCGGTGACGAACAGGATCGCCCCCACGACCAGGTAATGTGTCAGTCCGATCATCTGCCTTGTCCCTTCCCGGCGCGTTCGCCGGATCTTGTCTTTCGCCCCTGCCGGGCCGGATTACAGCCTTCGCCCCCGAAGGGCGGGATCAGAGCCCCTGCCCCGGTTTCGGGTCGGTCATCCGTATCGTCTTCGCCGGGTCGCGCCACATCTGCTGCAGCACGTCCTGGCGCTTGATGTCCCTGCGGTGGCGCAGGGTCAGAAGGATCGCGCCGATCATCGCCACCAGCAGGATCAGCCCCGCGAGCTGGAAGGCGAGCAGGTAGCGGTCATACAGCACCATCCCGATCGCGTGGGTGTTGAGCGTGTTCTCGACGATCGGCACCGCCCGCGCCGCCTCGGCTGTGCCGGCCGATTCCCACCCGCCGAAGGCGATCGCCAGCTGCGCCAGCATCACCAGCGCGATCAGCAGCCCCAGCGGCAGGTAGTTGGCGAGATCGGCCTTGAGCTTGGCGAAGTCCACGTCGAGCATCATCACCACGAACAGGAACAGCACCGCCACGGCGCCGACATAGACGATGATGAGCAGCATCGCCACGAATTCGGCCCCCAGCAGCACGAACAGGCCCGACGCCGACAGGAAGGCGAGGATCAGCCACAGCACCGAATGGACCGGGTTGCGCGAGATCACGACCATGAACCCCGCGATCGTCACGCTCAGCGCGAACAGATAGAAGGCGAAGGTCATCATTTCTCGGCGTCCTCTTCGGCAAAGACGGACTGGGCCAGCTCCAGCGCCTTCTGCATGGCGGGCATCCCGCCGAACATGCTCATCTGCCAGATCGTCTCGGCGATCTCGCGCTGGGTCGCCCCCGCCTGAAGCGCGTGGCGAACCGCCAGCCGCAGCTGTGGCTCGGCCAAGGCGCCCTGAACGGTCAGTGCGCCGATCGTCAGCAGCAGCCGGGTCTTGGCGTCCAGACCTTCACGGTTGAAGGTGCGGCCGAACCACATCTCCATCATGTCGGCGGACATGGTGGGGAACATCTTCTCCCACGCCTTCGTGTCCAGATTCTCAAGCCCCGGATTGAAGGCGCGCGCCATCTCCTGCCCCGAGGCGAGCATCTGCGAGAACAGCTTGGTATAGGCGTCGCTCATCTGGATGATCCTTCCGCGGGGTCAGCGATAGGGGGCGTCGATCTGCAGGTTGCGGGCGATCTCGGCTTCCCAGCGGGCGCCGTTGTCCAGCAGCTTCTGCTTGTCGTAGAGAAGTTCCTCGCGGCTTTCGGTCGCGAATTCGAAGTTCGGCCCCTCGACGATGGCATCGACCGGGCAGGCCTCCTGGCAGAAGCCGCAATAGATGCACTTGGTCATGTCGATGTCGTAGCGCGTGGTCCGGCGGCTGCCATCCTCGCGCGGCTCGGCGTCGATGGTGATGGCCTGCGCCGGGCAGATCGCCTCGCACAGCTTGCAGGCGATGCAGCGTTCCTCGCCGTTGGGATAGCGGCGCAGCGCATGCTCGCCCCGGAAGCGCGGCGACAGCGGGCCCTTTTCATGCGGGTAGTTGATGGTGGGCTTGGGCGCGACGAAATACTTCATTCCGAGGCCGAAGCCCTTGATGAAGTCCCAGAGGAAGAAATACTTCGTCGCCCGGACGAAATCGAACGCCATCTTACTACCTGTCCTCATCCTGCGCCTGCCCGCCCTCGGGCGCGGCGAAACGGTCGAGCGCGCCGACGATCACGTGCTTGGCGACCTCGTCCTGCATCAGCCCGTGAGGGCCGAGCGCCTCCAGCAGGAACTGCGCCAGCTCGGCCTTTTCGATCTCGGTCGCGTTGGTCAGCGCGGAACGGATTTCATTGTTGGTCATGGCTCAACCTCCGACTACGGCGCCGATCGGCGTCAGGTGATCCCAGCGGGCCCAGGCCCCGCCCAGCACGTCGTAACGCGCGAGGAAGGCGACCAGCACGACCCAGCCCAGCGACAGCGGCAGGAACACTTTCCAGCCGATCCGCATCAGCTGGTCGTAGCGATAGCGCGGGGTGATCGCCTTCACCATGGCGAACATCCAGAACCAGAACACCATCTTCAGGACCATCCAGAAGGCGCCATCGGGAATGAAGCCGGGGATGGGCGACAGCCAGCCGCCGAAGAACAGCAGCGAGATCAGCGCGCACATCAGCCAGATGGCGATGTATTCGCCCGCCATGTAGAGCAGGTAGAGCGTGGACCCATATTCGGTCATGTGGCCGGCGACGAGTTCCGATTCAGCTTCCGCGAGGTCGAAGGGCGGGCGGTTCGTCTCGGCCAGCGCCGAGATGAAGAACAGCACCAGCATCGGCAGATGCGGCAGCCAGTACCAGTTGAGGAAGCCGTAGCCGCCCCGCTGGCTTTCCACGATCCCCGACAGATTCAGCGTGCCCGACGTGATGATGACCGCGATGACGATGAGGCCGAGGCTGACCTCGTACGAGATCATCTGCGCAGCCGAACGCAGCGAGGCGAGGAACGGATATTTCGAGTTCGAGGCCCAGCCGCCCATGATGACGCCGTAAACCTCCAGCGAGGACACGGCGAGCACGAACAGGATGCCGACGTTGATGTCGGACATGACCCAACCGGGCGCGAAGGGAATGACGACGAAGGCGGTCAGCGCCAGCGTCATGCTGAGGAACGGGGCCAGGAAGAACACGAACTTGTCCGCCCCGGCGGGAATGACGATTTCCTTGCAGACGTATTTGATCGCGTCCGCGAAGGTCTGAAGCAGGCCCCAGGGGCCGACCACGTTCGGGCCGCGCCGCATCTGCACGGCGGCCCAGATCTTGCGGTCGCCATAGACCAGCCAGACCAGCGACAGCATCACGAAGGCGATGACGGCCAGACCCTGCAACAGCAGGATCAGCGCCGTTCCCAGGGGGGATGCAAGGAAGTCAGCCATTCACGTCCGTCCCTTCGTTCACGCGGCGGGGAAGCCGCGATCCTTGCACTCGCGCAAGGTGTCGCTCGTTTCCATGACCCTCAGGCCCATCGGCTTGCTGTCCGACAGGGTGAAGACCGCCCCGACCAGAAGCATGCCGCGGCGCTTGTCCTGAAGGGTGCGGATATGGCGGGCATAATCCTGCCCCTCATCCTCGGCCCAGCCCGCAAGCGCGCAGGTGGCATAGGCCAAGGCCACGTCGGCGTCCACCCCCGGCTTGAGGTTGGCGATCACCTCCACCAGCGACCCCCGCTCGTCCCCGCGCACGGTCTGGACCTGCGTGCCGAGGAAGACCTCGGGGTCGGCCTGGAAGCCTGCGGGAAAGCGCGGCAGCGCCGGCTGGGTGCGGGCGGCGAACGCCTCCAGCGCCTTTTCCTGCGCCGTGGGACCGCGCCGCACCTGACGCGGCGATATGTTGAAATTGCCCGCGAGCGGCGCGGACAGATCGAGGCCGAGATTGACCGACAGCGCCGCCAGCTCCTCTTCGGACACGTCGAAGGCGTCGCGGCCGCTGGGGCTGTCCAGCGCAACCTCGGTCACGGAGCCATCGGGTTCCAGAATCAGGATGTCGCCCGATTTGGTGGACACCCGCCCGCGCGTGAGCTTTGCCCCGCCCTTGCCCTTCTGGACGACGGCGACGCCAAGCTCGTCCGGCTTCGTCGCCGGGCGAGGGTCCTTGCTGTCCGAAGCGCAGCCCGCCAGCGCCGCCGCGATCGCCGCGACGGCGAGCAGGCGGGCCGGTGCCGGGCGGGGGGCGAGAGCGCCGGCCATCGCCTTACTCGGCCGCCAGCGCGGACGTCGTGCGTCCGGCTGCAAGCGCCGACAGCTGCCCCATCAGGGCCGAGCTGCGGGCGATCGGGTTGGTCAGGTAGAAGTCCCGGATCGCGGGCCGGAAATCGGCGGCGCCGAGCGGCCCCGCCTCGACCGGCGTCCACCCGTTCTCGGGCACCTCGTCGATATCGGCCAGATGCGGAACGGCCGCGACCAGTTCGCGGCGCAGCTCCGCCAGCGACTGCCACGGCTGGGTCTTGCCCAGCATCGGCGACAGGGCGCGCAGGATGGCCCAGTTCTCCTTGGCCTCGCCCGGCGCGAAGTTGGCGCGCATGGCAAGCTGCGGGCGGCCTTCGGTGTTGACGAACAGGCCGTTCTCCTCGGTGTAGCAGGCGGCGGGCAGGATCACGTCGGCGCGGTGCGCGCCGCGGTCGCCGTGGCTGCCCTGATAAATGACGAACGGCCCGCCCTGATCGCGCGGCGCGATCTCGACCTCGTCGGCGCCGAGGCTGTAGACCACCTCGGCCCCGTCGATGGCGGCGCTCAGCCCGCCTTCGGTCACAGCGCCCACATCCATCGCCCCGACGCGGGCGGCGGCGGTGTGCAGGATCAACAGCTTGCAGTCGCCCGCCTCGCAGATCCGCATGGCGTGGCCCAGAACCGCCGCGCCATCCGCCTCGCGCAGGGCGCCCTGCCCCACGATGACGATGCCGGGCGTGCCCTCGGTATTGGTCAGATCCTGCTCGAGCAGGTTGGCGAGCGCGTCGCGGCCCGCGCCGAAATGGTGGTAGTCATAGGTCAGGTCCGCCGCCTCGCCGACCAGCGCGACCTGCGCCCCGTGCGTCCAGGCCTTGCGGATGCGGGCGTTCAGCACCGGCGCCTCGGTCCGAGGATTGGTGCCGATCAGCAGGATGCGTTTGGCGCTGTCGATATCCTCGATACGCGCCGTCCCGGCATAGCCCGAGCGGTTGCCCGCCGGCAGGCGCGCATTGTCGGTGCGGCACTCGACCGTGCCGCCGACCGCCTCGACCAGCTGCTTCAGCGCGAACACCGCCTCAACGGGGGCGAGATCACCCACCAGCCCCGTGACCTTGCGGCCCTTCATGGCGCTCGCCGTAACCTCCAGCGCCTCGGGCCATGTCGCCGGGCGCAGCCGCCCGTTCTCGCGCACATAGGGCCGGTCGAGCCGCTGGCGGCGCAGCCCGTCCCAGACGAAGCGGGTCTTGTCGGAGATCCATTCCTCGTTCACGCCGTCATGGTTGCGCGGCAGGATCCGCATGACCTCGCGCCCCTTGGTGTCCACGCGGATCGACGAGCCGAGCGCGTCCATGACGTCGATCGTCTCGGTCTTGCTCAGCTCCCACGGGCGGGCGGTGAAGGAATAGGGCTTCGACACCAGCGCCCCCACCGGGCACAGGTCGATGATGTTGCCCTGAAGGTTCGAATCCAGCGTCATATTGAGATAGCTGGTGATTTCCGAATCCTCGCCGCGCCCGGTCTGGCCCATCTGGGTGATGCCCGCGACCTCGGTCGTGAAGCGCACGCAGCGGGTGCAGGAGATGCAGCGGGTCATGTGCGTCTCGACCAGCGGGCCGAGGTTCAGCTCCTCCGACGCCCGCTTCGGCTCGCGGTAGCGGCTGAAGTCCACGCCATAGGCCATCGCCTGGTCCTGAAGGTCGCACTCGCCCCCCTGGTCGCAGATCGGGCAATCGAGCGGGTGGTTGATGAGCAGGAACTCCATCACCCCCTCACGCGCCTTCTTGACCATCGGCGAGTTGGTGCGGACCTCGGAGGGCGCGCCGTCCGGGCCGGGGCGCAGGTCCTTGACCTGCATCGCGCAGGACGCGGCGGGCTTGGGCGGACCGCCCACGACCTCGACAAGGCACATCCGGCAGTTGCCGGCGATGGACAGCCGCTCGTGATAGCAGAAGCGCGGCACCTCGATCCCCGCCTGCTCGCAGGCCTGGATCAGGGTCATGTTCGGATCGACCTCGATCAGCTGGTCGTCGATCTTGATCGTGCGGAGATTGCTCATCTGCGTGCCTTGCAATGCGCCTCAGCCCCGAGGGCCGGGGATCCTGTCCTTATAGCCGTGATCGGCCCCGGTTTCGACCGTGATCGCCACGTCAGCCGAATGCGATGCGGCGACTGTGTCCGCAAGAAGCAGATCCGCCATCAGCATCGTCGCGGCCGCGGCCACGGTGATGCCGATGCCGACCCAGCGCACGACCCGCTTCATCTCGCCACCAGAAGCGAGCCGGTGACGGTGTTCGCCTGGATTTCGCGATGGCCGATCTGGCAATAGCTCTGCGGATCACCCTCGCGGACGCCGTTCCGCGTCAGGTATTGCTCGGCCACGGCATAGATGCGTTTGCGGTCTTCCTTGCTGTCGAGGAACGTGTCGATCTGTTCCTCGCTGTAACCCTTGTCCAGCGCGTATTGCTTGAGCGCGCGGGCCTGCTGGTAGGCATAGATCATCCGGGCGTTGATCGACGGGCAGTTGCGGCGGATGCGGTCGGCGATCCGCGCCGCGATCAGGCGGTCGTTGATGTAACGCTCCTGCGGCAGCGGCTCCAGCGCGGCGGCGGGCGAGGCCAGCGCGGCCAGAGCGGCGGCGACGAGCATGGATTTCGACACGATCTTCATGGCGGTTTCCTTCTTGCAGATGGCTGCAAGATAGTCACCCGAACGCGCGAGCGCCCTGCACGCCCGCGTCAACGGATCGTGAGCGGCCAGTCCCGTCATTCCGCAGCCATCGCCCCCATGCGGCCGGTGCGCTTGGCCTTGATGCGGTCCTCGATCTCCTCGCGGAAATGGCGGATGAGACCCTGGATCGGCCAGGCGGCGGCGTCGCCCAGGGCGCAGATGGTGTGGCCCTCGACCTGCTTGGACACGTCCAGCAGCATGTCGATCTCCTCGACCTCGGCCTCGCCCTTCACCAGCCGCTCCATCACCCGCATCATCCAGCCGGTGCCTTCGCGGCAGGGCGTGCACTGGCCGCAGCTTTCGTGCTTGAAGAACGCCGACAGCCGCCAGATCGCCTTCACCACGTCCACCGAGTTGTCCATGACGATCATGCAGGCGGTGCCGAAGCTGGACCGCAGCTCGCGCATGCCGTCGAAGTCCATGATCGCGTCCTCGCACAGATGGGCGGGCAGGATCGGGCAGGACGCGCCGCCGGGGATGATCGCCTTGAGGTTCGACCAGCCGCCGCGGATGCCGCCGCCGTGCTTCTCGATCAGCTCGCGCATCGAGATCGACATCGTCTCCTCGACCACGCAGGGCGTGTTGACGTGGCCGGTCAGACCGAACAGCTTGACGCCCGCGTTGTTCGGGCGGCCAAAGCCTGCGAACCACTCCGCCCCGCGCCGCAGGATGGTGGGCACGACGGCAATCGATTCGACGTTGTTCACGGTCGTCGGGCAGCCATAGAGCCCCGCCCCCGCCGGGAACGGCGGCTTCATGCGCGGCATGCCCTTCTTGCCTTCGAGGCTTTCCAGCAGCGCGGTTTCCTCGCCGCAGATATAGGCCCCCGCGCCGTGGCTGAGGTAAAGATCGAAGTCCCAGCCCGAACCGGCCGCGTTACGGCCCAGCAGCCCGGCGTCGTAGCATTCGTCGATCGCGGATTGCAGCGCCTCGCGCTCGCGGACGAACTCGCCGCGGATGTAGATATAGGCCGCGTGGGCGCCCATGGCGAAGCTGGCGATCAGCGCCCCCTCGATCAGCGTATGCGGATCGTGGCGCATGATCTCGCGGTCCTTGCAGGTCGCGGGCTCGGATTCGTCGCCGTTGATGACGAGATACGAGGGGCGGCCGTCGGATTCCTTCGGCATGAAGGACCATTTCAGCCCGGTCGGGAAACCCGCCCCACCGCGCCCGCGCAGGCCGGATTTCTTCATCTCGTCGATGATGGCGTCGCGGCCGCGGGCGATGATGCCGGCGGTGCCGTCCCAGTGGCCGCGCGCCTGCGCGCCTTTCAGCGAGCGGTCGGCCATGCCGTAGAGGTTGGTGAAGATCCGGTCCTGATCGCTCAGCATCGCGTCGTCCTATCGTTCGCGCGGGCCGCCGGGCCCGCCCTGTTGCGCGCCGGAATCGCGGCGCCGCCATATCCGCCAGGTCACCAGCAGCGACCAGACCAGCGCCCCCATCGCCGCGAAATCGGCGAGAAAGGCATATTCCGCAGGCCAGCCATAACGCCGCCCCGCCCAGTTCACCGCCAGCCAGACCAGCATCGTCAGCGCGATCACTGCCCCGACCAGCCGCATCTGCCCCGCATCATTCGGGGGCGGCCGCTGGCTCAACCTTCGTTCCCCTGTCCGGGCCCCGGCTCGACCACCCGCACCTTGCCGCCGCGCTTGTGCGACGATCTGGGCTTCGACTTGCCAGCTTCCGCCACGTCCTCACGCGGGGGCCGTTCGTCCTGGGCGCCGCCGGGCTCGGCCACCGGCACCGCCTCGCCGGGCATGTCGTGATGTTCCGACTGCGATGGATCGTGCAGCACGGCGCGCGTGTCCTCGACCGGGCTGTCGCCGGCCAGCGGCTCGGGCGCGGCCTGCCCTGCCGAGGCGGCCGGGCTGTAGGACTGCCCGAAGGTCGGCGCCTGCCCCTGACCGGTCGCGGCAGGGACCGCACCTTCCGACATCGTCGTCTTCGCACCGGCAACGATGCCCGACGGCGCGGCGAGTTCGCCCACCGGCACGACCGAGCCGAAGCGCCCCGCGCCCGAGCCCATCAGCACGACCTCATGCGCCTCGGGATCATCATGGCGGTTGATGTTGACCTCGCGCTGCTCCGGCCCGTCGGCGACCTGCCCATGCGCCCGCCCGCCCGCGCCGTCGCAGGCCAGCCATTGCAGCATCCCGCCCAGAATCCCCCCCGCGAGGATGCCCAGGAACAGGGCCGCGACGAAGCCGAAGCCGGGACCGCCGAAAATGACGATCAGCAGGCCGAGGACGCCCCCGGCGATCCAGCAATTGCGTTTGCAGACGTTGGTTTCCATGGGCAGCCTACTCCGTGTCCTTGGCATCTGCCGGCATCCCGGCGGGTTCACGTTTCGAGACCGGCCGGCCCGGCGAGGTCGCCGCCGCTTCCTGCACGGTCACGCCGGTCTTGTCGATCGGCCGCCCTTGCGAGGGTTTCGGCTCGGTCTGCTCATCCCCCTCGGCAGCGTCGCGGCGCTTCCACGGGGTGAGGATCGGGGCCTCGGTCCCATCGATCCGCTTGATCGTGTCGCGCTGCCGGACGGCCCGCGCGACCGAGGCGTTCTCCGTCTCGCCGCCCGCCGTCCCGGCCAGCGCCGTCGCCCCGCCCAGCGGCTCGGACGAGAACCGGCCGTTCTGCGGCCCCGGAACGGGCAGCTTGCCGGCGGCGAGGGCGTCGATCAGTTCCGACAGCTTCTCGGCGGTCAGATCCTCGTAGTAGTCCTTGCCGATCTGGGCCATCGGCGCGTTGGAACAGGCGCCCGCGCACTCGACCTCTTCCCAGCTGAGATTGCCATCGGCGGACAGCGTGTGCGGGGTCGGCGCGATCTTCTCGCGGCAGATGGCGATCAGCTCCTCGGCCCCGCAGATCATGCAGGTCGTGGTGCCGCAGATCTGGATATGCGCAATCCTGCCAACGGGTTGAAGCTGGAACATGAAGTAGAATGTCGCCACTTCCAGCGCCCGGATGAAGGGCATCCCCAGCAGGTCCGCGACATATTCGATCGCCGGCCGCGACAGCCAGCCTTCCTGTTCGTGCGCCCGCCACAGGATCGGGATGACGGCCGATTGCTGCCGCCCCTCGGGGAACTTGGTCATCTGCGCGCGCGCCCATTCGAGGTTCGCGGGCGTGAACTCGAACGAGTCCGGCTGGACATGGGCAAGGCGGCGCAGCATCAGGAACGAACTCCGGCGGCAGGGATCAGGGGGGCGGAATGGCTCACCGGTCCACCTCGCCGAACACGAGGTCGAAGGTCGCGATCAACGCCGACACGTCGGCCAGCATGTGGCCGCGCGCCATGTGGTCCATCGCCTGCAGATGCAGGAAGCCCGGCGCCCGCAGCTTGGCGCGATACGGCTTGTTGGTGCCGTCGCTCACCATATAGACGCCGAACTCGCCCTTGGGCGCCTCGACGGCGGCATAGACCTCGCCCTTGGGCACCTTGAAGCCCTCGGTATAAAGCTTGAAGTGGTGGATCAGGCTTTCCATGTCGCGCTTCATCTCGGCGCGGCGGGGCGGGGTCAGCTTGCCGCGCGCCAATACGTCGCCCGCAGGCTCGGCCTTCAGCTTGGCGATCGCTTGGCGGATGATGCGGGTGGACTGGCGCATCTCCTCCATGCGGATCAGATAGCGGTCGTAGCAGTCGCCGTTGGAGCCGACCGGCACGTCGAACTCGAACTCGTCATAGCATTCGTAGGGCTGCGAGCGGCGCAGATCCCACGCCAGCCCCGAGCCGCGCGCCATCACGCCCGAAAAGCCCCAGTCCAGCACCTCCTGCTCGGTCGCGATGCCGATATCGACGGTGCGCTGCTTGAAGACCCGGTTCTCGGTGATGAGAATATCGAGGTCGCGGATGCGGGCCGGGAACTGCTCGGCCCACTCGTCGATGTCGTCCAGCAGGTCCGGCGGCAGGTCCTGATGCACGCCGCCCGGCCGGAAATAGGCCGCGTGAAGCCGCGCGCCCGAGGCCCGCTCGTAGAAGATCATCAGCTTCTCGCGCTCCTCGAACCCCCACAGCGGCGGGGTCAGCGCGCCCACGTCCATCGCGCCGGTGGTGACGTTCAGGAGGTGGTTCAGAACGCGCGTGATCTCGCAGAACAGCACGCGGATCAGGCTGGCGCGGCGGGGAATTTCCACCCCCGTCAGCTTTTCGATGGCAAGGCACCACGCATGTTCCTGCGAGATCGGCGAGGTGTAGTCCAGCCGGTCCAGATAGGGCAGGTTCTGCAGATAGGTGCGGCTTTCCATCAGCTTCTCGGTGCCGCGGTGAAGCAGTCCGATATGCGGATCGCACCGTTCCACGACCTCGCCGTCAAGCTCGATGATGAGGCGCAGCACGCCGTGCGCGGCGGGGTGCTGCGGGCCGAAGTTGATGCTGAAGTTGCGGATGCGCTGCTCGTCCGTCAGCACGTCCACGCTGCCGTCGTCATAGACGTTGTTGCGGATATCGCCGTCCATCACTTCTTGCCCTCTGCCGTGACGCCGGTGGTCGCCGGCGCCTTTTCGTCGCCGGGCAGCACGTAGCTCGCGCCTTCCCACGGGGACAGGAAATCGAATTGCCGGTATTCCTGGGTGAGGTTGACCGGCTCATAGACGACGCGCTTCAGGCTGTCGTTCCAGCGCACCTGAACATAGCCGCTGGTGGGGAAGTCCTTGCGCAACGGATGGCCCTGGAAGCCGTAGTCGGTCAGGATGCGGCGCAGGTCGGGATGGCCCGAGAACATGATCCCGAACATGTCGAAGACCTCGCGCTCGAACCATCCGGCCGAGGGATGGACGCGGGTGAGCGAGGGAACCAGATCATCCTCGCGCACCGCCGCTTTGATGCGGATGCGCTGGTTGGTGTACATCGACAGAAATTGCCAGACCACATCGAACCGCGCGGGGCGGTTCGGAAAGTCGATGGCGGTGATGTCGATCAGCGTGCTGAAGCGGCAGGTCGGCTCGGTCCGCAGGAACTCGGCCAGCGCGGCGATGCCGCCGGCGTTGACGGTCAGCGTCAGCTCGTCGAACTCGACCTGGGCCGACAGCACCTCGCTTTGCCGGCGCAGGGCGATCATCTCGCCCAGTTCGGTCAGGGCGGCCGTATCGGGATAGGTTGCCATGGCTTACCTCACCAGCGTGCCGGTGCGGCGGATGCGCCGCTGAAGCTGCAAAATGCCGTAGAGCAGCGCCTCGGCGGTGGGCGGGCAGCCGGGAACGTAGATGTCCACCGGCACGATCCGGTCGCAGCCGCGCACGACGGAATAGGAATAATGGTAATACCCCCCGCCATTGGCGCAGGAGCCCATGGAGATGACGTAGCGCGGCTCGGGCATCTGGTCATAGACCTTGCGCATCGCCGGGGCCATCTTGTTGGTCAGCGTGCCCGCCACGATCATCAGGTCGGACTGGCGGGGCGAGGCGCGGGGCGCGGTGCCGAAGCGCTCGATGTCATAGCGCGGCATCGACATCTGCATCATCTCGATCGCGCAGCAGGCAAGGCCAAAGCTCATCCAGTGCAGCGAGCCGTTGCGCGCCCAGTTGATGATGTCCTCGGTCGTGGTCAGCAGGAAGCCCTTGTCCTGCAATTCGCGGTTGAGGACCTGCGTCGCAGCCTCCTTGTCGGGCCCGGCGGTGTTCGCGCCGGTCTGGAAGCCGGAGGTCGGCTGGATCAGCCCCGATTTCACGCCGGTCGGGTGCGCCCCGTGAAAGGCCGGGCCGCCCGTCTGACCGCTTTTGTCCATCACGCCCATTCCAGCGCCCCTTTCCGCCATTCATAGGCGAAGCCGACCGTCAGCACGGCCAGGAACGCCATCATCGACCAGAACGCCACGTCAGACAGGCTCATGAAGCTGACCGCCCAGGGAAACAGGAACGCGACTTCCAGATCGAAGATGATGAACAGGATCGACACGAGATAGAACCGCACGTCGAACTTCATCCGCGCGTCGTCGAAGGCGCTGAAACCGCATTCATAGGCGCTGACCTTTTCCGGGTCGGGGTTGCGCACGGCGATCACCCACGCGGCCAGCACGAGGATGATGGCGAGCGCCGAGGCCATTCCGAGAAAGACGAGAATCGGCAGATATTCGGACAGAAGATAGTCCACGCGCTGGCTCCCTGACGTCGCGGGGCGAGTGGCCTCCGCGAGTGGCTTGGCAAAGCGTCGTTTATCCCCGGCGGACACGAGGGTCAATGCGATGCCGCCGCGCGGGGACGCTTCGTCGTCCTGCCATGCTGCGCCGTTTCGCCGCAGCGGGCAAGGCAATGCGCGGCTGCGGCGAGAGCCCCACGGCGGTCAGCGTGCGCTGGTCGCCCCCAGCGTTCCGCTCAACCACCCGGCGATCAGCCATCCCGCGATCGGCCCCTTGCGCGGCGGGCGGATCTTGGGATGCTCGCCCCCCATGATCTGCGCAACCTCGCTGCGCGACACCCACAGCGCATCCTCCAGTTCGACGGTGTCGAGCGTGATCTCATCGGTCAGCGCCTCGGCCGCGCAGCCGAGCATCAGAGAGGCGGGGAACGGCCAGGGCTGGCTGACGATGTGGCGGACCTCGCCGGTTCTGACGGCGGTTTCCTCGAACACCTCGCGGCGCACGGCGGCCTCGACGGTCTCACCCGGCTCGATGAAGCCGGCGAGGCAGGAATACATCCCCTCGGGCCAGCCCGGCGAGCGGCCCAGCAGCAGCCGATCCTCGCGTTCCACCAGCATGATGACCACGGGATCGGTGCGGGGAAAATGCGATGCGCCGCAGGCGGTGCAGCGGCGCTGCCAGCCGGACTGCACGGGCTCCGAGGGCTGGCCGCAGGCGGCGCAGAAGCGGTGCGTCGCGTGCCAGCCGGTCAGGGCGCGGGCGGTGGCGGCAAGCTCGCCCTCGGCCGGGGACAGCGCCGCCATCGCCCCGCGCAGTTCGGCGAAGCGGGCGCCGTCGATCTCGGGGTGGCGCTGCTCGGTCGGGTCCAGGAAAAGCTGCGTCTCGGCCATGTTGGGCGGCGCCCAGGCGGACATGTCCTGCGTGGCGACCGCCCGGCCATGCAGCACGCCCAGCAGCATCGGCGGCAGCGCATCCTCCAGCGCCGGATGGCCGGGCGCGAGCCATGCGAGGTTGCCCGCGTCGTCCAGCAGCAGCTTGCCGCGCCAGACCGGCAGCACCTGCGCGCCCGCCTGCCATGCGCCGTCCCCGCGCAGATGGGCGGCGCGATCGAAACTGCGCGCGCCATTCCCCTCGCCCGCGAAAGCCAGCATCCATTCATCCGTCATACGCGGTTCCTTCCCTGCCGGCAGGCACCGTGCCGCAGGGGCGGTCCGGCGGCAAGCCGCGGTTTACCTTGGCCCGCCGCGCACCTAGATTGCCCCCGTCATGGAGAACGCGATGCCCGACACCGCCACCCCGCCGGCCCCCGCCTATCAGGTGCTGGCCCGGAAATACCGGCCCGAGACGTTCGCCGATCTGGTGGGGCAGGACGCGATGGTGCGCACGCTCAAGAACGCCTTCGCCGCCGACCGGATCGCGCAGGCCTTCATCATGACCGGCATCCGCGGGACCGGGAAGACGACCACCGCCCGGATCATCGCCAAGGGCATGAACTGCGTCGGCCCCGATGGCACGGGCGGTCCCACGACCGAGCCTTGCGGCGTGTGCGAGCATTGCCGTGCGATCATGGAAGGCCGCCATGTCGATGTGCTGGAAATGGACGCGGCGTCCAGAACCGGCGTGAACGACATCCGCGAGATCATCGATTCCGTTCATTACCGGGCGGCGTCCGCGCGCTACAAGATCTACATCATCGACGAGGTCCACATGCTGTCCACCAGCGCGTTCAACGCGCTGCTGAAGACGCTGGAGGAGCCGCCGCCGCATGTGAAGTTCATCTTCGCCACCACGGAGATCCGCAAGGTTCCGGTCACGGTGCTGTCGCGCTGCCAGCGCTTCGACCTGCGCCGGATCGAGCCCGAGGTGATGATCGCGCTTCTGCGCAAGATCGCGGCGGCCGAGAGCGCGCAGATCACCGATGACGCGCTGGCGCTGATCACCCGCGCGGCGGAAGGATCGGCCCGCGACGCGACCAGCCTGCTCGATCAGGCGATTTCCCACGGCGCGGGCGAGACCACCGCCCCGCAGGTCCGCGCCATGCTGGGGCTGGCCGACCGGGGCCGGGTGCTGGACCTCTTCGACATGATCCTGCGCGGGGCCGCCGCCGAGGCGCTGGCGGAACTGCAAAGCCAGTATGCCGAGGGCGCCGACCCGCTCGCCGTGCTGCGCGACCTGGCCGAGATCACCCACTGGGTCAGCGTCGTGAAGATCACCCCCGAGGCGGTGGACGACCCGACCATCGGTCCCGACGAACGCGCGCGCGGCGGCGACATGGCCGGGCGCATCCCCATGCGGGCGCTGACCCGTCTGTGGCAGATGCTGCTGAAGGCGCTGGAAGAGGTGTCGGCCGCGCCCAACGCGATGATGGCAGCGGAAATGGCGATCATCCGCCTGACCCACGTGGCCGACCTGCCCGACCCCGAGGCGCTGATCCGCAAGGTGCAGGCGGCGCAGGCGGCCGGGGACTTCACCCGCTCCGCCAGCCCGGCAGCGGCCCCGGCGGGCGTGACGGCGAATGCGGCTCATGCGCCGCGGGCGCTCCGCTCGGGCATGGTGACGGCGCGGGGGGCGGTGGCCGTCGCGGCGCTCGCCGGTGACCCGGCGCCCGATGCACTGGCGGGCTATCCCGACTTCCAGTCGGTCGTCGAACTCATCCGGCGGATGCGCGACATGCGACTGCTGCTGGAGGTGGAAACCCATGTCCGGCTGGTCCGCTATTCGCCGGGCCGGATCGAGTTCCAGCCGACGCCCGACGCGCCGCGCGATCTCGCCCCCCGCCTTGCCGACCGGCTGCGCGGCTGGACCGGCGGCGCCCGCTGGGCGGTCTCGGTCGTCGATCAGGGCGGCGGGCCGACCATCGCCGAGAAGCGCGCCGAACGTGAGGCGGCCGAGATCGCCACCGCGCGGCAGAACCCGGTCGTGCAGGCGATCCTGTCGGTCGTGCCCGGCGCCCCCATCAGCGTGCGCCACGAGATCCCCCCCGCCCCGCCTGAACCGGCCGAGGGCGAGACCCCGGCCGAGGATCTGCACGGCCCCTCGGACGGGCCGGTCTCGGCGGTCGAGGAATGGGACCCCTTCGAGGATGAGGAGTGAGACGATGAAGAACCCCTTCGGCGGCATGGGCGATCTGTCCAAGATGATGCAGGCCGCGCGCGACATGCAGGACAAGGTGGACAGCCTGCAGAAGTCGCTGGACGAGATCACCGTGACCGGCGAGGCCGGCGCGGGGCTGGTCAAGGCCACCGCCACGGCCAAGGGCGAGCTGACCGCGCTGGACATCGACCCGTCGATCTTCGTCGCCAGCGAGAAACAGGTGGTCGAGGACCTGATCCTCGCCGCGATCAAGGACGCGCAGCGCCGGGCGCAGGATCGCGCGCAGCAGGAAACGCAGCGGATGGCGGGCGATCTCGGCCTGCCGCCAGGCATGAAGCTGCCGTTCTGAGGCGCGGCCGTGGCCGAGGGCAGCAACGACATCCAGGCGCTGATCTCGCAGATGGCGCGGTTGCCGGGGCTCGGGCCGCGCTCGGCCCGGCGGGTCGTGCTGGCGCTGATCCGGCGGCGCAGCACGCAGATGACGCAGCTTGCGGCGCTGATGGCCCGCGTCGCGGAAAACAGCCGCGAATGCGCCCGCTGCGGCAATATCGGCGAGGCCGAGATCTGCGACATCTGCGCCGATCCGACCCGCGCCAATGGCGAGCTGTGCGTGGTGGAAAACGTCGCCGATCTGTGGGCGATGGAACGCGGGCGGGCCTTTCGCGGCCGCTATCACGTGCTCGGCGGGACGCTGTCGGCGCTGGACGAGGTGGGGCCGGACGAGCTTGGCATCCCGCGCCTGATCTCTCGCGTGGCCGATGAGCGCGTGGTCGAGGTGATCCTCGCCCTGAACGCCACCGTCGAGGGCCAGACCACCGCCCATTACATCGCCGAGGCGCTGGCCGCCCTGCCCGCGCCCGTCACCGTGACCGGGCTTGCCCATGGCGTGCCGATCGGGGGCGAACTGGATTTTCTGGACGATGGCACCATCAGCGCGGCCCTGCGCGCAAGGAGGACGCTGTGACCGATCTTTCCGCCCCGATCGTCACGCCCGAGCAGCTCGTCCTGGACGGCTGGACGGACCATAACGGCCATCTGAACATGGCCTATTACCACGTCATCTTCGATCTCGCCGCCGACATGGCGCTGGCGGAATTCGGCATCAGCCCCGAACGGGCGGCGACCGACGGGAGATCGGTCTTCACCGTCGAGGCGCATATCCACTATCTGCGCGAGCTGAACGCGGGCGACCGGGTGCGTGTGTCGTTGCAGGTGCTGGCAAGCGACGCCAAGCGGCTGCACTACGTCCAGACGATGCAGCGGGTGGTGGACGGCGAATGCAAATTCGTCGCGGCGATCACCGAGAACCTGGTCCTCAGCGTGGATCTGAGGACCCGCCGCGTGGCCCCGTGGGCGCCGGACGTCGCCGAACGGCTGGCGGCGCTTGCCGTCGGCCATTCCGCCCTGCCGGTGCCGCGGCAGGTCGGGCGGATCATGGGGCTGGGCCGGCCCGGACAGTTCTGACGCCGGAACGCGAAGGACGCAGCGCCCGGAGCAGGCGCTGCGCCCATGTATCCCGTCGCGACCCTCACCTCAGGGGCATTGCCCAAAGGTCAGCCCGCCGGGATCGTCGAGCCGTGGCCGATCAGCTGTCGAGCTTTTCGGCCGGCTTCTGCTCGCCCTCGACCTGCGCCTCGACCGTGCGCGGCGCGGCTTTCGAGATGGCGATCTTGCGCGGCTTCAGCGCCTCGGGCACCTCGCGGACCAGTTCGATATGCAGCATTCCATCCACATGGCTCGCGCCGGTGACGCGGACATGGTCGGCAAGGGCGAACTTGCGCTCGAACGCGCGGGTCGCGATGCCGCGATGCAGGTAGCTGCGCTGGCCGTCGTCCTCGGCCTTGCGGGCCGAGACGATCACGGCGCCATCGCGCATTTCGACCGACAGATCGTCAGCCGAGAAACCGGCGACGGCGATCGAGATGCGATACGCATTCTCGCCGGTCTTTTCGATGTTGTAGGGCGGATAGGTCGGCGCGGCGACGTCGGCGGTCAGCGCGCGGTCCATCAGGTCGGCCATCCGGTCGAATCCGACCGAGGCCCGGTAAAGCGGGGTGAGATCCATATTACGCATCGTTACATCCTCAAGGTTCAAGCGATGTCATTTGCTGCCCCCCGAAGTTCCGGGCGGGCTGTGATGCCGGCGCTGTGACGCCATCCGGCATGGAGTGGATCTAGGCCGCCTCCGCCGCGATTCAAGGCCGCCCCGCTTCCCAGCGAAGCGCCGACCGGCTAGATTACCGGTGATGGACCTGCTGCACCCCCTCACCCTGAACGCCACCGACCTCGCCGCGCTGGCGCTGCTTCTGGTCACATGGTTCGCGGTCGGCGGGGTGATCGAGCATCCGCCGGCAAAGCGCGTTTCGGTGTCGGTGCTGATGCAGCACTACCGGCGCGCATGGATGGCCGAACTCATCACCCGCGAAAGCCGTATCTTCGACGGCAATACCCTGTTCGGCCTGCGCGAGGGCACGGCGTTCTTCGCCTCGGCCTGCATGATCGCGCTGGGGGGCGGGCTGGCCCTTCTGGGCAACACCGAGCCCCTGACCGGCATCGCCCGCGATCTGGAGGCCGAGACGGTGCCAGTCCTGCTGCTGCAACTCAAGATCCTGCTGATCCTGGCCTTCGTGGCCAACGCCTTCCTGAAATTCGTCTGGTCGCACCGGCTGTTCGGCTATTGCGCGATCATGATGGCGGCGGTGCCGAACGAATCCGGCCACCCGCAGGCCCGGAAGCGCGCGACGGCCGCGGCCGAGATGAACATCAAGGCCGCGCGCCACTTCAACAACGGGCTGCGCTCGGTCTATTTCGCGCTGGGGGCGACGGGCTGGCTGCTGGGGCCGCTGGGGCTGATCGCCGGCACCGCCATCGTCACGACCATCACCCTGCGGCGCGAGTTCGCGTCGGCCTCGCGGCAGGCGATCCTCGACGACCTCTACTGAGCTTCAGCCCTGCCACCGCGGCTTGCGCTTGTCGAAGAACGCCGCGATCCCGTGCGGGGCCTCGTCGTCCTCCCATACCGCGACGAGGCGGTCGATGGTCATCTCGATCACCTCGGCGTCGATCCGGGGGCCGAGCGCGCGGGTCAGCGCCTTGGCCGCCGCGACGGCCTTGGGTGCGACCTGAAGGTAAGGCGCGACCTCGTCTTCCACCGCGGCGTCCAGATCCTCGGGATCGACGACATAGGCGAGCAGGTCCAGCCGCTCGGCCTCCTCCGCCTCGAAGATGCGGGCGGACATGAAGACGCGCCGCGCCTTGCCCTCGCCCATCCGCGCGACGACATAGGGACCGATGGTGGCTGGAATCACACCCAGCCGGGTTTCCGTCAGCCCGAACCTCGCCCCGCGCGCCCCGACCGCCACGTCGCAGACCGACATCATGCCGATGCCGCCACCGAAGGCGTTGCCGTGAACCCGGCCGATCAGCGGCTTGGGCAGGGTGTTGAGCGTCTGCAGCATCTCGGCCAGTTGCCGCGCCCCGGCCCGGCGGGTGGCGGCATCGGCGGTCATCTGTTCCTGCATCCAGGCCAGATCGCCGCCGGCGCAGAAGCTTTTCCCCTCGGCCGCGAGGATCACCGCCCGCACCGCCGGATCGTCGCCCAACTGCCGGGCGGCGAGCGTCAGCTCCTCCAGCATCCGCGCCGACAGGGCGTTGTGCTTGTCGGCCCGCGCAAGCCACAGCGTGGCGACGCCACGCGCGTCCGTGTCGATGCGGATGGTTTCCATGCGCCGCTCTTCCGCCGCGCTCATGCGCGCAGTCCTTTCGCCATCGCAGCCGCCCGCTCCACCACATCCATGTCGAGGCCGGTGCTGAACCCGCGGGATGCCAGATGCGCCGCGACCTTCTCGGTGGCGACGTTCCCCGCCGCGCCGGGCGCATAGGGGCAGCCGCCAAGGCCGCCCACCGCCGCGTCGAAGACGCGCAGCCCGCGTGCGAGGCTTGCGTCGATATTATCGAGCGCCCGGCCCGCCGTGTCGTGGTAATGCCCGGCCAGCATCGGGGCCGGCACCTCCTCCAGCACGGCGGCGAGCATCGCGTCCACCGCCTCGGGCCACGCCTGCCCGATGGTGTCGGCGAGGCTGATCTCGTAGCAGCCCGCGTCGTGAAGGGCCTTTGCGACACGCACAACGTTTTCGGGCGGGATCTTCCCGTCGAAGGGGCAATCGGTCACGACGCTGACATATCCCCGGACCGGCACGCCATCGACCTTGGCCGCCGCGATGATCGGCGCGAACCGTTCGAGGCTTTCGGCAATCGTGCAGTTCAGGTTCGCCCGCGCGAACCCTTCCGAGGCGCTGGTGAACACCGCGATTTCCGAGGCACGCGCGACGCGCGCGCCCTCGTAGCCCTTAAGGTTCGGGGTGAGAACCGCGTAGCTGACACCGGGCGCGCGGGTGATGCCCGCCATCACCTCGGCGGCGTCGGCCATCTGCGGCACCCATCTGGGCGACACGAAGCTTGTCACCTCGATCCGGCGGAAGCCCGCCTCGGACAGCAGGTCCACCAGCGCGATCTTGTCCGCCGCGGGGATCAGGCGCGTTTCGTTCTGAAGCCCGTCGCGCGGACCCATCTCGAAGATCTCGACATCAGACATCGGGAACCTCGTAGAACTCGCGGGAATACAGCACCGGCACATCTTCGGGCGGCAGGCTGCGCCCGAAGGCGGGCCGGGCCGCGCAGCGTTCGGCATAGGCGGCGAGCGCGGGACGTTCCTCGAATCGCACGAAGCGCCGAGCAGTCCAGACCGACCAGCCGACCGCGCAATCGACGCCCGAGAAGCCCGCGCCCATCAGCCAGTCCTGACTTTCGACCGCCTTCTCCACCAGCCCGAGCGCGCGCGACAGCCGCGCCGCCTCCAGCTTCATCACCGTGGGCGAGCGCTGCCAGTCCTCGCGCAGCATGATGTGGTGCTGGGTCAGGTTGGCGATGTGCTGGGCCAGCGTTTCCGCGAAATGCAGCCAGTCGAGCCAGCCGATCCGCCCCTCCTCGCCCGGCGCGCGCCACAGCTCGGGCGCGCGGGTTTCGCACAGCCATTCGACCATCGCGCCGGATTCGTGGAAGGTGATGTCGCCGATCTGCATCGCAGGCGAACGGCCGACCGGGTGGATCGCGGCATAGGGCTCCTTGCGCATCGAGCCGTCGAGGAACGACAACTCGCGCAGTTCATAGGGGCAGCCGATCTCCTCCAGCAGCCACAGCACGCGCATGGAGCGCGACAGCGGGACGTGCCAGAGGATCGGGGTGTCATGGCCTTCCGTTGCGCCCTTCGCGGGTTCGGTCATTCCTCCTCCTCCAGCCGGATCAGCGCCGCACCCGCTTCGACCTGATCGCCCGCTTGCGCCAGAACCTCGGCCACGGTGCCGTCGCGGGCCGCGGTCAGCGTGTGCTCCATCTTCATCGCTTCCAGGATCGCCAGCCGGTCGCCCGCCGCGACCTGCTGGCCGGGGGCGACGAACACCGCCTTGACCAGCCCCGGCATGGGCGACAGCGTCAGCCCCCCGCCCGCCGCCTCGGTCTGCCGGTCCAGCGGGTCCTGCGGCACCAGCGTCAGGCTGCGGCCGCCGAAGACGCTGACACCCGCCGGATGGGTCACGATGCGCGAGCGGCGGGGCGCGCCGTTCACCCACCAGCGCTCCCCCTGCCACAGGACTTCATGCGCGGTGCCATCCAGCGTCACCCGCGCGACGCCGGGGCCGAGCACCTCGACGACGCCCTCGCCTCCCTCCCACGTCACGGTGCGCTTGAGCGGCGACCAGAGCGTGATGCCGCCGCGCACGTCCGGCTCGTGCAGCCCTGCGACCCCGAGCGCGGCCAGTGCACGGGTTTCAGGCGGGGGTTCGGCCTGATCGAGCAACTGGTCCAGATCGCGGGCGATCAGGCCGGTATCGACCTCGCCGCGGCGGAAACCCTCGTGCCGGGTCAGGGCGATCAGGAAGTCGATATTGGTGACGGTGCCCGCGACCTCGGTATCGACCAGCGCGGTTTCCAAGGCGCGAAGGGCAATCGCGCGGGTCGGGCCGTGGGTGACGACCTTGGCGATCATCGGATCATACCACGGGCTGATGCTGTCGCCCTGCCGCACGCCGGTCTCGACGCGGGCGTTGCCCGCGAATTTCAGATGCGCGAGCCGGCCCGTCGCGGGCAGGAAGCCCGCCGGCACGTCCTCGGCATAAAGCCGGGCCTCGAAGGCGTGGCCGGTGATGGTCAGCTCGTCCTGCCGCTTCGGCAGCGGCTCGCCGGAGGCCACGCGCAACTGCCATTCCACCAGATCGACGCCGGTGATGGCCTCGGTCACGGGGTGTTCCACCTGAAGGCGGGTGTTCATCTCCATGAACCAGAAGCCGTCCGGGCGCAGTCCGTTGGAGCCATCGACGATGAACTCGATGGTGCCCGCGCCGGCATAGCCGATGGCCTCGGCCGCGCGAACGGCGGCGGCGCCCATCGCGGCGCGGACCTCGGTGGTCATGCCGGGGGCCGGGGCTTCCTCGATCACCTTCTGGTGCCGGCGCTGAAGCGAGCAGTCGCGTTCGAACAGGTGAACGGCGCGAGTGCCGTCGCCGAAGACCTGCACCTCGATATGGCGGGGGGCAGTGACGTATTTCTCGATCAGCACGGAGGGGTTGCCGAAGGCGGTCTGCGCCTCGCCCTGCGCGCTGGCGAGCGCATCCGCGAAGTCCGGGGGCGCGTCCACCTTGCGCATCCCCTTGCCGCCGCCGCCCGCCACGGCCTTGATGAGCACGGGATAGCCGATCCGGTCGGCCTGATCGGCGAGAAAGGCGGCGTCCTGATCGGCGCCGTGATAGCCGGGGACGACCGGCACGCCGGCCTTCTCCATCAGCGCCTTGGCCGCATCCTTGAGGCCCATCGCCCGGATCGCGTCCGCCGAGGGGCCGATGAAGACCAGCCCCGCCGCCGTCACCGCATCCACGAAGTCGGGGTTCTCGCTCAAGAATCCATAGCCCGGATGGATCGCCTGCGCGCCGGTGTCCAACGCCGCCCGGATGATCGTATCGCCCCGCAGGTAGCTGTCCTTGGGCGCGGGGCCGCCGATATGGACGGCCTCGTCGGCCATCGAGACATGGCGCGCGCCGCGGTCGGCGTCGGAATAGACCGCGACCGTGCCGACTCCCAGCTTGCGGCAGGTGTCGATGACTCGGCAGGCGATCTCGCCCCGGTTGGCGATCAGGATCTTGTCAAACATGGCGGGCATCCTTCGATCGGACGCCCGCCACCGATGGGTCAGCGACGCAGCGCCCCGGCCACGCCGCCGATGGCGGCACCCGCCAGCGGCTCGTCGGCGACGACCTCGCCCACGACCGCGCCGCCCAGGGCGCCGGTGGTGGCGCGCTCGGCGCCGGTATCGCCGCAGGCCGCGACGAGCAGCAGCAGGGCTCCGCCGGCGAAGAGTTTGGTGACTGTGGTCTGCATGGCTCGCTCCAGATTCGGCCGCGCGACCTCCTCGCGCGGCTCTCGTGGACGACCAACGCGCCCGACGCCGGAAAGTTCGCCCGGACATCCGTCGCTTGCGCGGTCCGCTCGTCCGGGCAGGCGATCTTGTCCCGGTTGGCGATCAGGATCTTGCTGAACATGCGTTCGCCCCATGTTGCCGCGCCGCACCGGGGGCTTCGCGCCCCCGGACCCCCGCGGGATATTTCTGGACAGAAGATGGCATCGTCACATCCTGAACACGCCGAAACGTGTCGGCTCGATCGGGGCGTTGAGGCTGGCGCGCAAGGACAGCGCCAGCACGTCGCGGGTCTTGCGGGGGTCCACCACGCCGTCGTCCCAGAGGCGGGCGGAGGCGTAGAGCGGGTGGCTCTGCCGGCCGAACATCTCGATGGTGGGCCGCTTGAACTCGGCCTCCTCCTCGGCCGACCACTGCCCGCCCTTGCGCTCGATCCCGTCGCGGCGGACGGTGGCGAGAACGCCGGCCGCCTGCTCGCCGCCCATGACGCTGATGCGGCTGCTGGGCCAGGTCCAGAGGAACCGGGGCGAGTAGGCGCGGCCGGCCATGCCGTAGTTGCCGGCACCGAAGGAGCCGCCGACCAGCATGGTGATCTTGGGGACCGAGGTCGTCGCCACCGCCGTCACCATCTTGGCGCCGTGGCGGGCGATGCCCTCGTTCTCATACTTCCGGCCGACCATGAAGCCGGTGATGTTCTGGAGGAAGATCAGCGGGATGTTGCGCTGGCTGCACAGTTCGATGAAATGCGCGCCCTTCACGGCGGCTTCCGAGAACAGGACGCCGTTGTTGGCGACGATGCCGACCGGGCAGCCCTCGATATGGGCGAAACCTGTCACCAGCGTCTCGCCGAAGCGGGGCTTGAACTCGTCGAAGCGACTGCCGTCCACGACGCGGGCGATGACCTCGCGGATGTCGTAGGGGGTGCGCAGGTCGGCGGGGACGACGCCGAGGATTTCCTCGGGGTCGTAGAGCGGGGCTTCCGGCGACTGCCACACGACCGTCTGCGGAAGGCGGCGGTTCAGATGGCTGACGGCGCGGCGGGCCAAGGCCAGCGCATGGGCGTCGTCCTCGGCCAGATGGTCGGCCACGCCGGACAGCCGCGTGTGGACGTCGCCGCCGCCCAGGTCCTCGGCGCTGACGACCTCTCCGGTCGCGGCCTTCACCAGCGGCGGGCCGGCGAGGAAGATGGTGCCCTGATCGCGAACGATGATAGTGACGTCGGACATGGCGGGGACATAGGCGCCGCCTGCGGTGCAGGACCCCATCACCACGGCGATCTGGGGGATGCCCTTCGCGCTCATCTGCGCCTGATTATAGAAGATGCGGCCGAAATGGTCGCGGTCGGGGAACACCTCGTCCTGCTGCGGCAGGTTCGCGCCGCCGGAGTCCACCAGATAGATGCAGGGCAGGTGGCAGGCCTCGGCGATCTCCTGCGCGCGCAAGTGCTTCTTGACCGTCATCGGATAGTAGGTGCCGCCCTTCACGGTGGCGTCGTTCGCGACCACCATCACGTCGAGACCATGCACCCGCCCCACCCCGGCGATCACGCCCGCGCCGGGCGCCGCGCCGTCATACATGTCATGCGCGGCTGTCGCGCCGATTTCGAGAAACGGCGAGCCGGGGTCCAGCAGGTTCGCCACCCGTTCCCGTGGCGGCATCTTGCCGCGCGAGACGTGGCGGGCCAGCGCGTCGGGGCCGCCGCCTGCCGCTGCGGCGTCGGCCGCCTGCCGGATCGTCTCCAGCATCGCCAGATGCGCCTGCCGGTTGGCGCGGAACGCGTCCGAGGATGGCAGGGCGGTGGTGCGCAGTTTCATGTCAGTTCCCTTTCGGCGCGTCGAGATCGGCGGCAAGCCGCAGCGCATGGCGCGCGGTTTCATCCAGCAGGCAGCGGGCGGCGACGACCCGCGCAAGGCTGCCGCCGGCATAGGCCGAGGCCTCGAACGTGCACCATTTGTCGCGCCAGCCGATCCAGGCGCGTTCCATCTCGACCAGCGAGTCGAGCGGCGGGGGCATCTGATCGGAACCGATGTCGTCCTGCAATGCCGCGCGGCCCTGGCGCTGCGCCGCGTAGATCTCGTTGAGTTGGACGTCCCACCAGCCTGTCTCGGCCGCGAGGCAGTCGATCATGCCCATGGTGGTCTGCCCGTCCGGCAGGCTCATGCAGATGTCGGCCTGATTTCCGACGCAATCCATCACGTCGTCGATCCGCGCGGCACCGGCGGCGAGCGCGCCCCGCGCGCCCGAGAGGCAGGATTGCAGCGCCGTTTCGTCCAGCTGCACGGGCTCCTGCGCCCAGGCGGGCATGGCGAGCAAGGCGCCGAAAATGGTGGTTCGCAGGATCATCCCTCTCCCTCCGCCAGCTTGCGCAGCTCGCGCCGCATCACCTTGCCCGTCACCGTCATCGGCAGCGCGTCGAGAAACGCCACCTCGCGCGGGTAGCTGTGCGCGGCGCAGAGGCGGCGGGCGTGGTCCTGCAACTGCTTTGCCAGTTCCTCGCCGGCGGCGTATCCGGGGCGCAGGACGACATAGGCCTTGACGATCTCGGTCCTGAGCGCGTCCGGCTTGCCGATCACCCCAACCGAGGCGACGGCTTCGTGCTGCATCAGCACGTCCTCGATTTCCGAGGGACCGATGCGGTAGCCGGCGGATGTGATCACATCGTCGTCGCGGCCGACGAAGCGGATATAACCGTCGTCGATCTGCCCCCGATCGCCGGTCACGAGCCAGTCGCCGCGGAACTTCTCGGCCGTTTCCTCGGGACGGTTCCAGTAGCCGAGGAACATCGACCCGGCCCGCCCCGCGGCGGAGGTGCGGCGGATGGCGATGTCGCCCTCGCCGTCGATCTCCGTTCCCGCGTCGTCGATCACCACCACGTCGAAGCCCGGCACCGCGCGGCCGATCCAGCCGGGGCGCGGCGGGAACACGGTTCCGGCGGCCGAGGCGACCATGTTGCACTCGGTCTGGCCGTAGAACTCGTTGATCGTCAGCCCGAACGCGCGGCGGCCCCAGTCGAGCATCTCGGCCCCCAGCGGCTCGCCGCCGGAGGCGACGCTGCGCAGCCCCGGCACCTGCGCGTCGGCGGCCTTGAGCATCTTGAGCGCGGTCGGCGGGAAGAAGACGTTGCGGACGCCGTGGCGGGCGATCAGGTCCACGCAGCCATCGACCGTGAAGCGCGGCATTCGCGCCGCGACCACCGGCACCCCCAGCGCGAGCCCCGGCATCAGCACGTCGAACAGCCCGCCGATCCACGCCCAGTCAGCGGGGGTCCACAGGCAGTCGCCCGGCTGGCCGAGCCGGTCGTGGGAAAGCTCCACCCCCGGCAGATGGCCAGTCAGCACGCGATGGCCATGCAGCGCCCCTTTCGGCGCGCCGGTGGTGCCCGAGGTGTAGATGATGACCGCCGGATCATCCGGCCCCGTCGCGGCGACCGGGAAGCCGCCCGCTTCCGGCAGCCCATCCTCGGGGACGATCACCCGCAGGCCGAAGGGGGCCAGCATCTCGCGCCCTTCCGGGTCGGCCACGACCGTCCGCACGCCGGCATCGCGCAGGCGCAGCCCCAGCGCCTCGGGGCCGAACAGCTTGAACAGCGGGATCGAAATCGCGCCCGCCTGCCAGATCGCGACATGCGCCGCCGCCGTCCACGGCGACTGGGTCCGCAGGATGGCGACCCGCTCGCCCGGCTCGGCTCTCATCGCGTGGGCCAGCCGGTCGGCCATCGCGGCAAGCTCGCCATAGCTGACATGCGCGCCGGTTTCCGCGTCGATCAGCGCCGTGCGCCCCGGCTCGGTCCGCGCCCAGTCGTGGCAGGCCTGATCGGCCATGTTGAGGCGGTCCGGTGCAGGCCAGCGGAACGCCGCCCGCATCGCCTCGTAATCACCGGGGGGCAGAAGCGGGCGCATCATGCCCCCCGCTGCCGCCCGGACGGGCCGGCGATGCCCCACGTCGCCGACAGGTCCGGCAGTGCGATGAGCCGAACGCTATACGGCCCCACCGCATGATGAACCGCGGCGAACAATGGCCCGCCCGCCAAGAAGCGATCCGATCTCTTCCGCCTGCCTGCGCTGCTCATCGCCTGCCCCCCTTTTCGGTTAAGCCGCCGCCGTTCCCCAGTTCACGCTCCACCGTCTGAAGCTCGCGCTCAAGGAAGAACGAGATGACCGAGCGGATCACGACGAGGATACCCAGGAACACCAGATCGGCCATCGCCAGGCTGACCGCCGTGGCGATGATATCCGACACGATCAGGATTTCGAGCCCCGCGAGGATGTAGCGCCCCAGCTCGACCCTTTCCGCGTTCAGGCCTCGCTTGCGCTCGTCCTCTCCGCGCCGGAATTCGGCCCTCAGATATCCGATCAGGAAGCGGGTCGCCCCGACAAGGAGGACGGCGATCGCCACGAGGTCGATGATGGCGGCCGCCGCCTCGATGGCGGCGACCAGCCACTCCATCCGGCCATGCAGCAGTCCCTCGTCGCGGACGTAGTCGAGAAAGCCCTCCATCAGCACCCCAGCATGCGGCCGGGGGTCCGAAACGCCGGCAGGTCGCGCCCGGAACTCATTCCAGCGCCATCAGCTCGCGGCCGATCAGCATCCGCCGGATTTCGCTGGTGCCCGCGCCGATCTCCATCAGCTTGGCGTCGCGGAACAGGCGGCTGACGGTGGAATCGTTCAGGAACCCCGCGCCGCCCAGCGCCTGCACGGCCTGATGCGCCTGCACCATCGCCTGCTCGCTGGCGTAAAGCACCGCCCCCGCCGCGTCCTGCCGGGTGACCTTCCCGGCGTCGCAGGCCTTGGCGACCTCGTAGACGTAAGCCTTCGCGGTGTTCATCGCCACATACATGTCGGCGATCTTGCCCTGCATCAGCTGGAAACTCCCGATCGGCTGGCCGAACTGTTTGCGCTCGCGCGCATAGGGCAGCACCTCGTCAAGGCAGGCGGCCATGATCCCCGTGCCGATGCCCGACAGCACCAGCCGCTCGTAATCCAGCCCCGACATGAGGACGCGGACGCCCCTGCCTTCGGTGCCCAGCACATTCTCGAAGGGAATTTCAGCGTCCTCGAAGATCAGCTCGCCCGTGTTGGAACCGCGCATCCCGAGCTTGTCGAAATGCGGCCCCTGGCTGAAATCCTTCGTCCCTTTCTCGACGATGAAGGCGGTCATGCCTTTCGACCCGGCCTCGGGGTCGGTCTTGGCATAGACGACCAGCACATCGGCGTCGGGGCCGTTGGTGATCCAGTATTTGCTGCCGTTGAGGACGTAATAGCCGTTCCGCTTCTCGGCCCGCAGCTTCATCCCGACCACATCGGACCCCGCGCCTTCCTCGGACATGGCCAGCGCGCCGACATGCTCGCCGGAGCAGAGCTTCGGCAGATACTTCCGCTTCTGCTCGTCCGAGCCGTTCAGCTTCAGCTGGTTCACGCAGAGGTTGGAATGCGCGCCATAAGACAGGCTGACCGAGGCGGAAGCGCGGGCGATCTCCTCGACCGCGATGGTGTGGGCCAGATAGCCCATCCCGGTGCCGCCATATTCCTCGGGGACGGTGATGCCGAGCAGGCCCAGATCGCCCATCTCGCGCCACAGATCGGCGGGGAACTCGTTGGTGCGGTCCACCTCGGCGGCGATCGGCTTGACGCGCTCCTGCGCCCAGCGATGCACCATCTCGCGCAGCGCGTTCACGTCCTCGCCGAGGTCGAACTCCATGCCCTTCGTGAACACCCTCGCTCCCCCTCCCAAGGTTATTGAACGACCGTTCGGATAACTATGCGTCGGCGCGGCCCGCCGCGTCAAGAATTTCCGCAAGCGTCGCGCGCAGCAGATCAAGCTGCGGCGGCGCGGAAAAGCGGTGATCGGCATCCTTGACCAGCGTCAGCCGGATATCCGGGCCGCTTGCATGATCCAGCAGCCGCAGCGCATCGGCCATCGGCACATCGGCATCCGCCGTGCCTTGCAGAAACCGCACCGGCATCGGCAGATGCAGGGGCGCGGCGAATACCTGGTTCCCGGCCCCCTGATCGAACAGCCGCCGCGAGAAGGTGTAGTCGCCGCCCTCGTATTCGCTGGGCCGGGTCACGAAGCCCCATGCGGCGAGGTCTGAGTGATCGGTGACGGTGAACTCCGCCCACATCCGCTCGGTGAAATCCGGCGCCGCGGCGATGGTGACGAGGCCCGCCACCCGCTCGGGCCGCGCCCGCGCCAGCAGCAGCGACAGCCAGCCGCCGAGGGACGAGCCGACCAGCACATGCGGCCCCGGCACCAGCGCGTCGATCAGGTCCGCCGCATCCTCCAGCCAGTCAGCGATCCCGAACGCCTCGACGGTGCCGGCCGATTCGCCATGCCCCGACAGATCGAGGGCCAGCATCGCCCGGCCCTCGGCCGCGCACCATTCCCGCAGCGCCACCACCTTCGTTCCCTGCCGATCCGACCGGAACCCGTGCAGGAACACGACCGCCGGCCCCTTCCCGTCGGTCAGATCATACGCCAGCCGCCGCCCCTTCGCCGTGGTATGGAACATCGCCGTCTCCCTCTTTCTTCTTTGCACAAATATCCCACGGGGGTCCGGGGGCGTGAAGCCCCCGGCTTCCCTCTCCATTGACACCGCGCGACCCAAGGTTCACATCGCCCCCACATACCCGCAACCGGGCGTTCCGTGGGCGCCAAACCGATTGGGAGGACGCATGTCCCAGATTTCCCTCACCTTCCCCGACGGCGCGAGCCGTGACTACCCCGCCGGCATCACCGCCGCAGAGGTCGCATCCTCCATCGCGCCGAGCCTTGCGAAGAACGCGATCAGCGCGACGCTGGATGGCAGCCACATCGATCTCGCCTGGCCCATCGAAGCCTCGGGCCGCATCGCCATCAACACGATGAAGGACAGCGCCCCGGCGCTGGAACTCATCCGCCACGACTTCGCCCATGTCATGGCCCGCGCCGTGCAGGAGCTTTGGCCCGACGTGAAGGTCACCATCGGCCCGGTGCGCGACTATGGCTGGTTCTACGACTTCGACCGGGCCGAGCCGTTCACGCCCGAGGACTTGGGCGCGATCGAGGCGAAGATGCGCCAGATCATCGCCGCCCGCGATCCGGTCCGCACCGAGGTCTGGGACCGCCAGCGCGCGCTCGACTACTACGAACAGCGCGGCGAGCCCTTCAAGGTCGAGCTGATCGACCGCATCCCCGAGGGCGAGGACCTGCGGATGTACTGGCACGGCGACTGGCAGGATCTCTGCCGCGGCCCGCATCTGCAGACGACCGGCCAGCTTCCCGCCGACGCCTTCAAGCTGACCCATGTCGCGGGGGCCTACTGGCTCGGCGATTCCACGCGGCCCATGCTCCAGCGCATCTACGGCGTGGCGTTCCGCAACAAGGACGAGCTCAAGGCCCACATGACCATGCTGGAGGAGGCCGCCAAGCGCGACCACCGCAAGCTGGGCCGCGAGATGGACCTGTTCCACATGCAGGAGGAAGCGCCCGGTCAGGTGTTCTGGCACCCGAACGGCTGGACGATCTACACCACGCTTCAGGACTACATGCGCCGCCAGCAGCGCCGCGGCGGCTATGTCGAGGTCAACACCCCGCAGGTCGTCTCGCGCAAGCTGTGGGAGGAAAGCGGCCACTGGGAGAACTATCAGGAGCACATGTTCATCGTCGAGGTGGACGAGGAACATGCCCGCGAAAAGACCGTCAACGCGCTAAAGCCGATGAACTGCCCCTGCCATGTGCAGGTGTTCAACGTCGGGCTGAAATCCTATCGCGACCTGCCCCTGCGGATGGCGGAGTTCGGGTCCTGCAACCGCTACGAGCCCTCGGGCGCGCTGCACGGGATCATGCGGGTGCGCGGCTTTACGCAGGATGACGCGCATATCTTCTGCACCGAGGACCAGATCGAGCCGGAATCCCGCCGCTTCATCGAGTTCCTGTCGGGCATCTATGCCGATCTCGGCTTCGACAAGTGGCGCATCAAGCTGTCCACCCGCCCCGAAAAGCGCATCGGCTCGGACGAAAGCTGGGACCGGACCGAGGCGGCGCTCGCCAACGCTGTCACCGCAGCAGGCCACAGCTACGAGATCTTCGAGGGCGAAGGCGCCTTCTACGGCCCCAAGCTGGAATTCGTGCTGACCGATGCCATCGGCCGTGACTGGCAATGCGGCACGTTACAGGTGGACCCGAACCTGCCCGAACGGCTGGACGCGGAATATGTGGGCGAGGACGGGCAGAAGCATCGCCCGGTCATGCTGCACCGCGCCGTGCTGGGCAGTTTCGAGCGGTTCATCGGCATGCTGATCGAGAACTATGCCGGAAAGCTGCCCCTGTGGCTCGCGCCGCGGCAGGTGGTGGTCGCCTCGATCGTGTCGGACGCCGACGATTACGTGATCAAAGTCGTGGCGGCGCTGAACGCGACCGGCATCCGGGCCGAGGCGGATACGCGCAACGAGAAGATCAACTACAAGGTGCGCGAGCATTCGCTGGGCAAGGTGCCGGTCATCATGGCCGTCGGCATGAAGGAGGTCGCGGACCGCACCGTGTCGATCCGCCGTCTGGACCAGCAGGGATCGCGCGTGCAGGCGCTGGACGAGGCAGTCGCCGCGCTGGTGGCAGAGGGGACGCCACCGGACCTGCGCTGATCTGTCCTGGCAACTGCCACTTTGGTCAAGTGGCGGAAAATTGCCGCTGCGTCACGGCTCCGGTCGCGCAAGCGTGATTCAAACTCTTGCGTTTCGTCGCGAATCGGGCATCGTTATCGGGCGTTGCATGACTTTCTACCGCCTCCCTTCACGGGGCAGCCGGACTACGGAAGGGGCTGCACGGCCCGGAACGGCAATCTCGCCGCCGGGAGACTGAAGGAGACAAGGTCATGGCGACCGGCACTGTGAAATGGTTCAATGGTACCAAGGGTTACGGCTTCATCGCCCCCGATGATGGCGGCAAGGACGTCTTCGTCCACATCTCGGCGGTCGAGCGTGCCGGCCTGACGGGCCTCAACGACAACCAGAAGGTCGAATACGAGCTGCAGTCGGGCCGCGACGGCCGCGCCTCGGCCTCGGACCTGCGCCTGCTCTGATCGGCCGATCCCGGCTGCGCAGCGCGCCTATCGCGACTTTTCCACGGCCCGCCCCCGGTGGGCCGTTTGCATTTCGGGCCCCGGCCTCGCCGGGTCTTGTGCAGGCCGCTCGCCGGCACCATGAATGAACCATGACTTATAATTCCCGAAGCCTTCGCCGCCCCCCGGCCGCCTCTGCCATGGCGCGCGCATGAGCGTTCCGCTGGACATCTTCGCCGACCCGGTCTGCCCGTGGTGCCTGATCGGCAAGGCAGAGCTTGACCGGGCGCTGGAAAGCCGCCCCGACCACCCGTTCGTCGTGACCTGGCACCCGTTCCGTCTGAACCCCGACATGCCGAAATCGGGGATGGCGCACACAACCTACATGCTGGCCCGGTTCAAGGACGAGAAGGGCATCATCGAGGCGAACCGCCCGGTGCTGGAGGCCGCCGAGCGGCTGGGCCTGTGGCTGAACATGGCCGCCATCGAGCGCATCCCCGACACGACCGACGCGCACCGCCTGATGCTGTGGGCGCGGATCGAGGGGGCGCAGACGCGCGTGATGTCGGGCATGATGGCCGCCCATTGGCGCGAGGGGCGCAATATCGGCCGCGCCGACGTGCTGGCGCAGATCGCGGACGCCGCCGGGATGGACGGCACGGTGATCGAGCGGCTGCTCGCCACCGACGCCGACCGCGACACCGTGCTGGCCGCCGAAATTCACGCCCGCGAACGCGGGGTGAGCGCGGTTCCGACCTTCATCGTCGCCAACTCCCATGTCGTCCCCGGCGCCCAGCCCGCGAGCCTGTGGCAGAGCGTCATCGACGAGCTGGCGGGCGAGGACGGCTGACCGCCCCGCCCGTCGGTGCGTCAGTCCGGGAAGCCGAGCGCGTCCAGCGGATATTCCGCCACCGCCTGCATCTCCATGTCGCCGCCTTCAGCGAAGGCAAAGACCCACAGCGCGTCGTTCTGCAGCACCAGCCGGCACATCCGCCCCTCCTGCGCCAGCGCGGCGGGGCACTCGGCCATGTCGCCATGCTCGACCGTCGGCTCGAAGATGCCGTAGGTCATCACCCCGTCCGGGGTTTCGGTGATGGTCGGCTCCGCCTGCTGTGCGAGCGCCGGAGCGGCGGTCAGCGCGAGGATGGTGGCGAGTGCCGGAAGAAGGACGCGGGTCATCGGAATGGCTCCCCTGAGATTCGGTGGGAGCAGAATGACAGAGGTGCGGCAGATTACCATAGAGAAATAATCAGGTTCTTCTTTCGGGCATGTTCTCCGCCGCCTCCTTCTTGCCCGCCGCCGCCTGGCGGTGCATGAGGGACCTTCACACCGACATCACGACGACCACACCAAGGACTGCCGCCATGACCCGTTTCGCCGCCCCCATCGCCGAGCAGATCTGGGACATGAAATACCGGCTGAAGGACGAATCCGGCCAGCCGGCCGATCTCACCGTCGAGGACAGCTGGCGCCGCGTCGCCCGCGACCTCGCCAGCGTCGAGGCCGACCCCTCCGCGTGGGAAGACCGCTTCTACGCCGCGCTCGAGGATTTCCGCTTCCTCCCCGCCGGCCGCATCCTCGCGGGCGCGGGCACCGGGCGATCGGTGACGCTGTTCAACTGCTTCGTCATGGGCACCATCCCCGACAGCATGGGCGGCATCTTCGAGGCGCTGAAGGAAGCCGCATTGACCATGCAGCAGGGCGGCGGCATCGGCTACGACTTCAGCACCATCCGCCCGCGCGGGGCCGAGGTGAAGGGCGTCGCCGCCGACGCCTCCGGGCCGCTGTCCTTCATGGACGTATGGGACGCGATGTGCCGCACGATCATGTCGGCGGGCTCACGCCGCGGGGCGATGATGGCGACGATGCGCTGCGACCATCCGGACATCGAATCCTTCATCAAGGCCAAGCAGGACAGCGCCCGGCTGCGGATGTTCAACCTGTCGGTGCTGGTCACGGACGCCTTCATGGAGGCGGTGCGGGCCGATGCCTCGTGGGATCTGCAATTCGGCGGCAAGGTCTATCACACCGTGCAGGCGCGCGATCTGTGGAACCGGATCATGCGCGCAACCTATGACTACGCCGAGCCGGGCGTGATCTTCATCGACCGCATCAACGCCGACAACAACCTGCATTACGCTGAGCAGATCGCCGCCACGAACCCCTGCGGCGAACAGCCCTTGCCGCCCTATGGCGCCTGCCTGCTCGGCTCGATCAACCTCGCTAGACTGGTGCGCGAGCCCTTCACCGACGCCGCGCATCTGGACGAGGCCGCGCTGGACGAGCTGGTCGGCACCGCCGTGCGGATGATGGACAACGTGGTGGACGCCTCGAACTTCCCGCTGGAGGCGCAGGCGCAGGAGGCCGCCGCCAAGCGCCGGATCGGCCTGGGCGTCACCGGGCTTGCCGACGCGCTGCTGATGGTCGGGCTGCGCTATGGCGCACCGGATGCGGTCGAGGTCACGCGCGGCTGGATGAAGAGGATCGCGCGCGCGGCCTATCTGACCTCGGCCGGGCTCGCGCAGGAAAAGGGCGCCTTCCCGCTGTTCGACGCCGACGCCTATCTCGAGTCGGGCTTCATGAAGCGGATGGATGACGACGTGCGCGAGGCCGTCCGCACCCACGGCATCCGCAACGCGCTGCTGACCTCGATCGCGCCCACCGGGACGATCAGCCTCTATGCCGGGAACGTCAGTTCCGGGATCGAGCCGGTCTTCGCCTACGCCTACAAGCGCAAGGTGCTGCAGAAGGACGGCTCGCGCACCGAGGAGGAGGTCGTGGACTACGCCGTCCAGATGTGGCGCAACCTGAAAGGCGACGCCCCCCTGCCCGCGCATTTCGTGGACGCCCAGACGCTCGCCCCCGCCGATCACGTCGCGATGCAGGCGGCGGCGCAGGAATGGGTCGATTCGTCGATCTCGAAGACGATCAACTGCCCTGAGGATATCGGTTTCGACGCCTTCCAGGACGTTTACCTGCAAGCCTGGGATCTGGGCTGCAAGGGCTGCACCACCTACCGCCCCAACGACGTGACCGGCAGCGTCCTGTCGGTCAGCGAAACCGCCGACAGTCAGCCGCAGGCCGACAAGGGCGCCGACGTGGTCTATCTGACCGAGCCGCTGGACCGCCCGGCGGCGCTGGAAGGCGCGACCTACAAGCTGAAGTTCCCCGGCAGCGAGCACGCCCATTACATCACCATCAACGACATCGTGCAGGGCGGCCACCGGCGCCCGTTCGAGGTGTTCATCAACTCCAAGAACATGGAGCATTACGCCTGGACCGTCGCGCTGACCCGCATGATCTCGGCCGTGTTCCGCCGCGGCGGTGATGTGAGCTTCGTGGTCGAGGAGCTGAAGGCCGTCTTCGACCCGCGCGGCGGCGCCTGGATCGGCGGCCGCTACGTCCCCTCGATCCTCGCCGCGATCGGCGGCGTGATCGAGCGGCACATGATCGCCACCGGCTCGCTGGCAGGCGAAGGTCTGGGCCTGAAATCCGATCCGCAGGCCGAGATCGCCCAGGTGGGCGGCTCGTCAGTTACCGCCGGGCGCCCGCGCGGCCCGCTCTGCCCCGCCTGCAGCGGCTCGAACGTCCGCAAGGTGGAGAACTGCCTGACCTGCATGGATTGCGGCCATTCGAAGTGTTCGTGAAGGGGGGAAGGTGTGTGTTGGTGCTGGGACAAGCAATTCCCGGCCATTTTTGGGTATAACCTGGCCATTCTGCAGTCATAAGCTGGCCATCGGCCCATTACAGCCAATTCGGGCATGATGGGTAATGCGCCGCTCGCATCTGCAGCCAGCGACGCCTTCCCGGGCAGCCGGGGCACACACATAACCGTCATGACGGCGCGGCTATACGGCCGAGTGCGTCGCGACCGGCGCCGCCACCTGCAGGACATCCCCGAAGGTGCGCTGCGCGAGAAGGTGCTGGAGGCGCTCGAGGATGAGAACGCCCGGCTCAAACGGCTCCTGGCGGAGTCGCTGCTCGATCAGGCTGCGCTGAAGGATCTCCTCTCGCGAAAGTGGTGACGCCCGCCGCCGGGCGCGAAGCCGTCGCGATGCTCGTGGAGTGCCACGAACTGAGCGAGGTTGGAGCGTGAAGCAAACAGTCCAGTGGACTGTTTGTAGCGAACAACGGCGTGTGCCGTGATCGGATCGGACGTCCGTCCGCTACCGCAGCCGACTCCCCGACGACCATGACCTGCGCGAGCGCCTGCGGGCCCTGGCGTCCGAGCGCCGCCGGTTCGGTTACCGGCGGCTGCACGTTCTGCTCAGGCGGAAGGGACATGTCGTGAACCGCACGAAGACCAGCGGCTCTACCCGGAGGAAGCCTGTCGGTGCGCAGCGGCGGGGACGGCAGAAGGCGACCGGCACCCGGGTGCCGCTGCTGACGGTGGCCGTGCCGAACGCACGCTGGTCGGTCCACCCTCGCGATGGGCCTCGAACCGGTGGCGGCTCCATGGCTCGATCCACGACCAGTTCGCCCACGGCCGCCGGTTCCGATCTTCAACGTGATCGACGACGTGACGAAGGAACGTCTCGCCGCCGCGGTCGACACCTCGATCTCGGGGCGCCGCGTCGCGCGGGAGCTGAGGGTTCTGATCGCCCGGCGCGGCAAGCCAGGCCTGATCGTCAGCGAACACGGGACCGAGTTCACCTCGAATGCGATGCTGGCCTGGAGCGGAGAGATCGGCGTGTCCTGGCACTTCATCGCGCCCGGCAAGCCCATGCAGAGGGGCATCTGCGAGGCGTTCAACTCGAAGATGCGAGACGAGCTGCTGAACGAGACGCTGTTCTTCGGCCGCGATCAGGCCCGCCGCATCGTCGCCAGCTGGGTGGCCGACTACACCGCGTCCCGGCCCCATTCGGCACTCGGCTACCAGACCCCATCGACGCAGTGCGTCGACCCTTCGCCGCCCAACTCGCCGCAACGGGCGATCGGCTACACGCGATGGAAACGTTCCGCCGATCGCCCATTGCTCCTCCGCGCAAGTGGGCAAATGTCACCCGCCGGCTCTGGTTTCAGGTGGATGAAGGTCGGGGGCACAGCAGGGGCCAGGTCAGGGGTCGGAGCACACCCGCCGCAGCCAGGAAAACGACGGAGGTTGGTTCTGCCTCGACCCGAGCCTGACCCACGAAACACAACGTAAAGGTGGGTCAGTTCTCGACGGAAAACCGGCGTCAGTTCCGGGTGGAAATCAACGGCCTGCACGTCTCCTGAGAAAGCTGCGCGACCATATGGCCAGACCGTCGCCGAGCCAACCGCTTCCCGCGGAGAACGCCCATAGTTTCGCCGGGCCCTTGACGCCACCCCAAACCGGAACGCACGGTGTGTTGAACCACAGCAGCGTCAGGCAGTTTGATTGACGTTGACAGATCAGGAGAGATGACGATGACGACCAGAACGGGCTCCGCGAAGTGGCAAGGGACGATCAAGGAAGGCAAGGGGCAGGTCTCGACCGAATCGGGCGTGCTGGACTCGGCCTACGGCTTCAACACCCGCTTCGGCGACCAGAAGGGCACCAACCCCGAGGAACTGATCGGCGCCGCCCATGCCGCCTGCTTCAGCATGGCGCTGTCGGGGCAGCTGGAGCAGGCCGGGGTGACGGACGTCACGATCGAGTCCTCCTCCGCCGTCACGATCGAGAAGCAGGAGGCCGGCTTCACCATCACCAAGGCGCATCTGACCACCCGGATCTCGGGTCAGGGCGACGAGGCCGCGATCCGCAAGGCCGCCGAAGCGGCGAAGACGGGCTGCCCGGTCAGCAAGGTGCTGAACGCGGAAGTGACGATGGATCTGACGGTCGCTTAGGCCGAACGCTCAGGCGCGGCTGCGGATTGATCCCGCAGCCGGCACCGACGCGTCTCCACCCGAAGCGCGTCGAATGTCACACCATCATCTCTTTCGTCGCGGTCAGCTTCAGCTCGGGATGATCGCGCACCACGCGGTCGATGTCCCATTGCAACCGCGTCAGATACACCAGATCGCCGTCGTGGTCCGTCGCGATATGCTGCTTGTTGGAGGCCGCGAATTTCTCCACCGCGTCCTTCGGTCCCGCCATCCAGCGGGCCGAGGTGAATTGCGACGCCTCGAAGCGCACTGGCAGGCCGTATTCCAGCTCGATCCGGCTCGCCAGCACCTCGAACTGCAACGCGCCGACGACCCCGACGATGAAGCCCGAACCGATGGTGGGCTTGAAGACCTTGGCGGCCCCCTCCTCGGCGAACTGCATCAGCGCCTTTTCCAGATGCTTGGCCTTCATCGGATCGCCCGCGCGAACCGTCTGCAGAAGCTCCGGTGCGAACGACGGAATCCCGGTGAAGCGCAGCGGCTCCCCTTCGGTCAGCGCGTCGCCGATGCGAAGCTGGCCGTGATTGGGAATGCCGATGATGTCGCCGGCCCAGGCCTCCTCGGCCAGCTCCCGGTCGGCGGCGAGGAACAGCACGGGGTTCGACACCGCCATCGGCTTCTTCGAGCGGACATGCAGCAGCTTCATCCCGCGCTCGAAATGGCCGGAGGCGAGGCGGACGAAGGCCACCCGGTCGCGGTGCCTGGGGTCCATGTTGGCCTGCACCTTGAAGACGAAGCCGGTGACCTTCCCTTCCTCGGGGGCGATCTGACGCTCGGCGGCGGTCTGCGGCTGCGGCTGGGGCCCGAACTCGCCGATGCCGAGCATCAGCTCCTTGACGCCGAAGCTGTTGATGGCGCTGCCGAACCAGATCGGCGTCATGTGGCCTTCCAGGAAGGACTTGCGGTCGAAGGCCGGCAGCAGCTCGCGCGCCATCTCGACCTCCTCGCGCAGCTTGGCGAGTTGGGCGGCAGGAATGTGCTCGGCCAGCTTCGGATCGTCCAGCCCCGAGATGCTGATCGATTCCGCCACCCGGTTGCGGTCGGCGCGGTCCATCAGCTCCAGCCGGTCGTGCAGCAGGTCGTAGGTGCCGATGAAATCCCGCCCCATCCCGATCGGCCATGACGCGGGGGCCACGTCGATCGCCAGATTTTCCTGGATCTCGTCGATGATCTCGAAGGTGTCGCGGCTTTCGCGATCCATCTTGTTGCAGAAGGTCAGGATCGGCAGGTCGCGCATCCGGCAGACCTCGAACAGCTTGCGGGTCTGGCTTTCGACACCCTTGGCGCCGTCGATCACCATGATCGCGGCGTCCACGGCGGTCAGCGTCCGGTAGGTGTCCTCGGAAAAATCCGAGTGGCCGGGCGTGTCCACCAGATTGAACCGATACCGCCCGAAGTCGAACGACATGGCCGAGGCCGAGACGGAGATTCCCCGGTCCTGCTCCATCTTCATGAAGTCGGACCGCGTGCGCCGCGCCTCACCCTTGGCGCGGACCTGCCCCGCCATCTGGATCGCCCCGCCGAACAGCAGGAACTTCTCGGTCAGCGTGGTCTTGCCCGCGTCCGGGTGCGCGATGATCGCGAAGGTCCGGCGGCGGGCGATTTCGGGCGGAAGCTCGGGGCGATTGTCCAGCATGGGCGGGCTTTACCGCGCGCGCCCTGCCCCCGCAACCGATGCCATGTAACCTTTTCCACCGCAGTGTAACCATTTGTTCCGCGACGTGCGCCGAAGTCTCGCGGTGATCGCGGATGCTCGCAGGCGTTCGCGCCCGGTGTCGGTCAGCCTCGACCCCGCTTCTGTGCGCATGGGACACGACCGTCTGCGGCCGTCCCTCGATTGCGCCGGAGCGGCTGATCCGAGCGAGCCTGATCCAGATCCTGTGCTCCATCGGGTCCGAGATCGCCGACCTCGGCCACGACCGTCACGGCGGCCGGTCGGGGTGACAGGCCCTTGCTTCGCCTCGTCCCTCATTCGTCCAGCGGCTTGAGGATCGGTTGCTCCTCTGTACGGACCTGCGCGACCATCTCGGCGCTGACCTCGACAGGTGTGCCGGTTCTGGCCTCGGAGAGCCAGGCCACCAGATCGGCCACCTGCTGGTCCGTCATGCCCGCCTCGAAGCCCGGCATCGAGACGTTGCCCGGTTCTCCGCGATGCACCCCGTGCAGGGTCACTTGCGTGAGGCGCGCCGGATCGCCGTTGCCGACCTTGCCGGTGCCGTGGCACGCGGAGCAGTTGCCAAGGAACAGCCGTTCCGGCGTGGCCGCCACGTCGCCGGGGCTTTCCAGCGGCTCGGCGCGCAGCAAGGCAAGCTGCTCGGGGGCGATCAGGGGCGATTCCTCGGGCTCCTGCGCCTGCGCAACGGTCAGACTGGCGGCCAGCACTCCGGCCGCACTCAGGAGGCGAAGCCCGTTCCTGCCCGGCGAAGCGGTGATGTCCTTGCCTTGGAATGTCATTGCATCGCCTCCCGCAGGGTGTCGGCGATGCGGTAGGACAGCGCCGCGATGGTCAGCGTGGGGTTCACGGTCGAGCCCGAGGGGAACACGCTCGACGAGGCCACGAACAGGTTGTCATGGTCATGGGTGCGGCAGTCGCGGTCCACGACCGAATCCGCCGGATCGTCGCCCATGATCGTCGTGCCCATGATGTGGTTGTTGGACGAGAAACCGTCGCCGAACACGGCCTCGGTCCCGCCCAGCATCTCGGCGAAGGCGGTGAAATGCTCCTTCACCTTGGCATCCGAGGTCCGCACGTAATCCTCGATCCGCCAGGTGATCTCGGGCCGGGGCAGGCCCAGCGCATCCTTGTGCTCGGCGCTCGGCACGATCCGGTTCTCAGGGTCGGGAAGCTGCTCGTAAAGCCCGGTGAACAAAATCTGCCGACTCGCGAAGTCGGCGATCATCCCGTCCAGTTCGGCGCCATAGACGCCGCGTTTGACCAGTTCCTCGGTCACCTGGCGGATGCGGTTGTAGTTGCCGACGTTCATCTTGGCGGCGGCGTAGTCGGACCGGAACGGCCCGTCGCGCATCCCCTCGATATAGCTGTTGCGCTGCGGGCCGCGCCCCGACCACAGCGGCTCGCTGGAGTAGAAAGTGATCGAGCTGCCCGGATGATCCATCAGGTTGCGGCCCACCTGGTCCGAGCTGTTCGCGACCCCTTCCGACATCAGCAGCAGCTTGGGGATCTCGATGGCGTTCGCGGCCAGGACGAAATAGCGCCCGGTGATGCGGTGCTCGGTCCCCTGCGGGTCAAGATAGCTGACGGCCGCCACGCGCCCGTCGGGGCCAAGCTCGACGCGGTGGACGACCGCATCCGTCACCAGCGTCGCGCCCGCGTCCTCGGCCTTGCGGACGGTGTCGCCGGCGCTGTATTGCGCCGCGATCGGGCAGATCGGGGCGCAGGTGTTGTTCCCCTCGCAGGCCGGGCGGCCGTCATAGGGGCGGCTGTTGCGGGCGACGATGTCGGGGACGACCTTCCAGCCCTTCTCGCCCAGCACCTGCTGCACGCGAAGGTCGAGATAGGACAGCAGCGGCTTGCCATCCATCGGGAAGGGCTGCGTGCGGGGCGAGCCGTGGTCGTCGTCCAGATTGCCCGCGACGCCAAGTTCCAGCTCGGCCCGGTAGTAATCGGCCTCGATGTCGTCATAGCCGAAAGGCCAGTCGCGCCCGACCCCGAATTCGCTGCGGACCCTGAAGTCCGACGGCAGGAAGCGCGGGGCGATGGCGTTCCAGTGCAGCGTCGTGCCCCCCACGGCGCGGATGTAGCCGGCGATATAGGGGTCCTGACCCTTCTGGATCACATAGTCGTTCGGGGGCGAATACTGCGGGTGCGGGGCGTGAACGCTGGGCGGATAGGGCGCCTGGAAATCCCCCTTGGCGGGGGAACTGCGGAAGCGTTCGACGATCTGCCAGCGCTGCAGCCGCGGCCCGGCTTCCAGCATCATCGTGTCGATACCCGCCTTCGCCAGTTCCAGCGCGACAATGGCCCCCGCGACGCCGGAGCCGACGATGACCACATCGGCCGAGCTTTTGCTGTCGTGAACCATCTCAGCCTCCGCTTTCGGGTTTCTCGGCCCAGTTTTCCCGATAGACGTAGCTGGGGATGGGGATGGTGCCGGCCAGCGGCGCGAACATCAGCGCCTGCTCCCAGGCGACGGTGTGCATGGCGGCGGGCGTCCCTTCCTCGACCGCCTCGGGCGGCACCAGCCCGGCCTCGGCGTCGGCCGGCGAGTCGATGACGCCGACCACGCCCAGATACCAGGCCGAGACGATCTGGCGTGGAATCCAGGCGAACTCGGCCCCCGCCTCGTCAAGCGCTGTCTGGAGCCCCGACGCTTCGGTGCCGCGTTCGTCCATGAAGCCGGCAAGCTGAGTGAGTCCTGCGTCGAAGCCAGGGAACCGCGCCGACAGCGCCTCGAACGCCACGCGGCCCTGCGCCGGGGGGAGGTCGTCATGGCCGGTGAGCCGTGCGGAGACTCGCATGAACTCCTCAAGTCCGCCCGCAGCTTCCTGCGCCCCCGCGGCCAACGGCAACGATCCGAAAAGCAATCCCGCGCCAAGCCCGGTACCCAGAAACAACACGCTGCGGCGACTGAATCCCGGCGCTGCCGTGGTGGAGTGCTGAAACATCGTATCTCCCTCGCATTGAGCCGCCGATCCGAGCAACCGTCGATGCCTGCAAGCGCATGGCGCGTGGGCCTCAACGAGGATCACGCATCCGAGTTCCACCGTGCGTCCGGGGCGCCATCTGGCGGCGGCCGGGAAAAGCGCCCGCGGCCTCAGCCGTTTTCCAGTCTGCTTTCTCCCGCCCACACCCATCGGAATAATGCAAGGCTCTCGTCGCGCACCCGTAGCCGGCACCTCCAGCAGGACGCCTCCATCGCGAGGTCGGCGGCGCGCACCAGCCCGGCCTCCTTCAGCACCGCGCCAGACCCTCTTTCGGTCAATTTCCGCCCGACCAGATGACCCGGTCCGCTCGGCGGCCCGCGATGAAGGCCCGCGCCACCGCCTTCCTGCCCTGTTTGTCGTGGTCAGAGTTCCTGCGCCGTCGGCCGGAACAGGATCTCGTTGATGCCGACGTCTTCCGGCTCGCTGATGGCGAAGGCGACCAGGCGGGCGAAGGTTTCGGCGGGCACGCCGACCTGGCCCACATAGTCCTGGTTCGCCTCTCGGACGTCCGCCTCGCTGATGTGGTCGAGAAGCTCGGTCTTGACCGCGCCCGGCGAGATGATCGTGACGCGGACGTTGTGGGGCGCCACCTCCTGCCGCAGCCCTTCCGAGATGATCCGCACCCCGGTCTTGGTCGCGGAATAGACCGTGGAGCCGCCGAAGACCTTGTGACCCGCGACCGAGGACAGATTGATGATGTGGCCCGATTTCTGCTCGATCATGCGGGGCAGCGCGGCGGCGATGCCGTAGAGCACGCCCTTGAGATTGACGTCGATCATCCGGTCCCATTCATCGACCTTCAGACGGTCCATGGGCGACAACGGCATGATGCCGGCGTTGTTGATGAGCACGTCGATCCGCCCGTAGGTCTGGACGGCGGTGTCCACCAGCTTCTCCACGTCGTCCCGCTTCGTCACGTCGGTGGCGACGGAAGTGGCCTTGCCGCCTGGCTCAGTGATCTCGGCCGCGAGCGCCTCGATCCGCTCGGCGCGGCGGGCGCCGAGGACGACGCTGGCGCCCTTTGCGGCGAGGTGACGCGCCGCGGCCGCCCCCATGCCGCTGGAGGCGCCGGTGATGACGACGATTTTTCCTTGGATGTTTTCCATATCTGCGCCGGGCATCGGCTGTCCGAAGCCGAATTCCGGCGACGCCCGTCCTTTCACGAGCTTGGCGGATTTTCCGCCGGGTTGAACTGCCGATCGGGATTGGACCCGAGCTACTTCTGGACCGCGTAGCGCAGCCACACCACGCTGTCGCCGAGGTCTTCCACATGCGTGAGCCGGAAGCCGATCGGCGCAACCGTGCTGTATGGCTCCCGTGCGGTGAAGAAGCGGTTGCCCTCGGGATCGCCGTTGGCGATGGGGGCGATGACCGAGCTTACCTCATCGACGAGGCCCGCCTGCAGGAACGACCAGTTGATCGTGCCGCCGCCGCCGATCATCAGACGCCTGATACCGATGCCGTGGAGCTTGTCGAGCATGACCTCGAAATCGACCTGCTCCTTTCCCGCGACGATGTAGGAGATGCGCTTGCGGCGCAGGAAATCCTTGTAGGCGTTGCTCGCGGCATCGGTGAGCACCTCGACGAAATGCGCCGGCGCGCCCCCGTAGCCGTAGGTATTCGACTCGAAGGCCAGTTCGCCCCGAGGGTCTATCGAGATGTAGAACATCTCCGCGTGAGGCTCGGCGATATAGTCGCCCTCGGGCACCTCGGCGGCGCTCTCGTCGATCTCCGGGGTGCGGTAGTGGGTGATGTTGTCCTCCGTCGAGGTCTTTCCGTTCAGGTAGGCATCGATGCCGAGCACCTGCTTGCCCGGCGTCAGCGCGAGATCCTGATAGCGCTGGCTGGCGGCCTCGAACTCGGGGATCGGCATGATATCGATGTTTCCATCGATCGACGTATGCGTGTGGATGATGACATAGGGCTTCTGCATGATGGTCTCCATAAGATCGTGCTGCAGCGCCATGCCGGGCCTTCGCCGGAGGAAATCAGGGCATGACGTCGTGGTGCGTCGGGATCAGTCGGGGCGCGTCACTTTGACGGTGACGCTGCCCGGCCGGTCGAATATCGACACGTCGCCTTCGACCTGTCCCAGAATGACGATGCCGGGATCGGGAACCCGCCCGCCGCGGTAGTAGATGACGAAATCGCGCGTGCTCCCGACGCCGAGAGTTCCCGCAGAGAAGTTCCGTTGCCGTTCGCCCTCGGGCAACGGACCTGGCAGACGGCCGGTTTTCTCCTGCCGCAGATGATCCTGCATCTCGATGGTCAACGGCAGCATTCGCAGGAACGCCGTGCCGGCCTCGTTATCTGCGACTTCGGCCGAGACCTCGCCCCAATCCGATGAAACGACGATGCGCTCCTGACTCATGGCAGCACCGGTGAAAGCGGACAGGATAGCGCCTGCCAATGCGATCTTTCGCACATTTGTTCCTCCTTGTCGCAAGAGCGCTCGTCAGATCGTCTGGCCCCCGTCGATCACCAGGGCGTGGCCGACGATGTAGGCGCCGCCGTCCGAGCACAGCCACAGCACATTCGCCGCGATCTCCTGCGGGCTTGCGGGCCGGGCTGCGGGCACATTGTCGATGACGTTCTGCCGGCCCTCGGGCGTGCCGCCCGTGAATCGGTCCATCATCGGCGTGTCCACATAGCCGGGGCAGATCGCATTCACGCGGATGTTCGCACCCGCATAGTCAAGAGCCGCCGCCTTGGTGAGGCCGATCAGCCCGAATTTCGAGGCGCAGTAAGCGGCCTGACCCTTGATCCCCATGACCGACGCACCCGAGCCCGTGTTCACGATAACGCCGCCGCCCTGCTTCATCATCTGCGGGGCCTCGTGCTTCATGCACAGGAAGACGCCGCGAAGGTTGACGTCGAGGAGGCGGTCCCAGTCCTCCTCCGTCACCTCGTGGAGCGGCGCGACCGGCTGCTCGATCCCGGCGTTGTTGAAGCCGAAGTCGAGGCGGCCAAAGGCTTCGACGGTGCGCCCGACCGCGGCCTTCACCTCGTCGCCGTTCGCCACGTCGCAGGTGACGGCAAGACCACGCCCGCCGTCCTGCCCGATTATCTGCACCGTTTCGTCGAGCTCGTCCCGCGTGCGGCCCACGACCGCCACGCTCGCGCCGTTGCGCGCGAAGGCAAGCGCGGCCTCCCGCCCGATGCCGCTGCCGCCGCCGGTGATGAAGGCGACCTTTCCACTGAAGTCATATCGCGGGTTCATTCCGGTCTCCCCTGATTGTCGCAGGATGTTCTACCCGCCGCGGCGGAGGGCCGGCGGAAGGTCTTACGAAGAGGGCCCATGCCGCTCTCTCCTGCGTGAGCACGCAGGCCGGCGGCTCCATTGCCGCCGCCCATCACCAGATCACCGCCTGAGCACCCTGAACTACTGCAACGCGACATGGCTCATAACGGTTCGGCTGCAGCATCGCGTCCCACGCTTCTTGCCCGGCCCGAACCGGATGACCGCGCCGTCCCGACCCGCGTTGACCGCCATCTCAGAGTCCGCCTGACAGCGGACAGGATGGCAGACCCAGTTCATGCTGATAACAGCCGCATCATGGGCAAACGCGCCGCATGGGCAACTCAGGAGACGGCAGCGGGCCGACGCTGGAGCATTGCCGCACCGAGGTCGAGACGCACCCCGACGGCCGTCCAGTGAAGGCGAGCGTGCTGAGGGTTGCAGTGTTCGTTCGCTCTCATGGGGAAGATTTCCAGAATTGACACCCTGCTGCTTCAGCGGATCAGGACATCAGGCAAGAGCGCCGGGCGACCAACCCTCTACGGAACCCTCGCCACAGTCGCCGCGGTTGAATCGCTGCCCGCGAAATACGTCGTCAAATCCGCGATGTCCTGGTCCGACAGCATCCGCACGGCGGCGGCCATGCGCTCGGCGTGCGGGCCGGGAGCTTGCGGGCCGGTGCGCCAGAGGCGCAGCCAGTCGGCGAGGAAGCGGGGATGCTGGCCGGCAATGCGGGGGGCGGGATTGCCGGGTTGGCCGTGACAGCCGAGGCAGGCGCCGATGTTGCGGGCCGGATCGCCCTGACGCGCCAGCCGTTCGCCCTGCGCAGCGTCGCCCTGCGCCAGCGCGGCGGGGCGGGGCGGATCAGGGGGGGGCGCGAAGGGAAGGGCCGCGAAATAAACCGCCAGCTTGTCGCGTTGGCTGTCGGTCAGGGGCGCGGCCATCGGCTCCATGATGCCGCTCTGGCGGTGGTTGCCGGCATAGTTGCCGAGCGCCCGGCGCAGATAGGCTGCCGTCTGCCCGGCCAGTTGCGGCGCGGTGCCGTCGCGGCCCAGCCCGTCGGACCCGTGGCAGCGGACGCAGCCGCCGAATGTCGTCAGCGCACCGCTGTGCTGGCCGAAGGGGATCGCCGAAACCGGCGCAGGCGCCAGGGTGCTGCCGAAAGCCAGCGCGCGGAAGGTTTCCTCGGTCATCTCCGGCAGTTTCGCGAGGAAGGCGGCGACGGCCCAGGCCTCGTCCTCGCGGCCTTCGCCGGTCCAGCCGGGCATGCCGGTATATTTGATGCCGTTATAGGTGATCCAGTGCAGCGCTGCGGGCCGGCGCGGCTGCACGTCGGGCAGATAGGGGGCTTCGGGGTTCATCATCTGCACGATGGGATTGCGCTCGACCCCCGGCGCGCCGTGGCAGGTGGCGCAGCCGGTCAGGAAATGCGAAGCCCCCAGCCGCAGCAGCGCCGGATCGTCCAGATCGACCTGCGGCGGCGGCCGGACACCCAGCGTCCGCAGGCGGACGGCGTTGTTCATGTAGCCGTGCAGCGCCTCGCCGAAGATGCGCCAATGCGGCACGCGGGCCGAGATGTCGTAGGGCGCCACCCACCAGAAGGCGAAGGCGGCGACCAGCAGGGCCCCCAACGCGGCGACCGCCCTGCGCCATGTCACGCGCAGGATCATACGGCCGCCCTCCGCAGCGTCGGCCCTAGCCGAGCCAGCGCGGCGACCAGATAGATGGCGCCGCCGATCCCGGCCATCGCGGCGCCGGCGAGTTGCTGCTCCTGCAGCGCGGTCAGGCCGAACCATCCGGCACAGAGCCCGCCATAGAGATCGCGCGGCGCCAGCGTCAGGATGGCCCCCAGCAGCGTCATGTGCATCGAGGTGAACAGCAGCACCGCCACCCCTCCCAGTGCGCCCGCACCGGCGGCCACGGCCCAGACGGCGAGACCGGCGGCAAGGAAGCTCGCCTTTTCCAGCAACCAGCCGCCTGTGGATACCCGCGCCCACATATGCGGGCCGGGCAGGTGCCAGCCCCAGACCGCCAGCAGCTCCAGCCCCGCCGCGGCCAGCAGAAGGCCCGCCCCGACATGCACGGGAAGGCGGGGCGCGAGCAGCGCGGGGATCGCCGCCACCAGCGCCAGGTGGACCCCCATGTGGATCAGGATGGAGCCGCCGCTGCGCGAGGCCGCGAGGGGCGAGAGCACGCCGAGCAGCAGCGCCAGCGCGAGGATGCGGCGCGGCGTCAGCATCGCTCGAACACCAGCGTCGGCAGGAAGGTCATGACGATCGCCACCGCCGCCAGCACCGACAGCATCAGCGCGACATGGCCCATGAAGCGGGTGCGGCCGTTCTCGGTCGGATCGTCGATGGCCTCGTCCACGACCAGCACGCCGCGATAGCGCTGCCGGGCGATGCGGGCCAGCAGCGACACGGCCAGCAATGCCGACAGGGTCAGCACGACCATGACGATGCGGGTATCGACCAGCGGGCCCCAGCCCTTCGCGCACCAGACCGCGCCGACCCAGTAGCTCAGCAGGAAATGCCCGGCCCAGACCGTCAGCGGCGCCGCCAGCACCCAGACCGAACCCTTGTCGATGATGCGTTCATATTTCACGGCGTGGCCCTCAGCAGCGGGAACAGGCCCAGCAGCGTCAGGGTCACAACGACGCTCAGCCCCACGAAGTGCCAGTAAAGCGCCACGTTCCCAAGATCGGCGTCCCATGCGGGGGTGATCTTGCGCCAGAAGATGCCGGCCGCGCAGTAGCCGATTATCAGCATCCCGATGCCGACATGCGCGCAGACCCACAGGGCGAGCAGCCAGCAGGTCGCGTCCCAGGCGTGGGCGGTCGGATCGAGGCCATTGACCCGCAGCGCCCAGATCAACGCGGCACAGCCGCCCATCGCGGCAAGCAGCCCCGCCACCAGCAGCCACAGCGCGGCATTGACGCGGCCGTTGCGGTTGAGGCGCTTCGACGCGCCGACCGCTACCCACGCGCCGATCAGCAGCACCGCCGCGATCATCAGAAAGCCCGTGTCCGGCAGGCCCGAGCCGACCGGCGGGAACGGGTCATGCACGGTCCAGAAAAAGAAGAACGCGAACACGATCCCGAGGAACGCCGTCAGGTCGCCGGTCATGGTAATGAACATCGCCCACCACCCGGCCGAGCCGTCGCCCGAGGCATAGACCGGCAGGCGCAGGCCGCGGCCCACGTCCTTCGCGTGGGTCTCCGGCGGGCGGGCGGTGCCGGTCCAGAGCCACCAGATCAGCAGCACGACGAAGGCGATGGCGCTGACGATCACCAGCATCCACAGGTGCCAGGTCGTCAGGATGAACACCAGCGACAGCGCGATCGCGGCGAAGAACGGCAGCCAGCCGGGGCCGGGGACGCGCTGGACATACATCGGCTCGGCGTCCAGCACGTCGGTCACGATCAGCTCGCGCCTGCCCTCGGGGGCGTCGGGCAGGAACCACTCGCCCGCCTCGACCTGCCGTTGCAGATCGGGCTGGTCCCACAGCGGATAGCGGGTCGTCACCAGCGGGATCGAGCGCAGGCCGTAGTTCTTGCCCGGCACCTTGTCGATCCATTCCAGCCCCGGCGCCTGCCACGGGTTTCTCACGCAATCCGGCTGGCGGTTCTTGGGGCGGAGCGAGTCGATGACGAGGATCAGAAAGCCCGCCGCGATGCCGAACGCGCCGATGGTGGACACGAGGTTCAGCGTGGACCAGCCGTCGGCGGCGGAATAGGTCCAGACCCGCCGCGGCATCCCCATGATTCCGGTCCAGTGCATCGGCAGGAAGGCGATGTTGAAGCCGCCGAAGATCAGCCAGAACACCCACAGACCGGCCTTGCGCGACAGCATGTGGCCGGTGACGAACGGGAACCAGTAATAGTAACCCGCGAACAGCGGGAACAGCGCCCCGCCGATCAGCGTGTAATGCAGATGCGCCACGATGAAATGGCTGTCATGCACCTGCATGTCGAAGGGCACCACCGCGATCATCACGCCGGTCAGCCCGCCGAAGACGAAGATCGCCAGCGCCCCCGCCGCGAACAGCATCGGCATCGAGCGGACGAATGTGCCCATGTAGATCGTCGCGATGAAGCAGAAGATCTGGATGCCGGTCGGGATCGCCACCGCCTCGCTGGCCGCCGAGAAGAACGCCAGCGAGATTTCCGGCAACCCGGTGGTGTACATGTGGTGGACCCACAGCCCGAAGCTGATGAAGGCAACGCCGACCGCAGACAGCACGATCCAGGAATGGCCGACCACCCCGCGCCGGGTGAAGGCCGGCAGCATCGTCGCGATCAGCGCGATGGAGGGCAGGAAGACGATATAGACCTCGGGGTGGCCGAAGATCCAGAAGAGGTGCTGCCACAGCAGCGGATCGCCCCCGCGCGTCACGTCGAAGAACGCCCAGTCGAAGGCGCGCTCCATCTCCAGCATCAGGTCGCCCGCGATCAGGGGCGGGAAGGCGAACAGGATCATCGCGCCGACGACCAGCACATACCAGCCGTAGAGCGGCATCAGGTTCAGCCGCATTCCCGGCGCGCGGCATTTCAGGACGCCGACGATCAGTTCCACCGCCGCGGCGATCGAGGCGACCTCGATGAAGCTGAGGCCCAGCAGCCAGATGTCGGTGCCGATGCCGGTCTGGCGGGTGTCCGACGAGAGCGGCGCATACATGAACCAGCCGCTGTCGGGCGCCGCGTCGAACAGGATCGAGCCGCAGACGAACACGCCGCCGATCACGAAGCACCAGAAGCTGAAGGCGGAAAGCCGGGGAAACGGCATCTCGCGCGTGCCCAGCAGCGACGGCATCATCAGGATCGCCACCGCCTCGAAGATCGGGACGGCGAACAGGAACATCATCGCCGTGCCGTGCAGCGTGAAGGCCTGGTTGTAGAACCGGGCCGTCAGCAGGTCGTTGTCCGGCACCGCCAGTTGCAGGCGGATCAGCAGCGCGAGAATGCCCGCGAAGGTGAAGAACGCCATTGAGGCGATCAGATACCACTTGCCGATGGAGCTGTTGTTGACGACCGTCAGCCGGGCGATGCCTTTGGGCTGCTCCCAGACCTCGTTCAGCCGCGCGGTCTCGGCGGCGTGCCGGTCGGGGTCGGGCGGCGGCGGCGGGGCGAGGCGGTCGATCCAGGTCATGTCAGCCCCGTGAGATAATCGAGCAGCGCTTCCATCTGTGCCGGCGCAAGGTCGGGAAAGGCGGGCATGAGCGCGCCGGGCTTCACCGCGTCCGGGTCGTCGATCCACGCCCGCAGCTGCTCGCGCGTCAGCGGCAGGATCCCCGAGGCGATCGTCGCCCGCGCGGCGAGATGGGTCAGGTCCGGCCCGGCGGTGCCCGCCGCTCCGGTGCCCCGCACCGCATGGCAGGCGCCGCAACCTGCGGTCAGAAAGACCTGCTGGCCGTCGGCCGATGCGGCGGGCGCGGCGGGTCGCGCCTCGGCTGCAAGCCACGTCTCGAACTCCTCGGGCGGAAGGACCACGATCTCGAACCGCATCTGGGCATGGGCGGTGCCGCAGAACTCGGCGCAGACGCCGCCCCAGCGGCCCGCCTCGACAGGGGTCAGCTTCAGCGTCGTGGTGCGGCCGGGGATCATGTCCATCTTGCCGCCAAGCGCGGGCGCCCAGAAGGAGTGGATCACATCGGTAGAGGTCAGCGAAAGCTCGACCGTCTGGCCCAGCGGCAGGCGGATCTCGTTGGCGGTGGAAACGTCGCCGTCAGGGGTGCGGTAATCGACGCGCCACCACCACTGCTCGCCCTCGACCGCGACATGCAGGTCGGGCTCGCCCCCGATCATGCCGCGCAGCAGCAGCATGCCCGCGATCAGCAGCGCGATCAGCGTGACGGTGGGGAACACCACCCCGCCCAGCAGCACGAACTTTTCGGCGGTATCCTCGCGCTCCGGCTGGGCCTTGATCCGCGCGGCATGGAAGGCGAGCGCCATGATCCCGGCCCAGATCACCGCCGCCGCTGCGAGCATGACCCAGAACAGCCGCTCGACCGCCGCAGCGCCGGTGCCCGCGCCCTCCAGCATCGAATGGGCGCCCTCGCACCCGCCCAGCAGCAGCGCGCAGATGGAAAACGCGGCGATTCGCCGCAGACGGTTTTGGCGGAACGCAGCAGGCGCGGCCCAGGGTTTTCGTTCGGAAACAACGCCCAAGTCGCGGCGCGGCCCGCCGCCCTGGGCGCTGACTTCCGCATGAAACCGCATCGCCGCAGACACTCCCGTCGGGGAAGGTGATGGCGCAGCCTAACCCGGCGCCATCACGCGGCCAACGGCTTTCCCGATGCGTTGAAGCAGGACGGGGGGCGGTGGCTCAGCGCGGCGCGCCGTAGACCGCCGCCCAGAACCGCGTCTTGCCATCCGCGCCCACGGCGCTGCCGATGCCGAAATCCCGCACCTGCGGAATGACGATGTTGGAAAGGTGGCCCGAGGACTGGTTCCACTCGGCCAACACACGGTTCAGGTCGAAATGCCCCGCCGCGATGTTCTCGGCCGTGACGGAGGGCGCATATCCCGCCGCCTTCACGCGCGGCGACGGCCCGTGAGTCGAGCTGCCGATATGCGTCATCCGCCCGCGCTGCGCCATGTCGCAAGCGTGCTTCGCCGCCGCCTCGGCCAGCCGCGCATCGGCGCGCACCGGCCCCAGCCCCCGCGCCGCTCGCGCCCGGTTGGTCGCGGCAACGCCCGCCGCATTCTCTGCCGCCGTGGTCGGGCGGCAGGTCGCCTGCCCCGCATCGAGCAGTTGCATCGCGTGGGGATCGTCGCCCCCGCCAGCGCCAGGCGGCTCGGACGCACAGCCCGCCAGCAGCCCCGCGGCCAGGATTCCCGCGCAGGCGAGTCTCGCAATACCCATGTGCATTCTCCGCATCATTCGCGCGTTTCGATCGCGGCGTGGTAGCGCACGGGAGCCGTTTGCTCAATCTCCAGTTGCCGACAATGTGAACGAACCTCCTGACGCCGCGTTCACCGCGCAGGGCGCTTGAGTCGCGCCATCACTTCGGCCCATTCTTTGCAAGCGACCACGGGAGGGGTTTTCATGGGGACGTTCAGCGGCATCGCCGACAGGGACCGGATCGAAGAACAGGCGCCCTATGCGCAGCGCGCCGTGCCCGAGACGATCTACCGCCTGCTGACCCGCACCCGTGACCGCTTCGGCCCCCGCCCCGCGCTCAGCTTCCAGCTGCTCTCGGACCCTCATTCACGCAGCTGCACCCTCACCTGGGACGAAATGCACCAGCGCGTCACCGAAACCGCGAACCTGCTGCGCGAACTCGGGATCGGGCCCAAGGACACGGTCGCCTATCTGCTGCCCAACTGCCCCGAGGCGGCGATCGTGCTGCTGGCCGGCGCGACGGCCGGGATCGTCAACCCCATCAACCCCCTGCTGGAGCCCGAGCATATCGCCGGCATCCTGCGCGAGACCCGCGCCAAGGTGCTGGTCACGCTGAAATCCTTCCCCAAGGCCGATGTCGCGCAGAAGGCCGCGCTGGCGGCGGAGCTGGCGCCGAACGTGGAAACCATCCTGCAGGTGGATCTGAACGCCTATCTGGGCGGGGCGAAGCGCTGGCTGGTGCCGCTGCTGCGCCCGCGCGTCAAGGCCCGGCACAAGGCGAAGGTCGAGGATTTCGAGGCGCTCGCCTCGTCCCGCCGTCACGACGCGTTGCTGTTCGACGATCCGCCCGAGGATCGCGTCGCCGCCTATTTCCATACCGGCGGGACGACCGGCCTGCCCAAGCTGGCCCAGCACAAGGTGTCGGGCATGATCTATAACGGCTTTCTGGGCGGCTCGCTGCTGTTCGACGAAAACGACGTGCTGATGTGCCCGCTGCCCCTGTTCCACGTCTTTGCCGCCTATCCGATCCTGATGAGCTGCGTCTATTCCGGCGCGCATATGGTCATGCCGACGCCCGCCGGCTATCGCGGCGAAGGAGTGTTCGACAACTTCTGGAAGCTGATCGAACGCTGGCGCGCGACCTTCCTCATCACCGTGCCGACCGCCATCGCGGCGCTGATGCAGCGTCCGGTGAACGCGGATGTCTCATCCCTGCGGGTGGCGATCTCGGGCTCGGCGCCGCTGCCGATCGAGCTTTACAACCGCTTCAAGGCCGCGACCGGGGTCGAGATCGCCGAAGGCTACGGGCTGACGGAGGTCACCTGCCTCGTCAGCTGCAACCCGGTGGACGGGCTGAAGAAGGTCGGCTCGGTCGGCATCCCCCTGCCCTATACCGAGCTCCGCATCCTGAAGAAGACGCCGGATGGCTACCAGGAATGCGCCACCGACGAGATCGGCGAGATCTGCGTGTCGAACCCCGGCGTCTTCGAGGGCTCGACCTATACCGAGGCCGACCAGAACCGCGAGTTGTTCGCCAATGGCCGCTTCCTGCGCACCGGCGATCTGGGCCGGATGGACCCCGACGGCTATCTGTGGATCACCGGCCGGGCCAAGGACCTCATCATCCGCGGCGGCCACAACATCGACCCGGCGACCATTGAGGAGGCCCTGCTGTCGCACCCCGCCGTCGCCTTCGCCGGCGCGATCGGCCAGCCCGACAGCTTCGCGGGCGAGTTGCCCTGCGCCTATGTCGAGCTGGTCGCCGGCGCCTCCGTCACCGAGCAGGCGCTGCTGGACCACGCCCGCGAGCATATCTCGGAACGCGCGGCGGTGCCGAAATACGTCGAGATCCTGCCCGAACTTCCCAAGACCGCCGTCGGCAAGATCTTCAAGCCCGCGCTGCGGAAACTGGCGATCAGGCGCATCTACGACGCGGCTCTGGCGGATTGCGGAACGCATGTCGTCGAGGTGGTGGACGACAAGAAACGCGGCCTCGTCGCCAGGATCGCCCGCGGGCCGGGCTGCGACGAGGCGGCGGTGACGGAGCGGCTGGGGAATTTCACGCGGCCGTGGGAGTGGGAGTGACTTTCTTCGGCTAAAACAAAGCCGTCGCTGTTCCTTCATTGCCAGAGAGACTGTCCCACGTCTAAAAGTCTGGAAGGCACTGACGGAAGTGTCATCCCATAGAAAAAGGTATCAGCCATGGATGTAGTTGCGCCTCAATCGGACCGCTCGTACTTGCTTGAGGAAGCCATCGAATACTGCCAGTCAGCGCCCACCCTTGACAAGATCAAGGATTTTCTGAACCTCAGCGCACTAAGCGCAGATCTTAAGGAACCGCTGAAAAACCTCCTGTCCGCAGCCGGATCTGGTAGGCTTGGGCGTCCCCACGAGGAGCCCTTCTCATGCCGAAACAGCCCGCCAT
>NZ_JAHQZU010000110.1 GCF_019061185.1 Paracoccus sp. Z118
TCCTCGTATTTCACCGTCCGCCAGAGCCGCTCGACGAAGATGTTGTCGCGCCGTCGGCGTATACGCCGACCCCTTGCCGTCCATGCTGATGGCGATCTCAGTGCTCCTCAGCACCTTGATGAAGCCGGCGCTGATGAACTGCGAGCCCTGGTCGCTGTTGAAAATCTCGGGCCGACCGTGGTGGGCGAGCGCCTCTTCCAGCGCCTCGATGCAGAAGTCCGCCGACAGCGTGATCGAGAGCCGCCAGGCCAGGACCTTGCGGCTGAACCAGTCGACGACGGCGGCTAGGTAGACGAAGCCCCGCGCCATCGGAATGCAGGTGATGTCCATCGCCCAGACCTGGTTCGGCCGCATCACCGCCAGATTCCGCAGCAGATAAGGATAGACCTTGTGGCCCGGCGCCGGCTTCGACGTGTTCGGACGGCGGTAGAGCGCCGCAATCGCCATCTTCTTCATCAGCGTCGAGACGTGAAGCCGGCCGACCTGGTGCCCTTCGGCCTGCAGCAGGCCTTTCAGCATCCGGCCGCCTGCGAAGGGATACTCCAGGTGCAACTCGTCGATCCGGCGCATCAGCGCGAG
>NZ_JAHQZU010000111.1 GCF_019061185.1 Paracoccus sp. Z118
GACATCATGCCGCGAAACAGCCTTGAACTGAGATCCACCATCACGACGGACGGAACGCTGCGGATCAATCTGGAACGCGTCTCCGTTGCCGAACCTGGGCAGGGCGAGTTGCTGGTCCGGGTCGAGGCCGCGCCGATCAACCCCTCGGACCTGGGGCTGCTATTCGGCCCAGCCGACATGGAGACCCTGCGCGCGGAGGGCACCGGGGAAGCGCCGGTCCTGACGGCGAAGGTTCCTCCGCATCTGCTTCCCGCCGTCAGTGCCCGGCTGGACCAGTCGATGGCGGTGGGCAACGAAGCCTCCGGGACCGTGATCGCGGCCGGTCCCGACCTGCAGGATCTGGTGGGAAAGCGCGTCGCCATGATCGGGGGCGCGATGTATGCCGAGCTGCGCCTGATCCGCCGTGATGCGTGCATCGTCCTGCCGGAGGGCGCCACGGCGGTCGAAGGGGCGGCGCTCTTCGTCAACCCGCTCACGGGCCTCGGCTTTGTGGAAACCATGCGGGCCGAGGGCCACAAAGCCATCATCCATGTTCCCGCCGCGTCGAACCTGGGGCAGATGCTGGTG
>NZ_JAHQZU010000112.1 GCF_019061185.1 Paracoccus sp. Z118
CACCAGCATCTGCCCCAGGTTCGACGCGGCGGGAACATGGATGATGGCTTTGTGGCCCTCGGCCCGCATGGTTTCCACAAAGCCGAGGCCCGTGATCGGGTTGACGAAGAGCGCCGCCCCTTCGGCGGCCGTGGCGCCCTCCGGGAGGACGATGCACCCATCACGGCGGATCAGGCGCAGCTCGGCATACATGGCGCCCCCGATCATGGCGACGCGCTTGCCCACCAGATCCTGCAGGTCAGGACCCGCCGCGATCACGGACCCGGAGGCTTCGTTGCCCACCGCCATCGACTGGTCCAGCCGGGCGCTGACGGCGGGAAGCAGATGCGGAGGAACCTTCGCGGTCAGGACCGGCGCGTCCCCGGTGCCCTCCGCGCGCAGGGTCTCCATGTCAGCTGGGCCGAATAGCAGCCCGAGGTCCGAGGGGTTGATCGGCGCGGCCTCGACCCGGACCAGCAACTCGCCCTGCCCCGGTTCGGCAACGGAGACGCGTTCCAGATTGATCCGCAGCGTTCCGTCCGTCGTGATGGTGGATCTCAGTTCAAGGCTGTTTCGCGGCATGATGTC
>NZ_JAHQZU010000113.1 GCF_019061185.1 Paracoccus sp. Z118
ATCAGCATCATTCTGTCGTCGGTCATCGTCATCTCCGTATCGGTTCAAGGTCTCGCAACCCGAACCTTCCCGAAGATCGGCGATGGCCGCCAGCGGCACGCCCGGCCGCGCGCTGCGCTACGCCAAGGGCTCCGCGCGCGGCCTCCTACACCAACCGCTGGGACACTGCCTCAATCCGGTGAGCGCGACGTCTCGGGCGGCATCACCAAGGCAGGCGAGGTCAATCTGCGACGCGCTCTGTGTCAGGCCGCCACTGTCATGATGCACCGTGGGCGGGCGACATGGCTGAGAACATGGGCCGCACATGTCGCCCGCCGCCGAGGTGCGAAACGCGCCATGGTTGCCTTGGCGCGGCGCATCGGCGTGATCCTGCACCGGATGTGGGTCGATGGCACCGACTTCCGGCCCGACATCCCGCTGGCCAGTGTGGCCTGACGACCCGAGCTCCCGCCCGTAGCCTGCCTGACCGCAGGCCTCCGAGGTCCTCCCAGGGACGCGGTTCCGATGATGCCGTGGTCAGGACTGTTGCCGCTCTTTGTCGAGCACGCCAATGAGATGGGCA
>NZ_JAHQZU010000114.1 GCF_019061185.1 Paracoccus sp. Z118
GCTATGGGTCGGCCGTCATGAAGCAGGTCTACATCTACGGCGGACTGGACACCGGCCCGACGATCCTGAAGCGCGGCTTCGGTTTCCGCTGGAACGTGGGCGGCTGGCTGCTGTTCCATTTCCTCGGCCGAACGGATCCCACGATCGTTCAGAAGATGCACGAACGTGTTGCGGCCGAGATGACGACGACCTTTGCGAGCCATTTCACCGACAGCATCAGCCTGGCGGAAGCGCTCGATCCCGATATCGCGCTGGCCTACCAGAAGAAGGTGACGGGCCAGAAGTATCTGATCGCGCCCGCCGAGTGATCGAAACCGGTGCGGGGCGCGGCGGCGCCCCCGTGGGGAGCACGATGCCTCGTCCCCATCATCGCCAGTTCTCCCATGCCTCACGAGAGGTGAATCAGCAGCCAAGCCGTCGCTCAAGTGGGGTTTTGTAACGTCATCTCCGCATGGCAGCCGTTGACGTGCCAGGATTTCGGCAACCAGCCCAAGCGTCGGCTCTCAGGAGCACTGCTGTCCAGCGTTAGATACCACCGACAGCCAGCTCTGTGCCGAT
>NZ_JAHQZU010000115.1 GCF_019061185.1 Paracoccus sp. Z118
CCCGAGCGCGCCATCGACCTGCCGTTCCTGATGCCGATCGAGGACGTGTTCTCGATCTCGGGCCGCGGCACCGTGGTGACGGGCCGGGTCGAGCGCGGCGCGGTGAACGTCGGTGACGAGCTGGAGATCGTCGGCATCCGCCCGACGAAGAAGACGATCTGCACGGGCGTCGAGATGTTCCGCAAGCTGCTGGACCGCGGCGAGGCGGGCGACAACATCGGCGCGCTGCTGCGCGGCATCGACCGCGAGGGCGTGGAGCGCGGGCAGGTGCTGGCCAAGCCGGGCTCGGTCAAGCCGCACACCAAGTTCGAGGCCGAGGCGTACATCCTCACCAAGGAAGAGGGCGGCCGCCACACGCCGTTCTTCGCGAACTACCGCCCGCAGTTCTACTTCCGCACGACGGACGTGACGGGCACGGTGAAGCTGCCGGAAGGCACCGAGATGGTGATGCCGGGCGACAACCTGAAGTTCGAGGTCGAGCTGATCGCCCCGATCGCGATGGAAGAGAAGCTGCGCTTCGCCATCCGCGAAGGCGGCCGCAC
>NZ_JAHQZU010000116.1 GCF_019061185.1 Paracoccus sp. Z118
GGCAAGCGTTTCAAGCGACATGTATCTCCGCGCGACCGTCCACTCGTCGTTGGTCTCGAGCATCAGCGCGCCGACAAGCCGGACGATGGCGCCGTTTTTCATGGGTCAGCGTGTTGCGGGTGACGACCAGCCAGGACCGGTCGCCCTGCTCGTGGAACCACAACTCCCGATGAACGCCCGCCGGGTTGTCACGCAGATAGACGTAATCGTGGAACGCCGCCTGCGCGCCCTCGGCCCTGCCGTCGGGGCGGCCCAGCAGCGAGGCCGAGCCGAGGCAGAAGAACTCCTGCGCGTCACGGGGGCCGAGAAGGGGATGGGGGATAAGCATGTCGGGCTCTCAGTGCAGATTGGGCGAGGCGCCCATGCCTTTTTCGTCGATCAGGTAGCCGCGCTCGAAGCGGTCCAGCCGATACGCCTTGGCGGTGTCGTGGGGTGTGTCGGTCGCCAGCAGATGGGCGAAGCAATAGCCGCTGGCGGGCGTCGCCTTGAAGCCGCCATAGCACCAGCCCGCGTTGAGATAGAGCCCCTCGACCGGCGT
>NZ_JAHQZU010000117.1 GCF_019061185.1 Paracoccus sp. Z118
GCCGAGCCGGCGGTCGAGAAGGACAGCAGCGCGACGCGCGGCGTCTGCCCCAGCAGGCGCTCGCAGGAGGCGGCGGCGGCGATGGCGATGTCGGCCAGCTCCGCCGCGTCTGGGGCGATCACCAGCCCGCAATCGGCGAAGATCATGCCGTGGGGGAGAGGCTGCCCGGCGGCGGGGCTGCCGGCGGAGGCCGACGCGGCGGGAGCAGCCTCGTCAGGGGCCGGGGCCGCGGGAGCCTGATCATGGGGGCCCTGCCCGCCGGAGGCCGGGCCGGCGAGAACGCTGCCGGATGTCCCTTCGGCGCGGACGCTTCCTGCGCGGTGCTCCTCTCGGGGACCGGGAGGCTGCCCGGCCTGACCCTGACCCTGACCCTGACCCTGACCCGAGGAGCCCCGGTCTTCAGAAGCCTGTCCACCGGGGATTTCACCGCCGTGAGCCTGACCGACGGGGGTCGGCCCGGCGGAGGTTTCCCCGGCAAACGCCATCTCACCGGAAGTCCCCCCGGTGCCGCCGTCCGGTGGCAGCATCAGGAAGAA
>NZ_JAHQZU010000118.1 GCF_019061185.1 Paracoccus sp. Z118
TGAAGAGCAGGCCCATGATGTTGATCCCGATCATCGCCCGCCATTCGTCCGCGTCGCCGCCCTCGGTGCCTGGCGCGTCGAGGCCGCGTCCGGCATTGGCGAAGGCTGCATCGACGCCGCCGAACGCCTTGGCCATCCGCTCCAGCGCCGCCTGCTGATCGGAGAGCTGCATCACGTCGCCAGGCAGCGCGATCGCATTGCCGGTTCCCAGCTCATCGACGAGCGCTTGGAGCCGGTCCGCGCGCCTGGCGAACAGTCCAACCCGCCAGCCTCTCGAGACCGCCACCCGGGCGGTGGCAGCGCCGATACCGCTCGACGCGCCCGTGATGAACAGGGTCTTGCCGGACATTCGCGTTCCTCCCACCAGTTGCGCCGAGATGCTGGCATCGCGCTCGCGCTACTTTGCCCCGAGAAGGCTACGGATCTGGCCTTTCATGCGCAACTCTGCTGCGATCACACGCCATCCCTGCAGGCGGTGGATCAGAACTCGTCCAACTTGAAGTTCCTGTTCAGAAAGGAGGCGATCTCGCC
>NZ_JAHQZU010000119.1 GCF_019061185.1 Paracoccus sp. Z118
TAGCCACCCTCGCCCTGTCCTTTGCCCTCGCCCTGGGGACCGCCCCCGGGCTCGCCGCAGCCCAGGCCCATGACCACGGGAATGGTGCCGCAACGATCGAACTCACCCTGAACCAAGGCGCTAAATGGCAGGGCGACGAGAACATGCACAAGGGCATGGACGCGATCCGCGCCACGATGGCGGCGAACCTGGACGCGATCCGTGACGACACGCTTGCCGCCGACGCCGCAAAGGAGATTGCGGCCGAGGTTCAGGCGCAGGTCGATTTCATGGTCGAGACCTGCGTGCTCACCCCCGAGGTAGACGAGCAGTTCCATCTGGTGCTCGGGCAGGTTCTGGAGGGCCTCTCGGATCTGGAAGCCGGTGACGCAGCGCAGGAGGGCGCTGCGAGAATCGTCCAGGCGCTCAATGCCTATGGCGAACATTTCGAGCATCCGGGCTGGGAGCCGCTGGCCTGACCACCGGAAAGCACAAGGCCGGCGGAGCTCAGTCTCCGGCCGGCTGCGCCTTCTCGAAGTTGC
>NZ_JAHQZU010000011.1 GCF_019061185.1 Paracoccus sp. Z118
TATCTCCAAAACCAACTCCTTCGCGCCATGCCCACCCGCGGAGAATGGACCGATCAGATCAGCAGCGGCAGGAGGAGAGCGCCGTGGCGCTTACAGATGAAGTTGTGCTTCTATTTGATCAACTGTGCGGCGCTCGTCTGCATGAGCACTCTCGCATGGGAAGGATAATTGGCGCAACCTCCTCATTCAACGTGAAGATAGATTTGGCCACTGAAGCAGCAGAGTCGTTCTTGGAAAATGAGCGGCAGAGAGCAGCTGTTATTGGCTGGATACGGCTCTGTAAGAAAGCAGCGGAGATCAGGAACAAGATCGCCCATGGCACGCCGACAAACCTACATCATGTTTCAGATGGCACAAGTAGACAGGGCTTTTTCCTTGCGCCGTCCATCTATGATACAAAGAAGAATCAGTTTCTCAGGACTGGTGAGTTTGGCGGCGACTCTCGGTATTGCTGGAATTCCTACCAGCTTCATGATTACGTGAGAGCATTTTTCATCCTCCGCTCAATGCTGCAGACCTTGCGAGAGGAACTGGCAGGCGCGAGCGAAGAACCCATGCCTCAAGTTCTTGACCCTGATGCCATGATCCGACGCAGGTAGGGCGATTACGTCATGGCCAGCTTAGCAGATCAGCTTTTTATGTCATTAATAATTCAGTTATTTTCGCCTGAGGCAAGATCGTTATGATCCGCTTTAATTTGGGCTGCCACTTCCTTAAGATTTAGTGTTTCTGAAAAGAATCGATCAAACGATCTATTAAGTTCGTTTACCCACCTTTCACTAGCCGGAGCGGTGATAAAATCCATCAGCTTGGGACTGAGGGGCTCCTCTTGAAAATGAAAGACCGCGTTTCTAAATCGACGAAAAGAACCAATCATATCATCGCTGGCAAGTAGCTCATCTATCTTTTTATCAGTCAGCTTTAGCTCTCTATATCCTTCGACGACAACCCAAAGCAGCCCATACCAGACACTCAGAACATGCATAGCAGAAATTGTTTGCGCCAACGCATTCAGATCATCCGTCATTCCTGATTCTACTTTGGGCCCGAGCCGCAGAGATCGTCGCAGATGGTAGTTAATGCTGTCTGCCTTTATCCAGTGATTATGGAGCACAGCCACTCCTAGAGAGCTGGCGCGTGGTGCATCAGTATTCTGCGTCATTGATTTTTCCATCAGCGTAGCTTGGGATAATATTATATTTTTTTCTTCCAGACAAGCGCCGCCCCCAAACACTATTGCCTAGCTAATGCCAGTTCTTTTGCGCTGACCGAGCAGGAATTGATGGTAGCTATCGACGAAGTCGCGAAGGGTCAGCCCTCCACCAATCCCAGGTCCGAGGATCGAGCTCGGGGGCTGCTAACTTCAAGAGAAACAAATGGCTTCGTGTGGGCACATGAAGGGTGCTGGGCTGGTCGGTCTCAGCTGTGACAGCGTTTGCTTCCCGTGATTGGGCAGGCCGTCATCATTTCTATCGGTCGGGGCCACCGGGGGAAGGTGCCCGTTTCCTCTATCTGATGTGGGCTTGCGAATTCGTGGCGGAAACATCCGGGGTGCATTGCAGGGATTGAGAACAAGCGCCCCAAAGTCATTTCGGCCACTCATACCGGGGCAGCTTGCAGATTTCCCGATACTTGGCGTTCACCTTCCGGTCACCGTAGCGCTCCGCTGCCCTCGGGTTCGCATGGCCTTGCAGGGCATCGGCCCACTCCTGTGCGATGTCGTGATCGTGGCAAAGCGTCTTGAACCTGTGCCGCCATGCGTGGTTCGGCTGCAAGTCCTCGTCGGAAACCTTCGCGTGTTCCTTGACCCACGTTCCAAGTCGTCCGCTGATACCTTGGGGGCCTGTGCCTGGCGCGTAGAAGATGGGGCCGGTGGGCAGGCCCTCGACCATTTCAAGCAGTCCTTCTTGGACAAGCTGGGGATGAAGGGGCACGGTGCGGAACTGCTTTGTCTTGACCGATCCGGCCTCAGGTGTGATCCGGATGCATGGGACGCCTTCAATGGTCTGGAAGTCCTCCCGTCTCAACTGGACGATCTCCGTCACCCTCGCCCCGGAATGGGCACATACCCATGGCACCCAGCGGATAGCCCGCTTGGTGTGGTCGGCCATCTTGTCCGAAATGCCTACACCCGCCTTGGCTGCTGCCAGAACCTGCTTGGCCTCTTGGTCGGAATAGCCCTTCTCCCGGTTCACCACGCGCTTGGCGGTCTCTATCACAATGCCCTCGGTCGGGTCGCTTAGGCCCATGGCGCGGGATTTGGCATAGCTGAACATGCGTTTGACTGCCGCCAGATACTTTTGCCCTATGGTCTTGCTGTTCAGCCCCCGCCCATCCCGCAGGTGGTCGGTCCATTTCACGATGGCCTCCGGGGTTATGTCCCCGATCCGGTCATGCTCGATGAAAGCGATCAGGTCATTCACCTTCTGCCGGAAGTCCCGAATGGTGCTGGCTGTAACGCCCTTGGTCTTGGCGTCCTTCTCCCACGCCTCGAACAGCCCTGTCAGGGTCGGCCCCGTGGCCTTGTCTGCGCTGGGCTTCTTGCTGGACTTGGTGCTGTCGCTGGTCGCCCCATTCTCGAAGGTCGGGAAACGGTCTGCCCGCAGATCGGGCCTGTAATCGCCGCCACCCCTGCGCTGCTGATACTTCCCGTGCTGTACAAGTGCCTCGTGCATCGCTGTGAGCAGGGCCGTGCGTGAAACCACGTCGATGTTCAGGCCACGGGATTGAAGGATGTGATCGGCTGACCTTCCGTGCAGCCCTTCCCGGCCCTCTGCCGTCTCGCCCAAATCATGAAGGGCAGACAGTTGATTTTCCCAGTCATCAGGATCGCCGGGGTTCTCGTGGGTATCACTGCACAGGTCGCGGTAGTATTCCCCTGCAAGGGCTTCCGTCTGCCTTTGGGTAAGCCGCACAGGTCCATCTTCGGCTGCTTGCTGGATCAGCCGCAGATGCTCTTGCAGGGCTGCTGTAGCCTCCCTGAAGCGTTCCTTTGCCGTGGCAATGTCCTTGGTCCGCAAGGATGCCTTGGCCCAAGCCCCCAGCTTAACCGTGGCGGTCAGGCCATTGAAGCTGAGCGTCACGACCCGGCCCTTCGCCTTGGTGACGAGTGCAGCCGGTACGCGTTCTCGCAGGTAGAACACGCCAGTGTCGGGATGCTTCCAAGGAGTCGCCATTCGTAAGCCCATGTGTACCCGCCCTGTGTACCAGTAAGGCAGGCCACAACCCTGATAAATCAGGAAGTTCTTGAAGATCAACGGGGAATCATGGTGCTGTGAGAGAGGATTGAACTCTCGACCTCTCCCTTACCAAGGGAGTGCTCTACCACTGAGCTACCACAGCGCCGGCCGGGCCGCTGGCCCGTGTGGGGGGCGATGTAGACAAAGGCGCAACGGGGCGCAAGGGGGAATTGGGCGCTTGCGGCGAAAGCTTTCGTTGTCCCGGCAGGGACTGCCGCCCCGGCGGGGTGCGGGCCGCGGATCGCGCCTTCATTCCCGCCCGAAAGCCGGGCTGCCGCAACAGCTTGCCAGGCTGCGCCGCCGGTGTCACAAACGGGCTGGACAACCGGGGACTGCGCATGAGCGACCTTTCGACCAGCGAACGCCGCCTGATTTCGGCTCTGGACCGGCTGGATTTCACCGTCGAGCGGGCAGGGGATGACCTGCAGCGGCTGCGGAGCCGTCCGGCGCCTGCCGCCCCGACCGTGACGACGGCGGGCGCTCAAGCGAGCCTTGCCGCGATGCAGGCCGAGAACCGCAAGCTTTCCGACGATCTTGCGGCGCTGCACGACCGGCAGGCGGCGACGCTCGACGCCATGCGGGCGCGGCTGGCCGAGACGCAGGAGCGGCTGGCGGGCGCGGGCGAACATGCGGCGCGGCTCGCGGCGGCCAATGACGGGCTCACGGCGGCCAACCGGGCGCTGATGGATGCCGCCGGCGACTGGCCGGGCAAGGGCGAGGCCGCCTTCCGCGCCGCGCTTGAGGCGGAGGTGGAATCGCTCCGCGGGGCGCGGGCGGCCGAGATCGCGCAGATGGGCGAGATCCTCGACGCGCTGGACCGGATGCTCGGCACACCCGCGCCGAAGCCGCGCAAGCCCGTCCGGGAAGGCGCGCAAGCGGCCGTCCCGGCGGCTGCTGCTGCCCGCGACGGCGCGGAGGGTGCGGCGGCGACCGATGCCCCCAGCCTCGCCACCGCCACGGAAGTTTCCGAGCCCGATGCCGTGATCGGCGACGCTGATCCCGCAGAAAAGGCCGGGGACCACGAGCTGACCGTCGAGCGCGAGGACATTCCCGATGACGACGTCTCGCTGTTCGGCGGGGTCTATGACGACGACGACGGCGACCCGGAGACGCAAGACGACGACCTGGAAGGAGAGCTGCGCTGATGCCCAATGTTGATTTCAGGATCGGCCACAAGGAATACACCCTCTCCTGCCAGGAGGGCGAGGAAAAGCTGCTGCGCCGCGCCGCCGGGATGCTGGATGCAGAAGCGCGGCAGATCCTCGATCAGACCGGCCGGATGCCCGAGCCGCGGCTGCTGCTGCTCGCGGGGCTGATGCTGGCCGACCGCACCTCTGCGCTGGAGGACCGGGCGGCGAGCGCCGAACGAGAGCTGGCGCGGCTGAAGTCCAACCCGCCGCGGGTCGAGGTCCCGGTGATCCCGGTCGAGATCGGCGAGGTCATGGCCGAGCTTGCCGCCCGCGCCGAGTCGCTGGCCGACAAGGCCGAGGAACTGCTTCAGGACGACGAAGCCACCGGAACCGCCCGTTAACACGCAGATTTCCTGCCCCGTCCCGCAACCCCGGCCCGTTCCCGCGCGTTCCCTGCCCAGCAGGGGGATAATGCGATGGCGTCTCGGGCGATCTGGAAAGGGCAGTTGCGGCTGTCGCTGGTGGCGATACCGGTCGAAATTCACAGCGCGACCAAGACCGCGCGCCGCGTCAGCTTCCGCCAGATCCACGGCCCCTCGGGCAAGCCGGTCCGCTATGAAAAGACCGTCGCCGGGATCGGGCCGGTGGACAAGGACGAGATCATGAAGGGCTATGCCCTTGGTGACAACGAATACCTGCTGATCGAGCCGGAAGAGATCGAGGCGATCAAGCTGGAGACTAAGAAGACCTTCGAACTGGTGCAGTTCGTCGGTCAGGACGAGATCTCCCCGCTCTATTACGACCAGCCCTATTACATCGTGCCCACGGATGAGCTGGCCGAGGATGCTTACCGCGTGCTGCGCGATGCGATGCGGCAATCGGGCAAGGTCGGGCTGGGGCAACTGACGATCTATGGCAGCGAGAAGCTGTGCGCCGTGCGCCCCTGCGGCGACGGGCTGCTGATGGAGACGCTGTTCTACGCCGACGAGATCAAGGACGCCGAGCCGCTGTTCGCGTCCATCGAGGACGAGGAGGCCGACGAGGACCTGCTGGCCGTCGCCGAGCAACTGATCGAGAAGAAGACCGCCCCCTTCGACGCTGCCGTCTTCACCGACCACTACGACAAGGCCTTGCGCTCGCTGATCGAGGACAAGCGCAAGGGCCGCGCGCCCCGCGTGACGACCGAGGGCGAGTCGCGCCCGTCCGGCGACAACGTGGTGGACCTGATGCAGGCGCTGCGGGAAAGCCTCAAAGCCTCGGGCGGCGGGGGCAAGACCGCGGCGAAGGCGACGAAATCCCGCTCCGGCACGCGCAAGACCGCCGCCAAGGCCGAGGAGGGGGAGGAGCCCGCGGAAAAGCCCGCACCGAAGCGCGGCACGGCGAGCCGTCGCGGGACGACCCGCAAGGCGGGCTGATTGGCGCGGCTCGACACCTACCGCGCCAAGCGCGACCCCGGCCGCACCGCCGAGCCGTTCGACGCGGGCACCCCCTCGGCCGGGGCGCTGCGCTATTCGATGCAGAACCACGACGCGACGCGGCTGCACTGGGATCTGCGGCTGGAATGGGATGGCGTGCTGCTGAGCTGGGCCGTAACGCGCGGCCCGTCCTTCGATCCGGCGGACAAGCGCCTCGCCGTCAGGACCGAGGATCACCCGCTGCCCTATCTGACCTTCGAGGGCACGATCCCCAGGGGCGAATACGGCGCGGGCACGGTGATGCTGTGGGATATCGGCGCGTGGCGGCCCGATGCGGATGTGGAGCATGGGCTATCCAAGGGCCATCTGCGCTTGCAGCTTTACGGGCGACGGCTGACCGGCGCGTGGGATCTGGTGCGGATCAAGGGCAAGCCGGGCGAAAAGCGCGAGAACTGGCTGCTCATCAAGCAGGAAGATGGCGCGGCCCATCAGCCGGATCCCGTGGAACGTTACCGCACCAGCATTTCCACCAACCGGGATTTCGCGGCGATCGCCTCGGATGGCCCGCCCGTGCCGTTCGGCCCGGATCGCCTGGCGCGGCCGAAGCCGGTGGAACCGATGCTCGCGAAGCTCGTGGACGGCCCGCCGGTGGGCGAAGGCTGGCAGCACGAGATCAAGATCGACGGCTATCGCGGCCTCGTCGAGATCGGCAAGGGCGGCGCGATCATCCGCACCCGCAACGGGCTGGACTGGTCGGACCGCTTCGCCCCGCTGCTGCCCGCCTTCGAGGAGCTGCCCGTCCGCTCCGCCCTGATCGACGGAGAGATCACCGCAGGCGCAGGGCAGGTGGGGTTCACGGCGCTTCAGCAGGCGATCAAGGCGGGCGGGCCCTTCGCCTTCGTCGCCTTCGATCTGCTGCATCTGGACGGCACGGATCTGAAGCGCCAGCCGCTGAAGGACCGGCAGGCGGCGCTCGCGAAGCTGCTGGCCGATGTCCCTCCGATGGGGCTGATCGAGCAGTCGCTGGCCGTTCAGGGCGACGGGCTCGCTGCGCTTCAGGCGATCTGCGATGCGCGGGGCGAGGGGATCGTGTCCAAGCGGATCGATTCGCATTACCGTTCCGGGCGCGGGGACAGCTGGCGCAAGGCCAAGTGCGAAAAGCGCGACGACTACCTGATCGTCGGCTGGCTGCCCTCGGACTCGCCGGGGCGGCCCTTTTCCTCGCTGCTGCTGGCCGACCGTGCCGAGGATGGTACGCTGTTCTATCGCGGCAAGGTGGGGACCGGATTCGATGCCTCGGCGCTGGACGAGGTGGCGGCCGCGCTCGCCCCCCACGCACGCCCCAAACCCGCGCTGGAGGTGCCCAAGCCCGAGGCGCGCGGCGCGAAATGGGTCGAGCCGGTGGTCAGCGCCGAGATCCGCTATGCCGACATCACTGGCGACGGGCGGCTGCGTCATGCAAGCTTTCAGGGATTGCGCGAGGACAAGATGCCGGAACCTGCCCGAAAACCCACCCCGGTCGTCCGCGTGGCCCCAAGCAAGGGCGACACGCTGCGCATCGCCGGTATCGCCATCTCGAACCCCGCGCGGCTGGTCTATCCGAAGAACAAGGTGAGCAAGGCCGACGTCGCCGCCTATTACGAGGCCGCCGCGCCGTTGATGCTGCCGCATGTGAAGGATCGCCCGCTCTCGCTGGTGCGGCTGCCAGAGGGGCTGGAGGGCGAGTCATTCTTTCAGAAACACGCGGGCAAGGGCTTTCCGGCTCAGATCCGGCAGACCGAGATCGAGGGCGAGGACGAGCCCGCGCTTTATATCCGCGATGCCGCCGGGCTGGTCGCCGGGGCGCAGATGGGCGTGATCGAATACCACATGCGCGGCGTCCACCGCGACCGGCCCGACCGCCCCGACCGGCTGGTCTTCGATCTCGACCCCGACGAGGGGCTGGGCTGGGCCGAGGTGAAGCGGGCGGCGTTCGATCTGCGCGACCGGCTGGAGACTCTGGGCCTTCCGAGTTGGGCGATGGTGACGGGGGGCAAGGGCGTCCACATCGTCTGCGACATCAAGCGCACCGTGCCGTGGGAAACCGCGACGCTGTTCGCCCGGACCCTGACCACCGTGCTGGCCGACGAGGAGCCCGAGCGGTTCGTCGCCGTCATGTCCAAGGCAAAGCGGCGCGGCCGGATCTTCATAGACTGGCTGAGGAATCAGCCGCAATCGACTGCCGTATCTCCGTTTTCCCTGCGCGCGCGTCCGGGCGCCACGGTCGCGGTGCCGGTGTCGTGGGACGTGCTGGAAGGGTTGAAATCGGCGGGCGCGTTCGACATCCGCTCGGCCCTGGATCGGGCGGAGGAGGTTGCGCCCGACTACCCGGACCCCGTTCCGCTCACCCCCGCGATCCGGGCGCTGACCGCATGAGCGATCCGCTGCTCTCGCGCCGCCCGCTGCGGCTGCGGCTCTATCTCGATGACAAGCGCTGGATGGGGCCGGGCAAGGCCGACCTGCTGGCGCTGATCGCCGCAACCGGCTCGATCTCGGCCGCTGGGCGGCGCATGGGGATGAGCTACAAGCGCGCCTGGACGCTGGTCGAGGCCCTGAACGCCATGTTCCGCGAGCCGCTGGTGGAAAGCGCGCGGGGCGGGGCGCAGGGCGGCGGCGCGGCGCTGACGCCGCTGGGGCAGGAGGTGCTGGCCCGGTTCCGCGCCATTCAGGACGCGGCGGAGCGGGCCGGTGCGGGTGATATCGCGGCGCTTGCCGCTGCCGATATGTCCGAACGGAAATAGCGCTTGCCGCAGAAGGCGCGGTCTGTCTAACTGCCTGCGACCGCCACTCCAGAGGTTCCCGATGCGCCTTCCCGCCGCCGCCCTGACGGCCGCCATCCTCGCCGCAACGCCGGCCGCCGCCGGGGAGATCACGATTTTCGCCGCCGCCAGCCTCCAGACCGCGCTGGACGCGATCGTCGCGGACTGGCAGGCGGGCACGGGCAACACTGCCGTGGTGTCCTATGCCGGCAGCCCGCAACTCGCCCGCCAGATCGAGCAGGGCGCCCCCGCCGACATCTTCATCTCCGCTTCGGTCGAGTGGATGGACAGGCTGGAAGAGAGTGCCGCGATCGATCCGGCGACCCGGCTGGACCTGCTGGGCAACAGGCTGGTGCTGGTCGCGCCGGGCGAGGGCGCGGGCGAGGCTGGGGAAATCGGCCCTGATCATGACTTCGGCAGCGGCCTGAACGGCGGCAAGCTGGCGATCGCGCTGGTCGATTCCGTGCCGGCGGGCGTCTATGGCAAGCAGGCGCTGACCTCGCTGGACCTGTGGGACGATGTGGAGGGTGATGTCGCGCAGGCCGACAACGTCCGCGCGGCGTTGGCGCTGGTCGCCGCGCAGGAAGCGCCGCTCGGGATCGTTTACGCCACCGACGCCAAAGCCGAGCCGGGCGTCCATGTCGTCGGCGTCTTTCCGGGTGGCAGCCACGACCCGATCACCTATCCCGCCGCCCTCGTCGCAGACTCGGAAAGCGCCGCCGCCCGCGAGTTTCTGGACCTGCTGCAAGGCGAGGCGGCGACCGCCATCTTCGCCGCCGAAGGCTTCAGCCAGCCGCCAGCACGGCAATGACGGGCATTGCTTGAAGCGGCGGCAGACTGGCTGGGGCCGAACGGGGCGACGGCGCTTGCGCTGTCGCTGAAGGTGTCGTTCTGGGCGACCTTGTGCAGCCTGCCGCCGGGCATCCTCTGCGCGGTCGCGCTCGCGCGCGGACGGTTTCCGGGGCGGGGGCTGCTGAACGGGCTGGTTCACATGCCGCTGATCCTGCCGCCGGTGGTGACGGGCTACCTGCTGCTCATCATCTTCGGGCGGCGCGGCTGGGCCGGGGCGTGGCTGGAGGAAAACCTCGGCATCGTCTTCGCCTTCGACTGGACCGGCGCGGCGCTGGCGGCCGCCGTCATGGGGTTTCCGCTGATGGTCCGGGCGATCCGGCTGGCGGTCGAGGCGGTGGACCCGCGGCTGGAAGCGGCGGCGGCGACGCTGGGCGCCTCGCGGCTGGCGGTCTTCGCCACGGTCACGCTGCCGCTGATCCTGCCCGGCATCATCGCGGGCGCGGTGCTGGCCTTCGCCAAGGCGATGGGAGAGTTCGGCGCGACGATCACCTTCGTCTCGAACATCCCCGGCCAGACCCAGACCCTGCCCACGGCCATCTATACCGCTCTTCAGGTGCCGGGGCGCGAGGGGGCGGTGGCGCGGCTCGTCCTCGTGTCCTTCGCCGTCGCCATGCTGGCGCTCGCGCTGTCGGAATGGCTGTCGCGGCTAGTCGCGCGCCGGATCGCGGGGCGCTGATGCTGTCGGTCTCGCTGCGGCACGGCTTTCCCGGCTTCACGCTCGATGCCGCGTTCGAGGCGCCGGGCGGCGTCACGGCGCTGTTCGGACGCTCTGGGTCGGGCAAGACGACGATCGTCAACGCCGTCGCCGGGCTGCTCAGGCCCGACCGGGGTCGGATCGTTATCGGGGGGCGGGTGCTGATGGACAGCGCCACGGGCGCGTTCCTGCCGCCCCACAAGCGCCGGATCGGCTATGTCTTTCAGGAGGCGCGGCTGTTCCCGCATCTGACGGTGCGGCAGAACCTGACCTACGGCGCCCGTTTCGCGCCGCGCGGCGCGCAGGGCCCGACGCTGGACCATGTCGTCGATCTGCTTGGCATCGGCAGGCTGCTCGACCGCCGCCCGGCGCTGCTGTCCGGCGGCGAGAAGGCCCGCGTCGCCATCGGCCGGGCGCTGCTGTCGCGGCCCGAACTGCTGATCCTCGACGAGCCGCTGGCGGCGCTCGACGACCGCCGCCGCGCGGCGATCCTGCCCTATCTGGAGCGGTTGCAGGGCGAGACGGCGATCCCGATCCTCTATATCAGCCACGTCATCGCCGAGGTCGCGCGGCTCGCCAACACGCTGGTCCTGATCGACGCGGGCCGCGTCACCCGCACCGGACCGCTGGAGGACCTGCTGTCCGATCCCGCCACCGCCGCGCTGCTGGACAGCGACGAGGTGGGCGCGGTCCTGCCGGGCCGCGTCGCGGGCCATGAGGGCGACGGGCTGACGCGCATCGCCTCACCGGCGGGCGACCTGCTGGTGCCGGGTCTTGCCGCGCCCGTCGGCTACCCGGTGCGGGTGCGCATCCGCGCGGCGGAGGTGATCGTCTCGCTGGTGCCGCCGCAGGACAGCTCGGCCCTGAACGTGCTGCCAGCGACCGTTTCCCGGATCGAGGGCGATGGGCCGATGGTGCTGGTGCAGCTGCGCCTGCCGGGCGGGGCGGCGCTGCTGGCGCGGATCACCCGCCGCTCGGTCGCGGCGCTGGGGCTTGCGCCGGGAACGGCCTGCCACGCCACGATCAAGAGCGCGGGGCTGGTTCAGGGCGGCACAGAAGGGCAGGGCGAGAGCCCCTGACGCCGGATGCGGCCGCATCCGGCCTTCTTACGCCGCGCGGTGGGACCGCACGATGCCGAGGATCTCTCGCGCCGCCACGGGGATGTTGGTTCCCGGCCCGAAGATCGCGGCCACCCCGGCCTGCTTCAGGAAATCGTAATCCTGCTGCGGGATCACGCCGCCGCAGATCACGATGATGTCCCCGGCGCCGCGCGTCTTCAGCGCCTCGATCAGTTGCGGAGCCAGCGTCTTGTGCCCGGCCGCCTGCGACGAAATGCCGACCACATGAACGTCGTTGTCCACGGCGTCCTGCGCGGCCTCGTCCGGGGTCTGGAACAGCGGCCCCACGTCCACGTCGAAGCCGATATCGGCGAAGGCCGTGGCGATCACCTTGGCGCCGCGATCATGGCCGTCCTGCCCCATCTTGACGACCAGCATCCGCGGGCGGCGGCCTTCCTCCTCGGCGAAGCTTTCCACGTCCTTCTGGATGCGCGCGAAGTCCTCGTCGCCCTCGTAGGCCGCGCCATAGACGCCGGCCAAGGTCTTCACTTCGGCGCGGTGGCGGCCGAACTCGTCCTCCATCGCCATGCTGATCTCCCCCACGGTTGCACGGGCGCGGGCGGCCTCGACCGCCGCTTCCAGCAGGTTGCCACCCTCGCGGGCGCGGCGCGAGACCTCGGCCAGCGCGGCATCGCAGGCCCCCTGATCGCGGGTGGCGCGGATGCGCTCGAGCCGGGCGATCTGGCTTGCGCGCACCGCCACGTTGTCGATGTCGAGGATGTCGATCGGGTCTTCCTTGTCCTTACGATACTTGTTGACGCCGACGATCACCTCCTCGCTGCGGTCGATCATGGCCTGACGCCGCGCCGCCGTTTCCTCGATCCGCAGCTTGGGCTGTCCGGTCGCGACGGCCTTGGTCATGCCGCCCATTTCCTCGACTTCCTCGATGATCGTCCATGCCTTCTCGGCCAGTTCGGCGGTCAGGCTTTCGACGTAATAGGACCCGGCCAGCGGATCGACGACGTGGGCGATCCCCGTCTCTTCCTGCAGGATCAGCTGCGTGTTCCGGGCGATCCGGGCCGAGAAGTCCGTCGGCAGCGCGATCGCCTCGTCCAGCGCGTTGGTGTGCAGCGACTGCGTGCCGCCAAGGGCCGCGCTCATCGCCTCATAAGCGGTGCGGATCACGTTGTTGTAGGGGTCCTGCTCCTGCAACGACACGCCCGAGGTCTGGCAATGTGTCCGCAGCATCAGCGAGGATTCCTTCTTCGCGCCGAACCCGGACATGATGCGATGCCACAGCAGGCGGGCGGCGCGCAGCTTGGCGGCCTCCATGAAGAAGTTCATGCCGATGGCGAAGAAGAACGACAGCCGCCCGGCGAATTCGTCCACGTCCATGCCGGCGGCCATCGCCGCGCGGACATATTCGCGCCCGTCGGCCAGCGTGTAGGCCAGTTCCTGCACAAGGTTCGCCCCGGCCTCCTGCATGTGATAGCCGGAGATCGAGATCGAGTTGAAGCGCGGCATCTCGCGCGAGGTATAGCCGATGATGTCCGCGATGATCCGCATCGAGGGTTCGGGCGGATAGATATAGGTGTTCCGCACCATGAACTCCTTGAGGATGTCGTTCTGGATGGTGCCGGAAAGCTGGGCGCGGGACACGCCCTGTTCCTCGCCCGCGACGATGAAGTTCGCGAGGATCGGGATGACGGCGCCGTTCATGGTCATCGAGACGCTGACCTTGTCCAGCGGGATGCCGTCAAAGAGGATCTTCATGTCCTCGACCGAGTCGATGGCGACGCCCGCCTTGCCCACGTCGCCTTCCACGCGCGGATGGTCGCTGTCATAGCCGCGATGGGTCGCCAGATCGAAGGCGACCGACACGCCCTGCTGCCCCGCGGCGAGGTTGCGGCGGTAGAAGGCGTTGGATTCCTCGGCCGTGGAAAAGCCCGCATATTGGCGGATGGTCCACGGGCGGCCCGCATACATCGTGGCGCGGGGGCCGCGGGTGAAGGGCGCAAGACCTGGCAGGCTGCCCATGTGGTCCAGCCCCTCAGTGTCCGCCTCGGTATAAAGAGGCTTGACGGGGATACCCTCGAGCGTGTCCCACGTCAGGCTTTCGGGGTCCTTGCCCTTGAGTTCCTTCCGGGCGAGCGCCTGCCACTGGTCGAGCGTGGGTTTGGGGTCGGTCATGGCATAGTCCTTTCAGATGGCGGGCGCATCGCTATATCTGTGCAAACAACGCGAGGCGGCAATGGTAAACAAGCGGTGGGCAATTCTGGCGGCGGCGATAGCGGTCGCCGGCATGGGGGCGGGTACGCCGCCTCCTCCTCCGGTGTCCATTCCGCGCGCCACGGACCCTCCGGCGGTGGTGGCCGAACCCGAACCGGCGCCCGCGCGGCCGCAGCTGGAGATACACGCCGCAGCCGATGTCAGCCCCGAGGAACTGCTGTTCAACGCCCGCCCGGTGATTGTCTTCGCGCCCAGCCCCGACGATCCGGCCTTCGTCACCCAGATCGACCTTCTGCGCCGCGATCCGCAGGCGCTGGCGCAGCGCGACGTGGTGGTGCTGGTCGATGCCGACCCCGCAGCGCAATCGGCATGGCGAAGCAGGCTGCGGCCGGTCAACTTTTCGCTGGTTGTGCTGGACAAGCAGGGCATGGTGATCGAGCGCAAGCCTTTCCCCTGGACCCCGCGCGAGATCGGCCGGGCCATCGACAAGACCCCCGAGGCGCGGTCCGAACGGGTGCGCGCCCCCTCGGACGGCTGAACGGCGGCGTTGAAATCGCCGCGCATCGTGCCTATCTTGCGCTTGCAGGAACAGGAGCCTTGCGATGAGCACCACATCCTACAACCCGCCCCCGATCACCGGCCGGACCGGCCCGCGGCCGGGTTACTGACGGACCGGCGGCGCTTCTGGCGCCCGTCCATGTTGTTGCGGATGGAAACCAGCGCCGTCTGCGCCATTTCCGCGGCCTCCACCTTCATCGAGATGTAATCGCGATACATCGCCGCCGCGCGTTCCGGCCCGATCTTCTGCACGTCCAGCGCCCGCAGATCGTCGATCATCGCGACGATGGCATTCAGCTGGCTGTAATACAGCACCACCGGATCGACCGTATCGCGCGGCAGGACGTGGATATCGCCCACGATGGCGCGGAAGATCGCGTCGTTCCGCTCGGTCGGGATGACCGGGAAATAGCCCGGCTCCGACAGGATGCGTTCGGATATCATGGCGCCGTAATGTCCCACATCGTCGCGCTGCAGCACGGCCAGGTAGGCGCGGATTTCCGCGAACAGTGCGCGCTGCACGTCGCGCACCCGCTCGGCCCGCAGCATCGCATCGCGCCTGCGGCTCTGCCACGCGATGACCAGCCAGCCGAGCGCCACGAACAGCCCCGCGATGACCGCCTGCTGCGCCTGCGGCGACAGGATCTGGTCGAGCGGCGGGTTCATCCTTGCCGCCTTGCGAAGCGGTGGGCTTCCGCGTCAGGATGGGATCGGCAGGGCAATGACCCGCCCGACCAGTCAGGAGTGTCAGACGTGGAACGTATCGTCACCATCCCCGTGGCCGAGGCCGAAAACGACAATCTGCTGGGCCGCGCCCGGCCGATCGTGATCACCGCCCCCGATGAAAGCGACCCGCAGTTCACCGAGCAGCTGCGGATGCTGCAGGCCCATGCCCCCGGTCTGGGCGAGCGCGACATGCCCGTGCTGACCGATTTCGGCAGCGACGCCCCGTTCGAGGTGCGGCTCATCGGCAAGGACGGCACCGAGCGGCGGCGGTTCACCAGCCCCGTTCCGGCCGAGACGCTGTTCGAGATCGTGGACGCCACGCCGGCCCCGAAGACCCGGACGTGACGGCCCCTTCCGCGACGGCGCGGGCCGGCTGCGGAAAGGGCGGGGCTCACCTCACTCGAACTCCATGATGACGTCGTCCACCCTGAGGCTTTCGCCCGGCGCGGCGTTCACGGTCTTGACCACGCCCTTGCGCTCGGCCCGCAGGATGTTCTCCATCTTCATCGCCTCGACGGTGGCGAGCGCCTGACCTTCCTGCACCTCGTCGCCTTCGCCGACATTGATGCGGACGATCAGGCCCGGCATCGGGCACAGCAGGAATTTCGAGGTGTCGGGCGGCAGCTTTTCGGGCATCAGCCGTGCCAGCTCCGCACCGCGGGGACGGCGGACCTGCACCTTCAGGTCGGCCCCGCGCGTGCGCAGGCGATAGCCGGCGGGAATCCGGTCCACCTTCAGCACCAGCGGCTCGCCCCCGACGGTCAGCCGGGCCAGCGACATGCCGGGCTTCCAGTCGGATTCGACGCGCAGATCCTGCCCGCCGATGGCGACGGTCGAGCCCTCGCGGTCGGCGTTGACGCGCACCGGGAACTCGCGCCGGTCGATGGTGACGACCCAGTTCTCGCCCACCCGGCGCTCGTGGTTGTTCAGCCGCCCGGTGATCTGCGTGCGCCGGATTTCCGCCACGCGGTGCATCGCGGCGCTCGCGGCGGCGATGCGCGCCAGTTCCTCGTCGGGCAGGGTCACGCCCTGAAACCCCTCGGGATACTCATCGGCGATGAAGGCGGTCGAGATGTCGCCCGAGACGAAGCGCGGATGGTCCATCACCGCCGACAGGAACGGCAGGTTGTGGCCAATCCCCTCGACCTCGAAACCGTCCAGCGCGCCGCGCATCGCCTCGATCGCCTGCGCGCGATCCGGCGCCCAGGTGCAGAGCTTGGCGATCATCGGGTCATAGAACATGCTGATCTCGCCGCCCTCATAGACGCCGGTGTCGTTGCGCACGGCGACATCGCCCTCCGCGGGCTCGACATCGGGGTTCGACGGGACCCAACGGTCGGCTTCGACCAGCGGCCCGGCGGCGGTTTCCACCGGCGGGCGATAGCGGGTCAGCCGGCCGATCGAGGGCAGGAAGTTGCGATAGGGGTCTTCGGCGTAAAGGCGGCTTTCGATGGCCCAGCCGGTGATCTTGAGGTCATCCTGCGTGAAGGGCAGCTTCTCGCCGCCCGCCACGCGGATCATCTGCTCGACCAGATCGATGCCGGTGATGAGTTCCGTCACCGGATGCTCGACCTGCAAACGCGTGTTCATTTCAAGGAAATAGAAGTTCTTGTTCGCGTCAACGATGAACTCCACCGTGCCGGCGCTGGCATAGCCCACCGCCTTGGCCAGCGCGACCGCCTGCTCGCCCATCGCGCGGCGGGTTTCCGGGTCGAGGAAGGGCGAGGGCGCCTCTTCGATGACCTTCTGGTTCCGGCGCTGGATGGAACATTCGCGTTCATGCAGATAGACGCAGTTGCCGTGCTGGTCGGCGAGCACCTGAATCTCGATATGGCGCGGCTCGGTCACGAACTTCTCGATGAAGATACGGTCGTCGCCGAAGCTGTTCGCCGCTTCGTTTTTCGAGGATTCGAAGCCTTCGCGCGCCTCCTGATCGTTCCAGGCAATCCGCATCCCCTTGCCGCCGCCGCCCGCGCTGGCCTTGATCATCACCGGATAGCCGATCTGGGCGCTGATCCGCGCCGCCTCGTCGGCGTCCGCGACCAGCCCCATGTAACCGGGGACGGTGGATACCCCGGCCTCCTGCGCGAGCTTCTTCGAGGTGATCTTGTCGCCCATCGCCTCGATCGCGGGCGAGGGCGGGCCGACAAAAACCACACCCTCTTTCTCAAGAACGGCTGCGAAGTTCATGTTCTCGCTGAGGAACCCGTAGCCAGGATGAACGGCTTCCGCGCCCGAGCGGCGGACCGCGTCCATGATTTTGTCGATCACGATATAGGACTGGTTCGCCGGGGCTGGACCGATATGGATCGCCTCGTCCGCCATCCTGACGTGCAGCGCATTGCGGTCGGCGTCGGAATAGACGGCGACGGTCGCGATCCCCATCTTCTTCGCGGTCTTGATGACACGACAGGCGATTTCACCGCGGTTGGCGATCAGGATCTTCTTGAACATGGGCTGCCCTGTGGAATGGATACGGAAAGGCCGCCCCGCGCGGATGCGTCGGGGCGGCCATGATGAAGCGTCAGGTCCGGCCGCGCGACGGCGGCGGGAAAGATCAGCTCGTTACTGGCACAGACGGACGTCGTCGCACAGCGCGCCGCCCACGGCGCCGACGGCGGCACCCTTGAGACGGTCGCTTCCGCTTTTGCCGCGCACGTCCTGCACGACATAGCCGGCGCCCGCGCCGATGATGGCCCGGTCAAGGTCGGTCGGCTGGATGTTCTGGGTGCAGCCAGCCATGAGTGCGGCGCCGAGACCGGCGACGAGCAGCAGTTTCTTGGACATTTCGTATCTTTCTCGCAAGTGGACGCGTCGTTCCTGGAACGCTGTCCGGTAGCCAGAGGTTTCCGGTGATGCCGCGCCCGTGAAGGGGGCGCGGCATGAACGAGAGGATTACTGGCAGACGCCCACGTCGTCGCAGAGCGCACCGCCGGCAGCCCCGATGAGCGCACCGGTTGCGACTTTTTCGTCCAGCGCCTTGGCCACGACAGCGCCCGCGAGCGCGCCGCCCGCAGCGCGCTGCGCGTCGGGCGAGAGGCCGGTGCCGCCGTAATAGCCGGTCTGGGCGCAGGCCGAGAGGCCGCCGGCCAGCAGCAGGGCGCCAGCGATGCGGACGAAGGATTTGGTTTGCATTTCAGTCTGCCTGTATTCGGGGCCCGGTTCCGGACCGTTTGGATTAAACACCACGGGAGTATGTCATCTGAACGGGTTAGGTCAAACTGACAAGCCGGTGAGGGGGACGGAATCGGCATAGTCACGCCCATCCGGGCGGCGGCGAAGCCGGCGCCGACGAATCGCTTGACAGGGGTCGGTCGGGACGGCGCGCGCGCGCGTGCGGCGGTCATCTCCGGTCGTCACCGTCGTCGGAATCCTCGTCGTCCCAATCGTCCTCGTCAGCTTCCCACCCGAAGTCGGGCGGTGCGTCCGTGGCGAACAATTCGGGAAACGACGCCTCGGCGCGCTTGAGATCGACCTTCAGCAACTGTTCGTAGCTGGTCGGATCGAACTTGCCCACGGCGACGACCTCGCGCCCCAGCAGCCAGGACAGCCGGCCCGCGTCGAGATTGCCGCGCTGGAACGGCTCGTCCCCGAAATGCTGGATCAGTGCCGCGAGAAAGCCGGCATCGGCGCGGCGGTCGGCGGGCTGGCGGTCGCGATAACGTTCACGCGCGACCAGCTTCGTCGCGCCCTTCTTGGTGTTGGCGCGGCGGATGGTGAACTGGAAATCGCTCGAGGGCAGACGCCCCGGAAATCCGCGATGCTTCAGCATGAGATGCCCCCGGTGACGATGGTTGCCGGGCGCATCGCGGAAGGCGGGCTGGCCTTGCCGGCCGGCCCGCAGGTGTCAGGCTCAGTTGCCGTATTTGCCGGTGTAGACGGGCTCGACGGTGACCGGCTGAACGACGACCGGATCGGGCTGCTGCTGGGCGCAGCCAGCGACGACACCGGCGAGGACCAGGGCGAGGGCGATTTTCTTGGACATGGATGTAAGCTCCTGTAAGGCGAGGGTTTCAGACCCCGACTGCTCGAATTGCGACCCGCGACGTGCGGGGCGTGCCCGATCATACAGAGCCGGCTTGCCGCGTCACGGGGCCGGGCCACCGCGTTGATGCCGCGGCGATGCGGATGTGGCAGGACTGCATCACAGGCGGCGTGAAAACGGCGGATATGCGGCATCACCAGGGCTCCCACAGGCAGGCGTCGCGGTCGGGAGGGATGCGGAACCCCTCGAACAGCTGGGCGATTCCCGGATCGAAGGTGCCGAACTCGCTTTCCGCCGAGGCGAGCGAGATGACGACCTGGCGCGGGCGCTCGGGCAGTTCCTTGATGCGGGGCAGGGCGACGTTCTCGCAGAGCCAGACCACATCCGCGTGGTTGGGGTCCTGCATGAGGATGTCCGGCGCGGCGGGGACCGGGATGTCGCCGCCATCCGTGCCCTCCATGCCCTGCATCGGCGCCACCGGCAGGTCGAACGCCTCTTCGGGGATCATCTCGCCGCTGCCGGCGATGATGCCGGCGATTTCGTCGGCGGGGGCCGTCTCGCCGCTCAGATCCAGGGCCGGGGTGTCCGGCGGCAGCACCTCGAAAACCGGCGCTCCCTCGTCCGAGGGGGTGCCGGTCAGCGAGCCGTCGTTGAGCGCCGCCATGTCCTCGTCGCTGAGGGGTTCGGCCTCGTAGTCCTGCTGCGCGTAAAGCTCGGCCGGCGGGACCTGATCCGCCAGTGCCGGCATGACGAAGCGGAACCGCGCGACCAGTCCGACGCCGGTCACGCGGTCGGTCAGCACCTCCTGCAACCAGACCTGCGCGCCTGACGGCACCGCCACCGGCACGAGCGTGTCGGCGCTTGCCGCGAGCGCGGCGGTGAACAGCAGGAGGTCGGGCGCGTGGATCACAGCGGGATGTTGTCGTGCTTCTTCCAGGGGTTGGTCAGTTGCTTGCCGCGCAGGCTGGCGAGGGCGCGGGCGACGCGGCGGCGGGTCGAGCGGGGCTGGATCACCTCGTCGATGAAACCTTTTTCGGCGGCGACGAAGGGGTTGGCGAAGCGGTCCTCATAATCCCTGGTCCGCGCCGCGATCTTCTCGGGGTCGCCCAGCTCGCTGCGGTAAAGGATCTCGACCGCGCCCTTGGCGCCCATCACCGCGATCTCGGCGGTGGGCCAGGCATAGTTGAAATCGCCGCGCAGGTGCTTCGACGACATGACGTCATAAGCTCCGCCATAGGCCTTGCGGGTGATGACCGTGACCTTCGGCACCGTCGCCTCGCCATAGGCGAAGAGCAGCTTGGCGCCGTGCTTGATGACGCCGCCATATTCCTGCGTGGTGCCGGGCAGGAAGCCGGGCACGTCCACCAGCGTCAGGATCGGGATGTTGAAGGCGTCGCAGAACCGCACGAACCGCGCGGCCTTGCGGCTGGAATCGATGTCCAGCACCCCGGCCAGCACCATCGGCTGGTTGGCGACGACGCCGACCGTCTGCCCCTCGATGCGGATGAAGCCGGTGATGATGTTGCCCGCGAAGTCGCGCTGGATCTCGTAGAAGTCGCCCTCATCCGCGACTTTCAGGATCAGCTCCTTCATGTCGTAGGGCTGGTTCGGGTTGTCGGGGATCAGCGTGTCGAGCGACTCCTCGATCCGCAGCGGATCGTCGAAGAACGGCCGCGTCGGCGCCTTGTCGCGGTTGGACAGCGGCAGGAAGTCGAACAGCCGCCGCATCTCGGTCATCATCTCGACGTCGTTGTCGAAGGCGCCGTCCGCGACCGAGGACTTCCTGGTGTGAGTCGAAGCCCCGCCCAACTGCTCGGCCGTCACGACCTCGTTCGTCACCGTCTTCACGACGTCCGGGCCGGTCACGAACATGTAGGAGGTGTCGCGGACCATGAAGATGAAATCGGTCATGGCGGGCGAATAGACCGCCCCGCCCGCGCAGGGCCCCATGATGAGCGAGATCTGCGGGATCACGCCCGAGGCCATCACGTTGCGCTGGAACACGTCGGCATAGCCTGCCAGCGACGCCACGCCTTCCTGAATGCGGGCCCCGCCGGAATCGTTGATGCCGATCACAGGCGCGCCGTTCTGCATCGCCATGTCCATGATCTTGCAGATTTTCTGCGCGTGGGTTTCCGACAGCGAGCCGCCGAACACGGTGAAGTCCTGCGAAAACACATAGACCATGCGGCCGTTGATCGTGCCCCAGCCGGTCACGACGCCGTCGCCATAGGGGCGGTCCGCCTCGATCCCGAAATCGGTCGAGCGGTGGCGCACGAACATGTCGAACTCCTCGAAGCTGCCCTCGTCCAGCAGCAGCTCGATCCGTTCGCGGGCGGTCAGCTTGCCGCGGGCGTGCTGGGCGTCGATGCGCCGCTGGCCGCCGCCGAGCTTGGCTTCGGCCCTGCGCTGGTCGAGCTCTTCCAGGATGTCCTTCATCGCGTCCCCCACTGTTGCTTGCCGCGCAACCTACTTGCTGCAGCGCGGCGCGCAATAAACAAACCGTAGCGTCGCCCGCCCGGCAAATAATCCAACTCTGGCCATGCCGGCAAGGTGCGCCGCAACCTTGACGAAAACGGCGGGCGGGTTCATGCCCCTTTGCATGGGACTCCAGATCAGCCTTTCCGCCATCACCGACAACTGGCGCAGCCTCGCCGCGCTGGCCCCGGACGCCCGGCCCGGCGCCGTGGTCAAGGCCGATGCCTATGGCCTTGGCGCCGCGCAGATCGCGCCCGCGCTTTATGCCGCGGGGGCGCGGGATTTCTTCGTGGCGCTGGCCGGCGAGGGGCGGGCGATCCGGCCCCTGTTGGGCGACGACGCCCGGATATTCGTGCTGTCGGGGCCGCTGCCGGGGAACGACCTGACCGGCCTCATTCCGGTGCTGAACAGCGCCGAGCAGTTCTTCCGCGACCGTGTGACCCGGCCGAAGGGGGCCTTTGCCATCCAGCTCGACACCGGCATGAACCGTTTGGGGATGGAGCGGGCCGAATGGGCCGCCGTCCGGTCCGAGGCGCTGTCGGCCGTCACCGAAGCGGGCGAGGGGCCCGCGCTGGTGATGTCCCATCTCGCCAATGCGGACGAGCCGGAGCATCCCTCGAACGCCGCGCAACTGGCCGAGTTCCGGGCGATGACCGAAGGTGTCAGCGCCCCGCGCAGCCTCGCGGCCACGGGCGGCATCCTGCTGGGCGCCGACTACCATTTCGATCTGATCCGTCCCGGCATCGGGCTTTACGGCGGGCTGCCCTTTGCCGAGGCGCGGGCGGCCGTGCGACTGTCGCTGCCGGTGATCCAGACGCGGACGGTCGCGGCCGGCGAATCCGTGGGCTACGGTTTCCACTGGACGGCCGAGCGCCCGAGCCGCGTGGCCACGGTCGCCGCCGGATATGCCGACGGCATCCTGCGGGCGCTGTCGGGGAAGGCGCTGCGGCTCTGGGCGGGCGAGCGGGCCTGCCCGGTGATCGGGCGTGTTTCCATGGATCTGCTGACTGTGGACGTGACCGATCTGCCCGATATCCCCAAGTCCCTGACGCTGCTGGACGAGCGGCAGGGCGTGGACGCCGTGGCGGAGCTTGCGGGGACGATCGGCTACGAGATCCTGACCTCGCTCGGCCCGCGCTATCCGCGCGAGTGGGTCTGAACGGACGCTACGGCGGAGCTTTCGCCGATCGCCCGCAGCTTGCCCTTGCGCCGGCCCGCCCGGCTTGCGACCATGAAGGCAGCTATGCTGCCGCCACTCCTGTTTGATGAGGATCGCTCTTGGGTCTTGCCCCGACCAATCCAGCCGCCACCGAAACGCTGATCGAATTTCCCGACAACAGGCTGCTGATCGACCTGTGCGGCCCGCATGACCGGCATCTGGCCCGGATCGAGCAGGCGCTCGGCGTGCATATCCTGCGCCGCGGCAACCTGCTGGAACTGGTCGGCCCCGCCGCATCGCAGGCCGAGGCCGCGCAGGTGCTGCGCGCGCTTTACGCCCGGCTGGAACAGGGCCGCGCGGTCGAGGCGGCGGATGTCGAGGCCGCCCTGCGGATGGAGACGGGGGGCGACACGCCGGCCCTGACCCCCGCCGAGCAGCTGGAGATGTTCGCCCACGGCCCGATCGAGCTGCGCACCCGCAAGAAGGTCGTCGAGCCGCGCACCGACGCGCAGAAGGATTACGTCCGGGCGCTGTTCGGCAACGAGCTGGCCTTCGGGATCGGCCCGGCGGGCACCGGCAAGACCTATCTCGCCGTCGCCGTGGGCGTCACCATGCTGATGGGCGGGCAGGTGGACCGGATCGTCCTGTCGCGCCCCGCGGTCGAGGCGGGTGAGCGGCTGGGCTTCCTGCCCGGCGACATGAAGGAGAAGGTCGATCCCTACATGCAGCCGCTCTACGACGCGCTGAACGATTTCCTGCCGGCCAAGCAGATGCAGAAGTTGATGGAGGAGAAGCGCATCGAGATCGCGCCGCTGGCCTTCATGCGCGGGCGCACGCTGGCCAGCAGCTTCGTGGTGCTGGACGAGGCGCAGAACGCGACCTCCATGCAGATGAAGATGTTCCTGACCCGCCTGGGCGAGGGCTCGCGCATGGTCATCACCGGCGACCGGACTCAGGTGGACCTGCCGCGCGGCGTCGCCTCGGGGCTGTCGGACGCCGAGCGCATCCTGAAGGGCGTGCCGGGAATCTCCTTCAGCTATTTCACCGCCAAGGACGTGGTCCGCCATCCGCTCGTCGCCCGCGTGATCCAGGCCTATGACGCCGACGACGAAGCCGCGCGGGCGCGGGGCGAGCCGTCCGATTCGCGCGGGCAATACCCGTCGCGCCGAAATCCGTTCGCCGGCGGCGTCCGGGAAGGCGGGGGCGAGGCATGAACGGCCCCGAACCCCAGCCCCCCGTCGATATCGTCATCGAGGACGAGCGATGGATCGACGCAAAGCTTGAGGAGCTGGCGATCCGGGCCGTCTCGGCCACGGCACATTATCTGGGGATGGATCATGTCGAGGTCGTCGTTCTCGGCTGCGACGACGATCGGATCGCGGGGCTGAACGAGCATTTCCGCGGCAAGCCCAAACCGACCAACGTGCTGAGCTGGCCCACGGTCCAGGCGGCGGCCCGCGAACCCGGCGCCCGCCCGCACCCGCCCGCCGACCCCGAAGGACCGGTCGAGCTGGGCGACATCGCCATCAGCTTCGACACCTGCCAGCGCGAAGCGGAACAGCAGCGCAAGCCGATGGCCGATCACGTGGTCCATCTGCTGGTCCACGCGACCCTGCACCTGATCGGCTACGACCACGAAATCGACGCGGATGCCGAAACCATGGAACAATCCGAGCGTTCCATCCTCGCGCATCTGGGTATTCCCGATCCTTATCAGTAAGACTGGACCGATGAACGAACCCCGAAGTCCCGCCTCCCCCCCTCATGACGAGCCGGCCGAATGGTCCGGCGAAACGGGGGACGAGGAGCCCGAGCCACCTGAACCACGAGGATTTCTGGGCCGCATCCTCGATCGGCTGACGCCTTCGGGCGATTCCGACGACGGGCCCGGCTCGATGATGGAGGCGGCGGTGGCCGGCACCGCGCCCAGCATCCTGAACCTGCGCCGCAAGTCGGTGGATGATGTGGCGGTGACGCGGGCGGATATCGTGGCCGTTCCCGTCACCATAGGCCTGCCGGAACTGGTCGAGGAGTTCCGCGAACACGGCTATTCCCGCGTTCCGGTCTATCGCGGCGATCTGGACCAGCCGCTGGGGCTGATCCACCTCAAGGATCTCGCGCTCAAGCACGGATTCGGCGCACGGACCCCTGCGACCCGCTTTGCGGTGCGGCCGCTGCTGCGCCCGCTGCTCTATGTTCCGGGCACGATGCCGATCGGCGCGCTGCTTCAGCAGATGCAGCAGAAGCGCATCCACATGGCGCTGGTGATCGACGAATATGGCGGCGTGGACGGGCTGGTCACGATCGAGGACCTGATCGAGCAGGTCATCGGTCAGATCGAGGACGAGCACGACGACAGCGACGACGCGATGTGGGTTCAGGAAGGCCCCGGCCAATGGATGATCCTCGCCCGCGCCCCGCTGGAGGATGTCGAGCGCGAAGCCGGCATCCGCCTCGCCGAGGGCGAGTATGAGGAAGAGATCGACACCCTCGGCGGGCTGATCTTCATGCTGGCCGGACGGGTGCCGGCGCAGGGCACAGTGATCGTCCATGACAGCGGCGCCGAGTTCGAGATCGTGGACGCCGACGCCCGCCGCATCAAGCGCGTGCGGCTGCGGGTGCCGCAGACGCAGCCGGGCGAACCGGTCGATCCGCGCTGACGTTAGGGGCCGAGGTTCGTGGCTGACGCTCAGGACAGGGCGGCGAAGGCGGGCGCATGGGCGATGCGGGCGCGTTCGGGCAGATGCGGCCCGCGCGCCTGAAGGTAAGGCCCGGCATAGGGGCTGTCCCACCCCACGGGAACGAACCCGAAGCGGCTGTAATAGGCCGGATCGCCCAGAACGACGAGCGTGTGGCCCGGCCGCGCGGCAATGGCGGCCCGGACCAGCGCCGAGCCGATTCCCTGCCTCTGCCGCTCGGGGCTGACCGCAAGCGGCGCCAGCGCGAGGGCGGGGAAGGGCGCGTCGAGCGGCGACAGGGCGAGATGACCGGCGATCCTGCCGTTGTCCTCGGCCACAAGCGACAGATCCAGGTCGCCGTCGTGGCGCAAGGCATCGACGAGAGCCGCTTCGGCGGGACCGTCGAAGGCCGCGCGCAGAAGCTGCGCGACGACGGCGCGATCCTCGGATCGTTCGGGCCGGATCGGCACATTCACGACTCGAGCCGCGCCATCAATGCTTTTGCGGCGGCGGGGTTCATCACCTTGTAGCCCGAGATGACGAACAGGAACACGTCCCGCGCGCGGCCGTCGCCCAGCGGCCGGGTGATCGCCGGCAGGTCGCCCGGCTGCCTGCCGCCTGCCAGAACCCGCGCCCGCCCGGCCCAGCGATCCAGATCAGCCGGGGCGTAGCCGGCTTCCGGTCCTTCCGCCGTGCCCATGATCCGCAGATAGCTGAAGTCGGCGGTCTGGTCCGCGATCAGCGGATGCTCGCTGTCGCCCGCCAGGACGATGGCGACGTTGCGGGCGCGGCAGGCGTCAACGGCCTCGGCGCAGGCGAAGGAGGGGTGGCGGAGCTCGACCGCGTGGCGCAGCGGCAGGTCGCCCGCGCGGGCGGGCAGCAGGTCGAGGAAGGCGGCGAAGTCCTCGGGGTCGTATTTCTTCGTCGGCGCGAGCTGCCACAGGATCGGCCCCAGCCTGTCCCCCAGCCGCTCAAGCCCGCTCTCGGCAAAGCGGGAGATCGATTCGCCCGCCTCCGCCAGAACCCGTTTCTGCACCGCATAGCGCGGCGCCTTGACGGCGAAGACGAAGCCTTCCGGCGCTGCGTCGTGCCAGTTCTGGAACGTCTCGGGCTTCTGGGTGCGGTAAAAGGTGCCATTGATCTCGATGGCGTCAAGCTGGTTCGCCGCGTAGGACAGCTGGTCCTTCTTGCGCAGCCCGGCGGGATAGAAGCTTTCGTCCCACGGCTCATAGGTCCAGCCGCCGACGCCGACGCGGATTCTTGGGACTTGGGGCACGGCGGTCTCTCCTTCGGTGGCATGGGGGACGCCGTCTCGCGGTCAATCGACGCCCTGCCGGACGAAGTTCCGCCGCTCGATCCCCGCGGTCAATGGTCCCCAAACGCTCGCGCGGTTGCGCGCCTGATGGGCGCGGTAGGCGGCGAGGTCGGCAAAACGCTCGGCCACCCGGAATACCAGCGGATCCTCGGTCTGCCACAGGTCGAACTGAAGGCAGCCCGGCTCTGCCCGCGAAGCGTCCACGTGGTCCTGCGCATGGGCCAGAACCAGCGCAAGTTCGTCCGGGCCGGCGCAGACCAGTTCGCCGGTCAGCGACACCTGCCCCGGCTCACGCGCGGCGTGCGGATCGGCGGGGCGGTCGCTCACTCCCATTCGATCGTGCCCGGCGGTTTCGATGTGATGTCGTAGGTCACGCGGTTGATGCCCTTCACCTCGTTGATGATCCGCGTCGCGGTCTCGCCCAGGAACTGGTGGGTGAAGGGATAGTAATCCGCCGTCATCCCGTCGACCGAGGTCACGGCGCGAAGCGCGCAGGCGAAGTCATAGGTGCGGCCGTCGCCCATGACACCGACCGTGCGGACCGGCAGGATCGCAACGAAAGCCTGCCAGATCTCGTCGTAAAGCCCGTGCTTGCGGATCTGGTCGATATAGACCGCGTCGGCTTTCCGCAGAATCTCCAGTTTCTCGCGGGTGATTTCGCCGGGGCAGCGGATGGCGAGGCCGGGGCCGGGGAACGGGTGGCGGCCGATGAACTGCTCGGGCAGGCCGAGCTCGCGGCCGAGGGCGCGGACCTCGTCCTTGAACAGTTCGCGCAGCGGCTCGACCAGTTCCAGGCCCATCTTCTCGGGCAGGCCGCCGACATTGTGGTGGCTCTTGATCGTGACCGAGGGGCCGCCGCTGAAGCTGACCGATTCGATCACGTCGGGGTAAAGCGTGCCCTGCGCAAGGAACTCGGCCCCGCCGATCTCGGCCGCGTGTTTCTGGAACACGTCGATGAACAGGCGGCCGATGGTCTTGCGCTTGACCTCGGGGTCGCTGACGCCGTCCAGCTCGCCCAGGAACAGCTCGGATTCGTCGGCGTGGATCAGCGGGATGTTGTAGTGGTCGCGGAACATGGTCAGGACCTCGTCGGCCTCGCCCTGCCGCAGCAGGCCGTGGTCCACGAAGACGCAGGTCAGCTGGTCGCCGATCGCCTCGTGGATCAGCACGGCGGCGACCGAGGAATCGACCCCGCCCGAGAGGCCGCAGATGACCTTGCCGTCGCCCACCTGCTCGCGGATGCGGCGGACTGCCTCGGCGCGATAGCCGGCCATGGTCCAGTCGCCGGTGAAGCCCGCAAGGCGGACGAAGTTCTCCAGCATGATCCGGCCGTTCGGGGTGTGATGCACCTCGGGGTGGAACTGCACGGCATAGAACCGGCGCGATTCGTCGGCGATCATGGCGTAGGGGGCGTTCGGGGACACCCCGATCACCTCGAAGCCCGGCGCGAGCGCGGTCACGCGGTCGCCGTGGCTCATCCAGACCTCCTCGCGCCCGTCCGAGAACAGGCCCGCGAAGATGCCGTCGCCCTTGTGGCCGGGTGCGGGGGCGATGAAGGCCCGGCCGTATTCGGCGTGGTGCCCGGCCTCCACCCTGCCGCCAAGTTGCTCCATCATCGCCTGCTGGCCGTAGCAGATGCCGAAGACCGGCACGCCAAGCTCGAACACCGCCTGCGGGACGCGGGGGCTGCCCTCGCGCGTGACGCTGTCTGGGCCGCCGGACAGGATCACTGCCTGCGGCGGATCGGCCCGAAGCGCTGCGTCGGTGACGGCCTGGTAGGGCATGATTTCGCAGAAGACGTTCAGCTCGCGCAGGCGGCGCGCGATCAGCTGCGTCACCTGGCTGCCGAAGTCGATGATGAGAAGGCGCTGATGCTGGGTCATACCCGCGCTTTAGGGCGGCGCGCGGCCCGCGACAAGACTGCGATCGGGCGGCCCCAAATATCCCGGGGGTGAATGGCGCGGCACGCGCCAGAGGGGGCAGCGCCCCCTTACTTCGGCCACAGCGCCGCAAGCGCCGCTGCGGGGTCGTCGGCGGACCAGATCTCGGGCCCGATGGCGATGAAATCCGCGAGCGGCCACAAGGCGCGGATCAGACCCGCGTCCAGCGCGCCCTCGGCCACCACGGGCACCTCGATCATCTCGGACCACCATTGGAACAGGTCCAGGGGCGCCGGCTCGCCATGCCCCAGCGCGGTCGGCCCGCACGGCCCGAAGGCGACGTAATCGGCCCCGGTCTCGCCCGCGTTCAGCCCGTCATGGCGCGAGGCGCCGCAGAAGACGCCCACGATGGCATCCGCGCCCAGTTCCTTGCGGGCGTAGCGCACCGCGCGCGGGCCGTCGGTCAGGTGGACCCCGTCCAGCCCGTGCCGCTGCGCCAGCGCGACGTGATTGTCGATCACCACGGCCACGTCCCGCGCGTGGGCGATGTCGCGGGCAAGGTCGGCCATGCGGCCCAGTTCGGATTCGTCCCCCGCGCCGGGCAGGCGCAGGCAGGCGACCGGATGGGCGTCCAGCACCGCCGAAAGCCGCGGCGCCAGTTCCGAGGCCAGGGCCAGCGCGGGCGCGATCAGGTAAAGCTGCGGCGCGTCGGGCCCCATTTGTTCGGGCCCCGTTTGTTCGGGCGCGGTCTGGTCGGTCATGGCGGTCCCCTTCGTGATCGGATGCAGATAACCCAGTGCCGCGCGTCTTGAAAGCCGTTGCGCGGGCGGCCGTTGCGGCGGGCGGAAGGTTAACGCGCCGTTAACGCGGCATTGCGACCTTGCGCCTCATATCCGCGCAGGGTCCGCCCCCGCGCTTGGCAATCGGGGAGACCACGCATGAACATCGCCATCACCGCCGGGCTGCAACTGAACCCTCCGGGTTTCGGGGCGGGGCTGGCCGCCTGGTCGCGCGAGAACGGCCGTTCGGGCGAGGCGACATGGGCGGGCGCGCCCAACGCCGCCATCGTGCCCGCAGATCAGGATTTCGGCAGTTGCATGGAGATCGTGAAGCTCGACGACGTGACGCGGCTGCGTTTCACCGGGGAAACCCCGATCCTGCCGGGAACGTATCTGCGGGTCTCGGCGCGGGTGAAGGCGGTCGCGGGGAACCTGCCGCAGGTCCGCATCGCGGCCTGGGCGGGCACCGCGCAGCGGACGCAGGTGCCCGGCGTGGTGCAGGCCGGACCGGCGACGGCGCTGCGGGGTTATGGCGAGATCGTCGAGGTTTCGGCCATCGTCGGCACCGGCCAGCGCGGCGGGGTGACGATGCCGTGGGGCATCTCGGCCGCCTTCGGCCATTTCGGGCTGGACCTGATCGGCGTCAACGGCGGCGCCGTGCGGATCGAGAGCATCCGCATCGAGGACGTGACGGGCGCCTTCCTGCCCACGGGCATCGATTGGGTGGACGTGCGCGACTTCGGGGCGGTGGGCGACGGGATCGCGAACGACCGCGCCGCCTTCCTCGCGGCCGACGCCGCCGCGAATGGCGGCGAGATTCTGGTGCCCGAGGGGACCTATTACCTCGCCACCGACACCGCGCTGAAGGCGCCGGTGCGGTTCAAGGGCAGGCTGGCGATGCCGCGGACGGCGCGGCTGTCGCTGCAGGGCCGGTTCGACCTGCCGACCTATGCCGACGCCTTCGGCGACGAGACAGAGGGGCTGAAGCGCGCATTGCAGGCCCTGTTCGGCTATACCGATCACGTCGCGCTGGATCTTTGCGGCCGCCGCGTGGACCTGACCGAGCCGCTGGACGTCGCCGCCGCCTGTCCGGGCCTCGCCTCGTTCTCCAACCGCCGGGTCATCACCAACGGGCAGATCGCCTCGGTTCCCGGTCCGGCCTGGAATCCGGCGACGGTCGCATCGGCCGGCACTTACGACCCCGCCCGTCCCGAGGAGCTGCGCGCCGTGGCGCAGGTCGCGCAGATCGCCATCGGCTCGCGCGTCAGCGGCCCCGGCGTGGGGCGCGAGGTCTATGTGCGCGACCGCAACGTCGCCACCGGCACGCTGACGCTGTCGCAGCCGCTTTACGGCGGGGCGGGAACGCGCAGCTACAGCTTCGTGCGTGATCGCTACGCGCTGGATTTCTCCGGCGTGGCGCAGGTGGACCGGCTGACCTTCGCGGATATCGAGTTCCTGCTGGACGGGGTCGGCAACGCCGTCATGCTGCCCGCGGCGGGCCAGCTCTTCACCTTCCGCGACTGCTTCTTCACCCGGCCGCAGACCCGCGCCATCACCTCGATCGGGCGGGCCTGTCAGGACATGGTGGTCGAGCAATGCCAATTCCTGTCGGACGAGATGGGGGATCTGGCGCAGAACCGCAGCAGCGTCGCCATCAACGTCAACGCCAATGACTGCAAGATCCGCAACAGCCGCTTCGTGCGATTCGGGCATTTCATGGTGGCGAACGGCAACGGCCACATGATTTCCGGCAACCACTGGTTCCAAGGAGACAACGCGGCGCAAGGCGTGCGCTTTGCCGGGTTGGTGCTGACCGCGCCCAACCTGCAGGTCAACGTCACCGGCAACTACATCGACAACGCCAGCATCGAATGGACCAACGAGCACAGCCCCAACCCGAATTACAGCCCCTCGATCTACAGCTTCGGGGGGCTGACGATCACCGGGAACACCTTCCTCTGCTCGCAGGTGGTGCCGGGATTTTCGTGGCTGGTCATCAAGCCCTTTGGCTCGGGCCAGTTCCTGCAGGGGCTGACGGTCATGGGGAACGTCTTCAAGTGCTCGGTCGGGCGGATCACGCGGGTTGACCGGGTGGATACGTCGATTGCCGATCTCAACCACGCCGGGGCGCGGAATGTCGTGTTCTCGGGGAACAGCTTCACCGGCGTCGATACCTTTGTCGCCAACCCGGTGACGATCACGCACAACCAGAACACTGCGAGCGCGAAGTGGCTGGTGAACGCGGGCGCCGCGCTGCCGTTCAACGGCTATGCGCTGAAGGTGGATTCGGTCACGGCCGAAAGCGCGGTGAAGGTCGCGGGCGGGGCCTGGGTCAGCGGTCTGCCCTTCGTCTCTGCGCGCGAGGGCGCGGCCCAGGCGATGATCGGGCTGAACTGGCCGTCGGCGGTGACGGGCAAGGTCGCGGTGCAGGTGCGGATGGACAACCCGGCGTAACGCGCCGGCAGCAGGCAGGCAGGCGTCCCGCCGGTGAACTCCGGCGGGGCTTTTCCCGCGTCTTATCGTCGCATCAGCTCTGCCGCGGTCAGGCGGTAGGCGCGGCCGAAGCCCGCGTTCAGCAGGCCCGAGCGCGGCTCCAGACGCCAGAACCGGAAGTCTGGCAAGTCGAGATAGACGGCCGATTTCGGGTCGCGTTCGCGCCAGCGTACGCGCCGCGCCTCATCGCCCGGCGGCAGCATGCGCGCCACCACCTGAAGCGACAGCCGGGGCCGCGTCAGAGGGCTGCCCTTGGCCGCCGCGTCCGGTTCGGACAGCAGCAGCCCTGCGCGAGGATCGGCCGCCAGGGCACGGCTATGCGCGGCCAATCCTGACAGCAGGGCCAGCGGCGCGCCATCTTCGTCCGTCTGCAATCCGATGCGGCTGAGATGGGGAAAGCCCTCGCCGTCCAGCGTGCCGAGCACGGCGTGGCGCGCACCGTCCAGCAGCGCGCGGGCGAGCGCGATGGCAGCGTCGTCGGTGGGGCGGATGGGGTCGATCATCGGCCGATCCTCGCCCGAAAAGGGCCCATCCGGCAAGTCTGCCGCCGAAAGCCATGCATCACCTGCAACACCTGAGCCGGCGCCGATCAAAGACGCTTTACCGGATGTGACCGGTAGTCATAATCTGGCCGTGATGGGTGCCGTTCGTCGCACCGCCCGTCAGGGCCCGGTCGATTGCCGCGCCCCGCGCTTGGAGGGGGAAATTTTCATGTCGCAAGCTGCTGTTGCCAAACACCCGATTCCGCCCGGATTCGAGAAAGCCCACGTCACGCCGGAGAGCTATCGCAGTCTCTATGCGGAATCGATCGACGACCCCGAGACGTTCTGGGGGCGCGAGGGCAAGCGGCTCGACTGGATCAAGCCCTATACGCGGGTGAAGGACACCGACTTCACGCTGGGCCAGGTCTCGATCAAGTGGTTCGAGGACGGGGTGCTTAACGCCTCGGTCAACTGCATCGACCGCCATCTCGAAAAGCGGGGCGAACAGACCGCCATCATCTGGGAACCCGACGACCCCGATACGCCCGCCCGCCACATCACCTTCCGCGAGTTGTCGGAAAAGGTGAACCGGATGGCGAACGTCCTGTTGAGCCAGGGGGTGATGCGCGGCGACCGGGTGGTGATCTATCTGCCGATGATCCCCGAGGCGGCCTACGCGATGCTCGCCTGCGCGCGGATCGGGGCGATCCACTCGGTCGTCTTCGCGGGTTTCTCGCCCGACGCGCTGGCGAACCGGGTCAACGACTGCGGCGCGAAGCTCGTCATCACCTCGGACACGGCGCCGCGGGGCGGCAAACGCACGGCGCTGAAGTCGAACGCCGACGCGGCGCTGCTGCATTGCTCGGACAAGGTGCGCTGCCTCGTCGTCAAGCACACCGGCGACCAGACGACCTGGATCAACGGGCGCGACGTGGACGTGCTGGCGCTGATGGAGCAGGTCAGCCCCGATTGCCCGCCCCGGCCGATGAACGCCGAAGACCCGCTGTTCATCCTGTATACCTCCGGCTCGACCGGGCGGCCGAAAGGGGTGGTGCATTCCACCGGCGGCTATCTCGCCTTTGCGGCGATGACGCAGGAGATGGTGTTCGATTGTCGGCCCGGCGACATCTTCTGGTGCACCGCCGATGTCGGCTGGGTCACGGGCCACAGCTATATCGTCTACGGACCGCTGGCGAACGGCGTCACCACGCTGATGTTCGAGGGCGTGCCCACCTATCCCGACGCCGGGCGGTTCTGGGAGACCGTGGACAAGCACAAGGTCACGCATTTCTACACCGCGCCGACGGCGATCCGCTCGCTCATCGGGCAGGGGGCCGAGTGGGTGGACAAATACGACCTGTCCAGCTTGCGGGTGCTCGGCTCGGTCGGCGAGCCGATCAACCCCGAGGCGTGGACGTGGTATGACAAGCATGTCGGTAAGGGCCGCTGCCCGATCGTCGATACCTGGTGGCAGACCGAGACCGGCGGCCACATGATCACCGCCCTTCCCGGCGCGATCGAGACGAAGCCCGGCGCCGCCACGCTGCCCTTCTTCGGCGTCTGCGCCGAGGTGCTGGACCCGACGGACGGGCATCAGCTCGACGGCAACGCGGTCGAGGGGGTGCTGGCGATCCGCGACAGCTGGCCGGGGCAGATGCGCACGCTCTGGGGCGATCACCAGCGCTTCGAGGAGGCGTATTTCCAGCAATATCCCGGCTATTACTTCAGCGGCGACGGCTGCCGCCGCGACGAGGACGGGTATTACTGGATCACCGGCCGCGTCGATGACGTCATCAACGTCAGCGGCCACCGGATGGGCACGGCCGAGATCGAATCGGCGCTGGTCGCCCACCCGAAGGTCGCCGAGGCGGCGGTGGTCGGCTATCCGCACGACCTGAAGGGGCAGGGCATCTATGCCTATGTCACCGTGATGAACGACGCCGAGCCTTCGGACGCTTTGCGCAAGGAGCTGGAGGCGTGGGTCCGGTCCGAGATCGGTCCGATCGCCAAGCCGGACCTGATCCAGTGGGCGCCGGGCCTACCCAAGACGCGCTCGGGCAAGATCATGCGCCGCATCCTGCGCAAGATCGCCGAGGACGATTACGGCAGCCTTGGCGACATCTCGACCCTGGCCGACCCGTCTGTGGTGGAGGACCTGATCGGGAACCGGATGAACCGCGACTGAGGCTGCGGCGCTGGTCCGGCGGACAAAAACGGTGCGGCGCGGTCAGCGCCGCATCGTGGGACAGGATTGGGGCTCGTCGGGGCGGACCGGCCCCGCGAGGTTCCGGGCCTGAATATCGGGCCGGGACGAACAATGGGCACCAGCGCAGCCTTTGGGTGAACGGCTCCGATCACAGCGCACATCGCACGGGCTATCCCGACCCGGCATAGCGACGGGATAGAAGCGGAACGCGGAAAAGCCGGGCGTTCCCCGGCCCATTCTCACGCGCGCCGATTCGTTTAAAGCGCGATCTCGGGGCCCGGCGGGATTTCCGGCACACGCGGCGCTGTGCGCGGCGTGTCGGGCGGGGCGTCGGGGACCAGCCGCTCGATCTCGGCCGTCGGCGGCGGCGGCGGGGCGTCGGGGCGGCGGCGGATGACGATGTCGCCGTTGGGCAGCCGCTCTGGGCGCTGATAGTTGCCGATGTCGTCGATCAGATCGCCCACCTCGCTCAGGGCGGGGGCGAGTTCCTGGGCGGTGCCCTCCAACGCGCCGAACAGCCCCTCGATATGCGGTGCGGCCTCGCGGAAGAAATTCTCGAACAGCGAGGTGATCGAGTCGTCCTCGCCGGCTTCGGGGGCTTCGGGCGCGGGCTCGGCCTGCGGCATCTCGAACGGCGTCGTCTGGGCCATCGCGGGGGTGGAGAGCAGGATTACGGCCGCGATGAGGGGGAGGGAGCGGGACAGGATCATCGCGACGCCTTTTCGTGATGGGTGCGGGCGAGCCGCCGGGCTGAGGCCAACGCGCGGCATGGCTGCTGCGTTCCGGGATCGGTAGGCGGCGCGGGCAATCGCCGGCAGGTCGAGAGCAGCCGCGGATCGCCGGGGCGGAAGGCCGTCGGGGCGGAGGACCGACGCTGCGTCAGCCCCCTTCGGCCGCAGGCCAGTGTCCGGCGCGATAGGCCTGCCAAGCCGCGTTGATCGCGCGGGTGCGGGTTTCGGCCAGCCGCACCGCCTCGGGCGGCAGGCCGTGGGCCTGCGCGCGGTCGGGGTGGTTTTCGCGGATGAGCTGGCGCCAGCGCTCGCGCGCTTCGGGCAGCGGCGTGCCGGGGGCGATGCCCAGCACGTCGCAGGGCGGGCAGGCGTGTTCCGGGTCATGGCGGGCGCGGATCGAGGCCACGGTCATCCGGTCCACGCCGAAGATGCGGGCCACCTCGTCGAGGAAGGCGATCTCGGGTCCGTCGAGGCTGTGATCGGCCATGGCGATCAGGTGCAGCCCTTCCAGCACGTCCACCAGCACCGAATCGCCGGGCGGGAACATCGCGGCGATGCGCTGCGACCACAGCTCGAACCCGGCCACGTCCTGCCGGGCGAGGTCGAAGACGCGGGCGGCGTGGCGTTCCTCGGACCTCGGGATCTTGAAGATGCGGCGGAAGGCGGCGACCTCCTCGCGGGCGACGCGGCCGTCGGCCTTCGCGATCTTGGCCCCAAGGGCGATGATGGCGATGGTGAAGGCGACCGAGCGTTCCGGCGGCACGGAGCTGCGCCGCCCGGACATGAGCGCGGACAGCCGGTCGCCGATGCGCTGCCAGAAGCCGCGCGGCGGAGGCAGTTCGGGGGCCGGTCGGGGCGGAGAGGGGGCGATCGCGTCCATGACCGCCACGGTAGCGCCAACACGCGGCAGGGGAAAGCGTCAGCGAGGCTGCCGTTGCGACTCAGCCGTCAGGCAGCAGGCGTCCCATCAGCACGAGATCGTGGTAGCGCCCGAACTTCCAGCCCGCCTCGGGGATGCGGCCCCATTCCGAAAAGCCGAGCCGCTGGTGGAACGCCAGCGAGGGCAGGTTCGATGCCGTGATCGCGCCGATCAGCAGCCGCGCGCCGGCCGCTTCGGCGTGGCTGGCAACGCCTGCCATCAGTGCCCGCCCGACGCCCGTGCCGCGCTGGCCGGGCGCGACATGGACGGTATGCTCCAGCGACCGGGCATAGCCGCCGCCCGCGCGGAACTGCGAGGTGGCAGCGAAGCCGGTCACGCCGCGCTCATCGGTGCTGACGAGGAAGGCGAAGCCCTGCGCCTGTCGCTGCGCGATCATCTCCGCGAGGTCGGACGGGCTGCGCTCGGTCGGCCAGAAGGTGATCGCGGTGTCGCGGATGATGGGATTCCAGATCGCCGCCACGGCCTCTGCATCGGCGGGCGTCGCGGCGCGGATCACCGCTTACCCCCGATGCGCGCCGTCCGACAGCGAGCGGACGAAATCCAGCACCTCGGGGGCCAGTTTGCCTTCGCCGATCTGCTTGACGATGGCGCTGCCGACGACGCAGCCATCCGCCACCGACGCGACGGCCTGCGCGGCCTCGGGCGTCGAGATGCCGAAGCCCACCACCACCGGAAGCTGCGCCGCCGCGCGGATCCGCGCGACCTCGGGCGCGACGGCGGAGGCGTCAGCCGCCTGGCTGCCGGTGATCCCGGTGACCGAGACGTAATAGACGAAGCCCGAGGTGTTCGAGACCACCGCCGGCAGGCGCCTGTCGTCAGTCGTCGGCGTGGCCAGACGGATGAAGTTCAGCCCGGCATTGCGGGCGGGGATGCAGAGTTCGGCGTCTTCCTCGGGCGGCAGGTCCACCACGATCAGGCCGTCGATCCCCGCCTCCACCGCTTCCTTCAGGAACGCATCGACGCCGCCCGGATGGGCATAGATCGGGTTGTAGTAGCCCATCAGGACGATGGGCGTCTCGTCATCCTCGCGCCGGAATTCGGCCACCAGCGACAGCACGCCCGAGACGGTCGCCCCGGCGGCCAGCGCCCGCTGCCCCGCCGCCTGGATCGTCGGGCCGTCCGCCATCGGATCGGTGAAGGGCATGCCCAGCTCGATGATGTCCACCCCGGCGCCGGGCAGGCCGCGGATGATCTCCAGCGAGGCGTCGCGGTCGGGGTCGAAGGCCATGATGTAGCTGACGAAAGCCTTGCGGTCTGCTGCCGCGAGGGCTGCGAACTTGCGGTCGATACGGGTCATGGCGCGCCTTCCGGGTGGTGTCGGCCCGTATTAGGCCGCGCGGGCGGGCAGGGGAAGGGGGCGCGGGCGAACTGGACGGGCCGCGCCGCCTGACCTAGAAGGCCGCAGCACGCAGGAAAGGGAACGCGCATGGGCTTTCGCATGGGGATCGTCGGGCTGCCGAACGTGGGCAAGTCCACGCTGTTCAACGCGCTGACGCGCACCGCGGCGGCGCAGGCCGCGAACTTCCCCTTCTGCACGATCGAGCCGAATGTGGGCGAGGTCGCGGTGCCCGATCCCCGGCTGGACACGCTGGCGCAGATCGCCGGGTCGAAGCAGATCATCCCGACCCGGATCACCTTCGTGGACATCGCCGGGCTGGTGAAGGGCGCGAGCAAGGGCGAGGGCCTCGGCAACCAGTTCCTTGCGAATATCCGCGAGGTGGACGCCATCGCCCATGTGCTGCGCTGCTTCGAGGATGGCGACATCACCCATGTCGAGGGTCGCGTGGACCCGGTGGCCGACGCCGAGACCATCGAGACCGAACTGATGATCGCCGATCTGGAATCCATCGAGCGGCGGATGACCAACCTTCAGCGCAAGCTGAAGGGCGGCGACAAGGAAGCGGTGGAGCAGGAGCGGCTGCTGAAGGCCGCCCGCGCCGCACTGGACGAGGGGCGCCCAGCCCGCACCGTCACCGTTTCGGACGACGACCGCCGCGCCTGGGACATACTGCAACTGCTGACGGCCAAGCCGGTGCTTTACGTCTGCAACGTGGCCGAGGAGGACGCCGCCGCCGGCAACGCCTATTCTCGGGCGGTGGCCGAGATGGCGAAGGCGCAGGGCGCGGGCCATGTGGTGATCTCGGCCCGGATCGAGGAAGAGATCAGCCAGCTTGCCGACGACGAGGCGCAGATGTTCCTGTCCGAGATGGGGCTGGACGAGGCGGGGCTGGACCGCCTGATCCGCGCCGCCTACCAGCTTCTGGGGCTGCAGACCTATTTCACCGTCGGCCCCAAGGAGGCCCGCGCCTGGACGATCACGCGCGGCACGCTGGCTCCGCAGGCGGCGGGCGTGATCCACGGCGATTTCGAGAAGGGCTTCATCCGCGCCGAGACGGTCGCCTACGACGACTACGTCGCCGGAAAGGGCGAGGCGGGCGCGCGGGAGGCCGGAAAGTTCCGCGTCGAGGGCAAGACCTACGAGGTGAAGGACGGCGACGTGCTGCACTTCCTGTTCAATACCTGAGGGCGGCGGGTTCTTGCCGGCCGGGTGATGCGGGGGGGACCACGCACTACGAGGGGCTGAGCCATGGGGCTTGGGCGCGGGTGCGAAGGCGGAGGTTTCGCAGTCCGTCGCCGCCTACTCCGGCACGGGGTGGGGCAAGAGGTGAGTGCGGTTTTCCTACTTTGGGGTATGCGGCCGGCGTCCGCCGTGCCGCCGACAGGTGAGCTATGCCCCCCGGTCCGCCAAAGCGGACCGGGACGCGCCCGCCCGCCCCTTGGCGGGCGCGTTCGCGCCCACCCGTGCGGGCGCGTCCCTCTGGAGTGCTGGCGTCAACGGATCGCACGGAAACGGGCTCGTGGCCCGTTTCCTTCAGCACGACCGTTAAGGGTGCTCGATGAGCGAGCTTGCTTGCGCGCGGGGTAAGCAGCCTCTCTCGCGGCTTCTTTGTGAACACGTGAAAGCTGACATTGCGGAAGCAATGAGAGTGCGAGCGGTCGCTTCTGCGTGCGTTCTGCTTCGGACGCAGCGGAGAAGCCCGCCCGATTGCGCCACTCGGATTACCCCACCGCCGATTCCCACGGCACCCCGCCCGCGATCTCCACCACCAGATGGTCGATGATCGCCCGCAGCTTCGCCGGCATCGGCGAGACCGGAGGCCACACCGCGAGGATCGGCAGCGGGCGCGTCGCGATCTCGGGCAGCACCTGCACCAGCGCGCCGCGGCGGAGAGCCTCGGCCACGATGAAGCCCGGCAGCATCGCCAGCCCCAGCCCCGCGACGGCCATGTCGCGGATCGCCTCGCCGTTGTTCACCGTCAGCCGCCCGGAGATCCGCGGCGAGACCATGCGCCCGCCCTGCCGGAACTGCCATACCCCCAGATCCGAGACATGGGTGTAGCTGATGACCTGATGGCCGCTCAGATCGGCCAGCGCCTCGGGCGTTCCGTTACGGGCGAGATACTCGGGGCTGGCGGCGACGATCATCCGGTCCTCGGCCAGCTTGCGCGACATCAACGCCCCGTCGCGCCCGCCGCCGATGCGGATGCCGATGTCGAACCCGTCCCGCGCGAGATCGCGGGCGCGGTCGTCATAATCCAGCCGCAACTGAAGCTCGGGATGGAGGGCGGCGAAGCGGGCGAGGACCGGGGAGAGATAGATCATCCCGAAGCTCGTCGGCGCGGCGATCGCCAGCGATCCGCGCAGCGGGGCGCCGCCGTCCATCCCCCATGCGGCGCTTTCCGCGGCGGCGACCAGCTCGGACAGCGCCGGGCGCAGGCGGTCCGCAAGCCGCAGCGCCGCCTCGGTCGGGGTGATGCGGCCGGCGTTGCGGCGGAAGAGGGCCGCGCCCAGCGTCGCCTCGAAATCCGAGACGCGCTTGCTGATGACGGACTTCGACAGGTTCAGCCGCGCCGCCGCCGCCGAGACGGTGCCAAGCTCCATCACGGTCAGGAACGTCTCGATCTCGTCCAGCGTATAGCGCACGATGGCACCATATCAGCTGCCCGAGCGTTCGCAATCGTCGAACGCCGGCTTTGCGCCGGGGCGGCTGGCGGGAAGGCGGGCGCGCGCCGATATTGGCTGCAACGAAAGGAGTTCCACATGCAACTCACCGGCATTCACCATCTGACGGCCATCACCGCCGACGCCCCCGGCAACAACCGCTTCTATACCGAAACGCTGGGGATGCGGCGGGTCAAGAAGACCGTCAACCAGGACGACACCTCGGCCTATCACCTGTTCTTCGCGGACGGGGCGGGCAGCCCCGGCACCGACATCACCTTCTTCGACTGGCCCGCCGCCCGCGAACGGCGCGGAACGCACGCGATCAGCGGCACCGGCCTGCGGGTGAACGAGGACAGCCTCGACTACTGGGCCGCGCGGCTGCGGGCCGAGAACCTGACCGTGGGCGAGATCGCGGCGGTGGACGGCCGCGCCAGCCTCGCCTTCGAGGACCCCGAAGGGCAGCGCCTGCGGCTGGTCGCGGATGTTCCGGGCACGGCGCATCCGTGGGACCGCAGCCCGGTTCCGGCCGGGCATCAGATCCGCGGGCTGGGACCGATCACCATGTCCGTTCCCGACCTCGCCCCGACCGAGGCGGTGCTGACGCAGGTGATGAACATGCGCCGGGTGCGCGACTATGCCAGCCCGGACGGGGAAGGTCAGGTCCATGTGTTCGAGATGAGCGAGGGCGGCCCCTCGGCCGAGCTGCACGTCGCCGTGCAGCCGAACCTGCCCGCCGCGCGGCAGGGCGCGGGCGGCGTCCACCACGTTGCCTTCCGCGTGCCCACCACGGCCGATATCGGCGAATGGGCGCGGCATGTGAGCGGCTTCCGCGTCCCCTCCTCGGGCGAGGTCGAGCGCTACTACTTCCGTTCGCTCTATTTCCGCGAGCCGAACGGCATCCTGTTCGAGATCGCCAGCGACGAGCCGGGCTTCGACGTGGACGAGCCGTTCGAGACGATGGGCGAGACGCTGTCCCTGCCGCCCTTCCTGGAGCCGCAGCGCGCCCGGATCGAGGCGGGGCTGAAGCCGCTGGATTGATGCGGGAGCTGCGGAGAGAGGCGGTTCTGTTCGGTGCAATGGCCGCAAGCCCCCGCCCGAACGGTTCGCATGAAAGGCGGCGGGACACTCCCGCCGCCTTTTTACTGATCCGGTTTGCCACGGCGAGTTGAGCGCAGGGAACGAGGATCTTGCGATGGGCCGGTCGGGACCCACGGTTCCGAAAAAGCAGGCGCTTTCCTGCCGCCTGGACCGAGTGCCCGGCCTCATACTTGCGAGCGCCGGTGATCTCGGCAGTTCCGTGAAGACATATGGCTGGCGCCGGAGGCCTCCGGGAGAAAGCGCGGTTCCGGGCCGCGCAGGACCTGCTGGCCGGAGCGGCACCCGCACGACGACACTTTCGGCCTTGGTTTCACCGACTCCGCAACTTGGGCGAAACCGGGCAGCGCAACGGCCCCCGCGCACCTCTGGCAGGTCGCTGGACTTCGCGGCGCTCTCCGGGTGATCCTGCGACCGACGTGGACCCAAGGATGCGGCGGGGCAGGGTGGCGGCATGGATGTTCTTCCCCTCGGGCTGTGGCTGGATCTGGCGGGCACCTTCGTCTTCGCGCTCAGCGGGGCGATGCTGGCGGTCCAGCGGCGGCTGGACCTGTTCGGGATCACCGTGCTGGCGGTCTCGGCCGGGCTGTTCGGGGGGATGCTGCGCGACGTGGCCCTTGGCGCGACGCCCCCCGCCGCGCTCGAAGACACGCGCTATCTGCTCGCCACATTCGCCGCGGCGGCCGTGATCTTCTTCGGCCACCGGCTGATGGACAGGCTCCTGCGGCCCGTCATGGTGCTGGACGCGCTCGGGCTGGGGCTGTTCGCGGTCAGCGGTTGCCGCAAGGCGCTGCTGGCAGGGCTGGACCCGCTGGCGGCGATCATCCTTGGGATATTGACCGCCGTGGGCGGCGGCGCCCTGCGCGACATGCTCGTCGCCGAGGTGCCGCATGTTCTGCGGGACGAGGTCTATGCCCTCGCCGCGCTGGTCGGCGCCGGGATCGTGGCCGCGGGTTACGCATGGGGCTGGAGCGACGCATGGGCCGCAGGGGCCGGCGTGGTGATCGCGGCCGCGCTCCGCATCGTGAGCGTCTGGCGCGGCTGGCGCGCGCCGAGGGCGCCGGGGTCGTGAGGGGACAGGTGTTCTCTGTCCCGGCCGCACTTGCTCGGCGCGAGAGGTGCTGAGGATCTGCCGAACGAACCCTTGGGAACCGCCGGGAAACGCTCGTGCCTGTGGCATCTATGGCCCGCGCGTTCAAATCGCCGCGTAAGGCGTTCAATGCAGCCTTTGATCGCCGAAGTGGCGAATTTTCTGATCCGCCTCTTTACATACATACCAGAATGTTTGTATAGGCGCGTCTCACCTACAGGAACCCTCCGGGATGCGCCGAAGCAAGGAAGATTCAGAGCAGACGCGCTCCGCGATTCTGGACGCCGCCGAACGTGCGTTCTGCGGGAAGGGGTTCGCCTCGACCTCGCTGGAGGCGATCTCGCGTGCGGCTGGTGTCACACGCGGGGCGTTCTACTGGCACTTCAAGGACAAGACCGATCTTCTCGCCGCGCTGCATGAACGCTCGTTCGTGCCGCAGCAGGAGATCATCGCGGCCATGACCGCAGCGGGAGAGGGCGATCCGCTGGCGCGGCTCGAATCCGCCGGACCCGCGATCCTGCGCTCGTTCGAGGCCGACGCGCGGCAGCAGCGCATGTTCCTCATCATGTCCGACCTCACGACCGGTCGGGAGGGCGCGGCCTGGGTCGCCCGGATCGACGCCGAGATGCGGGACATGCTGCGCCAGATGGCCAGCGACGCCCGCGACTGCGGCGCCTTGAACCCCGCCTTCACCCCCGAGGAGGCGGCGGTGTTCCTGATGGTGACGTTCCACGGCATTCTCAGCGAGTGGATGCGCTCGGACAAGGGGTTCCCGCTCAGCGGGCTCGGGACGAAGATGCTGTCGCACCAGATCGCCTCGCTCCGGGCCGGTGCGCCCGGACATGCGCCCGATGGCCTGCCGCGTGGCGGGCCGGGTGCGCCGGCGCTGGATCACACGGAAAAAATCGCGCCCGACGGGTGACGCGGCGGACCTGCCGTCATACACCCTGAGTCAAATTGCCGCACGGGACCCCGCTGCCGTGCCGCCCCTCATTCATGCCCACGCTCATCCGGAAAGTTCACATGTCCCGCAAGATCATTCCAGACGCCACCTTCGGTCTTGTCTGCGCGGCGCTGATCGGCCTCGCGCCGATCGCGGCCGCGGCCCAGCAGGCGCCCGACGCGCCCACGCCGACCGTCACCGCCATCACCGCCGAGCCCATCGATTTCACCATGACGGCGCGTCTGCCGGGGCGGATCAAGGCCTCGACCGTTTCCGAGGTGCGCCCGCAGGTGTCGGGCATCATCCGCGAGCGGCTGTTCGAGGAAGGCAGCCGGGTCGAGGCGGGTCAGGCCCTCTACAAGATCGAGGATGAAACCTATATTGCCGTGGCCGCCGGGGCGCGGGCGGCCGTCGCGCAGGCGCAGGCGAATTACGACCTCGCCGTGCGCGAGGCTCGGCGGGCCGAGGAACTGCTGGCCACCAGCGCCGGGTCCGAGCAGCGGCGCGACAGCGCCGTCGCTGCGCGCGAAGCGGCCGACGCGGCGCTGCAACTGGCGCAGGCGCAGCTTCAGACCGCCGAGATCGATCTGGAGCGGACGACCATCCGCGCGCCGATCGCCGGGGTGATCGGGTTCTCGCAGGCGACGCCCGGCTCGCTGGTCGCGGCCCAGCAGCCCGCCGCGCTGACCACGATCCGCACGCTCGACCCGGTCTATGTGGACGTGACGCAGTCGGCCAACGACCTGCTGAACTGGCATGCCGCCGAGGGCGAGACGGTCCGCACAACGGGCGAGGCGACGATGATCCTGCCCACGGGCGAGACCTTCCCGGTCACCGGCGAGCTGCGCGCCGCCGAGCCGCAGGTCGAGCCGACCACCGGCATGATCACCCTGCGGATCGGCTTTCCCAACCCCGACCATGTCCTGCTTCCCGGCCTCTATGTCGAGGTGATCCTGCCGCAGGCCGAGGAGGAGGGGGTGTTCATGGTCCCGCAATCGTCCGTCATGCGGGACGCCAGCGGGGTGCCCCATGTGTGGCTGGTCGAGAACGGCGCCGTGGTCGAGCGGCAGCTGTCCGTCCTGACCTCGCACGAGAACAACTGGGTCGTCACCGAGGGGCTCGAACCCGGCGACCAGATCATCACGACCGGCTTCCAGAAAGTCGCGCCGGGCGGACCAGCGGAGATCGTGCCAGTCGAACCGGCGGGCCAGCCGGCCGCACCGGAAGGAAACTGATTCATGCCCCGGTTCTTCATCAACCGGCCCATCTTCGCGTGGGTCATCGCCATCATCATCATGGGTCTGGGAACGCTGTCCGTCATGCGGCTGCCGATTTCCCAGTATCCGACCATCGCCGGTCCCTCGGTCGTCATCGGCGCCGCCTATCCCGGCGCCTCCGCCGAGACGGTGGCGGACACGGTCGTCCAGCTCATCGAGCGCGAGATGACCGGCCTCGACGGGCTGCGCTACATCAACTCGTCCACCACATCGACGGGCGGGGCCAGCATCACGCTGACCTTCGATCTGGGAACCGACGCCGACATCGCGCAGGTGCAGGTGCAGAACAAGCTTGCGCAGGCCGAGGCTGGGCTGCCCGAGGCTGTCGCCCGGCAGGGGGTCACGGTGGAGAAATCCGCCACCGGCTTCCTGATGGTCATCGCGCTGGTGTCCGAGGACGGCGCGCGTTCGGCCATCGACCTCGCCGACTACCTGAACTCCTACATGGTCGAGCCGATCTCGCGTCTTGACGGCGTCGGCAAGGTGCAGGTGTTCGGGTCGGAATACGCCATGCGGATCTGGCTGGACCCGACCAAGCTGCAGTCCTACGACCTGTCGCCGAACGATGTCGTGGGCGCGATCCGGGCGCAGAACGCCCAGATTTCGGCCGGTTCCTTCGGGGCCATGCCCGCGCCGGAAGGCCAGCTTCTGAACGCCACGATCACGGCGCAGTCGCTGTTGCGCACGCCCGAGGACTTCGAACGCATCGTCCTGCGCGCCGACACCGATGGCGGGCTGGTCCTGCTGCGCGACGTGGCGCGCGCCGAACTGGGCACCGAGAACTACGAGATCACCGGCTATTACAACGGCATGCCCTCGTCGGGGATGGCGATTCAGCTGGCGTCCGGCGCGAACGCGCTGGAAACGGCCGAGCTGGTGAAGGCCAGGGTCGATGAGCTGGCCCAGTTCCTGCCGGCGGGGGTGAGCTATGTCGTCCCCTATGACACGACGCCCTTCGTGCTGATCTCGATCGAGGCGGTGGTCCACACGCTGATCGAGGCCATCATCCTCGTCTTCTTCGTGATGCTGATCTTCCTGCACAACTTCCGCGCGACGCTGATCCCCACGCTTGCCGTGCCGGTGGTGCTGCTGGGAACCTTCGGCGTCATGGCGGTGCTGGGCTTCAGCATCAACACGCTGACGATGCTCGCCATGGTGCTGGCCATCGGCCTTCTGGTCGATGACGCCATCGTCGTGGTCGAGAACGTCGAGCGGATCATGCACGACGAGGGGCTCGGCCCGGTTGAGGCCACGCGCAAGTCGATGGACGAGATCTCGGGCGCGCTGGTCGGCATCGGCATCGTCGTCTCGGCGGTGTTCCTGCCGATGGCGTTCTTCGGCGGCTCGACGGGCGAGATGTACAAGCAGTTCGCCGTCACCATCGTCACCGCCATGATGCTGTCGGTGTTCATCGCGCTGACCTTCACGCCGGCGCTCTGCGCCACCATGCTCAAGCCCCATGCCCACAACAAGCGGCAGGGCTGGCTGGGCCGGCTCGGCACCGCCTTCAGCAACTGGTTCGAGCGGAACTTCTCGCGCGTGACCGCCGGTTACAGCGCGATCGTCCGGGTGGCCACGCGCCGGCCGCTGCAGATGCTGGTGATCTATGCCGTGCTCGTCGGCGGCATGGTCGTCATGTATCAGCGCACCCCCACGTCGTTCCTTCCCGACGAGGATCAGGGCGCGCTGATGACCATCGTGCAGGGGCCCACGGGCAGCACGGCCGAGCAGACCGAGGCCGTGATGGACAAGGTGTCGGACTACTACATGACCGCCGAGGCGGATAACGTGAAGTCCGTCTTTGCCGTGCGCGGCTTCTCGTTCGCGGGGCAGGGGCAGAACATGGGCATGGTCTTCGTCCTGCTGAACGACTGGTCCGAACGCACCGATCCCGAGGATTCGGTGGGTGCGATCGCCGCCCGCGCTTTCGGCCCGCTGATGGGCGGCATCCGCGAGGCGGTGGTGATCCCGATCGTGCCCCCCGCGGTGATGGAGCTTGGCAACTCGACCGGGTTCTCGGCCCAGCTGACGGCGAATGCCGGCCAGACGCACGAGCAACTGGTCGAGGCTCGCGACATGCTGCTGGGGCTGGCCACGGAAAGTCCCGTGCTGACGGCTGTCCGCCCCAACGGGGTCGAGGACGCCTCGCAGTTCCAGCTCAACATCGACTGGGCGAAGGCCGGGGCGGTGGGCGTGACGGCGGCGGATGTCGGCTCGTTCCTCGCGACGGTCTGGTCGGGGGCCTATGTCAACGACTTCCTGTATGAGGGCCGCGTGAAGCGGGTCTATGTGCAGGGCGAGCCCTCGGCCCGGACCGCGCCGGCCGATCTGGACCTGTGGCGGGTGAAGAACACGAACGGCGAATACGTGGACTTCTCGACCTTCGCGCGGCAGGAGTGGGTTTTCGGCGCGCAGCAGGTGAACCGCTACAACGCGCTGCCCGCCATGTCGATCGAAGGCATGCCCGCCGACGGCTATTCGACCGGCGAGGCGCTGGCCGAGATGGAGGCGCTGGCCCAGCAACTGCCCGCCGGCTTCAGCCTGCAATGGACCGGCCTGTCGCTGGAGGAAAAGGAAGCGGGCGCGGGCGCGATGGTGCTTTACGCGCTGGCGCTGGCGACGGTGTTCCTGTGCCTCGCGGCGCTCTATGAAAGCTGGACCATCCCGATCGCGGTGCTGCTGGCCATGCCGGTCGGCGTGCTCGGCGCGCTGATCGGCGCCTGGGTCGGCGGTCAGTCGAACGGCGTCTATTTCCAGGTTGGTCTGCTCACGGTGGTCGGTCTGACCGGCAAGAACGGCATCATGATCGTCGAGTTCGCGCGGGAGCGGATGGAAACGCTCGGCGAGAACGCTGTCGAGGCGGTGCGCGAGGCGGCGAAGCTGCGCTTCCGGCCGATCCTGATGACCTCGCTCGCCTTCGGGCTGGGGGTTCTGCCGCTGGTGCTGTCCAGCGGGGCCGGGGCGGGCGCCCGCCACGCGATCGGCTTCGCGGCGTTCTTCGGCACCTTCACCGGCACGGCGCTGGCGGTGATCTTCGTGCCGGTGTTCTTCGTGCTGGTCTGGCGGCTGTTCTCGGGCCGCTCGAAGCAGCCGGACATGACCACCGCCGCCTGACGCCGGACAAGCGCGCCATGAGAAGGCCCCCGCCAGACGGTCGGGGGCCTTCCTGCATTTTCAGGCGCGGGTTGGACCTTTCCGGCCCACCCGCATAACCTGCGGCCCGACGTGACAGCGAGAGGACCGCAATGACCCATCCCGCCCCGATCCACCGCCGCCACCTTATTGTCGGCGCCGCCGCGACGCTGGGCCTCTATGTCCTCGGCGGGCTTGCCTATGCGGCCTCCTCGGACAACCCCATGCCGCCGGAGCTGCGCCGGGCGCTGGAGCGTGACCCGCTCGCCCCCGTCCTCGGCAACCCCGACGGCGACGTCACCCTGACCGAGTTCTTCGACTACAACTGCCCCCATTGCCGCCCGATGGCCGCGCGGGTGGAAACGCTGATCGGCGCTGACCCGAATCTGCGGGTGGTCTTCCGCGAATTGCCGGTGTTCGGCGAGGGGTCGGTCTTTGCCGCCCGCGCCTCGCTCGCCTCGCGCGAGCAGCGGCTTTACTGGCCGTTCCACCGCCACCTCATGAACATGCGCGGCCGCGCCGAGGAGGCGTCGGTGCTGGCGGCCGCCCGCCGCGTCGGGCTGGACGAGGGGAAGCTGCGCGCCGACATGGAGGCCGACTGGATCTCGGATCACCTGAGCACCTCGCTGGACCTTGCCGACCACATGGGCCTGCTGGGCACCCCGACCTTCATCGCCGGCGACGAGGCCCTGTTCGGCCGGCAGGAGGTCAGCGACCTCCAGCGCCTGATCGCCACGGCGCGGGCGAGGTAGAAGGGGGCAGGCGCTGGGGTGGGGATCGCCGGTCTCCACCCGGAAATGATCCGCGGTGATCAAGGTGTTCTCTTCCGTTGATGGCCTTTTCGGCATTCCGCCACGCTACGGTGCGGCAGGTTCTTTTGTCGCAGGAGCCTTTCGGCGCTTCTGTGGACGAGCAACGGGGACCGCTGCGGCCCATCCGGCCAGCATGCCGACCGGCTGCGCAAGCTGGAGCATGATCTTGGGGCCAGCCCCGCGGCTTCGTTTCCACGGTAGCCTGGCCGCCTGCGCCATTTTGCCCACGTCACCGGCAAAGGAACGAACCCGCGCGTCCTTCGTTGGCCCGCAGGGGCTTGGTCCCGAGTTCGATCTCGCACTCGATCCCCCGAACAACCGGAGCGAATGACATGGCGACCACCCGCACCTATCGAGTCGACGACCCGCATCCCGAACTGACGCGGAACCGCGGCTGGTTCATCGCACTGGGGATCATATTGCTGATCCTGGGGGTCTTCGCCTTCGCCAACCTGCTGCTGGCGACGGTGGCATCGGTCTATTTCATCGGCATCATGATGATCCTGGGCGGGATCGCGCAGATGGTGCTGGCCATGCGCGTCAGAGGCTGGGGCCGCACCTTGCTGCTGCTGATCGCCGGGGTGCTCTACATCCTGGCGGGGTTCTTTGCCTTCGTGAACCCGGTCCTCGCCTCGACGCTGCTGACGCTCGTGCTTGCGGCTTCGCTGCTGGTGGCGGGTGTCCTGCGCTTCGTCGTGGCGCTGCAGGAACGGCCCCGCAAAGGGTGGGGCTGGGTGCTGGCGGGCGGCATCGTCAGCTTCATCGTGGCGCTGATCATCTTCGCCGGCTGGCCGGTCAACAGCCTCTGGGTGCTGGGCCTGTTCCTGTCGGCCGACCTGATCGTGCAGGGCGTCGCCTGGCTGTTCTTCGGTATCGCCCTCGGCAGCGCCCGCTGAGGGGGGCGCCCCGATGGCGCGAAATCCGTTCTATCAGGGCCCGCTGTCCGACCATTTCGACGGGGTGCGCTTCCATTCCCCGTGGGAGCCGCCGACCCACAACCTGCTGGAAATCGCCTGGATGAACGCCGTCAAGGCGACGAAGTTCTGGCCGGTCCAGATCGCCGAGCAGCGGCGCGACGTCCCGCCGGAACGGACGCGCCATCTGCGGATCAGCCTGATCGGCCATGCGAGCTTCCTGCTGCAACTGGACGGGATCAACCTGCTGATCGACCCCGTCTATGCCGACACGATGGGTCCCGTCCCCTATGCGGGGCCCAAACGCGCCCAGCCGCCGGGCGTCGCCTTCGAGGATCTGCCGCGCATCGACGCGATCCTGATTACCCACAACCACTACGACCACATGGACCTGCCCGCCATCGAGCGGCTGTTCCGCCGCTTTCATCCGCGCATCATCGCACCGCTCGGCAACGACGCCGTGATCCATCGCCGCGACCCCCATATCCCCGTGGAAACTTACGACTGGGGCGAACACGCTCTGCTGACCGAGCGGCTGGTCGTGCATCTGGTGCCCTCCTTCCACTGGTCCGGGCGCGGGGTTGCCGACCGGCGGATGACGCTGTGGGCGTCCCTTGTCCTGACTGGCGAAAGGGGCGTTCTCTATCACGTCGGCGACACGGGCTATGGCGACGGCAGCATCTTCCGGCAGGTGCGCGAGCGGTTCGGCCCGCCCGATGTCGCGCTGCTGCCGATCGGCGCCTATGAGCCGCGCTGGTTCATGCAGCACCAGCATGTCGATCCCGACGAGGCGATCCGCATCATGCTGGACACTGGCGCTGCCCGCGCCTTCGGTCATCACTGGGGAACGTTCCAGATGACCTACGAGCCGCAGGAAGCCCCACCGCAGGAGCTTGCCCGCGCGCTGGCCGCGCGGGGCCTGCCGTCCGAGCGGTTTCAGCCGCTCAGCCCCGGCCAGCCGGTGGAGCTGGACTGGCGCTGACTACATCAGGGGCGAGAGCAGCCGGCAGACGGAATCGCGGAAGCGCAGCAGCCGTCCCCTCGCGCGATAACCTTCGACCGTGAACTCCACGCAGTCGGCGATGTCGCGGTGGAAGTCGGCCTCGACCTGTCCGGCGGCATCCCTGTCATAGATCACCGCGTTCAGCTCGTAATTGATCGAGAAGCTGCGGATGTCGATGTTGGCGGAGCCGATGGAGACGATCTCGCCGTCGATGCTGAGGATCTTGGCGTGAAGATAGCCGCTGCGATACAGCAGCACCTGCGCGCCGGACGCGGCGATATCCTCCATGTAGGTATGGGCGGCCCAGTAGGGGATGTATTGGCCGGTGCCGCGCTCGCTGATCATGATCCGCACGTCGATCCCGGCCAGCGCCGCCGCTTTCAGCGCCTCGGCGATGCTGACGTCGAGGATGAAGAACGGCGATTGCAGATAGACATGGCTGCGGGCCGAGGTGATGAGCGCGAAATAAAGCTGCCGGATCGCCCGCCATTCCGAATCCGGCCCCGACACCGACATCTGCACCGGCACCCCGGCCTCGCTGTCGATCACCCCGCTGGGCTGTTCCGGGGCGGGATCGGGTTCCTCGGCAGGGGCCGGGGGGAAATACTGCGGCGTCAGCAGGTCCTCGCCGGTCGCGTTGTGCCAGTCGATGGCGAACACCACCTGCAGCAGCGAGGCGGCCGAGCCCACGACGCGGATGTTCGTGTCGCGCCACAGGTCGAACCCCTTTGGCGGCTCGATATGCTCACCGCCGATGTTCAACCCGCCCGTGTGGCCGATCAGCCCGTCGAAGACCGCGATCTTGCGGTGGTTGCGGTAGCTGATCGTGTGCAGCCGCCACAGTTTGGAAAACGGCTCCATCCGCACCCCGCCGGCCCGCATCTCGCGGATGTAGCGCCGCTTGAGCATCAGCAGCGAGCCGATGGGGTCGTAGAGGATGCGGACCTCGACCCCCTCTGCGACCTTCTGGTGCAGGATGCGCTTGAGCTCCCCGCCCAGCTCGTCCGCGTTCCAGCTGTAGAACTGCAGGTGGATCGAGTGGCGCGCGTGCCGCATGTCGCGCAGCAGCGGCGGATAGGCCTCGTCGGCGTTGCGCAGGATCTGCAGGCTGTTGCGCGTCGTCACCGGCGAATGGCTCGTGCTGCGGACCAGCTCGGCCAGTTCGCGCGAGGCGCCGGGGTCGTTCGCCATACGCCGCAGCGCATCCTGATGCTGCGGCTCGATTCCGCCCAGCAGCGGCGCCAACCGCCCGGCGAGGTCCTGCTGCATCAGCGTGCGGCTATGCCCGAAGGACAGATCGCGGCCGAACAGGAAATAGATCAGCACGCCGACGCCCGGCAGCGCGGTGAACAGCAGCATCCAGGAAAAGGTTTTGCTGGGCTGCCGGTTCTCGGAAATGATGTAGATGCCCGTGGCGACGAGATAGGCCGCGAAAGCCCAGTAGAGGATGTTCTGGATCGTCACCGGCGGCGGCTCTCTCGTCTGGGGCGGTTCGGTGCGTGTCACCGGACCGCCGGGCTGCATCGCTCTCAACGCCGCCCGGCCGCCTGGGTTGCGCCGCCCCCGCTCAGCGTTTCGCGCGCTGGCGCATCAGCAGCGGGCCGTAAAGCGCGGCATAGCCAGCATAACCGCCGATCCATGCAATGCCCGCCAGCGTGTAAAGCGCCGGGGCCTGATCCACCCAAACGGCGGCCGCCAAGCGCGCCAGAACGGCGGTCAGCAGCGCGAGATAGATCGCCGCCGTTCCTTTTCCCGCAGTCAGCGGCTGCCCGGTATGGCCCAGCGTCGCGCGGGTCATCACGGCGATGGTCATCAGCCCGATCGCCCCCGCCATCCACAGATGCTGCCCGCCCGCCGCGCCCAGGATACCCGGCCACAGGATCTCGGCGGCCATCGCCAGCGCGCCCAGCGGGACGAAGGCGTAGCCCAGATGCAGCACCCACAGCAGCGGTTCGGGCAGCGACCGCTCACCCGCCCAGCGGGACAGGCGGACGGTGTGCAGCAGGGCGGCGGCCAGCAGCAGGATCGCGGTCAACGCCCAGCCGGGCGCGGCGACCCACAGCAGCAGGGCGGCGAGCAGCGCCAGCAGCGACAGCTTGTCGAAACGCTGCATCGGAGGAGTAGGCAGGCGGCCCGGCCCCTGCCGCACCAGCCAGTTGCGGGTGAAGGACGGGATGATCCGCCCGCCGATCACGCCGATCATCATCATCGTCGCGCCAAGCCCGATCCGAAGGCCGAAACCCTGTGCCGCGTAGCCGTCGCGGGCGGCTTCCCAGTGAAAGACGGCGTTGCCCAGCGTGAACACCACCAGCATCACCAGCACGATCAGGTTGCGCCAGTTCCTGCCGGCGACGATCTCGCGTCCCAGCACGGCGGCGAGCGCCACCGGCATCGCCAGATCCGCGACCGCCACCAGCAGCGGCGGAAGTCCGGCCGAGACCAGCACCGCGATCCGCCCCAGCACCCACAGCGCGAACAGCCCGCCCAGCGGCCAGCCGAGGATCGGCAGGCGTCCGGTCCAGTTGGGAACCGCCGTCAGCAGGAATCCGGCGATGACGGCGGCGAGATAGCCGAACAGGAACTCATGCGCGTGCCACGTCACCGGGTCGAACGCGCTCGGCAGGGTCAGCGCGCCGGACAGGGACAGCACCCACAGCGCCATCGCCAGCGCCGCCCAGACCGCCGCGCCGAGGAAGAAGGGACGGAACCCGAAGGACAGGATCGCCGGGCCCTGCCAAGCCCGCATCTGTTCGGCTGTGCTGGTCATGGAAACCCTCTTTCGTGCAACGCCCGGCGCCCGTGCCGGCCCCTCCATGACTAAGCCTGCCAGCCGGGCTGCAGTTTGCGCAACCGCAAACAGCAAGGAAAATGGTCAGGTTTCCGGGTCCGCGATCTGCCGCAGCGCCTCGGCGTCGAGGACCGTCAGCCGCTGGCGTCCGCCCTTGACGTGGCCCTGCCCCTCCCAGCTCGACAGGATGCGCGAGACGGTGTGCAGCGTGGTGCCGGTCATCTCGGCGATGTCCTGGCGCGAGATCGGGAAGTCGATCCTTGTGCCGCCATCCTCGGCCCGCCCGGCCTTTTCGGTCAGCCGCAGGACGGTATGGGCGACGCGCCGCTCGACCTCCTGGGTGGACATCTCGCGCAGGCGGGTGTGAGCCTCGTCGAGGCGCTGGCCGATGGTCTGCATGGCGTTCACGGCAAGACGCGGGTTGGTCTCGACCACGGCGTCCCAGTCGGTCATCGGCCAGCCGATGACGACGCTTTCCACCGCCGCCCGCGCGGTGCCCGGATAATCCTCGCGCGAGAGGGCGCGGGCGAAGCCGAAGAGATCGCCGGGATGGACGACGCGCACCATGACCTGCTGCCCGTCGGCAGTGACCTGCGACACCTTCAACCGCCCCGAAATCAGCAGGTAGAAGCTGCGGGCCGGGGCGCCCTGCTCGAACACCGCCTCGCCCGCCGGAACGCGCCGGGTGGCGGCGCGCTGGACCAGCCGGGTCAGGTCCGACGGCTCCAGCTGCCGGAACAGGTGCAGATCCCGCAGGATGGAGATGTCGATGGCCATCCGGCGCCCTCGTTCGTGTCCGCAGGCCGCTGCATGACAGATCGGAGTTGCGCTTGGAAGGGCGGGCTTCGGAACGACGGCGTGTGCGGCGGGCTGTCGGCGAAAGGCTCTCGGCCTCATGTTCGACACGGGCACCGACACGGGCGCTTCCGGCGAACGAAGGCCCGAGAGCGGCGCAGCGTTATCGGGAACAGATTGCCCGCGCCGGGAAGGCGGTCGCCTAGGCCCACACCCCGCCACCGATCCGGTCGGGGGTCCAGGGCGGCTCCCATTCCAGCGTCACCTCGGCATCGGTGATGCCGGGGACCGAGGCGACAGCGGCCTCGGCGCCCAGCCGCAGCATCTCGGCCATGGGGCAGCCGCGGATGGTGGTGGTCATGGTGACGCGGGCGCGGGCGCCCTCGATCTCCACGCTGCGGATCAGGCCCATCGCCACGAGGTCGTGGCCGGTTTCCGGGTCGATGATCCCGGACAGCGCGTCGATGACGGGCTGGCGCAGGGGATCGCCGGTCATTCCCCGTGCCCGCGCCGGATCAGGATGCGGTAGCTGGCCCTGTCGGCGGCGTGGTTGCCCGCCCATTCATGGCCGCGGGCCGAGAGTTCGGGGAACAGGAACATCGGCTCGCGTTCCAGCAGCGCGAACAGCACCGCACCGGGGACCATTTCCTCCAGCGCGCCGAGGATGCGGACCATCGGCTCGGGCGGGGCAAGGCCGGTCAGGTCGAGCGATTGCGCCGGCTCGGGCCAGAACATCGCTTCGGGGTTGCTGCCGGGGGCGAGCCCCGCCTCTGGCGGTGGGTGCGCCTTGGGCGTGAACAGCACCTCCCAGTCGCCGTCGCCGCGCTGGCTGGTCCGGTGATCGAAGCCCTTGCGCGCCAGCACGTTGTAAAGGGGCGCGGGCTCGAACGGGGCGATCAGCCGCAGGGCGGCGCCGGGGGGAAGGGCCGAGACGGTCTCCAGGATGCGGTCGAAGGGCTGCTCGCCCGCGGCCAGCAGGGGGCGGACGTCGAGATCGTGCGTTGGCGGCTGGCTCATGTCGGGTCCATTCGCAGTTGAGGAAGGAAGAGCGGCGGCAGGACCGGCGGCCGCGCCGCAAAGGAAAGATGCGCAAGGCGGCGGATGGCCCGGACCTCGCGGGCGATGCCGAGGGCCGCGACGAGCAGCACCGCGAAGGCGAGCCGCAGCCCCTGGGCATGTTCGGCCAGAAGCGCCGCCGTGCCAAGGGCCGCGCCGGCGAACCACAGGCCGAGCCAGCGGCGGCAGGCGGCATCGTCCACCAGCTCATGCACCTGCGGCAGTTTCTGCTTGCCGATCCGGGGCGAGAAGACCTGAATCCAGGTCAGGAAGCTGGTGATCTTGACCATCTGCGCCAGCGTCAGCCCGGAAAGCCAGCCGACCAGCGCTGCGAAGACCGCCGCCTCGGCGAACCGGCCGTCGATGGCTGCGACCGGCGCCAGCAGCGCCGCCAACGCGAGGAAGGCGAGGGCAGGGCGGGTCATCCGCATGTTCACCTCGGGCCGCGCGCGCCTGCGGCTGCGCCAGACCTGCGCGATGTCGGCGATATAAAGACCCGCCGTCACCGAAGCGCAGATCATCGCGGCGGGAAGCAGCCATCCCGGCGCGGGCCAATGGCCGGCGAGGCCCAGGCCGAGCGTCAGCAGCCCGGTCAGGCAGAGCGCCGCCCCGGCGGTGATCCGGCGCAGCCTGCCGCCGCCGTCCGGCGCGATCAGGAACATGGCGAACAGCCGATAGCTGACCCCCGCCGTGGCCAGGCCGAGCCATCCCGCGACGCCCAGCCCCACATGAAACGGCAGCGCCTCGGGCGAGATGGCCACCGGGCCGCCGGTTCCCGCCAGCGCCATCCCGCCGCCGCTGGCGAAGGTCAGGATCAGCGCGGCAAGGGCCAGCAGCACCGGCCGCCCGGCGTCGTCGCGCCAGCCGCCCGCAGGCAGCAGCGTTCCGCCGGCCATCAGCAGGAACAGCCCCAGTCCGGCGCCCAGCGGCAGCGGCGCCAGGGCCAGCAGCCCCGTGCCGCCCCCCTCCAGCCCGATAAAGCCGAGCGCCAGAAGGATCGTCCCGACGCCGGTCAGGGCGAGGCTGAGCGGCGACAGCCAAGGCCACGGCAGCGGGCGGGCCAGCAGGACCGGCAGGAATTGCAGCGAAGCGCCGATCATCATCTGGCTGAGCCAGCCGAGGGCGAGCAGATGCACCAGGGCAAGGCCGCGCCCCTCCAGCCATGCGCCGGGCGCGGGGGCGAACGGCACGGCCAGCGCCAGCGCCGCCAGCAGGAAGCTCAGGGCGCTGGCGAACCAGCTCAGGGTCCAGCGGGCAAGGTGTTTTCCGGGCATGTTGCGCCTTGCGACGGTTGGGGTGCGACGAAATGACCTGCCGATGCTGCCGAGCGCCGGGGCGGCCGTCTTTGCGGTTGGTCAAACAGACCGGCGGGAACCCCCGGAATGTTTCGGGCTTGTTTGATCAGCCTCAAAGAACGACCGCCGAGCGCGGCCTAGACCTCGACCCATGATCAAGACCGCCCGACCCGAACCGATCCGCAGCTGCACGACCATGATGTCGGCGGCTGTCGGGGGGATCGCCGGGGGAATGCGGCGGCAAGTCGGCGAGGCGTGCGCGCAAGGAAATGAAGCGGTTGCCGGTGATATCTGTGAAGCTTTTGCGGATCACAACCTCCGCGCGTTGACCCCCATCCGGGGTCCGGGCATCCTCAACGGGTCGAATCGGATCCCGTCCCGTTCCAATGGCCGCGCCGGCTGCGGAGCCGGGCGGCCGCCCTGCAAACGCCGCCCGCTGGCTCGGGGCGGCTCAGCCACGCCCGTCCCGGACGCCGCCACGGTTCCGGCTTGCGGAAGCAGCAATCACCATCCCCCGGCGATCCGGCAGGGGACCACATCCGGGAACGATCGCGCATGAAAATCCTTGGCCTCCTGCTCAGCCTGATCGTCACGCTCGCCTTCGCCGGCCCCGGCTCCGCCCAGTCGCTGCTGGAGGAGTTCCTGCCCCAGCAGACGGCGAGCGAGCTGATGCCCGGCGCCGACGGCTTCGGCGCGATCCGCCCGGACCTGCCCGTGGCGCCCGTGCTGGACGGGGGCGAGACGGTGGCCTGGGCCTTCGTCACCTCGGATTTCGTGGGCACGACCGGCTATTCGGGCAAGCCGATCCACTCGATGGTCGTCGTGGACAACGACGCCAAGGTGGTCAGCGTCCGTCTGCTGAAACACTCCGAACCGATCGTTCTGATCGGCATTCCCGAAGCGAAGGTCCGGGCGCTGGTCGAGGGTTATGCCGGGCTGGACCTCGTCGCGGCGGCCCGCTCGGGCGGCACCTCCCACGAGCTGGACATCATTTCCGGCGCGACGGTCACGGTGATGGTGATCGACGATTCCATCGTCCGCTCGGGCCTGAGGGTGGCGCGCGATCTGGGGCTGGGCGGCCTTGCGCCGGACGTCGAGGCCGGGCCGCAATTCGTGCTGAACCCCGACGCCGAGCCCGCGACGAGCTGGACCGAGATGGAGGGCGACGGCACCGTCCGCCGGCTGGTGCTGAGCGTGGGCGAGGTCAACGAGGCATTCGCGACCCATCCCGACGACCGCGCCGCGACGCGCCCGCTGGCCGAGCCGCCCGAGACGACTTTCATCGACATGGCGGCCACGCTGGTCTCGGTTCCGCAGATCGGCAGCGCGCTTCTGAACGAGGGCGACTTCCGCAACCTTCAGGCGCAGCTTGGCGAGGGCCAGCACGCCATCGCGGTGATGGGGCAGGGGCTCTACAGCTTCAAGGGCTCGGGCTATGTGCGCGGCGGCATCTTCGACCGGATCGTGCTGATCCAGGACGACATCTCGGTGCGCTTCCGCGACCGCGACCATGTCCGGCTGAACGGCATCGCCCCCGAGGACGCGCCGGACTACAACGAGACCGACCTGTTCCGCATTCCCGCCGATTCCGGCTTCGACCCGACCAGGCCGTTCCGCATCCAGCTTCTGGTGCAGCGGGCGGTGGGGCCGGTGGAACGCGTCTATCAGGCGTTCGATCTGGGCTATCAGGTTCCCAACCGCTACCTGACGCAGGTCGAGCAGCCCGCCCCGCCGCCCGAGGCCGCCGCGCCCGCCGACACCGCCGCGCCGGTCGCAGCGGCCGTCGCCGACCGCACCGAGGCCCAGGGTCAGGCCGCCCTGTGGCAGCGCATCTGGGATGCGAAGCAGGTGGAGATCGCCATCCTGATCGGGATGCTCGCGGTCCTGACCGGCGCCTTCTTCTTCATGGGCCAGGTGACCAGGAACGAGCGGCACTTCTACATCTTCCGCATGGCGTTCCTGACGGTGACGCTGGTCTGGCTGGGATGGTATGCGCAGGCGCAGCTCAGCGTCCTCAACGTCCTCGCGCTGTTCAACTCGCTGATGACGGGGTTCAGCTGGCAGGCCTTCCTGCTCGATCCGCTGGTCTTCATCCTGTGGTTCGCGGTCGCGGCGGCGCTGATCTTCTGGGGCCGCGGGGCCTATTGCGGCTGGCTGTGCCCCTTCGGCGCGCTGCAGGAGCTGACCAACCAGATCGGCCGCAAGCTGGGCATCCCGCAATGGACCGTGCCGTGGGCGCTGCACGAGCGGCTGTGGCCGGTGAAATACATCATCTTCCTCGGCCTCTTCGGCGTCTCGCTGGCCGGGGTCGAGCAGGCCGAGCGTCTGGCCGAGGTCGAGCCGTTCAAGACCGCGATCATCCTCAACTTCGTCCGCGCCTGGCCGTTCGTGGCCTATGCGGTGGCGCTGCTGGTCGCGGGCCTGTTCGTGGAGCGGTTCTTCTGCCGCTACATGTGCCCGCTGGGTGCGGCGCTGGCGATCCCGGCCCGGATCCGCATGTTCGACTGGCTCAAGCGCTACAAGGAATGCGGGAACCCCTGCCAGACCTGCGCGAATGAATGCCCCGTCCAGTCGATCCACCCCACGGGCGAGATCAACCCGAACGAGTGCATCGACTGCCTGCACTGCCAGGTGCTCTATCGCTCGGAAACCAAGTGCCCGGTCGTCATCAAGAAGATCAAGCGGCGCGACGCGCTGGCCGCCAGCACGCCGCCGATCCTGGGCAAACCTCCGGCCGGCCATCCGAATGCCGCCCGGACCAGCAACGCTTAACCAAAGGGAGTTCCGTGATGGAAACCAAAGAAAAGAAGGGTCTGAGCCGGAGGGCCGTGCTCGCCGCTTCCGCGGGCACCGCGGCGGCAGGGGCGTTCGGCGGCCGGCTGGCGCTGGGACCGGCGGCGATCGGCGCGGGCGCGGCCGGCGTCACCGCCGCCACCGCCACGGGTGCGGCGGCCCAGACGGGCGGGCACGCTTCCATCGCCGTCGATCCCGGCCAGCTGGACAGCTATTACGGCTTCTGGTCCTCGGGCCAGTCCGGCGAGGCGCGGATCATCGGCGTGCCCTCGATGCGCGAGCTGATGCGGATTCCGGTGTTCAACCGCTGCTCGGCCACCGGCTGGGGCCAGACCAACGAATCCATCCGCATCCACCAGCGGACGATGACCGAGGATACCAAGGCCTATCTCGCCGCCAACGGCAAGAAGATCCACGACAACGGCGACCTTCACCACCTGCACATGTCCTTCACCGAAGGGCGCTATGATGGCCGCTACCTCTACACGCAGGACAAGGCGAACAACCGCGTCGCCCGGATCCGCTGCGACGTGATGAAATGCGACGCGATCCTGGAAATCCCGAACGCGAAGGCCATGCACGGCTTCCGCCCGCAGAAGTTCCCGCGCACGAACTACCTGTTCGCCAATGGCGAGGAAGAATCGCCGCTGGTCAACGACGGCACGACGATGGACGATCCGACGACCTACGTGAACATCTTCACGGCCGTCAACGCCGACGAGATGCAGGTCGCGTGGCAGGTCATGGTGTCGGGCAACCTCGACAACACCGATGCCGATTACGAAGGAAAATGGGCGTTCTCGACCTCGTACAACTCGGAGATGGGGATGACCCTGGCCGAGATGACCGAGTCGGAAATGGACCATGTCGTCGTCTTCAACATCGCCGAGATCGAGCGCGCCATCGAGGCGGGCGAATATCAGGAGCTGAACGGCTGCAAGATCGTGGACGGGCGGAAAGAGGCGAACAGCAACTTCACCCGCTACATCCCCATCGCCAACAACCCGCATGGCTGCAACATGGCGCCGGACCGGAAGCACCTCGTCATCGCCGGCAAGCTGTCGCCGACCGTGACGGTGCTGGACGTGACCAGGTTCGACGCCCTGTTCACCGAGAATGCCGACCCGCGCAGCGCCGTGGTGGCAGAGCCGGAAGTCGGCCTCGGCCCGCTGCACACCGCCTTCGACGGGCGCGGCAACGCCTATACCTCGCTGTTCCTCGACAGCCAGGTCGCCAAGTGGAACATCGAGGACGCGATCCGCGCCTATAACGGCGAGGAGGTCGATCCGATCAAGGACAAGATCGACGTCCACTACCAGCCCGGCCACCTGAAGACGGTGATGGGCGAGACGCTGGACGCGCGGAACGACTGGATGGTGTGCCTGTCCAAGTTCTCCAAGGACCGCTTCCTGAACGTCGGCCCGCTGAAGCCGGAAAACGACCAGCTGATCGACATCTCGGGCGACCGGATGGTGCTGGTCCATGACGGCCCCAATTTCGCCGAACCCCACGATGCGATCGCGGTCGATCCGGCGATCATGGCGCCGATCATCAAGTCGGTGTGGGAGCGCGACGACCCGATGTGGGCCGAGACCCGCGCCCAGGCCGAGGCGGACGGCGTCGATATCGACGAATGGGCCGACACGGTGATCCGCGACGGCAACAAGGTCCGCGTCTACATGTCCAGCGTGGCGCCCAGCTTCTCGCTGGAGGAGTTCCGGGTGACAGAGGGCGATGAGGTCACGGTGGTCGTCACCAACCTCGACGAGATCGACGACCTCACCCACGGCTTCACCATGAGCGGCCACGGCATCGCGATGGAGGTCGCCCCGCGGGCGACGACGTCGGTGACCTTTATTGCCGCAAAGCCCGGCGTCTACTGGTATTACTGCCAGTGGTTCTGCCACGCGCTGCACATGGAGATGCGCGGCCGCATGTTCGTCGAGCCGAAGGCGGCCTGACCCATGCGCCGACTGATCCTGCTTCTGTGCCTCGCCTTCGCCCAGCCGCTCGCCGCGGCCGAGCGCGACGTCGCGCCGGGGCAGGGCAGTCTGGCGGCGGCCATCGCCTCGGCCGCGCCGGGCGATGTGCTGAAACTGACCGGCGGGGCCTACCTGGGCCCCGTCATCATCGACCGGCCGCTGACCATCACCGGCCCGCGCGGCGCGGTGGTGGATGGCGGCGGCGACGGCACCGTCATCACCATCGACGCGCCGGACGTGACGCTGAGCGGCTTCGCCGTCACCGGATCGGGGCACAAGAACGAGGATCTCGACGCCGGGGTGAAGATCCTGAAAGGCGCCGACCGGGCGCGGATCGAAGGGCTGCTGCTGACCGAAAACATGCACGGCATCGACGTGCATGGCGGGCGCGACTCGCAGGTGATCGGGAACGAGATCATCGGCACCCGCCATCCGCACATGAACCAGCGCGGCAACGGCATCTATGCCTGGAACAGCCCCGGCACGCTGCTGCAGGGCAACTCGATCCGCTACGGCCGCGACGGCATCTTTTCCAACGCGAGCGCCGACAGCTTCTACCGCGACAACGTCTTCCGCGACCTGCGCTTCGGCGTGCACTTCATGTATACCCGCAACACGGAGGTGTCGGGCAACATCTCGATCGGGAACCATCTGGGCTTCGCGATCATGTTCTCGGACCGGCCAAAGATCCTGAACAACCGCAGTCTCGGCGACCGCGAGCACGGTTTGATGCTGAACTATTCCAACAACGGCGACATCTCGGGCAACCTGATCCGGGGCGGTACCAAGAAATGCCTGTTCATCTATAACGCCCACAAGAACCTGATGTTCGACAACCGCTTCGAGGGCTGCGGCATCGGCATCCACTTCACCGCCGGGTCCGAGCGTAACGTGCTGACCAACAACGCCTTCATCGGCAACCGCGAGCAGGTGAAATATGTCGGCACCCGCCACATGGAATGGAGCCATGAGGGGCGCGGCAACTTCTGGTCCGACCATCCCGCGTTCGACCTGAACGGCGACGGCGTGGCGGACAGCGCCTATCGCCCGAACGACCTGATGGACCAGATCCTGTGGTCGCAGCCCGCCGCCGCGCTTCTGACCGGCTCGCCCGCCGTGCAACTGGTTCGCTGGAGCCAGCAGAGCTTTCCCGCCACGCTGCCCGGAGGCGTGCGCGACTCGGCGCCGCTGATGCGCCCCCTGACGATCGACGTCCCGCCCGAGGTGCTGCCCTACGAGGCAGAGGCCACCGGACGCTGGGCCAAAGGAAATTATGATGACCTCGACCCTGACGATATCTCAACCCACTGAGCATTTCCGCGCGCGGCAGGCCGCCGCGGCCCCGGTGGCCGTGGCGCGGAACACCGCGCCCGAGGCCGGCGCGACGCTGAGGATCGCGGGTCTCAGCAAGCGTTATCAGGCCGTGCAGGCGCTGGACGACGTGTCGCTGACGCTGCTGCCGGGAATGCGCGTCGCGCTGCTGGGCCACAACGGCGCGGGCAAGTCCACGATGATGAAGATCATCCTCGGGCTGATCCCCTATGACGGCGGCACGATCGAGGTCTGCGGCGAGGCGCCGGGCTCCGCCGGGGCGCGGGCGCAGGTCGCCTATCTGCCGGAAAACGCCGCCTTCCACCCCGCGCTGACCGGGCAGGAGCAGATCCGCCACTACCTCGCCCTGCGCGGCGAGGACCCGAAACAGGCGCTGGAGCTGCTGGAGCGGGTCGGCCTCGGCCATGCTGCCAGACGCCGGATCGGCACCTATTCCAAGGGGATGCGCCAGCGCGTCGGACTGGCGCAGACGCTGATCGGCAAGCCGCGGCTTCTGGTGCTGGACGAGCCGACCTCGGGCCTCGATCCCGTTTCCCGGCGGGACTTCTATGCGCTGCTGGACCAACTGGCCGCCGAGGGCGCGTCGATCCTGCTGTCCTCGCACGCGCTGACCGAGGTGGAGGCGCGGACCGACCGCATCCTGATCCTGTCGGGCGGGCGGCTGGTCGCGCAGGGCACGCTGCCCGAACTGCGGCACGAGGCGGCGCTGCCCGTGGCGATGCACGTCACCCCGGCCCCCGGCCAGACCCGCGCGCTGGCCGAGGCGATCCCTGAAGCCGGCATCGGCAATGACGGCCTGCTGCACCTGACCTGCCAGCAATCAGAAAAGCTGGCGCTGCTGGCCCGCATCTCCGCGCTCGGCGGGCGGGTTGCCGATCTCGACGTGATCCCGCCCAGCCTCGAAGACATCTACAGCCATTTCAGCCGGAGGGACGGCCAATGATCGCGCCCGTTCTCGCCACCGCCGCCACCGAATACCGCATCGCCCTGCGCAACCGCTGGGTGCTGATCGCCACACTGCTGATGCTGCTGTTCTCGCTGGTGCTGGCCGCCGCCGGGGCCGCGCCGACCGGCGACGTGGGCGTGGACCGCCTGTCGATCACCGTCGCCTCGCTGACTTCGCTCGCCGTCTATCTGGTCCCGCTGCTGGCGCTGCTGATGAGCTTCGACGCAATCGCCGGCGAGACCGAGCGGGGGACGTTGCCCCTGCTGCTGACCTATCCCGTCTCGCGCCTGCAGATCCTGCTGGGCAAGCTGGTCGCGCATCTGGGGGTGCTGACGCTGGCGGTCGCGCTCGGCTACGGCGCGGCGGCGCTGGCCGCGTTCCTGTTCGATTCGTCCGCGATGGAGGGGCTGCCCGCGCTGTGGCGCCTGCTGTGGAGCTCGGCCCTGCTGGGCGCGACTTTCCTTGGTGCGGGCTATGCGCTGTCCTCGCTGTCGCGCCGCCCGTCCGGTGCGGCGGGGCTGGCGATCGGGCTGTGGCTGGGACTGGTGGTGCTGTATGACCTCGGGCTGCTGGCGATGATCGTCTCGGACGGGGGCGGGCAGTTCACGACCGAGTTCCTGCCTGTGGCGCTGCTGGCGAACCCCGCCGACGCCTTCCGCCTGTTCAACCTGACCGCCTCGGAAGCCGCGGCTGCGGCCGGCGGCGTCGGCGGGGCCGCCGGGTCGATCCCGCTGTGGCAGTCGCTGACCTCCGTCGCGCTCTGGCCGCTGCTGGCGCTGGCGCTGGCCTGGGCCGCATTCCGCAAGGTGACGCCATGACCGCCCTGAGACTGACCGTCGCGGCCGCCCTGATGCTCGGCCTCGCCGGCTGCAAGGAGGAGATGGCGCAGGACATCTCGCCGGTCGAGATATCGGCGCAGACGCTCGGCCATTTCTGCCAGATGAACCTGGTGGAGCATCCCGGCCCCAAGGCGCAGGTCCATCTTGAGGCGGTGCCCGGCTCGCCGCTGTTCTTCAGCCAGGTCCGCGACGCCATCGCCTTCGCCCGCGCGCCGGAACAGATCGCCCCGATCCTCGCCATCTACGTCAACGACATGGGCGCCGATGCCGCGACATGGGACGTGCCGGGCGAGGGGAACTGGATCGACGCCGAGGGCGCGTTCTACGTCGTCGGCTCGGCCCGCGAGGGCGGCATGGGCGCGCCGGAAACCGTGCCCTTCGGCACCCGCCCCGAGGCGGAGGCATTCGCCAGCGCCGACGGCGGCCGGGTGCTGACGCTGGACGAGATCACCGACGATATGGTGCTGGCCCCGGTCGAGATGACCGGCGAGGCCGGCGACGGGGCGGATGGTCCGGCCGCCGACGATTTCGAGGATCGCCTGCGCGCCCTGTCGCGCCAGGCAGAGGGGTAAGCCATGCTGACACGCCGCCGCTTCATCGCGATTTCCGCCGCCGTCGCCGCGCTGCCGCAGATGGGCCGCGCCGCTCCGGCGCCGACCCCGCGCCTGCGCGCCGGGCAGGCGCTTGGCGCGCAGGTGTCGATCCGCATCGCCCATCCCGATGGCGACGCCATCGCCGCCCGCGTCCTGTCCGAGATCGACCGGCTGGAGGGCATCCTCAGCCTCTACCGCCCCGACAGCGCCCTCGCGCGACTGAACCGCGACGGAGAACTGACCGCGCCGCCATTCGAGTTGCTGGAATGCCTGTCGCTCGCCGGGGCCGTCCATCGCGAAAGCGGCGGCCGGTTCGATCCGACGGTGCAGCCGCTCTGGTCGCTGTGGGCCGAGGCGGCGGTGGCCGGAGGGCGCCCCGACGATGCCGCGATCCGCGGCGCGCTGGCCCGCACCGGTTGGGAAGGCGTGCGGATGGACAGCACCCGCATCACCCTGCGCCCCGGCATGGCGCTGACCCTGAACGGCATCGGGCAGGGCTATGTGGCCGACCGCGTGGCCGCGCTGCTGAAGGCCGAGGGGTTGAGTGAGGTGCTGATCGACACCGGCGAACTTCGCGCGCTCGGTGGCCAGCCGGGCGGCGGCGCCTGGCAGGTGAAGCTGGAGGCGGGGGGCCGCGTCGCGCTGCAGGACCGCGCGCTGGCGACCTCGGCCCCGCTGGGAACCACGTTCGATCAGGCAGGAACCGACGGCCACATCATGGATCCCGCCACGGGGCGGCCCACACCGGCGACCTGGCGCGAGATCACGATCTCGGCCCAGACTGCCGCCCTCGCCGATGCGCTTTCCACGGCCGGCTGCCTGACGCCCGACGAGGCGCGGCTGCAGGCGCTGGTGTCCGGCTTCCCCGGCGCGAAGATCGAAGCGGCGACGCGGGCGTAGGCTTCCGGCGGCGGGCAGAGGTCGCGGGCTTCCGATCCGGCGTCTCTGTTGCAGCCCGACCGGGATGCGGCTTGCGTGTCGTTGTCCGTCTCACGAGACACGTTGTGCGGCGCTCGTCCGGGACTTCGCTTGTACATCCATGCAAGTGAATCCTGCCCTGCTTTGCCGGTCCTTGCCCTACAGGCACCGGCCGGCGCCGGGATAGGCTAGCAGGGGCCGTGCGGCAGGCGGGGGACGAGGCCCGTCCCATGGTCGCCAGCCGTCACCTCACCTCGACCGCGATCGGCACCGTCAGCGACTTCGCGCGGCCGTCCGGCGGCGCGGGCAGGCTGGGCATCCGCGCGGCCTGCCGCGCGAGCGCCGAATCGATCCGGGGATCGCCCGTCCCCGCCGCCAGCGCGCCCGAGGCGCTGCCGTTCGGCGAAACCGACAGCTGCACCGTCGCCCGCAGCGTTCCCCGCCCGCCGGTAATGCGGGCGCGGCGCATATGCGAGGCGACGCGGCTCTGGATCTGGCTCTGCCAGTTGGCGACGGCCTGCGGACTCGCGCCCCGCGCCGGCTGGTTCTGCGTGCTGGCCGCGGCCGCAGGCGCCCCGCCCGAGCGGCGCTCCTGCCGGGGCTCCTCGCGGGGCGGTTGCGGCTCGCGCCGCTCGGCCTGACGGGGCTGCTCCCGCTGGCGGGGCTCCTCCGGCGGCTGCTCGCGCGGCTCCGGCCCCTGCCGGACCAGCCGCTCGGGCTTTCGCGGCGGCGGCGGCACGATGGCCGGGGCGAGGCTGGCGAAATCCGGCGGCGGCAGCGGCACCACGGGCGGCGGCACGAAGTCCGGCACCGGCTCGGGCTCGGGGAGCGGCTCCACAACCGGCTCCGGCGGAGGCTCCGGCAGGGGATCGGGTTCCGGCAGAGGCTCGGGAAGGGGTTCCGGCTCAGGTTCAGGCTCGGGCTCCGGCTCAGGCACAGGCTCGGGTTCCGGCTCCACCTCTTCCGCCGGCTCCTCGGCGGTCGCCATATCGGATGTCGCCGGCTGCAGCGGCGCTTCGGTCGCATCCGGGGCGGGCGCAGGAACGGGGGCGAGTTCGATCATGATCGCGTCAGGGGCCGCCGCGAGAGTCGGGCCCTCCCGCCGCATCGCCCACATCCCCGCCGTGATATGCGCCGATGCGACGAGAACCCCCACCGAGGTCCAGAGCGCCGCCCGGCCGATGCCGCCGCCGCTCATTGGCCCGCCGCTGCCGGCGCCATTCCCGGCGCCGCATCGATCGCAACGGGCGGCGCGCTCACGCGGTCCAGCCCCACCAGCGCGATCTTCAGATAACCCGCGTCGCGCAGCCGGTTCATCACCCCCATCAACTCGCCATAGGCGACCGACTGATCGGCGCGCAGGAAGATGCGGGCTTCGGGATCGCCCCCCGTCGCCGCATCCAGCGCCCCCCGCAGAGCGTCGGCCGCAACCGGATCGTTCCCCAGCGACAGCCCGCCATCGGCCCCGACCGTCAGCCACAGCGGCGTGTCGGGTCGCCCGGAGGACGGCGCGTTCGATACCGGCAGGTCCACGTTCACGTCCACCGTCGCCAGCGGCGCCGCCACCATGAAGATGATAAGCAGCACCAGCATCACGTCGATGAAGGGGGTGACGTTGATCTCGTGGTTCTCGGCGAGATCGTCGTCGTCGCCGCCTCGGATGCCGCCCGCCATGTCAGACCACCATGCCGGCCGCGCGCCGGTCCAGATCGCGGGACACCAGCCGCTCGACCCCCGAAGCGGCCTCGCCCAGCCGCAGGCGATAGCCGCCCGAGGCGCGGGCGAAGACGTTGTAGATCACCACCGCAGGGATCGCCGCGACGAGACCGAGCGCGGTCGCCAGCAGCGCCTCGGCGATGCCGGGGGCGACCACGGCGAGGTTGGTCGTCTGCGCCTCGGAAATGCCGATGAAGCTGTTCATGATCCCCCAGACGGTCCCGAACAGCCCCACGAACGGCGCGGTGGAGCCGATCGTCGCCAGCACCCCGGTTCCCCGGTTCATCTGCCGCGCCGCGCGGGCCTGGATCTGCGACAGCTTCGAACTGACCCGCTCCTGCACGCCCTGCGCGGACAACTCGGGCCCCGAGCGGTTCAGCTCGCGCGCCGCGGCCCGCAGCATCCGGGCATCGGGGCCGCGCCCGTCCGCACGGACCAGCGCGCTGCGCAGGCTCTCGGCCGCCTCGATCCGCGCTGCGCCCCGGCCGATGCCCGACATGCTGGCGGCGAACTCGATCAGCTTCACGACCAGAATGGTCCAGGTGACGACCGAGGCGAAGATCAGCCCCAGCATGACCGATTTCACCACGGCATCCGCCTGCCGATACATGCCCATGGGCGAAAGATCATGCGGCAGCGTCTCGGCCGGAATCGGCAGCGGGCCGGGCTGGGCAGGTGCTGCGCTGGAAGCACCGGCGTCAGGGACCGGCGCCGCAGATGCCGGCGCCGGTTCAGACCCGGCGGCAGGCGCCGGAGACGATGGTGGCTGGCCCGCGTCCACGGCGGGCAGGTTCGATTCAACCGCCGCGGCAGGCTCTGGACTGTCCTGCGCCGGCGCGGGGCCGCCCGTTCCCACGAGAACGGCAAGGCCGAAAGCAGCAGGGGCAACGAAGCGAAGCGACCGGCGCAATGCGTGGAAGCGGGGGTTGGGCTGGTTCATGTATCTCGCCTTGCTGGACAATCGGGCAGGTCGCTCGCCCCGGTCGGCTCCGGGTCTGGCTGGAATCCATATTCCTAGCGTAATTGTCAACTATCGGCTCGGGTTTTTCGTCGCGCCCGGCGTCGTGGTCCCAGGCGAAAACCTATCCCGACTTGGTCCCGTCTTTGGTGCCCAAATATCCCGCGGGGGCGCGGGGGTGCGAAACCCCCGCTGCGGCGTGGCACCCGCCGCAACCTACGCATGGCAGCCGGGGCCACGCCATCAGGACCTGCTTGCCCTTCCCCCGCTGTCAGCCCAGTGTCACACTTCCGTTGTAGAGACGCCCGCATGACCGACATCCGCTTTCACCAGATCACCCGCCGCTTCGGCGCGACCCGCGCTGTGGACGACCTCAGCGCCCGGTTCGGATCGGGCCGCTTCGTCGCGCTGCTCGGGCCATCCGGCTGCGGCAAGACCACGCTCCTGCGGCTGATCGCGGGGCTGGAGCGCCCGGATGCCGGGCAGATCTGGCTCGGCGGCGACGAGGTCGCCGGTCCCTCGCGCTTCACCCCGCCCGAGGCGCGGCGGCTCGGCATGGTCTTCCAGTCCTACGCCCTCTGGCCGCATATGACGGTGGCGGGGAATGTCGGCTTCGGCCTCTACCGGATGCCGCGGGCCGAGCGCGAGCGCCGCGTGGCAGAGGCGCTGCACATGGTGGGGCTGGACCATCTCGCCGCCCGCAGGCCGCATGAGCTTTCCGGCGGCCAGCGCCAGCGCGTCGCGCTTGCCCGCAGCCTTGCCGCCCGCCCGCGCATCCTGCTGCTGGACGAGCCGCTGGCCAATCTCGACGCGCATCTGCGCCAGTCGATGCTGGCCGAGTTCCGGCGCATCCACGGCTCGACCGGCTGCACGATGGTCTTCGTGACCCACGACCAGAACGAGGCGATGGCGGTTGCCGATACCGTCGGCGTGATGGATGGCGGCCGGCTGGAGCAGATCGGCTCGCCCGCCGAGTTGTTCGACCGGCCGCTGACCCCGATGGTCGCGCGGTTCATCGGGCAGGGCCGGACGCTGCCGGTCGAGGTGACGGGCGAGGCGGGCGGGCTTTCCCGCGTCCGCATCGGCCGGGTGGAACTGGCGCTGCCGGGAAAGGCCGAGCGCGGCCCCGCCTGGCTCTGCCTTCATGCGCGCGACCTTGCCGCGGACCCGGCGGGCCTGCCCGCGCGGGTCAGCAGCACCCGGTTCGAGGACGGCTATCACGTCGCCGAGGTTCTGCTGGACGATCTGCCGGACGCCGGTGCGATCTTGCTGCGGCTCGACCGGCCGGCTGCTGTCGGCGAGCCGATCGGCGTCGCCATCCGTGGCGGATGGCTGCTGCCGCGCGAAGCCGCGAGTTCGTCTGACGTCACGCGCCCTTCTCCTGCCGTGCGGGACGCCCGTCACCCCGTCGCCGCCGCATGAGGCTGCGGGCGCTGAGCGGCTTCGACGCCAAGGGCCCGGCGTGCTTCCTTCTGGAAATCGGCGGTCGCCGCCTGTTGCTGGACCTCGGCGAAGGACCCGATGCGGGCCGCCGGCCCGACCTCGGCGGGATCGGAAGGGTGGATGCGGTGCTGATCTCGCACGGCCACGCCGATCATGTCGGCGCGCTGGACATGCTTGCCGGGCTGGGTGATCCGCCGATCCACGCGACGGAGCCCGTGCGTGCGCTCGGGACCGATGCGCGGCTGTCCGGCGCCCGTGACCTGCCCGCGCAGGGCGAGATTCTCGGAATCCAGATCGAATCCGGCCCTTCCGGCCATGCGCCCGGCGGCGTGTGGATGCGGATCGGCGGCGCGGCGGGGCTGCTCTATTCCGGCGACCTCGCGAGCGGCTCGCAGGTGTTTCCGGCGGCGCCCCTGCCGAAGGCGCGGGCCGCCGTGCTGGACTGCTCCTACGGGATCGAGCCGCAGGGGCTGGACGCGCAGCGCCAGGCGCTGCTGGCCGCGATCGGGCAGGGGCCGTGCCTTCTGCCGGCGCCGCCGGCGGGCAGGGGGCTGGACCTGGCGCTCGCCTGTGCTGCGGCTGGGCACGCGGTGCGGATGTGCCCGCGCATCCGCGAGGTGGCACGGGCGCTGCTGGAGCGGTCGGACTGGCTGCTGCCGGACGCGGCGGACCCATTGCAGCGGCTGCTGCAGACCGCCGAGCCGCTGGCGGCAGGCAGCACGCTTTCCGGCGTGATGATCGCCGCGGGGGCGAATTGCGGCAGCGGGCTGAGCCGGACCCTCGGTCCGCGTGCGCTTCGCGAAGGGGTGCAGATCGTCTTCACCGGCCATCTGGCGCAGGAGGCGCCCTCGGCGGGGTGGGTAGCAGAGGGCCGCGCCCGGCATCTGCGTTGGAACGTCCACCCGGATCGCGAGACGCTGTCCGCCATGCTCGCGCAGGCGCAGCCCGAGGTTGCGCTCGCCGCCTTCGCGCCGCCCCGCAGGCGGGCCGAGGTGGAGGCCGCCTTTCCCGGCTCCCGCTGGACACAGGACGGGGCGCTGGAATGGTAGAATCGTTCCTGTTCATGCGGCACGGCCAGACCCATGCGAATGCCGGCGACGTCATCTGCGGCCATACCGACCTGCCGCTGGACGCGGCGGGGCTGACGCAGGCGCGGGCGGCGGGGCAGCGGCTGACAGGGGCAGGGGTCGCGCGGATCATCGCCTCGCCGCTCGCCCGCGCGCGGCAGACGGCGCATGTGGTCTCGCGCGCGCTCGGCGTGCCGGTGCTGGTGGTCGAGGGCCTGTCGGAACGCAACTGGGGCGCGTGGGAAGGGATGCCCCGCGCCACCCTGCGCCGGGACGAGACGCCGCCGGGCGGCGAATCCCCAGGCGATTTCCGCGCCCGCATCCGGGCGGCGTTCCGCGGGCTGGACCTGTCAGTGCCGACGCTGATCGTCGCCCATTCCGGCACCGACCGCGAGATCCACGCGGTCCTGACCGACGCCCCGCATGCACGGCTCGTCAACGGGCAGGTCGTCCGCTGGGCGCAGGAAGAAGCGACATGGAACTGTCACGATTTCTTCACGCCAGCAGGCTAGAAGCGCGGCAATCCGACGAAAGGAATCGATAGATGAAGCCTCTCCGCACCGCCGCGATCGCCGCGACCCTGTTCTCCGTTCCCGGCCTCGGGCTTGCCGCGCCGTCGGGGCAGATCACCGTCTATACCTCGCAGCCGCAGGAGCAGATGGCGACCGTCGTCGCGGCCTTCAACGAGGATCACCCGGACGTTCAGGTGGAAGTCTTCCGCACCGGCACGACCGAGCTGATGTCGAAGCTGCAGGCAGAGTTCGCCGCCGGTTCGACCCCCGCCGACGTGCTGCTGATCGCCGACGCGGTGGCGATGACCCAGCTCAAGCAGGACGACCGCCTGCTGGCCTACGCCGATGCCCCGACCGAAAGCATCCCTGACTCGGTGATCGACCCCGACAGGACCTTCTTCGGCACCAAGCTCATCACCACCGGCATCGTGTACAACACCAACCTGGTCGAGACCGCCCCCGCCTCGTGGGACGACCTGACGGCCGAGGACGTGGCCGGCTCGCTCATCATGCCGAGCCCGCTCTATTCCGGCGCGGCGGTGATCCACGTCGGCACGATGGTCCAGCAGCCCGCCTTCGGCTGGGACTGGTACGAGGCGCTGGCCGACGCGGGCGCCGTCGCCGGTCAGGGCAACGGCACCGTGATCGAGGCCGTGGCGCGCGGCGAGAAGGCTTACGGCATCATCATCGAATATATGGCGATGAACGCCGCCAGGGACGGATCGCCGGTCGGGTTCGTGTGGCCCGAGCAGGGCGTCAGCTCGATCACCCAGCCGGTTGCGATCCTGAAGGGGACCGACAACGAGGAAGCCGCCAAGGCCTTTGTGGACTGGCAGCTGTCGCGGACCGCGCAGGAGCAGTCGGTGGAGCAGGGCTATTTCCCCGTCATCGAGGGCGTCGCCGCGCCGGAAGGCTATCCGGCGCTCGACGCGCTCACCATCCTGCCGCTGGACGCCGCGCAGCTGATGGCGGACGATCAGGCCAACAAGGAGCAGTTCGCTGACCTCTTCGGCGGCTGACCGCATGTCCCTTATGGGGCTTCGGGGCGGCGATCTGCTGATCGTCGCCCTTCTTGCCGTCTATGTGCTGGCGACCGGCCTCTGGCCGCTGCTGCGGCTGTTCGCCGAGGCGCTCGGCCCCGGCGAGACGGGTGAGCCGCTGGGGCTGCTGCGCGAGACGGTCGAGGGGCGGGCGTTCCGGCGGGCGTTCTGGAATACGCTGGCCTCGTCCGCCGGTTCGGTGGTGGTGTCCACCGTGCTCGGCGTCGCGCTGGCGCTGGTCACGGGGCTGGTGCGCCTGCCGGGTCGCGCGGTGATGAGCTTCCTCGCCCTCTCGCCGCTGCTGATCCCGTCGCAGATCATGGCGCTGGCGTGGATCGAGCTGCTGGGCAGCGGCTCGGCGGTGCTGAACCTGCTGGGGATCGCGCCTGCGCCGGGGCGGCCCAACCCGCTCTATTCCGGCGCGGGCGTCGCCTGGCTGATGGGGATCGAGCATATGCCGCTGGTCTTCATCGCCGTCCGGGCGCGGCTGGCGACGGTGCCGCTGGATCTGGTCGAGGCAGCGCGGATTTCTGGCGCGGGGGCGCGGCGGATCGCGGCACGGGTGATCCTGCCGCTGACGCTGCCCGCCGCCGCCGCCGGGGCGGTGCTGGCCTTCGCCGCCGCCGTGGGCAATTTCGGCGTGCCGGCGCTGCTGGGGATTCCGGGGCGGTTCCCGGTGCTGACGACGCTGATCTATCAGCGGCTCAATGGCTTCGGCCCGCAGGTGATCGGGCGGGTGGCGGCGATGGCGCTGGTGCTGGTGCTTCTGGCCGCCGCCGCGCTGGCGCTGCGGCAGGTGGTGCTGCGGCTGACTTCGGTTCCCGTGGGGGCAGGGCGGCCCTTTGCGGGTTTTGCGCCGGGCCGCTGGGGCTGGGCGCTGCTGGCGCTGGCCTGGCTCGCGCTGATCTGGCTGTCGATCCTGCCCATCGCGGCACTGGTCACGACCGCTCTGGTGCCGGCGCTGGGGGTGCCGTTCGGGCCGGAGACCGCCAGCCTGCGCAACTTCGCGGACGCGCTCGCCAACCCGGCCGTGCACCGCGCCTTCGTCAACTCCTTCTCGCTCGCCGCTGCTGCCGGGGTGATCTCGGCCGCCGTCGCGATCCCGCTGGCGTGGATGGCGCTGACCGCGCGGAACCGTGCGGCGCGGGGGCTGAGCTGGCTGGCGGATGCCGCCTATGTCGTGCCGGGGACCGTGCTGGCGCTGGCGATGATCCTCGTCTATCTGCCGCCGCTGCCGGTCCTCGGCGTGTCAATCTACGGCACCGCGCTGATCCTGCTGGTGCCCTATCTCGGCCGCTTCCTGCCGCTGGCCCTGCGCCCGGTCGAGGCGGCGCTGTCCGCAACCGACCCCGCGCTGGACGAGGCCGCGCGCATTCACGGCGTCGGCCCGCTGCGGCGGATGCTGCGGATCGCGGCCCCCGTTGCCCTGCCAGCGGCGAGCGCCGGGGCGCTGGTGATCTTCATGACCGCGATCAACGAGGTGACGCTGTCGGCGCTGCTGTGGTCGGCGGGGAACGAGACGATCGGGGTGATGATCTTCTCGATGCAATATGAGGGGAACTCCACCGATGCCGCGGCCCTGTCGGTCATGGCGCTGGCGCTGGTGGCCGTGATGGTGATCGCCGCCGACCTGTTGGGGCGGCGCCTGCCGTCCGGCACGCTGCCGTGGCGGGTCGCGTGATTCCGCCTCAATTTTCAGGTGGACATGGGACCGGTTTCACCTAGGCTCCGTCGCAAAATCACCAACGGGAGGAACGACATTGAAAGCCGCATTCATCGCCGCCGCCGCGATGGCCGTCGCCGCAACGGCCGCGCAGGCGGAAAGCTGGGATCTGCCGACCGCCTATCCGGCGACCAACTTCCATGTCGAGAACCTGAGCGAGTTCGGCGCCTGCGTGGCCGACAGGTCGGGCGGGGCGCTGACGATCAACATCCATCCCAACGGGGCGCTGTTCGCCGGCAACGACATCAAGCGCGCCGTGCAGACGGGGCAGGCGTCCATCGGGGAACGGCTTCTGTCCGCCCACGAGAACGAGAACAAGCTGTTCGGCGTGGACGCGATCCCGTTCCTCGCCACCTCGTTCGACGACAGCGACCGCCTGTGGGAGGCCGCGCAGGAGCCGCTGACCGCGGCGCTGGACGGCCAGAACCTCGTGCTGCTCTATGCGGTGCCGTGGCCGGCGCAGGGGCTTTTCACCAAGAAGGACATCAACTCGGCCGCCGATCTTCGGGGGCTGAAGTTCCGCGCCTACAACACCGCGACCTCGCGCATCGCGGAGCTTGCGGGCATGGTGCCGGTGCAGATCGAAAGCCCGGAGCTTGCGCAGGCGCTGGCGACCGGCGTCGCGGACAGCTTCATCAGCTCGGGCGCGACCGGTGTCGATTCGAAGGTGTGGGAACAGCTGACCCATTTCTACGACGTGCAGGCGTGGATTCCGCGCAACTCGGTGCTGGTGAACAAGGGCGCCTACGAGGGGCTGCCGGACGAGGCCCGCACGGCGCTGAACGATTGCGGCGCCGAGGCGCAGACCCGCGGCTCGGAACGGGCGCGGGTGCTGGCGGGGGAGTATCTGCAGACGCTGGCTGATAACGGGATGACCGTGCAGCCGCCCTCGGACCAGCTTCGCGCCGACCTGCAGGGCTTCGGCGAGACGATGACCGAGGAATGGATCGCCGCCGCCGGGGATGACGGGCAGGCGATCATCGACGCCTATCGCGGCAACTGACGCAGGAAGGCGGCCCGGACGCGCCGGGCCGCCACGCCGCCGCAAGGCAGGATGACCGACCGGATGAACGAACCCCACACGACCGCGCCGCGCGGCGCCCTGCGCCGGACGCTGGACGGGCTCTACGATCTCGGCGGCGTGTCGTCGGCGGTGTGCCTCGTCGCCATGCTGGCCGTCATCGCCGCGCAGATGGTCGCCCGCTGGACCGGAACCATCTTTCACGGCAGTGCGGAATATGCGGGCTATCTGATGGCCGCCGCGTCATTCCTCGCCTTCGCCCACACGCTGAACCGCGGCGCGCATATCCGCGTCGGCCTTGGCCTGACGGCGCTGGGGCGGCACCGCTACTGGGGTGAGCTGTTCTGCCTGATCGTGGGCTGCGCGATCACGTGTTACGTCGCGTGGTTCGCGGGGCGGCTGGTCTATTGGTCGTGGAAGCTGGGCGATATCAGCCAGGGGCAGGACATGACCCGGATGTGGATCGTCCAGATGCCCGTCGCCATCGGCGCCGCGCTGCTGGCGCTGGCCGTCATCGACAACCTGATCGCCCTTCTGCGCACCGGGCGCGACAACATCGTCCCCGAGGACCTGGCGGAACAGAGCCATGCGGAGTGAAGGTGCCCCATGACGGCTGAACTGATCCCGATCGCCGTCTTCCTGCTGGTCCTGTTCGCGCTGCTGGGCGCGGGCGTCTGGGTGGGCCTCGCGCTCGCCGCGGTCGCCTGGGTCGGGATGGAGATGTTCACCACCCGTCCGGTGGGCGACGCGATGATGACCATCATGTGGCGCTCATCCTCGTCCTGGACGCTGACGGCGCTGCCGCTGTTCATCTGGATGGGCGAGATCCTCTACCGGACCCGGCTGAGCGAGGACATGTTCCGCGGCCTCGCGCCGTGGATGTCGCGCCTGCCGGGGGGCTTGCTGCACACCAACGTCGTCGGCTGCACGGTGTTCGCCGCCGTCTCGGGCTCGTCCGCCGCGACGCTGACCACGGTCGGCAAGATGTCGATCCCCGAACTGCGCCGCCGCAACTACCCCGAGCGGGAGGTCATCGGCACGCTGGCCGGCGCGGCGACGCTGGGGCTGATGATCCCGCCCTCGCTGACGCTGATCGTTTATGGCGTCACGATTAACGAATCCATAACCCGGCTGTTCATCGCCGGGATCATCCCCGGCCTCGTTCTGGCGGCGATGTTCATGGGCTATATCGTCGTCATCTCGCGGCTGAACCCGGACTACCGGCCCGACCCCGAGCCGCCGATGTCCTTCGGGGAGAAACTGAAGAACTCGCGCTATCTCATTCCGGTGCTGCTGTTGATCGGGCTTGTGATCGGGTCGATGTATACCGGCATCGCCACCGCCACCGAGGCGGCGGCGTTCGGCGTCCTCGGCTCGATGCTGCTGGCGGGGGTTCAGGGCTCGCTCAACTGGCAGTCCTTCCGGGCGAGCCTGATGGGCGCGGTGCGGACCTCGGCGATGATCGCGCTGATCCTTGCCGGGGCGGCGTTCCTGTCGCTGGCGATGGGATTCACCGGGCTGCCGCGCGCGCTGGCCGAATGGATCGGCGCGATGGAGCTGAGCCGGATGCAGCTGCTGCTGGCGCTGCTGGTGTTCTATATCGTGATCGGCTGCTTCCTCGACGGGATCTCGGCCGTGGTGCTGACCATCGCCGTGGTCGAGCCGATGGTCCGGCAGGCCGGTATCGACCTGATCTGGTTCGGTATCTTCATCGTCGTCGTGGTCGAGATGGCCCAGATCACCCCGCCGATCGGTTTCAACCTGTTCGTGCTGCAGGGCATGACCAATCACGGCATGGGCTACATCGCCCGCGCGGCGCTGCCGATGTTCTTCATCATGTTGCTGATGGTGTTCATCCTGATGGCGTTCCCCGGCCTTGCCACCTGGCTGCCCGAGAACATGCGGCAGGTCCGCACCTGACACATTCGGGTGAGGCGCGTCCGATCCCGCCGAGAATGCGGTTCGTTGCGTCGCCGTTTGGTGTTGTCATGGGATAGGCTTGTGGCCAGTTACTCCCCAGCCAGAAGCGGCGCGGCACCGCATGAGCGAGGCATCTATGACCCGACCAGCACGATTCACCCTCGTCATGGCCGTCGGCGTGGCGCTCGCGTCAGCCGGTGCGGCGCTGGCGCAGGGCGCGCCGGGCGGGCCGCGCGAGGTGGGCGTGATGGCGGTGGCGCGCGATCAGGTGCCGGTCACGGTGACGCTGCCGGGCCGCGCGGTCGCCTATGAACAGGCGGCGATCACCCCCAAGGTCGGCGGCGAAGTGACCGAGGTCGCCTATGAGCCCGGCACCAAGGTGACGGCGGGAACGGTGCTGTTCCGGCTGGAGGATGAAACCCTCGCCGCCGAACTCGACGCAAATCTTGCCGCCGTGGAATCCGCCGAGGTCGCGATCCAGAGCGCGCAATCGACCGTGGACCGCTACCAGCGGCTGGAAGGCTCGGCCGTCAGCCGCGTCGATCTGGAGAACGCGCAGGTCGCGCTGGCCAGTGCCCGCGCCAACCTGATCGGCGCCGAGGCGCAGCGGAACCTGACCGAGCTTGCGCTGGAGCGGACGGTGATCCGCAGCCCCATAGACGGGGTCGTGGACATCGCCCAGGTGAGCGTCGGCGATATCGTCTCGGCCGGGCCGCAGACGGAGCTGACGACGGTGACGCAACTCGATCCCATCCATGTGGATGTGGCCGAATCCCGCGCCCGCATCCTGCGCAATCTCGCCCGCGTGGACGAAGGGACGCTGCAGCGCGTGACCGGTCCCACGGCCGAGCTGATCCTGGAAACTGGCCGCGTCTATGAACATGGCGGTTATCCCGTCAGCGGCGGGCTCCAGGTCTCGCCCACGACCGGCACGGTTCCGGCGCGGTTCCGCTTTGCCAATCCCGACCGGCTGATCCTGCCGGGGCAGTTCGTGCGGGTGGATCTGCAGATCGGCATGGTTGACGGCGTGCTGGTCCCTCAGCGCGCCACCAGCCGCTCGGCCGACGGCACGCTGACCGCCTTCATCGTCCGCGACGGCCGCGCCGACGAGATCGGACTGACCGAGGTCGGCACCAGCCGCAACGCCTGGATCGTGACCGAGGGGATCGCCGAGGGCGACCTGCTGATCCTCGACGGCCTCGACAACCTGCGCGACGGCGCCGAGGTCGTCCACGTCCCGGTGACGATCGACGACGAGGGCGTCGTCCGCGATGTCGAGGTGGCCGGTGCGGCCCAGCCCGGCCCGCCCGAAACCGATCAGGCCGCCGCCCCCGCCGCGGCGGAGCCTGCGCCCGCGCAGCCGGCCCGGACGCCATCAGAGGCGCCCGCCACCGAGCCGCCGGCCGCGCCCGATCGGCCGACGCAGCTTGCAACCGACGGTCCCACCCCGGCGGCCGTGATCGTGGCCCGTCCTCCCGTTCGGACGAACTGAGCCATGGCGCAGTTCTTCATCCACCGCCCCGTCTTCGCCTGGGTTCTGGCGATCGTGACTATGCTCGCGGGCGGCTTCGGCCTTCTGGGCCTGCCCGTCTCGCAATATCCCGAGATCGCACCGACCACGATCCGCATCACCGCCTCGTATCCCGGCGCGACCGCCGACGCGGTGCAGAACTCGGTCACGACCCAGATCGAGGATACGCTGACCGGGCTCGACGGGCTGATGTATTTCGAATCCACCTCGTCGCAGGGCCGGTCCTCGCTGACATTGACCTTCGACGACAGCGTGGAGCCGACCGACGCCCTGAACGACGTGCAGTCGAGGGTCCGCAGCGTGGAATCGCGCCTGCCGACACCGGTGCAGAACGACGGCGTGTCGGTCACGCGTTCCACCTCGTCGATCCTGATGGTCGGCTCGCTCGTCTCTCTGGACAACAGTTACAGCACGGTCGAACTGGGCAACCTGCTGGAAGAGGTGGTCGAAGGCCCGGTGAAGCGGGTGGACGGGGTCGGCGGGCTCAACATCTTCGGCTCGGGCTACGCGATGCGGATCTGGCTCGATCCGCTGCGGCTGGCGCAGTATCAGCTGACGCCGACCGACATCGTCGGCGCGGTGGCCGAGCAGAACTCCACCGTTTCGGTCGGCTCGCTGGGAACCCAGCCGGTGGTGCCGGGCCAGCAGTTCACCGCGACGATCACGGCGCAGAGTCAGCTGACCAGCGAGCAGGATTTCCGCCAGATCCTGCTGCGGACCGGCGCGGACGGGGCGACCGTCTGGCTGGGCGACGTGGCCGATGTGGAGATCGGGCGAGAAAACTACGGCAGCGACAGCCGCTTCAACGGGCTGAACGCGGCGGGCTTCGGCGTGAACCTTGAAACTGGGGCGAACGCCGTGGAGACCGCCGCAGGCGTGCGCGCGGTGCTGGACCAACTGCAATCGGCCCTGCCGGACGGGATGGAGCTGCGGATCGCCTATGACACCTCGCCCTTCGTCGAGGCGTCGATCAACAAGGTCTATCACACGCTGATCGAGGCGGTCATCCTCGTCGTCGCCGTCATCCTCGTCTTCCTGCAAAGCTGGCGGGCGACGTTCATCCCGGTGATCGTCGTGCCGGTCGTGCTGCTGGGCACGTTCGGGGTGCTGTCGGTCCTCGGCTATTCCATCAACACGCTGACCATGTTCGCGATGGTGCTGGCGATCGGCCTGCTGGTCGATGACGCCATCGTCGTGGTGGAGAACGTCGAGCGCGTGATGCGCGAGGATCACGTCGGGCCGGTCGAGGCGACCGAGCGCAGCATGCGCCAGATCACCGGCGCGCTGATCGGGATCGTCGTGGTGCTGTCGGCGGTGTTCCTGCCGATGGCCTTCATGGCGGGGGCGACGGGGGTCGTCTATCGCCAGTTCTCGGTCACGATCATCACCGCGATGGGGCTGTCGCTGGCCGCCGCGCTGATCCTGACTCCGGCGCAGACGGCGGCCATGCTGAAGCCGCATACCGGCGAGCTCGGCTTCGCCCCGGCCCGCTGGTTCAACCGCGGCTTCGACCGGGTGACGGACTGGTATGGCCGCAGCGTCGCGCGGATCGTCCGGCGTCCGTTCCTCACCCTGCTGGTGCTGGCGCTGATCTCCGCCGCGACCGCGCTGCTGTTCACGCGCATGAACTCGACCTTCCTGCCGACCGAGGATCAGGGCGTGCTGATGGTGCAGGTCAGCCTGTCCGAAGGCTCGACCATCCAGCAGACCCGCGCCGTGGTCGAGGATCTCGAGGCCTGGCTGCTGGAGGAGGAACCGGCGGTGCAGTCCACCTTCGGCGCGCTCGGCTTCGGCTTTTCGGCCACCGGGCAGGGCAGGGCGACGCTGTTCGTGCGCCTGAAGGACTTCTCGGAACGTCCCGACGCCGAGGATTCCGCCTCGGCGATCGTGGCGCGCGGCAACGACCTCTTCGGCTCGCACCGGGCCGGGCGGATCACCTTCCTGCAACCGCCGGCCATTCAGGGCCTCGGCACCAGCGCCGGGTTCAGCATGTTCCTGATCGACCAGGCGGGGGGCGGCATCCCGGCGCTACGCGAGGCGGCGAGCGCGCTGGAAACCGCATCGGAAACCGACCCGCGGCTGGAGAACGTGCAGGGCCGGGGGGATGAGGATGACGCCGCGCTGCGCCTCAACATCGACCCGCAGCGGGCCGAGGCGGCGGGGCTGAGCCTCAGCGACGTCAACGGGATGCTGGCGACGATCTTCGCGGGGCGCGAGGTCAACGATTTCGCGATGGGCACGTCGCTCCGGCCCGTCATCGTTCAGGGCGCCGCGCCCTTCCGCATGCAGCCCGACGATCTGGAGGCATGGTATGCCCGCAACAATCAGGGCGAGATGGTGCCGTTCAGCTCGTTCTCGTCCACCAGTTGGGAGCCGGTCTCGCCCCGTCTCGCCCGGTTCGAGGGGACGGACGCGATCTCGGTCTCCGGCAACGAGGCGCCGGGGGTGAGTTCGGGCGAGGCGATGGAGGCGATGGAGGTGCTGGTCGCCCAGCTTCCCGGCTACGGCGTGGCCTGGACGGGGCTGTCCTATCAGGAACAGCAGGCCGGCAATCAGGCGCCGTTCCTATACGCGCTGTCGGCGCTGGTCGTGTTCCTGTCGCTGGCGGCGCTTTACGAAAGCTGGACGGTGCCGTTCTCGGTCATGCTGTCGGTGCCGGTGGGGGTGCTGGGCGCAGTGCTGGCGGCGCTGATCTTCGGGCAGTCCAATGACGTCTATTTCAAGGTCGGCATCCTGACGACCATCGGACTTGCGGCCAAGAACGCCATCCTCATCATCGAGTTCGCCGTGGCGCTGGAACGCGAGGGCCGCAGCGCCGCCGACGCCGCGATCGAGGCCGCCAAGCTGCGGCTGCGGCCCATCCTGATGACCTCGCTGGCGTTCATCCTCGGGGTGACGCCGCTGGCGATCGCCACCGGGGCAGGGGCGGCGGCGCAGAACTCGATCGGGATCGGGGTGATGGGCGGGATGATGTCGGCGACGTTCATCGGCATCTTCATGGTGCCGGGCTTCTATGTCGCGGTGCGCCGCCTGACCGGGAACCGCCCGGTGAAGGCGCTGCCGCAGACCTAGGGCGCAAGGCCCCCCGCGCGGCGTTCCTTCAGCGCATCGATCAGCTGCCGGGCAAGGCGGGTCAGCGGCTCGCCCCGGCGGAACACCACGGCGCGGTCGCGCACGGCCCAGGGCTCGTTCAGGGTGACCAGCGCGATCCGCATGCAGGTCGTTCAGGTCGAATGCATGTTCCCTCGCGTGTTGCTGTGCCAAACGCAGCTTTACCAGAATGCGAATTTTCCGAAGACGCAAGCTCTGGCATAGGAGGCCGCAGGAGGACCGCATGACCGACGACATCAACCTGCAGGACTGGATCGGCCGCAGCGAAACGGCGATCGAGGTGCTGCGCCCCTTTCCCGCCGACGCGCTCGCCGCGACGCTCGACCGGGACGAAACCTATCCCACCGGCGCGGCGCTGCCGCCGCTGTGGCACTGGCTCTATTTCCTGCCGCTGCACAAGTTCTCGGAGAGCGGCCGCGACGGGCACGCCGCCAAGGGCGGGTTCCTGCCGCCGGTCCCGCTGCCGCGCCGCATGTGGGCGGGCAGCCGCTTCATCTTCCACGCGCCGCTGAAGATCGGGGCCGAAATCCGCAAGCGCTCCACCGTGGCCAAGGTCGATCCCAAGCAGGGCCGCAGCGGGCCGCTGTGCTTCGTGACCGTGGCGCATGGCCTCTACGACGGCGAGACGCTGTGCATCGCCGAGGAGCATGACATCGTCTATCGCGAGGAGGCCGCCCCCGGCGCACCCGCGCCCGAGCCGAAAGCGGCGCCGGACGCGTCGGATTTCAGCCGCGAGATCCATCCGGGTCCGGTTCTGCTGTTCCGCTATTCGGCGCTGACCTTCAACGGCCACCGCATCCACTACGACCGCCCCTACACGACCGAGGTCGAAGGCTATGGCGGCCTCGTCGTCCACGGCCCGCTGCTGGCGACGCTGCTGATGGACCTGCTGCGCCGCGAGATGCCCGACGCGACCGTGCGGCGCTTCGAGTTCCGGGCGCTGGCCACGATCCTCGACACCGACGACTTCTCCGTCCACGGCGCGCGCCGTAATGATGGCTCCATCCGCCTGTGGGTGCGCCGCCATGATGGCGCGCTGGCGATGGACGCGACCACGACGCTGGCCTGAAAGGAAAGACCATGAAACCGCTGATCCAGGACGACCCCTATCAGGACCTGCGCGACGCCGTTCGCGCCCTGTGCGCGACCTTCCCGCCCGAATACCACCGCCGCATCGACGCGGAGCGGGGCTACCCCGAAGAATTCGTCGACGCGCTGACCCGCGCCGGCTGGCTGGCCGCGCTGATCCCGGAAGAATACGGCGGCTCGGGGCTGGGCCTCACCGAAGCGTCCATCATCATGGAAGAGATCAACCGCTCGGGCGGCAACTCGGGCGCCTGCCACGGCCAGATGTACAACATGGGCACGCTGCTGCGGCACGGCTCGGACGCGCAGAAGGCGGAATATCTGCCCAAGATCGCCTCGGGCGACCTGCGGCTCCAGTCGATGGGCGTGACCGAGCCGACCACCGGCACCGACACGACGAAGATCAAGACCACCGCCGTGAAGAAGGGCGACCGCTATGTCGTCAACGGCCAGAAGGTCTGGATCAGCCGCATCCAGCATTCCGACCTGATGATCCTGCTGGCGCGGACCACGCCGCTGGATCAGGTGGCGAAGAAATCCGAGGGCATGTCGATCTTCATCGTCGATCTGCGCGACGCGATCGGCCAGGGGATGGAAGTCCGCCCGATCCCGAACATGGTCAACCACGAGACCAACGAGCTGTTCTTCGACAACCTCGAAATCCCCGCCGAGAACCTAATCGGCGAGGAGGGGCAGGGCTTCAAATACATCCTCACCGGACTGAACGCCGAGCGCACGCTGATCGCGGCGGAGTGCATCGGCGACGGCTACTGGTTCATCGACAAGGTGACCGCCTACGCCAAGGAGCGGGTCGTCTTCGGCCGTCCCATCGGCCAGAACCAGGGCGTGCAGTTCCCGATCGCGGAAAGCCTGATCGAGGTCGAGGCGGCGAACCTGATGCGGTTCGAGGCGGCCCGGTTGTTCGACGAGGGCAAGCCCATGGGCGCACAGGCGAACATGGCCAAGTATCTCGCGGCGAAGGCCAGTTGGGAGGCCGCGAACGCCTGCATCCAGTTCCACGGCGGCTTCGGCTTCGCCAACGAATACGACGTGGAGCGCAAGTTCCGGGAAACCCGGCTCTATCAGGTCGCGCCGATCTCGACGAACCTGATCCTGAGCTACGTCGCCGAACATATTCTCGGACTGCCGAGGTCCTTCTGATGCGGCCGCTGGAAGGGATCACGGTCGTCACGCTGGAACACGCCATCGCCGCGCCCTTTGCCACGCGGCAACTCGCGGATCTGGGCGCGCGGGTCATCAAGATCGAGCGGCCGGGCACGGGCGACTTCGCCCGCGCCTATGACCACCGCGTCAACGGGCTCGCCTCGCATTTCGTCTGGACGAACCGCAGCAAGGAAAGCCTGACGCTGGATCTGAAACACCCCTCGGCGGCGCGAGTGCTGGCGGCGCTGACGGAAAAGGCGGATGTGGTGGTGCAGAACCTCGCGCCCGGCGCGGCTGCGCGGCTGGGGCTTTCCTATACGGCCTTGGCCGAGAGGAATCCGGGAATCATCGTCTGCAATATCTCGGGTTATGGCGCCGATGGGCCGGACCGCGACCGCAAGGCCTATGACCTGCTGATCCAGGCCGAGGCGGGGTTCCTGTCCGTCACCGGCAGCCCTGGCCAGCCCGCGAAGGCTGGCGTCAGCGTGGCCGATATCGCCGCCGGGATGTATGCCTATTCCTCGATCCTCGGGGCGCTGATCGGGCGCGGGCAGACCGGGCAGGGGGCCGAGATCGACGTCTCCATGCTGGAGGCGATGGCCGAGTGGATGTCGTTCCCCATGTATTACGCCTTCGACGGCGCCGAGCCGCCGCAGCGTTCGGGGGCGAGCCACGCGACGATCTATCCCTACGGCCCGTTTCCGACCGCCGATGGCTCGGTGATGATGGGGCTTCAGAACGAGCGGGAATGGGCGCTGTTCTGCGACCGGGTCATCCGGCAGCCGGAGCTGAAGGCCGACGCCCGCTTCACCGGGAACGCCGCGCGGGTGGCGCACAAGCCGGAACTCGCGGCGATCATCACGGCCGCCTTTGCCGAACTGACCTCGGATCAGCTGCGTGAGCGGCTGGACGCGGCGGGGATCGCCAATGCCCGGCAGTCCACGATGGCGGATCTCTGGGCGCATCCGCAGTTGAAGGCACGAGACCGCTGGCGCGAGGTCGGCACCTCCGAGGGGCCGATCCCGGCGCTGCTGCCGCCGGGACGCTCGACGGCGTTCGAGCCGCGCATGGACGCGGTGCCCGCGCTCGGGGCAGATACCCGTGCGATCCTGTCGGAGATCGGGTTGACCGAGGCCGAGATCGACGCGATGGCGGAAGCCGGCGCGATCTGAGCCCCGCCCGGCCCCGCTGCCGCGCCGTTCGGCTGTCCGGCGCGCTTTTCGGTCAGCGCCGGAGCTGGCGCAGCGCAAGCTCCAGCTCGTCCTTCAATGCGCGACGTTCCTCGGGGGAAAGGAACGCACCCAGCTCGATCGGCCGCCCGCCGTCGGTGAGGGTGAGGTAGTCCTCGACCGGTTCGTCATGCAACTCCAGCCGCACCCAGTAGGGGTTGCCCTGCCAGATCCGGTCGCTGCGGCCCGGATCGCAGCGGGTGACGGTCATCGCGCCGGATGACAGTTCCACCACCTCGTGCATCTGCCCTTGGCGGTTGCTTGCGCGAATCGCGGCCCACAGGCCCGCGACGGCCAGGATGGCGAAGGGCAGCAGGCCCCACAGGACCGCCCGTCCCAGCATCGCGAGCAGCGGCAGGGCGAGTCCGGCAGCGGACAGCCCGATCACCCAGACAAACCCGACCGGCGGCAGCGAGCGATGCGGCCAGATCATCAACCGGCGGCGTTCCGGCGCGTCGTCGTGCCATTGATAGGGCATCCGGCGGGGCGTTCCCTTGTGCAGGGCCTTCATGAAAAAGGCCCCGGATCGCTCCGGGGCCTCTGTCTCGTCAGGTTGCCCGGATCAGTGGGCGTGGGTCTTGTCCCAGTCGGACCGCTTCGGCAGCGTCTCGAACGTGTGTTCGGGCGGCGGCGAGGGCACGGTCCATTCCAGCGTGTCGGCGTATTCGTTCCAGTAGTTCGGAACATTGACGCGCTTGCCGGCGAACAGCGTGTAGAACACGATCCCGATGAAGAAGATGAACGAGGCGAAGGCAATGTAGGCGCCGATCGAGCTGATGTTGTTCCAGTACGCGAACTCCGACGGGTAGTCGATGTAGCGGCGCGGCATGCCCTGGCGGCCCAGGAAGTGCTGCGGGAAGAAGATCATGTTCGAGCCGATGAACATCGCGAAGAAGTGGACCTTGCCCGCCCATTCCGGGTACTGGCGGCCGCTCATCTTGCCGATCCAGAAATAGACCCCGGCGAAGATCGCGAAGATCGCGCCCAGGCTCATCACGTAATGGAAGTGGGCCACGATGTAGTAGGTGTCGTGATAGACCCGGTCCAGCGGCGCCTGCGCGATGACGACGCCGGTGACGCCCCCCACGGTGAACAGGAACAGGAAGCCGAACGCCCAGAGCATCGGCGTCTTGAACTCGATGGAGCCGCCCCACATCGTCGCGATCCACGAGAACACCTTGATGCCGGTGGGCACCGCAATGGTCATGGTGGCGAGCATGAAATAGGCCTGCTGCGTCACGCTCATCCCGGCGGTGTACATGTGGTGCGCCCACACGACGAAGCCCAGGATCGCGATCGCGATCAGCGCCAGCACCATCGGCAGATAGCCGAAGATCGGTTTCTTGGCGAAGGTGGCGATGACGTGGCTGATGATCCCGAAGCCCGGCAGGATGATCATGTAGACCTCGGGATGGCCGAAGAACCACAGGATATGCTGATAGAGCACCGGGTCGCCGCCGCCGGCGGGGTTGAAGAAGTGGGTGCCGAAATTGCGGTCCATCAGCAGCATGGTGATGGCGCCCGCGAGAACCGGCAGCGACAGCAGGATCATCCAGGCGGTGACGAAGACCGACCAGGCGAACAGCGGCACCTTGAACAGCGTCATGCCGGGCGCGCGCATGTTCAGGAAGGTGGTGATGATGTTGATCGCGCCGACGATGGACGAGGCGCCCGAGACGTGGACCGCGAAGATCGCGAGATCGGTCGAATAGCCCGACTCGGTCGTCGAGAGCGGCGGATACAGCACCCAGCCGATGCCCGAACCCATCTGGCTGTTGCCGCCCGGCGCCAGCAGCGAGGCGATGCCGAGGCAGACGCCGCAGACATACAGCCAGTAGGAAAGGTTGTTCAGACGCGGGAACGCCATGTCCGGCGCGCCGATCTGAAGCGGCAGGAAGTAGTTGCCGAACCCGCCGAACAGCGCCGGGATGACGACGAAGAACATCATCAGGATGCCGTGATAGGTAATCAGCACGTTCCAGAGATGGCCGTTCGGGGTGCAGACATCGCCTTCGCCAGCGGCGAAGAAGCGGGCGCCTTCGAGGCACATGTACTGCACACCGGGGTGCTGCAGTTCCATGCGCATATAGACGGTGAAGGCAACCGCGATCAGGCCGACGAGGCCTGCGGTGAACAGATACAGGACACCGATGTCCTTGTGGTTGGTGGACATGAACCAGCGGGTGAAGAACCCGCGGGAGTCATGGTGCTCACCATGGCCGTGAATCGCGGCGTCAGCCATGCGCGATCTCCCTCGTGAATTCGCAGATGCCCGGCCGGACGCTGCTCCGGCGGGCGGTGTCACAAGTTCTAGCGAAGCCGTGACGATAGGGCAATGCGTCGCAGGGCGGTTCGGGGAAGATCGGCCGATGCCGGGACGGCAGAAGAGCCACGCCGAGGAACGGCGCGGCTCGGAAGCTGAGATGGATCAGTTGCTGGCCGGGGCGGCAGCGGCATCCGCCGGTGCGGCAGCGGCATCCGCCGGTGCGGCGGCGGCGTCGGCGGCGGCGTCGGCCGGAGCCGCGGCCGCGCCTGCGTCGGGCGAGTGCTGCGCCAGGAACGCGATCACGTCCGCCTGGTTGCGGGCCATCTTGAAGGTCATCTTGGTCTTGGCGGCGGAATCGCCGGTCTCTTCCTTCAGGAACGCCGCCGGATCGGTGATGTAGTCGATCAGCAGTTCCTCGGTCCAGACCATGTCCGGCTTCATCTCGGCCAGTTCAAGGATGCCGTCGCCATACTTGAAGTCCTCCTGCGAAGCCGGCTTGTCGCCGACGATGCCGTAGAGGTTGGGGCCCGTGCGCCCGCCCTTGACGATGTCCTCGCCCTCGGGCGTCTGGATCATGTGGCAGGCCTTGCACTTGTTGAATTCACGCTCGCCCTTGGCGGCGTCGCCTTCCTGCGCCGCGGCCGGAAGGGCCAGGGCGATCGCGGCGATCGTGGCTGAGATGCGGATCATGTCGTTTTCCTTTCTTGCGCGCTGAGGCCGGTCACGCGCCATCGGCTCACCGGCCAGTCGGAGGGAGTAACGGCTTAACTAACGCAAAGGTCCATGGTTTTTGCAAGCGCGACCAAAAGTTGATCGGTTCAGCCGCCGAACCGCCGGTCGAACGTGACGCGCAGGGCGGCGTCCAGATCACCCATCGTCACCGGCAGCCCCAGATCGACGAGGCTGGTGACGCCGTGCCCCACGATTCCGCAGGGCACGATCCCGTCGTAATGGGACAGATCGGGTTCGACGTTGATCGCAAGCCCATGAAAGCTGACCCAGCGGCGCAGCTTGACGCCGATCGCCGCGATCTTGTCCTCGCGCATCGACCCGTCGGGCAGGGGCGGCTTGTCGGGCCGGGCGATCCAGACGCCGACCCGCCCCGCGCGGATTTCGCCGCTCAGGCCGAACTCGGCCAGCGCGTCGATGACCCATCCTTCAAGCCCCGCGACAAAGGAGCGCACGTCCCGCCCCCGGCGGTTAAGGTCCAGCATCGCATAGACGACCCGCTGCCCCGGCCCGTGATAGGTGAACTGCCCGCCGCGTCCGGTGGCGAAGACCGGGAAGCGGCCGGGATCGGTCAGGTCGGCTTCGCGGGCGCTGGTGCCGGCGGTGTAGATCGGCGGATGCTCGACCAGCCAGACGGCCTCGGGGGCGCGACCGGCGTGGATGTCGGCGACCCGCGCCTCCATCGCGCCGACCGCGTCGGGATAGGGGGTGAGGCCGGGCAGGGTGGTCCATTCGGTCATGGCGCCGCCATGCGGGATGCGGAGCGTCCGTGCAAGACAGCATGAGTTCGGTTCATGTTGCCTGTGACGAACATGAATTTTCCTTGTGTTAAGGTTTGTCCTATAAGACGGCACGCCTGAAAGGACCAAGACCATGACCAGACTGCCCCAGACTGCCGCCGCCCAGGCGATCCTGACCGCCGCGCGCGAGCGTATCCTGATCCTCGACGGCGCGATGGGCACGCAGATCCAGCAGTTGCGGCTGGCCGAAGGGGATTTCACCGGCGCGTCGAATCACGGCGGCGGCTGCGCCTGCCACATCCACACCGACCACCCGCAGCAGGGCAACAACGACCTGCTGAACCTGACCCAGCCGCAAGCGATCGAGGACATCCATTTCCGCTACGCCCTCGCGGGTGCGGATATCGTGGAGACGAACACCTTCTCCTCCACCTCCATCGCGCAGGCCGATTACGGGATGCAGGACCGGGCTTTCGACCTGAACCGAGAAGGCGCGCGGCTGGCGCGGCGGGCGCTGGACCGGGCGACGGCGCAGGACGGGCGTCCGCGCTGGGTCGCCGGGGCGCTGGGGCCGACGAACCGCACGGCCTCGCTCAGCCCGGACGTGAACAACCCCGGTTTCCGCGCGATCACCTTCGACCAGTTGCGGGTGGCTTATGCCGAGCAGATCAAGGGGCTGATCGAGGGCGGGGCGGACCTGATCCTGATCGAGACGATCTTCGACACGCTGAACGCCAAGGCCGCGATCTTTGCCGCCGACGAGGTGTTCGCGGAAACCGGGCAGGTGCTGCCGCTGATGATCTCGGGCACCATCACCGACCTGTCGGGGCGCACGCTGTCGGGGCAGACGCCGACCGCCTTCTGGCACTCGATCCGCCACGCGCGGCCGCTGACGGTGGGGCTGAACTGCGCGCTCGGGGCCAGCGCCATGCGGCCGCATCTGGCGGAACTGTCGGACGTGGCGGACACGCTGATCTGCGCCTATCCGAACGCCGGGCTGCCCAACGAGATGGGCGAATATGATGAGACCGCGTCGAAGATGGCCGCGCAGATCGCTGATTTCGCTGCGGAAGGACTGGTCAACGTCGTCGGCGGCTGCTGCGGATCGACCCCCGAGCACATTGCAGCGATCGCCGAGGCCGTCGCCGGCGCGTCGCCGCGCAAGCTGCCCCAGATCGCGCCGCAACTGCGGCTTTCCGGGCTGGAACCCTTCGTGAAGATCGACGAAATCCCCTTCGTCAACGTGGGCGAGCGCACGAACATCACCGGCTCGGCCCGCTTCCGCAAGCTCATCACCGCCGGCGACTATCCCGCCGCGCTGGAGGTCGCGCGGGATCAGGTGGAGAACGGCGCCCAGATCCTCGACGTGAACATGGACGAGGGGCTGATCGATTCCGCCGCCGCCATGACCACCTTCCTCAACCTGATCGCCGCCGAGCCCGACATCGCCCGCGTGCCGCTGATGATCGACAGCTCCAAGTGGGAGGTGATCGAGGCGGGGCTGAAATGCACCCAGGGCAAGCCGGTCGTGAACTCGATCAGCCTCAAGGAAGGCGAGGAGGCGTTCCTGCACCACGCCCGGCTCTGCCTGCGCTACGGCGCGGCGGTCGTGGTCATGGCCTTCGACGAGACAGGACAGGCCGACACCGAGAACCGCAAGGTGGAGATCTGCACCCGCGCCTATGACCTGCTGACCGGTATCGGTTTCCTCCCCGAGGACATCATCTTCGACCCCAACATCTTCGCCATTGCGACGGGGATGGAGGAGCACAACAACTACGGCGTCGATTTCATCAACGCCACGCGCCGCATCCGGCAGGGACTGCCGCACGCCCATGTCTCGGGCGGGGTGTCGAATCTCAGCTTCAGCTTCCGCGGCAACGAGCCGGTGCGCGAGGCGATGCACGCCGTGTTCCTGTATCACGCCATCCAGGCGGGCATGGACATGGGGATCGTCAACGCCGGGCAACTGGCCGTCTATGACCAGATCGACGAGACGCTGCGCGAGGCCTGCGAGGACGTGGTGCTGAACCGCCGCGCAGATTCGACCGAGCGGCTGCTGGATCTGGCCCAACGCTACAAGGGCGAAGGCGGCGCCAAGGGGCGCGAGAAGGATCTGGCGTGGCGCGAGTGGCCGGTGGACAAGCGGCTGGAACACGCGCTGGTCAACGGCATCACCGAATTCATCATCGACGACACCGAGGAGGCGCGGCTTGCCGCCTCGCGTCCGCTGCATGTCATCGAAGGGCCGCTGATGGCGGGGATGAACGTGGTGGGCGATCTCTTCGGCGCGGGCAAGATGTTCCTGCCGCAGGTGGTGAAATCGGCCCGCGTGATGAAGCAGGCGGTCGCCCATCTGCTGCCCTACATGGAGGCGGAGAAGTCCGAAGGCGGATCAAGTTCCGCCGGCAAGATATTGATGGCAACTGTGAAAGGCGACGTGCACGATATCGGCAAGAACATCGTCGGCGTGGTCCTCGCCTGCAACAACTACGAGATCATCGACCTCGGCGTGATGGTTCCGGTGCAGAAGATCCTCGAAACCGCGCGCGCCGAGAACGTGGATATCATCGGCCTGTCGGGCCTCATCACCCCGTCGCTGGACGAGATGGCGCATGTCGCGTCCGAGATGGAGCGCGAGGGTCTCGATCTTCCGCTGCTGATCGGCGGCGCCACAACGAGCAAGGTTCATACCGCCGTCAAGATCAACCCGCGCTATCACCGGGGGCAGACCGTCTATGTCACCGACGCGAGCCGCGCCGTGGGCGTGGTGTCGAATCTGCTTTCGGACGAGAAGATCAGCTATATCAAGGAAGTGCGCGCGGAATATCAGCAGATGGCTGAACGCTACAATCGCGGCAGCTCCGACCGGGCGCGTCTGCCCCTCGGCGCCGCGCGCGCCAATGCGGTGCAGGTGGACTGGTCCGCCTATGACGCGCCGCGCCCGACGATGACCGGCACGAAGGTGCTGGACGACTGGGACCTGGCCGAAATCGCCCGCTACATCGACTGGACCCCGTTCTTCCAGACCTGGGAGATGAAAGGGGTCTATCCCAAGCTGCTGGACGATCCGAGGCAGGGCGAGGCCGCGCGGGCGCTGTTCGCGGACGCAAAGGCGATGCTGGCGCGGATCATCGATGAGAAATGGTTCTCGCCCCGCGCGGTGGTCGGCATCTGGCCGGCGAACCGCGACGGGGACGACATCCGCCTGTGGACCGGCGAGGACCGGGTGGAGACCCGCGCCGTGCTGCACACGCTGCGCCAGCAGGTGACCAAGCGCGACGGGCGGCCGAACGTGGCGCTGGCCGATTTCGTCGCGCCCGAGGGGCGGCCCGAATGGGTCGGAGGTTTCGTGGTCACGGCCGGGGACGAAACGGCGCGCGCGCAGGCGTTCCGCGACGCGCATGACGACTTCTCGGCGATTCTCGTGCAGGCGCTGGCGGACCGCTTCGCCGAGGCGCTGGCCGAACTGCTGCACGAACGGGTCCGGCGCGAGTTCTGGGGCTATGGCGCGGAGGAAAGCTTCACCCCCGAGGAGCTGATCGCCGAACCCTATCGCGGGATCCGCCCCGCGCCGGGCTATCCGGCCCAGCCCGATCACACCGAAAAGCGGACGCTGTTCGACCTGCTCGACGCAACGGCCGCCACGGGGGTCGAGCTGACCGAATCGATGGCGATGTGGCCGGGCTCGTCAGTCAGCGGGCTCTATATCGCGCATCCCGACGCCTATTATTTCGGCGTCGCGAAGGTCGAGGCGGATCAGGCTGCGGACTATGCCGCCCGCAAGGGAATGACGGTGGCCGAGGCCGAGCGCTGGCTCGCCCCGGTCCTCAACTACGACCCCGCGGCGCGTGTCGCGGCGGAATGAGGTCGCAGCGTCAGCGCCGCGAAAAGCCCTTTTCAACGGCGCGGCGTATCGCTATGTGAGGCGCACCACGGGAATGCGGTCGTGGCGGAATTGGTAGACGCGCAGCGTTGAGGTCGCTGTTCCTTAACCGGAGTGAAAGTTCGAGTCTTTTCGACCGCACCATGGAAACGGCGCCCCTTCGCGGGCGCCTTTTTCACATCCGCACCTGCGTTGCGCCGTCGCATCCTGTCCGCTTGCCGGGCAGCCCGCCAGGGCGCCGCATGGGCCCCTACAAGCCCGTTGCCAAGTCGGGGGCGGGCTGCATAGTCTGACCTAACACGAACAAGAAACGGCCAGGGGGAACGCGATTGACTGCCAGCGCCGGCAAGGACGGGTTCGTCCTGTTCGACCATGTCCAGAAGAGCTACGACGGGCAGACGCTGGTCGTGAAGGACCTGAATCTTTCCATCGCGCAGGGCGAGTTCCTGACCATGCTCGGCCCCTCGGGTTCGGGCAAGACCACCTGCCTGATGATGCTCGCGGGGTTCGAGACGGCGACCCACGGGCAGATCCTGCTGGACGGGCGCAACATCAACGACGTGCCGCCCCACAAGCGCGGTATCGGCATGGTGTTCCAGAACTACGCGCTGTTCCCGCACATGACGGTGGGCGAGAACCTGTCCTTTCCGCTGGAGGTGCGCGGCCTCGGCAAGGCCGAGCGCGAGGCGCGGATCATGCGGGCGCTGGACATGGTGCAGATGGCGCGGTTCCGCGACCGCCGCCCGGCGCAGCTTTCGGGCGGTCAGCAGCAGCGGATCGCGCTGGCGCGGGCGCTGGTCTTCGATCCCAAGCTGGTGCTGATGGACGAGCCGCTCGGCGCGCTCGACAAGCAGCTGCGCGAGCATATGCAGTATGAAATCAAGGCGCTGCACGAAAGACTTGGCGTGACGGTGGTCTATGTCACCCACGACCAGGGCGAGGCGCTGACCATGTCCGACCGGATCGCCGTCTTCAACGATGGGCGCATCCAGCAACTCGCCACGCCCTCGCAGCTTTACGAGCAGCCGGAGAACAGCTTCGTCGCCGGGTTCATCGGCGAAAACAACGCGCTTGCCGGCACGATCGAGCGGCTGGACGGGCAGACCGCGCTGGTGCGGCTGGCCAATGGCGAGCTGATCGACGCCGCCCCGGTGAACATCCGCGAAGTCGGGCAGCAGACGCTCGTGTCGATCCGTCCCGAGCGGATCGAGTTCAAGCCCGAGAACATGCCCCCGGACGTCCACACCGTCGAGGCCGAGGTGATCGAGGTCATCTACATGGGCGACATCTTCCGTGCGCGGATGAAGGTCGCCGGGTCGGATGACTTCGTGATGAAGTTCCGCAACACGATGGGCCAGACCCGCCTGTCGCCCGGCCAGAAGATCCGCGTCGGCTGGCATCCGCAGGACGCGCGCGCGCTCGACCCTGTATAATAATCAACATCCTTGGGAGGATAAGGGATGAAACTGAGAGCCACCTTCATTGCCAGCACCGCGCTCGTGGCGCTTGCCGGCCCCGCGCTGGCGCAGGACCGGACGCTGAACCTGCTCGACTGGGGCGGCGCCTACGGCGAATCGCACCAGGTCGCTTATAACCGGCCCTTCGAGCAGGAAACCGGCATCCGCATCGTCGTCAGCGACGCCGACAACCCGGCGACCCCGATCAAGGCGATGGTCGAGGCGGGCAACGTCACCGCCGACGTCGCCTCGGTCGAATATGCCGACGCTGTGCGGATGTGCGACGAGGGGCTGCTGGAGGAAATCGACCCCTCGATCCTGCGTCCCGGCGCGAATGGCGAGACGCCCGAGGAGGACTTCATCGACGGCGCCCTGACCGAGTGCTTCGTGGGCACGGATGTCTATTCGATGGTGCTCGCCTATGACGACACCAAGTTTCCCGACGCCAAGCCCGCCGGCCCGGCCGATTTCTTCGATCTCGCCGCCTTCCCCGGCAAGCGCACCATGCGCAAGGGCGCGAAGTTCAATCTCGAACTCGCGCTGATGGCCGATGGCGTCGCGCCGGATCAGGTCTATGAGGTGCTTTCCACCCCCGAGGGCGTCGATCAGGCCTTCGCCAAGCTCGTCACCATCAAGAACGACGTGATCTGGTGGGAAGCGGGCGCGCAGCCGCCGCAGCTTCTGGCGGATGGCGAGGTGACGATGGCCTTCGCCTTCAACGGCCGGATCTTCAACGCCGCGATGTCCGAGAACAAGCCGTTCAACATCGTCTGGAACGGCCAGATCTACGAGATGGAAGGCTGGGTGATGCCGAAGGGCGCCCCGAACCGGGAAGCGGCGCTGGAATACATCGCCTTTTCGACCGCGCCCGAGCAGCTGGCGAAGGCCGCCGAGCAGATCAGCTACGGCCCGCCGCGCCTGTCCTCGGCCAGCCTCGTCGGCAATGTCGCGGGCACCGAGACGCCGATGCTGCCGCATCTGCCGACCGCGCCCGAGAACCTCGAACTCGGGATCGCCTCGAATCTCGATTTCTGGGTGGACCATGACGGCGAGCTGAGCGAGCGGTTCAACGCTTGGCTGGCCGGCTGACGCGCCCTCTGAACTTCGCGCCTGCCGCAGCCCCGTGGCAGGCGCGACCCTCGCAAGGAACATGATGCCCGCCCTTCGTCACCATCTTTGCGCCGCTTTGGCCGCCTTGCCCCTGACCGCAGGTGCCTCGCATGCCGAGCCGCTGAACGTGCTGACATGGGGAGGCGAGTTCACCGCCGCGCAGCAGGTGGCCTTCGCCAACCCGTTCACCGAAGCGACGGGTCAGCCCGTGCGGCTGATCGACGTGGACAGCCCGACCGCGCTCATCAAGGCGCAGGTGCTGTCGGGCAACGTGACGGCGGATGTGGTCAGCATCGGACAGGCCGACGCCGAGCGGCTGTGCGAGGAAGGGCTGGCCGAGCCGATCGACCCCGCGCTGATCGCGCCCGCGCCGGACGGAACGCCGGCTGCGCAGGATTTCCTGCCGGGCGGGATCAGTGAATGCTTCGTCGCGACGGACGTCTATTCCGCCGTGATCGGCTTTGACGCGGCAAGGATCGGGCCTGAAGCGCCGGCAACGATCATGGATTTCTTCGACCTTCAGAAATTCCCCGGCCGCCGGGGCGTCCTGAAGGAGCCGCGCTTCACCCTGGAAATGGCGCTGATGGGCGACGGCGTGCCGCCCGGTCAGGTCTATGACCTGCTGGACACCCCCGAGGGGCTGGACCGCGCCTTCGCGAAGCTTGACAGCATCAAGGACCAGATCGTCTGGTGGGAGGCGGGGGCGCAGCCGGTCCAGCTTCTCGCCGACGCGGAAGTTGCGATGACGATGAGCTATAACGGCCGCCTGTTCGCCGCGAAGGCCCGCGACGGGATGCCGTTCGAGGTTCTCTGGCACGGGCAGGTCTATGAGATCGAGGGCTGGATGATCCCGCAGGGTGCCCCGCAACTGCAAACGGCGCTGGAGTTCGTCGCCTTCACCACCGCGCCCGAGCCGCTGGCCCGAGCGGCCGAGCAGCTGAGCTACGGCCCGCCCCGCGCCTCGTCGCAGGCGCTGGTCGGCAACTGGCAGGACAGCGGCATCCCCATGGCGCCGCATCTGCCCACCGTGCCGCAGAACCTCGCCCATGCGCTTGCGATCGATGTGGATTTCTGGGCCGACAACGACGTGGCGCTGACCGAGCGTTTCAACACCTGGCTTGCGGCCGGGTGAGCAGCGGCGCAGCATAGGACTGACGATGGCGACCCCTCTCGACCCCCATGCGGCAATTGTGGCCGAAGCCTCGGGCCTGCCGCCCGCCGCGCCGCTGACCACGGCGGACGGCCAGCCGCTGGCCCGCGCGCTGAACCGCTCGCGGCGCAAGGCGCGGCGTCAGGCGCTGCTGCTGGTGCTGCCGCTGCTGGCCTTCGTAGTCATCACCTTCATCCTGCCGATCGGGCAGATGCTGCACCGCTCGGTCTACAACCCCGGCTTTGCGGACAACATGCCCCGGATCAGCGCCTGGTTCGCCGAGAACCCGCGCGGCACCGACCCGGACGAGGCCGCCTGGGCCGCGCTGGCCGCCGACCTGACCGAAGCAGCCGAGGCCCGCACCATAGGCATCGTCGGCACCCGCATGAACTACGACGTGCCGGGCACCCGGTCGCTGTTCACCTCGACCGGGCGGCAGGTGCGGGGCGGGCTGGAGCCGCCCTACCGCGAGGCGCTGCTGGAGATCGACGGCAAATGGGCATCGCCCGAGCTCTGGGCGGCGATGCGGACCGGCGCGACCGCCTATACGGCCAACTTCTATCTCGCCTCGATGGACCTCACCCGCGACAATGACGGCAACATCACCGAGGCCCCGAAAGAGCGGCAGGTCTATGGCATGCTGTTCATGCGGACCTTCTGGCTGTCGGCGCTCATCACCGGGATGACCTTCCTGCTGGGCTTTCCCGTCGCGCATCTGCTGGCAACGCTGCCGACGCGGAAATCCAACCTGCTGATGATCCTGGTCCTGCTGCCGTTCTGGACCTCGCTGCTGGTCCGCACGACGGCGTGGATCGTGCTGCTGCAACAGCAGGGGGTGGTGAACGACATCATGGTCTGGCTGGGGATCATCGGCGACGGCCAGCGATTGCAGATGATCTACAACCAGACCGGCACGATCATCGCCATGACCCACATCCTGCTGCCGTTCATGATCCTGCCGCTGTATTCGGTCATGCGGACGATCAATCCCAGCTATGTCCGGGCCGCCCGCAGCCTCGGCGCGACAAGCTGGACGGCGTTCCGCCGCATCTACTTTCCGCAGACGCTGCCGGGGCTGGGGGCAGGGGCGCTGCTCGTCTTCATCCTCGCGGTCGGCTACTACATCACCCCCGCGCTGGTCGGCGGCTCGTCCGGGCAGCTGATTTCCAACATGATCGCCATGCACATGACGGAAACGCTGAACTGGTCGATGGCGGCGGCGCTGGCGGCGCTGCTGCTGGCGGGGGTGCTGATCCTCTACTGGGTCTACGACCGGCTGGTCGGGATCGACAACCTCAAGCTGGGATAGAGCGATGGCGCTTCCGACCTATGCATCGAAGCTGGAGCGGGTGTGGCACTGGGCCTATCTCGCGATCTGCACGGCGATCTTCGTCTTCCTGATCGCCCCGATCCTCGTCGTGATCCCGCTGTCCTTCAACGCCGAGCCCTACTTCACCTTCACCGAGGAAATGCTCTCGCTCGACCCCGACGGCTATTCGCTTCGCTGGTATGACAGCCTGCTGACCTTCGGCATGGTCGCCCCGGACGCGCCGCGCAATGCCGCCTGGTGGGCGGACATGTGGACGAATGCCCGCTGGGTGAACGCGGCGAAGAACTCGATCATCATCGGGGTGTTCGCGACCCTGCTGGCGACGGTGCTGGGAACACTGGCGGCGCTGGGGCTGTCGCAGCGCGAGATGCCTGCGCGGCGGGCGATCATGGCGATCCTGATCTCGCCCATGATCGTGCCTATCATCATATCGGCGACGGGGCTGTTCTTCTTCTACTCGAACCCCTGCGAGGCGCTGACATGGATCGGGCTGAACGTCCAGTGCGGGCGGCTGGCGGGGACGTATCCGGGCGTGATCCTCGCCCATGCGATGCTGGGGATTCCGTTCGTCATCATCACCGTGACGGCCACGCTGGTGGGTTTCGATCAGTCGCTGTCGCGGGCGGCGGCGTCGCTGGGGGCGAATCCGCGCACGACCTTCTTCCGCGTCGTCATGCCGCTGATCCTGCCCGGCGTGATCTCGGGCGCGCTGTTCGCCTTCGTCACGTCCTTCGACGAGGTAGTGGCGGTGCTGTTCATCGCCGGCCCCGAGCAGCAGACCATCCCCCGCCAGATGTGGAGCGGCATCCGCGACCAGATCAGCCCCGCGATCCTCGCCGTGGCGACGCTGCTGGTGGTGTTCTCCATCGCGCTGCTGACCACGGTCGAGATGCTGCGGCGGCGGGGCGAGCGGCTGCGCGGCCTCGCGCCCTGAGCGTCAGGGCAGCAGCCCCAGCCACAGCCAGGCGGTGACGATCGAGGCGATAGTGCCGATCAGCACCGACGAGGCCGCCACCCGCTGAGCGTTGCCATACATCTGCGCGAACAGATAGGCGTTGACCCCGGGCGGCATGGCGGCGGTCACGACCGCCGAGCGCAGCCCGGTCGTGTCCAGCCCGCCGAAATGGCCGAAGGCATAGGTCAGCGCCGGGTGCAGCAGCAGGCTGCAGGCGCAGCACATGGCGATCACCCCCATGTCGCCGCGCGGACGATAGCGCCAGATCACCGCGCCCAGCCCGAACAGCGCCGTCGGCAGCGCGGCGTTGCGGATCATGGTGACGGCGGACCAGAAGCCCTCCGGCAGGACCAGCCCCGCCGATGTGGCGAAGTTCACCGCGAAGCCGCACAGGATGCCGATTACCAGCGGCGTCCGCAGCACCCCGCTCAGCGCCCGGCCCGAGACCCTGGCGACCGACAGCCCCTTGCCATGCGCCCGCGTGAACTCCATCGCCGTGATGCCGAAGGTATAGATCACCGGGGAATGCAGCGCGATGATGGCGAAGTTGCCCGCCAGCGCCGCCTCGCCATAGGCCCGCTGCATGATCGGCACGCCCAGCAGAAGCGAGTTCGAGAAGAGGCACACGAAGCCGATCGCCACCGCGTCCTCGGGCGTGCGGCCGAAGCCGAAGCGCGCGCCGGCCCAGCCGACCAGGAACGAGGTGAACGCCGCGGCATAGAACGCGCCGAGCAGCAGCGGGTTGAAGTTCGCGCCGAGATCCATCCCGGCGATGGAGTGGAACAGCAGCACCGGCACCGCGAAGTTCTGGGCGAAGCGCATCACCCCGTCCACGGCGGCGGGCGACATCCAGCCGCGCCATGCGACCGCGTAGCCGTAGCCCATCACCAGGAAGACCGGCAGGATGACGGTGAAAAGCGCGCTCACAGCGTCAGGACCAGCCCGTCATGGGCCGGGATGACGTGATCCGGCGTTTCCGCCATCACCGCGTCGTAATCCAGATCGATATGCATGTTGGTGATGACCGCGCGTGGGGCGCGCGAGCGTTCGATCCATTCCAGCGCAAGGTCGAGATGGGCATGCGAGGGATGTGGCCGGCGGCGCAGGGCGTCGCAGATGAAGACTTCGGCCCCCATGATCGCGGGCCAGGCATCTTCGGGGATCGCCTTCACGTCCGGCAGATAGACCAGCGCCGGACCCGCGCCCTCGATCCGCAGCCCCAGCGCGGTGATCGAGCCGTGATCGACCCGGAACGGCGTGACCAGCAGATCGCCCCCCGCGCCGGGAACGGTGAACGGCCCCTCGATCAGGTTCAGCGCGACGATGGGCGGGTAGGGAGAGCCGGGAGGGGTGCGGAAGATATAGCCGAACCGCGTCTGCAGCGCCGCCGAGGTGGGATCGTCCGCCCAGCCCGTCAGGACCGAGTTGGTGTTGTGGGTGATCTGCCGCAGGTCGTCGATGCCGTGGATATGGTCGGCATGGGCATGCGTCCACACCACCGCGTCCAGCCTGCCCACCCCCGCGTCGGTCAGCTGCGGCACGAGGTCGGGCCCGGTATCGACCAGCAGCCGCGTGACGCCGCGCGGCCCCCCGCGCTCGACCAGAAGCGAGCAGCGGCGGCGGCGGTTGCGCGGGTTCGACGGATCGCATTCTCCCCAGTGCCCGCCCAGACGCGGCACCCCGCCCGACGAGCCGCAGCCGAGGATGGTCGCGCGGATCATCCCCTGTTTCCTGCGGCCTTCGGGAACAGCCGGTCGAAATTGGCGCTGGTGAGGGCGGCGAACTCCGCCTCGGTCATGCCGTAAAGCTCGGCCCCGACGCGCGCGGTATGGGCGACATAGGCCGGCTCGTTCCGCTTGCCCCGGAACGGGGGCGGGGCGAGGAACGGGGCGTCGGTTTCCACCAGCACCCGGTCGCGGGGCGCGCGCGCGAAGATGTCGCGGATTTCGGTCGAGCGCGGGAAGGCGGCGATGCCCGACATCGACAGGTAGAAGCCCAGCCTCAGCGCGGTTTCCGCCAGCGCCGGACCCGAGGTGTAGCAGTGCATCACGCAGGAGAACGGGCCGGCCGCATGTTCCTCGGACAGGATGCGGGCCATGTCGTCGTCGGCGTCGCGCGAATGGATGATGAGCGGCAGCCCGGTGCGCCGCGCCGCCTCGATATGGATGCGCAGGCTGTCGGCCTGAACGCTCGCGCTTTCCGCGGTGTAGTGGTAGTCGAGGCCGGTTTCCCCGATCCCGACCATCTTCGGATGGGCGGTCAGCGCGACCAGTTCCTCCACCGTCGCCAGCGGCTCCTCGGCCACCTGCATCGGGTGGGTTCCGGCGGCGTAGAAGACGCCGTCATGCGCCTCGGCGATGGCGCGGACCTGCGGCTCCAGCCGCAGGCGGGTGCAGATCGTGACCATGCGGGTGACGCCGGCGGCGCGGGCGCGGGCGATCAGCGCGTCCCGCTCGCCGTCGAAATCAGGAAAATCGAGGTGGCAATGGCTGTCGACCAGCGCCGGCGGGGCGGGGTTCGGATCGGTCATGGCGGCTTTCAGCGTAGCGGCGGAATGTCATGCCTCGGCTGCGCCGGGCGCCTGCGCGAGCGTCACGAGCATATCCATCACCAGCGCGCCGGGGTCAAGGTTGACCGCCCGGCCCCGGCGCGCCCGCGCCGACAGCTCGGCCTGCGCCGCCGCCCAGATCCGCGCCGCGCGGTCGTCGGGCGAAATGCGGGTCAGCGCCTCGGCCTCGCCCCTTGCCGCCTCGGGCAGGGGCGCGCCCATCAACCCGGTGCGGGCGGCGCGGGTGAGAAAGCGGTCGAGCAGCGTCACGACCAGATCGAAGGGATCGCCGTCGGCGCCGGGCCGGGCCGAGGCGCGGTCCGCCAGCGCCGCCGCGCGGCCGCGATCCATCCGGGGAAGGGCGCCGAACAGGTCCACGATCGCCTGATAGACGGCGAGTCCGTCCTGCCCGGCTAGCCGCAGCGCCTCGCCGACCGAACCGTCCGCAAGCGCGGCCAGCCGCACCGGATCGCCCTCGACGTCCAGCGGCGCCATCGCCTCGGCCATTGCCTCGGGCGTCAGCGGGTTCAGCCGCAGGGTGCGGCAGCGCGAGCGGATCGTGGGCAGCAGCCGCGCGGGCTGGTGGGCGATCAGCAGCAGCATGGCACCCTGCGGCGGCTCCTCCAGCATCTTCAGCAGGGCGTTGGCGGCGTTGGTGTTCAGCTCGTCGGCGGCGTCGATGATGGCGATCCGGCGCCCCCCCTCGGTCGCGCTCATGTGGTAGAAGGCGAGGAGCTTGCGGATCTCCTCGACCGTGATCTCGGCCCGGAGGCGTCCGGTCTTGTCGTCGGCGCCGCGGCGGACGGAATGCAGCCCCTGTTCGGATTGCGCGAGGATGCGGCGGGCGACGGAATCGTCATTCGGCACCGAGAGGTCGTCGCTTTCCGCGCCCGAGAGCAGCCAGCGGGCCATCGACCAGGCGAGCGTCGCCTTGCCGGTCCCGCGCGGGCCGGTCAGCAGCCAGGCATGGTGCAGCCGCTGCGAGCGGGCGCTGGCCACGAACTCGGCCATCGCCTCGTCCTGCCCGACGACGCGCGGCGTCTCGCGCGGGTGGGGAAAGCCGGGGACGCGGTCCGGCTCGGGCGCTGGGGCGTCGCTCACGCCGTCGCCTTCGCGCTCAGGACGAGGGCGAGGGCGGCGCGGACGCGGGCGGCGACGTCCTCAAGCGAGCCTGCGGCGTCGATCAGCCGCACGCGCTGCGGAGCTTCGATCGCGAGGGCGCGGAAACCGTCGCGCAGGCGCTGCTGGAAGCCGGGGCCGAAGCGCTCGAAACGGTCCTCGTTTCCGCCGCGATCGGTGAGGCGGGTCATCGCCACGGCCGGATCGGCATCAATGACCAGCGTCAGGTCGGGTTCGATCCCGATCATCAGATCGTGCAGCCGGTCCACGGTCGCGCGCAGATCGGCGCGGACTGTGCCCTGATAAACCCGCGTGGAATCGGCGAAGCGGTCCGAGATGACGACCGCCCCCGCCGCAAGCGCGGGGCGGATGGTGCGTTCCAGATGATCGCGGCGGGCGGCGGTGAACAGCAGAAGCTCGGTCTCCGGCGACCAGCGGTCGCCCGCGCCTTCGACCAGCAGGCGGCGGATCTCCTCGGCCCCCGGCGCGCCGCCCGGCTCGCGCGTCAGCACGACCTCATGTCCCGCGGCGCGCAGGTGCTCGGCCAGCAGCCGCGCCTGGGTGGTCTTGCCGGACCCGTCGATCCCCTCGAAGCTGATGAACATCGCGCGGCCGGTCAGCTGCCGGCGGCGTCGATGGCGCGGCGGCCCAGCCGCATCGCGGCGCTTTGCAGGCGGCCCATCACGCCCGCGCGGGCAACGTCGGTGGCGGCGAGCAGCGGCAGCTTCGCCCCGGCGGTCCCCGGAATGGTCACGACCAGATCGCCGAGCTTCTGCCCCGCCTTGACCGGCGCCTCGATGGGGCCGTGGAACACCGCCTCGGCGGTGATGCCATCTTCGGCTCCGGCGGGGATCAGGACGTTGACGCCGTCGGGGGTGGTCAGGCCGACCCGCGAGACCTCGCCCAGCCAGACGGGGGCGTGGGCGACCATCTCGCCCTTGGGCACCAGCGCCTTCATGGTGAACTGGCGGAAGGCCCAGTTGACGATCCGCTCGGCCTCTTCCGCGCGGGCGGTGTCGTTCTCCAGCCCGCCGATGGCGAAGACGATCCGCCGCCCGTCCTGCACCGCCGAGCCGACCAGCCCGTAGCCCGCCTCCTCGGTGTGGCCGGTCTTCAGCCCGTCGGCGCCGATATCCAGTTTTAGCAGCGGGTTCCGGTTGTAGCGGTTCGAGGGCACGCGGCCGTCATAGGGAAACTCGGTCTCCGCGAAGCCCTTGTAGAGTTCGGGAAAGTCCTCGATCAGGTGCAGCGCCAGCTCGCCCAGATCCTCGGCCGACATCTCGTGCCCCGCCGCGGGCCAGCCCGAGGAATTCACGAAATGCGAGTTCTCCAGCCCCAACTGCGCCGCGCGCTCGTTCATGAGCCGGGCAAAGGCCTGTTCGGTTCCCGCCAGCCCTTCGGCCACGACCACGCAGGCGTCGTTGCCGGACAGGACGATGATGCCCCTGATCAGCTCCTCGACCGTGGGGCGGTCGCGTTCGTTCAGGAACATGCTCGATCCCTGCATTTCGCGCGCCTTGGTCGAGACCGGGAACCGCGTGTCCATGGTCACGCGGCCGTCCTGAACGGCCTCGAACAGCATGTAGATGGTCATCAGCTTCGACATCGACGCGGGCGGGCGGGCGATGTCCGAGTCCTTCTCCATCAGGACGGTGCCGGTGGCGATGTCGTAGACCCAGGCTTCACGCGCATTGGTGTCGAAGGCGCGGGCCGCGGGCGCCAGCGCAAGCGTCAGCACGACGGCGACGAGGGTGCGGGACAGCAGCGCGCGCATGGAAAGCTCCTTTGCCTGTTTGATCCGGGTTAACCCAGCGCGGGAAAAGCCGCAATCTGGGGGCGAGCCTGTCACGGCAATCGTGAAAATTTCCTGAACGGAATCGAGAAAGCCGCTCACATCCCCATCTCGTCGCGCCAGTGGCGGCGGCAGAGCGAGTCGTAGGTCTCGTTCCCGCCGATCTGGATCTGCGCGCCCTCGCGGATCGCCCGCCCGTCATCGCCGCGCCGCACCACCATCGTCGCCTTGCGGCCGCAATGGCAGATGGTGCGGATCTCGCGCAGATCGTCGGCAAGGGCGAGAAGCGCGGCCGATCCGGCGAACAGCTCGCCGCGGAAATCGACCCGCAGCCCGTAGGCCATCACCGGGATGTGCAGATCGTCCGCGACATGCGCCAGTTGCCAGACCTGGCCGGGCGTCAGGAACTGCGCCTCGTCCACGAAGATGCAGGCGCAACCGGCGCCCTCGCGCGAGATCAGCGCGTAGAGGTCGGTCTCGCAGGTGAAGGGTATCGCCGCGGCGCCGATGCCGATGCGGCTGCCGATCCGGCCTGCGCCGGCGCGGGTATCCACGGCGGCGGTCAGCAGCAGCGTGGCCATGCCCCGCTCGCGGTAGTTGTGGGACGCCTGGAGCAGCAGCGTGCTCTTGCCCGCGTTCATGGTCGAGTAGTGGAAATAGAGCTTGGCCATGCAGGCGGGTTATTGCCGCCGCCGCGTCCGTGCAAGCGGCGGACGGCCGGCTTCCCTAATCGGGGCCGGGGCGCAAGCGGGAACGGAGACGCCGCACGAATATTGCCCGAGGGCAAAGGACGGCGCGATTCCGCGCCACCGCGCCTTTCCCCTTGATAGACAACCTCCGACCCCGCCCCTATAAACCGCGCAAACCCGCCATTGCCGCTGAAAGGGCTTCCATGATCCAGGTGTTCGGCCACAAGGCCCCCGATACCGACTCCACCGGCTCGCCGCTCATCTGGGCGTGGTATCTGACCGAGGTCCGCAAGACCCCGGCCAAGGCGGTCTTGCAGGGCGTGCCCAACACTGAGGCCGTATGGATGCTGGGCCGCTGGGGCGTGGACATGCCCGAGATCATCACCGACGTCGCCCCCGGCGACCAGTGCGTGATCGTGGACACCAACAACCTCGCCGAGCTTCCCGCCTCGATCAACGAGGCCGAGGTGATGGAGGTGATCGACCACCATCTGCTCGCCGGCGGCCTCAAGACCCGGCTGCCGATCAACATCACCATCCGCCCGCTGGCCTGCACCGCGACGATCATGCACGACCTGATCGGCGACGAGGACATGGCCCGCGCGCCGCACTGGGTGAAGGGGCTGATGCTGACCTGCATCCTGTCCGACACGCTGGAATTCCGCAGCCCGACCACAACGCCGCATGACCGGTTCGTGGCCGAGAAGCTGGGGAAGGAGCTGGACCTCTCGATCCCCGAATTCGCGTCCGAGATGTTCGCCGCGAAATCCGACGTCTCGGCCTTCGACGACGCCGCGCTGCTGCGGATGGACAGCAAGGAATACGAGCTGGACGGCGTGATGCTGCGGGTCTCGGTGCTGGAAACCACCGCGCCGCAGGTGCTGCTGGACCGCAAGGCCTCGCTGATGGCCTCGATGCCCGCCGTCGCCGCCGAGGATGGCGCGAACGAGGTGCTGCTGTTCGTCGTGGACATCCTGAACGAACAGGCGACGCTGCTGGTCCCGAACGACTATGTGCGCCGCGTGGCCGAACGGTCGTTCGAGGTGCCGGTGGCGGGCGATACCGTCCTGCTGCCGGGCGTCGTCAGCCGCAAGAAACAGATCATCCCCGTCCTCAAGGTCTGATCCCGCCCGCAGGGCCGACCGGGGGCTGTCTGCCCCCGGACCCCCGAGGATATTTGAAGCCGCCCGAAGGAGCTTTCGCTTGACCCGTATCATTCAGGCGCTGTCCGAAATCTCGGGCGGCTATGACGTGCTGTTCTGCGATCTGTGGGGGTGCGTCCATAACGGGCGCGAGGCCTATCCGGCAGCGATCGCCGCCCTGCAGGACTTCCGCAGGCAGGGCGGGCGGGTGGCGCTGATGACCAATGCGCCGCGTCCGCGCCATCTGGTGGCCGAGCAGATCGCCCGGCTGCGCGTGCCGGACGATGCCTGGGACGACATCGTGACCTCCGGCGATGCCGCGCAGGAGGCGATGCTGGCGGGCGATGTCGGGCGCGACGTCTGGCATATCGGGACGGGCAAGGATGCCGGGTTCTTCGAGATGCCCGATCCGCGGGCGTCCTCGATCCGCCGGGTGGCGTTCGAGGATGCCGAGGGGATTGTCGCCACCGGCCCTTTCGACGAGTTTAACGAGACGCCCGAACATTACCGCGAGGTGCTGGAGCAGGCGCAGGCGCGCGGGCTGAAGATGCTGTGCGCCAACCCCGATATCGTCGTGGACGTGGGCGAGACGCGCATCTACTGCGCCGGTGCCCTGGCGCAGCTTTACGAGGAGCTGGGCGGAGAGGCGCTGTATTTCGGCAAGCCCCACGCGCCGATCTATGACCTGGCCCGCAAGCATCTGGGACTGAACGGGAGCGAGCGCATCCTCTGCATCGGGGATGGCGTGGTCACGGATGTCGAAGGCGGCCGGCAGCAGGGCCTCGACACGCTGTTCATCACCGGCGGGCTCGCGGCGGCCGATCTGGGCACCGATGTCGAGAATCCCGACGAGGGGTTGCTGACTGGATGGCTGGCCGAGCAGGGGCAGGCCCCCGCCTATGCGATGGGGCGGCTGCGCTGAACGGCTGGGCCCGGAAGGACTGAGCGGCGTTTCGATTCCGTCCGGCCGCCGCGCCCGGACGCAATATTCTTGCGCGCCCGTTCCGAAGCTGCTATGCCGCAAGCCAGCACCGGGGAGATGCGCCGATGATCACCGACAACCTGCCCCGTGGCACGATCGTCATCGAGGATCTGGAAGTGGGCATGTCCCGCTACCTGCAGAAGCAGGTGACGGACGCCGATATCCGCCGGTTCGCGGAGCTCTCGACCGACCACAACCCGGTGCATCTGGATGACGCCTACGCGCAGGACAGCATCTTCGAGGGGCGGATCGCCCACGGAATGCTGACGGCGGGGCTGATCTCGGCCGTGATCGGCGAGCAGTTGCCGGGGCATGGCACCGTCTATCTGGGTCAGACGCTGAAGTTCATGGCGCCGGTGCGGCCGGGCGACACGGTCCGGGCCGAGGTGACGGTGGACAGCATCGACCGCGCGAAGCGCCGCGTCACCCTTGTCACCAGTTGCCGGGTCGGCGATACGGTCGTGTTGAAGGGCGAGGCGGTGGTGCTGGCGCCCTGCCGCAAGATCGACTGACGCCGGGCCTGTCCGGCCGCCCCATTCGCAAGACCCGGACCGACCCGCTCATGCAGAACCCGCCCATGCACATCCACCGCGACTGGACCGGTCTGCCGGCTTCCGCGCGGGGCGCAACCGTGGCGATGGGCAATTTCGACGGCGTGCATCTGGGCCACCGCGCGGTGCTGGACGCGGCCCGCGCCGCGCGCCCGGATGCGCCGCTGGGCGTCATCACCTTCGAGCCGCATCCGCGCGAGTTCTTCGCCCCGGTCGCGCCCGCCTTCCGGCTGATGGACGCGACCGCGCGGGCGAACCGGCTTGCCCGGCTGGGAGTCTCGCATCTGTTCGAGCTGCCTTTCGGACCCGTTCTGGCGGGGCTGACGCCCGAGGCGTTCGCGCGCGACGTTCTTTGCGACGGGCTGGGCGTCGTCCATGTCGCGGTGGGTGCGGATTTCCGCTTCGGCCACAAGCGGCTCGGCGATGCGGCCATGTTGGCGGAACTGGGCGAACGCTTCGGCTTCGGCGTGACCGCCGTCCCGATGACGGGTCTGGGCGACGAGCCGACCAGTTCCACCGCGATCCGCGCCGCTCTGGCCGAGGGGCGCGCGCGCGAGGCCGAGCGGATGCTCGGCCACTGGCACCGGATCGAAGGGCCGGTGCTGCACGGCGCAAAGCGCGGGCGCGATCTGGGCTATCCCACCGCCAACATGGCGGTCGGCGGGCGGATGCTGCCGAAGCTGGGCGTCTATGCGGTGCTCGCGGACGTGTTGACCGGACCGCATCGGGGCAGCTATCGCGGGGTCGCCAGCCTCGGCGTGCGGCCGATGTTCGGGGACAACGCGCCGAACCTTGAAACCCACCTCTTCGACTTCGCGGGCGATCTTTACGGCCAGCAGCTTTCCGTCGCGCTGGTCGAGTATCTGCGGCCCGAGGCGAAGTTCGACACTCTCGACGCGCTGATCGCCCAGATGCGCGGGGACGAGGCGGCCGCGCGGGCGGCGCTGTCCTGATGCGGAACCGCTTCTGGGAACTGCCGCTGACCGAACTGTCCTCGGCCGAGTGGGAGGCGCTTTGCGACGGCTGCGGCAAGTGCTGTCTCAACAAGATCGAATACGAGGATGACGGTGGGCTGGAGTTCACCTGCGTCGCCTGCCGGCTGCTGGATGGCGAGAGCTGCCGCTGCTCCAGCTATTCCAACCGCCACGACTTCGTGCCCGATTGCATCGTGCTGACCCCGGCCATGCTGGACGAGATTTCGTGGTGGCTGCCTGCCACCTGCGCCTATCGCCTGCGGGCCGAGGGCAAGCCGCTTTACGACTGGCACCATCTGATTACCGGCGATCCCGAATCGATCCACCGGGCCGGCATGTCGGTGCGCGGCCGAACGGTGAGCGAGCTGGAAGTCAGCGAAGAAGACTGGGACAAATATGTGATCGAGGATCTTGCATGAATTTCGGCTCGGACAACGCCTCGGGCGTGCACCCCAAGGTCATGGCGGCGATGGCGGCGGCCAATGATGGGGCCGTCTCGTCATATGGGCGCGACGCGCTGACCCGCGCCGCCGCCGACCGGGTGCGCGAGGCGCTCGATGCGCCCGAGGCCGAGGTTTTCCTGCTGGGCACCGGCACGGCGGCGAACGCGCTGGCATTGGCGCAGCTTTGCCCGCCTTGGGGCCGGATATTCTGTCACCGCACCGCCCATATCGAGACGAGCGAATCCGGCGCCCCCTCCTTCATGGCGGGCGGCGCGCAGCTGGCGCTGATCGACGGCCCGGACGGGCGGGTTTCCCCCGATGCGCTGCGGGCGCGGCTGTTCGACTATCCGCAAGTGGACGAACATGACGGCCGCAACGCCGCCCTGTCGCTGACCAATGCGAGCGAGTGGGGGACTGTCTATTCGCCTGCCGTCGTCGCGGAGCTTGCGGGGATCGCGCATGAAGCGGGGATGGCAGTCCATATCGACGGCGCGCGCTTCGCCAATGCCGTGGCGGCGACGGGCGCGGCGCCTGCCGACCTGACCCACCGCGCGGGCGTCGATGCGATGTCGCTGGGCGGGACCAAGAACGGCTGCATGGCGCTGGAGGCGGTAGTGTTCTTCGACCCTGCCCGCGCCCGTGACTTCGATTTCCGCCGGATGCGGGCGGGGCATCTGTGGTCCAAGCACCGCTTCCTCGCCGCGCAGGCCATCGCCTGGCTGGAGGACGGGCTGTGGCTGAGGCTCGCCCGGCACGGCAACGACGCGGCGGCCGAGCTGGCGGCGCGGGTGCGGGCCGCGGGGCTGGAGATCCTGCAACCCGTCGAGGCGAACGAGGTCTTCGTCCGCGCGCCGCGCGAAGCGATCGCCCGGCTGCGGCAGGCGGGGCTGCGGGCCGCCGACTGGCCGACCGTGGGAGACGACGAGGAACGGGCGACGATCCGCCTTGTCACGAGCTGGGCGACGACTGACGAGGAGATCGAGGCGCTGTCCGCGCAGCTTTAGGGGGCTGCCAACGGCGGTCCAACGCGCGACCACCTTGTGCGGTGAGGGCGGGCCTCGTCATCCTGCCCGACGCGCGGCGCCCCGCGTTGTCACGAGTGGCGCACGCCACAGGCGAGAAAGGCGAAGCGTCAGCGCAGCGCGGCGAGCAGCAGACCCAGCGCATGGTCCACGGTCGCGCGGCGCACCTGTGTCCGGCCGATTGCGCCGAACTCCACGGTTTCCGTCCGCACGCCGACTTTATCGGCAATGCCGAAGCAGACCCGACCCTCGGGCTTGTGCTCGGAGCCGCCCGGTCCGGCGATGCCGGTGACGGAGACGGCAAGCCGGGCGCCCGAGCGGTCCAGCGCACCCTGCGCCATTTCCGCCGCGACCTCTTCGCTGACTGCGCCATGCGCTTCCAGCGTCGCGGCGCTAACGCCCAGCATCTCCTGCTTGGCGGCGTTCGAGTAGGTGACGAAGCCGCGATCGACGACTTTGGACGACCCCGCGATCTCGGTCAGCGCGGCGGCGATCAGCCCGCCGGTGCAGCTTTCGGCGGTGGCGATCATCACGCGCGCCGCTTCTGCCGCCTCCAGCACCTTTGCCGCCCGGCCGGTCACATCAGCCAGTGGCTGATGCCCGCCGCGGCGATCGAGGCCAAGGCGGCGAAGATGCCTGCCCATACGTCGTCCAGCATCACCCCGGCAACGTCGCGGCGGCGGTCGGCGCGGCCGACGAGCCAGGGCTTCCAGATGTCGAACAGGCGGAAGAACAGGAACGGCGCGACGAGGCCCGGCCAGGGGAACACGTCCTTCGGCAGCCCGGCGAAGAAGAACCCGCCCGAGGTCGCGCAGAGCGCGATGAGCTGCCCCGCCATCTCGTCGATGACGATCTCGGGCCGGTCCTTGTCGGTCATCGCGGCGGTGTGGCGGCCGACGGCCCAGAAGCCGACCGCCAGCACGGCAAGCGTCGCCGCCGCGACCAGCGGAAAATGCCCGATCCGGTGGAGGGCGTAGCCTACGATGATCGTCACCAGCGACGCCCATGTCCCCGGCGCGGGCCGCAGTCGGCCGATGCCGAACAGCGTCGCGATCTGCCCTTCGATGCCCAGCCTTTCCGCTCGGTCCATGTCAGCCCCCGATCAGCGTCGCGGTGGCGAGCGCGGCGATGCCTTCCTTGCGGCCGGTGAAGCCAAGCCGTTCGGAGGTGGTGGCCTTGACGCTGACGCGGCACGGCTCGACCTGCATGATCTCGGCCAGCCGCTGCTGCATCGCCGGCGCATGGGGGCCGATCTTGGGATACTCGCAGACCAGCGTCACGTCGCAATTGCCGAGGCGGTAGCCCCGCTCGCGGGCCAACTGCGCGGCGTGGCGCAGGAAGATGTCGCTCGCCGCGCCCTTCCATTGCGGATCGCTGGGGGGGAAGTGGCGGCCGATGTCGCCCATCGCCAGCGCGCCGTAGATGGCGTCGGTCAGGGCGTGCATTCCCACATCGGCGTCGGAATGGCCGACCAGCCCCGCGTCATGCGCGACCTGCACGCCGCAAAGCCAGACGTGGTCGCCCGGCCCGAAGGCGTGGACGTCGTAACCGTTCCCCAGCCGCACATCCATGTCCGTCCCCCGCTGCGCGATGATCCGTTCCGCCCGCGCGAAGTCGCCGGGGAACGTCACCTTGATGTTGTCTTCGTCGCCCGTCGTGATCGCCACCGGCAGTCCCGCGCGATGCGCCAGTTCCACATCGTCGGCAGCGCCCTGCGGCGCGGCGCGATGGGCGGCAAGGATCGCGTCCAGCCGGAAGCCCTGCGGGGTCTGGGCGCGAAACAGCCCGTCGCGCGGCTGGAAGCCGGTGACTCGACCCTCGGCGCCGGTCCACAGCGCGTCCGTAACCGGCAGGGCAGGGGCGGCGGCGACCGCGCCGCCCTTCAGCGCGTCCACCACACCCGAGATGACGGCTTTCGAAACGAGCGGCCTGGCCCCGTCATGGATCAGCACATGGGTGATGCCCGACCCCTCCAGCAGCTCCAGCCCGGCGCGGACGCTGTCCGAACGGGTCTCGCCGCCCTCGACCAGCGTCACCCGCCCGCCGAGTTCGCCGATGGCGCGGTCCATGTCGCCCGGATGCACCGCCACGACGATACGCTCGGCACCGGCGAAAGCCTCCACGCTGCGCGACAGGACCGGGCGGCCCGCCAGATCGCGCCACTGCTTCGGCGGGCCGTCGCCCGCGCGGGTGCCGCGCCCGGCGGCGGTGATGAGAACGGCGATATGGCTCGGGATATTCATGCGCCGATGGTTAGGCCAAGCGCCGCCCCCGCGCAATCGGCTCACCGGCAGGCCCGCCCCATCGCCCGCGCCCGGCAGGCGACGGGCAAAACAACTCGCACCCTCCGCCGCTTCGGCCTATACCCCCTTCGACCCGCCATTTCCCGCGACAGGAGCGCGCCATGTCCGAGCTTTCACCCGCCGACCTTGCCAAGGATGCCTCGGCGCGCGCCGCCGTGGCGCTGGTGCAGGATGGAATGCGGCTGGGGCTGGGCACGGGTTCAACGGCGGTGTTCATGGTCGAGCGGCTTGCCGAGCGGGTCCGGGCCGAAGGGCTGCGCCTGCGCCTTGCCGCCACCTCGCGGGCGACGGCCGACCATGCCGGGCGGCTGGGGCTGAAGGTGGAGGAACTGGATGAGATCGGCTGGCTCGACCTGACCATCGACGGCGCGGACGAGATCGACCCCGACCTCAACCTCATCAAGGGGGGCGGCGGCGCGCTGCTGCGCGAGAAGATCACGGCGGCCGCATCAGACCGGATGGTGGTGATCGCCGATCCCGGCAAGGTGGTGGAAACGCTGGGCGCCTTTCACCTGCCGGTCGAGGTGATCGGCTTCGGGCTGGAAACCACCCGCATCCATATCCAGCGCCTGCTGGATGCGCAGGGTCTGAGCCACCGCCCGATGCTGCTGCGCCAGCGTGACGACAAGGTGTTCTGCACCGACGAGGGACACGTCATTCTCGATCTGTCGCTGGAAAACATCCACGATCCGGCGCGGCTTGCCGCGGGGCTCGCGGCCATTCCCGGCGTGGTGGAACACGGGCTATTCCTCGGCATGGCGGAACTGGCGCTGATCGGCAGCCCGGACGGCTCCGTGATCGAACTGCGGCGCGAGGTGAGTGAATGAGCTTCGATTTCGACCTTTTGGTGATCGGCGGCGGCTCGGGCGGGGTGCGCGCGGCGCGGATCGCCGCCAGCCAGCACGGCGCCCGCGTGGCGCTGGCCGAGGAAAGCCGGATGGGCGGCACCTGCGTCATCCGGGGCTGCGTGCCCAAGAAGCTGATGATCTTCGCCTCGGAAGCCCCGGCAGCCGCCGCCGAGGCGCGGGAATATGGCTGGCAGGCCGAAACCGGCGCCTTCGACTGGCCCATGTTCAGGGGCAAGCTGCACACGGAACTGTCGCGGCTGGAGGGCATCTACACCTCCGGCCTGCTGGCCGCCGGGGTCGAGGTGTTTCACCAGCGCGCCCGCATCGTCGATCCGCACATGGTGGAGCTGGCCGACGGCACCCGCCGGACCGCGGCGCATATCCTCGTCGCGGTGGGCGGGCGGCCGTCGCGTCCCGGCATCCCCGGCGACGATCTGGCGATGATCTCGGACGATCTGTTCGACATGGAGCGCCTGCCGGGAAAGGTTCTGGTCATGGGCGGCGGCTTCATCGCGACCGAGTTCGCCACCATCCTCAAGGGCCTCGGCTGCGACACCACGCTGACCCATCGGCGGGGCCGCGTCCTGCGCGGTTTCGATGAGGACGCGCGGGCCCTCGTCACCCATCAGCTCGAACATATCGGGGTGAGCCTGCGCCTCGATGTCAACGTCACGGCGATGGAGCGGGACGGCGGCGGCATCCGCTGCCATTTCGACGACGGCTCGGCCGAGCGGTTCGACGCCGTGATGCTCGCCACCGGGCGGCATCCCAACACCGAAGGGCTGGGGCTGGAGGCGGCCGGCGTGAAGCTGGGCAAGGGGGGCGAGATCGTCGTGGACCAGTGGTCGCAGACGAACATCCCCTCGATCTTTGCGGTGGGGGACGTGACCGACCGCGTGAACCTGACGCCCGTCGCCATTCGTGAAGGTCACGCTTTCGCCGACACCATGTTCGGCGGCCATCCGCGCCACGTCGATCACAGCCTCGTCGCCAGCGCCGTCTATACCCGCCCGTTCGAACTGGGCACGATCGGCCTGACCGAGGAGGACGCCTGCGCCAGCCGCGAGGTGGAAATCTACGCCGCCACCTTCCGGCCCATGCGCTCGCTTTTTGCGGGATCGGACCTGCGGGCGCTGATGAAGCTGATCGTCTGCGCCGAGACCCGCAAGGTGCTGGGCTGTCACATCTTCGCCCCCGAGGCGGGCGAGATGATCCAGCTGGCCGCTGTCGCGGTCACGATGGGCGCCACCAAGGAGGATTTCGACCTGACCGTCGCCGTCCACCCGACACTGGCCGAGGAGCTGGTGACGATGCGGATGCCGGTGCGGCGCAGCGGGCCGGAACATCACCGCTCGCACGATCTTGACCGGGCGCTGCATCCCGCGTGACGCGGGCAAAACCTTGACTTCGGGCCGTTCGTGCCCAGTTACGACACAACGATCAGGACGAAGGATTATCAGGACGCATGGCAAGCCAGGGGCCTTGGGGCGGGGGTAGCGGAGGCAACGGAAACGGGCCTGACGACAACAACGGAAATGACGGGCGCGAGGACGACAAGCGCGGCGAACCGCCGCGCAACCCGCCGCCGCAAGGCGCGCCGCGCCCGTGGGGCCAGCCCGGCGGGCAGCAGCCGCAACGGCCGGGCGCGCCGCGCCCCGGACAGGGCGGCGACATCGACAACCTGATGCGCAAGGGCCAGGACCGGCTGCGCGTCCTCATGGGCGGCAAGGGCCAGCCCGGCGGCAACGGCGGCGGGCAGGGTCCGCGCCGGCCCGGAGGCGGGGGCCCGAACCTGTCGCTGAACCGCGGCAGCTGGGGCATCTTCGCGCTCGGCGCCGTGGCGCTTTGGGTGTTCGCCAGCTTCTACACCGTCAACACCGAGGAAAAATCCGTCGAGCTGCTGTTCGGCACCCCCTATCAGGTCGGCGACGAAGGTCTGAACTTCGCGCCCTGGCCCTTCGTGACCAAGCAGATCGTGCCGGTCACGGGCGAGCGTGTGACCGAGATCGGCGTTGGCCGCGATCCGATGGACAGCGGGCTGATGCTGACCCGCGACCAGAACATCGTGAACATGCAGTATCAGGTGGTCTGGAACATCTCCGACCCGGAAAAATACCTCTTCAACCTCGCCGACCCCGAAGGGACGATCCGCGCGGTGTCGGAATCGGCCATGCGCGATATCGTGGCCCGCAGCACGCTCGCGCCGATCCTGAACCGCGACCGCGGCATGATTGCGGCCGAGGCGGGGCAGCTGATCCAGGCGACGCTCGACAGCTATGATGCCGGCATCAACGTGGTCCGGGTGAACCTCGACCGCGCCGACCCGCCGCAGGAGGTGATCGACAGCTTCCGCGAGGTGCAGGCCGCGCAGCAGGAACGCGACCGGCTGCAGAACGAGGCCGACGCCTACGCCAACCGCGTCCTTGCCGCCGCGCGCGGCGAATCGGCCGCACTGGTCGAGCAGGCCGAAGCCTATCGCGCCGAGGCCGTGAACAACGCCGAGGGCGAGGCCGCGCGCTTCAACTCGATCTACACCGAGTACGCCAAGGCGCCGGACGTCACGCGCAAGCGGATGTATCTGGAAACGATGGAGCGGGTGCTGGGCCGGGTGGACAAGGTGATCCTTGACGGCGTGCAGGGCGAAAACGGCTCGGGCGTTGTGCCTTATCTGCCACTCGACCAGTTGCGCCGTCCCGCGACCGACGCGCCCGCCGCGACCAACACCACCACCGGTGCCGGCCCAGCCGCCGCCAACGCCGGAATCGGGGGCAACTGATGAAACGCACCTTGTCCATGCTGGCGCTGCCGGCGCTCATCATCGTTGCCGTGCTGGCCATGGCGTCGATCTATATCGTCGATGTGCGCGAGAAGGCGCTCGTCACCCGCTTCGGCGAAGTCATCACGGTGCGCGAGGAACCGGGCCTCGGCCTGAAGGTGCCCTTCCTCGACAATGTCGTGACCTACGACGCCCGCATCCTGGGGCTGACCACCGACCCGATGGAGGTGACGCCGCTCGACGATCGCCGCCTGATCGTGGACGCCTTCGCCCGCTGGCAGATCACCGACGTGGTCCGCTTCCGCCGCGCGGTCGGCTCGGGCGGGATCGCGCAGGCGCAGAGCCGGCTGGAAGGCATCCTGACCAACGCCATTCGGGGGGTTCTGGGCTCGGTTCCCTCGACTGCGGTGCTGTCGGACGACCGGACGCCGCTTATGAACCAGATCCGCGACCAGGCCCGCGAGGAAGCCGAGGCGCTTGGCGTGAACGTCATCGACGTGCGCCTGACCCGCACCGACCTGCCCGAGCAGAACCTGAATGCCACCTACGCCCGGATGCGGGCCGAGCGCGAGCGCGAGGCCGCCGACGAGGTGGCGCGCGGTGGCGAGGCGGCGCAGCGTGTCCGCGCTGCGGCCGACCGGACGGTTGTCGAGCTGACCTCGCAGGCCCGGCGCGAATCCGAGGTGATCCGGGGTGAGGCCGACGCGCAGCGCAACGCGATCTATGCCGACGCGTTCGGGCAGGACCCCGAGTTCTTCGCCTTCACCCGCTCGATGCAGTCCTATGAGCGGGCGCTGCAATCCGGCAACAGCTCGATCGTGCTGCAACCGGATGGCGAGTTCTTCAGCTATCTGAACGACGCGAAGCCGCAGACCGGCTTCGGGGCAGCCGTGGCGGCCCCGGCCGCCGCTGGCGGCGCGGAAGCAGTGCCCGAAGCGGCCGAACCGCTGGCCGCGGCCGATGATCCGGCAGGGAACGCCGCCGGAAGCGAATCCGCCGAGGTCGTGCCGGCCGCGGATGCGGCCGCCGACGACGCAGCCGAGACACCGGCAGCGGGCGCGGACACGATCCTGCGAACGGTTCCGCTGGGCGATGCCGCGCCGCAGGGTTGAGCAGGCGCAAGGCCGTCGCAAACGCATGAAAGGGGGCCGTCGCGGCCCTCTTTGTCTTTCCCGCCGGAGAAATGACACATTAATCACAAGCTTGCGGGGCATGGTGCTTTCCCGCAACATAGCGACTATTTTCTTGCCGACGGGTTCACAGCCGCAGTGACGCGGCCCCAGTCACGGAGAACCGCATGCAAACCAGTTCAACTCGCTTTCGGCTGACCGCATCCGCGCTTGCGATTGCCTTGGCCGTCAGCCCGATGGCGATGGCCCAGGCGCCTGCGCCGGACGCCGAGCCGCGCACGGAATCGGGCCAGCCGATCACCCCGCCCGAAACCACCACCATCCCCGACCAGCCGCACACCGGCGAGATCCCCGAAGCCGCCAATTCCAACGTGCCGCTGAGCGCGCCCATCGCGCAGGCGGGCGGGGCGGTCGCCCCGGAAAGCTTCGCCGATCTGGTCGAGCAGGTCAGCCCGGCAGTGGTGAACATAACCACGACCGCCGTCGTCTCGCGCCCGACCGCGCGCGGCCCCGGCTTCCCCGAGGGAAGCCCGTTCTCGGACCTGTTCCGCGATTTCGGCATGCCCGACTTTCCGAGGGACCAGAATCCCTTCGGCGGGCCGCAGATGCAGCAGCGCTCGAACGCGCTCGGCTCGGGCTTCGTCGTCTCGGCGGACGGGATCATCGTGACGAACAACCACGTCATCGACGGCGCGGACGAGATCGAGGTCGAGTTCTATTCGGGCGGCAGCCTGCCGGCCGAGGTGATCGGCACCGATCCCAACACCGACATCGCGGTGCTGAAGGTCGAATCGCCCAACCCGCTGCCCTTCGTCACCTTCGGCGACAGCGACGAGGCCCGCGTGGGCGACTGGGTGCTGGCGCTGGGGAACCCGCTGGGGCAGGGCTTCTCGGCCTCGTCGGGGATCGTTTCCGCGAAAAGCCGGGCGCTGACCGGCACCTATGACGACTTCATCCAGACCGACGCGGCCATCAACCGCGGCAACTCGGGCGGGCCGCTGTTCAACATGAACGGCGAGGTCATCGGGGTGAACACCGCGATCCTGTCGCCGAACGGCGGCTCCATCGGGATCGGCTTCTCGATGGCGTCGAACGTCGTCGGTCCGGTGGTCGATCAACTGCAGGAGTTCGGCGAGACCCGCCGCGGCTGGCTGGGCGTGATGATCCAGGACCTGACGCCGGACATCGCCGATTCGCTCGGGCTGGAAAGCGACGGCGGGGCGATGGTGACAGAGGTGCCGCCCGGACCCGCCGCCGATTCGGGCATCCAGACCGGCGACGTCATCACCCATTTCGCGGGCGGCGAGGTCGAGGATACGCGCGATCTGGTGCGCCGCGTGGCTGATGCCCCGGTCGGCGAGGCGGTGGAAGTCACGGTGATCCGCAACGGCGAGCCGGTCGCGCTGGAAGTGACGCTGGGCCGCCGCGAACTGGCCGAAGGCAACGCCTCCACTTCGGACGAAGGCTCCGCCCCGTCGCAGCAGGACGTGCTGGGGATGAACCTCGCGCCGCTGACGCCGGAACTCGCCGCGCAGCTCGGCGCACCGAACGACGCCGAGGGACTGGTCGTGCGGTCCGTCGATGCCGCGAGCCCCGCCGCCGAGAAGGGCCTTTCCGCCGGTGATCTGATCACCGAGGCAGGCCAGCAGCCGGTCACCACCGTCGCGGACCTGCGCGCCCGCATCGATGAGGCCCGCGAAGCCGGGCGCACGTCGCTGCTGCTGCTGGTGCGCCGCGGCGAGCAGCCGCGCTTCGTGGCGCTGCCGATCGAGGAATGAGGCGCGGCGCCTTCGGGCGCCCGCCGATGCACCGTTAGTCCACAAAGAAGGGGGCCGGTTCCGGCCCCCTTTGTCATGTCTGGACGGTGCGGATGCCGGATTATTCGGCCGGGGCCGGGGCCGGGGCCGAGGCGGACGGCGCGGTCGGCGCGGCGGGGGTTTCGGCGGCCATGGCGTCGAAACCGGCGGTGAAGCCGCTCAGCGACAGGGGCAGCCGGACCATGTGCTGCTCGGGGTCGCCGCCGAAGGGCAGCAGCGACACGGTGCCGGAACCGCCGCGCTTGAGGCCTCCAAGCTCGGCCTGGGTCAGCCCCACGCGCGAGATGCAGCCGACGGCGGCGCACACCATGAAGGGATAGCGCTGCTCGGCGCCGCTATCGACGCGGAAGCCCAGCCCGGCGCTCAGATCCGTTTCCAGCGGCGCGACGAAGTTCATGATCGCGGCCGCCTCGCCCTCGAACGGGATGACCGAGACTTCGGCGACGGCGACGTCCTGATCGTCCTTGAGAAGCTGGTAAAGCTCGCACGGATCGTTGCCGTCGGGGGTGCGCATGCAGCGGACGGCCCAGTCGCCGTGGGTCGATTTGGCGTAGTAGGTGCCGGGCTGCGGCTGGCCTTCGGCCGGCGCGGCGTCGGTGGCCGTGGTCGCGGCATCGGGCGCATCTGCCGGAGCGGGCTCTGCGGCGGGCGCAGGCGCGGCTTCCGTGGCCGTTCCGGGCGCCGCGTCGGTCGCGGGCGCTGGCGCTGCGCTGTCCGCAGGTGCAGTTTCGGCCGGTGTGGCGGGCGCCGGTTCGGTCGCCGTCTGGGCCAGCGCCGCGCCGGTGGGAATCGCGGCGAGAAGCACCGCCGCCAGCGCGGCGGACATCCGGTATGCCATATCGTAACCTTTCGAGTGTTTTGTCGTCGCGCTTGCCTAGCACGCAGCCGGAAGCTTGTCAGGATAGCGCCGGGCGGGGGTCCGTCACCTTTGCGTCGCTGCGGCGGGCACTTGCCGACCGCGCGAATCGCCGCGCCCTTGAACGAGAAAAGGACCGCCACGCGGCGATCCTTTCCCCAGCTTCCATCCCTGCCGGACTGGCCGGTCATCATTGAGGGGCAGGATAAGGCACGCTTGTCGATGCGTCAATTCCGCAGCGGAGCGTCCATGCGCGCCCTTGCCACGCACCGCACCGCGCCGCACGAACGCTCTGGCGCGACGGGACGCAGCCGCTAATCTGCCGGCGAGACACATGAAATCGGGAGCGTCGCATGGCAGGCATCGTCGATCTGGAATCCGGCGCCATCCAGGTCGGAGGCAGCGGCAAGGGGCATGGCACGCCCGAACTGCTGCGGCTGAGGCTCGCCAACCGTCATGGGCTGATCGCCGGGGCCACCGGAACGGGCAAGACGGTGACGTTGCAGACGCTGGCCGAATCCCTCTCGCTCGCCGGGGTGCCGGTGTTCCTGTCAGACGTGAAGGGCGATCTGGCCGGCATGGCGATGCCGGGCGGGACTGACCCGTCCCTTCTGGCGCCATTCGCCGAACGCGCCGCCGTCATCGGGATCGAACTGGACTACCAGCCGTTCCCCGTCACCTTCTGGGATGTCTTCGGGGAGAAAGGCCATCCGGTCCGCAGCACCCCGGCCGAGATGGGGCCGCTGCTGCTGTCGCGGCTGATGGATCTGACGCCAGCGCAGGAGGGGGTGATGAACATCGCCTTCCACGTCGCGGACGAGCAGGGCCTTGCGCTGCTCGATCTCGCGGATCTGCGGTCGGTGCTGGTCTGGGTTGGCGAGAACGCCTCGGAACTGCGGCTGCGTTATGGCAACGTCTCCTCGGCCTCGATCGGCGCGATCCAGCGGGCGCTGCTGGTGCTGGAAGGCCAGGGGGGCGAGCAGTTGTTCGGCGAGCCGGCGCTGGAGCTTGCGGACCTGATCCGGCTGGACGCCTCGGGCAAGGGCGTCGTCAACATCCTCGCCGCCGACCGGCTGATGCAGTCGCCCCGGCTCTATGCCACGTTCCTGCTGTGGCTGCTGTCGGAGCTTTTCGAACAGCTGCCAGAGGTGGGCGACCCGGAAAAGCCGCGCATCGCCTTTTTCTTCGACGAGGCGCATCTGCTGTTCGACGACGCCCCCGACGCGCTGGTGGACAAGATCGAGCAGGTGGCGCGGCTGATCCGGTCCAAGGGCGTCAGCGTCTGGTTCATCTCGCAAAGCCCGGATGACATGCCCGGTGCCGTGCTGGGCCAGATCGGCAACCGCATCCAGCACGCGCTGCGGGCCTTCACCCCCAGGGACCACAAGGCGCTGCGGCAGGCGGCGGAAACCTATCGTCCGAACCCCGCCTTCGATACCGCCGAGACGATCCAGGCGGTCGGCACCGGCGAGGCGGTGACGTCGTTCCTGCAGGGCAAGGGCGAGCCGGGGATGGTCCAGCGAACCCTGATCCGCCCGCCTGTGTCCCAACTCGGCCCCATCGCCGATGTGGACCGGGCGCGGATCGTCGCCGCCTCGCCGCTGGGGCTGAAATACGGGCGCAGGCTGGACCGCGAGTCGGCGCATGAGGTGCTGACGGCGCGGGCGCAGGCCGCCACGGCGGCGACCGCCGAGGATGACCCGTTCCGCATGGACCCGCCGGGGGCAACGCATGCGCGCGGGCGCCGTTATCGCCCAAGCGCCGAGCGGGGCGACAAGCCCGCACCCCGCCGCCAAAGCGATTCGCTCGGCATGGCTTTCGGCAAGAGCCTCGCCCGCCAGCTTGGCACCCGCGCGGGGCAGGCGCTGGTCCGGGGCGTGCTCGGCTCGCTTGCCCGCAAGCGCTGAGGGCCGTCAGCCGAGCGCGCAGGGCTGCGGCGTCGCCGCGCGTTCCGCCGCCACGGCGCGGATTTCCGCAAGGATGGCGATCATCAGCGTGACGTGCTGCCGGATATCGTATTCGGCGGCACCGACCTGCCGCGAGTCGTTCAGCGCCTGCTCCATCGCGCGAAGCTGCGGCAGCGCGTCGCCCGGCAACGGAACCGTCTCGCATTTCAACAGTTTGGGAAGATCGCGCCCGCGCCGCCAGCCGGGCTGGCCGAGCCGGGCCGCGCGGATCAGCAGGACCGGACGGCGCAGCGGCCCCGATACGGTCGGGGCGGAAAGCGGGACCGGGAAGGGGATGATGTTGTGAAATGTCATTTCTGCACGCCTTGGTTGAGCCGGCGGACAGAATGCACCCGATTGGCGGCTGTTGCGTTTTGGGCCCGAGCAGCGCACGGGCCGGCAGCAGAACTTTAGGATTTGTTAGCAAATAACCACGCATCTGGACTGCGGACCTGTCCATTTCGGCAGGTCAGGGGTCACTACCCAGACGCCGCCCGCGATCGGCGGTCACGGCTAAACGCGATGCGAGGGAAGACAACCATGACGATTCTTTCGGCCGACTTCAGCGCCTTCGCGGCGATCCCGGCCATGGCCGAGGAGGGCGCGGCCGAGGCGATGAGCATCACGGCCGAAGCCCCGGCCAGCGAGCGGGCGGAGGACTGGACTCATGACTGGGCGGACGGCCCGCCGGCGACCGATGCGGGCGCGAGCGCTGCCTGTGCCAACGAGCAGGAAGAGGCGCTACCCGACGACGCCCGGCTGTATCTGCGCCATGTCGGACGCGGCGAGTCGATCCGTGCGATTGCCCGCGACACCGGCTGCCACGCCTCGACCATCATGCGCCGGATCCGCCGGTTCGAGCAGCGCCGAGACGATCCGCTGGTGGACGGCGCGATGGAGCGGGTGGCGGACGCCCCCGAGCAGGGCCCCCGGGCGGAGCCCGCCAACTGGACCCGGCACGAGTTGGATCAGGCCCGCCGCATCCTGCGCCGTCTCGCCGAGCCGCGCGCGGTGATGGCCGTCGCCACCGGCATGGACAAGGCGATCGTCATGCGCGACGACATCCGCATCGCCGTGCTCGACCGCGAACTGGCCGAGCGCATCGCGTTGATGGGCTGGGTGGCGCTGTTCCAGCGGGGGCGGATCACCCGCCACGCCATCACCGCGGCGGGCCGGGCGGCGCTGAAGCACCTCGTGGCGGGGCGCGGCAGGATGCTGCCGGGGCAGGGCGATCTTGCCGGCGCGCAGCCCGTCACGCCGCCGCTGGAAATGGCCGAGGCACCTGCCGCCTTCGACCACGGCGAACAGCACCGCGTCTGGGGCGAGCGCGACATCGAGGACCCCGAAAGCGGCGAACGGCGGCGGGCGCGTGTGAACCTCGCCGAAAGCCCGCTGCTGATGTTCGCGCGGCGGCGCGATCCGGCGGGCAAACCGTTCCTCGATCCCGGCATGGTCGGCGCGGGCGAGCGGCTGCGCGAGGATTTCGAGCTTGCCCAGATGGGCCCGCGCGTGACCCAGAACTGGGACCGCTTCATGACGGCCGGAATCGACAGCTCGTTCCGGTCGGGGGCGCATGGCGGCGGCAGCGAGGGCGCACGCAGCCGTGTCGCCGCGGCGTTGCGCGATCTGGGGCCGGGGATGGGCGATCTGGTGCTGCGGGTCTGCTGCTTTCTCGAGGGAATCGAGATGACCGAGCGCCGGCTCGGCTGGCCCGCCCGCTCGGGCAAGATCGTCCTGCGGCTGGCGCTGATGCGTCTGGAACGGCATTATCTGGAAACCTATGGCGGCGGCCCGCGCATGATCGGCTGACGGGGCAGGGCGCCCGCATCCGGGACGCCCCTCCGGGGCCGGAACCGGTCTCTCAGGGGCGGCGTTGAACCCGCCCGGCAAAGCCGCTACATCGGGACGGACAGCCGGAGGGCCCATTTCCGTGACCGATCACTCTGCCGGGGCCGCAACCCCGATCCCCGTCCTGCGCCATCCCGAAAAGGCGCACCGCCCGGACCAGGCGCAGCCCAAGAAGCCCGACTGGATCCGCGTGAAGGCGCCGGTCAGCCAGGGCTACAAGGACACCCGCGACACGCTGCGCGAGCATCGCCTGTCCACCGTCTGCGAGGAGGCCGGCTGCCCCAACGTCGGCGAATGCTGGAGCCAGGGACACGCCACCATGATGATCATGGGCGAGATCTGCACCCGCGGCTGTTCCTTCTGCAACGTCGCCACCGGCAAGCCCGACGCGCTGGACGTGTTCGAGCCGGGCAGGGTGGCCCATGCGGTCTCGACGCTGGGGCTGAAGCACGTCGTCATCACCAGCGTGGACCGCGACGATCTGGACGATGGCGGGGCCGAGCATTTCGCCCAGACCATCCGCGCGATCCGCCACCGCTCGCCCGGCTCCACCATCGAGATCCTGACGCCCGACTTCCTCAAGACGAAGCCGGGCACGCTGGAAACGGTGGTCGAGGCGCGGCCGGACGTATTCAACCACAACCTCGAAACCGTGCCGGGGCTCTATCCCACGGTCCGGCCGGGCGCGCGGTATTTCCATTCGCTGCGGCTTCTGCAGCGGGTGAAGGAACTGGACCCGGCGATGTTCACCAAGTCGGGCATCATGGTGGGCCTCGGCGAGGACCGGCAGGGCGTCCTGCAGGTCATGGACGACATGCGGGCGGCCGAGATCGACTTCATCACCATCGGCCAGTATCTGCAGCCGACCCCCAAGCATCACCGCGTGGACCGCTTCGTGACGCCCGACGAGTTCCGCAGCTACGAAAAGGCCGCCTACGGCAAGGGCTTCCTGATGGTCTCGGCAACGCCGCTGACCCGCTCATCCTATCACGCAGGCGACGACTTCGCCCGCCTGCGCGAGGCAAGGCTGGCGAGGCTGGCACAGGGTTGAGGCGGCAGGCGCGCCCGCGGGACATCCGGCGGAGCGGGAGAGGAACGACAGCCGCAGGACGCTTGATCCGGCGCAGCGTTCCCGTTAAGCGAAGCAGGCGCGCCCGAGTGGCGGAATGGTAGACGCAGCGGATTCAAAATCCGCCGCCGCAAGGCATGCCGGTTCGAGTCCGGCCTCGGGTACCAAGGGCTTAGCGCCTTATTGCTCTAGAAGGACACTGTGACCGGCATCCTGCGTCGGGCAGACCTCTGGCGCGCGCTAACCGGATCAGCGAAGGATCGATATGCTCGACTTGATTTCGAAACCCGGCGAAACCGAGATAGCCCGTCTCCGTAAAGGTGAGTTGCCTGATGATAACATGTGGTGGTCCTGGTGGGGTGAATTTCGGAACTTTGGCGATTGGCTCGGTCCTTACATCTACAACAAGCGCACCGGCCGCCGGCCAAGATACTGCGCGCCCGGCCACGTTCCAGAGGGTGTGACGGTTCACTTTACCTGCGGAAGCATCATGCAGAAGATCCGCAAGAAAAATCGGGCTATGGTATGGGGCACCGGCATCAAGGACCCGGACCAATGGTTCGCGCGACCAAAGTCGATTGCCGCAGTTCGTGGTCCCCTGACCCGCCGAGTTCTCGAACAACGCAAATTCGACGCGCCCGAGGTTCTGGGAGATCCGGGTCTGTGCATGCCTGAACTGTATCAGCCCTCATCAACCGAAAAGAAATTTCGCGCGGGCATAATCCCCCACGTTTACGACATGCCATTCTGGCAACAGAATCTGACCCTGCTCCCGCCGGAAGCCGTGCTGATCGACCTAAGACACCCTGTAGAGGCCGTGATCGACCAGATCGCATGCTGTGAAGCAACGCTTTCAAGCTCGCTTCACGGCATCATCGAGTCGCATGCCTACGGCGTTCCCAGCTGCTGGATGGCCTCCTTCTCGTCCGAAGTCAGCCAAGACTTCAAGTTCCGGGATTATTTCGGATCGGTTGGCATGGATCTCACCTCGAGAGATCGCCGCAAGATCGGCCTCCCATTCGATCTGGGAGATTATGAGGACGACGTTGCGCTTCCCCCCGCTGATCTTGCGGAGATGTCGCGGCGGCTCCTCGGCGTCTGTCCCTTCTAGCGTCCGACAGGGGATGATCGAGCCGGATGCGCCCGCGTGTCCAGCATCTTGGGCTGCCCACAGTTGCCGTCGCTTGGCCGGCGGGGCTGTGCCTGTTCAGTGAGAACGCGCCGTTTTTTCCGCCCCTTGGGGAACGATCCGGGGCGGGCCGGGGTTGGAAGGCATAATCTTCCACGTCTCGCTTGAAAGGAACCTCGCGATGGCCACCAACTATACCGCTTCCGACGCCAAGAACGACCTCAAGGACAACGCCAACCAGACCGCGAACAAGACCGCTTCAGACCTTCGCGAAGGGGCCAACGAGGCCAAGCGCACCGCTCAGGATGCGATCGATTCGGCGAAGGAAAAGGGTCAGGAGGCGCTGGATACCGCGCGCGAGCGGGGTGCCGAATATGCCGAGCGCGCCCGTCACGAGGCGGACCGCCTTTACCGCGAGGGCCAGCGCAAGGTCGGCGAAGTGGCGCATTACGCCGAGGACTATTATGACGAGATGTCGGACATGGTCCGCCGCAAGCCCGCGCAGGCCCTGGGCATCGCGGCCGGCGTCGGCTTCCTCGTCGGCCTGATCCTCGCCCGCCGTTGATCCCATGTTCGATTACGCGAGGAACATGCAGCTTGCCCTGACGGACATCGGCCGCCGCGCCGCCATGAAGGCGGGGGCGGGGGTCGTCATGCTCATCGGGGCGGGCTTCCTGATCGCGGCGCTATGGACGTTCCTTGCGGATACCCTCGACTGGGGGCCGCTCTGGGCGTCGCTCGTGATCGCGCTGATCTTCATCGTCATCGGACTCGTCCTCCTCAGCCGCAGCAACAAGGTCGAGCATCCCGTCCCGTCCACGGACGAGCTGAAGGCCGAGGTGGAAACACGGGTGAGCCTGGCCACCGACGCGGCGCTGGAAAAGGCCCGCGTCAAGGCGACCGAAGTGGTGGATACGGTGGAGAACAAGGTGAACACCCTTGTCGATACCGTCAGCTACAAGGCGCACGAGTTCGCCGACACGGCCGAGGCGAAGGTGCAGGGGTTCACCCGCAGCGCCGCCGGCACGGCCGCGTCGAAGATCGGGCTGTCGCCGCAGTTCTTCTCCGAAGCGCAGGACACGCTGGACAAGGTGAAGACGAGCAACGCGGCGACGATTCCGCCGCTTCTGGCGGCCTTCGCAGCGGGCGTCGCGCTTGCCTCGCGGGTGCAGTCATGGCGGCACGAGGATGAGCCGTATGACGATTACGACGGCCAATATGACGATGAGGACGACGACAGGTATTACTGAGAACCTGTCCCCGCCAAAGCAGAAGGGCCGCTCGCGCGGCCCTTTTTTCTTGGCGATGCGGGCCGGTTCAGCCGTTGGCCTGACGGATCCGCTCGGCCGCGTCCTTGTCGTAGGTGACGCCGGACTTCTCGAAAAGCTGGTCCAGTTCGCCCGAAAGGGTCATCTCGGTCACGATGTCGGCCCCGCCGACGAACTCGCCCCGGACGTAAAGCTGCGGAATCGTCGGCCAGTCCGAGAAATCCTTGATCCCCTGACGGATCCCTTCGTCGGACAGCACGTTCACGTCCTGGAAGGCGACGCCCATGTAGTTCAGGACGCTCGCCACGCGGCTGGAGAAACCGCATTGCGGCACATCCTTGGTGCCTTTCATGAACAGGACGACATCGTTGTTGTCGATGAGGGTCTGGATCTGCTCGCGCGCTTGTTCGGTCATGTCTGATCCTTTCGGAGGAGGGGTCTTCAGTCGGGCGCCTTGGTGGTCAGCGCCAGCGCGTGCAACGCGCCGCTGGGCCCATCCATCTGCCCCTTCAGCGCGGCATAGACGGCGCGCTGCTGCTGAACGCGGTTCTTGCCGCGGAAGCTTTCGTCGATGACTTCGGCGGCATAGTGGTTGCCGTCCCCGGCAAGGTCGGTGATCGTGACTTTCGCGTCGGGAAACGCGGCGCGGATCAGCGCCTCGATATCATGGGCCTCCATGGGCATGGTCATGGTCCTTCATCATCGGCTGGGCCTGATGTAGGC
>NZ_JAHQZU010000120.1 GCF_019061185.1 Paracoccus sp. Z118
ACGGCTGCGCCCCGGCTTCTGCCAACGGCTTCCTCGACTGGCTGCGGCGCATCGACCGCGCGCCCGATGCGCCGCTCGCGGTGCTGGGCTTCGGCGACCGCAGCTTTCCGGCCTTCGGCGCCTATGCCGAGGAAGTCGCCGCCACCGCCGATGCGAAGGGCTGGCCGCAGCTTCTTGCCTTCGACAGCATCGACCGCCAGTCGCCACAGGAGTTCGCCCGCTGGGGACGCGCGGTTGGCGCGGCGCTGGGGATCGAACTGGACCTCGTCCACCAGCCGGTGGCGCCCGCAAGCGAAGCCCTCACCCTGATCTCCCGCCGCGATTACGGTGCCGAGGTGCAGGCGCTGACTGCGATCCTGCGCTTTGCCGCGCCGCGGCCCTCGACATGGCAGCGGCTGACGGGACAGGGCTTCGCGCGCTGGCAGGCGGGCGATCTGCTGGGCATCATGCCCGAAGGCTCGTCCGTGCCGCGCTTCTATTCGCTCGCCTCAGGCTCGCGCGACGGTTT
>NZ_JAHQZU010000121.1 GCF_019061185.1 Paracoccus sp. Z118
ACGGCTGCGCCCCGGCTTCTGCCAACGGCTTCCTCGACTGGCTGCGGCGCATCGACCGCGCGCCCGATGCGCCGCTCGCGGTGCTGGGCTTCGGCTACCGCAGCTTTCCGGCCTTCTGCGCCTATGCCGAGGAAGTCGCCGCCACCGCCGATGCGAAGGGCTGGCCGCAGCTTCTTGCCTTCGACACCATCGACCGCCAGTCGCCGCAGGAGTTCGCCCGCTGGGGACGCGCGCTCGGCGCGGCCTTGGGGATTCCGTCGGAGTTGGTCCATCGGCCGGTGACACCCGCCAGCAACCCCCTCACCCTGATCTCGCGCCGCGATTATGGCGCCGAGGTGCAGGCTCCGACCGCGATCCTGCGCTTCGCGCGGCCCAGGCTCTCGCCGTGGCAGCGGCTCGCCGGGCAGGGATTTGCGCGCTGGCAGGCGGGCGATCTGCTGGGCATCATGCCCGAAGGCTCGTCCGTGCCGCGCTTCTATTCGCTCGCCTCAGGCTCGCGCGACGGTTT
>NZ_JAHQZU010000122.1 GCF_019061185.1 Paracoccus sp. Z118
CAATCCCGGCATCAGGCTGCCCGCTGTGGCAATCTGATCAAGCTCGGACCTCTCCGAGGGCCGGCGCTCCTACACCACGCCAAGGGGCATGACCCGCGTCGGCCAGAGCGGCAGGCAACGGGACGAGCCCGCGCGATCTACATGCGGATCTTCGGATACCGCGCATTTCACCTTCGGGACGCCCGAGCCTTGAACGCCGAGATGAAGCGCCTCGCACGGCGACTTCGGAAAGAACCTTGCAGGCGGCCGACATGGACGACAAACTGACCGAGCGCGGGGGATCAATTAAAGAACCTACGTTCCGATGGCCCGCGGCGTTCGGCATCGGTCTCGGACCGATGGCGACCGATGCCTCGCCGCCGTCATCGACTGGTTCAGCCGCAAGGTCCTGGCCTGGCGGCTCTCGATCACGCTGTCGGCGGACTTCTGCATCGAGGCGCTGGAGGACGCGCTCGCCCGCCACGGTCGGCCCGAGATCTTCAGAAGCGACCAGGGCTC
>NZ_JAHQZU010000123.1 GCF_019061185.1 Paracoccus sp. Z118
GCCGAACATCCGAGCCTCGGCCGCATCCGCGAGGCGCTCGCCCTCGTCCGCGAACGCATGCCGGAACTGGAGATCGACGGCGAGATCCAGTTCGACGCCGCGCTCGACCCCGCGATCCGGGCGAAGAAGGCCCCCCAGAGTCCGCTGACCGGGCCCGCCAATGTCTTCATCTTCCCCGACCTCGCCTCGGGCAATATCGGCTACAAGATCGCCCAGAGGCTCGGCGGCCTGACCGCCATCGGCCCCATCCTCCAGGGCCTCGCACGCCCCGCCAACGACCTCTCCCGCGGCTGCACCATCGACGACATCATCGCCGCAGCAGCAGTCACCGCATTGCAGGCAGGGTGAGCAGAAGGGCGCACTGCCGCGGCGCAACTCCAAGGGAGACATCCACTCTGTGGCCCTGAGCTCAAGCCCGGAACCATGCAAGCGCAGCCGACCTGCGCGACAACCGGCAGCAAGCTGGCGCGCGGTGCAGGAGCGGAGGTTTC
>NZ_JAHQZU010000124.1 GCF_019061185.1 Paracoccus sp. Z118
GCCCTGTCGGCCGCAATCCGCCTTGACGGGTGAGCGCGGCCGAAGACCTCGCGGCCCAGTTCGATTCCGATATCCGTGATCATGCCGGTCGCATGTGTCGTGCGGATCCGCGCGCCGGAGATCTTCGTGATCGTGGCGTTCTGCATGCCCATGATGAAGCAGAGGCAGGCCAGCGAGAAGACACGCCCGGTCTCGCTGGTAAAGATCCCGCCCGCCGCGAAGCAGATCAGAAGGCCGCCCTGCAGGGCTATCGGAAGCGAATATTGCCGCCCCACGCTTCGAAGCCGCGCCCAGTTGATCAGGATGGTGCTGAACGCAGCGCCCGCGACGAAGGCGCCGATGGCAATTGCCGCGATCAGCGCAACCTCCAGATTCCCGATCACAAGGTTGTCGGCAAGTTGCGAGAGATAGCCGGTCATGTGCGACGTATAGGCGCCAAGCGCGAAGAAGCCGCCCGCGTTCGACGCACCCGCGACGCCGGC
>NZ_JAHQZU010000125.1 GCF_019061185.1 Paracoccus sp. Z118
GGCTCGAACCCGGTCATCGGCGCGACATGGACACGCTGGCCCGCCCCGGTCAGCGCTGCGTGGAGCGTTGAGGCAAAGCCCCAGGTCGAGCCGCCCTCGCTGCCGACAAGCACGACTGTCTCGGCTTGCCGAGGCGGCGCATTGCCGCGGATGCGGGGTCGTGCGCGGGATGAGGAGAGCCGCAGGAACACTCCGGTTCCGGCCATCGCCGGCACGCCCAACGCCATCAGGCCCAGCACCAGGCCCAGCACCGCCGCCCCTTGGCCGGTGTGCAGCATGAAGATGGTTTCTGACACCCGCTGCCACACAGACAGATCGGCCCAGGCGAGCAACGCGCCGGTTCCCTGATCCAGATAGCCGGTGCCGTGGTCCGTCTTGAGCGTGTGGACGTCGGTCGGGTCGGTCGGATCGGCCAGCGACAGGCTGCGCAGGCTGGCGGCCGGCAGTTGCAAGGCGCTCGCCACCTCAAGGCTCGCTCCC
>NZ_JAHQZU010000126.1 GCF_019061185.1 Paracoccus sp. Z118
GGGAGCGAGCCTTGAGGTGGCGAGCGCCTTGCAACTGCCGGCCGCCAGCCTGCGCAGCCTGTCGCTGGCCGATCCGACCGACCCGACCGACGTCCTCACGCTCAAGACGGACCACGGCACCGGCTATCTGGATCAGGGAACCGGTGCGTTGCTCGCCTGGACCGATCTGTCCGCCTGGCAGCAGGTGTCAGAGACCATCTTCATGCTGCACACCGGTCAGGGGGCGGCGGTGTTGGGGCTGGTGCTGGGCCTGATGGCGTTGGGCGTGCCGGCGATGGCCGGAACCGGAGTGTTCCTGTGGCTCTCCTCATCCCGCGCACGACCCCGCATCCGCGGCAATGCGCCGCCCCCGCAAGCCGAGACGGTGCTGCTGGTCGGCAGCGAAGGCGGCTCGACCTGGGGCTTTGCCTCAACGCTCCACGCAGCGCTGACCGGGGCGGGCCAGCGTGTCCATGTCGCGCCGATGACCGGGTTCGAGCC
>NZ_JAHQZU010000127.1 GCF_019061185.1 Paracoccus sp. Z118
GGCGGCGGTGATCGACCCGGCGACTGGGCTGGATGCCGCCTCGGCCGATCCCGACGTGGTGAGGCGCTGGCTCACCAACTTGCACCGCTCGCTGTTTCTGGGCGACGCGGGGCGCATCGTCGCAGCCGTTGGCGCAGGCGCGATGCTGCTGCTGGCGCTGTCGGGCGCGACGCTGGTTGCGCGCCGGGTGGGCGGCTGGCGGCGGTGGTTCGCCCCGCTGCGCGGGTCTCTGACCGGGCGGCTGCATGTGGAGGTCGCGCGAATCGCCGTGGTCGGCCTCGTCCTGTCCACGGCCACGGCGCTGTGGATGTCAGCCTCGACCTTCGATCTGCTGCCCGACGCCGCCAGAAACCCCGTCTTTCCGACAGAAACAAGCGGTCAGACGGGAGCGAGCCTTGAGGTGGCGAGCGCCTTGCAACTGCCGGCCGCCAGCCTGCGCAGCCTGTCGCTGGCCGATCCGACCGACCCGACCGACGTCC
>NZ_JAHQZU010000128.1 GCF_019061185.1 Paracoccus sp. Z118
TGCTCGAGGGCGCCGACCCGTAAGGAAAACGATCCTCCGGGACCGATCCGGCCCTCGCCCCCGATCCACGATCATCGTTGTCCGGCAGGGGCCGCGTCGGCATGCGCGCGGCGCGCGGGATGATTGGCGAGCGGGGCACGGCCGGGCACGCCCGGCGCAGGTGCGGTCCGCCGGATCGGGTCCGACAGCAGGCGCAGCCCGTTCAGCACGACCAGCACGGTGCCGCCCTCGTGGCCGATCACGGCGAGCGGCAGCGGCAGGTCGAAGAACAGCCCGCCCGTCACCAGCAGGATCATGGCGCCGATGGCGACGGTCAGGTTCTGGCGGATGATCCGCGCGGTGCGCCGCGACAGGCGACGGGCGGCGGCAAGCCGCTCCAGGTCCTCGGACAGCAGCGCCACGTCGGCGGCCTGCAGCGCCACGTCCGATCCCGCGGCGCCCATGGCGACGCCGACATCGGCGCGGGCGAGCGCCGC
>NZ_JAHQZU010000129.1 GCF_019061185.1 Paracoccus sp. Z118
TGCTCGAGGGCGCCGACCCGTAAGGAAAACGATCCTCCGGGACCGATCCGGCCCTCGCCCCCGATCCACGATCATCGTTGTCCGGCAGGGGCCGCATCGCCATGTGCGCGGCGTGGGGGGTGGTCGCGGAGCGCAGCGCGGCCGGGGACGGCCGCGGCCGGTGCGGTCCGCCGGATCGGGTCCGACAGCAGGCGCAGCCCGTTCAGCACGACCAGCACGGTGCCGCCCTCGTGGCCGATGACGGCGAGGGGCAGCGGCAGGTCGAAGAACAGCCCGCCCGTCACCAGCACGGCCATGGCGCCGATGGCGAAGGTCAGGTTCTGGCGGATGATCCTGGCTGTGCGCCGCGACAGGCGACGGGCGGCGGCGAGCCGCTCCAGATCCTCGGACAGCAGCGCCACGTCGGCGGCCTGCAGCGCCACGTCCGATCCCGCGGCGCCCATGGCGACGCCGACATCGGCGCGGGCGAGCGCCGC
>NZ_JAHQZU010000012.1 GCF_019061185.1 Paracoccus sp. Z118
CATGGCAAGCTTGCCCCGCATCGGGCCTTTTTCGAGGAGTTGCTCGCGCAGGATCCCGACATCACGCTGTTCGAACTCAGGGACGCGCTGGCCGCAGCGGAAGGCATTCGTGTCCATCACTCGTCCATTGCCAGCCTGCTGTCACGGCTTGGGTTCACCTATAAAAAAAATCGCTGGTCGCCGCCGAACGTCGCCATGCCACAGTGAGACAACGGCGGGCCGATTGGCTCAAACATCGCCTGCCCGCCATCGCGGATCGCCCGGACCGCGTTGTTTTCATCGACGAAACTTCGGTGAAGACCAATCTCACCCGTCTGCGAGGCCGGGCCCTGCGCGGAACACGACTGAGCATGGATGCGCCCTTCGGCAGCTGGGGAACACAGACCCTGATCGCCGGCCTCACGTCGGATGCCCTGATCGCCCCCTGGTGCATCAGGGGAGCGATGGACGGTCCCGCCTTCGCCACCTACGTGCGCGAGGTCCTGATCCCCGAGATCGAGCCGGGAACCGTCGTGATCCTCGACAATCTTGCCACCCACCGCAACAAGCAGGCTGCCGAGGCTCTGCGGGGCCATGGCTGCTGGTTTCTCTACCTGCCGCCATATTCGCCGGACCTGAACCCCATCGAGATAGCATTCGCCAAGCTCAAGGCCCATCTGCGCAGGATCGGAGCACGAACCTTCACTGACGTCTTCAAGGCCATCGGCGAGGTCTGCGATCTCTTCGACCCCGACGAATGCTGGAACTATTTCATGGCTGCAGGGTATGTCGCAGGTTAAAACAGAAACGCTTTAGGTTCATCTTCGACGGGCCCGGCTTCATGGATCATCAGGTCGACGTAGCTGATTTGGCGCCCGCATTGATGGCCCTCTGGAATGTCGTCAGAAGTGCGAACAAGACGATCAACGGCAACCGAGCTGAGGCTCGATTGAAGATGAAGGCATCCGCCGAGGGCAGCTTTGACGCTATTCTCTCGATCGATGTCTCTTTCCTGAAAGCCATGGCAGATTTGCTCGACCAGGCGGCGGGCCACGAAGAACGCATTGCCACGGCTAAAGAACTCACCGACCTGCTCATCAACTGCGGCGCGATAACCGGCGGGGCATGGGGCCTCTTTGCGGTCCTTAATCGTCTCCGAGGGAAGCGGCCCGACCGCATCCAGGATATGGGGGATGGTACGACGCTGATCACGCAGGATGGCGTGAAGACGATCGTGGATGATCGAACCCTGATCCTCCTGCAGGATTCTCCTACGCGGGAATCGTCACAGGATTTCGGAAGGAAACTCAGCCGCATACCGGGCCTCTCGGAGGTGCGGTTCGACGATGGCAGCGGACCAGACGTGTCGATACCCAAAGGCGAACTGGCCAGCTTGGATCTTCCACCACCTGTTGAGGACGAGGCGATCGTCACGAGCACCGTGGTTGAAGATCGTCACCGCGCCGTTCCGGGACGGCTATGTCTGGCGATTCTCCGACGGCGGTGAGAAGACCTTCACCGCGACCGTCGAAGACGAGAGCTTCTTCAACAAGGTTGCGAGTGGTCAGGTCGCTCTCTCCGCGAACGATACCCTACGCTGCCGAATCGTCGAAACACAAACCTTGGCTGCTGGCGGCCTGACCAAAGAGACCGCGATCAAGGCGGTCATCGACTTCGTTCCCGGCGCGAAGCAGATGCGCCTTCTCTAGGGCCGAAAGTGGAACGATCTTGCAAACCGGGTTGCAAAACGGACACCCCCGGAAGGGCCTGGGTGCTGGTCGGGGCGAGAGGATTCGAACCTCCGGCCTACGGTACCCAAAACCGTCGCGCTACCAGGCTGCGCCACGCCCCGAATGGCGGTCTTGTAACCGCAGCGGGCGGGCCGCGAAAGGGGTTAACGCAAGAAGAACGCCGGCTTCTTTGTCGATGACCGTTTGGCTTCGCTCGCTAGTCGAGAATGCAGCGACACGACGCTTTGTGCGAAGCCTCCGGAAGCCGCGCGGTTTCCCCGAGCTCTGCTCACCCGCAGGGCGTCGCGGCTTTGTCCTGCGGCACGCGAGGGTGGCGGAGGGTGGCGCCGGGTTCGAGGCCGAGGCGCTCGGCTTCGGAGCCGCCGATTTCCAGCACCATCAGGCGGTCGGGGTCGGGATCGCCCGGCACGGCGCCGGGGAGCGGGGTGAGGTCCAGCGGCCTGGCCTGCGCATGGATGTGGCGCACGGTGCCGGCCGCGTCGATGAACAGCAGGTCCAGCGGGATCAGCGTGTCCTTCATCCAGAACGAGACGGGCTGCGGCTGCTCGTACACGAACAGCATCCCGGTGCCGGGCGGCAGCGAGCGGCGGTGCATGAGGCCCTGCGCGCGCGCCGCCGGGGTGTCCGCGATCTCGACGGAAAAGGGAACCTCGCGTCCGTCCGTGCCGACGATGACGGCGATGGAGTCGCGGCAGATCCCGGCTGCCGCCGCCGGCGCGGCGGGCAGGATCAGGGTGGCGAGGATCGCTCCCGCTGCCCAGCGGTGCAGGGTCGCGGCTGACTTCCGGTGCTCACCGCTCCGTTGCACGGGCGGGACTGTGTGGAGCGTCGGATCCCTGACACAGTCACGCCCGCGGCGCGCGGAACGATAAAGCGCGGCAAAGATGCCCGATCCTTCGACCCGAAACACCACGCGCGGCAAGATGGCCGCCGCAGCGGCATTCCAGCCGCGCCAGGCCGCATGGCTCGGCAAGCCAGCGCCAGCGCCCCCCGGCATCCACGATGCCGCGCGTTGCGGCAGGGAGGCGGGCGGCGGGCGCATCACCGGCCGCTCATCCGTTGGCGGCGAGGACGAAGGGGCGGGGGATGCGCAGGGTGTCCGCGCTGCCGTTCCTGCGGGCGCGGCTGTTCCAGTCGTCCGGCAGATCGAGATTCTCGATCTCGGGCGAGAGCCGCGGCTGCGGCCCGTGGCGCGCGGGTTGCGGGCCGCCGGAACCGCCGGTTCCGCTGCCGCCCTCGTCCGCGGCCTCGCCCACGCGGTCCCAGCCGAGCAGCTGCGCCGCCATCAGGCCGCGGCGGCCATCGACCACCCGCATACCGACGGCCTCGCCCTGGACGAGATCGGCGAAGCCGGAATGGCGCACGACCTCGATATGCAGGAACACGTCCTCGCGCCGGCCGAAGATGTTGGCGAAGCCGAAGCCCTTGGCGCGGTCGAACCATTTGACGCGAGCCGGCAGCACGGGCAGCTTCAGCAGCTCGTCGGGCGAGACGTTGCAGAGATCGGCGATCGGCGGGGCGGAGGCTTCCGCCGCGGGTCCGACCGAGAGGATTCGGGTAGCCTGGCGGCCGCGGTCGGTCGTGACCGCCTCGACCTCGACCCGGGTGCCTTCGGCGACGGTGCCCTGGCCGAATTTCCGCACGACGTTGCCGTGGATCAGGACGTCCTGACCGCCCGCGTCGTCAACCAGAAAGCCGAAGCCCCGTTGAGAATCGAACCATTTCACATAGCCGGATACAACGCATGCGTGTATCGAGGGATCTTCCAGCACCGTAGTGTACCACCTCAGGCAAAAACTAACTTACATCAATCGCATGCAACAATAAATGCAACATGGCGCAGACGAGGCTGAAATATGCGCGTCCGCAGCGTTGCGCCAGAGTCACAGCCTTCCTTACCGTGACTTTGACGTATGGTTATTCAGGATGCAATCACTGGTTGAACAAAATGAATCAGGGGTTCAGGCGCTGAATATTCCATCGATCGCCCGTCCTCGTCCAGCGGAAACGGTCGTGAAGCCGGTATTCGCCGTCCGCCCAGAACTCGATCTGCACCGGGGTGATGCGGACGCCGCCCCAGAAGGGCGGACGCGGCGGCGGGGCCCCCTCGTGCAGGGCGGTCAGCCGGGCGGTTTCGGCCAGCAGCGATTCGCGGCTGTCGAGCGGCTCGCTCTGCCGGCTGGCCCAGGCGCCGATGCGCGAGGGCAGCGGGCGGCTGTTGTAATAGGCGTCGGCGATCGCACCGTCCTCGCGCGTGGCGGTGCCGCGCACGCGGATCTGCCGGCGCAGCGATTTCCAGTGCATCACGAAAGCGGCGACGCCGGTGGCCGCGATCTGGTGGCCCTTGGCGCTGTCGTAGTTGGTGTAGAACAGGAACGAGGCGTCCTCGATCTCCTTCAGCAGCACCATGCGCACGTCGGGCAGCCCGTCGGCATCCACTGTCGCGAGCGCGATGGCGTTGGGATCGTTCGGCTCGGTCTTCGCCGCTTCGTCCAGCCACGCGCGGGCCAGCGCGAACGGATCGTCGCCGACGAAGATTCCGGTGCTGTCGCTCATGCTTGCTGACCTTTCGGCTTTGCCCTAACTCTCACCGAAGGTTGAACACGCGGGGTAAGTGTCATGTCAAGCGACGACGCCATCGGCGAGACTGCGGATCAGGCGTCCGGCCCGCCCGCGACCGGGCTGATGAAGGGCAAGCGGGGCCTCATCATGGGGCTGGCGAACGACAAGTCGATCGCCTGGGGGATCGCCCGCGCGCTGGCCCGCAACGGCGCGGAACTGGCGTTCTCCTATCAGGGCGAGGCGCTGAAGAAGCGCGTGGTGCCGCTGGCCCAGCAACTTGGCTCGTCGCTGGTGCTGCCCTGCGACGTGGCGGACATGGCGTCCGTGGACGATCTGTTCGCGGCGCTGGAGCGGGAATGGGGCACGCTGGACTTCGTGGTCCACGCCATCGGCTTTTCCGACAAGGACGAATTGCGCGGCCGCTATGTCGATACCAGCCGCGACAATTTCCTGATGACGATGGATATTTCGGTCTATTCCTTCACCGCCGTCTGCAAGCGCGCGGCGGCGATGATGCCGGATGGCGGCTCGCTGATGACGATGACCTATTACGGGGCCGAGCGGGTGATGCCGCATTACAACGTCATGGGCGTCGCCAAGGCCGCGCTGGAGGCGTCGGTCCGCTACCTGGCCGAGGATCTGGGCAAGGACCGCATCCGCGTGAACGCGATCAGCGCCGGGCCGATCAAGACGCTGGCCGCGTCGGGTATCGGGGATTTCCGCTATATCCTGAAATGGAACGAGCTGAACTCGCCCCTGCGCCGCAATACCACCATTGATGATGTCGGCAACTCGGCGCTGTATCTGCTGTCGGATCTCGGCGCGGGCGTGACGGGGGAAACCCACCATGTCGATTCGGGCTATCACGTCGTCGGCATGAAGGCGGTGGACGCGCCCGACATCGACGCGACGGCGAACCGCAAGGCCGCCGAGTGAGCGCCTGCCAGCAGGAGGAATGATGGACGCCGTCACGCTGCCCCAGTTGGCGCTGTTCGTCGGCACGCTGGCGCTGGCGATCCTGTCGCCGGGGCCGGGGATCATCGCGGCCAGCCAGTCGGCGGCGGCGCGGGGCAGGGGGCCGTCGATGCCCTATGCGGTGGGGCTGGCGTTCGGCGCCTCGCTCTGGTGCCTGTTCGCGCTGTTCGGGCTGACGGTGCTGTTCCAGCTGGTGCCGGCGCTGTTCGCCGCGCTCAAGATCGCCGGCGGCGCCTATCTGATCTGGATCGCGATCCAGATGTGGCGCCACGCCGCCGACCCGCTGGCGATGGCGGGCGAGACCGTCACCGGCCCCGGCTTCCTTCAGGGGATGGTGCTGAACCTCTCGAACCCGAAACCCGCGCTGTTCTACGGCGGGATCATCATGTCCATCTTCCCCGCGCTGCACGGCCCCGCCGCCGGCATGATCTATGTCGTGGCGCTGTCGGTCGAGGTCACGTTCTACGCGGTCGTGACCTTTGTCATGGCGACCGGCCCGGTGCGCCGCAGCTATATCTCCGCCAAGATCTGGATCGACAGGGTCGCGGGGGCGCTGATCGGCGCGCTCGGCCTGTCGCTCATCATACGAAACTGAAGGATAACGATGGCCCGCGCCCCCCAGACCGACCGCCTGCCGCATGAGCGCGGCTTCCATGTCAGCTGGGACCAGCTGCACCGCGACGCACGGGCGCTGGCCTGGCGGCTTCAGGACACGGCCCCGGCGGGCGGGGGCGAGTGGCGCGCGGTCGTTGCCATCACCCGCGGCGGCATGGTCCCGGCGATGATCGTCGCGCGCGAGCTGGACATCCGCATGATCGATACCGTCAGCGTCAAATCCTACCTCAAGGGCGAGCAGGGCGAGATGGTCGTGCTCAAGGCCCCCGACGCCGGGATGATGGGCGACGGCGAAGGCGTGCTGGTGGTCGATGACCTCGTGGACAGCGGCCGGACGCTGGAACTGGTGCGCCGGATGTATCCGCGCGCCCATTTCGCCACCGTCTATGCCAAGCCCAAGGGCCAGCCGATGGTCCAGACCTACATCACCGAGGTCAGCCAGGACACGTGGATCTTCTTCCCCTGGGACATGGCGCTTCAGTATGTGGAACCCTATCGCGGCAGCGACTGAGGCAGCCGGGCAGGGCGGGGCCACTGACATGACCGAGTTCTCGCTCCAGCCCGGCCGCAACTGCTGGCGCACCGCCCGCGCCGACCGCTTCACCCTGATCGTGGATGCGCAGCACTATTTCCGCGCATTGCGCGAGGCGCTGCTGAAAGCGCGCGACGAAGTGCTGATGATCGGCTGGGATTTCGATTTCGAGATCGAGATGCTGCCCGGCGAAAGCGACGGGGACGGAATCGCGCCCGACGGGCTGCCCAACAAGGTCGGCCCGTTCCTCGAGGAGCTGGTGGCGCGGCACCCCGAACTCGACATCTACCTGCTGAAATGGAGCGGCGGCGCCCTGATCGCACCGGCCCGGCTGCTGCCGGGGCTGCGGGTCAAGCTGTTCAGCCCCGAGCAGGTGCATTTCGCACTGGACGGCCGCCACCCGCTGGGCGCCTGCCACCACCAGAAGATCGTGGTGGTGGACGACTCGCTCGCCTTTTGCGGCGGGATCGACGTGACGGACGGGCGCTGGGACACGCGCGACCATCTGACCGACGAGGCGCGCCGCTGCCTCAAGTCGGGCGAGACCGCGCAGCCCTGGCACGACGCCGCCGGCATGTTCGACGGCCCCGCGGTGCTGGAAATGGCCGAGCTGGCGCGCGGGCGGTGGCACCGCGCGACGGACGAAGAAATCGCCCCCGCCGACAATCCGGGCCGCGATCTCTGGCCGCCGCAGGTCGATCCCGACTTCAGCGACGTGCAGATCGGCATCTCGCGCACCGAGCCGCCCGGCTTCGACCATCGCGGCATCGTCGAGATCGAGACGCAGTATCTCGACGCCATCCGCGCCGCGAAGGACTGCATCTACATCGAGTCGCAGTATTTCAGCGCGCCCGGCATCGCCCGCGCGATCCGTCGCCGCCTGGCCGAGCCGGACGGCCCCGAGATCGTCGTCATCAATCCCCGCGCCGCGCAGAATTTCATCGAGGACCGGGCGATGCATGTGAGCCGCGGCCGCCTGATCCGCCAGCTGGCCCGCCGCGACCGTTACGGGCGCTTCCGCATCCTCTATCCCGTGACCGAAGCGGGCGAGCCGATCTATGTCCACGCCAAGCTGCTGCTGGTCGATGACGCGCTGCTGCGGGTGGGGTCGAGCAACATCGACCGCCGCTCGATGGGCTTCGACACCGAGGTGGACGTGACGCTGATCGCCGAAACCGACGCGCATCGCGCCTGCATCCGCCGCATCCGCGCCGGGCTGCTGGCCGAGCATCTGGGCCGCACGCCCGAGGAGGTGCAGGCGGCGATCGACGGGCATGGCGGGCTCATCGCCGCCATCGACGCGCTGAGCCGGCCCGAAGGGCGCGGCCTCTGGCCGGTGCCGCGTCGGCGCGATCGCTGGCTTGGCCGTTGGCTGGCCGACACCGCCATCTTCGACCCGCGCTATGCCCGCGACGCCGAGCGCCGGACCGGGCTGACCGGGCGGCACTGGCTGATCGGCGCGGGTGCATTGGCCGCTGCGGCGCTGCTGTGGCGCCGGACGCGGCGGCGCTGACTGGCGGAGTTGCCCCGAAGCCGCGCTGTTGGCCTTTTTTGGCTGTTCAAGCAGCGATGAGCATGGGGGCAGTGGCGCGACCTCGCGATCATTCCGGCGGACTGCCATGATCCCGGCGATGGACTGCGCGGACCTGCTTGCCGGTCTGCTTGACGGACAATTGGGACGGAGCCGCCCGGCTCTGGCGGCGCAGTGGTTCCCGCGTCACCGTCCGAGCTTGACGCGCCGTCCCGCCGCCGGATAAGTGGCCCCCGTCCAAGTTCCGGCCTCGCACCGGATGAAAAGGGAACGCGCAAGGGCCGCCGAACACCGGCATCCCGATCCGCGGCTGCCCCCGCAACTGTAAGCGGTGAGCGGCGCCGAATTGCCACTGGAGCCATGCTCCGGGAAGGCCGGCGCCGCATCGACCCGCCAGCCAGGAGACCTGCTTGGACGACACCCTTTCCACGGCGCGGGGCGCGCCTTGGAAGCGGCGTGCCGCAGCGGTGATCTCACTGTCTGCGGGCGTGTTGCCCCGGACCAACGCATCTCGGCAGGCCGCGCGCCCGCCATCGACTGCAAGGGATTTCAGGGACCATGACCACCCGCCACCTTTCCCCCCGCCACCTGCGCCTTGCCGCACTGACGCTGACCGTGGCGCTGCCCGCCTCGGCCCTCGCGCAGGACGCGATCACGCTGGACCCGGTGGTGATCTCGGGCGGCTTCTCGCCCATAGAGGCGCAGTCCTACGGCCGCGCCGCCACCACGCTGGACGGCGAGGATCTGCGCGAGCGCGGCTTCACCTCGGTCCAGGACGCGCTCAGGACCGTGCCGGGCGTATCGATCAGCGCCACCGGCCACGGGCTCACCCAGACCCGCATCCGCGGGGCCGAGGCCAACCACACGATGATCCTCATCGACGGAATCGAGGCGGCGGCGGGCGACGACGAATATTACCTCAGCGGCCTCGACACCGCCAACATCGAGCGGATCGAGGTGCTGCGCGGCCCCCAATCGGTATTCTACGGTGCGAGCGCGGCGGCCGGGGTCATCAACATCATCACCAACCGACCCGCCGATGGCGGCCGCGCGGGGCTGGAGTTCGGCAACGGCCTCGCCGGATGGCTCTCCACCGGGATCAGCGGCGAGCGGGGGCGGCTGTCGTTTTCCTACAGCGGCCGCGACGATGACGGCTACGACGTTTCGGGCGACGGCGGCGAGGATGACGGCATCCGCCGCCACAACCTCACCGTCTCCGGCGACACGCAGGCGACCGACGACCTGCGGCTGGGCTTCTCGCTGCGCCGCGCGGATGAGCACTATGGCTACGACGTCGAGGATTACGGCGCCACCAGCGCCGAGGGCTTCGTCGTCAACAGCGACGACCATACCGACCGGGACGAACTGGCCGGGGAAATCTTTGCCGAGCATGTCTCGGCCGGTGGGCGCGTGGTGAACCGGCTCTCCTATCAGGAGACGCAGGTGGACCTGTCGCAGAACGATGGCGAGACCAAGGAGGCGCGGACCCGCGCCCTGCGCTGGCGGGCGACGATCGGGCTTGACGGCGCGGTCGTCGATGCGACGCAGACGCTCAGCTTCGGGATCGACCGGCGCAAGGACGAAAACAGCCTCGCCCGGAACAACGAGCGGCGCAACACCTCGGTTGCGGTGGAATACCGCGCCGCGCTGGCGAACGGCGTCGATCTGCAATTCGGCCTGCGGCACGACGACAACTCGGTTTTCCAGTCCAAGACCAGTTACGTCGCCGCCGCCTCGTGGCGGATCGCGGACACGCCCTTCCGCCTGCATGCCTCTGCCGGAACCGGCGTGGTCAACCCGGTCTATTACGAGCTGCTCGGCGGATTCGGGCTGGTCGGCAACCCCGATCTGGAACCCGAGGAGAACCGCAGCTTCGACATCGGCGTCGAGACCACTTTCGCGGACGGGCGCGGCGTCATCGACGTGACCTGGTTCAACGAGAGGCTGGAGAACGAGATCAAGTCCGACTGGATGGGCCTGCCCGACGGCACCAACTACTACAACGAGGACGGCACCAGCCGCCGCGAAGGGATCGAGATCGCCGGGCGCTACGACGTGACCGACGCGCTGACGCTCGGCCTCGGCTACACCTATCTCGACGCGAAGGAGCCGGACGGCAGCGTCGAGATGCGCCGTCCGCGCCACGAACTGTCCATGAACGCCGCCCTGCGGGTGCTGGAGGGGCGCGGCACGATCTCGGCCGACCTGCGCCATGTCCGTGGCAACTACGACGGCCAGTGGTGGGTCGGCGGCGCCGGGGTGTCGAAGCTCGACGACTACACGGTGGTCAACGTCTCGGGCAGCTACGACCTGACCGAAAAGGCGCGCATCCGGGGCCGCGTCGTCAACCTGTTCGACGAGGAATACAGCGACGTGTGGGGCTATGCGTCGCCGGGCCGCGCCGCGTGGCTGGGGGTGGAAACCCGGTGGTGAGGTCCGGCGGACCGGATCGCGGACTGCGGATAGCACTGACGTTCGCGGCGGGCGGCGAACAGGCGGTGAGCGGATGAGACGCGCGCTTCTTTCGGCCGTCGCCATTCTGGCGCTGGCGGGCGCGGCGGCGGCGGAGCCTGCTGCCGCCCCGGCCCCGCAGCGCGTCGTCTCCATCAACCTCTGCACCGACCAGCTTGCGATGGCGCTGGCCGCGCCGGGGCAGTTGATCTCGGTCTCGGCGCTGGCTGCCGATCCGGGCGTGTCGCTGATGGCCGATGAGGCGGCCGGCTATCCGGTGAACCATGGCCGGGCGGAGGAGATCTACCTGCTCCGCCCCGATCTCGTCCTCGCCAGCAGCTTCACGACCCCGGCGACGCTGTCGATGCTGCGGCGGCTGGATGTGCCGGTCGCGACCTTCGCGCCGGAAACCTCGCTGGATGGCATCCGCGCCTCGATAGTCCAGATGGGCGAGACGCTGGGGCGGCAGACGGCGGCGGAGGAGATGGCGCGGGATTTCGACCGCGATCTCGCCGCGCTTCGCCGCCCGCCCGACCCGAATGCACCGCTGGCCGCAACCTGGCGGGCGAACGGCTATATGACCGGCACCGCGACGCTGGAATCCGACGTTTTGCGGGCGGCGGGCTTCGCCCTGCTGGCCGAGCGGCTGGGGATGGAGTTCGGGGCGATGATCCCGCTGGAGCTGCTGCTGATGGCGGACCCCGACGCGATCGTCTCAGGCCCGCCCGCCAGCGCGCCCGCGCGGGCCGAGGATGTGGTGCGTCACCCGGCGCTCGCCCGTTCCGGCGCGGCGCGAATCGCGGTCGAGGGCCGCGAATGGGTCTGCGGGCTGCCGCAGGTGCTGGATGCCGTTGCCGGACTGGACGCAGCGCGGCAGGCGCTGCCGCGATGACCCGGCTGCTCGCCTTGCTGGCGCTGCTCTGCGCGGCGCTGTTTTTCGGCTCGCTGCTGACCGGCCCGGCGGATGTGGGCGCGCGGGCGAGTCTTTCGGCGCTGCTGGGCGGCGATGGCGGGCCGCTGACGCTGGTGATGCGGGAAATCCGCCTGCCGCGCGCGGTGCTGGGGCTGCTTATCGGGATCAGCCTCGGCCTGTCGGGCGCGGCGATCCAGGGCTATCTGCGCAACCCGCTGGCCGAGCCGGGGCTGATCGGCGTCTCGGCCTCGGCGGCGCTCGGGGCGGTGCTGGCGATCCAGACGGGGGTCGCGGCGGCGTTCTCGCTGGCGCTGCCGCTCGCCGGGCTGGCGGGGGCGGCGCTGTCGGCGCTGCTGCTGCTGTCGCTTTCGGGTCGCGCGGGGGCGCGGGCGATGGGACCGGGCGGCGGCAGCTTCGGGCTGATCCTTGCCGGGATCGCGGTGTCGGCTTTTGCCGGGGCGCTGACCTCGCTGGTGCTGAACCTCTCGCCCAACCCCTTCGCCGCCAGCGAAATCGTGTTCTGGATGATGGGCTCGCTGGCCGACCGCAGCTGGAACGAGGTCTGGACCGCGCTGCCGGTCATGGCGCTCGGCTGGGCGCTGCTGGCCTGGGCCGCGCGCGATCTGGACGCGCTGACCTTGGGAGAGGACGCGGCGGCCTCGATGGGTGTGCGGCTGGGGCGGCTGCGGCTGGTGACGGTGCTGGGGGTCGCGGCGGCGGTCGGCGCGGCCACGGCGGTCGCGGGGGCCATCGGCTTCGTCGGTCTGGTCGTGCCGCATCTGCTGCGCGGGGCCGTGGGCGGCGTGCCCTCACGCCTGCTGCCGGCGGCGGCGCTGGGGGGGGCGGCGCTGGTGCTGGCCGCCGACATCGCCGTTCGGCTGATCCTGCCCGAGCGCGACCTGAAGCTGGGGGTGATGATGGCGCTGGTCGGAACGCCGGTGTTCCTGCACATGATTCACCGCATCCGGCGGGGCGGGTGATGGCCGCGCCCGCCCTCGGCCTTGCCGGCCTGACCGTCCGCCTGCGGGGGCGTCCGGTCGTGGACGAGGTGACGCTGGACGTGGCGCCCGGCAGCTTCGTCGGGCTGATCGGCCCTAACGGCGCGGGCAAGACCACGCTGCTGCGCGCCGCGTTGGGGTTGATCCCGGCGGAAGGGCGCAGCGATCTGGCGGCGCTTTCGCCTGAGGCCCGCGCCCGCCGCGCCGCCTATCTGCCGCAATCGCGCGACGTGGCCTGGCCCGTGACGGTGGACAGGCTCGTCCGCCTCGGCCGCCGGTCCCACACCGACCGCCGCGCGGACGAGCGCGCCGTGGCCGAGGCGCTGGACCGGATGGACCTGCGCCCGCTCGCCGCCCGCCGCGCGACCGAGCTTTCCGGCGGCGAGCTTGCCCGCGCCCTGATCGCCCGCGTCCTTGCGCAGGAGACGCCGCTTATCCTCGCCGACGAGCCGATCGCCGGACTGGACCCGGCCCACCAGTTCGCGGTGATGGCGCTGTTCGGAAACCTCGCGCGGCAGGGGCGCACAGTGATCGCCTCGCTGCACGATCTCGGCCTTGCCGCGCGTCACTGCGACCGGCTGGTGCTGCTGGATCGCGGCCGCATCCGGGCCGACGGCGCGCCGGAGGAGGTGCTGACCCCCGCCCATCTTCGCGGCAGCTTCGGCGTCGGGGGCGGCTTCCTTCCCGCGCCGGACGGGCCGGTCTTGGTCACCCGGCCGCTCTGATCCGGCGAACGGGACTTGGGTTTCGCGCCCCATCAGGCTATTGATCGGCGCAGGAATTCTGCATGAAAGGTTGGACCCTTGAACCAGCGCCTGCATCTGGTCTTCGGCGGTGAATTGGTCGACTCCCAGCGGGAGGAGTTCGTGGACCCCACCGCCATCCACGTCGTCGGGCTGTTCCCCGATTATGCCAGCGCCTTCGCCGCCTGGAAGTCCCATGCGCAGCGGACGGTGGACAGCGCCCAGACCCGGTATTTCATCGCCCATCTGCATCGGCTTTACGACGAAAAGCGCGAAGGCAGCCCGACCGGTGAGCTGATCGCCTGACCCGCCATGGCGCCCGCGATCCATGATCTCGCGCTCTGGCGGCGGCTGCGGCCGGCGCTGGCCGAGGGCACGGCGCAGGTGCCGAACCTGCCGCCGGGCGACGGGCCGCTGATCGTGCTGCATGGCGGCGGCACGGGCGCCGCGCCGGTCGCCGAGGCGCTGATGTCGCGGCGCAAGGATCTGCGGCTGGGAACGCTCGGCCCCGCGGCGGCGGCCGAACTGCCCGGCCTTGTGCCGTTGATGGCGAAGCCGCCCGGCGACATGGCCGGGGCGCGGGCGCTGATCGCGCAGGCCGCGCCCGCCGCGATCGTGCTGTTCGAGGGCGACCTGCCCCGCGCGCTGCTCGCCGCCGCCGAGGAGGCGGGGGTGCCGGTCACGTTGATCCAGACGCGCCCCTTCGCCCCCGCGCAGGCGTCATGGTGGCGCAGCAACATGCCGCGCGGGGTTCTGGGACGCATCTCGCGCCTGCTGGTCCCCGACACCGCCTCGCGGATCGAGGCGCTGCGCCAGGGCGTCGCCCCCGCGCGGATCGAGGTCACCGGCCAGCTGACGCCGGTCCGCCGCGTCCTGTCCTGCAACGCGCGGGAATACGAGGCGCTGCAGGCACAGCTTCGCAGCCGCCATCTGTGGCTCGCCGCCGCGCTGCCGCTGACCGAGGCCGAGGCGGTGATCGCCGCGCATCTGGCCGTCCTCGCCTATAACCACCGCGCGCTGCTGATCGCGGCCCCCGCCCGCGCCGCCGACGAGCCCGCGCTGGCCGAGCTGGCCGAGGAGGCGGGGCTGAGCGTCGCCCGCCGCGTCATGGACGACGAGCCGGGGCCGGACATGCAGGTGCTGGTGGCCGAGGACATGGCCGAGCTTGGTCTCTGGTATCGCCTCGCCTCGGTGACGTTCGCGGGCGGCACGCTCTCGCCGCCGCCCGATTTCGCGGCCCGCCATCCGTTCGAGCCGGCGGCGCTCGGCTCGGCCATCATCCACGGGTCCGACATCTCGGCCCACCCGCTGGCCTGGCGCCAGCTTCGCGCGGCGGGCGCCACGCGCCGGATCGACGACGCGGCGGGGCTGGCGGTCGCGGCCTCGGACCTGACCTCGCCCGATCTCGCCGCGCGGATGGCGCAGGCGGCCTGGGGGGTGGAGACGAGCGGCGCCGCCGTCGCGGGCAACGTGGCGGCGGTCATCCTGTCGGACATCGACGGGGCCGAAGGGTGAGCGGCGTCCGCGCGATGGGTCGCGTCGCATGAGCGGGCAGGCCCCCGATTTCTGGTTCCGCCGCCGGGGGCCGCTCGCCACCGCGCTGCGGCCCCTGGGGGCCGCCTATGCCCGCGCGACGGCGAAGCGGCTGGCGCAGGGCCCGCGCGAGCGGGTCGCGGCGAAGGTGATCTGCGTCGGCAATCTCAACGCGGGCGGCACCGGCAAGACCCCGACCGTGATCGCGCTGCTCCAGAAGCTGGAGGGGCGGGGGCTGCGCGTCCATGTCGTGAGCCGGGGCCATGGCGGGACCGAAAAGGGGCCGCTGCGCGTCGATCCCATGCGCCATCCGGCCGAGCGGGTCGGGGACGAGCCCCGGCTGATGGCGGCGTTCGGCCCGGTCTGGGTCGCGGACGACCGCGCGGCGGGCGCCCGCGCCGCGGTTGCGGCAGGCGCGCAGGCGGTGATCCTCGACGATGGGTTCCAGGACCCGGCGCTGGCGCATGATCTGTCCATCGTGGTGGCCGATGCCGCGAAGGGCTGGGGCAACGGCCTCTGCATCCCCGCCGGTCCCCTGCGCGAGCCGGTGGCGGCGGGGCTTTCCCGCGCCGATCTGGTGCTGACCATCGGCCCGCCCCAGACCCAGCAGGCATTCACCGCCCGCTGGCCCTCGCTGCCCGTGCCGAGATTGACCGGGCGGCTCGAGACGCTGCGGATGGGCATGGACTGGAAGGGGCTGCGGGCGCTGGCCTTCGCGGGCATCGGCCATCCCGAGAAGTTCTTCGCCTCGCTCGCCGCCGAGGGGGCCGAGATCGTCCGCGCCGAGGCGCTGGCCGACCACCAGCCCTTCTCGCCCCGCCTGCTGACCCGGCTGGAGACCGAATCGAAGATGCTCGGCGCGCAGCTCGTCACCACCGAAAAGGACGCGGCGCGGCTGCCGAACGCGTTCCGGGGCAAGGTGCTGGTGCTGCCGGTGCGGCTGAAGATCGACGATCCGGCGGCGCTCGACGAGCGGCTGGCGGCGCTGTTTCCAGGGAAGGCGCGGCGATAGCCGAGGGCTGCGCGTCAGGGGAGCAGCGCCCAGACCTTCCGCATCAGCCCCGGCAGGGATTGCGGGTCGAACTCCTCCCGCGAGACGATGGTCCCGCGCGAGGGGTTCGCGCCATCGGGCAGGGCGCCCCGCAGCACGGTCAGCCGCAGATCGAAATGCGTGAAGACGTGGCGCACCTCGCCTGCCTCGATCCACGCGCCGGGCAGGGGCGCGGGCAGGTCGGTCCCGTCCCAGCCCGATGTCGGGAAGGCGAGCGTGCCGCCCAGCAGCCCGCGCGGCGGGCGGCGTTCCAGCAATACGGAGGTTTCATTCAGCGCGGCCCAGACCGTGCCGTGCCGCACCGGCTTGGCGGCTTTCGGCGTTCGGCGCGGCAATTCGGCCTGAATTCCCTGAGCCCGTGCGCGGCACAGATGGCCCAGCGGGCAGATCCCGCAGGCCGGGCTGCGCGGCGTGCAGATCGTCGCGCCGAGGTCCATCGTCGCCTGCGCGAAATCCCCCGGCCGCCCGGCCGACGTCAGGGTCGCGGCCAGCGCGGTCAGTTCCTTCTTCGCGGCAGGCAGCGGCGTCCCGACCGCGAACAGCCGCGCCACCACCCGCTCGACATTGCCGTCCACCACCGTCTCGGGCAGGTCGAAGGCGATCGCGGCAATGGCTGCCGAAGTATAGGGGCCGACGCCGGGCAGCGCCTGCAGGCCCGCGCGCGTGTCCGGGAACCCGCCCGCTGCCGCCACCGCACGCGCGGCCGCCAGCAGGTTGCGGGCGCGGGCGTAGTAGCCGAGGCCCGCCCATTCACCCATCACCTCGGCATCCTCCGCCGCCGCCAGGGCTTCGACATCGGGCCAGCGGGCGGTGAAGCGGTGGAAATAGTCCTTCACCGCCGCGACGGTCGTCTGCTGCAGCATCATCTCGGACAGCCAGACGCGATAGGGGTCCATCGGCGGGCTGCCCGGCGGCGCGCGCCAGGGCAGGGCGCGGGCGTGGCGGTCATACCAGCCCAGCAGCGCGGGCGCGACCTCGGCCGCCCTGAACGCCGCCGCCATGACATCGGACTCACGCAAACTTTCACCCCCTCCGCTGCGGCGCGGTCTGGCATCCCGCCGCCCGAGCGTCCAGAGTGGCGGCTAGTTTCACTACCGAAGGCCGCTCATGGTCCGATCCGCCCGCAAACGCCGCACCGATCCCGACGCCCCGCCGCGACGGCGGATGCGCGGCTTCGAGCCGGCGGCGGCGCTGGTGGCCGAGCGGGTCCGCGCCGGGGCCGAAGGGCGCGGCTTCGCCGTGACGCGGCTTCTGACCAACTGGCCCGAGATCGTGGGCGAGGACATCGCCCGCTGCACCCGTCCGGTCAAGATCTCCCACGGCAAGGGGTTCGGCGGCACGCTGACGCTGCTGACCACCGGCCCGCAGGCGCCGCTGGTGCAGATGCAGCTGCCCGCGATCCGCGACAGGGTGAACGCCTGCTACGGCTTCAACGCGGTCGCCCGCATCACCGTGACCCAGACCGCGCCGCAGGGCTTTGCCGAAGGGCACGCGGTCTTCACCCCCGCCCCCCGCAGCGCCGCCGCGCCCGCGCCATCCCCCGAGCGGCTGGCCGAGGCCGAGGCGCTCGCCGATCACTTCACCGACCCGGACCTGTCGCAGGCGATGCGGCGGCTGGCGCTGAACATCCTGTCCCGCCGGGACGCAAACCACCGAAAGGCCAACCCATGACCCCGATCCTCCGCGCCGTCCTGACCGCGTTCGCGCTTTCCGCCGCAGCCGCTGCGCCGTCGATCGCGCAGACCGCCCCGGCCGAGACGCCCGCCGGTGAGGTCCAGACCCTTCCCGACGTGGTGCTGGGCGATGAGAGCGCGCCGGTCACGGTGATCGAATATGCCAGCTTCACCTGCAGCCATTGCGCGAACTTCCACGAGGAAAGCTTTCCGCTGCTGAAGTCGGAATACATCGACACCGGCAAGGTCAAGTTCATCCAGCGCGACGTCTATTTCGATCAGGTGGGCCTCTGGGCCGGGGTGCTGGCGCATTGCGGCGACAACGCGAAATACTACCCGATCTCGGGGATGCTGTTCGACCAGCAGTCGGAATGGCTGAAGGCGGAGTCCGGCGACCAGCTTGCCGCGAACCTGCGCAAGATCGGCGCGACGGCAGGCTTCAGCAACGAGCAGATGGACGCCTGCTGGGCCGATCAGGAGCGGGTGGAGCAGCTCGTCGCGACCTTCCAGCAGAACGCTGGTGGCGACGACATCCAAGGCACGCCCACCTTCATCATCGGCGGCGAGAAGGTCCAGAATCTGCCCTGGCCGCAGCTGCAGGCCAAGATCGACGAGAAGCTGGCCGCGGCCAGCCCCGCCGCCCCTGCCGCGAACTGAGGCGGTCATGGCACCGCTTTCGGGGCTGAAGGTCGTCGAACTGGCGCGCATCCTGGCCGGACCCTGGGCCGGGCAGCTCCTCGCCGATCTGGGGGCCGAGGTCATCAAGGTCGAGGCGCCGGAAGGCGACGACACCCGCCGCTGGGGCCCCCCCTTCATCGAGCGTGAGGGGGACAGCTCCGCCGCCTATTTCCATTCGGCCAACCGCGGCAAGCGCTCGGTCGTCGCGGATTTCCGCACGCCCGAGGGGCAGGCGAAGGTCCGCGACCTCGTGCGGGATGCCGATGTGGTGATCGAGAACTTCAAGGTCGGCGGGCTGGAGAAATACGGGCTCGACTGGGCATCGCTGCAGAAGGTGAACCCGCGGCTCGTCTACTGCTCCGTCACCGGGTTCGGGCAGGACGGGCCGTATGCGCGCCGCGCGGGTTACGACTACATCGTCCAGGGCATGTCCGGGCTGATGAGCGTGACCGGCGATCCCGCCGGCCAGCCCCAGAAGGTCGGCGTCGCGGTGGTGGACATCTTCACGGGCATCTACGGCGTCGTCGGCATCCTGTCCGCCCTGCACCAGCGCGAGCGGACCGGGCGCGGCCAGCATGTGGACATGGCGCTGATGGACGTGGCGGTGGCGGTGATGGCCAACCAGGCGATGAACTATCTCGCCGCGGGCACATCGCCGAAGCGGCTGGGGAACGCGCATCCGAACATCGTTCCCTATGCCGTGTTCGACTGCGCGGATGGCTGGATCATCATCGCCACGGGCAATGACGGGCAGTATCGCCGCCTCTGCGAATTGCTGGGCCTGCCCGCGCTGGCCGAGGCGCCCGACTACCTGACCAATGCCGACCGGGTGGCGAACCGCGACCGGCTGACCGAGATGCTGGGCGCCGTGACCCGCGGCTGGAAACGCGACGACCTGCTTGCCGGGCTGGAAAAGGCGGGCGTGCCCGCCGGCCCGATCAACGACATGGCGGACGTCTTCGCGGACCCGCAGGTGATCGCCCGCGGCCTCAGGATCGAGCCCGAGGGTGTTCCCGGAGTCCGCACCCCGATCCGCTTTTCCGACGCGGAGCTTTCGCTGGACCGCGCCTCGCCGAAGCTGGGCGAAGGCTGAATCGCTGCCCGCGCGGGTTTCGCGCGGGCATGCGGATCACACGTCCAGACACCAGCGCATGATCGCCTTCTGGGCGTGCAGGCGGTTTTCGGCCTCGTCCCAGACGACCGAATTCGGGCCGTCCATCACCTCGGACGTTACCTCGTCGTCGCGATGGGCGGGCAGGCAGTGCATGAACAGCGCGTCGGCCCTGGCCTTCGCCATCAGCGCCGCGTTCACCTGATAACTGCGCAGCTGGTTGTGCCGCCGCTCGCGCGCCGACTGGGGATCGTGCATCGACACCCAGGTGTCGGTCACGACCAGATCGGCGCCCTCGACCGCCTTCGCCGGGTCACGCTCGATCTCGGCATTCACGCCTTGCGCGCGGGCGAACTCCATCCACTCGCGTTCCGGGTCCAGGGTCTTCGGCCCGGTGAAGGTGAAGTCGAACCCGAACTGCCCCGCCGCCTGGATCAGGCTGGCGCAGACGTTGTTGCCGTCGCCCGACCAGACCACCTTGCGCCCCGCGATGGGGCCGCGATGCTCCTCATAGGTCAGCACGTCGGCCATGATCTGGCAGGGATGGGTGCGGTTCGTCAGTCCGTTGATGACCGGGACCGAGGCATATTCCGCCATCTCCTGCAGCGTCGCCTCCTCGAAGGTGCGGATCATGATGAGATCGACGTAACGCGACAGAACCCGCGCGGTATCGGCGATGGTCTCGCCGTGGCCCAGCTGCATCTCCTGCCCCGACAGCACCATGGCCTGCCCGCCCATCTGCCGCACGCCGAGGTCGAAGCTGATCCGGGTGCGGGTCGAGGGCTTCTCGAAGATCAGCGCGACCATGCGGTTCGCCAGCGGCTGCTCGGCGTCCGGCGTGCCCTTGGGGGCGCCGTTCCGCGCGTCCTTCATGCGCCGCGCATTGTCGATGATGCTGCGCAGATCGTCCCTGGAGGTGGTGTGAATGTCGAGAAAGCTTTGCATCGTGAATCGTCCTGTCCTGTTCCGAAATTGGCGCGCCGGGCGGCTATCGTCGCCGCGCGCCGCCCCAGGGGACGGGAACGGAAAGGAATCTCGGATCGGAAGGCAGGATCATCGACATGATCGCGGCAATTGACCGGCTTGCGCGCGGCAGGTCAACCCCGGAATCCCCGCCGCGCCGCCTGACGCCGCGCCTGCCCATCTTCTGTCCGCAAATATCCCGGGGTCCGGGGCAGAGCCCCGGCTTACCCGGACCGCGTCGGCCGGTCGAAGACCTTGCGCCCCATCAGGCTGCCGACCAGATCCACCATCATCTTCGCCGTCCGTCCCCGATCGTCCAGAAACGGGTTCAACTCGACCAGATCCAGAGAGGTCATCAGCCCGCTTTCATGGATCAGTTCGCAGACCAGATGTGCCTCGCGGAAGGTGGCCCCGCCGGGAACTGTGGTGCCGACCGCCGGGGCGATGGAGGGGTCGAGGAAATCGACGTCGAGGCTGACATGCAGCATCCCGCCCGCCGTCCGAACCTTGTCCAGAAACGCCCGCATCGGCACGGCAAAGCCGTATTCGTCCAGCACGCGCATGTCGTTGATGGTGATCTCCGATTGCTCCAGCGCCGCATGTTCGGCGGGATCGACGCTGCGGATGCCGAACAGGCAGATGTTCTCCTCGGGGACCGGCGCGGGGAAGGGCGGGAAGTCGTCGAAGCCCGGCCGCCCCGCGAGATAGGCGAGCGGGGTGCCATGCAGGTTGCCCGACTCGGTGGTGACGGGCGTGTGGATGTCGGAATGGGCGTCCAGCCACAGCACGAACAGCGGCCGCCCCAGCCGCCGCGCATGGGCCGCGACCCCGGCGACGCTGCCGAGCGACAGCGAGTGATCGCCGCCCATGAAGATCGGCAGCCCCTCGGCGCTCGCCGCCTCTCCCGCCGCCTTGAGTGCGCGGGTCCAGGCGAGCGTCTCGCCCAGATGAAGCACGGCCGGGTTCGGATGGGCCTGCTGCTCCACCTCGATGGGGGACAGATCGCCCCGATCCTCGACCGAATGTCCCAGCGCCGCCAGCGTATCCATCAGCCGCGCCACCCGGTAGGCGGCCGGACCCATGAGACAGCCGGGCCGCTGCTGGCCGCTGTCCACGGGGGCGCCGATCAGGATGCAGTGGGTCATGGCAGGCCTCCGGCTGGGATCGCCCGCGACCTTGCGGCGCGCCGGGCAGCGCGTCAACCGCGCGCCAGCGCCAGCCCCGCGGTCACGACCAGCGCCACGCCCGACAGGAACAGCAGCGTCAGCGCCGCCCGCCGGATCACCAGCGGCGGGACCGGCGGCGGAAAGCGCCGCGCGACCCATGTGCCCAGCGTGATCGCCGGCACCGCCCCGGCCAGCGCCACCAGCGTCAGGCGGTCGATGCTCCGGTCGGCCATGGTCAGCGCCAGCCGCCATCCTTGGGTGATCACGAAATAGCTGACCAGCGTCACCCGGATCGTGTCCAGCGTCATCGGCTGGCGATAGAGCAGCCAGATCAGCGGCGGCCCCGAGGTCGCGAACAGCCCGCCCATGACGCCGCCCGACGTGCCCGCCGCGGCGAATGCCATCGCCGGCGAACGTTTCGTCCAGGGCTTGGGGCGGCTCACCAGTTGCAGGGCGGCGGCGGCGATGAAGACGCCCAGGATCAGCCGCAGCCATTCCAGCGCGCTGCCGGCCATCCAGTGCAGCAGCCAGTAGCCGAGCGCGATCATCGGCACCGCCCCGGCAACGGCATAGACCAGCGCCTGCCGGTCCGCATGGCGATGGTCGCGCCACAGCACCATCGCCCCGTTCAGCAGCACCAGCACCGAGATGATCTGCGCCGTCACTGGCAGCGGCAGCAGCCTGAAAAGGGTCGTCCCGCTCATCACGATCAGCCCGAGCGCGAAGCCGGTCAGCGTCTGCGACCACGCGCCGGCAAAGCCGAGCAGCCAGAACCCGATCAGGTTCGCCCAGACGATATCAGCCACGAACGCCCTTGAAGCGCTCCTGCCACTCCTCCCGCTGCTCGTCGGTTATCTTGGCGAACAGCACGTCGGGCACGACAAAGGGATGGCCGGGGGGCAGGGCCTCCAGCGCCGCCCCGACGTCGTCGGGCCAGCCCCGGTCGTCCGTGCGCATCGCGGTCAGCATCGCATCGGCGGTGAAGGGGATGAAGGGTGCCGACAGCACCGCGTAAAGGCGGATCAGGTTCAGCCCCAGACGCACCTGCATCGCCGCCTTCGCCGCGTCGGTCTTGAAGCTGGCCCACGGCGCCGCCGATTGCAGGTATTCGTTGCCCAGGCCCCAGATGGCGCGCAGTTCGTTCGCGGCCTTGCGGACCTCCATCGCCTCCATGAAGCCTTCATAGGCGCGGATGCGGGTGGTCAGCGAATCCAGCAGGGCCTGTTCCTCGGGGCCGTATTCGCCGCCTTCCGGCACCGTCTCGCCGAACTTCGAGCGGCAGAACTTGGTGATCCGGCTGACGAAGTTGCCCAATACGTCGGCCAGATCCTTGTTCACCGACTGCTGGAAATTCTCCCAGGTGAACTCGGCGTCGGACCCCTCGGGCGCGTGCGACAGCAGCCACCAGCGCCAGTAGTCGGCGGGCAGGATCGACAGCGCCTGATCCTGGAACACCCCGCGCCCCTGCGAGGTGGAGAACTGCCCGCCGTCATAGGTCAGGTAGTTGAACGACTTGATGTAATCGACCAGCTTCCACGGCTCGCCCGATCCCATGATGGTCACCGGGAACGACAGGGTGTGGAAGGGCACGTTGTCCTTGCCCATAAACTGGGTGTAGCGGACATCCTCGGCCCCCTGATCCAGCCGCCACCAACGGCGCCAGTCGGCGTCGGGCTTGCCCCGCGCATCGGCCCATTCCTTGGTCGCGGCGATATATTCGATGGGCGCGTCGAACCAGACGTAGAAGACTTTTCCCTCCATCCCCGGCCAGGGCTCGTCGCCCTTCCTGACCGGCACGCCCCAGTCGAGATCGCGGGTGATGCCCCGGTCCTGCAGCCCGTCTCCATCGTTGAGCCACTTCCTGGCGATCGAGGTCGTCAGGATCGGCCAGTCGGTCTTGCTGTCGATCCAGTCCGAAAGCTGCTGCCGCATGGCCGACTGGCGCAGGTAGAGGTGCTTGGTCTCGCGCACCTCCAGATCGGTCGAGCCGCTGATGGCCGAGCGCGGCTCGATCAGGTCGGTCGGGTCGAGCTGCTTGGTGCAGTTCTCGCACTGATCGCCCCGCGCCTTGTCATAACCGCAATTGGGGCAGGTGCCCTCGATATAGCGGTCGGGCAGGAAGCGGCCGTCGGCGACGGAATAGACCTGCCGCTCGGACACCTCGCGGATCAGCCCGTTCTCGGCCAGCCTGCCGGCGAAATGCTGGGTGAGACGATGGTTCTGCGGGCTGGAGGAGCGGCCGAACTCGTCGAAGCTGAGGCCGAAGCGGCGGGCGATGTCGGCCTGCACCTCATGCATCTCGGCGCAGAACACGTCCACCGGCTTGCCCGCCTTGGCGGCGGCAAGCTCGGCCGGGGTCCCATGCTCGTCGGTGGCGCAGATGAACATCACCTCGTTGCCGCGGCCGCGCTGGTAGCGGGCGAACAGATCGGCCGGCAGCTGGCTGCCGACGAGATTGCCCAGATGCTTGATGCCGTTGATATAGGGGATGGCAGAGGTGATGAGATGGCGGGCCATATGCGCGTCCTGTGGGGAAGTCGGGCGATCTTTAGCGAAGCCGCCGGTCCAATGCCAGAGCAGGGGCGGGCGGCGTCGGATGGGACCGGATCATGTCGGTCGGCCCGTTCATCGCCGGGCTGCGCCGTTATCGCAGCGGCGCCGCAGGGGGCGCTGCCCCCGCCGCGCAGGGCGCGGCTCCCCCGGGATATTTCTGTCCGGCCCGAGGGGCTTAACCTGATCTTAAGATGATGGTGGCAGTTTGGTCTGGCGGAACAGGCGGGGACGCCGATGACCGCTCCGGACCGAGGCGCCCTCGTTCCCGCCCATCTTTCGGGCCGGATCGGGGGCGTCCATTTTCGGGGCGCGCTTCTCGGGCCGGACGCAAATATCCTCGGGGGAAGGCGGCGAAGCCGCCGCGGGGGCAGACAGCCCCCGCGCTTACCGGCGGCGGTCGCGGCGCGAGCTCATCGGCTGGAAGGCGACGCCGACATGGGCCTCGCAATAGGGCTTGCCCGGCTGGCTGGGCAGGCCGCAGAACCAGAACTTGTCGGTCGCGGGGTCGCCGATCGGCCATTTGCAGGTCCGTTCGGTCAGTTCCATCAGCGACAGCTTGCGCGATTTCTTCTCGACCTCGCGGACGGAGGCGAGCGCCTCGGGCGAGATCTCGTTGGCCGAGGGTTGGGGCGGCAGCGGCTGGCCGGCGGGCACGATCGGGCGGCGCGGGGTGAAGACCGGCTGCGGCGGAGGGGCGGCCTCGGGCTCGTCCTCGACCTCGGGCGCCTCGGGTTCCTTCGCGGCTGGCGCGGATGCGGCGGCGGCGGGGGCCTTCGGCTCTGCCGGCGCTTCGGGGGTGTTGGCGGGCGCAGCCTCGGTATCGGCCTTCGCGGCGGGGCGCGGCGCGGCCTTGCCCTTGCGCTCCGCCGGTGCGGCGGCGGCCGCTGGTTCGGCCGTGGCGGCGGGCTCGGCCGCGGCAGGCGCTTCGCCCTCATTGCGGTTCGACAGGCCGAGGCGGTGCACCTTGCCGATCACGGCGTTGCGGGTGACGCCGCCCAGATCCTTGGCGATCTGGCTGGCCGACAGGCCTTCGGCCCACATGCGTTTCAGCGTCTCGACGCGCTCATCCGTCCAGGACATGGGTTGCCTTCCTTGCGGGGGACCGGCCGGGCTCGCGGGGTTGCACATCCGGGCCGGGCCGTCTTTAAACCGGGATGGTTGGTAATAAAGCCTGCGCCCCCGGATTTCAAGGATCAGCCGCGCCATGTCTCACACTCCCGTCGATCTCGACCGCCAGCTGGGCCAATCCATGGGCGTGCGCCGCTTCGGCCGCATCAACCGGCTGGGGCTTCAGACGCTGATCGGGCGCGAGGTGCGCCGCTTCCTCGCCGTCTGGCAGCAGACCGTGTTCGCGCCGCTGATGACGGCGGGGCTGTTCGTGCTGGTCTTCGCGCTGGCCCTTGGCCGCGACCGGGGCGAGGTGATGGGCGTGCCCTATGTCGAGTTCCTCGGCCCCGGCATCCTGATGATGACGGTGATCCAGAACGCCTTCGCCAACAGCTCGTCCTCGATCATCTCGGCCAAGATGCAGGGCAACATCATCGACACGCTGATGCCGCCGCTCTCGGCGGGAGAGATCCTGACCGGCTATCTGGTCGGCTCGCTGATCCGGGCGGCGCTGGTCGCGGTGGTGATCGGGCTGGGCCTCGCCGCCGTGCTGGGCCTCGTGCCCGAGCATCCGCTATGGGCGGCGACGTTCATCACGCTGGGCGCGCTGTTCATGGGCGGGCTGGGGCTGCTGGCCGGGATCATCGCGCAGAAGTTCGACCAGATGGCGGCGATCACCAATTTCGTGGTCACGCCGCTCTCGTATCTCTCCGGCACGTTCTATTCGGTCCATGCCCTGCCCGAGCCGTTCCGCACCCTTTCGCACTGGAACCCGATCTTCTATCTGATCGACGGGGTCCGCTACGGCTTTCTCGGCGTCAGCGACGCCCCGCCCGCGCGGGGGCTGCTGGTCTGCACGGCCGCCGTGCTGCTCGTCGGCTGGATCGGCTGGCGCTGGCTGCGCAGCGGCTATCGGATGAAGCCCTAGGCGGGATTGCGGGCGGGCGCCTCGACCCAATTGTCGCTGCGCCCCCAGAAGCGGCGCAGCAGCAGCCCGGCGGCGGCGGTCAGCCCGACGACCAGCCCGGCCCACAGCCCCGGCGGCCCCATCCCCAGCGGAAAGGCGAGCAGCCATGCGGCAGGCAGGCCGATCAGCCAGTAGCTGATGACCGCCAGCACCATCGGCACCCGCGTGTCCTGGACGCCGCGCAGCAGTCCCAGCGCCACGGCCTGCAGGGCATCGACGACCTGGAACGCGGCGGCATAGATCATCAGCACCGCCGCCAGCCCCACGATGACGGGCGTCCTGGGATCGCTCGTGGACAGGTAAAGTCCCGCCAGCGTCTTCGGGATGGCGAGGAACATCGCCATCGTCAGCACCGCGAAGACCCCCGACAGCAGGATCGCGGCCAGCGCGGCCCCGCGCAGCCCGGCGGGATCGCCATGCCCCCTCGCAGTTCCGGCGCGGATCGTCGCCGCGTTGGAAATGCCCAGATGGACCATGAAGGTCAGCGACGAGATCTGCAGCGCGATCCCGTGCGCGGCCAGCGCGTCGGTGCCGAACAGCCCCATCATCAGGTTCGAGCCGGTGAACATGCCGATCTCGGCCACGGTCGTCAGCCCGATCGGCAGGCCCAGCAGCAGGATGTCGCGGAACGCCGCCCAGTCGGGCTTCCAGAACCGCGCGAAAAGTTCGAACCGCCGCGCAACGGGCAACCATGCGGCGCACAGCGCCAGCGCTGCCAGTTGCACCCAGTTGATCGCCGCGCTCGCCAGCGCCGCGCCGAAGACGCCCCATTCGGGGAACGGACCCGGCCCGAAGATCAGCAGCCAGTTCAGGACGGCGTTCGCGGGCAACCCGGCCAGCGTGATCCACATGACCACATTCGCCCGCCCGAGCGCCGCGAGATAGCTGTTCAGCGTCATCCCGGCCAGCACCGTCGGCATCGCGAAGGCCATCACCCGCAGCCACTCCTGCGCCAGCGCGGCAATCACCGGCTCCTGCCCCAGGGCGGACAGGATCGGACCCGAGGCCCACATCAGCGGCGCCATCAACGCCGAATGAAGGATCGAGAGCCACAGCGCCATCCGCGTCGCCCGCCGTACATCCGTGTCATCCCCGCGCGCGAGCGCCGAGGCGACCCGCGCCATCAGCCCGATCGCATAGCCGCCCCCGGCCATGAACAGGATCAGGAACACCGAGGTCGCCAGCACGACGGCCGCCAGCGCCTCGACCGCGTAGCGCCCGACCATCAGCGTGTCGATCACGCCCATGGCCGTGCGCGCGAGATGACTGCCGATCAACGGCAGCGCCAGCACGAGTGTCGGAAGGGTATGAAGACGCCAGGGGCCCATACGGCTCCCTTGGCACGGGGGCGCTATTCCGGCAAGTGGCCGGAGTGTCGGGCAGGCGGCGGATGCTGAGCGAGTTTTCCGCGGAATGTCAGCCGTTTGCCTTGGACGTCGCGCGCCGGTCATCTCGCCCGCGCCGCTGTCCGAGCGGCGGCGCTGCTCGCCGCTCAGCCCAGCCGTTCCGGCAGCATCATCCCGCGCAGGATCTCGGCCGCGCCCATCGGCCGCTTGCCCGGACGCTGCGCCTCCAGCACCTCCACCGCGCCGTCCCCGCAGGCGATGGTGAAGCCGCCCAGCACCTCGCCCGGCGCGCCCTGTCCCTCAGCGAAGCGAGAGCGGAGCAGCTTCACCCGCTCGCCCCCGATCTCGCACCACGCGCCGGGAAAGGCCGACAGCCCGCGGATCAGCCGGTCCACTTCGGCGGCCGGGTGGGTCCAGTCGATCCGCGCCTCGGCCTTGTCGATCTTGGCGGCATAGATCACGCCATCCTCCGCCTGCGGAACGGCGGGCAGGGGCATGCGGTCCAGCGTCTCGACGATCAGCGCCGCGCCCAAGCCCGCGAGCCGGTCGTGCAGGTCGCCGGTCGTATCGGTGGGGCCGATGCCGGTGCGCGCCTCGGCCAGCACGGGGCCGGTATCCAGCCCCGCCTCCATCTGCATGATGGCGACGCCGGTCTCCCGGTCACCAGCCATCACCGCGCGATGGATCGGCGCCGCCCCCCGCCAGCGCGGCAGGATCGAGGCGTGGATGTTCAGGCACCCGAGCCGCGGCGCATCCAGCACCGGCTGCGGCAGGATCAGCCCATAGGCGACCACCACTGCCACATCGGCCCCCAGCGCCGCAAAGGCCGCCTGCTCCTCCGCCCCTTTCAGCCGCTCGGGCGTGCGCACCCCGATCCCCAGCGCCTCGGCCGCCGCGTGAACCGGCGAGGGGCGCGGCTTCTGCCCGCGCCCGGCCGCGCGGGGCGGCTGGGAATAGACGGCGACGACCTCATGCCGCGCGGCCAGCGCCTGCAATGCGGGAACAGAGAATTCCGGCGTTCCCATGAAGACCACGCGCATGACATTCTCCTTTGTCTAAGTATCCCACGGGGGTTCGGGGGTGTGACACCCCCGCCTTCGGGCGGCCCCTGTCCGTCAGCGCCGCGCCAGCTTCCGCGACTTCGCGACCAGCATCTTCCTGCGCAGGGGGCTCAGGTGGTCCACATACATCCGCCCGTCCAGATGGTCGATCTGGTGCTGAACGCTGGTGGCCCACAGGCCGACGAAGTCCCGCTCCTCCACCTCGCCGCGCTCGTTCAGAAAGCGCACCGTGACTGCGCGGGGCCGTTCGATCACGGCCGACACGCCGGGCAGGTTGGGGCTCGCCTCCTCATGCGCGCGCGGCTGCACCGAGGCGTGCAGCACCTCGGGGTTCGCCATCCGCACCGCCTCGCCCCGGCGGGTGGAGGCGTCCACCACCGCCAGCCGCAGCATCACCCCGATCTGCGGCGCGGCGAGGCCGACGCCCGGCATCGCCTCCATCGTGTCGATCATGTCGGCCCAGATCGCGCGGAACTCGTCCGTGATCGCTTCGACCGGCGCTGCGGCGGTGTGAAGGCGGCGGTCCTCGTAGGGGATGAAAGGACGGATCGTCATGCGGTGCAGCCGCCGGGCCTGAGGACGCGGCGGGTCGAGGCGGGATGCCGCGCCACCGCCGACACGGGGCGGATCGGGCGGGGAACGAGGTTGCCGCCGCAGTTGGGGCAGGTGCCCTTCAGCACGTCGCCGCCGCAATCGGCGCAGAAGGTGCATTCGAAGCTGCAGATCATCGCCGCCGCCTCGGGCGGCAGGTCGCGGTCGCAGCATTCGCAGTTCGGGCGCAGTTCAAGCATCGGCTCCTCCGCCATGATCGAGGATCAGGATTCCATCCAGATGGTCGATCTCGTGCTGGGCGATGCGCGCCTCGATCCCGGAAAGCCCCGCCTCGTGCGCCCCGCCGTCGAGGTCGAACCAGCGCAGGCGAATGGCCGCGGGGCGGGCGACCGGCACCGGCGGGCCGGGGATCGAAAGGCACTGCTCGTCGGCGGTCGTGAACTCGGGCGAGCGCCAGAGGATAGCGGGGTCCAGCAGCACGCGCGGCTCGGGCGCGTCCGCCTTCCACGCGGCGTCCATGACGAACATCCGCGCCGCGATCCCGACCTGCGGCGCGGCAAGCCCGCGGCCTTCGGCGGCATACATCGTCGCCAGCAGATCGGCGGCGAGCTGCGGCGCCTCGGGCCAGGGCATCGCCGCGGCGGGCGCGCAGCGTTCGCGCAGCCGCGCGTCGGGATGCCGCAGCACGGGCAGAACCCGGCCCTGCGGCCCCGTTGCCGCGTCCCGGTCAGGCGCGGTCACGGTCCATCTCGCGCTTCATCTTCACCATCTTGCGGGTGATCATCTGCCGCTTCATCGGGCCGAGATGGTCGATGAACAGCTTGCCGTTCAGGTGGTCGAGCTCGTGCTGGGCGCAGGTCGCCCAGAGCCCGTCGAAGTCACGCTCATGCACCCGCCCGTCGAGTCCGGTCCAGCGCATCCGCACCTCGGCCGGGCGCGCCACCTCGGCATACTGGTCGGGCAGGGACAGGCAGCCCTCGTCATAGATGTTCGTGGCCTCGGACACGCTCACGATCTCGGGGTTGACCAGCACCATCGGCCGGGAACCGGCATCGGGGTCCTTGCTGCAATCCATCACGAACAGGCGCGACAGCACGCCGACCTGCGGCGCGGCAAGGCCGATGCCGGGCGCCTGATACATGGTGGCCAGCATGTCGGCGGCGAGCGTCTCGATCTCGGGCGTGATGCGCGCGACGGGCGCGCAGGTCTTCTTGAGCCGGGGATCGGGGTGGATCAGGATGGGGCGGATCGTCATTGCCGCGATGTAGGTCAAGGCTTCACGCCGTGCAACAGATCGCTATGCTGCCCGCGCCCGACAGGAAGGAAAACACGAATGGCCGACCCCGATTTCGACGCGCTGATCGACCGGCGCGGGTCCATGTGCAGCAAATGGGACGACATGGGGGCCGCCTGCGGCGTCGATGCGCCCGACGCGCTGGCGATGTGGGTCGCCGACATGGATTTCCGCGCCCCCGACGCCGTGCGCCGCGCGCTGGAAGAGACGGTCGCCACCGGGATCTACGGCTATCCGGGCCAGAACCTGCCCTATCTGGACGCGATCCGCTGGTGGATGGAGACGCGCCACGGCTGGCAGGTCGATCGCGGCGACATCCTGTCGGTCCACGGCCTCGTCAACGGCACCGCGCTGGCGGTGGACGCCTACACGGAGCCGGGCGACGCGGTGATCCTGATGACGCCGGTCTATCACGCCTTCGCCCGCGTGATCCGCGCCGCCGGGCGTGAGGTGCGCGAGCTGCCGCTGGCGATCGAGAACGGGCAGTATCAGCTCGACTGGGACGGCTGGGCCGGGCTGCTGACGGGGTCCGAGCGGATGCTGATCCTCTGCTCGCCCCACAATCCCGGCGGCCGGGTCTGGTCGGCCGAGGAACTGCGCCAGATCGCCGCCTTCTGCCGCGAGCGTGACCTGGTGCTGGTGTCGGACGAGATCCACTGCGACCTGCTGCTGCCGGGCGCACCCGCGCATACCGTGACAGCGCTGGCCGCGCCCGACTGCGCGGACCGGTTGGTGACGCTGACCTCGGCCACCAAGACCTTTAACATCGCCGGCGCTCATATCGGCAACGCGATCATTTCCGACCCCGCGCTGCGCGACCGCTACAAGGCGCGGATGATGGCGCTGGGGATTTCCCCCGGCCTGTTCGGCCTGCCGATGGTGACGGCCGCCTATTCGCCCGAAGGGGCCGAGTGGCTGGACGCGCTGCGCCGCTATCTGGCGGACAACGCCCGCATCTTCGACGACGGCATCGCCCATATCCCCGGCGCGAAGTCGATGAAGCTGCAATCGACCTATCTCGCCTGGGTCGATTTCCGCGGCATGGGCCTGCCCGCCGCCGAACTGCACGACCGGATCGGCAAGCAGGCCCGCATCGCCGCCAACCACGGCGAAAGCTTCGGGTTGGGCGGCGAGGGCTGGATGCGCTTCAACCTCGCCACCCCGAGCGCGCGGGTGCACGAGGCGGTGGCCCGACTGCGGGACGCGTTCAAGGACCTGCAGTGATCCTTCGCGGATGAGGCGGCTGCTTCGGATCGTCGCGCTGGTGCTGCTGGTGATCGGCGGCTGGGCGGTGCTGTTCCGGGACGCGCCGCCCGAGCCCCGGATCGCACGGCCGCTGCCGAAACCCGGCCTTCCGGGCGAGGTCCGAGGACTCACCGGCCCCGTCGAGCGCATCCTGATCGAAAAGGCGGCGCGGCGGATGACCGTCTGGCAGCAGGACGGGGCGATGCGGAGCTACCGCATCGCGCTCGGCTTCGCGCCGGACGGCGACAAATCTCGTCAGGGCGACGGGCGCACGCCCGAGGGGGTCTTCAGGATCGACCGGCGCAATGACCGCAGTGCCTACCACCTGTCGCTCGGGCTGGACTATCCGCAGCCGTCCCACCGGGCGCGGGCCCGCGCGGCGGGCGACGATCCGGGCGGCGACATCATGATCCACGGCCAGCCGAACGAACTGCCGGATGGCACCATCCTGGCGGGCGACTGGACGGCGGGCTGCATCGCCGTCGCCGACGCGCAGATCGAGGAGCTGTTCGCCCATACCGCTATCGGCACCGAGGTCGAGATCAGGCCCTGAGCCGTGCCGGGTCCGGCAGGCGCACCGGACGGCAGGGGTGAGCACTGGCCGTGCGATGGCGAGACGGTGATCGACGACGGCTCAATGCGTCGCCGCTGAAGGATCGCCTGCGGCTGGACGGCGGCTGCACCGCAATGCCGGCGAGTGCGGATGTTCGAGCATTCAGACGGGCAGGGGCCTCAGTCCAGCAGCCGCGCCAGATAGCCGCCGTAATCGTTCTTGCCGAACTTTTTCGCCCGCGCCTTCAGGTCGGCGTCGGTAATCCAGCCCATCTGATGGGCGACCTCGTCGGGGCTGCCCGACTGCATCCCCTGACGCTGCTCCAGCGTGCGGACGAAGTTGCCCGCGTCCAGCAGGCTGGCATGGGTGCCGGTGTCCAGCCAGGCGTAGCCCCGGCCCATCCGCTCCACCCGCAGGCGGCCTTCGTGGAGGTAATCCTCAAGCAGTGTGGTGATCTCCAGCTCGCCCCGGTCGGAGGGCTTGACCGTCCGCGCGCGGGCCGGTGCGTCGCCGTCGAGGAAATAGAGCCCCGTCACCGCATAGTTCGACGGCGGCACGGCGGGCTTTTCGATGATCTGCACCGCGCGGCCCTCCTCGTCGAAGGCGACGACGCCGTAACGCTCGGGGTCGGCGACGTGATAGCCGAAGACGGTCGCGTCCTGCCGCTGATCGGCCTCGTTCAGCATGGCGGTCAGGCCGTGGCCGAAGAAGATGTTGTCGCCCAGCACCATCGCGGACGGCGCGCCGGAAAGGAAATCCTCGGCGAGGATATAGGCCTGCGCGAGGCCGTCGGGACTCGGCTGGACGATCCACTCGAACCGGACGCCCCATTGGCTGCCGTCGCCCAGCAGGCGCTGGAACTGCGTCTGGTCGTCGGGGGTCGTGATGATCGCGATCTCGCGGATGCCGGCCAGCATCAGCACGGTGATCGGGTAGTAGATCATCGGCTTGTCGTAGATCGGCAGAAGCTGCTTCGACACGCCCATCGTGATCGGATAGAGGCGTGTGCCCGATCCTCCGGCCAGGATGATGCCCTTGCGTTTGACCGGGGCCGTCTGGGTCATGCGGTAAGCTCCTCGATGACGGGTCTGAGGCTGTCGCGCCAGTCAGGGCGCGGGATGCCGAAGTCGCGGGTGATGGCCGTGCAGTCGAGCCGCGAGTTCAGCGGCCGTTGTGCAGGGGTGGGGTAGTCGGCGGTCGGGATGTCCACGACCTCGGGGGACAGGCCGGACTGCGCGAAGATCTCGCGCGCGAAGTCGGCCCAGCTCACGTCCGGGCTGCCCGCGAAATGGTAGATGCCGCCCTTCGACGGATCGGAGGCCATCGCCTCGGCCATCGTCAGCACCGCGCGGGCGATATCGGCGGCGGCGGTGGGACCGCCGATCTGGTCGGCCACGATGGTCAGACGCGGACGCTCGGCCCCCAGCCGGCGCATCGTCTTCACAAAGTTGCCCCCGTGGGCCGAGAACACCCAGCTCGTCCGCAGCACCGCCCATTGCCCTCCGGCGGCGGCGATCGCGCGCTCACCCTCCAGCTTTGTCCGGCCATAGACGCCGAGCGGGCCGACCTCCGCATCCTCGGCGCGGGGCAGATCGCCCGAGCCGTCGAAGACGTAGTCGGTCGAGATATGCACGAACGGAATGGCCAGTTCCGCGCAGGCTTCCGCCATCGCGCCGGGGGCGCCCGCGTTGACCAGCCGTGCGGCGTCCGCCTCGGCTTCCGCCTTGTCCACGGCGGTCCACGCGGCGGCGTTGATGACGGCGCTGGGGCGGGCCGCGCGGATCAGCGCGGCGCAGGCGGCCGGGTCCGTCAGGTCGGCCTCGTCGCGGCCCGCGAACCGCGCGTCGGGGGCGATCCGCGCCAGTTCCGTCGCGACCTGGCCGGTCTTTCCGAAAACGAGAATGGTCATGTCGTCACCACGCCCCTCTGGTTCAAGCGAATCTCCAGCCCGTCGAAGAGCGACGGCTGCCCGATGGCCCGTGCGAAATCGGGCAGCACCGATCCGTGCCGGCGGCAGGCGTCGTCATAGTCGATCTGGATCACCGGGCCGATCTTCGACCAGAACGCGCGGATCGCGTCCTGATCGTAATACCATGCGCCATCCGCGCTCAGCTCGTCCGGCAGCGCCTTGTGCGCGCCCCAGAAGCCGGTCTTGCGAAGCTGGTCCGCCCGCGACCGGCGCCAGTCCTCCACATTCCTGAAGAACAGGATCGGCACGATCCGCGCGAACACGGCAAGCATGGTGCTGCGCAGGGCATGCGCTTCCAGCGCGTCGCGCATCATGCAGAACTCCTCGCTGCTGACGACCATGTCGTCGTGGGGCCCGCGCAGATCGCGCAGCGCCTCGGCTTCGGCCGCGAAGATGCCGGGCCGGTCCGGCAGGGGCAGACCGTTCAGGCGCGGCGTGGTCCGCAAGGGGGAGCGCAGGAAAAGATTGGCGAGCGCGATGGCGTTCTCGGCCGGATGCACGGCGATCCCGGCGCCCGCAAGCGCCTCGCGCCGCAGTTGCAGCGCGCGCTGAATCGAGCTGGTGCCGGTCTTGTGGGTTCCGGCATGCAGCCAGAGCGTCCCGCGCGGCGGCTGCATCAGCCGGTTCCCAGCCGCCGCCCGACGCCCTCGCGCTCCAGCAGCGGGCGCCACCAGGCCTCGTTCGCCAGATACCACTCGACCGTGCGGCGCAGCCCTTCCTCGACCGTGACCGAGGGACGCCAGCCGAGTTCGGTGCGGATGCGGGCCGGGTCGATCGCATAGCGGCGATCATGGCCGGGCCGGTCGGTGACGAACTGGATCAGCCGATCGTGCGGGGCGCTGGTGGGGCGCAGGTCGTCCAGATGGGCGCAGATGGTGCGCACCAGATCGATGTTCTTGGCTTCGTTCTCGCCGCCGATATTGTAGCTGCGGCCGTTCTGCCCCTTTTCCAGACACAGCAGCAGCGCGTCGGCGTGATCCTCGACATAAAGCCAGTCGCGCACGTTGCCGCCATCGCCATAGACGGGGATCGGCACGCCGTGCAGCGCGTTCAGGATCACCACCGGCACTAGCTTTTCCGGGAAGTGGAACGGGCCGTAGTTGTTGGAGCAGTTGGTCAGCACCACCGGCAGGCCGTAGGTCTCGTGCCAGGCGCGCACCAGATGGTCGCTGCCCGCCTTCGAGGCGGAATAGGGGCTGCGCGGGTCGTAGGGCGTGTCCTCGGTGAACTGCCCCGTCTCGCCGAGCGAGCCGAACACCTCGTCGGTCGAGATGTGATGGAAGCGGAAACCCTCGGGCTTGCCCTGCTTCGTCCAGTAAGCGCGGGCGGCCTCCAGCATGTTGTAGGTGCCGTTGATGTTCGTCTCGATGAACGCGCCCGGCCCGTCGATCGAGCGGTCAACGTGGCTTTCCGCCGCCAGATGCATCACCGCGTCCGGGCGGTGCTTGGCGAAGATCCGATCCAGCGCCGCGCGGTCGCGGATGTCGGCCTGCTCGAAGGCATAAAGCGGGCTGCCCGCGACCTCCGCCACGTTCTCCAGGTTCGCCGCATAGGTCAGCGAGTCGAGATTGACGACCTCGACCCCGCGCGAGACCGCCAGCCGCACCACCGCCGAGCCGATGAAGCCCGCGCCGCCCGTCACCAGTATCTTCATGCCTGAACCTCGAAGGGGGATTGCCAGTCGGCGAAGGCCGGAAGGAGCTTGTCCTTGTCGGACAGAAGCGGATCGCGGATGCCCCAGTCCACGCCGACACTGTTCCAGAGCACGCCGCCATCGCTGTCGCGGTCATAATACCGGGTGCATTTGTAGATGACCTCGCTGTCATCCTCGAGCGTCAGAACGCCGTGAAGGAAACCCTCCGGCACCCAGAGCTGGCGGCCATTCTCGAAGCTCAGCTCGACGGCGACCGACTGCCCATAGGTCGCGCTGCCGCGCCGCGCGTCCACCGCGACATCCAGCAGCCGCCCGCGCCCGCAGCGCACCAGCTTGCCCTGCGCGTGGGGCGGCGCCTGGTAATGCAGCCCGCGCAGCGTTCCCGCCTGCGCCGACAACGAATGGTTGTCCTGCACGAATTCGGGCAGATGCACGCCCGCCTGTTCGAGCGCCCGGCGGTTCCACGTCTCCTCGAAGAAGCCGCGCGCATCGCCGTGGCGGGCAGGGGTCAGGATCAGCACGCCGGGAAGGCTCGTCTTTTCGATCTGCATCGCTCGCTCCACTTCCGTCGCCGGTTGCATGCCACCAAAACCGGGCGCGTGAAAGCCCTGCGGCTTGGCAAATCCGGCCTTGAGGGGTTAAGGCCACAGGGCGAAATCGTGGGAACATGCGACATGCGGATCGTGGGAGGCAGGCTGCGGGGGCTGAAGCTGGCCGATGTCGGGGCGGGCGATCCGGCGGCGCATCTGCGCCCGACCTCGGACCGCGTGCGCGAGGCGATCTTCAACCTTGTGGAGAACAGCGCCGGCATGTCGCTGGAGGGCGCGAGGGTGCTGGACCTCTTCGCGGGAACCGGCGCGTTGGGGCTTGAGGCGCTGTCGCGCGGCGCGGCGCGGGTTGCCTTCGTGGATGACGGCGCGGCGGCGCGGGCGCTGCTGCGGACCAACGTCGAAAAGGCGCGGGCGATGGGTGCGGCCGACATCTGGCGGCGCGACGCAACGCAACTCGGGCCGAACCGGGGCGCGCGCTATGACGTCGTGTTCCTCGACCCGCCCTATGGCCTGCGCCTGGGCGAGGCCGCCCTCGCCTCCGCGCTCGCTGGCGGCTGGCTCGCCCCCGGCGCGCTGGTCGTGTGGGAGGAGGACACCGCGCCAACCCCGCCCCCCGGCCTGACCCAGATCGACCAGCGCCGCTACGGCGACACGCTGGTGACGCTGCTTCGTAACGGCAACTGAGCGGGACGGCTTCGCGGTTCTTCTTCGCCCAAATATCCCGGGGTCCGGGGCAGCGCCCCGGTCCTGCCGCCGCCCGCGCCCGAAGCGTGACCGCAGCCCGCCGTCGATGCTACGCTCCGGCGAAGACCTAGCCTTGGAGAGACCACGATGCGCCTCGTCCTGCCATTACTCCCCTTCGCGCTGCTCGTCGCTTGCGCCGAGCCGGAGCCGACCGTGCCGGACCTTCGCGCCCGGCAGGAGGCGGCCTGCACCGCCGTCATCGCGGAGCATATCGACCGGCCCGCCGCCGAGGTCCGCTCGCGCTGGGTTGCCGAAAGCGGCGGCGTGGCGAGCGTCGAGGCGGTGGATGGCGACCGGCGGCATCTCTGCGACGTGGACGGCTCGGGCAGGGTGCTGCGTTATGCCCATCCGCGCGGGTGAGGCGGCCCGCGTCGGCAGGATCGGGCAAGGGAGTGACTAACCCGGCCGCCCCCGATCAGCCGCTCCGTCCGCACTTAGCGTTCACGCCTTCGGACGGAACGCCTTGATGACGGCCTCATCCGTCTCGATCCGCGCCGCCCCGATCAGGTCGAGGCAGTAGGGCACCGCCGCGAAGACCGCGTTCAGGCAGGTGGCGATGGCGGCGGGCTTGCCGGGGATCGTGATCATCAGGCAGGCGTCGCGGATGCCCGCCGTCTGGCGCGACAGGATCGCGGTCGGCACCCCTTCCGCCAGCGAGGCGCGGCGCATCTCTTCGCCGAAGCCCGGCAGTTCCTTCTCCAGCACCTCCGCCAACGCCTCGGGGGTCTGGTCGCGCTCGGCGGGGCCGGTGCCGCCGGTGATGAGGATCAGGTCCGCGCCGTCGCCATCGGCCAGCTTGCGCAGCGTGGCCGCCAGCCCCTCGCGCCCGTCGGGCAGGATGTGGCGGGTGATCTCCATCTCCGAGGTGACGGCGCGGCGCAGCCATTCCTCGGCGGCGGGGCCGCCCCGGTCCTCGTATTCGCCGCGGCTGGCGCGGTCGGACACGGTGACGATGGCGATGCGGGCGGGTCGGGTTTCGGGTCGGTTCATGGCTCGGTCATTCATCCTGCGCCGCCATAGTGGTGCGGCGCGGCGCAAAAGGAAAGCCGGGGATCAGGTCGCCCTGGAAAGGCGTTCGGCGATGCGCGCCCGGTTGAGCGCCATCGCCTCGGGGCTGGGCCGCCAGTCGCCGCACCATTCGGGCGCAATCCCGTCCAGCAGATGCGCCGTCTCGGTGAAGCCCGGCGCATAGCCGCGGGCCAGCATCTCGGCCACGAGCGCCGCCTGCCTGCGGGCCAGATAGCCGAGGCGCGGATAGAAGAAGCGGACATGACCCGCGCCCAGCCGGTATTCGGCCGGATTGCGCGGGTCGCCCGGCGTCTCGCCACGCGCGATGGCGGCGCGGACAAGGGTGAAGATGCGCGGCAGTTCGCGGTATTCGGCGACCAGATGCGGCCCGGAGAGTTCCTGCGGCGGGATGCAGTTGATGCGGGTCATCGAAGGGGCAGGGCGGGGCGCCTTTCGCCCCTTACTTCACCCGCTTGTTCCGCTGCGCCACCAGCTTCAGCCGCAGCGCGTTCAGGCGGATGAAGCCCGCCGCGTCCTTCTGGTCATAGGCGCCGGCGTCATCCTCGAACGTCACATGCGCCTCGGAATAGAGCGAATGATCCGACCAGCGGCCCACGCAGCTCACCGAACCCTTGTAGAGCTTCAGCCGCACCGTGCCCGACACATGCTCCTGCGACTTGTCGATCAGCGCCTGCAGCATCTCGCGCTCGGGCGAGAACCAGAAGCCGTTGTAGATCAGTTCCGCATAACGCGGCATCAGGCTGTCCTTGAGATGGCCCGAGCCCGCATCCAGCGTGATCTGCTCGATCCCGCGATGGGCCTCCAGCAGGATCGTGCCGCCGGGCGTCTCGTAGATGCCGCGCGACTTCATCCCGACGAAGCGGTTTTCCACGAAATCCAGCCGGCCGATGCCGTGCCGGCCGCCAAGCTCGTTGAGCCGGGTCAGAATCGTGGCGGGCGACATCGCCTCGCCGTCAATCGCCACCGCGTCGCCGCGCTCGAAGGTGACTTCGATGTATTCGGGCTGGTCCGGCGCGTCCTCGGGGTTCACCGTGCGCTGATAGACGTGATCGGGGGCTTCCTCGGCCGGGTTCTCCAGCGCCTTGCCCTCGGACGAGGTGTGCAGCAAATTCGCATCGACGCTGAACGGCGCCTCGCCGCGCTTGTCCTTGGCGATCGGGATCTGGTGCGCCTCGGCGAATTCGATCAGCTTCGTGCGGCTGGTCAGGTCCCATTCCCGCCACGGCGCGATCACCTTGATCGACGGGTCCAGCGCATAGGCCGACAGTTCGAACCGCACCTGATCGTTGCCCTTGCCGGTCGCGCCATGCGCCACCGCATCCGCGCCATGCTCATGCGCGAGTTCCACCAGCCGCTTGGCGATCAGCGGGCGGGCGATCGAGGTGCCGAGCAGATATTGCCCCTCATACAGCGCGTTGGCGCGGAACATCGGGAAGACGTAGTCGCGCACGAATTCCTCGCGCACGTCCTCGATGTGGATGTTCTCCGGGGCGATCCCCAGCAGCTCGGCCTTGGCCCGCGCCGGCTCCAGCTCCTCGCCCTGACCCAGATCGGCGGTGAAGGTCACGACCTCGCAGCCGTATTCGGTCTGCAGCCATTTCAGGATGATCGAGGTGTCGAGCCCGCCGGAATAGGCAAGAACGACTTTCTTCGGCGCGGCTGCGGTCATCTGTCATACCCCTGAACGACGTGGTTTCGCGCGGGATAGTGATGTTTGCCCGCTCTCACAAGGGGACGAGCGGGGGATGCGCCCCGCCGGGGTTGCCAAGGCCGCCCTTTCGCGCGATTGCGGCGGCATGAGCGAATTCATGGACTCCGTCGCCCGTGCCGAAACCGCGCTGCGGGCGCTGTTCGACCCCACGCCGCTGCTGAAGAACGACCTGCTGTCCCAGCGTTTCGGGGCCGAGATCTGGCTCAAGCGCGAGGACCTGACCCCGGTGCGCAGCTACAAGCTGCGCGGCGCGTTCAACGCCATGCGGCTGTCCGAAGGCGGCCCGGAGGGTGGCCATTTCGTCTGCGCGAGCGCCGGAAATCACGCCCAAGGCGTCGCCTATGCCTGCCGCCATTTCGGGGCGAAGGGCACGATCTTCATGCCGGTGACGACCCCGCAGCAGAAGATCGCCAAGACCCGCATGTTCGGCGGCGATGCCGTGCGGATCGTGCTGACGGGCGATTATTTCGACCAGACGCTGAAGGCCGCGCAGGAATTTTCGGCGGCCGAGGGCGCGGTCTTCCTGTCGCCCTTCGACGATGCCCGGCTGATCGAAGGCCAGGCGACCGTCGCGCAGGAAATCGCCGCGCAGCTTGATGCCGCGCAGGCGGGAACGCCCGATCTGGTGGTGCTGCCAGTGGGCGGCGGCGGGCTTGCGGCGGGCGTCACACGCTGGATGGCCGAGGCGATGCCGGACACAAGCTTTGCCTTTGCCGAGCCTGCGGGCGGCGCGAGCCTGCTTGCCGCGCTGGAAGCGGGCCACCCCGTCACGCTGCCTCGCGTGGACAGTTTCGTGGACGGCGCGGCAGTCGCGCGGATCGGCGATCTGCCCTTCGCGGCGCTGTCGCGCTTTTCTCCCGATCAGGTCCATCCCGCGCCCGAGGACCGGATCAGCGGGACGATGCTCGACCTGCTCAACGTCGAGGGGATCGTGCTGGAGCCGGCGGGGGCGCTCTCCATCGACATCCTGAGCGACCTTGACGCCGCGGGCCTGCTGAAAGGCCGCCGGGTCGTCTGCATCTGCTCGGGCGGCAATTTCGATTTCGAGCGGCTGCCAGAGGTGAAGGAACGCGCGCAGCGCTTCCGGGGCGTCAAGCGCTACTACATCCTGCGCCTGCCGCAGCGGCCCGGCGCGCTGCGCGACTTCCTCGGGCTGCTGGGGCCGGATGACGACGTGGCGCGGTTCGAATATCTGAAGAAATCGGCCCGCAACTTCGGCTCGGTCCTGATCGGGATCGAGACCTCGAAGCCGGAAAACCTCACTGCCCTGTCGCAGCGGCTGGCGGACGCCGGCTTCGACTGGCGCGACATCACGAGCGATACGCTGCTGTCCGAATTCCTGATCTGAGCCTGTCCGGCCGGGCTTAACGGCGGCTTTACTTGCCGGTGCTAGTCAGGCGGAATGAAGCAGCCGAATCGCGCCACCCAGATCCGCGCCCCCGCCGCGTCCGAGCCGCGCCGCTCCGCGCGCCGTGTGGTGCTGCTGGTCGATGACAGCCGCAGCTTCAACGACCTGCTGGCGATGCAGCTGCGCGCCGCCGGCTATGTGGTCCGCCAGGCCGAATCGGGCGAGCGGGCACTGGCCATGTGCATCGAGGATCGGCCGGACATCCTGCTGACCGACTGGGAAATGCCGGGCATGACCGGGCCGGATCTCTGCCGCGCCTTCCGGGCGCTGCCGGCGCCCAGCTACAGCTATGTCGTCCTGCTCACCGGGCGGCGGGCCGACGGGGATGCGGTGCGGGCGTTCTCGGCCGGAGCCGACGATTTTCTGACCAAGCCTGCGCCGCGGGGCGAATTGCTCGCCCGGCTCGCGGTGGGCGAGCGGGTGCTGCTGATGCAGGAGCGGCTGATGGCCGCCAATGCGCGGCTTCAGGCGACGCTGGATCAATTGCACGCGGCCCAGGCCGAGATGGAGGCGGACCTGCGCGAGGCCCGCAAGATCCAGCAGGGGCTGGTGCGCGAACGGCAGGCACGGATCGGCGGGTTCGACCTGTCGCTGCTCATGCGCCCCTCGGGGCATCTGGGCGGCGATCTGGTCGGCTTCCGCCCCGCGGGTCCGGGGCGCTTTGCCGCCTATGCGATCGACGTGTCCGGCAGCGGCATCACCGCGGCGCTGCTGACGGCGCGGCTTGCCGCGCATCTGTCGGGTGCCGACGCCGAACTGCCCGGCACCGGGATGCTGCCGGGGCCGCGGCAGGTGGTGGACGGGCTGAACCGCCTGATGCTCGACGAGGTCCGCTCGGACGTCTATCTCACCATGATCCACGCCGATATCGAGGCCGCGACGGGCCGGATGCGGCTGGTGCAGGCGGGCCATCCGCACCCGATGCTGCAACGCGCCGATGGGCATGTCGTGTCGGTCGGCACAGGCGGGATGCCGGTCGGCATGTTCCGCGACGCCGAATTCGAGGAGATCGAGCTTCAACTTTCCCCCGGCGAGCGGCTGTTCATCGCCTCGGACGGCGTGACCGAGGCGGTCAGCCCCGCCGGCGACCAGCTTGGCGATGACGGGCTGATCGCCGTCATGCGGACGAACGCACCGCTGCGTGGGCCGATCTTCCTCGAATCGCTCTGCTGGTCGCTGTCGGAATTCAGCGGCGGCGCGCGGCTCGACGACATGTCTGCGGTGCTGCTGGAATACGGCCCGGATGAGCCGCCGCCCCCCTGAACGCAGACAGCGGCCCAAGGGGCCGCTGCGCGAGAGAAAGACGAGGAAAGGAGCCTCAGATCAGCAGTACCTGCGTGCCGACCTTGGTGAGGGCGTAAAGCTCCGCGATATGCTCGTTGTAAAGGCCGATGCAGCCGTTCGACGACTTGCGCCCGATCTTGCGGGTGTCGTGGGTGCCGTGGATGCGGTAATAGGTCCAGCTCAGCCACAGCGCATGGGTGCCCATCGGGTTGTCCGGGCCGGGGCCGACGAAGTCCGGCCAGTCCGGGTTGCGCTTCTTCATCTCGGGCGTGGGCGACCAGCTCGGCCCCTCGACCTTCTTGATGATCTCGGTCCGGCCGCGCCGGGTCAGGTCCTCGCTGACCGGGATCGAGGTCGGGAACAGGCGGAATACCGACTCATCCTCGGACCAGTAGGTCAGCGCGCGCGAGGTCATGTCCACCAGCACCGCGCCGTTGGTCAGGTTGGGAAAATAGGGCCGCCAGTCATGCATGCGGAAGCTGGAGATGTTGCGCCGGCTGTCCTGCGAGGCGTCGTGCTGGACGAGACCCGCATCGGGCGTGGCGCCCCCGCCCGCGCCCTGCAGCGGCTGGCCGGTATAGGGGTCGATCGCCTGCGCCAGCGCAGGGCTCGCCAGCCCGGCCGCGCCAAGCGCCGCGCCCGCGGCGATGAAGTTGCGGCGGCTCAGGGCGGCGCCTTCCATCTTGCTCATCGAAATGCTCCTCGTCAGATGGGCCGTTCTGGGGCGGCCCTGGAAGAATGTAGGTTCGATCCCCGGATTGGACCGGAGAGGGCGGCTGTGCAATTCAAACGCGCGTCATCGCCCGGCGCTGTTGCAGGAAAACACACATTCGCCCCCGTTGGTTGCACCCTGAGGCCCGAACGGGGCGTTCTCACGCATTCTTGGGTTTCCGCTGCCCTGCGGCGCGGCTATCTGCAAAGGAAAATTCACGAGGGCCCAAGATGATCAAGCTTCCCCACCTGGCCGCGCTCGCCATGCTCGCGCTGGCCGCCTGCCAGCCCGCGCCGCAGGTTCAGATCGGTCCCGACGGGCAGCCGATCCCCGTGGCCTACCGGATCACCGCCCGCGACCAGGCCGAGATCCCGAACCGCGTCCTGACGCAGGTCAACGCGCTGCGCGCCCAGTCGGGGCTTGCGCCGATGGTGCTCAGCCCGGCGCTGGGTGCGGCGTCGATGGCCCATGCCCGCGACATGGCGGCGCAGAACCGCGCCTGGCATTTCGGCTCGGACGGTTCGTCGCCGCTGGACCGCGCCCGCCGCTCCGGCCATCAGGGCCCGCTGATCGGCGAGAACATCTCCGAGACCTACGAGAACGAGATCTCGACCCTCTCCGCCTGGATGCAGACCCGCGACACCCGCGACGTCATCATGGACCCGGCCGCCCGCCAGCTCGGCATCGGCTGGCTGCAGGAGCCGAGCAACAAGGTCTGGTGGGTGCTGAACGTCGGCGGCTGACCCTGGCGGCTGCGGCCGGCGCCCGCCGGCCTTCCGAACCGCGCCCCGCCCGTTCCCTCGGGCGGCGGCAAATATCCTCGGGGGTGAATGGCGCGGCACGCGCCAGAGGGGGCGGAAAGCCCCCTTTCTTCCTCAGTCCGGCACCAGCATGTAGCCAGCCCCGCGCACCGTCTGCAGATAGCGCGGCTCGCGCGGGTCGCGCTCCAGCTTGCGGCGCAGCCGGGTCATCTGCACGTCGATCGCGCGTTCCGAGTTCTCGCCGCCCTCGTCGGGGCTGCGGCCCAGATCCTCGATCAGCTCGGCGCGGCTGACCGGCTCGCGCGGGGTTTCGGCAAGCCGCCGCAGCAGCGCCTGCTCGCTGCCGGTCAGGCGGATGGGCGTCTCGCCGTCCATCAACTCGCCCTTGGCGGTGTCGTAGCGCAGCGCCCCGAGCGTCATGAAATGCGGCAGCTTCGGTTCCGCCGCGGGCATCCGGCGCAGGATCGCGGCGATCCGCAGCAGCAGCTCGCGCGGCTCGAAAGGTTTGGGCAGGTAGTCGTCGGCGCCCGATTCCAGCCCCTCGATCCGGTCCTCGGTCTCGCCCCGCGCCGTCAGCAGCAGGATCGGCGTCTGAAGGCGCTTGCGCAGGCCGCGGGTCAGTGAAAACCCGTCCTCGCCCGGCATCATCACGTCGATCACCAGCAGGTCGAACTCGAGCCCCGCCAGCAGCCGCCGCGCCTGCTGCGCATCGCGCGCGGTCGTCACCAGATAGCCGCTGCGGACCAGGAACCGCCGCAGCAGCGATCGGATGCGTTCGTCGTCGTCCACGACCAGGATATGCGCTTCGGGCGCGGCAGCCGCTCCGCTCGCCTCGGTCATCGCCGGTCCTCGGCCACGTCACGCAGGGCCTGGAACTGGCGCAGCGTGTCGCGGTCCATCATCGCCTCCAGCACCTGCCGGAACCCGGCCACGGCCTGCGGGCCGGTGGCGCGATAGGCGGCCGCCATCCGCGCCCGCTGGCTTTCCGACAGCCGCCGCTCCAGCGCCGTGCCCTTCTGGGTCAGGTGCAGCTCGCGCTCGCGCCGGTCGCGGCGGCCGATGCGGCTTTCGACCAGCCCGTCATCGACCAGCGTCCGCAGCACCCGGTTCAGCGACTGCTTGGTCACGCCCAGCACGTCCAGCAGCCCGGTGACGGTCAGCCCCGGATCGCGGTGGATGAAATGCAGCGCCCGGTGATGGGCGCGGCCATAGCCGATCTCGTCCAGGATCAGGTCCGGGTCCGAGGTGAAGGCGCGATAGGCGAAATACATCGCCTCGATCCCGCGGCGCAGCTGTTCGTCGGTCAGGAACAGCAGGCTCTCGCCCCCGGCCTGCGCCGAACTGCCCCCCCTGCTGATCGCGACCCGGCCTGACATCTGCATCGGCTGCTCCCCTTTCCTGCTGGCTCCTAAATAGGGCAGGCTTGTTGACATTCCAAGAATCAATCGCTACCGCTCGGGTCAATTGGCGCAACTTTATGCCGGATGTGCGGGGCTGCGGCGAAACATATGCAAAATCTCAAGGCGGAGTAGGGCGATGGCCGGAAGTTACGAGGATCGCGACGGCAAGATCTGGATGGATGGCGAGCTGATCGACTGGCGCGATGCCAAGGTCCACGTGCTGACCCACGCGCTGCACTATGCCAGCGCCGTGTTCGAGGGCGAGCGCTGCTATGACGGCAAGATCTTCAAGGGCCACGAGCATTCCAAGCGGCTGCTGAAATCCGGCGAGCTGATCGACATGGAGATCCCCTGGACCGCCGAGCAGATCGACGCCGCCAAGCGCGAGGTGCTGGACGCCAACGGCTTCACCAACGCCTATATCCGCGCGCTCGCCTTCCGTGGCGCCGGCCCGGACATGGGGGTCGCGGCCAGCCACAACCCGGTGCGGCTGGCGATCTGCACCTGGGAATGGGGCAGCTATTACGGGGACGCCAAGTGGCAGGGCGCCAAGCTGGACATCGCCAAGTGGAAGCGCCCGAGCCCGGAAACCATCCCTGCGGCGGCCAAGGCGGCGGGGCTCTACATGATCTGCACCATGTCCAAGCACGCGGCAGAGAAGAAGGGCTGCTCGGACGCGCTGTTCATGGATTACCGCGGCTACGTGGCCGAGGCGACCGGCGCCAACGTGTTCTTCGTCAAGGACGGCGAAGTGCATACGCCGCTGGCCGACGTGTTCCTGAACGGGCTGACCCGTCAGACGATCATCGCCATGCTCAAGGAGCAGGGGGTGCCTGTGCATGAGCGGCATATCCTTCCCGAGGAAATCGGCGGGTTCCAGGAATGCTTCCTGACCGGCTCGGCCGCCGAGGTCACGCCCGTCGCCCAGATCGGCGAGGACTGGCATTTCCAGGTCGGCGCGACGACGCGCAAGATCGCCGAGGATTACGACGCGCTGGTCCGGGCCTGACACGTCGAAGGGGGCTGCGCGCCCCCCACGGCCTGCGGCCGTCCCCCCGCGGGATATTTGCGGACAGAAGATCGCGGGCGCATGGGCGGGTTCCATGCGCCTGTCGCATGTTGCGATCAGGGTGTTTGTGACTAGATGAGCGGGATGTCCGAACTGACCGTTTCCGTCCTGCCCGGCATCGATGGCATTTCCGCGTCCGACTGGGATGGCTGCGGCCCCGGCGGCGATCCCTTCACCACCCACCGCTTCCTGCTGGCGCTGGAGCAGTCCGGCTCGGTCGGCGGGCGCACCGGCTGGCACCCCAGCCATCTTGTCTCGCGGCTGGATGGCAAGGTGGTCGGCGTCGCGCCCGCCTATCTCAAGAGTCACAGCCAGGGCGAATACATCTTCGACCATAACTGGGCCGACGCCTGGATGCGGGCGGGCGGGGAGTATTATCCCAAGCTGCAATGCGCCGTGCCCTTCACCCCGGCGACCGGGCCGCGCCTGATTGCTGCCGAGCCGGCGGTGCAGGCGGCGCTGCTGGCGGCGATGCAGCATGTCGCGGGGCAGGCGGGGCTGTCGTCGGCCCACGTCACCTTCTGCACGAAGCCCGAGCGCGATCTGGGCGAGGCGCAGGGCTGGCTGGGCCGCACGACCACGCAGTATCACTGGGAAAACCGGGGCTATGGCAGCTTTGACGATTTCCTCGGCGATCTGAGCAGTCGAAAGCGCAAGGCCATCCGCAAGGAGCGGGAGCGCGCGCAGGCGTTCGGCGGCACCATCCGCAGCCTGACGGGCGACGATCTGCGCCCCGAGCATTGGGACGCGTTCTGGGCCTTCTATCTGGACACCGGCGGGCGCAAATGGGGCCGCCCCTATCTGACCCGCGCCTTCTTCGACCAGCTGCACCAGACGATGCGCGACGACGTGCTGCTGGTGCTGGCGGAACGCGAGGGCCGCCCGATCGCGGGCGCGCTGAACTTCATCGGCCGTGAGACGCTGTTCGGGCGCTACTGGGGCTGTGTCGAGGATCACCCCTATCTGCATTTCGAGCTTTGCTATCATCGCGCCATCGACTGGGCGATCGAACACGGCCTGTCCCGCGTCGAGGCGGGCGCGCAGGGCGAGCACAAGCTCGCGCGCGGCTACATGCCGAGCGAGATCCACTCGCTGCACTGGATCGCCGATCCGGGCTTCCGCCGCGCGCTGGAGGGGTATCTGCAGCACGAGGCGGAGGCGGTCGGCGACGACATGGCCGAGACGGCCGCCTTCGGCCCGTTCCGGCGCGGCTGACTGCTGCAGAAGCCTAAGATTGTAGGCGAATAACCGGCTGCGGGGGCCAGTCGGAAAGCAAATCTAAAGACGCGGGCCGCTAGGGTCATCGCCACTGTCCGAAGTCGGGACACGGGGGCGAGATGGTCGGTTTTCTGCATGTCGGGACATACAGGCACCCGCAATCGGTGTTTTCGACCAATCTGACCGACGTGCAGCTCGGCGTGTTCGGCGGGGTGCTGAACCTGTTCGTCGTCACCCATCTCGGCGGCGGGCTGAGCCGCTGGGTGCTGGACGCGAGCGGCGGTTTCCGGCTGGAGGAGAGCAGCGCCTGGGCGCCGGGAATGCGCCATCGGGAGGCGCCGGAGATCGTCCTGCTGGAGGGGGCCGGCGGCACGAGCCTGCTGACGCCCGGCATCCTGGGCGCTGTGGACATGGGCCGGATACTCGGCAGCCGCGGGGAAATCGGCAGCCTGGACCGTGCGCTCGCCGATGCGCCGCTGCCGGAGGACGTCGTCAATATGGCCCGGCTGACGACCGGGGCGGGCATCGATTGCGTGGCGACGACGCGCGCGGGCGACACGCAGATCACGCTGTGGCGCGTCTCGGCGGCGGGGGAGTTCACCCAGATGGCGGCGACGATCCGCCAGCCGCAACCGGAGGGCGCGCAGGTCGATTCGCTGCTGGTGGTCAGGATCAACGGCGCGGTGGTGGTGGTCTCGACCTCGCTCGGCGGCAACTATGTCGCGACGCATCGCGTGCAGGATGACGGAACGCTGGCGCCGGGCGAGTATCTGAGCAGCGAGCAGGGGACCGGCTTCAACCAGCCGCGCGATGTCGTCCATGCGGAGGTGGGAGGGCGTCACTTCCTCGTCGTCAGCTCGGCGCAAAGCTCGTCGCTGACGGTGGTGAGCATCTCGGCCGACGGGCGGATGATGCCGGTGGACCATGTCATCGACGAGCGGACGACGCGATTTCAGAATGTCACCGCGCTGGAATCGATCACGATCGACGGGCGCAGCTTCATCATCGCCGGGGGCGCCGATGACGGGCTGACGCTGCTCACGCTGACGGCCGACGGGCAGCTTATTCATTTGGCCACCATTGCCGACACGGCTCAACTCGCGCTGGCGGATGTGAGCTCGATCTCGGCTGCCGTGATCGATGGCCGCATCGTGGTGGTGGCCGCCTCGGCGACCGAGCATGCCTTCTCGCAATTCGTGATCGATCCCGGCGCGATCGGCCGCACCGGTCGGGTCGGGGCCGGCGTGCAGGACGGGACAGCGCAGGGCGACCTGCTTCAGGGCTCGGACGGCACCACGGTGATCCGGGGCGGTGCAGGCGACGATATCCTGATCGCGGGAACCCAGTCGATCGCCCTGTGGGGGGGCGAGGGGGCGGATCTGTTCGTCGCCACCGATCCCGGCGGGCGCATCGCGGTCCGCGACTTCGACATTACCGAGGACCGGCTGGACCTGTCATTGTTGGGCATGATCCGCAGCACCGCGCAGCTGGTGTTCCGCCCGCAGAGCTACGGGATGAAGATCTTCTACAACGACACGGTGATCGACATCTTTTCCGTCGATGGCACCACTCTGCTGCCGCATCAGTTCACCGACGCGATGTTCCCCATCGCCCACTATACCCCGCCTCAGCTTCCCGTCCGCATCGTCGGGACCATCGGCGCGGACACGCTGGTCGCCCCGCCTCCCGGTGCGACGATTGAGGGCAGCGGCAGCAACGACACGATCATCGGCAGCGCCGCGCCCGACGCGCTGCATGGGGGCGCCGGGGATGACATCCTGCGGGGCGGCGGCGGCGACGATCTTCTGGCCGGCAACACCGGCGACGACGTGCTGCATGGCGACGACGGCGCGGATACGCTGCTGGGCGGCGACGGGTCCGACACGCTGTTCGGCGATGCAGGCGATGATCGCCTTTTCGGCGAGCGCGGCGACGATCTGCTGACCGCCGGGGCGGGCAACGACTGGCTGGAGGGGGGAGAGGGTGCCGACACCCTGCATGGCGGCGACGGCGACGATTCGCTTTACGGCCAGGGCGGGGACGACTTCAGCGATGGCGGGGCGGGCAACGATCTCATCATCGATCAGGGCGGGTCGAACCATCTGGCCGGCGGGGCGGGCAACGACTCGCTGGTCAGCGGCGCGGGCAACGACACGCTGATCGGGGGCGAGGGAGACGATCAGCTGACCGGGGGCGCCGGGGCAGACAGCCTGTCCGGCGGCGACGGGCGCGATTCGCTGAACGGCGGGCCGGGGCCCGACACGCTGAGGGGCAGCGCGGGCGACGACCAGATCTATGGCGGCACCGAGGATGACTGGCTGTTTGGCGATGACGGCGCCGACACCCTGAACGCGGCCGCGGGCAACGACACGCTGCATGGCGGCGCGGGCGACGACATGCTTTCGGGGGAATCCGGCAACGATGTCCTGCGCGGGGAGGGCGGCGCCGACTCGCTCATCGGCGGCGACGGGGACGATCTGCTCTTTGGCGGCGATGGCGGAGATCTGCTGGTCGGCGGCGCCGGTGCCGACACGCTGTTCGGCGACGATGGCGACGACACGATCCAGGGCGGGGACGGCGCCGACCTCATCCATGACGGCGCGGGCAACGACGTGGTGGATGCGGGGGCGGGCGACGATACGGTTTTCGGCAAGGACGGCGACGACACGCTGGACGGCGGCGCGGGGCACGATGTCCTCTGGGGCGGGCTGGGCCACGACTTCCTGCTGGGCGGCGACGGCGAGGACTGGCTGAGCGGCGATGGCGGCGATGACTGGATCGACGGCGGCGCGGGCGCCGATACGCTTCATGGCGGCTGGGGCCGCGATACGCTGTTCGGCGGGCAGGGTGCCGACCTGCTCGACGCAGGGCATGGCGACGACCGGCTGATCGGCGGCGGCGCGGGCGGGATGGATACCCTGATCGGCGGCGGCGGCGCGGACGAGTTCGTCCTGCTGCCCGATTCCGGCGGCCCGGTCTTCATGCGGGTGCAGGACTTCACCCGCGGGACCGATCGCGTCGGGTTCGACATGGACGGGCTGACCTTCATCGGCGACGCGGCGTTTTCCGGTGCGGGGCAGGTGCGCTGGATGCGCTATGACGATCTCGCTGGCGGCGGCGTGCTGCTGATCGCCGATCTCGACGGGGATCGGGTCGCCGACATGGGCATCTATCTCGAGGGGCTCGACAGTCTCAGCTTCGGCGACCTGCTGACGCTGCCGCCCGATGACCTGCTGCTGTAGCCTAACGCTCCATCAGGCCGCGATAATGCCGCATCAGCAGGAATAATCCGACGACCAGCATCCCCAGCGACAGCGAAATGACGAAAAGCGGGCTGACGAAGGTGGCGTCGTAGGTCAGGTAGATGCCCTGGCGCACCATGGCGGTGGTGTGGATCAGCGGGTTGAACCAGAGCACATCGCGCGCCTGCGGCGGCATCGTCTCATACAGGAAGAAGATGCCCGAGACCATGAACAGCGGCCGGGTGGCGATCTGCCACGTCCGCTCCCACACCGGGAAGCGGCTCATCAGGAAGCAGTTCAGCACACCGACGCCGGCGGCCAGAAGGATCGTCAGCCCCAGCGCCTCGGCCAGCCGGGCCACGTCCAGCACCATCGGCATGTCGTAGATCGCCACGATGCTGAGCAGCACGATCGCGAACACGACCAGATGGACGCCCGCGTTCAGCAGCAGCCGCGCCGCCAGCACGTCGAAGAACGTCACCGCCGGATACGACAGGAACGGCATGGAATAGCGCAGCGACAGCGCCATCTTGTTCGCGATGTCGTTGAACAGCATGAACGGCAGGTAGCCGGTGGCGTAGAACAGCGGAAAGTTGGTGCCGAGCGCGGGTGTCTTGAAGAACTGCGAGAATACCAGCGTCAGCAGTCCGATGCCGAGGATCGGGTCCAGCAATGCCCAGATGTAACCGCCCGGCGAGCGTCCGTACGTCGTCGAGATCTCGCGCAGCATCAGCGCCCCGATCGAGCGGGCGGTCTGCGTCAGCAGCGTCCCCTTCGGGCGCCGGCCGACGGGGCGGAGCCGGCGGCGGCGCAGCCGCCTGCGGGCAGGGGCGTCGGGCGGCTTTGCTTGCGGGGCAGGGCGGGAAACTGCAGTCTCGGACATGTGAAAGCGCCTGCTGGCCTTGTCTTGCCGGTGTATGTAACAACTGCGCGGATAAGCACAACGAAAAGGCGTGCAATTGAACCAGAGCACCCACCAGGCCGCCTCGGACCGGGCAGATTCCGGCGTGCAGCCGAACGGCGGCACCGGGCAGGGCGCAGGACCGGCCGGGCAGCAGCCGCTTCAACCCGCCGGGCCGGCGCCGCAATTCGCGGCCATGCCCAAGATGAACGCGGCACCGACACTGCCGGCAGGGCAGGGTCCGGCTCCGGGTCAGGCCGCCCCCGCCGCCGCACAAGGCGCCGCACCCGCCCAGCCGCCGCAAGGGCAGCCGGCTCAGCCGCAGCCACAGGCTCATCCGCAAGCGCAGCCGGGACCGAAACCACAACCTGCACCGCAGCCGCAGCCACAAGCGCAGCAAAATCCGCAAGCGCAACCGCAGCCCCAGCCGCAACCCGCGCCTGCCCCGCCGCCCGCCGGCCGGCTCACCCCCGCCGATCCCGCCACAGCTGCGGCCGCGGCCCAGGCGCGGGCCGGTTCCGCGGTGCCGGTGCCCGCGGGGCCCGCCGCGAACGCGCCCGCGCGTCGGCCCGCCGCGCAGCCCCCGGCCGGCGTCCGCCGCTTGCCGCCGCCCACCGCGCCGGTCCGTCCACCCGTCGGCATGGCCAGGCCGCGCCGCCGCCACTGGCTCGCCATCGTCACCTTCGTGCTGTTCGTGCTGCTGCCCGCCGCGCTCTGGGGCTGGTATCTGTGGACGCGCGCGGCTGACCAATACACCTCCAGCACCTCGTTCTCGGTGCGCAAGGAAGAGGGGCAGGGATCGCTCGATATTCTGGGGGGGCTGACCGCGCTGGGCGGGTCGAGCGGGACCGCCTCGGACACCGACATCCTGTTCGAGGTGATCCGCAGCCCCGACATGGTGCGCCGGGTGAGCCAGCAGATGGACCTCGTCGGCGCATTCACCCGCGCCTGGCCGCATGACTTCGTGTTCGCCTACGACCCCTCGGGGATGCAGGAGGATCTGAGCGAATACTGGAACCGGCAGGTCAAGGTGCTGCTGGACAGCAATGCCGGGATCATCACCGTGCGCGCCAATGCCTTCGCGCCCGAGGATGCGTTGCAGATCGCCGAGTCGGTGCTGGGGGAAAGCGAGAAGATCGTCAACGCGCTGTCGGACAAGGCGCTGTCCGACGCCACGCGCCTTGCCGAAGTGCAACTGAACCGCACGCGGGACGAGCTGGTGACGGCGCGGCAGGACATCACCTCGTTCCGGGTCCGCACGCAGATCGTGGACCCGACCGCCGATCTTGGGGCGCAGATGGCGATCCTGGGCAATCTTCAGGCCGCGCTGACCGAACAGCAGGTCGCGCTGGACCAGCTGCGCGAGAATGCCCGCGCCGGCGATCACCGCATCGTCCAGGCCGAGCAGCGGATCGCCGCGATCCAGCGCCAGATCGAGGAGGAGCGCGCCAAGTTCAGCGGCACCACCGAGCAGGGCGAGAGCTATGCCCAGTTGATGCACGAATACGAACGGCTCGCCGTCGATCTGGAGTTCGCCGAAGGCGCGCATACCGCCGCCCGCGTCGCCTACGAGGCCGCCTTGCAGAACGCGCAGCGGCAGAGCCGGTATCTGGCCGCGCATATCCAGCCGGCGCTCGCGGAAAGCTCGCTGGTGCCGAACCGGCCGTGGCTGCTTGCGATGGGGTTCGGGCTGGCCTTTGTCTTGTGGTCGATCGCGATGCTGGTCTTCTACAGCATCCGCGATCGCAGGTGACATGATCGTCCTTGAGAACCTGACCAAGATATTCAGCCTGCACGGCAGCTCGCAGACGGTGGCCGACAACATCAACGCGGTGTTCCCCACCGGGTCTTCGGTGGCGCTGCTGGGCCGCAACGGGGCGGGGAAATCCACGCTGCTGAAGATGATCGCCGGAACCACCAAGCCGACGCGCGGGCGGGTCTGGTCGGACGGCACGATCTCGTGGCCCGTGGGCTTCGCCGGCAGCTTCCACGGCGAGCTGACAGGGGCGCAGAACGTCCGCTTCGTCGCCCGCATCTATGGGGCCGACAGCGACGAGCTGGTGGATTATGTGGGCGAGTTCGCGGCTTTGGGCGACCGCTATCACGTGCCGTTCAGCACCTATTCCTCGGGGATGCGTTCGCGGCTGGCGATGGGGTGCAGCATGGGCATCCGCTTCGATACCTATCTGGTGGACGAGGTGACGAGCGTCGGCGACGCCGAGTTCCGCGCCAAGTCGCAGCAGGTGCTGATGGACCGGCTGAGGAATTCCTCGGCGGTGGTGGTCACCCACTCGACCGAGATGCTGACGCGGCTGTGCAACATGGGGGGCGTGCTGAACAAGGGCCGCCTGACGATGTTCGACGACGTGCGGGACGCGGTGAAATACCACGAATACATCATGGGCGTGCCGGATACGGTCGGCGACTGAGGGTTATTGCGTGGGGGTCAGGCCCGCTCGCCCCCCAGCAGCCCCTCGATCTGCGCGACCTGGGCGGCGACCAGATCGGCGTCGCCGCGGCTTTCGACGTTCAGGCGCACCACCGGCTCGGTGTTGGACCGGCGCAGGTTGAAGCGCCACTCCGGGTATTCAAGGCTGATCCCGTCCAGGTCGTCGCGGGCGATGGCGCCGCCCTCCAGCGCGGTCAGCACGCGGGCGATGGCGGCGTCGGGGTCGTCCAGCCGGAAGTTGATCTCGCCCGACGACGGAAAAGCCGTCATCCGGTCCGACACGAGGTCCGCCAGCGTGGTGCCGCGCAGCGACAGCAGTTCGACCACCTTCAGCCACGGGATCATGCCGCTGTCGGCGAAGGCGAAGTCGCGGAAATAATGATGCGCGGACATCTCGCCGCCATAGATCGCGCCGGATTGCCGCATCTTCTGCTTCATGAAAGCGTGGCCGGTGCGGCTTTGCACCGCTTCGCCGCCCGCCGTCGCGATCACGTCACGGGTGTTCAGCACCACGCGCGGGTCGTGGACGATGCGCTCGCCGGGGTGGCGTTCCAGAAACGCCTGCGCCAGCAGCCCGACGACATATTCGCCGGGGATGAAGCGGCTTGACGCATCGAAGAGGAAGCAGCGGTCGAAATCGCCATCCCAGGCGACGCCCAGATCGGCGCCGTGCCGGCGCACCGCATCCGCGGTCATCGGCTGGTTCTCCGGCAGGATCGGGTTGGGAATGCCGTTCGGAAAGCTCGCGTCGGGGTTGTGGTTGATGCGGATGAACCGCAACGGTGCCCCCCGGCGTTCGAGTTCCGCCGCGATGGCGTCGAAGGCCGGGCCCGCCGTGCCGTTGCCCGCGTTGACCAGCACCGTCATCGGGGCCAGCGCGCCAGCGTCCACGAAATCGCACACCGCGGCGGCGTAGGTGGCGCGGGCATGGGCGAAGTCCGTCACCTCGCCCTTCTGCGGGGGGGTGGGAAACGCGCCCGACCGCGCCAGTTCCGCCAGCGTTTCGAGTTCCGTCGCCGGGTCCAGAGGCGCGGCGTCCCGGCCGACCAGCTTCATGCCGTTATAGTCGATGGGATTGTGCGAGGCTGTGACCGTGATCCCGCCATCGGTGCCGAAATGGGCGGTGCTGAAATACATCTCCTCCGTCCCGGCGAGGCCGAGATCCAGCACGTCCGCGCCGCCCTCGGTCAGCCCCCGGATCAGTGCGGCGGCCAGCGCGGGCGAGCTTTCGCGCCCGTCGCGCCCGACCACGACGCGGCGTGTTTCAGGGCGGGCAGCGAAGGCGCGGCCGACGCGCCAGGCCACGTCCTCGTCAAGCTCGCTGCCGAGCTTGCCGCGCAGGTCGTAGGCCTTGAAGCAGGTGATCTCGCGGCGCGTCATGGCGGCTCCGGTCTGGGGCAGGGAGGTCAGAGGGGGGTGACGATGCGGGCGTCGAACAGGCGCTCGACGTCCTCGGGGCGGCAGAGTTCGGTGGCGGGGGTCATGATGGCGGCCGTGGCGGCCGAGGCGCCGAGCCCCACCGCATCGGCGGCGTCCCAACCGCGCGCCATTCCCAGCGTGAAACCGGCGACGAAGCTGTCGCCCGCGCCGACCTTGCTGACGATCGGCACCGGCAGCGACTCGGCATGCCAGCAGCCCTCGCGCGTTGCGATGACGTTGCCGTCAGCCGCGCGGGCGACGATGACCTGCTCGGCCACGCCCGCCGAAACCATCCCGGCCGCGAACTGCGCGGTATCGCGCCGCGTCGGCAGGGCGCGGCCGGCGAGGCCCTCCGCTTCGGCGTCGTTCATCCGCAGCACCGACACGCAGGCGCGCGCGGCGGCGACAGCGGCCAGCGGCTCGCCCGATGTATCGACGAACAGCCGCGTCCGGCGCGGCTTCAACTGCTCGCAAAGCCGCAGCGGAAGGTCGGCGGGAACGCCCGGCGGGTGCGAGCCCGACAGCACGACGATCCCGTCTTCGGGCGCCGCGTCCACGATCGCGCGGCAGGCGGTGCGAACGTCGCTTTCGGCCCATGTCGGCCCCGGCAGGACAAAGCGATACATCTCGCCCGTGCTGCGGTCCTTGATGGACAGCGACTCGCGCGTATCGCCCGGCGCCTCGACCCGGATCACGGGCAGCGCCGCCTGATCCAGCAGCGTCTCCAGCCGCTGCCCGGTCGGCCCGCCAAGCGCAATCAGCGCCTGCGACGCGCCCTCCATCCGGGCCATCGCGCGGCTCACGTTGATGCCGCCACCGCCGGGATCGATCTGCGGCGCGTCGCAGCGCAGCTTGGCTTCGGGCACCACCCGCTCGATCGAGGCCGCAAGATCCAGCGCCGGGTTCAGCGTCACCGTCAGCACCGGCGCCTGCGGCTGCGGCCCCAGCGCGCGAACGCCGGACGCTGGCGGCGTCACTCCCACCACCTGTCGATCCGCGCCACGTCCTCGTCGGACCAGCCGAAGTGGTGGGCCAGCTCATGCACGACCACATGGCCGACCAGTTCGCCCAGTGTGACATTGCCGCGCTCGACCCATTCGTCCAGGATCGCGCGGCGGAACAGCCAGACCGTGTCGGGGAAATGCTGCGGCGAACTGGGGGTTTTTTCCGTCAGCGGGATGCCGTCATAAAGCCCCGTCAGCTCCAGCGGATCGTCGATCTGCAACTCGTCCAGAACGTCGTCGTCGGCCAGTTCCTCGACCTTCAGCACGACGCCCTGCGCGTGGGGCGCGAACTCGGCGGGCAGGGTGTCGAAGACCTGCCGGGCCATCGCGTCGATCTCGTCGATCGAGGGCGCCATCCTGTCCGTCCAGTCGTTCATCGGCTGTCCCTCTTGGTCGCAAGCCTTTGGCCTCTCATATGGACAAGATCGGGACCATGTGAAAGACCAAGCGCAGATTTCGAGGACTCCCATGACCACGATCACCCGCTTCGCGCCCTCGCCCACGGGGCATATCCATGTCGGCAACCTGCGCACGGCGCTGATGAACTGGCTGATCGCGCGCAAGGCGGGCGGCACCTTCATCCTGCGGCTGGACGACACCGACCGCGAGCGGTCGAAGCAGGAATATGCCGACGGGATCAAGCGCGATCTCGAATGGCTGGGCCTCACCTGGGACCGGGTGGAGCGGCAGTCCGACCGGCTGGACCGCTATGCCGCCGCCGCCGAGGCGCTGCGCGAGAAGGGGCGGCTCTACGAGGTGTTCGAGACCCCGACCGAGCTGGACCTCAAGCGCAAGAAGCAGCTGAACATGGGCAGGCCCCCGGTCTATGACCGCGCCGGGCTGAACCTGTCGGTAGAGGACAAGGCCAGGCTGCGGGCCGAGGGGCGCGAGGGCTACTGGCGTTTCAAGCTGGACCAGGCGCGGATCGAGTGGACCGACGGCATCATCGGCGACGTGTCGATCGACGCGGCCTCGGTCAGCGACCCGGTGCTGATCCGCCATGACGGGCAGGTGCTCTATACTTTCGCCTCATCCGTGGATGACGTGGACATGGGCGTGACCGACATCGTCCGGGGCGCCGACCACGTGACCAATACGGCCACGCAGATCCAGATCATGGGCGCGATGGGCGGCACCCCCCCGCGCTTCGCCCATCACAGCCTGCTGACCGGCGCGCAGGGCGAGGAGCTGTCCAAGCGCCTTGGCACCCTGTCGCTCAAGGATCTGCGCGAGAACGGCGTCGCCCCCGAGGCGCTGCTGTCCCTGATGGCGCGGCTCGGCTCCAGCCAGCCGGTCGAGCTGAAGATGAGCCTCGACGCGCTGGCCGACGGGTTCGAGGTGTCGCAGTTCGGCACCTCGCCGACCAAGTTCGACGCGGATGACCTGTGGCCGCTGACGCGCGAGCGCAACCAGCACCTGCCGTTCGAGGCGGTGCGCGCCCGCATTGCCGGCATGGGTGTGCCCGACGATCTGGCCGAACGCTTCTGGCGCGTGGCCAGCCAGAACATCACCAGGCTGGACGATCTGGCCGACTGGTGGGTGATCTTCTCCGAAGGCGCCGAGCCGGTCATCGCCCCTGAGGATGCCGAGTTCGTGGCGCAGGCCCTGACCCTGCTGCCGCCGCCGCCCTACAACGACCGCAGCTGGGCCGACTGGACGACTGCCGTGAAGGAGGCAACCGGCCGCAAGGGCAAGGGCCTGTTCATGCCGCTGCGCAAGGCGCTGACCGGGCAGGATGCCGGCCCCGACATGGGCGAGCTGATGCCGCTGCTGCAGGTGGTCCGGGCCAGGGACCGCGCCTGACTCCGGCCGGGGGCGAGGCATACCGCAATCGCCCTCAACTCCGATCCGCCCTCCGCGTCTCGCCCCACGCCCCCATTCTTCTTCGCCCAAATATCCCGGGGTGCGGGGCAGAGCCCCGCGTCTTCCCATCGTTCACTCCAAGCAGGCAGCCCCGGACTGCGGCGAGCCCCGGTTCAGGCCTTCGCTTCCGGCGATGAGCGTCCTTCGTCGAGCCTTGCCCTCGGCCGGTCCTCGACGTCGCTCACCTCCCAGTCCTCGTCGTGGTGCAGCAGCAGCGTGATCACATTGGTGCGGGTGATGACGCCGACCATCCGCGGCCCCTCCATCACCCCCACGATCTGCGGCCCGTCGTCGGCCAGCGCGTGGAGCAGCGCGCCGACCGGCAGGTCGGCCGGCACCTTGGCGATATCGGCGCGCATCAGCTGCGCCGCGGTCTGATGGCGGCGGCCCGGATCGGCGCTGGTCAGCGCCGCAATGATCTCGCCCGGCTGGATCACGCCCAGGGGCCGCCCGTCGCTGTCCACCACCGGCAGCGACTTGATCGCGTTGCCCCGGAACCGGGCGACCAGCTGCGGCAGCCGCTCGCCCGGCCGGGCGGCGATGGGGGGCGATGACATGACGTCCCCGCAGGTCAGCGCCCGAAAGCGATGCCGCGCCGCCTCGTCCGTCGCCGCGGCCACCAGCCGGGCAAGGTCGGCCGCGCCGAGGTTCGCCCCCTGCCGGAAACGCACCAGCAGCGCCTGAAGCTGCCCCGGCTTCAGCCCGAGCCGCTGCACCGCGCCCACCTCGGAGGTATCGCGCAGCGGATAATGCCGCCCGGTCAGCCGCGCCCAGAGCATGCCCGCCGCGATCACCGCCGCCAGCAGCACCAGCATCGGCGCCAGCAGGTCCCAGGGGTCGTGCTCGACCCCCTCGATCGCGCTGAGCAGGGCGACCGCGCCGCCCGGCGGATGCAGCGCCCGCGCGCCGACCATCAGCAGCACGGCAAGCGCGACCGCCAGCGCCCCCGCCCAGGGCAGTGGCACGGCCAATAACGCGAGATGCCCGGCGAAGACCGAAACGGCCGAGCCGACGATGACCGACCAGGGCTGCGCCAGCGGACTGTTCGGCGTCACGAAGATCAGCAGCGCGCTGGCCCCCAGCGGCGCGATGAGTTCCGGCGCGAACCCGCTCAGCGTGCCGGCCGTCACCGCGAACAGCACCCCTGCGGCCAACCCCGCGGTCGAGCGCAGCACGTCCCGCCGCTCCGGCCACGGCATGGCCGGCCCGAGACCGTGCAGGATGCGAGAGGCGCGAGACGGTTCCATCGCGGCTTCCTGCCCTGTCCGCCACCGGATTGAAAGCCCGGCCGCGGCCACCCGCCCTTTTCCGCTTGACGCCCCCACGCCCGCGCCTTACATCGCGCGAACCGTGGCGGAGTAGCTCAGTTGGTTAGAGCAGCGGAATCATAATCCGCGTGTCGGGGGTTCAAGTCCCTCCTCCGCTACCATTTCTATCCCCCATGACCCAAGCGACCAGCGGTGTGATTGTGCCGGTGATCTCGCGCGGATGTGAGCGGGCGGAACTCGGGCCAGATACGTCGCGCGCTCAAAGCCTATGATTGCATAGAGGCAGAAATGCACCTGCCCTTGGTCGCCGAGTATGCGACAGGGCAGCCGCTCGAACTCGAGGTGCGGGAAAACACGAGTCCTTACCACTTCCATCCGGCGGTATTGCGGACAGCCGAATTTCGCGGGTTCATCTCACGCGAGAACGCAGGGGATATCGCCCTCTATAACGCCGTGCGTGCTCAGGAGCCCGATCAAGATGAGCCGCCCTCGCGCCGCCGGTCGCTCGTCAGCCGCATCCACTCCGCAATCGCGAAGCGGTCCGTCATTCCGGCCACGTAATCCAGCACCAGCCGCGCGCGGGCCGTCTCGGTGGGTGCCGCGCGCGCCTCGGCCTGCCAGTCGGGCGGAAGAAGGTCGGGGTCGTTCATCAGCAGCGGGAACAATTCCTGCAGCATTTCGGTGACGCGGGCGCGCTCCTCCATGACCGAGGGGGCGCGGTACATGCGGGTGAACAGGAAGGACTTGATCGCCCGCAGGTTCTGGAACAGCGGCTTGGAGAAGCGGATGATCGGGCCGTCGAGGCTGCGGATGTCCTCGACACTGGTCGGTTGCAGCGCGGTCAGGCGGTTCTGGGCCACGGCGATCACATCCTCGACCATGACGCCGAAGACGCGGCGCAGCGCCTCGTGGCGGCGGCGCATCGGGGCGAGGCCGGGGTGAAGGCGGTCCACCTCGGCGAAGGCGGGGCCGATCAGGGGCAACTCGGCAAGATCGTTTTCGGTGAAAAGCCCGGCGCGCAGGCCGTCATGCAGGTCGTGGTGGTTATAGGCCACGTCGTCCGCGACGGCGGCGACCTGCGCCTCGGCGCTGGCATGGGTGTCGAGGGCGAGATCCCAACCGGCATTCACCTCGGCCAGCGCATAGGGCAGGGGGGGCGACACCGGGCCCCCCGTCGCGCTTGTCCCGACAACCGGACCGTTATGCTTGGCGATGCCCTCCAGCGTCTCCCAGGTCAGGTTCAGCCCGTCGAAGCCGGCATAGTGCCGCTCCAGCCGGGTGACGATCCGCAGCGCCTGCGCGTTGTGGTCGAACCCGCCCCAGGGGGCCATCAGCGCGGCCAGCGCGTCCTCTCCGGTATGGCCGAAGGGCGGGTGGCCGAGATCGTGGGCCAGCGCCACCGCCTCGGCCAGATCGGTGTTGAGGTTCAGCGCCCCGGCGATGGTGCGGGCAACCTGCGCGACCTCGATCGTGTGGGTCAGGCGGGTGCGGTAATAGTCGCCCCGGTAATCCTCGCCGTCCTGCTCGACGAAGACCTGGGTCTTGTGCTTGAGCCGGCGGAAGGCGCTGGAATGGATGATCCGGTCGCGGTCGCGCTGCCACGGGCTGCGGAAGGTGGACAGCTCCTCGGCATGCAGCCGCCCCCGGCTTTCGGCGGGCTGGCAGGCATAGGGGGCGGTCCGGGCGGGGTCCATGCAGCGGGGGGTTCCTTGCGGGCTGTGCCCGGCCAGACTATATTCCGGGTTACGCCAACGTAACGGGAACGCCCCATGAACCTGCCCCCCAAGGTCACGTCCCGCGCCTTCGCGCGGCTGGCCGAGATCACCGCCGGATCACCGGGACAGGCCCTGCGCGTCGCCGTGGATGGCGGGGGATGCTCGGGGTTCCAGTATGACATCCGCATGGACACGCCCGCCGCCGACGATCTGGTGATCGAGGAGCAGGGCGCGAAGGTCCTGATCGACCCGATCTCGTTGCCGTTCCTCAGCGGCGCGACGATCGACTGGTCGGAAGAGCTGATCGGCGCGCGCTTCGTCATCGACAACCCCAACGCCAGCTCGTCCTGCGGCTGCGGCACCTCGTTCTCGATCTGACGCATGATCCTTGAAATTCTGTTCATTCTCGTCCTGACCGGCGTCAACGGTTTGCTGGCGATGTCGGAGCTTGCCGTCGTCTCGTCGCGCCCCGCGCGGCTGCAGAGCATGGCCGAAAAAGGCGACCGGGGGGCGCAGGTGGCGCTGGACCTGCTGGCCCATCCGGGCAAGTTCCTGTCCGCCGTGCAGGTCGGGATCACGCTGGTGGGGGTGCTGACCGGCGCCGTGTCCGGCGCGACGCTGGGCGTGCGGGCGGCGGCGGGGCTGGTGACGCTGGGGGTGCCCTATGCAGTGGCGCAGACGCTGGGCGTGTTTCTCGTCGTGGCGGCCATCACCGCGCTGTCGGTCATCATGGGCGAGCTTGTGCCGAAGCAGATCGCCATGTCGGACCCAGAACGCATCGCGACCCGGATCGCGCCGGGTATGCGGCGGCTGGCGCGGATCGCCTCGCCGCTGGTGTGGTTCCTCGACACGATGGGGCGGCTGGTGCTGCGGCTTCTCCGCGTCCGTGACAGCTCGGACCGCTCGATCACCGACGAGGAAGTCCGCATGACCATCGCCGAAGCGACGCAGGCGGGTGTGCTGATGGAGGGCGAGCGCGGCATGATCGCCGGGGTCATGCGGGTCGCCGACCGCAGCGCCCGCGCGATGATGACGCCGCGCCGCGACGTCGAGATGATCGACGTGAACGATCCGCCCGAGACCGTGCTGGAAAAGGCCCGCGCGGCGCGCTTCTCGCGGCTGCCCGTCACCGACGGCAGCGCCGACGAGATCCTGGGCGTCGTGGCCTTGCGCGACCTGATCGGGGTGGAAAAGCCCGATCTGCGCCCCCTGATCCGCGAGGCGCCCACGGTGCTGGACGCCGCCGACGCGCTGTCGGTGGTCGAGGTGCTGCGCGCGACCCCGTCCCGGATGGTGCTGGTCTATGACGAATACGGTCATTTCCAGGGGATCATCACCGCGATGGACCTTCTGGAGGCGATTACCGGCGACTTCGTGGACCCGGACGGCGACGAGCCCGACATCGTTCAGCGCGCCGATGGCTCATGGCTGGTCGCGGGCAGCGAGAGCGCCGACGAGTTCGGCAACGAAACCGGCTTCCCGGTACCCGAGGGCGACTTCGCCACCGTGGCAGGCATGGTGCTGGCGATCATCAACCGCATCCCGCGGACCGGCGACACCTTCACCCATGACGGCTGGACGGTGGAGATCGCGGACATGGACGCCATGCGGATCGACCGGCTGATCGTGACCGCGCCGGTGGCGTTGCCGGCGTAAGACAGCTTGGGCGCCGGGCGCGCGCGTTCTCTCTCTCTCTCTCTCTCTCTCTCTCTCTCTCTCTCGCGCGCGGGGGCCTTCGGTCCCGCTGCACGCAGCGGCCGAGCCAATTGGCTCCTCGCCTCGCCAGCCTTCGACACGGCAAAGGCAGACTCACGTCGGACTCTGTGCGGTTCCCCAAGCGAGCGGGATGGTCTCTGATGCCTCGCCCGCGGACCATGACAGCGCGAGCGCACAAGCACCCTTCCCGCAGAACCGCGCCCCTCATTCGGGCGGCCCCAAATATCCCGGGGGTTCGGGGGCAGCGCCCCCGGCTTCGGGCGCGCCGGCGCGGTTTACCGCGTCGGGATCATCCCCATGATCCGCCGGGTTTCCTCGACGATCGGCGCGGCGATGGCGTTCGCCCGCTCGGCCCCGCGGCGCAGGATGCGGTCGATCGCGGCCGGATCGGCGGTCAGTTCAGTCATGCGGCGGGTGATCGGCTCCAGATGCGCGACGGCGGCGTCGGCGAGCGCGGGCTTGAAGGCGCCGAAGCCCTGGCCTTCGAAGCGGGCACAGATCGCGTCCGGCTTCTCGCCGGTCAGGGCGGCGTAGATGTTGACGAGGTTCTTGGCCTCCGGCCGGTCCTTCAGCCCCTCGGCTGAACCGGGCAGCGGGTCGGCGTCCGTCCGCGCCTTGCGGATCTTCTGCGAGATGGTGTCGGCATCATCCGTCAGGTTGATGCGGCTGGCGTCCGACGGGTCGGATTTCGACATCTTCTTCGTCCCGTCGCGCAGGGACATGACGCGGGTCGCCGCGCCCTCGATCACCGGTTCGGGCATGGGGAAGAAGTCCACCTGGTAGTCGTGGTTGAACTTGGCGGCGATGTCGCGGGTCAGTTCGACATGCTGCTTCTGGTCCTCGCCCACCGGCACATGGGTCCCGTGATAGGCGAGGATGTCCGCCGCCATCAGCGCCGGATAGGCGTAGAGCCCCAGGCTGACCTTCTCGGCGTTCTTGCCCGCCTTGTCCTTGAACTGGGTCATGCGGTTCATCCAGCCCATCCGGGCCACGCAGCTCATCAGCCAGCCAAGCTCGGCATGGGCGGGCACATGGCTCTGCACGAACAGGATCGACTGCTCGGGATCGACGCCCGAGGCGATGAAGCCCGCCGCCAGCTCACGGGTCTGGCGCAGCAGGGCCTGCGGCTCCTGCCAGACGGTGACGGCGTGCAGATCGACGAGGCAATAGACCGTCTCGACCTGCCCCTGTTGCTCGGCGAAGCGCTTGAGCGCGCCGAGATAGTTGCCCAGCGTCAGCCCGCCCGAGGGCTGGATGCCGGAAAACACGCGCGGCTTGAATTGGGTGGTCATGGCGCTGCCTGCTTGGAAAATCGCTCTGCGGGGATTACCCCTTGGCCGGAACGGGCGCAACCGCCCTGCCGGTGAAGGCCCACCCATGAAGGCCACCCACGAAGGACCGCCCATGCGCCCAGGCTATGACGAGAACCCGCTCAACCCCGTGCCGCCGGTCGTCTGGCTGCTCGCCGCGCCGATCATCCTGTCCGAGGCGCTGTTCGGCCTTGGCCAGATGGGGTTCATCGGCGGCGGGCAGGGCGCCGGCGACGTGCTGCGGCAGGTCTGGGTGGAGCGGACCGCCTTCGCCCCCGAGTTCCTGATCCGCATGTGGGAACGGCGCGAGCCGAACATTCAGCTTTACCGGCTGCTCAGCTATCCGTTCGTGCATTACTCGATCATGCACGCGGTGTTCGTCGGGGTGTTCCTGCTGGCGCTCGGCAACATGGTGGCGCAGGCGATGCGGCCGCTGGCGGTCGCGGCGATCTTCCTTGGCGCGAGCGTTCTGGGGGCGCTGGTCTATACGCTGGCCGCCTCGCTGCTGCCGCAGTTGCGGTTCGGACCGCTGGCGGGGGGATATCCGGGGGTCTACGGGCTGCTGGGGGCGTTCACCTTCCTGCTGTGGACCCGGCTGGGGCAGGAGAATGCGAACCGGCTGCGGGCGTTCTCGCTGATCGGGCTGCTGCTGACGTTCCAGCTTGTCTTCGGGCTGCTGTTCGGGAATGCGGGTTATGCGTGGATCGCCGAGATCGCGGGCTTCTGCGCTGGCTTTGCGCTGTCCTTCGTGCTGATCCCCGGCGGCTTCCGGCGCGTGCGCCAGCAGATCCGCCACCGCTGAGCGTCAGCGTCAGCGCCTGCGTTTGAGCTGGCTGCGCAGGTCGGCCGGGCTCACCGCCCCAAGCACCAGCGCGGCGGCGGCATAGAGCGCCATGCCGCCGAAGACGAGGATCGCCAGCGCGCCATAGCGCGCGCCCTCCGTCTCCAGCGCCGGGCCGAGCGGGTGCATCAGCCCCCAGACACCGGCGCCCATGACCAGCGAGGCGACGACGATCCGCGGCAGGCGGCGGCGCAGCCGCGCGTCGAACTGCGCGGCAGGGCCGAAGGCACGGCTGCCCCACCAGAGCTGCGCGGCCATCGTCCAGCCCGCGACCGTGGTGCCAAGCGCGGCGGCGGCGAAGCCGAGGAACGGCGACAGGCCGAAGGCGATCACCGCGTTGACCACCATCGACCAGACGGCATAGCGGAACGGCGTCCTCGTGTCCTCGCGGGCGAAGAACAGCGGCTGCTGCACCTTCTGCAGCGTGAAGGCGGGCAGCCCCGCGCCATAGATCGCCAGCACCAGCGCCGTGGGGCCGATGTCCGAGGCGTCGAACGCCCCCCGCCCGAACAGGACCGAGATCAGCGGATATGCCGCCACGACCAGCGCCACCGCACAGGGAACCGTCAGCAGCAGCGCGAATTCCGTCGCGCGGTTATAGGCGGCGCGGCCCCCCTCGTCGTCACCGGCCTTGAGGCGGCGCGAGATGTCGGGCAGCAGCACCACGCCGATGGCGATGGCGACCACGCCGAGCGGAAGCTGATAGAGCCGGTCGGCATAGGTCAGCCAGCCGATCGCGCCCTCATAGAAGGACGCGACCTGCCGCCCGACCAGCAGGTTGACCTGCACGACCCCGCCCGCCAGCACCGCGGGCCCGGCGATGACCAGCAGCCGCCGCAGGTCCGGCGTCATCCGGGGCAGGCGCAGGCGCAGGGGAAAGCCCATGCGCCGGGCGGCGAACCAGACGGTCGCAAGCTGGGCGACGCCCGCGATGGGGGTGGACCACGCCATCGCCAGCCCCATGTCCCAGCCGAAGCGGTCGGCCAGCAGCATCGCGGCGATCAGCACCACGTTCATCAGCACCGGCGCGGCCGCGGCGGCGGTGAAGCGCCCGCCCGCGTTCAGCAGCCCCGACAGCAGCGCCGTCAGCGACATGAACAGGATATAGGGAAAGCAGATGCGGCCATAGATCACCGCCAGCGCGAACCGCTCGTCGCCGACGAAGCCCGCCGCCATCGCCAGAACCAGCCACGGCATGGCGATGGTGGCGATCACCGACAGGATCAGCACGACGCTGAAGAGGCCGGCAAAGGCATCCTCGGCAAACCGCCTCGGATCGTCGTCCGCTTCCAGCTTCTTGGAGAAGATGGGCACGAAGGCGGTGTTGAACGCGCCTTCCGCGAAGAAGCGGCGGAACATGTTGGGCAGGGTGAAGGCGACGAGGTAAGCCTCGGCCACGACGCCGGTGCCGAGAAAGGCGGCGATCATCACGTCGCGCACGAAGCCGACCACCCGGCTGGCCAGGGTCCAGCTTCCAACGGTCAGAAATCCCCGGATCAGGCGGATCGGTTTCATCTTCAGGGGGAACCTTCGGTTGGGCGGGCTGTCTTTGCGGCATTCGGGGCGGGGCGGCAAGGGCGCGCCGTCAGCCCGGCGCGGTCGCCCGCTCGGCCCCCTGCGCGATCGCGTCGCGCAGCTTGCGCTCCAGCGCCTCGCGGCGGTGCGGCTGGTGCAGCTTCAGACCGAAGCCGTCCTTGACGTAGAAGCTGTCCACCACTTGCGCCCCATAGGTCGCGATCACGGCGCTGAAGATCTGGATGTGGTTCGCCGCCAGCGTCCGCGTCAGGTCATAGAGCAGGCCGGGCCGGTCGCGGGTGTCCACCTCGATGATGGTGTAGATTTCCGAGCCCTCGTTGTCGAAGGTGACATGGGTCGGAAAGCGGAAGGCGCGGTCGCGCTTCTTCATCCGGTCGCGGTCGGCCAGCGCCTCGCGCGGCACGATATCCCCGGCGAGCGTCCGGTCGATCATCTTCCGCAGCCGGGGCAGGCGGTCGGCCGCGTAGGGGCGGCCCTGCTCATCCTGAAGCCAGAACACCGCCGTCGCATAGCCGTCGCGCGTGGTGTAGGTCCGCGCGTCCACGATATTCGCCCCGACCAGCGCCAGCGCCCCCGCGAGACGCGAGAAGATGCCCGGATGGTCCGCCAGCACGAAGGCCGCGCGGGTCGCGTCGCGGGCCGTGTCGGGATGCAGGTCCACGCGGATCTCGCCCGTGCCGATGCCGTCCAGCAGCGTGGCGAAGACCGCCTGCGTATCGGTCGGCAGGCCCTGCCAGTAGCTGTCGTAATGGCGCGAAAGCTCTGCCCGGATCGCCTTCGGCTCCCACCCTTTCGCGCTCAGCAGGTGGCGGAGGCTGCTGCGGGATTCACCGACCTGATGGTCGCGGTTCACCTCTTCCAGCCCGTTCTCCATCGCGTCGGCGGTGAGCCGGTAGAGGCTGCGCAGCAGCTCGGCCTTCCAGTTGTTCCAGGTGCCGGGGCCGACCCCGCGGATGTCGCAGACCGTCAGCACCAGCAGCAGATCCAGCCGCCGGCGGGTCCGCACCGCCTTGGCGAAGTCGCGCAGCGTGCGCGGATCGCCGATGTCGCGTTTCTGCGCCACGTCCGACATCAGCAGGTGATAGCGGATCAGCCATTCGATCGTCTCGATCTCGTCCACCGGCAGGCGGAACCGGGTGCAGATCCGCCGGGCCATCTGCGCGCCGATCATCGAGTGATCCTCGGGCAGGCCCTTGCCGATGTCGTGCAGCAGCACGGCGAGGTAAAGGACGCGGCGGTTGATCTTGCCGCGCATGATCTCGCTGACGATGGGCAGGGACGGGTCGTCGTTCCCGGCCTCGATCGAGGCGAGGGCGGCGACGCACTGGATCAGGTGCTCGTCCACCGTGTAGTGGTGATAGACGTTGAACTGCATCATCGCGACGATGCGCCCGAATTCGGGGATGAAGGCGCCCAGCACGCCCAATTCGTTCATCCGCCGCAGCGCCCGTTCCGGCGCCCCGTGCTTCAGCAGCGTGTCGAGGAATATCTGCACCGCCTCGGGGTCCGAGCGCATCTTCTCGTCGATCAGGTCGAGATTAGAGGTGACGGCGCGCATCGCCTCGGGGTGCATCTTGATCCCGGTCCGCACCGCCTCCTCGAACAGGCGCAGGATGTTCAGCGGGTCGCGCTGGAACAGATCGGGGTCCGAGATGGTCAGCCGCCCGTTCAGTTCCCTGAACCCCTCGCGCAGCCGCCTGCGCCGCCGCAGGAAGCGCGAGAAGGGCGCGCGGTAGAGATGCCGGTTCTCCAGCGCGGTCAGGAACACCCGCGTCAACTCGCCCACGCGGGTCGCGTGGCGGAAATAATCCTGCATGAAGATTTCCACCGCACGGCGACCGTGGCTGTCCTGATACTGCATCCGCCGCGCCACCTCGACCTGCATGTCGAAGCTCAGCTTGTCCACCGCGCGGCCGGCGATCAGATGCAGATGGCAGCGCACGGCCCACAGGAAATCCTCGGCGCTCCAGAAGGTCGCGTGCTCGTCGCGGGTGAAGAAATCGAGACCGACAAGTTCGATCGCGCGGTCCACCCGGTGGATATACTTGGCGATCCAGTAGAGCGTCTGCAGGTCGCGCAGCCCGCCTTTGCCCTCCTTTACGTTCGGCTCCAGCACATAACGCTGGCCGCCCTGCCGGGTGTGGCGTTCGTCGCGCTCGGCCAGCTTGGCCTCGATGAATTCGGGAACGGTGCGCTCGAACAGCTCGGGCCAGAGGCGGCTGCGCAGTTCCTCGGCGGTCAGCGGGTCGCCGCAGACCAGCCGGTGTTCCAGCAGGCTGGTGCGGATCGTCATGTCGCCTTCGCCCAGCCGGATGCACTCATCGACCGAGCGGGTGGCGTGCCCGACCTTCAGCTTTAGGTCCCACAGCATGTAGAGCATCGATTCGACGACGCTCTCGGCCCAGCCGGTCGGCTTCCAGGGGGTCAGGAACAGCAGGTCCACGTCGGAATGAGGCGCCATCTCGGCCCGGCCATAGCCGCCGACCGCGACGACGGACAGACGCTCGGTCGTGGTCAGGCTCTGCTGGCGGTGCAGGCAGGTGATGGCGACGTGATGGACCGCGCCGACAACCGCGTCCGTGACCGAAGCGATGGCGCGCACCGTTTCGCGCGCGGCGCGGGGATGGGCCTCGAAGCCGGCCAGCACCTCTGCCAGGGCATCGGCGCGCGCGGGTCCGATGATCGCAACGGCGGCGGCCCTGATCTCGCGCGGATCGGACAGGCCCTTCAGCGCCGCGTCAAGCTGGGGGATGAAGATGTCGGGCTCGAAAAGGGGATGCGCCCCGGGCAATGCCGGGGCGCTCTGGACCGAGGTCAGGGTGCTGTCGGGCAAGATCAGAACCCGGCCCCGCCGAAGCCGCGCGGGGCGGGGTCGATGATCGTCAACTGGCCGCCCCGGATCGTGGCGACGGCAAGGCCGCGCTGGTTGGTCCCGTCCGGGCGCAGGCGGAACACGCCTGAAATCCCCTGGAATCCGCTGCCCGAGGTCAGCCCGGCCGTGGTCAGCGCATCGCTGCGGCCCGCGCGGACCAGCGAGGCGATGGCCGAGACCGCGTCATATCCCAGCGCCCCAAGCTCGTGCGGGGCCTCGCCATAGCTGCGCTGGTAACGCTGCGAGAATTCCGCGACGCGGGGAAGGTCGGGCACCGCGAACCACCCGCCCTGCACGCCCGGCAGTTGCAGCCGCGCGGCGGGCACGTCCCAGCGGGTCAGTCCCATGAACTGTGCCGTGTCCGAGGTGACGCCGCGATCCGCCAGCGCGCCGGTCAGATAGGGCAGGACGGCGGGGGAGTTGGCGGTCATGAAGATCGCATCCGCCTGCCGCTGCTGGGCGATGGCGGCGACCTGCGGAACGATGCCGTCGATCCCCTGCTCGGAGATCGGATGCACCGCCTTGCCGGCCAGCGTGGCGCGGTTGCGGGCGATTGCCGCCTCGATCGCGGCGGCCCCGGCCTGGCCCGAAACGTCATCCTCGGCCACGACCAGCACCCGGCGCTTGCCCTGCTGAACGCCATAGCCGATCAGCCGGTCGGCGGTGTTGTAGAAGGTGTTGCCCAGCACGAAGACGTTGCCGCCCGCGATGTCGGCATTGTTGGAAAACGCCATCACGTTGACCCGCCCGGCCATCGCCTGCCCGACCGCGTTCGCCGAATCGGCGTGCAGGGGGCCGACGATGATCTGCGCGCCCTCGGCCACGGCCCGGTTCGCGCCCGCCACCGCGGCGGCGGCCTCCGCGCCGGTGTCGTAGACGCGCAGGTCGATCCGCGCGCCCTGCGCGTCCGACGCCGCCATCCGGGCCGAATTCACGATCGAGCGGGCGATGCGGTCGAGTTCCGGGTTGCCGCTGCCGCCGGGGACCAGCAGCGCGACCGGAACCGGCTGGCTGGGATCGATCATGGGCCCGGTCTGGGGTCCACGGGCGACCCCGGTGCCGACCGGCTCGCACGCGGCAAGAAACGCGGCCGAGACAAGGGCCGCGACGCGCATCAGGGGACGGGACAGAGCCGGAAGGCCGCGGCGAAGTGCAAGAGCGGTCATAGGGGTTCCTGACGTTCCATTGGGGCGGGTTTCGGGTGCAGGGTAGCCACAGACCGGCTTTGCTGGCAACCTGCCGCGCCGGTCGGAGCGGGCCGAAAGCGATGGGGAGAGACGGGGATGCAGGACGATCCGGCGGAGGATGGCGAGGCGGAAAGCGCCGCCGGTTCCGCGCACATGGGGGCCGCGCTTGCGCCGGCGCTCTATCTCGTCTCGACGCCGATCGGCAACGCCCGCGACATCACCCTGCGGGGGCTGGACATCCTCGGCGCGGCGGATGTCCTCGCCGCCGAGGACACCCGTACCCTGCGCCATCTCATGTCGATCCACGGCATCCCCCTGCGGGGAAGGCGGATCGTCGCCCATCACGACCACAACGCCGAAAGCAGCGCCCGCACGATCCTGCAGGCTGTGCGCGAGGGGCGCTCGGTCGCCTACGCCTCGGACGCGGGCACGCCTCTGGTCGCGGATCCGGGCTTCGCCCTGTCGCGCCAGGCGGCCGAGGAAGGGCTGCCGGTCCATGCGGCCCCCGGCGCATCGGCCCTGCTGGCGGCGCTGACCGTCGCCGGACTGCCGACCGACAGGTTCCTGTTCGCGGGGTTCGTGCCTTCGGCCAAGGGCGCAAGGCGAAGCTGGCTGGCTGACGTCGCCGCGGTGCGGGCAACGGTGGTCATGTTTGAAAGCCCGAGGCGCGTTAAGCAAACATTGAATGAGTTGTGCGAGATTGAGGCGAATCGAATTACGGTGATCTGCAGGGAACTGACGAAGAAATTCGAAGAGGTGATGCGCGGAACAGCCGCCGAACTGGCCGCACGGGTGCCTGACGAAGGGCTGCGGGGCGAAGTGGTAATCCTTCTCGCGCCGCCCGCGGGGCGGGTCGTGGACGATGACGCGCTGCGGGAGGCGTTGGCCGCCCGGCTGGAACGGATGTCGGTGCGCGATGCCGCAGCCGAGGTCGCGGCGGAGTATGGCGTCCCCCGCAAGCTCGCTTACGGGTTCGCGGTGGAGTTGGGAAAGGCGGACCGGGGCTGACAGCGCGGGACCGCCAGAGGAGATCGGGAAACAGATGACGCAGATGCAGTTCCATTTCACCGGCACACCGGTTGGCCGGGCGTGCCCGTCAAAGGTGGCCCGCGGGATCGCGGCGCATGCCTCGGGCGCCGCCGCAGAGCGGCTGGTCGAGGAACGCTATATCGCCCAAGGCTGCGAGGTTCTGGCCCGCCGCTGGCGCGGCCTGTCGGGCGAGATCGACCTGATCCTGCGCGAAGGCACCGGCGTCGTGTTCGTCGAGGTGAAGAAATCCGGCACGATCGACATGGCGGCCGAACGGCTCGGACGCCGGCAGATGGATCGCATCTGCAACGCCGCCCTGGAATTCTGCGACACGCTTCCGACGGGCTCGCTGACGGAGATGCGCTTCGACGCGGCGCTGGTCGATGATGCGGGCCGCATCGAAATCATCCCGAACGCCTTCGGGCAGCACTGACATCCGGCACGATCTTGCATAGGTCTGGGGCAAGCGCGACAACCGCGCAGACCTGATGGAGTGACCGAGATGAGCCTGCACGTCGCCTTGCAGATGGACCCGGTCGAGCATGTCTCGATCACCGCCGATTCGACCTTTCGCCTGGGAATCGAGGCGCAGGCGCGGGGACACCGGCTGTTTCAGTACACCGTCGATCGGCTCTATTATGATGAAGGGCGGGTAGGCGCGATCGGGCGACCGATCGAACTGCGCGTCGAGCACGGAAACCATGTCAGTTTCGGCGAATGGCAGGACGTCGATCTCGCGACGTTCGACGTCGTCTGGCTGCGTCAGGACCCGCCCTTCGACATGGCCTATGTCACCTCGACGCATCTGCTGGACCGCATTCATCCCGAGACGCTGGTGGTCAACGATCCCTTCTGGGTCCGCAACTCGCCCGAGAAGCTTCTCGTCCTCGACTTTCCCGACCTGACGCCCCCCACGATGATCGCCCGCGATGTCGCCGCGATCCGGGATTTCCGGGCGCGTCATGGCGACATCATCCTCAAGCCGCTCTACGGCAATGGCGGGGCGGGGGTGTTCCATATGCGGCGCGACGATCCCAACCTGTCGGCGCTTCTGGAAACCTTCGCCGTCATGAACCGCGAGCCGCTGATCGCGCAGAAATACCTGTCCGCGGTCGTCAAGGGCGACAAGCGCATCATCCTCGTGGATGGCGAGCCGGCAGGGGCGATCAATCGCGTCCCCGCCGAAGGCGAGGCGCGGTCCAACATGCACGTCGGGGGCCGCCCCGAGAAGGTCGGGCTGACCGAGCGGGAGCGCGAGATCTGCGCCCGTATCGGGCCGATGTTGCGCGAGAAGAACCTGATCTTTGTCGGCATCGACGTCATCGACGGCTGGCTGACCGAGATCAACGTGACCTCGCCCACCGGCATCCAGGAGCTCGAGCGTTTCGACGACATCAACACCGCCGCGCTGATCTGGGAAGCGATCGAGCGGCGGCGGGGCGTGTAGCCCCCGGCGCCGGACGCCCAAAAGAAGAACGCCGGCCCCGAAGGACCGGCGTTCCATTGTCACGCAGTTGCGGATCAGTTCCCGCTGAGCGTCTTGGCGACCTCGGCGGCGAAATCCTCCTGCTTCTTCTCGATGCCTTCGCCGACTTCGACGCGGGCGAATCCGGTGATCTCGACGCCCGCATCCTTGGCGGCCTGAGCCACCGTCAGATCGGGGTTGATGACGAATTTCTGCCCCAGCAGCGTCACTTCCTCGAAGAATTTCGACATGCGGCCGACGATCATCTTCTCGATGACGGCATCCGGCTTGCCGGATTCGCGGGCCTGCTCGGTCAGGACCGACTTCTCGCGCTCGACCAGCGCGGGGTCCAGGTCGGCTTCCGACAGCGAAGCCGGGTTGGTTGCCGCGACATGCATGGCGATCTGGCGGCCGATCTCGGCGTTGTCGCCCTTGAGGCCGACCAGCACGCCGATCTTGCCCATGCCTTCGGCGGCCGCGTTGTGAACATAGCTGACGACCTGATCGCCGGTGACCGTCACCATCCGGCGCAGCGTCATGTTCTCGCCGATGCGGGCGATCGCGTCCGTCAGCACTTCCGACACCGGCTTGCCGTCGATCCTGGCGTCGTTCAGCGCCTCGACCGTGTCGGCCTCCAGTGCAGCCTCGGCGATGCTGCGCACCATCGACTGGAACTCGACGTTCTTGCCGACAAAGTCGGTTTCCGAGTTCACCTCGACCGCGACGCCCTTGCCACCGCTGACCGCGACCGCGACCAGCCCTTCGGCGGCGACGCGGCCCGACTTCTTGGCGGCCTTCGCAAGACCCTTGGTGCGCAGCCAGTCGACGGCGGCCTGCATGTCGCCGTTCGTTTCGGTCAGCGCCTTCTTGGCGTCCATCATGCCTGCGCCAGTCGTGTCGCGCAGTTCCTTCACCATCGCGGCGGTAACGGCCATGGGTGATTCTCCTGAAATATCGGTGGGGGACGGGCGGGGGCCTGGCCCCGCCCGGTGACGACCGGATGACGCGGCGGCGTCACCCGCGCCGGGTCAGGCCGACAGACCCTGTTCGCTGGCTTCGCCTTCGGCAACCGGATCGTCCAGCTCTTCGGCCGGCGCATCGGTCAGCGCGCCCAGGTCGATCCCGGCGGCGCCCATCTGCGCCGTCATCCCGTCGAGCGCGGCACGCGCCACGAGGTCGCAATACAGCGCGATGGCGCGGGCGGCGTCATCGTTGCCGGGAATGACATAATCGACGCCCTTGGGCGAGCAGTTGGTATCGACCACCGCGACGACCGGGATGCCGAGCTTGTTGGCCTCCAGCACGGCGAGGTCTTCCTTGTTCACGTCGATCACGAACAGCAGGTCCGGCAGGCCGCCCATGTCGCGGATGCCGCCGAGGCTGGCCTGCAGCTTGGCCTGCTCGCGCTCCATCCCCAGCCGTTCCTTCTTGGTCAGGCCCTCGGCCCCGGCCTCCATCGCCTCGTCGATCTGCTTGAGGCGCTGGATCGACTGCGAAACGGTCTTCCAGTTGGTCAGCGTGCCGCCGAGCCAGCGGTGGTTCATGTAGAATTGCGCGGATTTTTCCGCCGCTTCCGCGACCGGGCGCTGGGCCTGGCGCTTGGTGCCGACGAACAGCACGCGGCCGCCCTTGGCGACGGTATCGCGCACGACCTGCAGCGCCTGGTCCAGCATCGGGACCGTCTGGGTCAGATCGACGATGTGGATGCCGTTGCGATCGCCGTAGATATACTCAGCCATGCGCGGATTCCAGCGCTGGGTCTGGTGGCCGTAGTGAACGCCAGCTTCGAGCAGCTGACGCATGGAAAAATCGGGAAGCGCCATGTCCATGTCCTTTCCGGTTTGCGCCTTGGCAGGGGATTTGAGATCTGATGACCCAACCGGTGGACCTGCGCCGGATTTCTCCCGTCGCGGCCCGCCCCTGCTTGTGAAGTGCGTGCGCCATACTACAGCCGTAACCGCCGCGCAAGGGCGGATGCGGTGCATTTTAAACGCTATCGGGCTGACGCGGGGGCCGGATCAACCGAAACTTAACCCGATGCGGTCACAAGGGGGGACCGGAAGGGCGAGGAGGGTCTGGATCATGCGACAGCTTGTGCGAGGCGGGAAATGACCACGTCATTGCAGCTTGCCCCGCGTCTGGACCTGCCGGCGGCCCGCCCCTTGGCGCAGGCGCTGCTGGACCGGGCGGGGTCCGATCTGACGATCGATGCTGGCAATGTCGCCCATCTCGGCGGGCTGGCGCTGCAGGTGCTTCTGGCGGCGGAGCGGCGGTGGCGGGCCGACGGGGCGCGGCTGACGATCCTTCCACGCTCGGCGGCGTTCGTGCAGGCCCTGCAGCTTTTCGGCGCGGCGCATCTTCTGCCCGAAAGGAGCGCCGGATGGGGCTGAGAATACTCGCCGTCGATGACAGCCGCACCATCCGCGACCTGCTGGCCGCCACGCTGAGCGCCGCGGGAATGGACGTGACGCTGGCCGAGGATGGCGTCGAGGGGCTCGAGATGCTGCGCCGGATGGGCCGCCCGGACGCCATCCTGTCCGATATCAACATGCCGCGGCTCGACGGGTTCGGCTTCATCCATGCGGTGCGCGAGATCGATCCGATGCGGGCGGTGCCGATCCTCGTGCTGACGACGGAAAGCGCGCCGGAGCTGAAGACGCGAGCCCGCGAGGCCGGGGCCACGGGGTGGATCGTCAAGCCGTTCGATCCCGAGCGGCTGGTCCACTCGATCCGCAAAGTCACCGGCTGAGACAGGGGGAGAGGGAAGATGTCCGACGACGCGATGCTCGCGATCCGCGCCTCGTTCTTCGAGGAATGCGAGGAGCTGATGGAGAGCCTGCAGGACGCGCTCGCCCTGCTGGAGAGGGGTGGCGACGGCGAGACCGTCAACGTCATCTTCCGGGCGGTCCATTCGATCAAGGGCGGTGCCGGCGCGTTCGGGCTCGGCGACCTGGTCGCCTTCGCCCACCGGTTCGAGACCGTGCTGGAGGCGTTGCGGTCCGGCCGGATCGAGCCGACTGGCGGGGCCGTGCGACTGTTCTTCCAATGCGCCGACCTGCTGCACGACCATGTCCGCGCCGCCGCGGCAGGCGCGGCTGCGCCGGAGGGGGCGGGCGCGGTGCTGCTCGCGCTCGAGGCGCTGATGCCCTTGGGTCCGCCGCGTGCCGATGAGCCCGCGGAGTTCACGCCTCTGTCGCTGGATTTCGGCGCGGTATTCGGCGATCCCGCTGCGCCAGAGAGCATTGAAGTTACCGAACCCCCGGTCTGGCGCATCGACTTCAGGCCCCACCCGCGGCTCTATACCACTGGCAACGAGCCGCTTCTGGTCCTGCGCGCCCTCGCCGCGCTCGGGCAGGCCGACATTCTTTGCAACGCGCCGCCCGATCTGGAGCTGTCGGGGGCGTCCGCCGAAACCCCGATGCTGTCGTGGCAGATCGAACTCACCGGTGATGTGACTGAGGCCGATATCCGCGAGGTGTTCGACTTCGTGACGGATCTGGCCGACATCTCGATCCGCCCGCTGGATGTGCCGGGCAACCGCGCCGCGCTTGCCGCTCATCCGCCGGACGCTGGCAGCAATGTGGTCCCGCTCCCCGCGGCCGCTTCGCGAATCGAGCATAACCCGGCCCCGCTGACGACGCCGGTTCCTCTGCCGAGGCCTGAACCCGACGCAGCGCCCCCGGCGCCGGCCACCGTTCGGGTGGATCTCGACCGCGTGGATCGCATGATGAACCTCGTGGGCGAGCTGGTCATCAACCAGGCGATGCTGGCCCAGAGCGTGGCCGATGCCGGACTGGCGGAGAACGGCGCCGTGGCGGCCGGTCTGGAAGAGTTCCTGACGCTGACCCGCGACATCCAGGACAGCGTGATGATGATCCGCGCCCAGCCGGTGAAGCCGCTGTTCCAGCGCATGGCGCGCGTCATCCGCGAAGCGTCGGCAGGTCTGGGCAAGACGGTCCGCCTGCTCACCGAAGGCGAGGCGACCGAGATCGACAAGACGGTCATCGAGCGCCTGTCCGACCCCCTGACGCATCTGGTCCGCAACGCGGTCGATCACGGGATCGAGATGCCGCATCAGCGGCTCGCCGCGGGCAAGCCCGCGCAGGGCACGATCACGCTGAGCGCTGCGCACCGGGCGGGCCGGGTGCTGATCGAGATTGCGGACGACGGGGTCGGGATCGACCGCGCGCGGGTGCGGGCTCTCGCGGTCGGGCGGGGCCTCGTGGCGGAGAATGCGCAACTTTCCGACGCCGAGATCGACAACATCCTGTTCGCGCCGGGGTTCTCGACGGCGGCGGGCGTCTCGGCCCTGTCCGGGCGAGGGGTTGGGATGGATGTCGTCCGCAGCGCGATCACGGCACTGGGCGGCCGGGTGACGGTGTCGAGCGAGCCGGGGGCGGGAACGCGCCTGTCGCTTTCGCTGCCGCTGACCCTTGCGGTGCTGGACGCGATGGTGGTGCGGGTGGCCGGGCAGACGCTGTCGTGCCCCTCTCGGCGATCGTCGAAACCGTGGTGCTCTCGGCCGCCGATGTCCGCCGCATCGGCAGCACGACCGAGGTCCTGCATGTCCGCGGCCATCTGCTGCCGCTCTTCGATCTTGGCGCGCAGCTGGGTTTCCGTCCGTGCGGGACCGCAGGGGCCGACCGGATCGCGATCCTGACCGCGTCCGAGGATGGCAGCCGGGCCGCGCTGGTGGTCGATGCGATCGTGGAGCAGCGGCAGGTAGTCATCAAGGGGCTCGACCGCCATTACGGCCGTACGCCCGGCGTCGCCGCGGCCACCATCCTCGGCGACGGGCAGGTGGCGCTGATCCTCGACCCCTCGGACCTGACGAGGCCGCGCAGCGGCGGCATGGCAATCCCCTTTCCCCTGGCAGGATGACACCGCGATGACCGACCTCTCGGCACAGACCACCCTTGAGACCGAACTGCTCGCCTTCCGGTTGGGCGAGCAGGAATATTGCCTCGACATCATGTCCGTGCGCGAGATCAGGGGCTGGACGCGCGCGACCCCGCTGCCCTTCGCGCCCGATCACATGAAAGGCGTCATCAACCTGCGCGGGGCAATCCTGCCCGTCATCGATCTCGCCGTCCGCCTCGGGATGCCGCCCGCCAGCGGGGGAGAGCGGAACGTCATCATCGTGGTCTGCATCAACGGGCGCACCGCCGGGCTGCTGGTGGATTCCGTCTCGGACATCCTGTCGATCGCCCGCGGGGAGTTGCAGCCACCGCCCGATCTGGGCGGCGATGGCGCCGGCATGTGCATCAGCGCATTGACGCTGGTCGATGAACGGCTGATCCGCGTGCTGGACCTGGGCGCGGTGCTGCCGGTCCAGACTGCGGATGCGGCGTGAGCGGGATCTGCGTCCCAAGCCGCGCGGATGCATGGGACGATCCGCATTGCGCCCGCATTGCGGAGATCCTTCGCCGCGAGGCGGGCATCGTGCTGCGGCCCGACAAGTCCGCCGCGATCCGCGCCCGGCTGGCCCGGCGCTTGGCCGCGTCGGGCTGCCGCGACCTGGCGGCCTATGCCGACCTGCTCGACAGCCCGGCGGGCGCCGCCGAGATGCCGGAGATGATTTCCGCCCTGACGAACAAGGTGACGCAGTTCTTTCGCGAGGCGCATCACTTCACCTTCCTGCGCGAAACCGTGCTGCGGGACTGGCACAATGACGGGCGGACGCCGCTGAGGATCTGGTCGGCTGGCTGCTCCAGCGGGCAGGAGCCGTATTCGATCGCGATGGCCCTGTCGCCGCCCATCGTTCCGCCGGCATCCGCGCCGCGGCTGTCGGTTCTGGGAACCGATATCGGCTCTGCGGTGCTCGCCCGTGCCGAACTGGGCGAATACGGCCGGGCCGAGACAGGCGCGCTTGGCGCCGATATGATCCGCCACTGGTTCGAGCCCATCCCGACCGGCCTGCGGGCGCGCCGCGCGCTCCGCAGCAAGGTTGAGTTCCGCCGCCACAACCTCCTCCGCGCCTGGGATTTTCCGTGTCGCTTCGACGTCATCTTCTGCCGCAACGTGCTCATCTATTTCGACGCCGACGCGCAGGCGCAGCTGTGGGAGCGGTTCCATCGCCAGCTCGGGCCGGGGGGCTGGCTGCTGGTCGGGCATTCGGAGCAGGCACCCGATTCCATGCGCGGCCGGCTGCGCGCCGCCGCGCCGACGATCTATCAGGCGCTCGCGTGAGGCGCGGGATCCCGAGGGGACAATGCCGATGAGCATCAAGGATCAGCTTCAGGTCATGGTGGTGGACGATACCTCGACCAGCCGGGGCCTGATGCTGCAGGCGCTGGAAAGCATGGGGCTGCGTCACGTTCATCACGCGGTCAGCGGGCCGGATGCGCTGGACAAGATGCTCCGCCAGCCGGTGCATCTGGTGATTTCCGATTTCAACATGCCGGGCATGGACGGGGTGGAACTGCTGCAGGCGCTGCGCGAGCGCGTGCCCACGCGCCGGATCGGCTTCGTGCTGATCACCGGCCGCGCCGACCGGGAGATCATCGAGCGCGGCAGGGCGGCCGGGATGAACAACTTCATCCGCAAGCCGTTCACCGCGCCGGAGCTGAAGACCTGCCTCGAAGCCGTCGTGGGGCGGTTCTGACGTGACGGTTTTCGCCCCGGCCGGTGCCCCCGGATCGCTGCCGCTCGCCGCCCTGATCGCGGCGATGATGGTCGAGTTTCAGGCCATGCATCGCGACTTGAATGCCTTGCAGGACGCCGTTTCGCCGCTCGTGCAGGGGTGTCTGGCGGTGAACGGACCGGACCGGCCCCCGCACACCATTACGGCGCGACTGCATGTCCCGATGGGCCGGGGGCCGCCGGGCGCGTTGCAGGAACTTGACCGGCTCACCCAGATCGCGGCCGAGCTTTCGCGGCTATGCGAGGCGCTTGCGGCATGCCTGTCGTCTGGGGGTGGTGACTGCTGTGCGGCGACAGCGCTTCAGGCGTTGACGCTGAAATCCGTGCAGCACCGACTTTCGGGCGTCGCATCGGTCCCGGGGAATGACGCACCGGGGCGCGGTGAGGCGGAGATCTGGGTGTGAGCGATGGTCGGTTGCTGGCCCGTTGCGCCGCAAGGAGCAGCGCCGGGCCGCTGCGGAGGTGGTGGTGAGTCGGCCCGACGCGCCAAAGAGCGGGGGACGCGGAATGTCTCTCCGCCAACCCGCCTTCCAAAGGCCGGGTTTGCCACGCTTCGCCACGCGCAGTCCCCGGCCCCTCGCATGCTTGCGCCTTTACCACGCGGGGGCCAGCGATTATGTGCTGACCCTGCCTCTCGCCCAGCCGGAAAGCCCGCCCATGCCCAGTTTGAACGATATCCGCTCGACCTTTCTCGATTTCTTCGAACGGAACGGCCATGCCCGCGTGGACAGCTCGCCCCTGGTGCCGCGCAACGACCCGACGCTGATGTTCACCAACAGCGGCATGGTGCAGTTCAAGAACCTGTTCACCGGGGTCGAGAAACGGGACTACACGCGAGCGACCACGGCGCAGAAATGCGTGCGCGCGGGCGGCAAGCACAACGATCTGGACAATGTCGGCTACACCGCGCGGCACCACACCTTCTTCGAGATGCTGGGGAATTTCAGCTTCGGCGACTACTTCAAGGAGCAGGCGATCCCCTATGCGTGGGAGCTGCTGACGAAGGATTTCGGCATTGCCAAGGACAAGCTGCTCGTCACCGTCTATCATACCGACGACGAGGCGGCGGCGCTGTGGAAGAAGGTCGCGGGGCTGACCGACGACCGGATCATCCGCATCCCCACCGACGACAACTTCTGGCGCATGGGCCCGACCGGCCCCTGCGGCCCCTGCACGGAAATCTTCTACGATCACGGCCCGGACGTCTGGGGCGGCCCGCCCGGTTCGCCCGACGAGAACGGCGACCGTTTCATCGAGATCTGGAATCTCGTCTTCATGCAGTTCGAGCAGTTCGAGGATGGCTCGATGAAGCCGCTGCCGAACCCCTCGATCGACACCGGCATGGGGCTGGAGCGGATCGGCGCGCTGCTGCAGGGCAAGCACGACAACTACGACACCGACCTGATGCGGGCGCTGATCGAAGCGTCGGCGCATGTCACGAACTCGGACCCGGACGGGCCGGGCAAGATCCACCACCGGGTGATCGCCGACCACCTGCGCTCGACCAGCTTCCTGATCGCGGACGGGGTGATGCCCTCGAACGAGGGGCGCGGCTATGTGCTGCGGCGGATCATGCGCCGCGCCATGCGCCACGCGCATATGCTGGGCGCGCAGGACCCGGTCATGCACCGGCTGGTCCCCGCGCTGGTCCGGCAGATGGGGGCGGCCTATCCCGAACTGACGCGCGGGCAGGCGATGATCGAGGAGACGCTGCGGGGCGAGGAGGCGCGCTTCCGCCAGACGCTCGACCGCGGGCTGCGGTTGCTGGGTGACGAGGTTGCACGGCTGCCCGAGGGCGCGGACCTGCCGGGCGAGACGGCGTTCAAGCTGTATGACACTTACGGCTTCCCGCTGGACCTGACACAGGACGCGCTGCGCGAGCAGGGCCGGGGGGTTGAGGCGGCGGGCTTCGACGCCGCGATGGCCGAGCAGAAGGCCAAGGCGCGGGCGGCTTGGGCCGGCTCGGGCGAGACGAAGGACGCGGCGATCTGGTTCGAGCTTGCGGACCGCTTCGGCGCGACCGAGTTCCTGGGCTATGACACCGATCAGGCCGAGGGTGCGATCCAGGCGCTGGTGATCGACGGGGCCGAGGCGGAAACCGCGGCCGAGGGCGCGAAGGTCAGCATCGTGGTGAACCAGTCGCCCTTCTACGCCGAAAGCGGGGGGCAGGTGGGCGACACCGGCCTGATCAAGACCGAAACCGGCGCCGCGCGGGTGACGGATACGCGGAAGTCCGGCAACCTGTTCCTCCACATTGCCGAGGTCACGCTGGGCGGGATCGCGCGCGGGCAGGGCGCGACGCTGTCGGTGGACAGCGACCGGCGCGGCGCGATCCGGGCCAACCACTCGGCCACGCATCTGCTGAACGAGGCGCTGCGGGCCGCGCTGGGCGCGCATGTCGCGCAGAAGGGCAGCCTGAACGCGGACGACCGGCTGCGTTTCGACTTCAGCCACGGCAAGGCGCTGACGCCCGAGGAGCTGACGCAGATCGAGGCCGAGGTGAACGAGATCATCCGCCAGAACACCCCGGTGGAGACCCGTGTGATGGCGCCGGACGATGCCCGCGAACTGGGCGCGCAGGCGCTCTTCGGCGAGAAATACGGCGACGAGGTGCGGGTGGTTTCGATGGGCCGCAAGCCGGGCTCCGAACGGGGCGCGAACCGCGACACCTATTCGATCGAACTGTGCGGCGGCACGCATGTCGAACGCACCGGCGACATCGGCGCTTTTGTGCTGCTGGGCGACAGCGCGTCCTCGGCGGGCGTGCGGCGGGTCGAGGCGCTGACCGGGCAGGCCGCGCTGGCGCATCTGCGCGGGGCCGAGCGGCAGCTCGGCGAGATCGCGGGGCTGCTCAAGGCGCAGGCGGGCGACGTGGTGGGCCGCGTCAAGGCGCTGGCGGACGAACGCAAGGCGCTGGCGAACGAAGTCGCGCAGCTTCGGCGCGAACTGGCGATGGGCGGCGGCGCGGCGGAGGCGGCCGAGAAGGATGTCGGCGGGCTGAAGTTCGTGGCGCGGCGGCTGTCCGGCGTGTCCGGCAAGGATCTGGGCGTGCTGGCCGATCAGATGCGCGGCCAGCTTTCGGCGCCCGGCGCGGTGCTGGCGATGTCGGATGACGGCGGCAAGGCGACCGTCGCGGCGACCGTCACGCCGGAACTGACTGAGAAGCTCAGTGCGGTCGAGATCGTGCAGGCCGCCGTCGCGGCGCTGGGCGGCAGAGGCGGCGGCGGGCGGCCGGATCGCGCGCAGGGCGGCGCCCCGTCGCTGGACGCGGCGGACAATGCCATTGCAGCGGTCGAGAAGCTGATCGCGGAACGCGCGTGATGCGCGAGCGGCGCATGGCGGAAAGGGCTTGGCCATGACTGACCTGCCTGATCCGGGCGGCGAGGGCGGCATCGCCGGGCTGCCCGTGATCCGCCTGCGCCCCAAGGCGAACGCCCGCGCGATCCGGCACGGATTTCCGTGGGTCTTCGCCGACGAGCTGGTGGTCGATCGCCGCACCCGCGCCATCGCGCCCGGCAGCATGGCGCTGCTGGAGGATGGCGAGCGGCGGCCGCTCGGGGTCGTGACGGTCAATCCCGGCTCGAAGATCATCGCGCGGGTGATGGATGCCGATCCGGGGGCGGAGATCGACCGCCCGTGGCTTGCCGCCCGCCTGCGCCGCGCGCTGGCGCTGCGCGAGCGGATCTTCGACGCGCCCTTCTACCGGCTCGTCCATGCTGAATCGGACGGCCTGCCCGGCACCATCATCGACCGTTTCGGGGATGCGGCGGTGATCCAGCCGAACGCGGCCTGGGCCGACCGGATGATCGACCCGCTGGCCGATGCGCTGATCGAGGTGACGGGCGTCAGCACCGTCATCCTCAACGGCAGCGGCCGCGCCCGCGGGCTGGAGGGGCTGGAGGAGCGGACCGAGATCCTGCGCGGCGATCTGACCGCGCCGGTCGAGGTGCCGATGAACGGCGCGATCTACCTCGCCGACCTGCTCGGCGGGCAGAAGACCGGGCTGTTCTTCGACCAGCGCCCGAACCACGCCTTCGCGCAGCGGCTCGCGGGCGGGGGAAGGGTGCTGGACGTGTTCTCGCATGTCGGCGGCTTCGGTCTGGCGGCGCTGGCGGCGGGGGCGGAGCATGCGACGCTGGTGGACGGCTCGGCGGCGGCGCTGGGGCTGGCGCTTGGCGGCGCGCGGGCGATGGGGCTCGATGCGCGGCTGACCACCCGGCAGGGCGACGCCTTCCAGCAGATGGAGGCGCTGGCCGGCGAAGGCGCGCGTTTCGATCTGGTGATCTGCGATCCGCCCGCCTTCGCGCCCGCGAAACCCGCGCTCGATGCCGGGTTGCGGGCTTATGAGCGGGTGGCGCGGCTGGCCGCACCGCTGGTCGCGCCGGGCGGCTATCTGGTGCTGTGCTCGTGCAGCCACGCCGCCGACCTGAGCGCGTTCCGCAGCGCCAGCGCCCGCGGCATCGGACGGGGTGGGCGGTGGATGCAGCTGATCCACACCGGCTTTGCCGGTCCCGACCACCCGATCCTGCCGCAGCTTGCGGAAAGCGGCTATCTCAAGGCGCTGTTCTTCCGGCTGGACGGATGAAGGCGGTCCTGGACGCCTGCGTCCTTTACCCGACCGTCCTGCGGGAAATCCTGATCCTCGTGGCCGATGCAGGGCTTTACACACCCATCTGGTCGGATCGCATTCTCGCCGAATGGCGCCACGCGGCATCCCGGCTGGGCCCCGATCAGCAGGCGATCGCCGGGGCCGAGATCGCGCTGCTGCGCGAGCGCTACCCTGCGAACCTGGCTCCCGATGGTGGGCAGGCGGCGGCGGGCTTCGACTGGCCCGACCCGGCCGACCGCCATGTGGCGGAAGCGGCGCTCGCTTCGGGGGCCGAACTGATCGTCACCGCCAACCTGCGCGACTTTCCCCGCCGCGCGACCGCGACGCTCGGCCTGCGGGCGGTCCATCCCGACGAGTTCCTGACCGGCCTCTTCCACCAGTCCCCCGACGCCGTGGCCCGCGCCGTCCAGGCCACCCACGACCGGGCGCAGGCCCTTGGCGGGACCGCCACCTTGCGCGAGCTGATGGGCCGGGCGAGGTTGTCCCGGCTTGCCAAGGCGATGGGCCGGGCCGGGGTCTAAGCGCTTGCCGGGCCGGGCCGCAGTGGCTACCCGTTGACGGAAAGGAGCGCGACATGGCCTCCCGCATCATTCCGGTCGAGGATTTCGACCTCATCATCTTCGGCGCGACGGGCGATCTCGCGCGGCGCAAGATCCTGCCGGGGCTGCTGCGCCGCTTCATCGCGGGGCAGATGCCGCCGGGGGCGCGGATCGTCGGCAGCGCCCGGACGGACATGGACGCGGATACCTTCCGCGCCGACATCCGCGCGGCGGTCGCGGAATACGATCCGGCCCGCGCCGATCATCCCGAACTGGACCGCTTCCTGTCGGTCATCGACTATGTGCCGCTGGACGCGAACGAGCCGGGCGGCTGGGACCGGCTTCGCGCCGCGCTGCGGCCCGGGGTGATCCGCGCCGCCTATTTCTCGGTCGCGCCGGGGCTGTTCGGCGCACTGGCGCGGGGCATGGCCGAGCATGGGCTCGCCGATGGCGACACGCGGATCGTGGTGGAAAAGCCGTTCGGTCACGATCTCGCCAGCGCGCGCGCGCTGAACGCCATGCTCTCCGGCCATTTCAGCGAGGGGCAGATCTACCGCATCGACCATTATCTCGGCAAGGAAACGGTCCAGAACCTGATGGCCGTGCGCTTCGCCAACATTCTGTTCGAGCCGCTGTGGAACGCCCATTCCGTCGATCACGTCCAGATCACCGTGGCCGAGACCGTGGGCGTCGCCGGGCGAGGCGACTACTACGACAAGGCCGGCGCCATGCGCGACATGGTGCAGAACCACCTGCTGCAACTGCTCTGCATGATCGCGATGGAGCCGCCGTATCACTTCGACCCCGACGCCGTGCGCGACGAGAAGCTGAAGGTGCTGCGGGCGCTGACCCCGGTCGATCCGGGCGACATCGTGCGCGGGCAGTATCGCGCGGGGGGTGATGTGCCCGGCTATGCGGCCGACGTGGGCCATTCCAGCCGCACCGAAAGCTTCGTCGCGCTGAAGGTGCGGCTGGCGAACTGGCGCTGGCAGGGGACGCCCTTCTACCTGCGGACCGGCAAGCGCCTGCGGGCGCGGGCGAGCGAGATCGCGGTGGTCTTCCGCACCCCGCCGCATTCGATCTTCGACGCCGCCGAGCCGCCGCAGGCCAATGAACTCGTCATCCGGCTGCAACCGGACGAGGGGATCGACCTCAAGGTGATGATCAAGGAGCCGGGGCCGGGGGGAATGCGTCTGGTGCAGGTCCCGCTCGACATGTCCTTCGCCGAGGCTCTGGGCGAGGACGGGGCGGAGTTGCCGGACGCCTATGAACGGCTCATCATGGACGTGATCCGGGGCAACCAGACGCTGTTCATGCGCGGCGACGAGGTCGAGACGGCATGGGCCTGGACCGACCCGATCGTCGCCGCGTGGGAGGCGGGGGCCGAGCGGCCCCAGCCCTACGACGCGGGCTCGGCGGGGCCAGAGGCCGCGGCGGAACTGATGCGCCGCGACGGCCGTCGCTGGCGCGGGATTGCAGAGGTGAGGACGGGATGAAGCTGATCGAATACCCCGACCGCGAGGCGCTGGTGCTCTCGCTCGCGCAGGAGATCGTCGGCAGGCTGCGCCAGAGCCTGAGCTCGGAAGGGCGGGCGACGCTATGCCTGCCCGGCGGCTCCACGCCCGAGCCGCTGCTGTCGCAACTGGCCGACATGGCCTTGGAATGGGAGCGGGTGGTGGTCTTCCCGGGCGACGAGCGCTGCGTGCCGCCGGATGACGCCCGGTCCAACGCGGGGCTTCTGCGGCGGCATCTGATGGCGGGGCCGGCGGCTGCGGCGCAGTTCATCGACCTGTTCACCGGCACCGGCACGCTTGAAGAGGAAGCCGCCGCCGCCGCCGAGCGGCTGAAGCCCGCGCTGCCGATCACCGTGCTGCTGCTGGGCATGGGCGAGGACATGCATGTCGCGAGCCTGTTTCCCGGCAATGACGGAACGCTCGCCGCGCTGGAGCCGGGCGCCCCGCCCGTCGCCGTGATCCACCCGGACGGCGGGGCCGAGCCGCGCCTGACGCTGACCGCGCCGGTGCTGAAGAAGGCGATGGACCCGCATCTGATGATCTTCGGCCAGTCCAAGCGCGAGGCGCTGGAGCGGGCGGCCAAGCTGACCCCCGCCGAGGCCCCGGTGCGTGTCGTCTGGGGCGATCTCTGCGTGCACTGGGCGGAGTAAGGGCGGGGATGACCAACTGGGACGATCTTGCCGCGCATCGGCGCGGGGCCGAAGGCCGCCGCATCGAAGCCCTGTTCGAGGCCGAACCCGACCGCGCCGCCCGCCGGTCCACCCGCGCCTGCGGGATGCTGCTCGACTGGTCCAAGACCGCGCTCGATGACCGCGCCGTGGCGCTGCTGCTGGACCTCGCCGCGGGCGTCCCTGCGCGGCGCGAGGCGATGTTTGCGGGCGAGCGGGTGAACGAGACCGAGGAACGCGCCGCGCTGCACACCGCATTGCGACGTCCGGCGGATGCGGGGCCGTTGCCGGTCGATGGGCGCGACGTGATGCCCGCCATCCGCGAGACGTTGCAGCGGATGCGCCGCTTTGCCGACCGTGTGCGCGGGGGCGGGATCGCGGGGCAGGGCGGGGCCTATACGGACGTGGTGAACATCGGCATCGGCGGCTCGGACCTCGGCCCGGCGATGGCGGTGCGGGCGCTGTCGCCCTATCATGACGGGCCGCGGGTGCATTTCATCTCGAACGTGGACGGGGCGGACGCGCATGACACGCTGCGCGGGCTGGACCCCGAGCGGACGCTGGTGATCGTCGCCTCCAAGACCTTCACCACCGCCGAGACGATGACCAACGCCGCGACCGTGCGGGACTGGATGGCCCGCGTGGTCAGCCGCCCGGCGGACCAGTTCGCCGCCGTTTCCTCGGCATTGGACAAGACCGCCGAGTTCGGCATCGACCCGGCCCGCGTCTTCGGGTTCGAGGATTGGGTCGGCGGGCGCTATTCCGTCTGGGGGCCGATCGGGCTGCCCGTGATGCTGGCGATCGGGCCGGACCGCTTCGACGAGTTCCTCGCGGGCGGCGCGGCGATGGACGCGCATTTCCGGGCTGCGCCCCTGGCCGGGAACATGCCGGTGATGCTGGCGCTGGTCGGCATCTGGCACCACCAGATCTGCCGATATCCCACCCGCGCCGTGCTGCCCTATGAGCAGCGGCTGCTGCGCCTGCCCGCCTATCTGCAACAGCTGGAGATGGAATCGAACGGCAAGCGCGTGGCGATGGACGGCTCCGACCTGCCCCGCCCCTCGGGCCCGATCGTCTGGGGCGAGCCGGGCACCAACGGCCAGCACGCCTTCTATCAGCTGATCCATCAGGGCACCGATGTCGTCCCCTGCGAGTTCATGGTCGGCGCTGCGGGGCACGAGCCGGAACTGGCCCACCACCACGAGCTGCTGGTCGCGAACTGCCTCGCGCAGTCGCAGGCGCTGATGCGCGGCCGCTCGCTTCAGGACGCCCGCGCCATGATGGAAAAGCGCGGCCTGACCGGGGCGGAGCTGGAGCGGCAGGCGCGGCACCGGGTCTTTCCCGGCAACCGCCCATCGACGACGCTGGTCTATCCGCTGCTGACGCCCTTCACGCTGGGCGCAATCGTTGCGCTGTATGAGCATCGGGTGTTCGTCGAGGGGGTGATCCTCGGGATCAACAGCTTCGACCAGTGGGGGGTGGAACTCGGGAAGGAGCTGGCGCTGGAACTCGCGCCGCTGCTGGACGGAAAGCCGGCCGAGGGGCAGGACGGATCGACCCTGCGGCTGGCCGAGGCGATGGCGGCGATGCGAAGGGCCGTAGAGGGCTGACCTTGCGGGGCCGCCGCCTTGCAGGGTGAAAGCCCGCAGCAGGCGGATGGACATGCGGCCCGGTCGCCGCATCCTCGCGGCAGAGTGACGCTCGCAGCGAGGAGACGGGCCAGCCGCTCGACGACGCCCCGCAGGGGACTGGGGGCGACGAGGAGGTGCAGCCTGCCGCGCCGCCGTCAGTCTGCCTGCGCCTTGTCCCGAAGGCTCCGCCTAACGCCGCCCGGCTTCGTCGAACAGCGCGACCGCCGCCTGCATGAAGCGGGTGCGGCGGCTCTCGGTCTCGAACATCGCCTCGTGCCGCCCGCCGGGGATCTGCATCAGCTTCGCGCCGGGCCAGCGGTTCGCCCGGTCGATGATGGCGGCGGGGGAAACCACCGCCTCCAGCCCGCCGACGCTGACCAGCACGGGAATGTCGGGCATGTCCGAAGCGGGGATTGCGGCCAGCCGCTCGGTCTCGGCCATGGCGGCGCCGACCCAGCCATAGCTGGCGCCGCCCAGCGTCAGCTCGGGCCAGGCGGCGGCCTCGGCCACCATCCGGCCCCATTGCTGGCCGTCGCCGGTCAGCAGGTTGTCGTTGAAGGTGCAGTCCAGAACGAACGCGCCGCGCCCGCCCGTGCTGAAGGCGGGCAGGCCGGAACGGCCCAGCCAGCCCGCCGCCCTGACCAGCCCCGCCGCCAGCAGCCGCGCGGGGCGGCGCGGCAGGATGCCCCACATCGGGGCGGAAAACACCGCGCCCCGCACCGGAAGGTCGTTCAGCAGCGCGGCCAGCCCGATCGCCCCGCCCATCGAATGAGCCAGCAGATGCCACGGGCGCGGCAGGCCAAGCTGCTCGGCGGCGATGACCATCTCGATCACGTCGCGCTGGTAATCCGCGAAGTCCGCGACATGGCCGGGGCGCGGGTCGGTCTGCAGCCGGTCGGACATGCCCTGGCCGCGCCAGTCGATCCCCAGCACGGCGTATCCGGCCGAGGCGAGATCGTGCCCGACCGGCATGTATTTCTCCAGATACTCCGTCCGGCCGGGGAACAGCAGGATGGTGCCCGCCGCCTCACCCTGTGCCGGCCAATGCGCCAGCCGCAGCCGCACACCGTCATCGGCCCGCGTCCAGAAGGCGCGGGCCGGAAGGGGCGGATCGCCCGGAAGCGTATGCAGCGGGGCGGGGGTCACGCCGCTCGGGCCATCAGGTTCAGGACAGGGCCGCGCCCAGCTTCATCGCGACCGGCAGCGCACCGTCGAGCTTCAGCTTGCCCGACATGTAGGCCATCGCGGGGTTGGTGCTGCCGTCGAGGATGCTCTCGAACGTCTCGCGGCTGGCGGTCAGCGTCACGTCGGCATCCTCGTCGGCGGCGCGGGCGCCGTTCTCGTCGATCATGATGGTGCCTTCGTCCTCGATCACGAACTTGGCCGTGGAATCGAAACCGCTGATCCGTTCGTTCAGGGCCTTGACCGCGGCATCGACGACTTTGCTCATTTCCGTTCTCCTGCTTCCACTGGCATCGTGCCGGGTGAATAGTTACATGCGCCTTATGCGCGGCTTTTTCCTTGGGTTCCATCCTGTCGTGACGGCACTTGCCGTGGCGCTCTCGCTGTCCGTGGCGGCGGCACAGACGGCAGACACGACACCCGCGATGGACGATCTTTTCGCCGAACTCGCCCAGCCCGAGGGCGAGGGCTGGGCCGCCGCCGAAAGCGACATCCTGCGGGAATGGTCGCGTTCTGGCTCGGCCAGCGCCGACCTGCTGCTGAAACGCGGCTATGACGCGCTGGATGCGGGCGACACGGCGGGCGCCATCGGCCATTTCACGGCGCTGACGGATCACGCGCCCGATTTTCCCGCCGGCTGGTTCGGGCGGGCCGAGGCGTTCTACCTGAGCGGCCAGTTCGGCCCCGCCGCCGCCGATCTGGAGCGGGTGCTGCAACTGGAACCCCGCCACTGGCCCGCGCTGACCCAGCTGGGCACCATGCTGGAGGAGGTCGGCAGCGATGGCGCCGCGCTGACCGCCTATCTGGAAAGCATGAGCATCAATCCCCATCAGGCCGAGGCCGAGGATGGCGTCGCGCGGCTGCTTCAGGCATCCCGTGGGGTCGGCATCTGATGGCCGGCACCATGAGCGCGCAGGTCGAGCGCGGCCGCGTCACCGCCGTTCTGGGGCCGACCAACACCGGCAAGACCCATTACGCGATCGAGCGGATGCTGGCCCACCGCACCGGCGTCATCGGCCTGCCGCTGCGGCTGCTCGCGCGCGAGGTCTATGACCGGATCGTCAAGGCGCGCGGGCCATCGGTCGTCGCGCTCATCACCGGCGAGGAGAGGATCGTGCCGGAACGCACCGCCTACTGGGTCGCCACGACCGAGGCGATGCCCGAGGTGCTGGCCGATTTCGTCGCCATCGACGAGGTGCAGCTGGCCGCCGACCCCGAGCGCGGCCACGTCTTCACCGACCGGCTGCTGAACATGCGCGGCCTGCACGAAACGCTGCTGCTGGGGTCCGACACCATGCGCCCGGCTATCGCCGCGCTGGTGCCGGGCGTCCAGTTCATGCGGCGCGAGCGGTTCTCGACCCTGACATGGGCGGGGTCCAAGAAGCTGAGCCGGATGCCTCCGCGCTCGGCCATCGTGGGTTTCAGCGTCGATGACGTCTATGCCACGGCCGAGCTGCTGCGGCGGCAGAAGGGCGGCTGCGCGGTGGTCATGGGCGCGCTGTCCCCCCGCACCCGGAACGCGCAGGTCGCCATGTATCAGGCGGGCGAGGTCGATTACCTCGTCGCCACGGACGCCATCGGCATGGGGCTGAACCTCGACATCCGCCATGTCGCCTTCGAGGCCACCCACAAGTTCGACGGCCGCCGGATGCGCCCGCTGTTCCCGCACGAGCTGGGCCAGATCGCCGGCCGCGCAGGCCGCCATACCGAGCCCGGCACCTTCGGCGTCACCGGCGAGGCGCAGCCGCTGGACGAAGGGCTGATCGACGCGATCGAGAATCACCGCTTCCAGCCGATCAGCCGCCTGATCTGGCGCAATTCGGCGCTGGAATTGGGGACGGTGGAGCGGCTGGTGCAGTCGCTGGAACAACCCTCGGGCGACGAATGGCTGGGGCGCGGGCGCGAGGCGGACGATCTGCACGCGCTCAAGGTGCTGGGCGATCTGCCGGAAATCCGCAGCCGCGTGACGCACCCCAAAGACGTGAAGCTGCTGTGGGACGTCTGCCGCATCCCCGATTTCCGGGGCATCTCGCCGGTCGAACATACCAGCCTGCTGACCCGCATCTTCGGGTTTCTTCAGGACGGGGGCGTTCCCTCGGACTGGATGACGCGGGCCGTTTCCCGCATCGACAAGACCGGCGGCGACATCGACACGCTGTCCAAGCGCCTCGCCTATATCCGCACCTGGACCTATGTCGCGCAGCGGTCGGGCTGGGTTCAGGACGAAGCCCATTGGCGGGGCGAGACGCGGGCTGTAGAAGATCGCTTGTCGGACGCGCTTCACGCCGCGCTGACGCAAAGATTCGTGGACCGGCGCACCTCTGTCCTGTTGCGCCGGCTCAAGCAGAGGGAGAGCCTGGTGGCCGAGGTGAACGACAAGGGCGAAGTGACGGTCGAGGGCGAGTTCGCCGGCAAGCTGGAAGGCTTCCGGTTCCGCACCGACCCCTCCGCCACGGGCGACGAGGCGCGGATGCTGACCCGCGCCGCCTATGAGGCGCTGCGCCCCGAATTCCACCTGCGCGCCGACCGCTTCTACAACGCGCCGGACACTGAGCTGGACTTCACCGAACAGGGCGGCCTGATGTGGGGCAGCACGGCGGTGGGCAAGCTGGTGAAGGGTTCGGACCCGCTCAAGCCCGAGGTGCAGCCCTTCGTGGACGAGGAAGCGGGGCCCGAGATCGCCGAGAAGGTCCGCCGCCGCTTGCAGCATTTCATTGACCGCAAGATCGCCTCGGGATTCGAGCCGCTGCTGGCCATGCGCGACGACGAGGCGCTGTCGGGCCTTGCCCGCGGCGTGGCGTTCCGGCTGGTCGAGGCCATGGGCGTCCTGCCGCGCGAAGGCATCGCGTCCGAGATCAAGGAACTGGATCAGGACGCGCGCGGCAGCCTGCGCAAGCACGGCGTCCGCTTCGGGCAATACACGATCTTCCAGCCCGCGCTGCTGAAACCCGCGCCGACCCGGCTGCGGCTGCTGCTGAGCGCGCTGTGGGAGGGCGCGGACGAGTTCCCGGAAAGCCCGCCGCCCGGCCTGGTGACGATCCCCAACATCCCGGACGTGCCGCGCCGGGCCTATACGCTGTCGGGCTATCACCCGGCGGGCGAGCGGGCGATCCGCATCGACATGCTGGAACGGCTGGCCGACCTGCTGCGCGGTCAGGACAGCCGGGCTGGGTTCGAGGCGACGCCGGACATGCTGTCGATCACCGGCATGACACTGGCCCAGTTCGCGGACCTGATGCAGGGCCTCGGCTACAAGGCCGAGCCGGGCGAGCGGCCCAAGGCTCGTGCCGCGGCGGCTGAGCCCGCGCCGGAGCCAGCGGCCGATGAGGCGCCCGCATCCGATGCGCCGCTGACCGAGGAGGAAAGCGTCCTCGCCGCCGAAACCCGCGCCCGCTGGGAAGCCGAGCAGGCGGAACGCCGCGCCGCAGAGGCCGCAGCCGAGGCGGAGGCGCAGGCCGCTGCCGGCGCGGATGGCGAAGATGCCCCGGCCGCGGCGGAATTCGGCGAGGCAGCCCCGGAAGCCGAGGCGGCGCCGGTCGAGATGGAGACCTTCTACAGCTTCACCTGGGCCCCGCGCCCCCGCGCCGGCCAGCGCCGCCATGCGGGGGGCGAGGGCGATGCCCGTGGCCCGCGCCGGGGCGGGCGCGGCCCGCAGGGAGAGCGGCAGCCGCGCGGCGATCAACCGGCAGGCGCCGAAGGCGCCCCGGCTGGCGAGCCCCGCGAAGGTCAGGAACGCGGCGAGCAGAGCCGGGGCAAGCCCCGCCACGGAAAGCCCGGCCACGGCAAGCCGCGCGGGGAGGGCGGCGGCGAGCGGGCCGAGCGGCAGTTCGGCGACAAGAACAAGGGCCCGCGCGGCAAGGGCGGCCCCAAGGGCAAGCCGGAAGGGCAGCGCAACTACGAGGCGCGGCCTCCTCGTGCCGACAAGCCCATCGATCCCGACAGCCCGTTTGCCGTTCTGGCGGCGCTGAAGAACCGGACGTGAGGGTCCGGCCCGAAGGGATGCGCTGAGTGGCGCGGGGACGCAGCGCCCCGCCGCCCGAGGCGGCGAGCGAACAGATCCGGCTGGATCGCTGGCTCTTCCACGCAAGGGTGTTCAAGACCCGCAGCTTCGCTGCCGACCGGATCGCCACCGGCGGGGTGCGGCTGAACGGCCAACCCTGCCGCAAGCCCGGCCAGAACGTGCGGCCCGGCGATGTCGTGACCGCCGCGACGCCTGGCGGGGTGCGCGTGTTGCGCGTCCTCTCTCCCGGCGAACGGCGCGGACCGGCCGCCGAGGCGCGGGGGCTCTATGACGATCTGCTGGAGGGTGCCCGCGACGATCAACCGCAGGGTGATACGGCGGCGGCGGACGGACCCGAGGCGCGGCGGCGGGACGCCCCGTCCGGGGACGCTTGAACACCCCGGCTCGAAGGTCTAGGTCAGGCCCGACAATCTGAAGGGATGCGCCGATGACCTATGTCGTCACTGACAACTGCATCATGTGCAAATACACCGATTGCGTGGAAGTCTGTCCCGTGGACTGCTTCTACGAGGGCGAGAACGCTCTGGTGATCCATCCCGACGAATGTATCGACTGCGGCGTCTGCGAACCGGAATGCCCCGCTGACGCGATCCGCCCCGACACCGAGCCGAACATGGAGCCGTGGGTCGAGTGGAACCGCAAATACGCCGACCAGTGGCCCGTCATCACCCGCAAGAAGGACCCGATGCCGGGTTACGAGGCGATGGACGGCGTGCCGAACAAGCTGGCGCAGTATTTCTCGGAAACGCCGGGCGAGGGCGACTGACGCCCGAGTGGCGCTGCGGGTCAGGCCCGCGGCGCCTTCGACGCGGCAGCATCGCACGCCGTCTGTGACGGCCGGACGGCTGAGCCAGTTGCCGCACCGGCGCTGGCGGGGGTCAATCCCCCAGCGTCTGCCCGTCCTTCTCGCGCAGGTCGTTGTGGATCGTCACCGCCGCCCGTGCGCCGGTGCCCATGGCCGAGCTGATCTGGTCCAGCCCCTCTACCGCGTCCCCCGCCGCATAGACGCCGGGGACCGAGCAGCGCTGGAAACCGTCGGTCGCGAAGCACTGATCGTCCGCCAGATCGACCCCGAGCATCCGGCCCAGATCGTTGCGGGTGTGCGAGCCGAGCGCGATATAGAGCGTATCGACCCGCAGCTTGCGCCCGTCATCCAGCGTCAGCTCGACGTCGTCGCTGCCGAAATCGAAGGCACTGACGGGGGCCGGCTCGATCACGATGTCGGCCATCTCGGCCTCGGTGCGGGTGGTGGGGTCGATGTCCAGCGCGGACAGGGCCAGCAGGACGATATTATCGGTATAGGCGCGCAGGAACAGCGCCTCGGCCACGCCATGCCGGTCGGCGCCCAGCACGCCGATGCGGCGGCCGGTCTGCTCGTAGGCGTCGCAGATCGGGCAATAGCGCAACTGGCCGCGCGCCACCGCCTCGTCATGGGCATCCTGCGGCAAGGGCGGGCGCAGGTTCACGACTCCCGTCGCCAGCACGACCGTGCGGGCCTGCACCGGCCCGACGCTGGTTTCGGCGCGGAAATATTCGCCCTCGCGCGCCAGTTCCGTCACCTCTCCGCCGCGCAGCTCCACGCCGTAACGGCGGGCGTGGACGCGCATGGTGTCCAGCAGGTCGGGGCCGTGCACACCGCCCGGATAACCCGCGACGTTGTGCGAGGTGGGAATCAGCGCCAGCCGCCCCTCGTTCGCGTCGATCACCATGACGCGGCGGTGGAACCGGCCGAGATACACGGCCGCCGTCAGTCCCGCCGGGCCGCCGCCGACGATGAGGCAGTCGAGAATGTCATCCATGTCACGAGCCTGTCACGGGTTGCGGGGCAAGTGAAACATGGGCAGGCGCGGCGTGGCGGTCAACCGCCCCAGGTGCGTTCCAGAACCTCGACCCAGTTGCGCCAAGCGATCCGCTCGACCAGTTCCTCGCCATAGCCGTGATCGCGCATGGCCTGGATCAGCCGGGGCAGGGCGGCGGTGTCGGGCAGGTCGGCGGGCATCAGCGCCCCGTCGAAATCCGAGCCGAGCGCGACGCCTTTCTCGCCCAGAATCCCCAGCAGATGGTCAAGATGGCGCAGCATGATCCCGGCGCCGTCGATCTGCTCGCGCTGCCCGTCCGGGCGCAGGAAGCCGATCGCGAAGTTCAGCCCGACCAGCCCGCCGCTGTCGGCGATCTGGCGCAGCTGCCGGTCGGTCAGGTTGCGTGAACTGGGCGCGATGGCGTGGACGCAGGAATGGCTGGCGACCAGCGGCGCATCGGACAGCCGGGCCACGTCGTCGCAGCCCTTCTCGTTCAGGTGCGACAGGTCGAGCATGATCCGCAGCGCGTTGCATTCGCGGACCAGCGCCTTGCCCGCCTCGGGCAGCCCGTCGCCGGTGTCGGGGGAGGAGGGGAAGGCGAACGGCACCCCGTGCCCGTAGGGCGTCGGCCGCGACCAGACCGGCCCCAGCGAGCGCAGCCCCATCGCGTGCCACAGATGCAGCGCGTCCATGTCGCGGATCGCCTCGGCCCCTTCCATGTGCATGATCGCGGCGATCCGGCCCGCGTCCATCGCCGCCCGCAGTTCGGCGGCGCTGCGGCAGACGCTCAGCGCGCCGGTCCGCTCGACCGCCAGCAGGGTCGCGGCCTGCTCGAAGGCCGAGGGCAGGGCGGCGTCGTGCGGCACCTCAGCGGGCAGGTCGTGGCAGAAGGGAGGCGTCCAGTTCTGCTGGCTGCCGCGCGAGACCGAGAAATCCGGCACCGGCACCCAGATGGCGAAGAACCCGCCCGCCATGCCGCCCGCCTTCATCCGCGGCAGGTCCAGATGGCCGGTGCCGTCGCCGTTCAGGAAAAGCCTTGCGGCGTCCGGTGCCGCCACCAGCCGTTGCAGCATGTCGTTATGGCCGTCGAATACGCGCATCTCGCCCTCTGGATTTGTCGCGCCGACGATGCCCCCGCCCGCGCGGAAGGGCAATGGCCGGAAAGGGGGATGCTTTTGCTGCACTGCGGCGTTAACGTGAGTCGAACGTGCAGGGGGCAGGCATGGCAGGGCATATCATCACCGTCGCGCAGCAGAAGGGCGGCTCGGGCAAGACGACGCTGGCCGTGAACCTCGCCTGCGCGTGGCGGGCGCGGGGGATGTCGGTCGCGCTGCTGGACACCGACCCGCAGGGCAGCCTCGGCCGCTGGTTCATGGAGCGGCTGGCCTCGCGCGGGGACGAGGACGCGATGGAGTTCACCACCTCCTCGGCCTGGGGCGCGAGCTACGAGGCCGAGAAGCTGAAGCGCCGCTTCGACGTGGTCATCATCGACACCCCGCCCAAGATCGACAGCGACCTGCGGCCGGCGCTGCGGGCGGCCGATCTGGTGCTGGTGCCGGTCGCCAGCAGCCATGTGGACCTGTGGGCGACCGAAGGCGTGCTGGATCTGGCGCAGCGCGAGCAGCGGCCGGTGATGGTGGTGCTGAACCGCACCCGGCCCGGAACACGGCTCGGGGCCGAGATCGCGGCGGGCGTGGGCGATCTGGGGGCCGAGGTCGCGCAGACGCAACTGGGCAACCGCGTGGCCTTCGCGCAGACGCTGGGGCAGGGGCTGGGGGTCAGCGACCAGCCGCGCAGCCCGGCGCGGGACGAGGCGGACGCGCTCGCCGCCGAGGTGATGGGACGGCTGAAACCGGCCGCCGCCGCGGCAGCGGGTTGACGCGCGGCGCCGGCGCTGCCTGACTGCGCGGAAGTTGCCGGGAGGGTGCCCATGACGACACGTTTTCTGACGATCGCCGCGGCGGCGCTGGCGCTGTCCGCCTGCGCTCCGGCGGCGGACACGGCCCCGACCGAGGTGCCGCGCACCCATCCCGGCCAGCCCGGCGCCGCGCCGGTGGCCTGCGCCCCGCGCGAATGGGGCGGGCTGATCGGCAAGCCCGTGGACGATGCCCGCCTGCCGCCCGGCCTGACCTATCGCGTGATTCCGCGCGGCGCGATGATCACCGAGGAATACATGGACGCGCGGCTGAACATCATCACCGGCCCCGCCACCGGCATGGTGCTGGACGTCACCTGCGGCTGAGGCGGAGGGGGTGCCCGGTCCGGGCGACCCGGCCTGTGCCTTGGCCGGGCCGGAAGCAAAGGGCGCGCGCGACGGATCGACAGGGACGGGCGGACGGTTCCGGCTGGTGCCGATCACCGACGACACGCTGGAAAGCGTCCATGCCGAGACGACAATCCCCGCGAACAGCTATCCCTTCCAGTCCGAGGCGGTGCCAATCCGCCCGGCCCCGCTCAGTGCCGCTTCGACCGCTTGTTCCCGCCCCGCTGCCCGGCCCGCCCGGCGGTCGAGCGGCCGCGCGACTTCACCGCCTCTTCCGCCGCTTCCTCGACCGCCGTCTGCCGCGCCAGAGGATCGTCCGAGACTGCGAGTTCCACCGCTTCCAGCCGCTTGACCTCGTCGCGCAGGCGGGCGGCTTCCTCGAACTCCAGGTTCTCGGCCGCCTTGCGCATCTGCGTCCGCAGCGCGTCCAGATGCGCGGCGAGGTTCGCGCCGACCAGCGGCTTGTCGGTCCGGGCGGTGATCCGCGACTGGTCGGTGTCGCCCTGCCAGAGGCCCGCCAGCACGTCATCGACGTTCTTGCGGACGGTTTGCGGGGTGATGCCGTGCGCCTCGTTATAGGCGATCTGCTTCTCGCGGCGGCGCTCGGTCTCCTTCATCGCGCGGTCCATGCTGCCGGTGATCCTGTCGGCATACATGATGACCCGCCCGTCCACGTTCCGCGCCGCCCGGCCCACCGTCTGGATCAGCGAGGTGGTCGAGCGCAGGAAGCCTTCCTTGTCGGCGTCCAGAATGGCGACCAGCCCGCATTCGGGGATGTCGAGCCCTTCGCGCAGCAGGTTGATGCCGACCAGCACGTCATAGGCGCCGAGCCGCAGGTCGCGCAGGATCTCGATCCGCTCGATCGTGTCGATGTCGCTGTGCATGTAGCGCACGCGGATGCCCTGCTCGTGCAGATATTCGGTCAGATCCTCGGCCATGCGCTTGGTCAGGGTGGTGACCAGCGTGCGGTAGCCATTCGCGGCGACCTTGCGGACCTCGTCCAGCAGGTCGTCCACCTGCGTTTCCACCGGGCGGATCTCGATCACCGGGTCCAGAAGGCCGGTGGGGCGGATCACCTGTTCGGTGAAGACGCCGCCGGTCTGGTCAAGCTCCCACTGGGCCGGGGTGGCGGACACGAACACCGATTGCGGCCGCATCGCGTCCCATTCCTCGAATTTCAGCGGCCGGTTGTCCATGCAGGAGGGCAGGCGGAACCCGAACTCGGCCAGCGTGAACTTGCGCCGGAAGTCGCCCTTATACATCGCGCCGATCTGCGGCACGCTGACGTGGCTTTCATCGGCGAAGACGATGGCGTTGTCGGGGATGAACTCGAACAGCGTCGGCGGCGGCTCGCCGGGGGCGCGGCCGGTGAGATAGCGCGAGTAGTTCTCGATCCCGTTGCAGACGCCGGTCGCCTCCAGCATTTCCAGGTCGAAGTTGGTGCGCTGCTCCAGCCGCTGCGCTTCCAGCAGCTTGGCTTCGTCCTGAAGCTGCTTCAGCCGGGGCTGAAGTTCGGCGCGTATCCCCTTGATCGCCTGCTGCAATGTCGGGCGCGGGGTGACGTAGTGGCTGTTGGCGTAGATGCGGATCTGCTTGTAATCCGCTTCCTTAGCGCCGGTCAGCGGGTCGAACTCGGTGATGGATTCCAGCTCGTTGCCGAAGAAGGAAAACCGCCACGCCCGATCTTCGAGGTGGGCGGGCCAGACCTCGACCAGATCGCCGCGTACGCGGAAGCCGCCGCGCTGGAACGCCGCGTCGAGCCGCTTGTATTGCTGCGCCACCAGCTCGTTGATGAAACCCCGCTGGTCGTAGCTTTCGCCGACCACCATGTCCTGCGTCATGGCCGAGTAGGTCTCGACCGAGCCGATGCCGTAGATGCAGGAGACCGAGGCAACGATGATGACGTCGTCGCGTTCCAGAAGCGCCCGCGTGGCCGAGTGGCGCATCCGGTCGATGGCCTCGTTGATCTGGGATTCCTTCTCGATGAAGGTGTCCGAGCGGGGCACATAGGCTTCCGGCTGGTAGTAGTCGTAGTAGCTGACGAAGTATTCCACCGCGTTGTCGGGGAAGAAGCCCTTGAACTCGCCGTAAAGCTGCGCCGCCAGCGTCTTGTTGGGGGCGAGGATGATGGCCGGACGCTGCGTCGCCTCGATCACCTTGGCCATGGTGTAGGTCTTGCCGGTGCCGGTCGCGCCCAGCAGCACCTGATCGCGTTCCCCGTCCACCACGCCCTGCGTCAGCTCCGCAATGGCGGTCGGCTGGTCGCCGGCGGGCTGGAACTCGGACTGCATGACGAAGCGGCGCCCCCCTTCCAGCTTGTCCCGCTTTTGCGGGGTCAGCAGCAGCGGCGCGGGGGCATTGGTGTTGTTGTGGGCCATGGGGGTCCTGCGGGCGGGGGAGGGCGCGAACGATGACGGAAAATGGGGCTCCGAGCCCAGCGTTTCAAGGCAAAAGGCCGCCCCGTGCGGGCGGCCTTTGCATCGTCCCGGCCTGCGCCTCAGTTCGGCGTCAGTTCCAGCACGCCGCAGGCGATCCGGTCGCCCGCATTCCCCGCCGGTTGGCTGGTATAGTCGTCCACGCCGGAGTGGATCATCACCGCCGCACCGTCGCCGTCCATGATCTGGTCCATCAGGATGCCGGGCAGGAAGTATTCGACATGCAGCATGCCCGCCTCGCCCATGGTGATGTTCGGCAGGTCGCCCGGATGCGGACCGTTCGCGGCGTGGATGCCGTGGTCCTTGCCGTCCGCCAGGTGGCCGCCGGCGGATTCGAAGGTCGGGCCTTCGCAGACGCCGTGCTCGTGGATGTGGAACCCGTGCTGCGAGGTGGGCAGCGCGCCCTCGTTGATGTCGAGGACAAGGTGCATCACGCCCGACGCCGTCTCGGTGATGACGACGTTGCCGATCTCGGTGCCCTCGGCGTTGTGCAGGGGAGCGCCGGCCTGCCGGAAGTCGCCTTCGGAACCGGTGGCATCGCCAGCCGCCGGCGATGGCGCGGGTGCCTCGGAACTCGCGCCGCCGGCCGGCGAGGGGGCGGGCGCCTCGGATGTGGTGGGGGCCGTGGTCGTGACGGTCGAGCCCGAATCCGTCGTTGTGGTCGTCGTCTCCTGCTGCTGGGCGGCGGCGCCAAGCGGCAGCGCGGCCGACATCAGCAGGGCGATTGCGGTCGTGCGGGTCATGGACTTTCCTCCTCGGGTGGTCGGGGGTGATCGGATGACAGTCGAACGCCCCACGCGGCGACACGTTCCGCCCGTTCTCGGTTTGTGAAACGGCGTGCGACCGCGCGGCGCTTGATCCGGGCGGCGCATTGCGGCAAGAACGGGCGCAAGAGAGCCTCGCGCCCGCGACGGGCCAGTTTCGGGATCATGCCATGCGCGTCCGTATCTATCAGCCTTCCCGCAACGTGATGCAGTCGGGAACCGCCCGGACAAAGGACTGGGTGGTGGAGTTCCCCCCCGCCGACAAGCGCCACATCGATCCGCTGATGGGTTGGACGAGCAGCCACGACACGCAGAGCCAGGTCCGCATGTTCTTCGCCACCCGCGAGGAGGCCGAGGCCTACGCGCAGGAGAACGGCCTCGACTACACCGTGAAGGAACCCACCCGCCGCGCCCCCAACGTGCGCCCGCGCGGCTACGGCGAAAACTTCGCCACCGACCGCAAGGGTCCGTGGACGCATTGAGCTTTGTGTTGTTCGGGGCAAAGTTGCTGCCGGCTGGGGGTATGTTTGTCCAGTTCGGGGCAAAGGTTTTGTAAGCTGTTGATTCTTCTATGACCGCCTTCGGGCGGTCATCTGCTTTTCGGGGACAGGCCATGACCATCACCCATCGCGTTACCCATTCCGGTGGTTTCCACGCCGACGAGCTTCTCTCGTCGGTCGTCCTGACGCGGCTGTATCCGCAGGCGAGGATTGTGCGGTCGCGCGAGAAGGCTTGGACCACTCCCGCGCCGGACCGGGTGATCGATGACGTCGGAGGTGATCATGATCCGGCCCGGCTCATCTTCGATCACCACCAGAAAAACCCGCCGCTGCGCGACGACGGCCAGCCATACAGCTCGTTCGGCCTGATCTGGCGCCATTTCGGCAGGGACTACCTGGGGGACTTCGACGTGCCCGAGCGTGATCTGGAGGCGATCCACGGATTTCGTCCTGCCGGTCGACCTGGTGGACAACGGCGCGCTGTCGCCTGCCGGGCCCCTCGCGGACCTGAGCCTGCCGCTGCTACTGGAAAGCCTCAAGCCTGTCTTCGATGACCGCGACCCGGAAGCCCATGACCGGGGCTTCGGCCACGCGCTGACCATCGCGCGTGCCTTCGTCGAGGCGGCGGTCGCCCGCAAGGCGGCCAAGCTGCGCGCCGAAGCCGTCGTCATGGAGGCGATCGCCGCCGCCGGAGACAGCTCGATAATGGAACTGCCGATGGGCATGCCTTCCGTGCCGCCATCGAGAAGCAGGCGCCGATCACCTGTTGTGCGTGATCCACCCCCGAGAGACGGGCTGGGCCCTCACCGGCATCCGCCGCGACGCCGAGGGCGTTGCCCTTCGCGCTGATCTTCCGGAGGCGTGGGCGGTGCTGACCGACGCGGCCTTCGAGGCGGCCTCGAGCATGCCCGGCGCGCGGTTCTGCCACAATGGACGCTTCATCGCCGTGGCTGCGGATCGTGAGTCTGCCCTCCAGCTTGCCGCTCTGGCAGTTCAGCACGAGAGGATACCGAACGCTCCGGCGTGAGAGAGCTCGGCATGCTGTAGCTGGCGCTTCGGTTAGCGGCCGAGGGGGGCGGGAAGCAGTCTGATTGCAGCGCAGCATGGCAACTGCAGCACGTCCCGGAAAGCAGACGCTCCTCCAAACTGGAGAGCGCGTTCAGTATCCTGATGGCAAGCGTGGGCTGTTCTCCCAAGGCCATTGTTTCGGTCTGCATGCACACAAATTGACCACCCCGCGCTGTTTGGCTTGATTTCTGCCGTTGCATCGGCCGGCATGGGCTGCAGTTTCCCCGTCCACCCGTCAGCAAGGAGGCATGTTCGACGGCATCCCCCTTCAGCGCAGCCATGGCGAGGCGCATATCTCGCTCGATGGCGGCGGGCTGACCGAGTTGCGGCAGTCAGGCTCGGGCAAGGTTATGCTGCCGCGCACCTACGCGGACGTGCCCGAGATCGTTTTCCTGAATACCTCCGGCGGGCTGACGGCCGGGGACCGGCTGGACTATTCGCTTTGCCTCGGCGCGGGGATGAGCGCGCGGGCGACGACGCAGACCGCCGAGCGGGCCTATCGCGCCGAAGGGGGCTGCGCGCGCGCCACCGTGACGCTTCAACTGGGGCGCGGGGCCGATCTCGCCTGGTTGCCGCAGGAAACGATCCTGTTCGACGGCTCTGCGCTGCGTCGGCAGACGCGGGTGGAGATGGCGGATGAAGCGCGCTTCCTTGGCATCGAGACCGTCGTTCTGGGCCGGGCGGCAATGGGCGAAACCGTGGCGCGGCTTGCGCTGGAGGACACGCGAACGGTGCGGCGCGGCGGCAAGCTGCTGCTGGTCGACCCGTTGCGGCTGGACGACGCGGCATTGGCCCGCGCAGGCGGCGCGGCCCTGCTGGGCGGGGCGAGGGCCTTCTCGACGCTGATCATCGCCGGGCCAGGCACCGACCTCGCACTGGAGCCTTTGCGCGCGGAGCTTGACGAACCCGGCGTGCAAGGCGCGGCATCAGCCCTCAACGGCCGGCTGGTGCTGCGCTGCCTTGCCACTGATGCCTGGCCGCTGCGACGGCAGATGGTGAGGCTGATCTCGCGCCTGGACCCCGGCGGCGTTCCGCGCTGCTGGCAGATGTGAGGGCATCCGATGAACCTGACTCCCCGTGAACGCGACAAGCTGCTGGTGTCACTCGCCGCGATGGTGGCGCGAGGGCGGCTGGCCCGCGGCGTCAAGCTGAACCACCCCGAGGCGGTGGCGCTGATCACCGACTTCGTCGTCGAGGGCGCCCGCGAGGGTCGCAGCGTCGCAAACCTGATGGAGGCCGGTGCCCATGTCGTCTGCATCGAAGAGTGCATGGAGGGCATCCCCGCGATGATCGACACCGTCCAGGTCGAGGCGACATTTCCCGACGGGACCAAGCTCGTCACCGTCCACCATCCCATCCGATAGGAGATTTTCGATGAAGCGGGTCTCTACCCTTGCGCTCGCCCTCACGCTGCCCGGCGTGGCGCTCGCCCATCCGGGCCACGATCATGACAGCTTCAGCGGCGGCTTCGCCCATCCACTGGGCGGGGCCGATCATGTGCTGGCGATGGTGGCGCTTGGCCTGCTGGCGGCGCAGGCAGGCGGTCGGGCATTGTGGCTGCTGCCGGTCACGTTCGTCGCGGCGATGCTGGCAGGCGGCGCGGCGGGATGGGCCGGGATGCCCTTCGGGGCGGTCGAGCCGGTCATCCTCGCCTCGGTGATCGTTCTGGGGGCGCTGGTGGCGATGGCGGTCCGTCTGCCGCTGGGCGCGATGGCCGCGATGGCGGTGGTCTTCGGCTATGCCCATGGCTGGGCGCATGGGGCCGAGGGACCGGCGCAGGGACTGCTGACTTACGCCTTTGGCTTTGCCGTGGCGACGGCGCTGCTGCATGGCGCGGGCATCCTTGCCGGACGTGCCGCCGCGCGGCCCGTGCTGAGGACGGCGGGCGGGATGACGGCGCTCGGGGGCCTCGCACTGGTCGTCGGAGGCTGAGATGATCCCCGGAGAGATCATCCCCGCCAACGGCTCGATCACCCTGAACGATGGCCGCCCCGCGATCACGCTGATGGTGGCCAACACCGGCGACCGCCCCGTGCAGGTCGGCAGCCACTACCACTTCGCCGAGGTGAACGCCGGCCTCGCTCTCGACCGTGAAGCGGCGCGCGGAATGCGCCTCGACATCCCTGCCGGCACCGCCGTCCGCTTCGAGCCGGGCCAGCGGCGCGAGGTGCGGCTGGTGCCCTTCGGCGGCGCCCGCGAGGTCTGGGGCTTCAACGGCCAGGTCATGGGGGCGCTCGATGCCGGTTGAGATTTCCCGTGCGGCCTATGCCGACATGTTCGGCCCCACCACCGGCGACCGGGTGCGCCTCGGCGACACCGCGCTGCTGATCGAGGTCGAGCGCGACCTGACCACCTATGGCGAAGAGGTGAAGTTCGGCGGCGGCAAGGTCATCCGCGACGGCATGGGCCAGTCGCAGTTGACCCGCGCACAGGGCGCGATGGACACCGTCATCACCAACGCGCTGATCCTCGACTGGACCGGCATCACCAAGGCCGACGTGGGTCTGCGCGATGGCCGCATCGCCGCCATCGGCAAGGCGGGCAACCCCGACACCCAGCCCGGCGTCACCATCGTCATCGGGCCGGGGACCGAGATCATCGCGGGCGAGGGCCGCATCCTGACGGCGGGGGGGATCGACTGCCACATCCACTTCATCTGCCCGCAGCAGGTCGACGACGCGCTGCATTCCGGCGTGACCACCATGATCGGCGGCGGCACCGGCCCGGCGCATGGCACGCTGGCCACCACCTGCACGCCGGGTCCGTGGCACATCCGCCGGATGCTGGAGGTCGCCGACAGCCTGCCCGTGAACATCGGGCTGGCCGGCAAGGGCAACGCCTCGCGTCCCGAGGCGCTGGTGGAACAGATCCGCGCCGGAGCCTGCTGCCTGAAACTGCACGAGGACTGGGGCACCACCCCCGCCGCCATCGACTGCTGCCTGACGGTGGCCGACGCGATGGACGTGCAGGTGATGATCCACACCGACACGCTGAACGAGTCCGGTTTCGTCGAGAACACCTTGGCCGCCATCCGCGGCCGCACGATCCACGCCTATCACACAGAGGGCGCGGGCGGCGGCCACGCCCCCGACATCATCCGCGTGGTGGGGTCCGCGAACGTCATCCCCTCTTCCACCAATCCGACCCGGCCCTACACGGCCAACACCATCGAGGAACATCTCGACATGCTGATGGTGTGCCACCACCTCGATCGGTCCATCCCCGAAGACGTGGCCTTCGCCGAATCCCGCATCCGCCGCGAGACGATCGCGGCCGAGGACATCCTGCACGACCTCGGCGCCTTTAGCATCATCTCGTCCGACAGCCAGGCGATGGGCCGCGTGGGCGAAGTCATCACCCGCACCTGGCAGACCGCCCACAAGATGCGCGTCCAGCGCGGCAGGCTGGAGGGCGAGGCGGGCGAGAACGACAACCTGCGCGCCCGCCGCTACGTCGCCAAATACACCATCAACCCCGCCGTGGCGCATGGCATCTCGGCCCATGTCGGCAGCGTTGAGCCCGGCAAGCGCGCCGACCTGGTGCTGTGGCACCCCGCCTTCTTCGGTGCCAAGCCCGAGATGGTGCTGGTCGGCGGGCAGATCGCGATGGCGCAGATGGGCGATCCGAACGCCTCCATCCCCACGCCGCAGCCCATGTATTCGCGGCCCATGTTCGGGGCGCTTGGCCGCGCGCGGCACGCGACCTCGGTCAGCTTCGTGAGCCGCGCGGGCCTGGAGGACGGCTGCTGCGATGGCCTTGGCAAGCAGGCGGTCGCGGTCGCGGGCACGCGCGGCATCGGCAAGGCCGACATGCGGCTGAACGACGCGACGCCAGTGATCGAGGTCGACCCCGAAACCTACGAGGTGCGCGCGGATGGCCAGCTTCTGACCTGCGAGCCCGCGACCGAGTTGCCGCTTGCCCAGCGTTATTTCCTGTTCTGAGGTGACTGATGGACTTGCCCGCACCCCCTGACCTCGGGACTGCCGAGGCAATTCTGGAACCCGGCCACGGGCGACCCGTCGCGGGGCGTGTCGTGCTGGACTATGAGGCGCGGTGCCTGCGGCGCAAGCGGCTGGCCACGGCCGAGGGCGCCGGTTTCATGGTGGACCTGCCGCAGACCGTCAGCCTTGCGCCCGGCGCCGCCTTCGCGCTGGCGGATGGCCGCGCCGTCGAGGTGGTCGAGGCGCGCGAGCCCGTCCTGCGCATCAAGGGTGACCTGCCCATGCTCGCCTGGCACATCGGCAACCGCCATTGCCCCTGCGAGATCGCGGGCGATCATCTGGTGATCCGCGCCGATCCGGTGCTGGAGGCTATGCTGGCGCAGCTTGGCGCGAAGGTGACCCGCAGCCTTGCGCCCTTCCGGCCGCTGGGCGGGGCTTACGGACATGGGCGGACCTTTGGGCACAGCCACTGACGCGGGCGGCCTGCTGCTGGTTCAGCTTCTGTCCCCGGCCTTCCCGACCGGGGGCTTCGCCTATGCGCAGGGGCTGGAATGGGCGATGGACAGCGGCGCGGTCCATGACGCGGGCTCGCTGGCGGAATGGCTGGCCGATGTGCTGGAACATGGCAGCGGCTGGTCCGACGCCGTGCTGCTGTCGCTCGCGCTGCGTTCGGGGGCGGATCATGGCGGCTTGGACGAACTGGCCCGCGCCCTGTGCCTGACGGCCGAGCGGTTGACCGAGACGCTGGAACAGGGCGCGGCTTTCGCGCGCGTGGCGGCTGCGCTGACCGGGACGGACCCCGCCCCGGCGGCGCTGCCGGTCGCGGTGGGGCGCGCGTGCTCGCCGCTTGGCCAGCCTGCGGCCGAAGTCACCAGCCTGTATCTTCACGGGCAGGCGCTGAACCTGATCCAGGCGGCGGTGCGGTTCCTGCCGCTGGGGCAGACCGAGGGGCAGCGGGCGCTGACGGGTCTTGCCCCCCTGATCCTGCGCCTGGCCGCGCGGGCGGCAACTGCCAGCGAATCCGATCTCGGCGGCTGCGCCATCGGTGCCGACATCGCGCAGGCACGACACGAAACCATGCAGACGAGGATATTCAGGACATGAGCAACGGCCCCCTTCGCGTCGGCATCGGCGGCCCCGTCGGCGCCGGAAAGACCACGCTGACCGAGAAACTGGCAGCGGCACTCGCCCCGCGCCTGTCCATGGCGGTCGTCACCAACGACATCTATACCCGCGAGGATGCCGAGGCGCTGATGCGCGCGCAGGTCCTGCCGTCCGAGCGCATCCGGGGCGTGGAAACCGGCGGCTGCCCGCATACCGCCATCCGCGAGGACGCCAGCATCAACCTGGCCGCCATCGCGGATCTGAATGCGGCATTCCCCGACCTCGACCTGGTCCTGATCGAGTCCGGGGGTGACAACCTTGCCGCGACCTTCTCGCCGGAACTGGCGGACCTGACGATCTATGTCATCGACGCCGCGGCCGGGCAGGACATTCCGCGCAAGAAGGGGCCGGGGCTGGCGCGGTCGGACCTGCTGGTGGTGAACAAGATCGACCTTGCGCCCCACGTCGGCGTGGACCCGGTGCTGCTGGAATCCGACGCCCGCGCGGCGCGGGGCACCCGCCCGGTCGTCATGGCCGCGCTGCGTCACGGGCGCGGCGTCGATGCGGTCGTCGATTTCATCATCCACGAGGGTGGGCTGACGCTGCGGGCGTAACCCCCGCGCCCAGATCGTAGGCACCGGCCTGTGCAGATGGCGCAAGTTTCGCCAGACGCGGACTGCCCGGGAAAGAGCAGCCGCTGGCGCGTTGCCGCACTTCCCGCCCACTGGTTTGCTGCAAATGCGAACGGCTGCAACAGCCGAAAGTGTGCGGCGGCCGCCGTCTGGACAACAAGGACCGCCGCACGGGTGCAACGATAACGATGTTGCCGCGAAAGCCTGGCACCGCTCCTCCCTGCGGGGAAGCGGGCAGGCGACTGCGGCCCGAACGGGGAAACGGAAGATGACGGCAAGGACGATCCTTTGCAGCACGGCGCTGACGCTCGCGCTGGCGGGCACGGCATGGGCCCAGGACGACCCCATCAAAATCGGCGTGCTGCATTCGCTGTCGGGGACGATGGCGATTTCGGAAACCACCCTTAAGGACACGCTGCTGATGCTGGTGGACCAACAGAACGCCAAGGGCGGCGTGCTGGGCCATCAGCTGGAAGCCGTCGTGGTTGATCCCGCCTCGGACTGGCCGCTGTTCGCCGAGAAGGCGCGCGAGCTGATCTCGGTGCAGGGAGTTGACGCGATCTTCGGCGGCTGGACCAGTGTCAGCCGAAAGTCGATGCTGCCGGTCATCGAGGAACTGAACGGGCTGCTGTTCTATCCGGTGCAATACGAGGGCGAGGAGTCCAGCAAGAACGTCATCTACACCGGCGCCGCGCCGAACCAGCAGGCGATTCCGGCGGTGGACTACATGATGAACGAACTGGGCGTCGAGAAATGGGCGCTGCTGGGGACCGACTACGTTTATCCGCGCACCACCAACACGATCCTCGAAGCCTATCTGGCGGATCAGGGCGTCGCGCAGGCGGACATCTTCGTCAACTACACCCCCTTCGGCCATTCCGACTGGTCCAAGATCGTGGCCGACGTGGCGGCGCTGGGAAATGACGGCAAGAAGGTCGGTGTCGTCTCGACCATCAACGGCGACGCGAACGTGGGTTTCTACAAGGAACTGGCGGCGGCCGGGATCTCGGCCGACGACATCCCGGTGATGGCTTTCTCGGTGGGCGAGGAAGAACTTTCAGGCCTCGATACCGCGAACCTCGTCGGGCACCTGGCCGCGTGGAACTATTTCCAGACTGCCGAGAGCGATGCCAACGACGCCTTTGTCGCCGAGTGGAAGGCCCGCATGGGCGAGGACCGCGTGACCAACGACCCGATGGAGGCGACGGTGCTGGGCTTCAACCTGTGGGTCCAGGCGGTCGAGAAGGCGGGATCCACCGATACGGATGCGGTGCTGGCGGCGATCGACGGGCTGGAGGTGCCGAACCTGACGGGTGGCACGGCCAAGGTTCTTCCGAACCACCACCTGACCAAGCCGGTGCTGATCGGGGAAATTCGCGAGGACGGCCAGTTCGACATCGTGAGCGAGACCGACCAGGTGCCGGGCGACGCCTGGACCGACCATCTGGCCGAGTCCGCCGTGCTGGAAGCCGACTGGCCGGGCCGCGACTGCGGGATGTGGAACACGCAGACAAACAGCTGCGTGCAGAAGCAGTCGAACTATTGACGTGTCAGGGGCGGCACGCTGCCGCCCCTTCTTCCGGGCCGAGGGGATCATGCACCATTTCCTGCTGACTCTGCTGTTGCTGCTGGCCCCGCCAGCGTTTGCCCAGGATCTCGCATCGGTCCTGCAAACGCATCGCGACCAGATCGAGAGGCCCTCGCGCCAGACCATCGCCCCGGTGATAGAAGCGTTGGCGGGCGCGGGTCCGCAGGCGGGGCCGGTGCTGGAGGCCTGGGCCGACCGGCGGCTGGGCCTTGCGGGCGACCGTTTCGTGATCGTGGAGAGCGACCGCGCCACAGACGCCGTAACCGGCGCGCCCGTCGCGGACGAGGCGCGGGTGCTGAAGCCCAACTCGGGCGTGCGCGGGCTGATCGGCACCGCGCTGGTGCAGTTCCAGCTTTCAGATCCGGCGACCGCCCGCCGCGCCGCCGCGCTGGACGCCATCGCGCGGGGGCCCGACGCCTCGCATCTGGATGCCTTGCGCGAGATTGGTGCCGATCCCGACCCCGCGATCGCCGCCCGCAAGGCACGGCTGGAGCGGCTGCTGACCATCCGGTTCGACCCCGATCCGCTGGCTCGCGTCGCCGCCATCGACGGCTTTTCCGGCGATACCGGGGCGGACCTGCAGGCGGTCCTGAACCCGCTGCTGGCGACCACGCGCATTGCCGCGGTGACCATCCCTGACGGTGCCAATGTCGCGGCCGAACTCACCCCCGGCGATGAGATCGCGGAAGCGGACGCCTATCGACTGCTGGTCGAGGCGGGGTTTGCCCCCGCGCGGCTGTCCGCTGCGGATCAGAAAGCCGCGTTGGCCGCCCATGTCGTGAACGGCACCGTGGGCGGCGTTCCCGTGGCCGACCTCTCGGACCCGGCTCGCCGGGATGCCGCCCATGACGCGCTGGCCGAAACCGGGCTGGTTCTGCCTGCCGCGACCGCGGCCGAGGCTGAAGCGGCGCTGACCTCGCACCATTTCGCCGACATCTACGTCGAGCCGAACGCCGAAGTCACAAACGCCGCCCGCAGCGCGCTCAACGCGATGGTGGTGCGGCGGGGCGCCCAGCAGGCCGCCGACCTGACGCTGGACGCGCTGTCGCTCGCCTCAATCTACTTCCTTGCGGCCATCGGGCTGGCCATCACCTTCGGCGTCATGGGCGTCATGGGCGTCATCAACATGGCGCATGGCGAGTTCATCATGATGGGCGCCTATACCGGCTATGTCGTCCAGACCCTGATCGCCGGGCGCACGCTGTCGCTGATCGTGGCGCTGCCCGCGGCCTTCGCCGTGACCTTCCTTGCGGGGGTGGTCCTGTATCGGCTGGTGATCCGTCATCTGGTGAACCGCCCGCTGGAGACGCTGCTGGCGACCTTCGGCGTGTCCATCGCGCTGCAGCAGATCGCCAAGAACATCTTCGGGACGCAGGCCCGGCCCCTGACCGCGCCCGCCTGGCTGGAGGGGTCGGTCGGGTTCGGAGAGATCGTCTCCATCTCGACCATCCGCGTGGCGATCTTCGTCCTCGCTCTGCTGTTCCTCGTCCTGTTCCTGTGGATCATGAACCGCACCCGGCTGGGGCTCGAGGTTCGCGCCGTCACCCAGAACCCCGGCATGGCCGCGTCGATGGGGATCAACCCCGACCGCATCGCCATGATGACCTTCGGCCTTGGCTCGGGCATCGCCGGGATTGCGGGCGTGGCCATCGGGCTTTTCGCCAAGGTCACGTCGGAACTGGGCAGCGACTATATCGTGCAAAGCTTCATGACGGTCGTCGTGGGCGGGGTCGGCAACATCTGGGGCACGCTCGCGGGCGCCGCCCTGATCGGCTTCCTGCAGAAGGGCATCGAGGTGATGAACCCCGGCAACACGCTGGCGGCGCAGACCTTCATGATCCTGCTCATCATCATCTTCATCCAGTTCCGGCCCCGCGGCATCATGCCGACCCGCGGCCGCGCGGCGGAGGCCTGAGCCCATGCGGATCCGCAAACATCCGTCCGCCCTGGTCTTCTTGGCCCTGCTGGCGGTCTTCACCCTGGCCATGACGCTGATGTCCGAGGCCTACGGCTCGGGCGTGGTCCCCACATCCACCATCAAGACGCTGGGCAAGACGCTGTGCCTCGCGCTGGCTGCGGTGGCGATGGACCTCGTATGGGGTTACGCCGGCATACTGTCCTTGGGTCACATGGCCTTCTTTGCCCTCGGTGGCTACATGATCGGGATGTGGCTGATGTATGCCCGCACGGGCGAGATCGTCGCGGCCACGCTTGCGAACTCGCCCATCCCGCCCACGACTGAGGAACTGCGGCAGGGCATCACCGGTCAGATATTCGGTGTCGTCGGCTCCGCCGACCTGCCGCTGACATGGGCTTTCGCGGGCAGCCTGCCGATGCAGCTTCTGCTGGTGCTGGCGGTGCCGGGGCTGCTGGCCTTCCTGTTCGGCTGGCTGGCGTTCCGCTCGCGCGTGAACGGAGTTTACCTGTCCATCCTCACGCAGGCGATGACGCTCGCGCTTTCGCTCTGGCTGTTCCAGAACGACAACGGCTTCCGAGGCAACAACGGCCTGTCGGGCTTGCAGAACATGCCCGGCCTGACCGATGTTCCGCAGTCGATGATCTCGATCTGGTTCCTGTGGGCTTCGGCCCTGCTGCTGGCGGGGGGCTACCTGCTGGCCGCCTGGCTGACCGCCGGCAAGTTCGGCAGCGTCATCCGCGCGATCCGGGACGACCAGACGCGGGTGCCGTTCCTCGGCTACTCGGTCGAGGGCTACAAACTGACCGTCTTCACCATCAGCGCCACGATCTGCGCGGCGGCGGGGGCGCTGTATTACCCGCAGGCCGGGATCATCAACCCGGCGGAACTGGCGCCGATCGCCTCGATCTACCTGGCCGTCTGGGTTGCCATCGGCGGGCGCGGGCGCCTTTACGGCGCGGTGATCGGCGCGGTGGTCGTGTCGCTGCTGTCGAGCTGGTTCACCGGCGGCCGCGCGCCCGCGCTGGACCTCGGCTTCTATCGCATCGAATGGGTGAACTGGTGGCAGGTGCTGCTGGGCTTCGGCTTCGTCGCCGTCACGCTGTTCGCGCCGCGCGGGCTGTCGTCCATCATCGACGTGATCGCCGACCTGCGCCCGCCCCGCCGCAGGGGCGCCGACCTCGGCCCTGACATCAGCGCATTGCGTGAGAAGGAGGCCGAGGCATGACCGCGCTTCTGGAAGTCTCCGGCGTCTCCAAGTCCTTCGACGGGTTCCGGGCGATCAACGACTTGTCCTTCAACATCGGCGCGAAGGAGTTGCGCGCCGTGATCGGGCCGAACGGCGCGGGCAAGACGACCTTCATGGACATCGTCACTGGCAAGACCCGCCCCGACAAGGGACGGGTGCTGTGGGGCGAGCGTTCGGTCTCGCTGCTGAAGCTCAACGAGGCGCAGATCGCCCGCGCCGGCATCGGCCGCAAGTTCCAGCGGCCGACCGTGTTCGAGGACCAGACCGTGGCCGAAAACCTGACGATGGCGCTGAAGGCCCCGCGCGGTCCCTTCGCCGTGCTGTGCTGGAAGCCCTCGCGGGCAAGCGAGACGCGGGTGGCGGAACTTGCCGGAGAGGTCAGCCTTGCGGATCGCCTGACGCACAAGGCGGGCGAGTTGAGCCACGGCCAGAAGCAATGGCTGGAAATCGGGATGCTGCTCGCGCAGGAACCGCGCCTGCTGCTGGTGGACGAACCTGCCGCCGGGATGACGCTGGCCGAGCGCGGGCAGACCACGACCCTGCTGCGGCGGCTGGCCGAAACGCGGGCGGTGGTGGTGGTGGAACACGACATGGACTTCGTGCGGCGGCTGAACTGCAAGGTGACGGTGCTGCATCAGGGGGCGGTGCTGGCCGAAGGTTCGCTGGACCACGTCTCCGCCAATCCCGACGTGATCGACGTGTATCTGGGGCGCTGAGATGATCGAGGCAGAGAACATCACCCTGCATTATGGCGGCTCGCAGATCCTGCACGGCGTGTCGGTCAGCGCCGCGCCGGGCGAGGTCGCCTGCGTCATGGGCAACAACGGCGCGGGCAAGACCTCGCTGATGAGCGTTCTGGCCGGACGGCATCCACGGTCCGGGGGCGAACTGCGGTTGATGGGCGAACGCCTGGGCCGCGTTTCGGCGCAGGAGATGGCGCGGCGCGGGGTCGGCTACGTCCCCCAAGGCCGCGCGATCTTCCCCATGCTGACCGTGCGCGAGAACCTGGAAACCGGCCTCGGCTGCCTGCCGCGAGGTTCGCGGCGCATCCCCGATGGCATCTACGACAGCTTCCCGGTCCTGGCGGAAATGGCGCACCGGCGCGGCGGCGATCTGTCGGGCGGGCAACAGCAGCAACTCGCTATCGCCCGCGCCCTGGTGATCCGCCCGCGCGTTCTGCTGATGGACGAGCCGACCGAGGGCATCCAGCCCAACATCATCGGCCAAATCGGCCGCGTCATCGCATCGCTGCGGGATACAGGCGGGATAGCGATCGTGCTGGTGGAGCAATACTTCGACTTTGCCTGGGATCTCGGCGACCGCTTCGCTCTGATGGAGCGGGGACAAGTCGTCCTTCGCGGCCAGCGCGCCCGTGTGCAGCGTGACGACCTGCACCGGAGGCTGGCGGGGTTGGCAACAGTTTGAAGCGGCCGCCCAGCCGGGGTTTCCATCATGCAGACGGCCTGTATTTCCCCGTCGAGGATGATGCTGTCAAGGATGCAGGGCTTCATGTCCTCGGAGGAATATCGCGCCAGAATGCCGGCAATGCCATTATCGTGATGGTGGCCGGGCCTACCGGGTAGACCGCGACACCCGGAAGGTCCTAGCCGTCATCGAACTGATCAACGCCTTCACGAACTGAGACAGGCCCGGTGGGCGCCTGCAGCAGGCGTGTTGCGATCCGGGGTGGGATCCCATGGCGTCTCTTGCGATCCGGCTGGGATCACCCGGCGCCTGGGCCCTGCAAACCCGGCGGAGGAATGGCATCTGCATCGGGATCGCGGCCGTGGGTCCGATCGAGCAGGCGCATGACGGGCGTGACGGTCAGCCCGTGCATGAGGATGGAGATCAGGATCACCA
>NZ_JAHQZU010000130.1 GCF_019061185.1 Paracoccus sp. Z118
CTGTCTATCCTCGCTCCGGCGCGAGTGCATCCCAGTAGCAGCACGACCCGAGGGGTTTCCAGCGGCGCGGGGGCTTGGGGCATATGTCGGGGTCGAGGTCGGGGTGAGACGACCGGTCTTCCATCATCGGCCGCAGGACCAATCAACCCGTGGTCACGCTTCCGGCGATCGTCCAAGGGTCTTCAGGGGGCGTGCTCGCAGGAGGAGCCTGCTGGGTCACCCACGGCCTCTCATTCGACAAGCCGCGCCGCACGGGGCCATGATCGTCGTTTTCCCTGTCAGGACGATGGGGAAAGCGCATGATTCCGCGCCCTCCGCCGCAATCGGCGAAGAAACGATGCTCATCGCCCTGTCGCTGCCAGAGCTGGGCCGCCGGGAAACCTCCGCTCCTGCACCGCGCGCCAGCTTGCTGCCGGTTGTCGCGCAGGTCGGCTGCGCTTGCATGGTTCCGGGCTTGAGCTCAGGGCCACA
>NZ_JAHQZU010000131.1 GCF_019061185.1 Paracoccus sp. Z118
TCGGTGACATAGAGCGCGAGATAGGCGCCGTCGCCGCCGTAGTTGTTCAGCGTGGTGGTCAGCGTGATGGGCCGCGCCAGCGCGAGGCCGGGAAGGCGACGGGGGTTCGCAACTCGTGCGCCGAGTTGGCGGTAAAGCTGCGCTCGGCCTCCAGTGCGCGGCGCAGGCGGTCCAGTAGAAGGTTCATCGCCGCCGCAATCCGGCGCGCGGCCGTGGCTCGCGGCGTCGAGGGCGCGGAGATCGCGGAAGTCACCAGCCGCGCGGCCAAGGGGATCGTCGGCCGGGACGGCCACGGCACGCTCTGGGCCGGCAACCCCTATCTTGCCGGGGAGATGGGCGCGGACCTACGCCACCCAACACTGGCGGCGCTGGATTCGGGCGCGCAGACCGTCGTCTATCTCGGCCGCGGGCGGCAGGTGCTGGGGGCGGCGACCGTGGCCGACGAGGCGCGGTCCAGCG
>NZ_JAHQZU010000132.1 GCF_019061185.1 Paracoccus sp. Z118
CGCTCGACCCGGCCCGTCACCACGGTGCCGCGGCCCGAGATCGAGAACACGTCCTCGATCGGCATCAGGAACGGCAGGTCGATGGCGCGCTCGGGGGTCGGGATGTACTCGTCCACCGCGGCCAGCAGGGCCTTGATCGAGTTCTCGCCGATCTCCGGGTCACGGCCTTCCAGCGCCGCCAGCGCCGAGCCCTTGACGATCGGGATGTCGTCGCCGGGATAGTCGTAGGAGGACAGCAGCTCGCGCACCTCCATCTCGACCAGCTCCAGCAGCTCCTCGTCATCGACCTGGTCCACCTTGTTCAGGTAGACGACCATGTAGGGGATGCCGACCTGGCGGCCCAGCAGGATGTGCTCGCGCGTCTGCGGCATCGGGCCGTCGGCGGCGTTCACGACCAGGATCGCGCCGTCCATCTGCGCCGCGCCGGTGATCATGTTCTTGACGTA
>NZ_JAHQZU010000133.1 GCF_019061185.1 Paracoccus sp. Z118
TACGTCAAGAACATGATCACCGGCGCGGCGCAGATGGACGGCGCGATCCTGGTCGTGAACGCCGCCGACGGCCCGATGCCGCAGACGCGCGAGCATATCCTGCTGGGCCGCCAGGTCGGCATCCCCTACATGGTCGTCTATCTCAACAAGGTGGACCAGGTCGATGACGAGGAGCTGCTGGAGCTGGTCGAGATGGAGGTGCGGGAACTCCTGTCCTCCTACGACTATCCCGGCGACGACATCCCGATCATCAAGGGCTCGGCGCTGGCGGCGCTGGAAGGCCGCGACCCGGAGATCGGCGAGAACTCGATCAAGGCCCTGCTGGCGGCGGTGGACGAGTACATCCCGACGCCCGAGCGCGCCATCGACCTGCCGTTCCTGATGCCGATCGAGGACGTGTTCTCGATCTCGGGCCGCGGCACCGTGGTGACGGGCCGGGTCGAGCG
>NZ_JAHQZU010000134.1 GCF_019061185.1 Paracoccus sp. Z118
CTGATCGTCGAGAACGCGAACGAGGGTTGGGACACGGTCGAGACCTGGAACCACTACACCCTGACCGCGCATGTCGAGGTGGTCCGGCTGATGGGCGCGAACAACGTCAACGCCGCCGGCAACGAACTGGCGAACCAGTTGATCGGCAATGCCGGGAACAACCAGATGTGGGGCGGCGCGGGCGACGACACGCTGGCGGGCGGCCCGGGCAACGACCTGCTGGTGGGCGACGCCGGCAATGACCGCCTTGGCGGCGAGGCGGGCTTCGACACGCTGCGCGGCGGTTCCGGCAACGACACCTATGTCTTCGACGGCGTGGACCTGATCGTCGAGAACGCGGACGAGGGTTGGGACACGGTCGAGACCTGGAACCACTACACCCTGACCGCGCATGTCGAGGTGGTCCGGCTGATGGGGACGAACAACGTCAACGCC
>NZ_JAHQZU010000135.1 GCF_019061185.1 Paracoccus sp. Z118
ACACGACCACATCGCGCTCGCTCCATGCGATTGTCGGCGGCGGCTGGGTAATCGACACGCCCGGCATTCGGACGCTGCATGTCAGCGATATCTCCTGGACCTGCTGTTTGCCGAGATCGCCGAGCTTGCGCCCCTATGCCGCTTCGGGAACTGCACCCCACTCCCATGAGCCGGGATGCGCAGTCCAGGCGGCAGTCGCCGCCGGAACGCTGGATCGGGTGCGAGTTGCTCGCTGGCGCAAGCTTCTCGAGGAAAACCGGAGCAACACCCCCATCCAGTCGGGACCGCGGGGAAACAAGACCTCGAAACCGCCCGGCAGACGACGCTGAAGGTGTGCGCCTGTGAACATCGGCACAGAGCTGGCTGTCGGTGGTATCTAACGCTGGACAGCAGTGCTCCTGAGAGCCGACGCTTGGGCTGGTTGCCGAAATC
>NZ_JAHQZU010000136.1 GCF_019061185.1 Paracoccus sp. Z118
GCCGAGCCGGCGGTCGAGAAGGACAGCAGCGCGACGCGCGGCGTCTGCCCCAGCAGGCGCTCGCAGGAGGCGGCGGCGGCGATGGCGATGTCGGCGAGTTCCGCGGCATCGGGGGCGATCACCAGCCCGCAATCGGCGAAGATCATGCCGTGGGGGAGAGGCTGCCCGGCGCTGGGGCTGCCGGCGGAGGCCGACGCGGCGGGAGCAGCCTCGTCAGGGGCCGGGGCCGCGGGAGCCTGATCATGGGGAATCTGCCCGCCGGAGGCCGGGCCGGCGAGAACGCTGCCGGTTTGCCCTTGGGCGCGGGCGCTTCCGGCACGGTGCTCCTCTCGGGGACCGGGAGGCTGCGCCGCAGGAGGCTGCCCGGCCTGACCCTGACCCTGACCCTGACCCTGACCCTGACCCTGACCCTGACCCTGACCC
>NZ_JAHQZU010000137.1 GCF_019061185.1 Paracoccus sp. Z118
GGCGCTGGATTCGGGCGCGCAGACCGTCGTCTATCTCGGCCGCGGGCGGCAGGTGCTGGGGGCGGCGACCGTGGCCGACGAGGCGCGGTCCAGCGCCGCGCCCGCCCTTGCGGCGCTGCGCGAGGGCGGGGTGAAGCGGATCGTGATGATGACCGGCGACCGGCGGCCCGTGGCGCTGCGGATCGGGGCGGAACTGGGCCTCGCGCCGGAGGAGATCGAAGCCGACATGCTCCCCGAGGACAAGGTGCGGGCCGTGGCCGCGCTCGCCGGTCAGGGGCGCGTCGCCTTCGTCGGCGACGGGGTGAACGATGCCGCGGCGCTCGCCCGCGCCGATGTCGGCGTCGCCATGGGCGCCGCGGGATCGGACGTGGCGCTGCAGGCCGCCGACGTGGCGCTGCTGTCCGAGGA
>NZ_JAHQZU010000138.1 GCF_019061185.1 Paracoccus sp. Z118
AAGACCTCGCGAACAGCCGCATGGTCGCCAGCCTCAAGCGCGTAGAGCGCAGCATTGGCGACCTCGTCCGCCCGGATGGCCTTGGGCTTGGCCTCCTCGAAGAACTCCGTGTCCACCATGCCCGGCGCGATAAGGGTGCAGCGCCCGCCCCACTCGCGCATCTCCTCGGCCAGGTTACCTGCGTAGCCGTGGACGAACCATTTGGAAGCGCCGTAGACCGATCCCTTGATATGAACGCGGCCCGCCGCCGATCCGGTCATCAGCAGGTGGCCTTGCCGTTCCTTCAGGTGAGGCAGGGCGGCCTTCGCGGTGAAGAGCAGGCCCATGATGTTGATCCCGATCATCGCCCGCCATTCGTCCGCGTCGCCGCCCTCGGTGCCTGGCGCGTCGAGGCCGCGTCCGGCA
>NZ_JAHQZU010000139.1 GCF_019061185.1 Paracoccus sp. Z118
CCCCGCATAGGGTTCGTCGAGGATCAGCAGCCGGGGCCGCATCGCAAGCACCGCCATCATGCAGACGAGGTGCTTCTGCCCCTGCGAAAGCGTCGCGACGATGGCGTCCTTCCAGTGCAGCTTGTCGAACGAAGCCAGCACGGCTTCGGTGCGCTCGGCCGCCTGCGCCTTGCCCATGCCCTGCTGGCGCAGCCCGAAGGCGATTTCCTCGCCGACGGGGGGAAAGATGATCTGGTGCTCCGGGTTCTGGAACAGGATGCCGACGGTGCCGAGCGCCGCACGGCGGTCGCGGAACACATCAACGCCGCCGACCCGGACCTGCCCGGCGCTCGGCTTCACCAGCCCCGCCAGCACCCGCGCGAGCGTGCTCTTGCCCGACCCGTTGCGCCCGACCAC
>NZ_JAHQZU010000013.1 GCF_019061185.1 Paracoccus sp. Z118
AGACCCGATGATCCCGAACGCATGCTCGATCCCATGCAGCTGCAGAACCTTAACAAAAGCTTCCTCAGTCGTCATCTTCATCGAAATATCTCCTTTTACTGGCGCTCGTCGCGATAGTGATAAAGCTGGTAGAGGCCCCATTGGCCGAGCCGCCGGAACGGCGTCTTCCACCCTTCGTGCTTGAGTTCGGTGCCGAAGATCGGCAGGTCCGGCACCTTCTGTCCGGCGACCAGCTGGGCCATCCGGCGGCCCGCCATCGCGGAATACATGACCCCGTTGCCGCCGTAGCCGAGGGCATAGAACGCGCCCGGCAGGTCCTTCAGCCCGGTGATGCGCGGCATCATGTCGTGGCTGACATCGACCCAGCCCCACCAGGAATAGTCGAGCTCGACCCCCCGCAGGACGGGGAACTTGCGCGCCATGCCTTCGCGCAGCGACGCGAGATGGGCCGGGTTGGCGGCATCGCGGCCGGTGATGGCGGCGCGGCTGCCGATCTGCAGACGGTTGTCGGGCAGCAGGCGGTAATAATGCCGCAGCGTGCGGGTGTCGGTCAGCGGCGATAGCGCCTTGGCCCCCACCTCGGCCAGCTCGGCCTCGGTCAGAACGCGCGTCACGATGCTGTTCGACATGATCGGCATGATCCGGTCGCGCAGCCGGGCATGCAGGCCGCGCGGCGCATAGCCCGCCGTCGCCACCGCCACCTTCTTCGCCCGCACCGTGCCGCCGGGGGTGCGCAGGTGATGCACGCCGTTCTTGTAGGTCCAGCCGTCGACCGGGCTGTCCACGTGAACCTTGGCGCCGTGTTCCCGTGCCACCCGGCAATAGCCGAAGGCCAGCTTCGCGGCATGGACGCCGACCCCGTCGGGCTCATACATCGCGCCCTGGGCTTCCTGGTCGCGGACGACCTGCTCATGCACCTCGGCCCGGCTCATCATCCGCGCGCCGTAGCCGAACTTCTCGCGCAGCAGCGCCGCTTCCTTTTCCAGCGGCGGCATCATCGAGGCCTTGTGGGCGAGGTAGAAATGCCCGCCATCCTGCGGCTCGCAGTCGATCGCGTGGTCGCGGATCTGGCCGCGCCAGTAGTCGAAGCCCTCCAGCATCTCGCCATGCAGCCGCTGCGCCACGTCGAGGCCCCAGCGGTCGATCCACTGGCTGCGCTTGAGACGCCCGGCCGAGAACTGCGCCTGCCCGCCATTGCGGGTCGAGCAGCCATAGGCCGTGCCATGCGCTTCCAGCACGACCGTCTCGACGCCGTGATCGCGAGTCAGCGCCATGGCGCAGTTCAGCCCGGTATAGCCCGAGCCGATCACCGCGCATTCGACGTCGAAGTCGCCTGTCACCGGGCCGTCATCGGCGGGCGGCGCGCCGGCCGTGTCGATCCAGTAGGTCGGGGCGTAGTCGCTGCCGCTGCCGAGGCTGGGCGCGGTCAGCGGGTCATAGAGCGGGTCGTAGCTTGCCGCCCCGCGGTGAAGAACCTTCTGCATGGCATCCTCACTTCGCCGGAACGGCCGGCCGCTGCTTGCGGATCGCCTGCTTCTCGACCAGCTTGCCATCCTTGATGCGGAACAGGTCGGCGCCCTGCACCTCGGTCCGGGTGCCGTCGGGGTTGGTGGCGCGGAAGGTCCACTGGCTGACGCCGCGGGTGCCGTCCTCGCTGATGAAATGCGTGTGGTCGGCCCACTGCACGTCGGGCATCGCGGTCCAGACGCCCTCGAACGCCTTGGCGATGGCGTCCCGGCCGGTGATCTCGGTGCCGTATTCGTTGTCGCCGGCGACGGTGTAGAACACGCAGTCATCGGCGAAATGGGTCATCACGCCGTCGATGTCGTGGCGGTTGAAGGCGTCGAAAGTTGCCTTCAGGTCGTCGGCGGTCAGCGTTCTGGTCATCGGTTCGGCCTTTCTGAAGCGTCGGGATAGGGAATGATGAGGGTCGGAATCCGCGAGCGGCGCATCACACGCTTGGCCACGGTCCCAAGGAATGTCTGGGTGAAGCCGTGTTCGTGGCTGCCCATCAGGATCATGTCGGCCTTCAGGCTGACCGACCGTTGCAGGATCACCTCGGCCGGCTGGCCCTCGACGATCTCGATGTTCGCGATCCGGTCGCGGCGGGCGGCCTTGGTCGGGTCGGTCTCGGCCCAGAAGGTCCGCTGGCGTTCGGCCATCACCTCGCGCGCGGTCTCCAGCCGGTTCCGAACGGCGGCGTCGCGCATCCGGGGATCGGTCACATAGGCCTGCAGCGTGATCCGCGCGTCTTCTGACAGCGGCCGCAGCGCGTGCAGCACATGCAGCTTTCCGTCCAGCGCCTCGGCCAGCCGCACCGCGTAGCGCAGGGCGTAGATCGCGCCTTCCGACAGGTCGGTGGCATAGAGCAGGGTCTTGATCGGGTTGATCGGGATCATCGGAACCTCCGGTCAGTAGCCCATGGCCCGCGGGAGCCACAGAGAGATCTCGGGGAAGGCGGCGATCACGGCGATGCCGGTGATCAGCGCCGCGATGAAGGGCAGGGCGCGATAGGCGATCTTCTCGATGTCGATCTTCGAGATGCCCGACGAGATGAACAGGTTCTCGCCCAGCGGCGGGGTCACGAAGCCGACCGACAGCGAGCAGATCATGACGATGCCGAAATGGATCGGGTCGATGCCGACGCTGTAGGCGACGGGCAGCATCACCGGCACCAGGATCATGATCGCCGCCAGCGTTTCCATGAACATCCCGACGATCAGCAGGAAGCTGATCATGATCGCCCAGATCACCGCCTTGTTCTGGGTCAGGGACAGCATCCCGTCGGCCAGATGCGCGGGGATCTGGTTCTCCACCAGGATGCGGCCGAACAGCGTGGCGGTGAACAGCACCAGCAGCACGCGGCCGGTCAGCCATGTGGTCGCTTCCAGCGCCACGAAGATCTCTTTCAGATTGACCTCGCGGTAGATCACGATGCCGATCAGCAGCGTGTAGAAGATGGCGACGATGGCGGCCTCGGTCGGGGTGAAGAACCCGCCATAGATGCCGCCGAGGATGACCAGCGGCGCGAGGATCGACCAGAAGCCGCGATAGAGCGCCATGGCGATCTTTCTTAGCGACAGCGGCTCGGCGCCGCCGTGATAGCCCAGCCGCCTGGCGCGGATGTAGTTCATCAACAGCAGCGATCCGGCCATCAGGAAGCCCGGCAGGAAGCCCGCGATGAACAGCTTGGAGATCGAGACGGTCTGGAACGTGCCGAACTGCTCGACCGCCTCGGGCGGGGCGGCGAAGCCCATGGCCGAAATCCCGAAGATGACCATCGGGATCGACGGCGGAACGACGATGCCGAGCCCGCCCGCCGAAGCCGTCACCGACGCGGCGTAGGAGCGGTCGTAGCCGGCTCGCGCCATGGCCGGGATCATCAGCATGCCGACAGCCGCGGTGGTCGCCGGGCCGGAGCCCGAGATCGCGCCGAAGAACACGCAGGCAAGGATCGTCGCGGCCGAGATGCCGCCGGTGAAGGGACCCGCCAGGCTTTCGGCGACGTTGATGAGCCGCCGCGAGATGCCCGCGGCCTCCATCAGCGCGCCGGCGAGAATGAAGCTCGGCAGGGCCATCAGCGGGAACGATCCGACCGAGGACCAGGCGATCTGGACCATCTTGATCGGGCTGTCGTCCAGATACCAGATCGCGGCCAGCGCCGAGACGCCGAGCGCCACCGAGATCGGCGCCCCGATCACCAGAAGCAGCAGCAGCGATCCGAACAGGACCGGGATGAGCGCGTTCTCCATCAGAATTTCCCCGCGTTCGGCGCTTGCTGCTCGGCCAGTTCCATCTCGATATCGACCTCGTCGGGATCGCGCGGGTCGGTGCCGAGCACCAGCTTCATGTAGTTCACCTGAAGGATGCGGAAGGTCATCAGCACGAAGGCGATGGGCAGCGGGGCCATGACCCATTTCATCTGCCAGCCCAGCGTCTGCGCCTTCACGAACGGCTTGAGCGCGCCGATATACTTGATCGCGTAGTAGATCAGGATGACGTTGAAGATCACCCAGAACAGGTCGCCGAGCGCCTCGACGATCCGGCCCGTCTGGCGCGGCATCATCTTGATGTGGAAGGTCACGCGGTTATGCGCGCCCATCCGCGCCGCGTAGCTTGCCCCGAAATAGGCGAACCACACGAAAAGAATGACCGAGAATTCCTCGATCCAGGTGATCGACGTGCCGAACACCTGACGGGCCACGATCTGCGCGAACAGCAGCGTCACGAAAACCGCCAGCAGCACGCGGCAGATATAGCTTTCGATCATGTCCAGATGACGCCAGAAGGCAGCCATGATCCGGCCTCCGAAAGAGGGTGCTGTGGGAAGGGCGGGCGCCCGAAGGCGCCCGTCGTTGCAGGCTGCGGCCGCTTACTGCGCGGGATCGCGGCCGAGCGTGGTCAGCGCCCGGTCCACCTGTTCCTTGCCGCCGACGCTGTCATAGTATTTCGGCCACACGGTGCTGGTCGCGAGTTCCATGAACTCCTGCTCGCCGTTCGCGGGGTCCGAGATTTCCATCCCGCGCGCGACCAGATCCTCGCGGATCGCCGCTTCCTGATCGCGCAGGAACTGAGCCGAGAACTGCGTGGCCTCTTCGCCCGCGGCGATCACGGCCTGCTGCTGTTCGGGCGTCATCGACTGGTAGAGCTGCTCGGAGATGATGAGCGGCTCGATCGAGAAGATATAACGCAGGTTCGTGATGTAATCCTGAACCTCGTCGAACTTCATCGCGTTGATGGTCATGTAGGGGTTGTCCTGCCCGTCCACGACCTTCTGCTGAAGTGCGGCGAAGGTTTCCGTCCAGGCCATCGGCGTGGGGTTGATGCCCCAGGACTTGTAGGTGTCGATCATGATCTCGTTCTTGGGAACGCGGATCACCAGCCCCTGCAGGTCGGCGACGGTCGTCACCGGCTTTTTCGAGTTGGTCAGCACGCGGAACCCGGAATAGGCCCAGCCGATGATCCGCACGCCGGCGTCCTCGATCGTCTGTTCGACCATTTCCTGGCCGATCTCGCCCTGGGTCAGCTTTTCGGCGTCCTCCAGCGACAGGATGACATAGGGCAGGGTCAGCGTGCCAACCGTAGGCGAGAACGGCGTGATGTTGTTGATCGCGAGGATCGAGAAATCCAGCGTGCCGGTCGCGGCCGCGGTGACGGTGTCCTGCTCGTCGCCGAGCTGGCCGTTCACGAACAGCGTGGCGGTATCCTCGCCGCCCGAGTGCTTTTCCAGCGCGGCGACGAACGCCTTGCCGAGCGCTTCCTGAGTCCCGCCGGCCCCGTCGCCGACGGCGATCCGGTATTCCTTGGCTGCGGCGCCCGCCGCCATCGCGGCCAGCAGCGCCACCGCTGCCACGCCGTTCCGCATGATACGCAAGCTAGTCATAGAGTCTCCTCCCCGAGTGATTCCTTTGGCGTCCGGCTCCTCCCCGAACGCGGCTGCGACATTGCACCGCAAGCCTGCCATAGGATATGTCCAGTTCAGTCTAGGTGTAGGTCCAGTGGCAGCGCGCACGAACACGGCCCCCCGGTCCCAGTCGTCGATACCCGCGGAGGCGATCTTCCTGCGGGGCGAGCCCGACCAGACGCTGCAGGCAAGGCTGATTGCCGGCATCGTGGAGTTCCTGCTGTCGCACCGCATCCCGTCCGGCACGCGGATGCCGGGCACGCGGGCACTGGCGGCGGCGCTGGGGCTGTCGCGGATGACGGTGACGCTGGTCTATCAGGAGCTGGTGGCGCGCGGCTATCTGGACAGCCGCCCCCGCTCGGGCTTCCAGGTCGCGCGCGACATCCCGGCGCTTCGCGTCGGCCTCGGCGGGGCGAACGACGCGGCGCAGGAGGTTCGGTGGGGCGAATGGCTCAAGGGCGGGGTCGAGCGGAAACGGGTGATCCGCAAACCCGCCGACTGGCGGTCCTATCCCTATCCGTTCATCTATGGTCAGGGCGATCCGGGGCTTTTCGACCATGCCGCCTGGCGCGATTGCGCCCGCCGCGCGCTGAGCGCGCGCGAGTTCGCCGAGCTCGCGTTCGACCTGCTGACCCGCGACGATCCGATGCTGATCGACTACATCTGCACCCGCACCCTGCCGCGCCGGGGCATCATGGCCCGTCCCGAGGAGGTGCTGATCACCGTCGGCTCGCAGAACGCGCTGTTCCTGGCGATCGACATTCTCGCGCGGCCCGACAGGCTGGCGGTGCTCGAAGAGCCCGGTTATCCCGATTTCGTCGAGACGCTGCGCCGGTCGGACGCACCCTTGCAATGGGTGCCGGTGGACAGCGATGGCCTCGATCCCGCCAGCCTGCCCAAGGGGACGCGGCTGGTCGTCGCCACCCCCAGCCACAACATCCCCACCGGCGCGACGATGCCGCTGCAAAGGCGGCTGGACCTTCTGGCCCGCGCGGAGACCGAGGATTTCCTGATCGTCGAGGACGACTACGATTTCGAGATGTCCTATCTCGCGCCGCCGCTGCCCGCGCTCAAGTCGCTCGACCGGGAGGGGCGGGTCATCTATCTGGGCAGTTTCTCCAAGTCGCTGTTTCCGGGCCTGCGGATCGGCTATCTGGTCGCCAGCGCGCCGATGATCGCCGCGGCGCGCGAGACGCGGGCGATCATGCTGCGCCATCCGCCGACGCATCTGCAACGGACCACGGCCCATTTCCTCGCGCTCGGCCATTATGACGCGCATGTCGTGCGGCTGCGCGAGGAAATGAAGCGCCGCCGGAACGAGATGATCGACGCGCTGTCCGGGACGGATTTCAGCATCGCCGGAACGGCGCGGGACGGGGGCGCGAGCATCTGGCTCGCCGCGCCCGAGGGCGTGGACAGCGCCATGCTGGCCGACTACGCGCGAAGGGTGGGGGTGCTGATCGAGCCGGGCGCGGTGTTCTTCGAGACGCCGCCGTCCCCCTGCCGGTTCTTCCGCCTCGGCTATGGCTCGATCCCCGTCGATCGGATCCGCCCCGGCCTGCGGCAATTGCAGAGGGCCTGCGACGAGATGCGGGGGTTCCCATCCGGCAGGGAGCGTCGCGGCCGGGCTGATGATCTCGGGTGACGGTGCCGTCAGAGGATTGAGATGGCGGCGCATGCTTTGGTGTTCCATGAGGCGCAAGCACTGGTGCTGACAGGGAACGCTCCCTCCACATCGCCGCAGAACCGCCAACCGGGTTTCCTTGACAGCACCGATGCGGCGGGGTGAGACCCGCCGGCCCGCTGGGCGTCAAAAAGCGCCCCCTATCTGCTAAGGCTCCTTGGCAACGATGACAGGCTGGCGGCCCCCACGGCGTAACTCGCAGCTGAACCCGTTGGCGCAGGCTCAAGCGCCAAGCTACGGCAAGTCACCGAGGCTCGCGGACGCGACTATCTCGGCCGCGCGTTCCTCCGCCAATCCATATCGTTCGCGGGCGTCTTCGGGCGAGATGTAGCCCAGGGCCAGGTCACGCTCGATCTGTCCGCGATCCCGTTCGTCAGCCGCGCCGTAGCCGGCACCGCCCGGAAAGGCCATGATGACCCGGCGGCCGTGCGGGACGAACTGCTTGCCCTTGCCCTTCATGGGCGAGCCGTCGTCCAGCCCGATGGTGGTGGGCGCGCCGGCGCCGCCGCCGCGACGGCCGCGGGCGGGATGATGGACGCGGTCGAACATTGCCTGAATGTCGAACTCATAGCCTTCCCATGCCCCGACCTCGACATGCTGGCCCAGCCCGCCGCGCTGACGCCCGCCGCCGCCGGAATCCGTCCTGAGCTCCTTGCGCCAGATGATGACGGGGCCGACCTGCTCGGTGGCCTCGACCGGCATCGTCATCACGCCCGAGGGGAAGGCTGTCGCGTTCATGCCGTCCAGTGTCGGCCGCGCGCCCGAACCGCCGGAGTTGAACGTCAGCACCTCGGCGCGGACGGGCTCGTCCGGGGCAGGGCCGTCGCTGCGCGGTCTCAGCGAGACCTGGAAGTTGCAGAGGCTGCCCGCCCCTTCGGCGGGAACCACGCCGGGCAGGATCTTGTCGAGCGCGTCGTAGATCGTGTCTGGAACCATGTGGCCGATGATGTGGCGCAGGGCCACCGGGGCCGGCCACAGCGCGTTCACGATGGTATCCTCGGGCGCGACGATGCGGAAAGGCTTCAGGGAGGCCGCGTTGTTCGGAATCTCGGGCGCGATCGCGCATTTGAGCGCATAGCAGGTGTAGGCCTTGGTATAGACCAGCGGCACGTTGATGCCGTTCTTGTCCAGCCCGGAGGTGCCGGCCCAGTCGCAGAGCACCCCGTCCGGCTCGATCGAGATCTTCACGCGCAGGTCCACGGGCTGGCTGTAGCCGTCGATCCGCATATGGCCCTCTGCCTCCTCGCGCGGCAGCGCCGCGATCCTCTCCACGGTGGCCAGGTAGGAATTCGTCAGGATGAAGTCGGAAATGCCGGCGAGATCGGCCAGCCCGAACTCGACCATCATGTCGATCAGGCGGCGATGGCCGATCTCGTTGCAGGTCGCCAGCGCGTAGATGTCACCGATCAGCTGATCGGGCTCGCGGACATTGCCGCGGATGATCCTGACCAGCGTCTCATCGACGGTCCCGCGATCCACGAACTTCGTGATCGGGATGTGCAACCCTTCCTCGTAGATCGAGTTGCCATCGGCGCCGAAGCCGCGCCCGCCGATATCGACGATATGCGCCGTGCAGGCGAAGAAGCCGACCAGCCGCCCCCGGTGGAATGAGGGGCTGACGACGGTGATGTCATGCAGGTGGCCGGTCCCCTCCCACGGGTTGTTGGTGATGTAGACATCGCCTTCGCAGATGTTCTCGGGCCCGATCCGGCGGATGAAATGGCCCACCGCGTCGGCCATGGCGTTGACGTGGCCCGGCGTGCCCGTCACCGCCTGGGCCAGCATCTGACCCTCGTGGTTGTAAACCCCGGCTGAGAGGTCGCCGGCCTCGCGCACCGAGGTCGAGAACGAGGTGCGGATCAGCGCCTGCGCCTGTTCCTCGACGACCGAGATCAGGCGGTTCCACATGACCTGATTGCCGATCCGGGACGTCCCGGCCTGCGCGGGTGCCGCATCTTCTTCGGGCAGGGTATCCGAGGGCGTCAGATTCAGACGGATATCGATGCAGCCGTCATTGAGGGTGAGGGCCGCGCCGCTGGCCGGCAGCACCACGGTCGTCTCGTCCTCGGTGATGACCCCCGGCCCGCTGACCTCGCTGCCCGCAGGCAATGCGGCACGGCTGTAGGTGCCCGCCTCGACACGCTGGCCGAGCGCGCCGTCGAGCAGGGAACGGCTGCCATCGGCGGGCGCCGGGCTGGTCCCGTGCAGCGGTTCCACCCCGCTGACGGCGCTTTGCGGTGTGTGGGCGTTGACGGACCAGACGGTGATCTCGGCCTCCAGCCCCTTCACGGTGCGGCCGAACAGGCCGGCATACTGGTCCTCGAAGCGCTTCAGGATGGTGGCGGGGTCGGCGGCGCGCGCCTCCTCGGGCGTCAGCGTCACGGGGATTTCCCAGCCCTGACCCGCGTAACGCATATAGACCTTGTATTCGGCAAGGATGTCGCCGTCCCAGCCACAGGACCGCACGACCTGCGTTGCCTCGTTTTCCATCTCCTCGAACAGCCGGGCGACCCGTGCCCCGTCGAAGTGGGCCAGCCGCATGAACAGGGTCCGGTTGGCCTCGAAGCTGAACGGCGCCCGCAGGAAGCCGATGGCCGAGCCCACGCCCGCGCCGGGCGGCACGAGGCAGCGGGTGATGCCGAGCTTCTCGCACAGGCGGCCGGCATGAAGCGGCGCCGCGCCGCCAAAGGCGATCATCGTGTATTCGGACAGGTCCTCGCCGTTTTCCACCGCGTGGACGCGGGCGGCGTTCGCCATGTTCTCGTCCACGACCTCGGCCACGCCCCAGGCGCTTTCCAGCGCGTCCATGCCAAGCTTGCCGCCGATCTCGGCCTCAAGGGCCTGCGCGGACCGGTCGGGGTAAAGCGGGATGCTGCCAGCGGCGAAGTTCTGCGGGTCGATCTTGCCGAGGATCACGTCGGCATCGGTCACGGCCGGGCGGGCGCCGCCGCGGCCGTAACAGGCCGGGCCGGGTTCGGAGCCCGCGCTTTCGGGGCCGACGCGGATCTGGTTCATCGAATCGACATGAGCGAGGCTGCCGCCGCCCGCGCCGATCTCCACCATGTCGATCACCGGAATCGAGATCGGCATGCCGGAGCCCTTCTTGAAGCGATAGGTCCGGGCGACCTCGAACACGCGAGCCGTCTTTGGGGTGAAATCCTTGATGAGGCAGATCTTCGCCGTGGTGCCGCCCATGTCGAAGGACAGCACCTTCTTCAGCCCGTGCCGCGCGGCGATATCAGCGGCGAACACCGCCCCGCCTGCCGGGCCGGATTCAACCAGCCGCACCGGAAACTCGGACGCGCTTTCCAGCGAGATGATGCCGCCGCCGGAATGCATCAGGAAAATCGGGCAGCCAACGCCCTCGTCCGCGAGCCGCCCCTTGAGCCGGATGAGATAGCTCTTCATCAGCGGCTTGATATAGGCGTTGGCGATGGTCGTGTTGAAGCGCTCGTATTCGCGCATCTGCGGCGAGACTTCGGACGAGAGCGAGATCATCACCCCCGGCAACCGCTCGGCCAGAACGTCGTGGATCAGCCGCTCATGCGCGTCGTTCACATAGGAATGAAGGAGGCCGACCGCGACGCTCTCGTAGCCGGCCTCGCGCAGTTGGTCCGCCAGCGCCTCGACGTCCGCGCGCTGCAACGGCAGCAGGACACGTCCGCGCGCGTCCATCCGCTCCCGCAACGTATAGCGGCGGTTGCGGGGCAGCAGCGGCTCCGGCAGCGTCAGGTTCAGGTCATACTGCTCGAAACGGCTCTCGGTGCGCATCTCGATGACGTCGCGGAACCCTTCGGTGGTGATGAGGGCGGTCTTCGCGCCCCGCCGCTCGATCAGGGCGTTGGTGGCAAGGGTCGTGCCGTGGATCACCTGGCCGATCGCCGAAGGCTCGATCCCGGCCTTGGCGCAGACCTGACGCATCCCCTCGACGATCGCGTCTTCGGGTGCCGCATAGGTGGTCAGCACCTTGGTGGAATATCTCTGACCCGCCTGCTCAAGCACCACATCCGTGAAGGTTCCGCCGATATCGACGCCCAGACGGGCCTTTGGGATGGACATGATCTCTCGTCTCCGATGGGTTCGCGGCAGAGCTTATGAACCGACCCTCCTGCGGTCGAATCATTATATTCAATGTCTCCCGATACAGGATCGTTATCGGCGCGCCGACGGCGGGCGCCCGGATGGCGTCACCCGTGGCGCGCGGCCCTTTCCATCGCCAGCTCCGCCGAGCGGCTAAGCAAGGGGTTCTCGGGCGTATTGGCGTAGGAGGCGGTGAAGCCAAGCGGGCTGGGTTTCCAGCCGTAGGGAAGCTCCACCAGAGCCTCTTCCGCGAGCGGCTTCTCCACGATCGTGCGGGGCAGGGGGGCGATCCCCATCCCGTCCAGCGTCATCTGCAAGCAGACCGGCAGGCTGCTGACCGGCACGATCCTGACCGGCTTTTCCCACAGCGTGCGGAAATGTGCGCTCAGCTCGACAAACTGGCGCGTGGTGCGCGCCTGACTCAGGATCGGGTGCGACGCCAGCATCCCAAGGTCGCCGCTGGCGTCCGCCAGCTTCGGCGACGCCGTCCAGACATAGGGGACCGATCCAAGTCCCAGATTGCTGATGTTGAAATTGGATATGGGGCCGTTCAGCAGGCACAGATCGAGCGTCCGGGCCACCAGATCCTCGCGCAGGTTGAAGGTGAGATCGACCTTCAGCTCGACATCCACGTTCGGAAATGCCTGCCGCAGATCGAGAAGATAGTCCCTGAGCCACGTCTGCGCGATAAGCTCCGACACGCCAAGCCGCAGGATGTCGATCTGCCGGTCGGCGCTCGCCCATTGCTGGGAAAGCTCCTCTGCCGCCAGCAGCACCCGCTCGGCCTGCCCCAGCAGGGCGTGGCCCCGTGGCGTCAGCGTCACTGCGCCGCTGTTGCGGTTGAACAGCCGGTCGCCAAGCACGGCTTCGAGTTGCGAGATGCGGACGGAGACGTTGGGCTGGGTCGTGTTCAGGCGCTCGGCCGTCGCGCGGAAACTGCCGAGCCGGGCCACCCAGACGAAGGTTTCCAGCTGTTTCAGGGACCAGTTCGACATTGTCCTTCCTTTTCCCGGCTGAAGGCGGCGGGGCGGGTGTTACCATCCATGCGCCGGAACCATAAGGAAAATTGATCGCAGCCGCTGAAAAAATTCATTTGGTCATCGCGGAAGTTGCGTCGCAGACTGCCCGAGCCTTGATCGGGCATCGGCCCGGTTCCGGCTTGGGGAGCCTGCGCGGAGCGCCTTCCGCAGCAGAACAGGATTTGGGGGAACGATGAAGCGCAGAACTCTGATTGCAGCCGCCGCCCTGTCAATGGGCGTGGGTCTGGCCGGGCCGGTCCTGGCGCAGACGACGTGGACCATGGCCTCCGGCTACCCGGAAAGCAGCTTCTTCACCCAGAACATCCGCCAGATGATCGAAGAAATCGACGAGAAGACCGGCGGCGAGCTGAAGATCGACCTGCGCTCCGCCGACAGCCTGATCAAGCTCGACGCGATCAAGCGCGCCGTCCAGTCCGGCCAGATCCAGATGGGGGAAATCCGTCTGGGCGTCTATGGCAACGAGGCGGCAATGTACAACCTGGACAACATTCCGGGCGTGGCGACGGATTACGAACAGGCGGCCAGACTGGCCGAAGCCCAGCAGCCATTCTTCGAGTCGATGTTTGCCGATAACGGGATGCGCGTCATCACCTATGTCCCGTGGCCGGGTCAGGGCTTCTACACGAGCGAGCCGGTCACGGGGCTGGACGACCTGCAAGGGCAGAAGCTGCGGATCTATTCCAGACAGACCCAGATCATGGGCGAGAAGCTGGGCATGGAGGCGCTGATCCTGCCCTTCGCAGAGGTGCCGCAGGCCTTCTCGACCGGCATGATCGAATCCCTCTGGACGAGCGCCCAGACCGGCGTGGACGTTCAGATATGGGATTACGTCAAGCACTTCACCTACACCGGCACGATGCATAACAAGAATGCAATCATCGTCAACGAGCGCGCGTTCCGCCAACTCGACCCTGAGGTGCAGCAGGTGGTGCTCGAGGCTGGCGAGGCCGCGACGCAGCGCGGCTTCGAGATGTCGCAGGCTGCTGGCGACGAGCGTGCGGCCATGCTTGAAAGTCACGGCATGACGATCGCCCAGGCCCCGCAGGATGTTCTGGACGCCATTGCGGCTGCGGGCGAGGACATGGTGGCGGACTGGCTGAACTCGGCCACGGCAGAGGAGAAGGCGGTTTACGAGACCTACCAGCAGGGCCTCAACTGATCGGCTGTGGCGCGTGCCAGTCCTACATGCAACACAGCCGACGGGGTGACCGGTGATCCGCAGGGTTCTCGACATATTCTATGATGTGTGCGGCTATCTGGCCGCGGCCTTCATGGTCGGCATCGCGCTGGCGATTGTGGCGCAGATCATCGGGCGCTTGCGCGGGGTCACGCTCGACGCGACCGAGGCGGCGGGCCTCTGCCTCGCCGCATCGACCTTCTTCGGGCTGGCTCATACCTTCCGCCGGGGCGGGCATGTCCGCATCAACCTGCTCGTGGACCGCTTGCCCGAGGCCTGGCGGCGGAAGGTTGAGATATTCAACTGCCTGCTTGGGACGGTGGTCGTGTCGTTCCTTGCGTGGCATGTCGCCGGGCTGGCGTTGCAGTCCTACCAGTTCAACGATGTCAGCCCCGGTCTGCTCGCCATGCCGTTCTGGATCCCGCAGGCCGGCGCCGCGCTGGGCGTGACCGCGCTGGCGGTCGCCTTCATCGACGAGCTGTTCTGGCTGATCTCCGGGGGCCAGCCACGCTATGCGCCGGCCGACGAGATCGAGCTCGACCGTCCGGTTGCATAAGGACAGATGATGGACACGATCGTTCTCGCGTCGCTGGTTCTCGGCATATTGCTGCTTCTGCTTCTGGCAAGCGGGGTCTGGGTCGCGCTGTCGCTTCTCACCCTCGGCATGGTGCTTCTGGGGTTCTTCACCTCGGTTCCCATGGGCTCGCTGATCGCCTCGACGCTATGGGATTCCAGCTGGAGCTGGGCGCTCACCTCACTGCCGCTGTTCATCTGGATGGGCGAGATCCTGTTCCGCTCGAAACTGTCCTCCGACATGTTTCAGGGCCTTGCGCCTTGGGTGTCGCGGTTTCCGGGCCGGCTGCTGCACGTCAACGTGCTGGGCTGCGGCATCATGGCGGCCGTCGCCGGTTCCTCGGCCGTCACCTGCGCCACCATCGGGCGCATCAGCGTGCCGGAACTGCAAGGCAGGGGTTATCCGCTGAACCTGACGATCGGCACGCTCGCCGGCTCGGGCACGCTCGGGCTGCTGATCCCGCCGTCGATCATCATGATCGTCTATGGCGTGACCGCCGAGGTTTCCATCGCCCGGCTGTTCATCGCGGGCGTGCTGCCGGGCCTCCTGCTGATGCTGCTGTTCATGGGCTACACCGGGCTGTGGAGCCTGCTGAACCGGGACAAGATGCCGCCATCCGACCCGGCCGTGCCCTTCCTCGAACGGATCTACGCCTCGCGGCGGCTGATCCCCGTGGTGCTGCTGATCGCGCTCGTCGTCGGCTCGATCTACGGCGGCATTGCCACGCCGACCGAGGCGGCAACCATCGGCGTGATCGGCGCGCTCGCCCTCGCGGCCGTGACCGGCAGCCTGACCTGGGACAACTTCATGGAGGGGCTGATGGCGGCCATGCGCACCTCCTGCATGATTTCCTTCATCATCGCCTGCGCCGCCTGCCTCACCGTCGCGGTCGCCTTCGTCGATATCCCGCGCTCGCTGGCGAGCTGGGTCGATGCGATGGAGCTGTCGCCCTATGCCCTGCTGGCGGTGCTGGGGGTCTTCATGCTCATTCTCGGCTGCTTCTTGGAAGGTATCTCGATCATCGTGCTGACCTCATCGGTGATGCTGCCGATGGTTCAGGCCGCAGGCATCGACCTGCTGTGGTTCGGCATCTTCGTCGTGGTCCTGATCGAAGCGGCGCAGATTACGCCGCCCGTGGGTTTCAACCTGTTCGTCCTGCAAAGCATCACGGGCAAGGACATTCTGGCAGTGACCCGCGCGGCGATCCCGTTTTTCCTGATCCTGATCCTGCTGCTCGTGCTCATCACCGCATTTCCGCAGCTGGTGACCGGGCTGCCGCAGATGATGTCCAACTGATCGAGGATTCTTCCGGCACCTACCCCGCCCCTGTCGGTCCATCCACCCGGCAGCTTTCGCCGGTCACGGCCGAGTGCTGGGCGGCGGCGCCCATTGCGACCGCCCACCAGCCATCCTCCAGCGTCACCTCGACCGGGCCGTTCCGCGCCATGGCGCGCGCGAAGCGCTGGTGCTGATAGAAGGTCGAGCCGTTGTGATCGCCCGCGTCCAGCAGCACCGGGTCGATGGGGATCGGAATGGCGCGGGGACCCTTGGGAAAGCGCGGCGAGACGATCACCTGCGCCAGGGGCGGCGGGCCGAGGTCGTCGGGCCAGAAACGGGCGGGGCCGGGGACGAGGCACTCGATCTTGCCGGCGGGGCCTACGGCGCTGATCTCCTCCTGATAGCGCGAGCCTTCGGCGAACATGCACAATTCGAGCATCGCACGCGCGCCCGAGGCGAAATCGACGATGACATAGGCGTTGTCCCAGACATCCGCAGGCTCGCCGCCATAGATCTCGCCCTGGTGGTTCACCGCCTGACCGCCCGAGGCCATGACGCGCACCGGGTCGGATTTCAGGATCAGCCGCATCAGGTCGAAGAAGTGGCAGCATTTCTCGACCAGCGTCCCGCCGGTGCGCCGGTTCAGCCGGTTCCATGCGCCGACCTTCTTGAGGAAGGGGAAGCGGTGCTCGCGGATGGTCAGCATACGGACCCCGCCGGTCGCCGCGTCCGCTTCCGCGACCAGCCGCGCCACCGGCGGCATGTAGCGGTATTCCATCGCCACCCAGACGGGGGCCGGATACCGCTCGCGGAAGGCCGCGATGCGGTGCGTGTCGGCGGGCGAGATGAACAGCGGCTTTTCCACCAGCACCGGCAGCGGGCGGATCGCGGCCAGCGTTTCCAGCTGCGACAAGTGCAGATCGTTCGGGCTGGCGATCAGGATGCAGTTGATGGCGGGGATCGCCAGCAGCGCCTCGATCGACTCGACCATCGCGGCGCCGGGGGCGAACTGGGCGGCGAGGCGGCGCATCTGCCCGTCCGGTTCGAAGATCGCCACCACCTCGCTGCCGGGCAGCAGCGCGATGTTGCGCAGATGCTCCTGCCCCATCATGCCGCAGCCGATCACGCCGTAACGCGGAGTTTCCTGCATCATCCCTTCGGTTCCTGCTTCAGCCGCGCGACATAGCGGGCCACGTTGTGATCGAACCATGTCTGCGACACCTCCGCCCGGCGGCCGTCCGCGTCGTAAGCGATGCGGAGGATGTGCGGGACCGGCTCGCCCGGCGGCCGTCCGAAGCCCGGCGGCGACCATTCGGGCACGTGGCCGAGGCCGACCCGATCCTCGGCGCGGGTGATCGCAAGACCGAGTTGTTCGCGGTAGAACAGATAAAGGCTCTCAGACAGCGCCTCGGGCGCGACGGTTTCGGCGTAGCCCGCGTCCAGCCAGATTTCCTCGACCGCGGCGGGGCGGCCGCCGAGGAAACGCAGGCGCCTGATCCGGTGGGCGTGATCCGAGGCGCCGAAGGCGGGCAGGTTCGCCGGCTTGGGCAGGCGGTCCAGCGACAGCAGCCGCGCGGTGGGCAGGCCGCCGCCTTCGACCAGTTCAAGCCGGAACATGGCGTAGATGCTGCGCGGATCGGCCAGCGCCCGGACGTAGTTGCCCGAGCCCTGCACACGTTGCAGCAGCCCCCGATCCTCGACCTCGGCCAGCGCCTTGCGCAGCGTGCCGATCGCGACGCCGAGCTGCGCGGCCATCTCGCGCTCGGGCGGCAGTCTTTCGCCATCGGTCAGCCGACCGGCCGCGATGTCGCGGACCAGAAGCTCGGCGATCTGAAGAAACCGGGGAAGGCTGCCGCTGGGTCTTGGCATGGAACGGAGGGCCGGGATTGATGCACTATTGATCCATATCAAATCCGGGTGCTATTCAAGTGGAAACTGCATGTCAGCGAAGGAGCGTCCGATGTCCGTGGTTCCGGTGCGATCGCAGGATCTGGACAGCGCCGAGGTGTCGTGGTTCGCGGCGCTCTGCTCGGACGACTATGCCCTGCTCGGGGTGCCCGACGGCGCGCTGCGGTCCAGCTTCGCGCATTGCTCGGACATCGCGCGGACCGCGGAATCCCTCGGCTTCCGCAACATCCTCTGCCCGTCATCCTATCAGGTCGGACAGGACACGCTGAGCTTCGTCGCCGCCTGCGCCCCGCTGACAAACCGGATGAACTTCCTCGCCGCGATCCGCTGCGGCGAGATGCAGCCGATCATGCTGGCCCGCACCGTGGCCACGCTGGACCACATGCTCAAGGGGCGGCTGACATTGAACGTGATCTCGTCCGACTTTCCGGGCGAGAAGGCCGACAGCGCCTTCCGCTACAAACGCAGTCACGAGGTGGTGGAAATCCTGCGCCAGGCCTGGACTCGCGAGACGATCGACTTCGACGGCGAGGTCTACCGGTTCAGCGGCGTGCCCACCGATCCGGCGAAGCCCTACCAACAGAACGGCGGGCCGCTGCTCTATTTCGGCGGCTACTCGCCCGACGCGCTGGAGCTGTGCGGGGCGCAATGCGACGTCTATCTGATGTGGCCCGAGCCCAAGGAGGCGCTGGCCCAGCGGATGCGCGCCGTGCACGAACGCGCCGCCGCGCATGGCCGGGTGCTGGATTACGGGCTGCGGGTCCACGTGATCGTGCGCGACACCGAAGCCGAGGCGCGGGAGTATGCCGAACATCTCGTCTCGGCGCTCGACGATGAATACGGGCGGTTGATCCGTGAGCGGGCGCATGATTCCATCTCGCTCGGCGTGGCGCATCAGGCGCGGGCGCGGGAACTGGCCGACGAGTTCGGCTATGTCGAGCCGCATCTGTGGACCGGGATCGGCCGCGCCCGCTCCGGCTGCGGGGCGGCGATCGTGGGGTCCACCGATCAGGTGCTGTCGGAGCTTGAGGAATATCGCAAAATGGGTATCCGCGCCTTCATCCTGTCCGGCTATCCGCATCTGGAGGAGGCCCGGCATTTCGGAACCAAGGTGCTGCCGCAGCTCAAGACCTGCTCGCTGCCGCATGAATATGGCCGGGTGCCGTTCGACACGCCGCCCACACCGCTCGGGAACGGGGAGAGGCGCTGATGGAACGGGTCACGATCACGGGCGATCTGACGTTTTCGCGGCTCGTCTATGGGCTGTGGCGGCTGGCGGACGATGCCGACACCTCGCCCGCGCATGTGGCGGCGAAGATCAAGGCGTGTCTGGCGCAGGGCATCACCACGATGGACCACGCCGACATCTATGGCGACTATGCGGGCGAGAAGATCTTCGGCGACGCGCTGCGGCAGGCGCCGGAACTGCGGGGCCGCATCGAGATCGTCACGAAATGCGACATCGTGGCCCCCGCCGGGCGCTATTCGGGCGCGAAGGTCAAGCATTACGACACCTCGCGCGCGCATATCCACGCGGCGGTGGACCAGTCGCTGACCGATCTGGGGATCGAACGGATCGACCTGCTGCTGATCCACCGTCCCGACCCGCTGATGGACCCTGCCGAGACCGGGCGGGCGCTGGACGATCTGGTGGCCTCGGGCAAGGTGCGGGCGGTGGGGGTGTCGAACTTCCGCCCGTGGGATGTCTCGCTGCTGCAATCGGCGATGTCGCAGCGGCTGGTCGTGAACCAGATCGAACTGAGCCTGAAGGCGCATCAGAGCTTCACCAACGGCGATCTGGCCTATCTTCAGGAACATGCGATCCTGCCGATGGCGTGGTCGCCGCTGGGGGGCGGGGTCTTGCTGGCGGACGAGGGGCCGGCCCTGACGCAGGCGCTGGCGCGGATCGGGCGCGAACAGGGCGTCGAGCCCTCGGCCGTCGCCATCGCCTGGCTGCTGCGCCACCCGGCCCGCATCCTGCCCGTCCTCGGCACGAACCGCCTCGAACGGATCGCCCGCCTTGCGGAAGCGGCTCGGGTCGGGATCGACCGGCAGACGTGGTTCGAACTTTACGCGCTGGCGCTTGGCCGCGAGGTGGCCTGACGGGCAGCGTTGCCGCTTGCCAGAGGGCAGCGGCACCAACATGATGCACGGAAATGCGGGCGAGTGCCCCACGTCCCAGGGAGGGGAAGAATGACCACTCGGATGAAGGCGGCGCTGGCCGCGACCACGGCGCTGGCCCTGTCGGCCGGTCTCGCCCCGGCCTTCGCGCAGGACACGGCGCTGCGGGTCTTCGTCGGCGCGCAGCAGCGGCCCGACCTGATGGAGCAGCTGTTCGACATGTATGAGCAGCAGAACCCCGGCGTCTCGGTCGAACTGGAAACCGGCGGCGCCACGTCCGAGCTGCAGAGCAACTACCTGTCCACGGTGCTGTCCGCCAAGGACTCCGCCATCGACATCATGCTGATCGACGTGGTGAACCCGGCCCAATACCGCGCCGCCGGCTGGCTGGAGCCGCTGAACGACCATATCGACGGCGATGTGGAGACGTTCGTCTCGCAATATCTGCCCGCCTACGCGCAGGCCGACGTGATCGAGGGCGAGCTGGTCGCGCTGCCCGCCTTCGCCGATGCGATGATGCTGTTCTACCGCACCGACCTGTTCGAGGCTGCGGGGATCACGCCGCCGACGACGTGGAAGGGCGTGCAGGAAGCCGCCGCCGCGATCAAGGGCACCGAGGGGAACGCCGATATCCAAGGCCTGTCCTTCCAGGCCAAGGCGATCGAGGGCACCGTCTGCACCTTCCTCATCCCCTATTGGAGCCAAGGCGGCGAGGTGGAAGCGGGCAGCCCCGAGCCGCTGAACGCCGAATATGCCGTGAACAGCCTGAATATCTGGCGCGAGATGGTGGCGACCGGCACCTCCAAGGCGAACATCGCCGAGGTCGGCACCGACGACACCCGCAAGGAGTTCCAGGCGGGCGACGTCGCCATGGCGGTGCTGTGGCCCTATGGCTGGGCGCATTTCCAGGGCCCGGAATCCGAGGTGGCCGGCAAGGTCGGCGTGGCGACGCTGCCCACGGTCGAGGGCGGCGACAGCGTCACCTGCCTCGGCGGCTGGCAATGGGCGGTTTCGGCCTTTTCGGAGAACAAGGAGGCGGCAGCGGGCCTGATCCAGTTTCTCGCCGGTCCCGAGGCGTCGCGCTTCCTCGCCGTCGAGGGTTCCATGCTGCCCACCCGGTCCGAGCTTTACAGCGACCCCGCCGTGCTGGAGGCGAACGCCTGGTTCGAGCAGGCGCTGCCGGTGATGGAAACGGCGCGGGCGCGGCCGGCGACGCCCAACTATCCCCGCGTTTCCGACGCGATCCGCACGCGCGTCAACGCAGTGATGGCCGGGGCCGAGGAGCCCGAGGCCGCCGTGCAGGCGCTGCAGGGCGATCTCGCCCGCGCCCTCCGCTGACGAACCGGCCGCGGGGGCGCTTCCCGCGGCCTCACCCGCCTTCGGGGCGCAAGGCTAACCGGGAGGCGCTTCTGGCTACGGTCACTCTCAGGAGGCTCGGCAAGAGCTACGGGTCGGTCCGGGCCGTCAAGGACATCGACTGCGCGATCGAGGACGGGCAGTTCGTCGTCCTCGTCGGGCCGTCCGGCTGCGGCAAGTCCACCACGCTGCGGATGATCGCGGGGCTCGAATCCATCTCGTCCGGCGAGGTGCTGATCGGCGGGCGGGTGGTGAATGACCTGCCCCCGCGCGAACGCGACGTGGCGATGGTATTTCAGGACTACGCGCTCTACCCCCACAAGACCGTCTTCGAGAACATGGCCTTCAGCCTGCGCGTGCGCGGCGCCCGCAAGGACGAGATCCGCCCGCGGGTGCAGGAAGCCGCCGCCATGCTGGGGATCGACGCGCTGCTGGACCGCCGCCCCGCCCAGCTTTCCGGCGGCCAGCGGCAGCGCGTGGCGATGGGCCGCGCCATCGTCCGCCGCCCGCAGGTGTTCCTGTTCGACGAGCCGCTGTCCAATCTGGACGCCAAGCTGCGCGGGCAGGTCCGGGCCGAGATCAAGAAGCTGCATCAGGCTCTCGGCACCACCACCGTCTATGTCACCCACGATCAGGTCGAGGCGATGACGATGGCCGACCGCATCGTCATCATGCGCGACGGCGTGATCGAGCAGGACGGCACGCCCGAGCAGGTCTACAACCAGCCCGCCAGCACCTTCGTCGGCGGCTTCATCGGCGCCCCGGCTATGAACTTCCTGACCGTGACGCTGGATGGCGGCGCGGCCCGGCTCGGCCCGCAGGCGCTGCCGCTCTGCCCCCGCAACGCGGCCATCGCGGCGCGGCATCAGGGCGCCGCGATCCTCGGCATCCGGCCCGAGCATTTCCGCCCCGAGCCCGGCCCGCACCCCTTGGCCGGGACCGTCCAGATCGTCGAGCCGCTGGGGTCCGACACGCTGCTGCATATCGGGACCGAGGGCGGCACCGTCACGGCCCGGCTTCCGCCGGACACTCGCGCCTCGGCCGGTCAGCGCATCCAGCTGGGCGTGGATATCGCCAAGGCGCATCTGTTCGACGCCGCCACCGGCCGGGTGCTGGCCTGATGGCGGAGCGAAGGGCAGGGGCCCCGCGCGGCGTCCGCAGCCGCATCCTCGACCCCGGCGACACGGCGCTGGCGGCGGTGCTGCTGCTGCCCGCGGCGCTGCTGCTGTCGCTGGTCGTCCTTTACCCCGTCGGCAAGCTGGTCTGGACCAGCTTCACCGACCTGTCGCTGACCTCGGGCGCGCCCGCCGCGTTCGTCGGCATCCGCAACTTCCGCTGGATGCTGGAGGACGCGACCTTCCGGCAGTCGCTGTGGAACACGATCCTCATCACGCTGGTCACGGTGCCGGGGGCGTTGGTCGCGGGCCTCGGCCTTGCGATGCTCGCCAACCTGCCGTTCCGGGTGAAATGGCCGGTGCGGCTGTCGCTGCTGATCCCCTGGGCGCTGCCCTTGTCCTTCGCAGGGCTGATCTTCGCGTGGTTCTTCCATTCCGAATACGGCGTCGTGAACGACATCCTGCGCCGGCTGGGATTTGAGGGCGTGATCTGGTTCAACTCGCCGCGCTGGGCGATGGTCGCGGTCTGCATCACGATCATCTGGAAGACCGCCTCCTTCGTGGCGCTGATCCTGCTGGCGGGCCTTCAGACGATCCCGCGCTCGCTTTACGAGGCGGCGGACGTGGACGGGGCCGGGCGCTGGCGGCAGTTCGTGGAGATCACCCTGCCGCTGCTGCGTCCCGCCATCGCGGTGGCGCTGATCTTCCGCACGATCACCGCGCTGCAGACCTTCGACGTGCCGTTCATGATGACGCGCGGGGGGCCGGGATCGTCCACCACGACGCTGGCGATGTATATCCACCAGAACACCGTGTCGTTTCTGGACCTCGGCTACGGGTCGGCGCTGGCGGTGGTGCTGTTCCTGATCTCGATGCTGTTCACCGCGCTTTACCTGCGCATGATCCGGGCGAGGGGCTGAGATGTCCGACCGCTCGCCCCGCGTCCCGCCGCTGCGCGCCATCGCGGCGCTGGTGCTGCTGGTCAACGGGCTGTTCCCGGCGATCTGGATCCTGCTGACCTCGCTGAAGAGCGAGCCTGAGCTGTCCCGGACCCCGATCACCTATCTGCCCGAAGACCCGACCTTCCAGAACTACGTCACCGCGTTTTCCGACCAGCCGCTGCATCTGTTCCTGTTCAACTCGTTCGCGGTGGCCACGCTGTCCACCATCTCGACGCTGTTCGTGTCCACGCTGGCGGCCTATGCGCTGGCGCGGCTGAACCTGCGGTTCCGGGGCGTCATCCTGATGGCGATCATCGGCGTCTCGACCTTTCCGCTGGTCACGCTGCTGGTCCCGCTGTTCGAGATCATGCGCGGCCTCGGTCTGCTGAACACATGGGCCGCGCTCATCATTCCCTACACCGTCCTCAGCCTGCCGGTCTGCACGCTGGTCCTCGCCGCCTTCTTCGAAAGCGTGCCGCGCGATCTGGAGAACGCGGCGATGATCGACGGCTGCACGCGCGTCGGCGCGCTGTTCCGGGTGATTGTGCCGCTGTCCGCACCGGGCGTCTTCACCGCCGCGATCCTCGCCTTCGTCAACGCCTGGGACGAGTTCCTGCTGGCGCTCTCGTTCAACTCGAACCCGGCGCTGCGGACGCTGCCGGTCGGCATCCAGCTTTATCAGGGCGAGTTCACCTTTCCCTGGCCCGTCATCTCGGCCGCGCTGGTCGTCGGCATCGTCCCGCTGGCGATCCTGATCGTGCTGTTTCAGGAGCGGGTCGTGTCGGGGCTGATGACCGGCGGGGTGAAGGGGTGAGTTCCGGCCTGAGCGAGCCGGTCGAGGTGCAGGCGCTCGTCCTGCTCCTCCTTGCCGCTGGAAAAAAGGCGCCCGTCCCGCTACCCTGAACCCGGCACGTGCCAGTCGCTCGGGGGATGAAAATGACCCTAAAGCCACGCTCGGACCTCGGCACGCATGAGGTCGAGAACCAGCCGGAGGCGGCGGGGGATCGCGATCTCTGGGGCGACGATCCGGTCCTGCGGCAACTGGTTTCCGCGAGCGCCGTCGAGGCCGATCTGCTTGCCAGCTACAGCCAAAACCTGGGCCGGCAGGAGATGCGGGCGGCGGCGCGCGATGCCAACCGCTTCACGCCGGAACTGCGGATCTTCGACAATGGCGGCCGCAGGCTGGACGAGGTCGATTTTCACCCGGCCTGGCACCGGTTCATGCAGATGTCGGTCGCCGCCGGCTATCACTCCATCGCGTGGGAGGGGCGCGCGGGCGGGCATCTCACCCATGCCTGCATGGTCTATCTCGCCAGTCAGGTCGAGCCGGGACATTGCTGCCCGCTGACCATGACCTATGCGGCGGTCCCGGTCCTGCGAAGGGCCGAGGGTCTGGAATACTGGCAATCCGCGCTGATGTCCCGGCACTATGATCCCTCGGTCCGGCCGGTCGCGGACAAGCGGGGGGCCACCCTCGGCATGGCGATGACCGAGAAGCAGGGCGGCTCGGACGTGCGCGCCAACACCACCCGGGCCCGGCCGGACGGCGAGGCGTGGCGGCTGACCGGGCATAAATGGTTCTGCTCGGCGCCGATGTCGGACGGATTCCTGACGCTGGCGCAGGCCGACGGTGGGCTGACCTGCTTTCTGGTGCCCCGCTGGCTGGAGGGAGAGCGCAACGGCATCCGCATCCAGCGGCTCAAGGACAAGCTCGGCAACCGCTCGAACGCCTCGGCCGAGATCGAGTATCGGGACGCGCTGGCCTATCGGATCGGCGGGGCCGGCGAGGGCGTGCGCACCATCGTCGAGATGGTCCATCACACGCGGCTGGATACTGCGATGGCGCCCGCCGGGCTGATGCGCGCGGCGCTGCGCGAGGCGCATCACTGGGTCAGCCACCGCGCGGCCTTCCAGCGGCGGCTGATCGACCAGCCGCTGATGCGGGCGGTGCTGGCCGACATCGCGCTGGACTGGGTAGGAGCGCTGGCGCTGGGGCTGCATGTCGCGGAAGCCTTCGACGGCGGCTCGGCCGAGGACCGGGCCTTCGCCCGCATCGGCGTCGCGCTGGCAAAGTATCTGGCGAACAAGCTGTGCCCGGTCGTCGTCTGCGAGGCGATGGAGGCGATGGGCGGCATGGGCTACATCGAGGATACCGGGCTGCCGATGCTCTACCGCGAGGCGCCGCTCAACGGCATCTGGGAGGGCTCGGCCAACGTCATCTGCCTCGACGCGCTGCGGACCCTCGGCCGGGACCCCCTGAGCGCGGAGATGCTGGAGCGGGAACTGGCCGCCGCGCGGGGTCTGCATCCGCGTTACGACCGGGCGCTGGAGGATCATGCGGCCCGCTGGCGGCGGCAGGTGGCCGAGGATGAGGCCCGCCGGTTCGTGGAGCAGGCGGGCCTTCTGCTGACCGCATCCGTGCTGCTGCGGCGGGGGAACGCCGGGATCGCAAGCGCATTCGTGGAAACGCGCCTGTCCGCAGATCGGAGCCGCATCAGCGGAGCGATTGGCAGGGAAGCGGCGGATTCCGTTCTGGCGGCGTGTTTTCCGGGTTAGCCGCGCTTGCGCTGCGGCCGTTCAGGCAAGGCCGGATCGAGGTCCGGTCCGGCGTCCTCACCGGATACGCGCCAGCGCCTCCACCAGCAGCCGGCGCAGGGCAGCGTCGGTCTTGAAGCCGGCATGCGCCGTGACGGTGACGTTGAGCAGCGAGAGCAGCGGGTGATCCGGCGCCAGCGGCTCCTCGTCGAAGACGTCGAGGGCGGCGTGGCCGAGGCGACCGGCGGCCAGCGCGGCGATCAGGGGGGGCGTGTCGATGAGCCCCGCGCGCGCCGTATTGACCAGCACCGCATCCGGCCGCATCCGCCCGAGCGCTTCGGCACCGATCAGTCCGGTCGTTTCCGGGGTCAGCGCCAGATGCAGGCTGACGACGTCGGCGGAGTCGATCAGACCCTCCAACGGGACCATCGGGCAGGGCGCATCCGCGAGCGGCGAGCGGTTCCAGCCGATCACCCGGAATCCCAGTCCCGCAGCAAGCTCGGCCGTCGCCCGGCCGATTCCGCCCATGCCGACGACGCCGAAGGTCAGGTCCTGAAACTCGCGGCCGGCGAGCGGCTTCCACTGGCCGGCCCGGATGTTGCGGTCCATCAGTGCGATCTGGCGCAGCGCACTCAGCGCCAGCGCGATGGCGTGCTGACCGACGGCCCGGTCGCCATAACCGCGGATCGTCTCGACCGCGATGCCGCGAGCCTCGGCCGCCGCGAGGTCGATATAGGAGGATGCGCCGGTGCCCAGAAAGATGATCCGCCGCAACAGCGGCGCGGCGGCCAGATCGGTGGCGGTCATGTAGGTATGCCCGTTCCAGACGGTCCCGGCACCGGCGATCAGATCGCGCAGACGGCCCGCATCGGGATCGCCCTCGTGGACGACCATGCCGGCGGGGCAGTCGAGATCCCGCAGCAGGCGCACGCTCTGCGCCGTCGCATCCACATAGACCAGCTTGCCCATGGTCACTCCATCGGATGGATGACGCGGTGCAGGAAGTCCTGGGTGCGGGGATGCTGCGGGTTGCGCAGCACCTCCTGCGGCGGCCCCTGCTCGACGATGACGCCGCCTTCCAGGAACAGGACGCGGTCGGCGACGGCGCGGGCGAACTCCATCTCATGCGTGACGACGACCATCGTCATGCCCTCGGCGGCGACGTCGCGCATCACGGTCAGCACCTCGCCCACCAGTTCGGGGTCGAGCGCCGAGGTCGGCTCGTCGAACAGGATCGCCTTGGGCTGCATCGCCAGCGCCCGCGCGATTGCCACGCGCTGCTGCTGTCCGCCCGACAGCTTGGCCGGATAGACGTCCAGCTTGGCTCCCAGCCCGACCTTGTCCAGCAGCGCCGCCGCCTCGTCGCGCGCCTGGGCGCGGGGCGTCTTCTTGACGAAGACCGGCCCCTCCATCACGTTTTCCAGCGCCGTCCGGTGCGGGAACAGGTTGAACCGCTGGAACACCATCGACACCTGCGTGCGGATGTCGGTGATCGAGCGTTCCGCCGGATCGACCTTCGCCCCCTCGATCAGGATCGCGCCGCGCTGATAGCTTTCCAGCCCGTTGATGCAGCGCAGGATCGTGGACTTGCCAGAGCCGGACGGGCCGATGATGCAGACCACCTCGCCCTTGTTCACCTCGAACGAAACGCCCTTGATGACCTCCAGCGTGCCGAAGGATTTGTGGATGTCGTGAACCTGGATCATGCCTGCGAATACCTCTTCTCCAGGTGCCGGGTGAGGAAGGTCAGCGGCAGGCTGAGCGCGAGATAGATCAGCGCGACCAGCGTGAAGACCGTCATGTTGTCGAATGTCGAGGCCGCGATCAGCTGCCCCTGCCGCGTCAGCTCGGCCACGGTAATGGTCGAGACGAGCGAGGAATCCTTCAGGATCATGATGATCGTGTTGCCGAAGGGCGGCATGACGATGCGGATCGCCTGCGGCAGGATCACCCGCCGCATGACCAGCTGGTCGGTCATGCCGATGGAATGCGCCGCCTCGATCTGGCCCTTGTCGATGGCCTCGATCCCGGCGCGGAAGTTTTCCGCCTGATAGGCCGAATAGGCGATGCCCAGCCCGATGATCCCGGCCTGCATGGCGGTCAGGTTGATCCCGATCTCGGGCATGACGAAATAGATGTAGAACAGCTGCACGATGATCGGGATGCCGCGGATGATCGTCACGAACCCGCGGCTGATCGCCACCAGCACCGGGTTGCGGGTCCAGGCCATGACCGCCCAGACGAAGCCCAGGAATGTGCTGAGAAGGACCGAGAAGAACGTGACGACCAGCGTCAGCCAGACCCCCTCCATCAGCAGCGGCAGATAATCGGCGGCCCGTTCCCAGAAACCCATGATCGAATGTCCCGTTCAGCGCGCAGGAAAGCGGGACGGCGGCAGCCCGCCGCCCCGGACAGGTCTTACTCGATGCCCCACTCGGCGATGATCTCGTCCAGCCTGCCGCTTTCCTTGATCTTGGCGATGCCGGAGTTCATCCGCTCAAGCAGTTCGGGTTCGTTCTGGCGCACGGCGATGGCGACGTTGCCGACGATGGTGCTTTCGTATTCCGGCACCAGCCGCACATCCGCCGCGCCCTGCGACAGCTGATAGGCGACGATCGGGCGGTCGCCGAAGCCCGCGTCGATCCGGCCCAGCGACACGTCGCGCATGATGTCGGCGATGGTGTCGTAAACCTTGACCTCCTTCAGCCCGCCATGGGCCTGCAGCGGCGCGACATAGGCGGTGCCGACCTGCGCGCCGACGACCTTGCCTTCCAGATCGTCGAGCGAGGTGTAGGCGGTGGTGTCGTCCTTGGGAACGAACAGCCCCTCGCCATAGGAATAGACCGGATCGGTGAAGGCGACGACCTTTGCGCGCTCCTCGGTCGCATACATGGCGGCGGCGATCACGTCGATCTTGCCCGAGGTCAGCGACGGGATCAGCGCGCTCCACTGCGTCGCCTCGATGTCGGTGGTGAAGCCTTCCTGCTCGCCGATCGCGTTGATGATGTCCACCATCACGCCGTCGATCTCGTTCGTCTGGACGTCGAGGAAGGTGAACGGCACCCCCGACGGCGTCGAGCCGACCTTGTAGGTGTCCTGCGCCAGCGCCGCCCCGGCAAGGGCCCCGCTGGCAACCAGCGCCAGAACGGCGCTGCGCATCATCCGAGTCGTCTTGTTCATGGTTATCCTCCCCAACCGGAATGGATTCATCGGCATTGAAACTTCTTCCCGGTTGTTTCAGTCTGGCGAAACACGCACCGGGTTGTCAACGCATGTTCCGCCTATGAGCCAGTCCGTCAAAACCCTGCCGCCCGACCCGGCAGACCGTGACGATCTTGGCGCGCGGCTGCGGCGGCGGCGCAAGGTCCGCGGCCTCTCGCTGAAGGAGGTGGCCAGCCGGGCCGAGGTCTCGATCGGGCTGGTGAGCCAGGTGGAGCGGGGGCTGACCATGCCGTCCGTCCGCTCGCTCGGCGCGATCTGCGGCGCGCTGGAAATGCCGGTCGGCTGGCTGTTCGACCGGGCCGATGCCGAGGGCGAAAGCGATCTCGTGGTGCGCCAGCATCAGCGGCGGGTGCTGGACCTCGGCGCCAAGGGGATGGTCAAGGAGCTGATGACCCCGGACAGCTGCACCGGCATCCAGATGATGCGGCTGGTGATCCGGCCCGGCGGCTCGACCGGCGACACCCCCTACAACCACCCCACCGGCGCGAAATGCGGCACCGTGCTGTCGGGCCAGCTGGTGATGGAGGTCGATGGCGACACCCACCACCTGAACGCCGGCGACAGCTTCGCCTTCGAGGCGTCGCGCATGATCCGCTTCTGGTGCGGCGGCAGCGAGACCGCCGAGGTCCTGTGGATCGTGACGCCAGCCGTCTATTGAAAACCCGCGCAGTGGAGGAGCGCAACGGATGATCGAGAACGAAGAGGACGTGATCGCCAACTCGCTGTGGACGGCGACCGCCAATCCCGCGCCGGACTGCCCGCCGCTGCGGGGCAAGGCCGAATGCGACGTCGCGGTGATCGGCGCGGGCTATACGGGTCTTTCAGCCGCCCTCCATCTTGCGGAACGCGGGCAGCGCGTGATCGTGCTGGAAACCCACTCGCCCGGCTGGGGCGCGTCGGGGCGGAATGGCGGGCAGGTCAATCCGGGGCTCAAGGAAGACCCCGACACCATCGAGGCGCGGTTCGGACCCGATGTCGGCGGGCGCATGGTCGCGATGTCGGGCGGCGCGGGGCAGTTCGTCTTCGACCTGATCGCGCGGCTGGGGATAGACTGTGACGCCCGCCAGTCCGGGTGGCTCCAGCCCGTCCACAACGACAAGGCCGATGCGGTCGTGCGCCGGCGGGTCGAGCAATGGACCCGGCGGGGCGCCGCGCTGCGGATGCTGGACCGCGAGACGACCGCCGCGCTGCTGGGCACCGACATCTATCGCGGGGCGATGATCGACGAGCGCGGCGGGAACCTGCATCCGCTGAACTATGCGCTGGGTCTCGCCGATGCCGCGATCCGGGCCGGGGCGGTGATCCACGGCGGCAGCCGCGTGACCGCGCATGAGGCGCAAGGCGGCGAGCATCTGCTGCGCACGTCAGGCGGCGAGGTCCGGGCGCGCAAGGTGCTGGTCTGCACGAACGGTTACAGCTCGGCCGTCGTCCCGCCGATGGACCGGACGGTGGTGCCGATCCGCTCGGTGCAGGTCGCCACCGATATCCTGCCGCCCGAGATCGCGGCCCGCATCCTGCCGCAGGGGCACTCGGCCTCGGACGCGCGGCGGCTGCTGCTGTATTTCCGCAAGGACGCGGCCGGGCGCTTCGTCATGGGCGGGCGCGGCAACTATTCGGCCGGCGCGACCCGCCGCCAGATGCAGGTGCTGCAGGATGCCTCGGTCAAGCTCTACCCCGATCTGCGCGAGGTTCCCTGGCGCTACGCCTGGGGTGGCTTCGTCGCCATGACGGCGGACCATTATCCCCATCTGAACCGCGTTGCGCCCGGCGTGGTGGCGGCGATGGGCTATAACGGCCGCGGCGTCGCGGTGGCGTCCGCGATGGGCAAGGTGCTCGCGGACTGGGCCACCGGCACGCCCCAGGGGGCGCTGGACTACCCCGTGAGCCCGCCGCGCCCCATTCCGTTCCACTTCATGCGCAAGCCCGCGGTGATCGCCACCGTGGCATGGTCGCGCTTGCAGGACCGGCTCGGGCGATAGAGGGGGCGGCCGCCGCTTCGCCCGCGCCAGCGGAACCGGGCCTCTACACCACCTGCCGCCCACTGACCGTGCCCGACGAAAGCGCCGCCTCCACGAGGCCCGGCACCATCGCCCAGTCGTTGAACGCCGCGTCGGCCGCGCCAGCGTCGAGCGCAGCATCGGCATAGCCGCCGAGGAAAAGCAGGACCGGATGCCCGGCCCCGCGCGCCGCACCGATATCGGCGGCGCTGTCGCCGATCATCACCGCCGGCCCTCCGCCGAGCCGTGCCACGACCTCGCGCAGGACGCCGGGATCGGGCTTGCGGCCGAACGGCGTGTCGCCCCCCAGCACGGCGGCGAAGCGCGGCGTCAGGTTCAGGCGGTCGAGAAGCGCCTCGGTCAGCCCCTGCGGCTTGTTGGTGCACACGCCCAGCCGGTGCCCGCGCGCGGCGAAAAGCTCCAGCGTCTCCACCACGCCGGGATAAGGGGTGGTCCGCTCGCAGATGCCCTCGCCGTAGCAGCGCATGTAGCCGTCGTGCCAGTCATCGAAGCTGTCCTCGGCCGCGCCCACCGCCACCATCGCGCGGCGCACCAGCGTCGGAACGCCATGGCCGACGAAGCCGCGCACCTGGCCCAGGGTCAGCGCCGGCCTCCCCCGCTCGGCCAGCACACGGTTCAGCGCGGCGTGCATGTCCGGCGCGCTGTCCACCAGCGTCCCGTCGAGATCGAAAATGACCGCCGTCATGCCGGGCACCGCAGCAGGCCGGCGAGGTCCGAAAGCCGCACCCGCGACAGGTCCGCCACCAGCAGATCGGCGGCCGACAGATCCTCATGCGCGGTATAGGCCCCCGCCGCGACGACGCAGGCCAGCCCCGCGCCCTGCGCCGAGCGCAGCCCGTTCAGCGAATCCTCGAAGGCGACCGCATCCGCAGGCGTCAGCCCCAGCCGGTCGAGCGCCAGCCGATACACGTCCGGCGCGGGCTTCTTGGCGGCCACCTCGTCCCCCGCCGCGATCACGTCGAACACCGCGCCGGCAGGCTGGCCGAACAGCGCGAGGCTCAGCGCCTCGACATTCGGGCGCGAGGTGGTGGTCGCCACCGCGATCCCGAGCCCCGCTTCCCGCGCGGCGTCGATCAGGTCGCGGATGCCGGGCCGCGCCTCGATCGCGCCGGCCGCCATGAGCGCCGTGTAACGGGCGGTCTTGTCGGCATGCAGCGCGGGAATGTCCAACGCGCCGACCAGCCCGTCATCGGCGATGAAACGGGCGATCCGCTCTTTCCCGCCGGTGGTGGCAAGCAGGGTGCGGTAGCGGTCGCGGTCCCAGACCCAGGGTAGCCCGGCCGCCGCGAAGGCCTCATTGAAGGCGCGGCGGTGCAGCTCCTCGGTCTCGGCGAGCGTCCCGTCCACGTCGAAGATCAGCGCCCTCATGCCGGCACCCGTCCGAACGCGGCCTCGCGGATCGCCTGCATGTTCCGGCCGTAGACCTCGGGCATATCGGCCGAGCCGCCGCGGAACACGGCCGATCCTGCCACCAGCACGTCGGCCCCGGCCCGGACCACCAGCGGCGCGGTGGCGGGATCGACGCCGCCATCGACCTGGATGTGGATGGGGCGGTCGCCGATCATGGCGCGCAGCCTCTCGATCTTGGCAACCTGGCTGTGGATGAATTTCTGCCCGCCGAAGCCGGGGTTCACGCTCATGACCAGCACCATGTCGCAGAGATCCAGCACATGCTCGACCGAATCGGCCGGGGTGCCGGGGTTCAGCGCGACGCCCGCCATCCTGCCGGTGGCGCGGATCGCCTGAAGGGTGCGGTGGATATGCGGCCCCGCCTCGACATGGGCGGTGATCATGTCGGCCCCGGCCTCGGCGTAAGCCTCGATGAAGGGATCGACCGGGGCGATCATCAGGTGAACGTCCATGAAGGTGGTGACGTGCTTGCGGAACGCCTTCACCGCCGGCGGGCCGAAGGTGAGGTTCGGGACGAAATGGCCGTCCATCACATCGACATGGACCCAGTCGGCGCCCTGATCCTCGATCGCGCGGATCTCGCGGCCGAAATCGGCGAAATCGGCGGAGAGGATCGACGGCGCGATCCGAAGGCGGCGGTCGAAGGTCATGGTGCCGCCCCCGCCCGCTCATGCGCCAGCCCGCCCTGAAAGACGCGGCTCGCGCGGATGTCCTCGGCCTCGATGGTCGAAAGCTGGTCCGCCGTCAGCGGCCCCAGATCGGCCGAGAACAACCGGTTCGCCTGCCGCAGCCGGGCGCGGTCCAGCGCGTTGCGGATCGACCGCGCATTGGCGAAATGCGGCTGGCCGCGGCGGGCGGTCACGTATTCGTCCATCGCCGCCTCGGCCTCCGGCGTCAGCCGATAGCCCTGCGCGTCCAGCATGTGCCCTGCGATCCGGCCCAGCTCATCGTCGGTATAATCGGGAAACTCGATATGATGCGCGATGCGCGAGCGGAAGCCGGGATTCGAGCGGAAGAAGCTCTCCATCCGGTCGGCATAACCGGCCAGGATCACCACCAGATCGTCGCGGTTGTTCTCCATCACCTGCAGCAGGATCTCGATCGCCTCCTGCCCGTAATCGCGCTCGTTGTCGGGGCGATAGAGGTAATAGGCCTCGTCGATGAACAGCACGCCCCCCATCGCCTTCTTCAGCACCTCCTTGGTCTTGGGGGCGGTATGGCCGATATACTGGCCCACCAGATCGTCGCGCGTGACGCTGACCAGATGACCCTTGCGGACATAGCCGAGGCGATGCAGCAGCCCCGCCATCTTCAGGGCGACGGTGGTCTTGCCGGTGCCGGGGTTGCCGGTGAAGCTCATGTGCAGTGTGGGGGTCTCGTGCCCCAGCCCGAGGCTGGCGCGGGCGCGTTCCACCAGCAGCAGCGCGGCCGTCTCGCGGATGCGGCTCTTGACCGGGGCCAGGCCGATCAGCTCGCGGTCAAGCTCGTCCAGCACCTCGCGGACGCCCGAGTCCTCGAACTCGGCCCGCAGATCGACCGTCAGCGGCGTCGCGTCATCCATCCCTGCCTCCATCTTCTGTCCCGAAATATCCCGCGGGGGTCCGGGGGCGCGAAGCCCCCGGCCTTTCGATCAGCGCACGACCTCGTGCGTGTAGCGGATGGCCCGCCCGTCCACCTCGGTCCGGCGCATGACGATCTGCGGCTCGATCTCGGGACGGTTGACGATGAAGCTCATCGTCACTGTCTCCAGCCCGCGCGTGCTGTCGAAGGCGTTCATGCGGATATACTTCTCCCCATGCGCCTTGCGGCAATCGTCAAGCTCCATCATCACGCCCTTGGCGTCCTTCAGGTCGAACATCGGGTTTCCCCACATCTCCCAGAAGGTGTTCCGCGGATGCGGCTCGTCGGTGTATTCGATCCCGACCGCCCAGTCGCGGGACAGACAGTATTCGACCTGCGCGGTGATCTGCTCGTCCGTCAGATCCGGCAGGAAGCTGAAGCAACCCTGAGTGATACGCATGTTTCCCGCCCTCCTCAGGCGACGCCGGGGGTCGGAACGAAGTCCGACGTGTCGGTCGAGGTGTAGTTGAAGGTGATGTTGCCCCAGACATCGAGGGCGGCTTCCAGCGGCTTGCACCATTTGGCGGCGGCGCGCAGGATCTCGGGCCCTTCGGTGGCGATGTCGCGGCCTTCGTTGCGGGCCAGCACCATCGCCTCCAGGGCGACGCGGTTGGCGGTCGCGCCCGCCTGGATGCCCATCGGATGGCCGATGGTGCCGCCGCCGAACTGCAGCACCACATCGTCGCCGAACAGGTCGATCAGCTGGTGCATCTGCCCGGCATGGATGCCGCCCGAGGCGACCGGCATCATCTTCTTCAGGTCGCCCCAGTCCTGTTCGAAGAACAGCCCGCGCGGCAGGTCCACCGGATTATGCGTCTCGCGGCAGACGTTGTAGAAGCCCTGCACGGTCATCGGATCGCCCTCCAGCTTGCCGACCGCGGTGCCCGCGTGGATGTGGTCCACCCCCGCCAGACGCATCCATTTCGCGATCACGCGGAAGCTGATGCCGTGGTTCTTCTGGCGGGTATAGGTGCCGTGGCCTGCGCGGTGCAGATGCAGGATCATGTCGTTCTGGCGGCACCATTCGCTCATCGACTGGATCGCGGTGTAGCCGATCACCAGGTCGATCATCACGATCACCGAGCCGAGCTGCTTGGCGAACTCTGCCCGGCGATACATCTCCTCCATCGTGCCGGCGGTGATGTTGAGGTAGTGTCCCTTGACCTCGCCGGTCTTGGCGGTCGCGAGGTTCACGGCCTCCATCACGTAGAGAAACCGGTCGCGCCAATGCATGAAGGGCTGCGAGTTGATGTTCTCGTCGTCCTTCATGAAGTCGAGCCCGCCCTTCAGCCCCTCATAGACCACGCGGCCGTAGTTCTTGCCCGACAGGCCCAGCTTGGGCTTGGTCGTGGCCCCCAGCAGCGGGCGGCCGAACTTGTCCAGCCGCTCGCGCTCCACGACGATGCCGGTGGGCGGACCCTTGTAGGTCTTCACATAGGCGACGGGGAAGCGCATGTCCTCCAGCCGGGCCGCCAGCAGCGGCTTGAAGCTGAAGACGTTGCCGATGATGGATGCCGTCAGGTTGGCGATCGAGCCTTCCTCGAACAGGATCAGGTCGTAGGCGACGTAGCAGAAATACTGCCCCGGCTGGCCCGGCACGGGTTCCACCTTGTAGGCCTTGGCGCGATACTGGTCGCAGGCGGTCAGGCGATCGGTCCAGACCACCGTCCAGGTCGCGGTCGAGCTTTCGCCCGCCACCGCCGCCGCCGCCTCGATCGGGTCCACGCCCTCCTGCGGGGTGATGCGGAACAGCGCGAGGATGTCGGTGTCCTTGGGCTCGTAATCGCCGTCCCAGTAGCCCATCTGCGCGTATTTCAGCACGCCCGCGGCATAGCGTTTCTTCTTGTCGGTGATTTCGGTCTTGCTCATCTCGTTCATGTCAGATGCCTCCTCATGCTGCCTTTGCGGCGGTGACCGCCGGGTTCAGCGCCCCCGACGCATAGCGTTTCGCCATCTCGTCCATCGGGACGGTCCTGATCCTGCCGGCGTTGCCCGCAGTGCCGAAGCGCTCGAACCGGTCGCGGCACAGGGCCGTCAGCTCCTTCATCGCCGGGATCATGAACTTGCGCGGGTCGAACTCCTCCGGCTTCTCGCGGGCGACCTTGCGGAACTGGCCCGCCATCGCCATGCGGCAGTCGGTGTCGATGTTGACCTTGCGGACGCCGTGGCGGATGCCGCGCTCGATCTCCTCGACCGGGACGCCCCAGGTCTGGGGCATCTGGCCGCCATTCTCGTTGATGAGGTCCTGAAGATGCTGCGGGACCGAGGATGAGCCGTGCATCACCAGATGCGTCTGGGGCAGGCGCGCGTGGATCGCCTCGATCACATGCATGGCGAGGATCTCGCCGTCCGGCTTGCGGGTGAACTTGTAGGCACCGTGGCTGGTGCCGCAGGCGATCGCCAGCGCGTCAACGCCGGTGCGCATGACGAAATCCACCGCCTGATCGGGGTCGGTCAGAAGCTGGCTGTGGTCCAGCTTGCCCTCGGCGCCCGAGCCGTCCTCGGCCGCCGCCTCGCCGGTTTCCAGCGAGCCGAGGATGCCAAGCTCGCCCTCGACCGAAGCGCCGACCGCATGCGCGGCCTCCGCCACCTTCGCCGTCACCGCGACGTTGTAGTCGTAATCGGCGGGCGTCTTCATGTCCTCGCGCAGCGAGCCGTCCATCATCACGCTGGTGAAGCCGTGGCGGATTGCGCTCATGCAGGTGGAAAGGTTGTTGCCGTGGTCCTGATGCAGGCAGATCGGGATGCCTGGGTTCATCTCGGCCAGCGCCTCGACCATGCGGCGCAGCATGATGTCGCCGGCATAGCTGCGCGCGCCGCGGCTGGCCTGAAGGATCACCGGGGCGTCGGTGGCTCGCGCGGCCTCCATGATCGCGAGGCCCTGTTCCATGTTGTTGATGTTGAAGGCGGGCACGCCGTAGCCGCGTTCGGCGGCGTGGTCGAGAAGCTGTCGCAGCGTGATGAGGGCCATCGGTTACTCCCTGATGAGGTTGCGGGCGGCGGCGGCCACGGCCTCGGCCGTGATGCCGAAGTGGCGGTAAAGGTCGGGGGCAGGGGCGGATGCGCCGAAGCCGGTCATGCCGACGAAGCGGTCGGTCGTGCGCAGGATCGGCCCGTCCCAGCCCTGCCGGATCGCGGCCTCGACGCCGATGCGCGGGGCATCGCCCAGCACGGCGGCGCGGTAGCCGTCCGGCTGGGCGGCGAACTGCTCGAAGCTGGGCGCGCTGACCACGGCGGCGGCGATGCCCTCGGCCGCCAGCGCATCGGCTGCGGCCAGCGCGATCTCGACCTCCGAACCGGTGGCGATCAGGGTCACCTGACGGTCGCGCGGGTGGCGGAGGAGATAGGCCCCGCGCGCCGTCAGGTTCTCGGTCGCGTCCTCGCGGACGCAGGGCAGGTTCTGGCGCGACAGCACCAGCATGACGGGCCGGTCGGTCGCGGTCATCGCGATCTCCCAGCCTTCCGCGGTCTCCACCGCGTCGGCGGGGCGGATCACGGTCAGGTTCGGGATGGCCCGCAGGCTCGCCAGATGCTCAACCGGCTGGTGCGTGGGTCCGTCCTCGCCCAGGCCGATGCTGTCATGGGTCATCACATAGGTGACGGGCACCCCCATCAGCGCCGACAGCCGGATCGCCGGGCGGGCATAATCCGCGAAGGCCAGGAACGTGCCGCCATAGGGGCGGAAGCCGCCATGCAGCGCGATACCGTTCATCGCGGCGGCCATGCCATGCTCGCGGATGCCGTAGTGGAGGTAGCGCCCGCCGAAGTCGTCCCGCGCCATCGGCCGCATGTCGCGCGTCTTCGTCAGGTTCGAGCCGGTCAGGTCGGCCGAGCCACCGATGGTGTCAGGCAGCGCGGCGTTGACCACCGCCAGCGCCATTTCCGACGCCTTGCGGGTCGCAACCCTGGGCCGGTCGGCGATCAGCTTCGCCTTGTAGCCGACCATTGCCTCGGTCAGCGCGTCGAGGCCACCACGGGCTTGCGCCGCCTCGAAGGCTTGCCGCTGAGGGTGCGAGCCCTTCCGGGACTTCCACGCCCGCCGCGCCTCGGCCCCGCGCCGGGCGATGGCCCGCCACTGGTCGTAAGCGGCGGGCGCGATCACGAACGGCTCGTGCGGCCAGTCCAGATGCAGGCGCGCGGCCGCGATCTCGTCGGCCCCGAGCGGCGCGCCGTGGCAGTCGGCCCCGCCCTGCTTGTTCGGCGCGCCCCAGCCGATCACCGACCGGCAGGCGACCAGCGAGGGGCGCGGGTCGCTCCGCGCCGCCTCGATGGCGGCGGCGATCTCCGCCGGCTCATGCGCGTCGCAGGCCACCGTATGCCAGCCCGAGGCTGCGAACCGCGCCATCTGGTCGGTCGAGGTGGACAGGTCGGTCGAGCCGTCGATGGTGATGCGGTTGTCGTCCCACAGCACGATGAGGCGGCCGAGGCCGAGATGCCCGGCCATGTCGATCGCCTCGTGGCTGACGCCTTCCATCAGGCAGCCGTCGCCGGCGATGACGTAAGTCCAGTGATCCACCAGATCGTCGCCCCAGCGGGCATTCGCCATGCGTTCCGCCAGCGCCATGCCGACCGCCGTGGCGATCCCCTGACCCAGCGGCCCGGTCGTCACCTCGATCCCGTCCGCATGGCCGTATTCGGGGTGCCCGGCCGTGCGCGCGCCAAGCTGGCGGAAACGGCGCAACTCCTCCACCGGCATGTCGGCGTAGCCGAGCAGGTGGTTGATGGCGTAAAGCAGCATCGACCCATGCCCCGCCGACAGCACGAAGCGGTCGCGGTCGGGCCATTTCGGATCGGCCGGGTCGATCTTCACGAAGCGGTCGAACAGCACCGCCGCCACGTCCGCCATGCCCATCGGCATTCCCGGATGGCCCGAATTCGCCGCCTGCACCGCATCCATCGTCAGCGCCCGGATGGCGTTCGCCATGGCGCGCTCGGCCATGTTGCAGGTCTGCACGCTCGTCTGCACGTTCATCGCATCACGCCTTTCTCGAAATATCGACCAGCCGCAGGATCAGCGGCGTCAGGATCAGCTGCATGGCGAGGTCGAGCTTGCCGCCGGGAATGACGATCGAGTTCGCGCGGCTCATCCACGCCCCCTGGATCATCGAGGTGAGGTAAGGGAAATCGATCCCGCGCGGGTTGCGGAAGCGGATCACGACAAGGCTCTCGTCCGCCGTGGGAATCCAGCGGGCGATGAACGGGTTCGAGGTGTCCACCACCGGCACCCGCTGGAAGTTGATGTCGGTCTCGGTGAACTGCGGCGTGATGCAGTGCACATAGGCGTGCATCCGGCGCAGGATCACGTCGGTCACGGCCTCGGTCGAATAGCCGCGATGGGAACGGTCGCGATGGATCTTCTGGATCCATTCCAGGTTGATGACCGGCACCACGCCGATCTTGAGGTCGGCCAATGCGGCAAGGTTCACCCGGTCGTTGACGACCGCGCCGTGCAGCCCTTCGTAGAACAGCAGGTCCGAGCCGGGATCGAGGGCGCGCCAGGGCGTGAACTCGCCCTGCGGCACGCCCCAGCGCTCGGCCTCGGTGTCGTCGTGGACGTAGTTGCGCGTCTCGCCGGTTCCGGTTCCGGCGTAGCTGCGGAACACCTCCTCCAGCTTCTCAAGCTCGTTCGCGTCGAAGCTGAAATGGCTGAAGCTGTGATCGCCGGCGGCGGTGCGCCGTTCCAACTCGGCCCGCATGTCGGCGCGGTTGAAGCGGTGGAAGGCGTCGCCTTCGATGGAAACCGCCTTGATCCCCTCGCGCCGGAAGATCTGCTCGAAGGTATGCTTGACGGTCGAGGTGCCGGCCCCCGAGCTGCCGATGACGGATATGATGGGGTGTTTCCTGCTCATCGGTCAGATCCTGAAAAGGCCGCGCTTGGCGAAAAGGGCAGAGGTCTCGGTGGCGTCGAGATCGTGATAGGTGGCGACCCGCGCGACCTTCTCGCGCGAGCCGAACACGAAGGGGGTGCGCTGGTGCAGGCTGGTCGGCACCAGATCAAGGATACGGTCGCAGCCATCGGTGGCCGCCCCGCCCGCGGCCTCGATCAGCCAGGCGATCGGCGCGCATTCATAGACAAGACGCAGCCGCCCTTGGGCGTATTGCGGCCGCCCGTCGCGCGGGTAGAGGAAGACGCCGCCCCGGACCATGATCCGGTGCGCCTCGGCCACCAGCGAGGCAATCCAGCGCATGTTGAAGTTCTGCGCCCGCGGCCCGTCCGCGCCGGCCACCATGTCGTCGATGTAGGCGCGGATCGGCGCGGGCCAGTGGCGATAGTTCGAGGCGTTGATCGCGTATTCGACCGAGGCGTCGGGAATCCGGCAGTCGCGCTTCAGGACCGCGACCGCGCCGGTCGCCGGGTCGAGGACGGCCTTGCGGACCCCTTCGGCCGTGGCGCTGACCATCAGGCATTGCGGCCCGTAGATGATGTAGCCTGCCGCCAGCAGCTCGCGCCCCGGCCGCAGGAAGCTGGCCGCCGCGCTGTCCGCCGCCGGATAGATGCCGAAGATCGTGCCGATGGAGACGTTCGTCTCGATGTTCGACGAGCCGTCGAGCGGGTCTATGGCGAGGCCGAGCGAGCCCGCAGGGTTCAGGGCGATCACGTCCTCCTGCTCCTCGCTGGCGTAGAAACGGACGGGCGATCCGATCATGGCGGTGCGAAAGGCCTCGTCGGCGATGAGGTCCAGCGCCTTCTGGCTGTCGCCGTCGGCGTTGGTGCCGACGACGCCGCTCAGCTTCCCGTCGAGGCCGCCGCGCGCGATGCGCCGGGCGATCCCGGCGCCGACGATGGCGATCCGGTCCAGCGTTTCCGCTATCTCCAGCGAAAGCGCCTGGTCGGGCTGTGTTCGCGTCGCGTGTTCCAGCATGTCGGTTCCTCTTCCCTTGAGCGGAGGGTTGACCGAAGCTGGATTAAGTTAAATGTAAAAATCTCTAATCCGTCTTAAGATAGGTTGAATGATCCGCCTCGACGCCCTCACGCTGAAGCAGCTGCGCGCCATGGCCGCGATCGCCGACAGCCGCTCGCTCACCGGCGCCGCAGCCCAGCTGGGGCTGACGATTCCGGCCGTTCACGCACAGCTTGCGGGGCTGGAAACGGCGCTCGGCGGCAGCGCCTTCGACCGGGCGGAGGGCTTCGCGCCCTCAGACGAAGGTATGATCCTGCTGGCGGCCGCGCGGCGGATCGAGGTCGCCCTGGGCCGCGCCAGCGCCGAGATCGAGGCGCTGCGGCGGGGCGAGATGGGGCGGGTCACGCTCGGGGTGGTCTCGACCGGCAAGTATTTCGCGCCGTCGCTGGTGCGGGCGCTGATGGACGCCGTGCCGGGGGCCGGGATCGCGCTGAAGATCGGCAACCGCGAATCCACCATCGAGGGGCTGGCATCCGGCGCTCTGGATCTGGCGATCATGGGCCGCCCGCCCCGCGAGCCGGTGGTCGAGGCGGTTCCGCTGGGCCCGCACCCGCACGGCATCGTCCTGCCGCGCGGCCACCGGCTTGACGGGCGGCGCGAGATCACCGCCGAGGATCTGGCGGACGAGACCTTCATCTGCCGCGAGGCGGGCTCGGGCACGCGCATTCTGATGACCCGCTATCTCGACCGGATCGGCGAGGGGGCCGAGTATCAGACGGTCGAGATGGACAGCAACGAGACGATCAAGCAGGCCGTCATCGCGGGTCTGGGAATCGCGTTCCTGTCGCTGCACACCGCGGTCGAGGAACTGCGCAGCGGCCGGTTGCGCCTGCTGAACGCGCCGGGGCTGCCGATCCAGCGGACATGGTACCTGGTGAACCTGCAGCGCGACCGGCCGTCCCCGCTCGCGCAGCGGCTGGCGGGCGAGATCGCGGCGCGAGCGAGCGATCTGCTGGCGCATCTGGAGAGCGATCTCGCGACCGCTGGCGGGCCGTTGGAGTCCGGCTGAGCCGGAGGATGCAGCGGTCAGGAGCGGCGGCACCGGTTTCGCTTGCGCGCCGCGCCCCAGCGCCCCGCTTCCTAACGGAAGCCCTCACAAGACAGCCGCGCCGTCTGCAAACCACGGTGGAAATCCTTGCAACGGTCGTCGTCAGCGAGGGCATCTCGTCGCGCATCGCAAGGGGATCACCTGAACGGAAAGACCCCGCCTACCTGCGCGGTTTCACATAGATCTCGAACCGGTGGCTCACGATGTCGAAGCCGTGCTCGCGGGCGATCTTCTGCTGCATCCGCTCGATCTCTTCCGAGTGGAACTCGATCACCTCGCCGGTCTCCACGTTGATGAAGTGGTCGTGATGCGTCTCGGGCGCGGTCTCGTAGCGGGTGCGGCCATCGGCGAAGCTGTGGCGTTCGATCAGCCCGTGTTCGGCGAGGATGTTCATCGTCCGATAGACAGTGGCGATGTTGATGCCCGGCTCGATGGCGACGACGCGGCGGTGCAGCTCCTCGACATCCGGGTGATCCTCGGACGCGCCCAGCACCCGCAGGATCACCTGCCGGGGGCGGGTCAGCCGCAGGCCGAGTTCGCGGCAACGGTCCATCAGGCTGCGGTTGTCGTCGTCGGTCATGGTCGGCTCGGCTCATCTGGACGCAGGTTCGGGGCGGGCGGTCCCGGCGACTTGCCCGGGTAGCATAACCGGAACGGCCCGTCACGGGACAGGCGGGCGCGCATCGCGCCGATCGCGCCGAGTTGCGAGCGGATTGCAGTTGAATGTCGGCCATTGCCTGCTATGTGTAAATGCGAATCAATTGCATCTATGGGGGCCCCATGCTTTCCGCGACACGCCGCCACCTGCTCGCCGCCGCGGGGGCCGCCGTTCTCGCGGCGGGCCTCTCTGCGCCCGCGCTGGCGCAGGAGGGGCGGCTGACCGTCATCGCCACCACCGGCATGATCGCCGATGCGGTCGCGCAGATCGGCGGCGAGCGGACCCGGGTGCAGGCGCTGATGGGGCCGGGGGTGGACCCGCACGGCTATCGCCAGACCCGGTCCGACATCGCGGCGATGACCTCGGCCGACGCGGTGTTCTGGCACGGCCTGCATCTGGAGGCGCAGCTTGAGGATCTGTTCCACGAGCTGTCCACCCAGCAGACCGTCGTCGCGCTGGCCGAGACGCTGCCACCCGAAACCCTGCTGGGATGGGAGGGTTACGAGGGCCGCCACGATCCCCATGTCTGGATGGACCCGGCGCGCTGGACCCGCGTGGTCGCGGCCGCGCGGGACGCGCTGGTCGGGCTCGACCCCGCCGGGGCCGACATCTTCCGCGCCAATGCCGACGCGCATCTGGCCGACATCAAGGCGCTGGGCGGCTATTCGGCGCAGGTGCTGGGAAGCGTGCCGCAGGACGCCCGCGTCCTCGTCACCGCGCATGACGCCTTCAGCTATTTCGGCGACGCCTATGGCTTCGAGGTGCTGGGCATTCAGGGCATGTCCACCGAATCCGAGGCGGGGCTTGCCCAGATCGAATATCTGGTGGGCGTGCTGGTGGATCGCGGGATCGGGGCGATCTTCGTGGAATCCTCGGTGTCTGACCGCAACGTCCGTGCGCTGATCGAGGGGGCGCAGGCGCGGGGCCATGAGGTCGTGATCGGCGGCGAGCTTTACTCGGACGCGATGGGCGAGCCCGGCAGCTATGAGGGAACGTATATCGGCATGATCGACCACAACGTGACCACGATCACCCGCGCCCTTGGCGGTGAGGCGCCGCCCGGCGGGATGAACGGCCGGCTGGGGCAGGGCGGATGAACGCCCCCGTTCTCATGGCCGAAGCCGGGCGCAGGCTCGGCGCGGATCATCCCGAAAGCCCGCTGGCGATCGCCGGGCTGACCGTGGCCTATGGCGGCAAGCCGGTGGTCGTCTCGGTCGATCTGGTGACGCCGCCGGGCGCGATGCTGGCGGTGATCGGGCCGAACGGGGCGGGCAAATCCACGCTGCTCAAGGCGGCGCTGGGGATCGTGCCGCGCGTCTCGGGCGAGGTGACGGCGTTCGGCCAGCCCCTGCGCGAGGCCCGCCGCCGCATCGCCTATGTCCCGCAGCGCGCGTCGGTGGACTGGGAGTTTCCGGCGACCGTGCTGGACGTGGTGATGATGGGGCTTTACCGCGAGATCGGCCTTCTGCGCTTCGCGGGCAAGCGGCACCGCGAGCGGGCGGCGGAGTGCCTGCGCCGGGTCGGGATGCAGGATTTCGCGGATCGCCAGATCGGCCAGCTTTCCGGCGGCCAGCAGCAGCGGGTGTTCCTGGCCCGCGCGCTGGCGCAGGGCGCGGGGCTCTATGTGATGGACGAGCCTTTCGCCGGGGTGGACGCCGCGACCGAACGGGCCATCGTCGAGGTGCTGAAGGACCTGAACCGGGCCGGCAGGACGATCCTCTGCGTCCATCACGACCTCTCCACGGTAAAGGACTACTTCACCCATGTCCTCATCATGAACGTCCGCAGGATCGCGGACGGGCCGGTCGCCGCCGCCTTCACGCCGGAAAACCTGCAGGCGGCCTATGGCGGCAGGCTCGCCCCCGCGCAGATCGGCGGGATCGCGGCGGAGTAGGGCATGGACGGCTTCCTTTCCGCGCTGCTGCTTCAGGCCGGTTACAACACCGCGCTGGTGACGGTCGGCTCGGCCCTGCTGGGCGCGAGCGCCGGGGCCATCGGCGGCTTCGTGCTGCTGCGCAAGCGCTCGCTGGTGTCGGATGCGATCAGCCACGCCACCCTGCCGGGGCTGGCGCTGGCCTTCATCGCCATGGCCGCGCTGGGGGGCGACGGGCGCTGGCTGCCGGGGCTGATGATCGGGGCTGCGCTGTCGGCGGCGCTGGGGCTGCTGGCGCTGGACTGGCTGGCCTCGCGCACTCGGCTGCCCGAGGATGCGGCCATCGGCGCGGTGCTGTCGGTCTTCTTCGGCGCCGGAGTGGTGCTGATGACCGTCATCCAGACTCTGCCGATGGGGCGGCAGGCGGGGATCGCCGGCTATCTGCTCGGCTCCACCGCCGGGATGCTGCGGTCCGAGGCGGAGATCATCGCCCTGACCTCGGCGCTGGTCGGGCTTGCCATCTTCGTCCTGCGGCGGCCCTTCACGCTGGTCTGCTTCGACCCGGAATATGCGCTGGTGCGCGGCGTCAACATCCGGGCGGCGGACCTTGCGATGATGGCCCTGCTGCTCGCCGTGACGGTGATCGGGCTGAAGGTCGCCGGGCTGGTGCTGATCGTCGCGCTGACGATCATCCCTCCGGTCGCCGCCCGCTTCTGGACCGACCGGCCCGGCGCGATGGTGGTGATCGCTGCGGCGCTTGGCGCGGCGGCCGCATGGCTGGGCGCGGTGCTGTCCTCGCTGGCGCGCGGCCTGCCCACCGGGGCGCTGATCGTGCTGATCGCGTTCGCGCTGTTCCTGGCCTCGCTGCTGCTGTCGCCGCGGCGCGGGCTCGTGGCGAAGGCCCTTCAGCGCCACCGCTTCCGGGGGCTGGTGCAGGAGCGGCAGGGCCTGCTGGCGCTGGCGCGGGGCGCGCCGATCTACGATGGCGCGACGCTCCGCCGCCTGAAGGCGCGGGGCCATGTCGGCGCGGAGGGCGCGACGACGCCCAAAGGCCGCGCCGCCGCAGAGGCCGCGATGCGCGACGAGGCCCGCTGGAGCCTCTATCGCCGCCTGCACCCCGACGAGTCCGTCTCCACCCCCGGCGGCCTGCGCCCGCTGGCCGAGATCCTGCCCGCCGACATCATCGGCGAGCTCGACAGCCGACTGGCGGTGCGTGGGGTGCAGCCATGACCGACAGCTTCGTCCAGCTTTCGCTGACGCCGATCCTGATCGGGGTGCTGGCCTCCTGCGCCTGCGCTTTGCCGGGCAACTTCCTCGTCCTGCGGCGGCAGAGCCTGATGGGCGACGCGATCAGCCATGTCGCGTTTCCCGGCATCGTCGCCGCCTTCCTGCTGACCGGGACGCTGGCCGCCTGGCCGATGCTGATCGGCGCGGCCGGCGCGGCGATCGTCGCCGTCGGCCTGATCGAGCTGATCCGGCGTCTGGGCAATATCGATCCGGGCGCGGCGATGGGCGTGGTCTTCACCACGATGTTCGCCGCCGGTGTCCTGCTGCTGGAACAGACCGGCGCGCGCAACGTCCATCTGGACGTGGAACACGCGCTTTACGGCAATCTCGAAAGCCTCATCTGGCTCAAGGGCACCTCATGGGCGGCGCTGACCGACCCCGAGGCGCTCGCCGCCCTGCCGCCGCAGCTTGGCCGGCTGGCGCTGGTGCTGCTGGCGGTCGCGGCGTTCACGGCGGCCTTCTGGAAGGAGCTGCTGATCGGCACGTTCGATCCGACCTTCGCCGCCAGCGTGGGTGCAAGGCCCGGCCTCGTCAGCGCCGGGCTGGTGGTGACGGTGGCGGTCGCGGCGGTGGCGGCTTTCGACGCGGTGGGGTCGATCATCGTGATCGCCATGTTCATCTGCCCCGCCGCCTCGGCGCGGATGATGACCGACCGGATGGGGCCGCAGATCGGCTGGAGCCTGGTCTTCGCCGCCCTCGCCGCCGTCATGGGCTTCGTGCTGGCGGCTTACGGCCCGCTCTGGCTGGGCGGGCGGCACTCGCTTTCGGCGGCGGGCATGATCGCGGCGGTGTCGGGCGCGATCCTTGCGGGGGCGGCGTTATGCGGGCCCCGGCGCAAGGGGACCCGCGCAGCGGCTTAGCGCGCCGCGACCCGGCGTTTCGGGGCGGGCGCGGGGCGCGGGGCCGACCGCTCGGCGGCCTCCTTGCGCAGCCGGGCCGTCCTCAGCCGCTCGACCTGCTGCTCGCGTGCGGCGGTTTCCGCATCGATGATCTCGCGCGCGATGCGGTCCGTGACCTCCGCGCGGGTTTCGGGCCGGGCCGCCTGGAGCTGTGTGCTTGTGAAACTCATGAGAAACTCCTTTCACTGACGCGCAGCGGCGGCCCGCAACGGATGGCCGCGACTGCGAAGGGGCGTTCCGCCGTCATCCAGCGTCGAATACCTGCTGAACGGCAGAGCCCCGTGGATTGCGCATGTCACGGCGCTGCGGAAGGAAAGCCCCCTCCCGCAGCGCCGGGAACGTGATGGTGCCTGCTACATATAGGAAAAGTTTAGAAAAATTTCAAGCCGCCCCACCTGGCGCCGCCCCGCGCCGCCCGACGGTGAGCCGCATGGCCGCGATCCCCGCCAGGATGATGAGCGTCGAGCCGATCAGCATCCACATGTCCGGCCGCTCGCCGAACACCGCCATGCCGGCGATCATGGCGAAGACCAGCCGGGTGTAACGGAACGGCGTCACCGCCCCCACCTCGCCGGTGCGCATGGCGATGGTCAGGGACGTGTAGGCAAGGATTCCGGCGACCGAGGCCGCCGCCAGCCCGAGCCAGGTCGCGGCGTCCGGGCCGACCGGCGCGGGGCCGAAAGGCAGCGCGATCAGCCCCGCGACGATCAGCATCGCGAAGCCCAGCACGCCGAGCTGGCGGAACGACAGCTCGGCCGGTGCCGCGCGGGTGGCCAGATCGCGGCCCGCAAAGCCCAGCATGCCGATCACGGCCAGCAGCGACAGCGGCCCGAACCCCTCGGCCCCTGGGCGCAGGATCATCAGCACGCCCGCAAAACCCACCGCCACCGCCAGCCAGCGCCGGGGGCCGATCCGCTCGTCGAACACCACCACCGCGCCCGCCATCACCACCAGCGGCGTCGCCTGAAGGATCGCCGAGGCGGTGGAAAGGGGCGTCAGCGCGATCGCCAGCATGAAGAACAGCCGTCCGACCACTTCGGCAAGCGAGCGCAGGATCATCGCCCGCCGCAGCATCGCGCGGCTGAGCGGCGTCTCGCCGGCCAGCATTGCCCAGATGGAGAAGGCGGTCACCCCGAAAACCCCGAAGGTCATCAGCACCTGCCCGACGGGCAGGCTGGCGGCGGCGATCTTCAGCAGCGCGTCCTCGACCGCGAAACCGGCCATGGCAAGGCACATGAAGGCGGCGCCGCGCCGGTTCCAGGCCGCGCCCAGGCGGGAATGTGGCAAGCTCATGGCAACCTCGTCCAGAATGGCTCGGCCACCTCTCCTGCATCCGCGGGGCGGACGCAATCGCCTGCGCCGATGCTTCAGCGGGGGTCTTTCGGGGCGGCGTTTCGTCCGGGGCTGGGGCCACACCCCATGCGGCGCAGCGCCGCACCCGCAGACGGCGCTTGACTTTAAAGGGGGCTGGGCAAGTCTGATGGCACAGGGATCAGCCTTGACCGCTGAGGAGGGACAAGAATGGTGACGATGACAGACCGCATCGCAGCCGATCCGAATTACGAAAAACTGCGATCTCGACGACTTCGATTCGGCTGGACCCTGACGATCGCCATGCTGGTGGTCTATTACGGGTTCATCCTGCTCATTGCTTTCAGAAAGGACCTGCTCGCCACGCCGATCGGCAATGGCGTGACGACCTGGGGCATTCCCATCGGCTTCGGGGTCATCGTCTTCACCATCGTCATCACGGGGGTCTATGTCCTGCGCGCGAACCGCGAATACGACGAACTGACCGAAGCCGTGAAGCGCGAGGCCCTGAAATGACCCCCCCCATGAGCCTTGGCCGGTTCGCCGTATTGTCGTTGCTGCTGTTCGTGCCCAGCCTCGTGCTGGCCGCCCCCGCGCTGGAGGGCGAGATCGTGCAGCAGGCGACCAACTGGACCGCGATCACCATGTTCGCGGTGTTTGTCGTGATGACGCTGTTCATCACCAAATGGGCCGCCGGACGCACCAAGTCGGCGGCCGATTTCTACACGGCGGGCGGGGGCATCACCGGCTTCCAGAACGGCCTTGCCATCGCCGGTGACTACATGTCGGCGGCCTCGTTCCTGGGGATTTCGGCGGCGGTGATGACCAGCGGCTTCGACGGGCTGATCTATTCGATCGGCTTCCTCGTGGGCTGGCCGATCCTCACCTTCCTGATGGCCGAACGGCTGCGCAACCTCGGCAAGTTCACCTTCGCCGACGTCGCCGCCTTCCGCTTCGAGCAGACGCCGGTGCGCGTCTTCGCCGCCTCCAGCACGCTGGTGGTGGTGGCCTTCTACCTGATCGCGCAGATGGTCGGGGCCGGGCAGCTGATCAAGCTGCTGTTCGGACTGGAATACTGGATCGCCGTGGTGATCGTCGGCGCGCTGATGATGATCTATGTCCTGTTCGGCGGCATGACGGCGACCACCTGGGTGCAGATCATCAAGGCCTGCCTGCTGCTGGGCGGCGCCTCGTTCATGGCGCTGATGGTGATGTGGCAGTTCGGCTTCAGCTTCGAGCGGCTGTTCGCCCGGTCGGTCGAGATCAAGGCCGAGATCGCCGGGGCGGCAGGCCAGCCACCGGACGAGGCGGCGGCGACGGGCCGATCCATCATGGGGCCGGGGAACTTCATCCACGATCCGGTCAGCGCGATTTCCTTCGGCATGGCGCTGATGTTCGGCACGGCGGGCCTTCCGCATATCCTGATGCGCTTCTTCACGGTGCCGAGCGCGAAAGAGGCGCGCAAGTCGGTGATGTGGGCGACGGTGTGGATCGGCTATTTCTACCTGCTGACCTTCATCATCGGCTTCGGCGCGATCACCTTCGTGCTGACCAATCCCGGCTTCCTCGACCCCGAGGGCGGGCTGATCGGCGGCAACAACATGGCGGCCGTCCATCTGGCGAACGCGGTCGGCGGCAACATCTTCCTGGGCTTCATGTCGGCGGTGGCCTTCGCGACCATCCTCGCGGTGGTGGCGGGGCTCACGCTGTCGGGCGCCTCGGCGGTGTCGCATGACCTTTACTCGACGGTCATCAAGAAGGGGCAGGCCGACAACGCCGCGGAACTGCGCGTGTCGAGGATCACCACGCTGGCGCTCGGCGTGGTGGCGATCATCCTCGGCATCGTGTTCGAGAAGCAGAACATCGCCTTCATGGTCTCGCTCGCCTTCGCGATCGCGGCCTCGGCGAACTTCCCGGTTCTGTTCCTGTCGCTGCTGTGGAAGGGGATGACCACCCGCGGGGCCGTCGTGGGCGGCTTCCTCGGGCTTGTCTCGTCGGTGCTGCTGACGATCCTCTCGCCCTCGGTGTGGGAGGCGACCTTCGGCAATCCCGCCGGCTCGGCGCTGTTCCCCTACACCTCGCCGGCCCTGTTCTCGATGACGCTCGCGTTCCTCGGGATCTGGCTGTTCTCGATCACCGACAACAGCCGCCGAGCGCAGATCGACCGCGCCGGCTACAAGGCGCAGCAGGTCCGGTCCGAGACCGGCATCGGCGCCGCCGCCGCCTCGGCGCATTGAGCCGGGGCGCCGACCTGACCAAAGCGGCCGGGCCTTCGGGTCCGGCCGCAGACATGACCGGGCAGGGGGCCGATCACACCCGCCGCGAACTGCTGTCGCTGATGGCGACCCCGGTGGGCGAGGCGTTCCTGCGCAAGCCCTTCTTCGTGGACGGCGGCACGGATCTGGTGACGCTCTGCCGCGACCTCTCCGAACGCGGCCTGACCGAGGCGCTGGTGCGCGACGGCGGCCGCATCGGCATCTTCACCACCACCGACCTGCGCGACGCCCTGCTGCGTCCGGTTCCGCCCGCCGAACTGCCGGTGCGCGAGGTCACCACCTTCCAGACCGTGTCGGTTTCCACGGGCGACGATCTTTACGACGCGATGATCCTGATGCTGCGCCACCGCGTCCGCCGGCTGGTGGTGCGCGAGGGGGACGAGGTCGTCGGTGTGCTGACCCAGCTCGACCTGATGGGGTTCGTCGCCAACCATTCTCAGCTCATCGCGCTGCAGGCGGCGCAGGCGACCGATCTTGCCGAGCTGAAGGCGGCGGCGGGGCAGATCAACGACCTGATCCGCGCCCTGCACGAGGACGGCGTCCGGGTCGAGGTCATCACCGGGCTGGTGGGCGAATTGAACCGGCGGGTTTTCCAGCGGCTGTGGGCACTGCTCGCGCCCGAGCCGCTGCGCGAGAACAGCTGCCTGATCGTCATGGGCAGCGAGGGGCGGGGCGAGCAGATCATCAAGACCGATCAGGATAACGGCCTGATCCTGCGCGACGGCTTCCCGGCGGATGGGGTCGCGGAGGTCGCCGACGCCTTCACCGCCGCGCTGGTGGAGTTCGGCTATCCCCTCTGCCCCGGCGGCATCATGATGAGCCGACCGCTGTGGCGGCAGCCGGTCTCGGGCTTCCGCCGGACGCTGGCGGGGTGGATCTATGGCGACGATCCCGAGGGGCCGATGAACCTGGCGATCTTCCTCGACGCGGCGCCGGTGGCGGGGGATGCGAGCCTGCTGGCCGAGGTGCGCGGCCATGTCGATGAGCTGCTGTCCAGGGGCGACGCCTTCCACGCCCGCTTCGCCAGCACCGTGCGCAGCTTCGGTCAGGACGGAAGCTGGTGGTCGCGCCTGCCGGGCCTCGGCGGGCGGGCGGAGGCCGAGGTGGACCTCAAGAAGCTGGGCATCTTTCCCATCGTTCAGGGGGTGCGGGCGCTGGCGCTGCAATACCGCGTGCCGGAGCTGAACACCGCGGAGCGGCTGCGGAAACTGGCGGCGGCCCGGCGGATCGAGGAGGATCTGGCCCGCGACCTGACCGACGCGCTGCGGTTCCTGATCGGGCTGAAGCTGTCCGGCAACCTGCGCCAGATGGCCGAGGGGCGCACCGCGGATAACCTGATCCGGCTGGGCGAGCTTGGCACGCTGGACCGGCAGGCGCTGAAGGATTCGCTCGCCATCGTCCGCCGCTTCAAGCAATGGCTGGCGCGGCATTACCGGCTGGACACGCTGTGAACCGGCACCCCGATGGCGGCGGACCCCGGCGCGGCCCGCTGCTGGCGCTTTTCTGCGCGGCGCTGGTGCTGTTCAACTTCCCCATGCTGACGGTCTTCGACCGGGACGCCACGGTCTTCGGGCTGCCGCTGCTGGGGGTCGCGCTGTTCGCGATCTGGGCCGGGCTGATCGGGCTGCTCGCCTGGATCAGCGAGCGCCGCCCCGAGCGCCGCAGCGGGCGAAGACACCGCAAAGACCTGTCCTGAACGCCGAGGGGTCCGAGCCATGGTCGCAGCGCCCGTCGTCCTCGCCATCTCGCTCGGCTATCTGCTGCTGCTGTTCGCGGTCGCGGCGCATGGCGACCGGCGCGGGGCGCAGGGCCGGTCGGTCATCGGCAACCCGTGGGTCTATGCGCTGTCATGGGCTGTCTATTCCAGCGCCTGGACCTATTTCGGCAGCGTCGGCAGGGCGGCGGCGGGCGGGATCTGGTTCCTGCCGGTCTATCTCGGCCCGATGCTGGCGATGCTGCTGGCGTGGATCGTGCTGCGCAAGATGGTCCGCATCGCCCAGACCTACCGCATCACCTCGATCGCCGACTTCATCGCCAGCCGCTACGGCAAGAGCCCGCTGCTGGCCGCCGCCGTCACCCTCATCACCGTGGTCGGCATCCTTCCCTATATCGCGTTGCAGGTGAAGGCGGTGTCGGCGGGTTACGACCTGCTGGTCCACGGCGCGGATCAGCCCGCCCCGCCGAGGGCGACGTGGTGGCAGAACGGGACCCTTGCCGTGACGCTGGCGCTGGCGGCCTTCACCATCGTCTTCGGCACCCGCCATCTCGACAGCGCCGAGCGGCACGAGGGCATGGTCGCCGCCATCGCCTTCGAATCGCTGGTCAAGCTGGGCGCGTTCCTCGCCGTGGGGGTGTTCGTCACATGGGGCATGTTCGACGGCCCCGCCGACATCTGGGCGCGGGCGCAGGCCTTCCCCGAATTGCAGTCGCTGCTGCGGCTCGGCGGCGGCGAGGGGGCGGGCGCGTTCGGCCACACGCAGTGGTTCGCGATGACCATCCTGTCGATGTTCTCGGTCCTGCTGCTGCCGCGCCAGTTCCAGATGATGGTGGTGGAATGCGTGGACGAGCGTCACATCCGCCGCGCGGCGTGGGTGTTTTCGGCCTATCTGCTGCTCATCAACATCTTCGTGCTGCCGCTGGCGATCGGCGGGCTGGTCCATTTCGGCCCCGGCGGCGGCATGGACCCCGAAACCTTCGTGCTGTCGCTGCCGATGGCCGAGGGCGCGACCGCGCTGGCGCTGGTGGCCTATATCGGCGGCATGTCGGCCGCGACCGGCATGCTGATCGTCGAGACGGTCGCCGTCTCGACCATGGTCTGCAACGATCTGGTGATGCCCACGCTGCTGCGCCTGCCCGGCTTCGGGGCGCGGGCGGGGGGCGACGTGACGCGGCTGCTGCTGAACATCCGCCGCGCCGCGATCGTCGCCGTGCTGCTGCTGGGCTACGCCTATTACCGCATCGCCGGGGATGCCTATGCGCTGGTGTCCATCGGCCTCATCAGCTTTGCCGCCGTGACGCAGTTCGCGCCCGCGCTGCTGGGCGGCATCTACTGGCGCGGGGGCACCGCCGCCGGGGCGCTCGCGGGGCTGCTGGGGGGCTTTGCCGTCTGGGCCTATACGCTGATGCTGCCGTCGATGGCGAAGTCCGGCTGGCTGCCGGCGGGTTTTCTGGACGGTCCCTTCCCGCTGCTCGCGCCCGAGGCGCTGCTGGGGATGACCGGCCTCGACAATCTCACCCATTCCCTGTTCTGGAGCCTGCTGGTCAATGTCGGCCTCTATGTCGGCCTGTCGCTTTCGCGCGCGCCCTCGGCCCGCGAGGCGACGCAGGCGCTGCTGTTCGTGGACGTGTTCGAGCGCGGCGGCGGGGCGGCGGAGCCCGCGCCGATCTTCTGGCGCGGCCGGGCGCGGCTGGAGGATCTGGTGGGGCTGGCGACCCGCCTGCTGGGTCCGCTGCGGGCGCAGCAACTGTTTCAGGAACACGCCGCGGAAACCGGCGCGGCCAGCGTGGAGGCGATCACCGCCGACGCCCGGCTGGTGGACCGGGTGGAGCGTCAGCTTGCCGGCGCGGTCGGCAGCGCCTCGGCCCGCGTCCTCGTCGCCTCGGTCGTGCAGGAGGAGCCGCTGGGCATCGCCGACGTGATCGAGATCCTCGACGAAGCCTCGCAGCTGCGCGTCTATGCCCGCGCGCTGGAGGAGAAGTCGCTGTCGCTGGAGGCGGCGACCGCCGAGCTGCGCGCCGCCAACGAGGCGCTGAAAAGCCTCGACCACATGAAGGACGACTTCATGTCCTCGGTCACGCACGAGCTTCGCACGCCCCTGACCTCGATCCGGGCGCTGACCGAACTGATGCTGGACACGCCCGACATGGAGGAGGCGCAGCGCGAGGAGTTCCTGCGGATCGTCGTGGGCGAAAGCGAGCGGCTGAGCCGGCTGGTCAACCAGGTCCTCGACATGGCGAAGATGGAATCGGGTCACGCGGAATGGCGCATCGCCGATGTGGACATGCGCGCGCTGGTGTCGGACGCCGTTCGCCTGACCGCCGGGATGTTCGACGAGCGCGGGGCGCAGGTGCTCATGGACCTGCCCGCGACGGTGCCGGTGATCCGGGCCGATCCCGACCGGCTGACGCAGGTGCTGCTGAACCTGCTGACCAACGCCGCCAAGTTCGTCCCGCAGGAGGGCGGGCGGGCCGAGGTGGTCCTGCGCGCCGGGACGGGCGATCTGGCGGTGATGGTCCGCGACAACGGCCCCGGCATCCCGCCGGATCAGCGGGCGGCGGTGTTCGAACGCTTCCGCCAGGTCGGCGACGCCGCCACGCGCCCGCCCGGCACCGGCCTCGGGCTTCCGATCAGCCGCCGGATCGTGGAGCATTTCGGCGGAGAGATGTGGGTTGAAACGGCACCGGGGGGCGGCGCATGCTTCGCTTTCCGGCTGCCGCTCGACCCGGAGGAGGGGGCCGGAGGAGGGGGAAAGAGATGGGCATCAAGGTGCTGATCGCCGATGACGAGCCCAATATCGTGGTCTCGCTGGAGTTCATGCTGAAGCGCGAGGGCTACGAGGTGATCGTGGCCCGCGACGGCAACGAGGCGCTGGAGGCGATCCGGCGCGAGCGGCCGAACCTCGTGCTGCTGGACGGGATGATGCCCGGCCTGTCAGGTTTCGGCGTGTGCGAGGCGGTGCGCGCCGACCTCTCGCTCGGCGGGACGCGCATCCTGATGCTGACCGCCAAGGGGCGCGAGGCGGACGTGGCGCGGGGCGTCGGGGCGGGGGCGGATGCCTATGTCATCAAGCCGTTCTCGACCCGCGATCTGATGCAGCAGGTCCGGGACATGCTCGCGTGAAGCCGGACCGGCGGCTTCTGGTCGCCGTGCTGGCGCCCGGCCTCGCGCTGGCGCTGTGGCTGGGGCTGGGCGTCCTGCTGCTGGGCGCCACGCTCGGGCCTGCGCAGCGGGCGGCGGTGAGGCAGGCCATCGGCCCGCTGCTGCCCTCGCACGGGGTGCTGGCGGTGGGCTGGTGGTTGGCCGGGGCGGCACTGGCCGCATGGGCGGCGCACCGCCTTTACCGCGCCAACGTGGTCGCCCCGGCGCGGCTCGCGAATGCCGCGCGGGTGCTGGCCGGGGATGCTTCGGCGCCCGAGCTTCCCGTTCAGGGCGGCAGCGCCATGCGCGGCATCGCCAGCGCGGTCAACAGCCTCGCCGCGCAGCGCGGGACTCTGACGGCCGAGATGGCCCGGCTGGTGGACGAGGCGAGCCGCAGCGTGGCCGAGCAGCGCGACCAGCTTGCCGCGCTGATGAGCGAGCTGGATCACGCGGTGGTGGTCTGCAATCCCGACGGGCGCATCCTGCTTTACAACGGGCGGATGCGGGATCTGTCGCGGCGGCTGTCGCCCCACGGCGCGGAGGTGATCGGCCTTGGCCGCTCGATCCACGCCCTGATCGACCGCGCCCCCATCGACCACGCGCTGGAAACGGTGGAACGCCGCATCGCCCGCGGGGGCGATCCTTCGGCCGCCGCCGCCAAGTTCGTCACCGCGACCGAGGCGGGGCATCTGCTGCAGGTCAGCCTCGCGCCGGTGCGCCCGGCGGCTGCGGAGGGTGCCGCCGCCGTGACGGGCTTCGTCCTTCTGGCCGACGACATCACCGGCGAACAGGCGGCGCGGGCGCGGCGCGACGCCGAGCTTCTGCGGCTGACCGAAAGCACCCGCGCCTCGGTCGCGAGCCTTCAGGCAGCGCTGGAGATGCTCGACCTGCCCGACCTCGGCCTCGAGGACCGCGAGCGGTTCCTGTCCGTGCTGCGGGACGAGGTGGCGGCGATGGGCGCCCGGCTGGACGATCTGGCGGAGAGTTCGCTGCTGGACGTGATGACCCGCTGGCCCTTGCAGGAGATGCTGGGCGCCGATCTCACCGCCGCCGCGCAGCGCCGGATCGTGGCCGCGACGGGTCAGCCGGTCGCCGCGCATGATGCCGCGGGCGAGTTGTGGCTGAACGTGGACAGCTTCGGCCTGATCCAGGCGCTGACCTTCCTTGCGTTGCGGGTGGCGGCGGTGCATCCCGAACCGCGGATGTGGCTGCGGCTGGCGCAGGCGGGCGGCACCCGCGCCAATCTGGACCTCGGCTGGCACGCCCCGGAAGGCGCCCGCCTGCCCGCGACCCTCGCCGGGGTGCAGAGCGAGCCGATCGACCTCGACGGCACGACCACCCCCGTCTCGGTGCGGGACATGGCCGAGCGGCACGGCGGCGAGGTCTGGCTGGAGCGCGACCGGAAAAGCGGCCAGCCGTTCTTCCGCTTCCTGTTGCCGCTCGCCGCATCCGAGGCCGCAGCGCCCGCCGCCGCCTGGCCCAGCCGGCCCGAGTTCTACGACTTCGACCTGTTCGCCGCCGGCGCGGGCGGGGCGCTGGACGAACAGCCGCTGTCGGCCGTCCCCTGCACGGTGTTCGACACCGAGACGACCGGCCTCGACCCCGGCGGCGGCGACGAGATCATCCAGATCGGCGCGGTGCGGATCGTCAACGGGCGCATCCTGCGCAGCGAATGCATCGACCAGCTGATCGACCCCGGACGCAGCATCCCCGAGGCCGGCATCCCGATCCACGGCATCCACCCGCACATGGTGCGCGGCAAGCCCACCATCGCCGAGGCGCTGCCCGCCTTCCACGCCTTTACCGAGGGCAGCGTGCTGGTCGGCCACAACGTCGCCTTCGACATGCGCTTCCTGAAGCTGAAGGAGGCGCGGACCGGCCTGCGCTTCGACCAGCCGCTGCTGGACACGCTGCTGCTGTCCAGCATCGTCCACCCCGACGAGGCGAGCCACGGCCTCGACGCCATCGCGGAACGGCTGGGGGTGGAGGTGTCGGGGCGGCACACCGCGCTCGGCGATGCGGTGGCGACGGCCGAGCTGTTCGTGCGGCTGATCCCGCTGCTGGCGCAGCAGGGCATCGTGACCTTGGGGCAGGCCCGCGCCGCCTCCAGCACCTCGCAGTTTGCGCGGCTGGAATATTAGCGGCGCAGGGGGGCTTTTCGCCGTTGCTGCGGAGGCGGGGCAGATTGGTGCGGCGGACGCCTCTCTACTCCGCCATGTGGCCGGCTCTGGCGGGAATGCCGACATTGTCGATGAGCCGTGTCTCGCCCAGCCACACCGCCGCCAGCAGACGCGCGGGTTGATCCGGCGCGACCACAGGCGCAAGATCGTCCTCGGCGCGGAATTCGAGATACTCGACCTCGCGGAAACCGGCCGCGAGGATGGCGTCCCGCCCCGCTGCCAGCAGGGGGCCGGGCGCGGCTCCGGCCGAAAGCTCCCGCGCCGCGCGGAACAGGACTTCGGCGAGCTTCGGCGCGATCGCCCGCTCGGCGGCCGACAGGCGCAGGTTGCGCGAGGACAGGGCGAGGCCGTCCGCCTCGCGCACGGTTTCACAGCCGACGATCCGGGTGGGAATGTCGAGATCGCGCACCAGCCTGCGGACGACCTGAAGCTGCTGGAAATCCTTCTCGCCGAAGAACGCCAGATCGGCCCCGGTCTGCAGGAACAGCTTGGTGACGACGGTGGCAACGCCGTCGAAATGGCCGGGGCGGTGGGCGTCGCAGAGCCCTTGCGTCTGTCCCTGCACCGAAACGGTCGTGGCGAAACCCGGCGGATACATGGCCTCGGGCGTCGGCGCATAAAGAAGATGCGCGGCGACGGCGCCCAGCTTGGCCGCATCCTCGCGTTCGGTGCGCGGATAGGCGGCAAGGTCGGCGGCGCTGTTGAACTGCCGGGGGTTCACGAACAGCGTCACGATCACGCGGTCGGCCCGCGCAAGCGCGGCGCGGACGAGGCTCAGATGCCCGTCGTGCAGCGCGCCCATCGTGGGCACGACGGCGACGGTCGCCCCCTCGGCGCGCCATCCGGCGACGGCGGCGCGCAGATCGGCGACCGTGTGGACGATCGGAACGCTCATCCTGCGTCGGACCCGGTGGAGCGGGGGGCTGGGGCGTCGCCGAACGCATGTTCGGGGGCGGGAAAGCGGCCCGCGCGCACGTCGGCGGCATAGGCGGCGATGGCGGCGTCGGCGTCGCGGCCCAGCTCGGCATAGCGCCGCACGAACTTCGGCTGGAAATCGGCGAACAGCCCCAGCATGTCGTCGATCACGAGGATCTGCCCGTCGCAGGCCGCGGATGCGCCGATGCCGATGGTGGGAATCGCGATCTCGGCGGTGATCCGGCGGGCGAGGTCCTGCGGCACCTTCTCCAGCACCAGCGCGAAGGCGCCCGCGTCGGCGATGGCCGCCGCGTCCGCGGCGATCCGCTCGCCATCCTCGCCCCGGCCCTGCACCTTGTAGCCGCCCAGCACGTTCACGGCCTGCGGGGTCAGCCCCAGATGCGCCATCACCGGAATCCCCCGCGCGGTGAGAAAGCCGACCGTCTCGACCATCGCCGCGCCGCCTTCCAGCTTGACGGCTCCGGCGCCGGTCTCGGCCATCAGCCGGGCCGCGTTGCGGAAGGCCTGCTGCGGCCCTTCCTCATAGGCGCCGAAGGGCAGGTCGATCACCATGAGCGCGCGGTCGAGGCCCCGGCGAACTGCCTGCCCGTGCAGGATCATCATCTCCATGGTGACGCCCAGCGTCGAGGGCAGGCCGTGCAGCACCATGCCGACGCTGTCGCCGACCAGCACCAGATCGCAATGGCGGTCCACCAGCCGCGCCATCGGCGTGGTGTAGGCGGTGAGACAGGCGAGCGGCGCGCCGCCCTTCCGCGCAACGATCCCCTGCGGGGTGATCGCCCGCGTTGCTGCCGACACGCTCATGCGCTTCTCCTCCTCGGTCTGCCGGCGGCCGGCGCGTCATCCGGCAGGGCGGCCGGACGTTCCGGCGAGCCTGTCGGAAGATGCCGCGCGGCGGCCATGAAGCCGGGCGTTCCGCCAAGCCTTCGGTCGCCTCTACCGTCCCGCCCGCGGTCCGATCAAGGGCGATCATCCCCGCGCAACCCGCTGGGCTATCCGCCCTTGCGCAGGCCCGAGGGCAGGGGGCGGCCCGCGAAGTCGATGGTGTTCGTCGCGATCACCGCGCCGGTCGCGTCGCAGGTGAAGCGCACCCGGCGCGTTTCCGAGTAGAAGGTCAGGCGGACCCGCCCGGCATCCTCTCCCTCGCCGCGCTCGATCTGGCTGGCGATGCGGCCCGCTTGCATCTCCTCGCGGAACGCCTCCTGGGTCATGCCGAAGGCGGCGGCGACGACGCCTGCGTCGATCTCGGCATCGCCGCCGCGCAGCGAGACCGCGTTCATCGCGGCAGCTCGTCGCCCGCGCTGCGCCAGTAATCGTTGGCGGCGGCGACGGTGGCGAAGTTCACCGCGACCACATGGCTGATGGCGATCAGCGCATCCCCGTTATCCGCATATTCCGGCCGCACCCGCTCGCGGACGGCCGGATCGGGCTGGGTCAGCTTGACCGCCACGCGCGACAGCTTGACGGCAAGGTCATAGCCTTCCTGCGGCGTTGCGGTGATGAGGCTCGAGAGCCAGGTTTCCATCGTCATCCTCTCCTTGCGTTGCCCGCGCCCGTGATCGACGGACCCATCAGGCCCCCAGCGCGGCGCGAAAGTCCAGCATCTCCGCCGTTCCCGCGCCGGGTGGACGCTCCGCCCCTACTGCTCCCGCGCGAGGTCGAGGATGCGCTGCCGCCGCCGGATGCGGCCGGCGTCGATCAGCATCCGCCCGGCCCAGCGATAGACGTTCTGCTCGCGCACCTGCTGGCGCATCTGGCGCATCCGCTCGCGCTGCTCCTCCGGCGGCATGTTCAGCGCCGTGTGCAGGGCCGCGGCCATCTCGCCGCCATCATAGGGGTTCACGATCAGCGCCTCGGACAATTCGCGCGCGGCGCCGGTGAAGGTGGACAGGATCAGCACCCCCGCATCGTCGTCGCGGGCGGCCACGAATTCCTTGGCGACGAGGTTCATGCCGTCATGCAGGCTCGACACGATGCACAGATCGGCGGCCCGGAAGATGCGGAACACCTCCCACGGCTCATGGTGGCGGATCAGCAGGCGGATCGGCCGGTAGTCGCCGTCCCCGTGGCGGGCGTTGATCTCGTCCGCCAGCTCCACCGCTTCCTCCTGCAACCGGCTGTAGCTGGCGAGCTTGCTGCGCGTGGGCGCCGCGACCTGCAGGAAGGTGAAGCGGCCTTTCCATTCGGGCTTCTGCTCCAGCAACAGGTCGATGGAGCGCATCCGGTCGAGGATGCCCTTGGTGTAGTCGAACCGCTCGATCCCGACCGCGACCTTGTGGTCGGGGTCCAGCCCGTGCTGGGCGCGGACCTGGGCGCGGCAGACCTCCACCGGCGGCTGGGCGGCCAGCGCCTTGGGCGGCCACGCGATCGAGATCGGATAGGGCCGCACCGCCGTCTCGTCCCCGCCCAGGGTCACGGTCCGGTATTCGCGGTCGATCCGGCTTTCGATGAAGCGGTCTACCGTCTCGAAGAAGTTGTTGCAGTGATAATGGGTGTGAAAGCCGAGGATGCTGGAGCCGAGCAGGCCTTCGAGGATCTGTTCCTTCCACGGGCAGATGCCGAAGGTCTCGGCATTGGGCCAGGGGATGTGCCAGAAGGTGATGATGGTGGCCTTGGGCAGCCGCTCGCGGATCATCTTCGGCGCCAGCGCGAAATGGTAGTCCTGCACCAGCACGATGGGATCTTCGGTCCGCGCCTCGCGGGCGACGGCCTCGGCGAAGCGTTCGTTCACCTGCGTGTAATAGTGCCAGTCGCTTTCGCGGAAGGTCGGCCGCACGAAGGCGATGTGGCAGAGCGGCCAGAGCCCTTCGTTGGCGAAACCGTAGTAATAGCCGTCCTGCTCCTCCTCGGTCAGCCAGATGCGGCGCAGGCGGTAGGCGGGATCGTCGGGGGGCACAGCCACGGTGTCGCCCGCGTCCACCGTCTCCTGATCGGCGGTGCCGCTGCCGTGGGCGATCCATGTGCCGCCGCAGGCCCGCATCACCGGTTCCAGCGCGGACACCAGCCCGCTGGCGGGGGTCTGAAGCACCACGCCTTCGTCGGTGTTGTTGTGGATGTAGGGCTCGCGGTTGGACACGACGATGACCTCGGCGTCCGGCAGGGCATCGAGCAGCAGGTTGTGCAGCGTCTGGGGCGTCCACTCGACATCTGGCGAGTCGGTCGGCGCGCGGCCGGCGTCGAGGCTTTTCAGCAGCGTCTGGATCGGGTTGCTCAGGGCAGGGCGCTCGCCGCTCTGCGGCTTGCCGGCGCGCAGATCCTCGACCGCCTGCCGGAGCGAGGTCATCCAGCCCCGCATCACCAGCAGCAGCAGGAGACCGGCGATCGCCGCGGTGACGAGGGCGACGCCCACCAGCGCGACGCCGATGAGGGTGCGGGCCTGCGCCAGCCGCGCCCCGATATAGCTGAGATCATGCAGGACGATCAGATGGGCGGGCGCCTCGGGCGGGCCGACCGGGAACGAGGCCGCGAAGACCGGCAGCCCCTCGCTGGTGATGCGCGAGAAGCTTTCCACGCCGGGCAGGTCGATCTGATCGCAGGAAAAGCTCGGCGGCATCAGCCGCGTCGCGCCGCGCAGCCTCTGGCTTTCGTCGCATAGCCCCACGCCCAGGATGCGCTCGTCGCGGGCGACCGCTTCCAGAAGGGCGGCAAGCTCCGCCTCGTCGCCGCTGGTCAGGGCGCGGTCCACCGGCCCCTCGATCGCCCGCAGCACCAGCCGCGACCGGGACTGCACATCGAACTGCGACCATTTCGAGATCAGCAGCCCGGTGAAGGGAATGGCGACAAGGCTCAGCGCGACGATCAGCAGGACGCCGCCCAGGATGAACCTGAACGGGCGTGTTACCGTGAGGCGCCAGGTCTGTCTCATCTGACCGAGATCCACGGCCTGCTCAGCATGATCGCGCAGTTGATGAGTCCGACAAGCGAATAGGTCTGCGGATAGTTGCCCCACAGCTCGCCATCGGCGAAGGCGATATCCTCGGACAGCAGCCCGGCATGGGTGAGATTGCCCAGCATCTCCTCGAACAGGGACCGCGCCTCCTCGGTCCTGCCGGTCAGGTGCAGCGCCTCGATGAACCAGAAGGTGCAGAAGTTGAACGCGGTCTTCGGCTCGCCGAAATCGTCGGGGTCCGAGTAGCGCAGCAGATGCGAGCCGCGCCGCAGCCCGCGCTCCACCGCCTCCAGCGTGGCGAGGAAGCGCGGATCGTCGGCGGGCAGGAAGCGCAGGTCCACGAGTTGCAGCAGGCTGGCATCCAGTTCATGCCCGCCGAAGGACGCGGCGTAGCGGCCCTCCTCGGGGCACCATGCCTCGGTCTCGATCCGGTCGCGGATGATCTGCGCCTTGCCCCGCCAGTAATCGACGCGGGCGGACAACCCCAGCGCCTCGGCGGCGTTGGACAGCCGGTCGCAGGCGGCCCAGCACAGAAGCGCGCTGTAGGTGTGCGTGCGGGCGATGGTGCGGAACTCCCACAGCCCGGCATCGGGCTGGTCGTGCAGGGCGAAGGCGCGTTCGCCGATCTTTTCGAGCGCGTGGAAATCCTCGACCGTGGCGGGACGCAGCAGCCGCTCGTCGAAGAAGGCCTGCACGTTCGACAGGACGATCTGGCCATAGACATCGTGCTGCAAATGCTCGTGGGCCTGATTGCCCACGCGGACCGGACCCATGCCGCGATAGCCGGGCAGGCTGTCCACGATCCGCTCCTTCAGGGCGGGTTCCATGCCGACGCCATAGACCGGCTGGACATGCCCGCCCTCGGCCTCGTCCACGATGTTGCGCAGGTAGCCGAGATAGTTTTCCAGAATGTCGGCCGCGCCCAGCCGGTTCAGCGCCCGGACGACGTAATAGGCGTCGCGCAGCCAGCAGTAGCGATAATCCCAGTTGCGCCCGCTGTCCGAATGCTCGGGGATCGAGGTGGTGAGCGCCGCGACGATGGCCCCCGTCTCCTCATAGGCGCAGAGCTTGAGCGTGATCGCCGAGCGGATCACCACCTTCTGCCATTCCAGCGGCAGCGCCAGCGTCCGCACCCATTCGCGCCAGTAATCCGCCGTCTCCTGGAACATGACGGCGCAGGCGTTGCGCACGTTGCCGATGAACGGCTCGTCCGGGCCCATGAACAGCGCCAGATCCTCCTCCAGCCGGAAGCTGCGCTCCTCCAGGATGTTGGACACCGGGACGTTGGTGGTCAGGCGGAAGGGGGCGGGCCGGGTGACATAGCGGATGTGGTTCGATCCGAAGGTCCGGTCGGGAACATGCGCACCGTAATCCGATGCGGGGCGCATGCGGATGCGCAGGCGCGGGGTGCCCTTCAGCGGCCGGATCAGCCTGATGAACGCCGTCGGCCGGTAGATGCGGCCCGAGTGGCGATAGCGCGGGGCGAAATCCAGGATCTCCACCTCCGCGCCCTGTGCGTCGCGCAGCACCGTGCGAAGGATCGGCGTGTTGCGAAGATAGTCCTGCTCGACCGATTCCAGCCCCTCGACCTGGACGTCGAAGAACCCGATCGCCGGGTCGGCCTCGCCCGCCAGCAGGTTGCAGAACACCGGATCGCCGTCCACCCGCGGGGCGCAGGCCCATACATAGCGGCCCTGCCGGTCGATCAGCGCGCTGATGGCGCAGTTGCCGATGGGTGCAAGGTCGAGATTCTGGGTCACGCATTTCCTCCGTCGTCGTCGTCCAGCCAGTCGAGCACCTCGGCCACGCTGCCGAGGCGGAACCGCGCGCGGGTCTCGCGCGGCGGGCCGACCAGAATGCCATAGCCCCCCGCCGCCGCGGCGGCGGCGAAGGCGTGTTCGTCCGTCAGGTCGTCCCCGACCATCACCGGCATGTGGCCGGCGAAAGGCGGCTCGGCCAGGAAGGCCCGCAGGGCATCGCCCTTGTGCGGTCCGGGCGAACGCAGCTCGCTGACCATCGTTCCCTCCTGCAGGACGAGGCCGGTCGCCCCGGCCACCCGCCGGGCGGCGGCGCGGACCTCGGCCTCGGTCTCCGGCCGCGCGCGGTAGTGGATCGCGACGCTCGTTCCCTTGTCCTCGAGCAGCAGGCCCTTGTCCTCAGCCAGCAGCCGCAGGCTTTCCCGCGCCTGCGGCAATCCCGGCGCGGGGCGCGGCTCCTCGACCCCGCCACGGGGCCCGCGCCGGACCAGCCCGTGCACCGCCGCGACGGCGGGCACCGCGCCGCCGACGATCCGGTCCGCCTCGGCCAGCGTCCGCCCGGTAAGCACCGCGACCCGGCCGCCCATCGCTTCGGCCAGCGCCGCCAGCACCCGCGTCCGACGCAGGTTCGGCCCCACATCGTCCGGCCGGGCTTCGATCTCGGCGAGCGTTCCGTCGAGATCGAGAAACAACGCGGTGCCCTGGCGATCCAGGCGGGGAGGCATCGGGGTCATCATCCTTCGCATCATGTCCGAGCGGGGCGGCACCAACAAGCCGCTTGCGGGAAGGGCGGGCGGGCGCGGCCGTTGCGCGAAGGGCCGCAGGCGAACATCGGCCGTCCTTGATCCCGGCTTTGATCCCGGCCCCGACTCCGCTACATGCTTTCGCCGGCATCAGGAGATCCGCGCCCATGCACCACGACCCGGCCGCCCGACTGCGGGACGCGGAGCTTCGCCGCTTCGTGCGCGCCCGGTATGGGTTGCGGGGGACGTTGCGCCTGCACCGGGCGGCGCTTCCCTGGGATATCCTGCGCGCGCCGGTCAACGTGTCGTTGTCGCCCGTGTTCCTGCTGACCAAGCTGGCGGCCGGGCTGGCGCAATTCTGCGGCCTGCGGCGACTGGGCCATTGGCTGGCGGCGCGGCGGATCTTCCTGACCTCCGACCTGTCGCGGCGGCTGGAGACGGATCTGCGCGATCTCGTGGCCGAACTGGGCCGCAGGGGCCTCGCCCCGGATGCGTCGGCCGAGGCGCTCGACGCCGCCATCGCGGGCCATGTCGAGACCCGCAACGCGGTCGCCGAAATCACCACCTCGCTGATCGTGGTGCTGGCGGGGCTGCTGCTGTTCCACCGCGCGACGCCCGGCATCCTCTCGCTGGCGTCGCCCGTCGCGCAGTTGCGGGCGCAGGCGCAGGCGATCGAGGATTTCGCGCTGGGCAGCGGCATCGGCAGGCTGTGGTATGGCGCCTTCCCGACCGAGCTTTCCACCGCCGAGGTTCTGCTGACCGGCCTGATGCTGGCCGGGATCGCCTCGCTCGTGACCACCTTCGCGGGGTTGCTGGCCGACCCGTTCCAGCTCTGGACCGGCATTCACCGCCGCCGGCTCGGCCGCATGTTCGACCGGCTCGACCGGAAAGACGCGGCCCCCGCGCTGGAGCGCGAGCATCTTCTCGCCCGCGCGGGCGATCTCGGCGATCTGGCCGCGTGGGTCTGGCGAAGCTGGCGATAGGGCTTCCGGCGCGGGGTCTTTAGGGCGAATTGTCGCGAAAGCCTTGAACGACTCGCGGAATCCGAATGAATTGATCCGGGGATCGAACGGACCGATTGCCACGGACAGCACGCCTGCCTACGGATGAAGGTGACGTCGAGGCACTCAACCGGCCGGTCCCGGAAAACTGTGGTAGAGCGGCGGCGCGGCGCTGTAAGGTCGGCCGTTGCTTGTGCGAGGATGTGTGTTGCTGTCCCGGCTTCGTGATATTTTCCGTTCCGACGATTTCATTCCGACATCCTCGGTCTTTCCCGGCATCGACGCGGACAAGATCGCGGCCGAGATGAAGCTTGCCGAAAAGGGCAGGGCGCGCGGCGCGCAGAACCAGCCGCCCACCGACATGACCGAATTCGATCACGTCGAGGCCAGCATCATCCAGCGGATCGAGGAAAGCCGCCGCAAGGGGCTTGAGAATTACGAGATCAACCGCCGCGTCTACAACGAACGCCTGACGCGGGCCGGACATGCCTCGGAGGAGGTGAACATCGAGGCGGGGAAGGCGATGAACGCCTTCAATGCGACCGTTCATTCGCACCGCAACTCGATCGTCGATGCCCGCGAACGGCTGAACGAGACCTATCGCTGGCGCAACCTGTTCCGCGAAAGGCACCGGCTCAGCCGCCCGGCGCAGGAATTCAACGGCTGGATCAACGTGATCTCGGTTTCGCTGGTTCTGGTCGCGGTCGAGGCGGGAATGAACAGCTACCTGTTCTCGTCGGGGAACGAGTTCGGCCTTCTCGGCGGCCTTCTCGTCGCCGTCATCGTCTCGGCGACGAATGTCGGCATGTCGCTGTTTCTCGGCCATCTGGCGAACTCGGTCAATCACCGCAACCCGCTCCGAAAGCTGATCGGCGCCGTCTTCTTCCTGGGCTGGGTCGCGCTGGCGCTGGCGATCAATTTCGGCGTCGCGCATTTCCGCGACGGCTTGGAACGGGGCCTCGAATGGCGGCAGGCGGCCGAGCAGGCGGTCCCGTCGATGATCGCCAACCCGTTCGGGCTTGCCACCATCGAATCGTGGCTGCTGGTCATCCTGGGCTGCATGATCTCGTCCTTCGCCTATCTGAAGGGCTGGCACGCGGATGATCCCTATCCGGGCTATGGCCGCCTCAGCCGCAGCCTGTCGCAGGCGCGGGCGGAATATGACGCGCAGTTCGACGACGTTCTGCACCAGCTCGTCACCCACCGGGACGAGGCCATCGCCGGATTGCAGGCCGCGAACGAGGATGTGCGCGACGCCATCACGGAGGCCATCGACGCGCTGTTCGGTCAAAGCTCGCTCAGCGCGCATCTGCAGACGTTTCTCGAACAATGCGATCTTGCGACGGCGTATCTGCTGGCGAGATATCGCGACGAGAACCGCGCCGCCCGCGAGACGCCGGCCCCGGCCACCTTCGGCAAGGCTTACCGCTTCCCCGAGTTCAAGCCCGAATCCATCGACACCTCGCGCAAGGAGATGGCCGAGAGCGAGGCGCGCAAGGTCAACGAGACCGTGCAGACGACGATCAAGGCGATCTTCGGGCAGTTCGAATCCGCCCGGAAGGAGTTCAGCGTCACCGACGACGTGGAACTGGGCGGTGCCAAGCCCGCGCCCGTTCAGCCCGTCGCCGCCCAGCCCGCCCTGATGGGGGCGCAGTGATGGCGAGGAAGCGGACGCGGGGCAGGGCGGGTGGCTTCAAGTCGCGCAAATCCCGCCGCCGGGGCGGGCCCAATCCGCTTCTGCTGCTGGGCGCGGCCGCCGCCGTCGCCGGTATCGGCGCGCTTTTCTATCTTCAGTCCCGCACGGCCACGGCGATGAGCATCGACCCGGCGACGCTGTGCCCGCCCGGCGGTCCGGCGGGCATGACGGCGATCCTGATCGACGTGACCGACGCGCTGGCCCCGTCGCAGGCGGCAAAGCTGCTGGAATTCGTCGAGGAGGAGGTGCGGCAGGCCCCGATCGCCACGCAGTTCACGCTCGGCGTCGTGTCCGACGACCCGCAGCGGCTGGGCAGCACCGATGCGCTGTGCAAGCCCTGGGCGGGCAACGACGTCAGCAGCCTGACGCAGAACGTCGCGGCGGTGCAGGAACGCTATCAGGAAAAGTTCCACGACCCCCTCAGGCGCAGCTTTCAGGACATGATCGCGGCGTCCGATGCGACCCGCTCGCCGATCATGGAGGGGCTTCAGTCCCTCGTCGCGGAAACGCCGCGCTTCGTGACTTTCGACGGCCCGAAGGAGATCATCATCGTCTCGGACCTCCTTCAGCACAGCGACGCGATGAGCTTCTATCGCGGCGAGGACTGGCAGGGCTTCATGGCCTCGCCCGCCTCGCAGCGCCTGTCGGACAGCCTGCACGGCGTCGATGTGTCGGTCTATCTCATCCCGCGCCCGGCCGAGGGGGTGGATGATCCCGCCGTGATCGAGGATTTCTGGGTGCGCTACTTCGACGTGCAGGGCGCGAACCTGCCGCGAATCCGCCGCCTGGGGGATCTGTGATGGCCGGGCGGCGAAGCGTCAGCCGCAGCATCCACCACGCCGACGCGCGCGACGGCCGCGACAAGCTGATCCTGATCCTCGCCTTCGTGGCGGGGGTCGTGGGCGGCATCATCCTCAAGCGTCTCGGCCTCCATCCGTTCATCCCCGCCGGTTATTCGGTCGCGGTGCTGTGCGGCTATGCGCTGCTCACCTGGTATGCCACGCATATGCGGCTCGAGCCCGAGGCGATCGGGGACAACTGCTATTATCTCGGCTTCCTGTTCACGCTGACATCGCTGTCGGTCACGCTTTACGACGTGATCCAGGCCAGCGGCGAAACCCGCGCCGACCTGATCCCCGGCGTCATCTCGGGCTTCGGGGTGGCGCTGGCGTCCACGATCGGCGGGGTCTTCCTGCGGGTGCTGATGATGCAGTTCCGCACCGACCTGGTCGTGCGCGAGCGGGAGACGCGGGTCGAGATGGACATGGCGGCCCGTCAGCTCAGAAACGACATGTCGCGCAGCATCCGGCAGATCAAGTCCTACACGGTCGAGGCGCTTCAGCTTGCCGCCGAGCATGAAACCGCGATGCGCAAGCAGACCGAGGCCCTTGTCGCCGACACGCGCGAGCAGATGCGGGCGGCCTCGCTTGCCGCATCGGACGCGCTGACCGCCGCCATCGCCGACACCACGCGCGCGCAGACCGAGGCGGCGATCCGCAGCGTGCAGCAGGCGGTGGAGCGGGCAGCGGCCGAGATGCTGAGTTCCGCCGCAATCCCGCCCGAGCAGGGCGAAGTCGTGGCCAGCCCGCAGGGACGGAGCGTGTTCACCGTGCCCGCCGTCGCCGTGCCCCCGCGCGCAACGGATCATGCGGGCAAGGACGCGGGGCCGGAACATCTGCACTATCGGCCCTACGGCCGGCTCAACGACGTCCTCGCGGGCCTCGGCGGCCCGCTGGCCGAACCGGCGAACCGACCCGCTGACGGCGAACCGCGTTCCTGATCGCCACGAGAGCAGGTTCCCCGATGCGCCCCCACGGTCCCTACGACAACAGCGGCTTCGACCGCGGCTATCGCCGGGGGGCGATCATGGGCCTCACCGTGGCCGAGGCCTTCATCCTCGTCTGCTTCTGCCTGCTCCTGCTGCTGTTCTGGTGGCAGCAGGATACCGAGAAGCGCAGCCTGCTCGCCGCCGACCGGATCGCGGAGATGACGCAGGAGGAAAAGGCGCGGCTCCTCCGGGCGCTCGGCGATGGCAGTCTGGACCTCGCGATCGCGCTGGGGGACGCTGGTGTGCCCGTGGGCAATCCCGTCACGGCGCGTGAATATTCCCGCTTTCTCGCCGAGGAAGACCTTCGGCGGATGATGAAGGGGCTGGTCGAACTGCCGCAGGACGTGCGGCTGGAGTTTGCCGATCTGGTCGAGGCGGGGCAGGCGGCGCAGCTTGCGCAGGCGGTGTCGCGCGTGTCGGCGAGCGATCCCTTGAACCAGATCTCGGCGCGGGTCGGCGCCGCCGCGGCGGCCGAGCAGCAGTTGACCGAGGCACTGGAACAGCGGCTCGGCGCGGCGATCCGGGGCGCGGGCGGGCAGATCGACGCGAAAGGGACGATCACGCTTCCCGATACGGTGCTGTTCGACCTGGCCGACGACCGGGTGAAGGACCGCGCGTTTCTCGAAGATTTCTGCCGCCCGTGGATCGAGACGCTGCGCGGCGCCGGGCTCGATATTTCCGAGGTGAAGATCGAGGGGCACGCCTCCAGCGAAGGTCCCGCCGGATCGACGCCGCAACAGGCCTATATCTACAATCTCGACCTGTCGCAGCGACGGGCTCAGAATGCGCTGGCCGTCTGTCTGGCCGGGCTGCCCGAGGACGCGCAGACTTGGGCGCGCGAGCATCTCGTCTCGGTCGGCTATTCCTCGACCCGTCTGGTCACCGACGAAGGCGGCGCGGAGGACCGGCAGAAGTCGCGGCGGGTCATGTTCTCGGTCGCTGCTGACCGCAGCGGGCTGCTCGACGAAATCGAGCGGGATCTCGAGGCGGCGGGGTCGCCGCCCGTTGCGGGCGGGGCGGAGTAGAAGCGTCTCGACATCCTTGACCGGGTCGGACAGGCGCTCCTCTGCCGTGCCGCCGTCTCAACCCGCAGCAACCGCCGGCATCGCTGCCAGTGCCGCCGCGTGGGCTGCGCGTCGGCGCAGGTCCGGGTGCTGTGCTTCGGTCAGCGCCTCGGCGACGGCCGCGTGAAGCCCCGGAACGTGGGACGCCAGCGCGCGATCCAGCCAGGCCAGCGCCTCGGCGAACTTGCCGTCCGCCAGCAGATGCCGGGCGAGGTTGAACTGGCCCCAGCAGTCGCCGCGCTCGGCCGAGGCGGTGTAGTAGGCCATCGCCGCGCCCGCGTCGGACGGGCCTGCCGCGCCGGTCTCGGCCAGCATTCCCAGCATGTTCAGCGCCTGCAACAGCCCGCCGCGCGCGGCGTCGGCGTAAAGGCGCAGCGCCTCGGCCGGATCGCGCGGCACACCCTCGCCGCGCAGATGCAGGTCGGCGAGGTTGAACATCGCCCAGGGCTCGCCCGCGGCCGCCGCACGTCGATACCAGCCCGCCGCCTGCCCCGCGTCGGATGCTATGCCCCAGCCGCGCTCGGCGGCCCGGCCCAGCATCGTCAGCCCGCGGGGATCGCCCGCCCGCGCCGCCATGCGAAAGGATTCGAGCGCCTGCCCTGCCTCGCCCGCCTCGAGCAGAAGCTGCCCGGTGGCGAGCGCGGCGCCCGCGCTCACAGTTCGGCCCACATGCGCAGCAGGTTGTGATAGTGGCTGACGAGGCCCAGCACGGCGGGCGCGTCGTCGCCCATCGCCTCGCGGGCCTGCCGGATCGCCAGATCGAGATCGTAGAGCATCGTGCGCCGGCCGTCGTCGCGCACCATTGACTGCGCCCAGAAGAAGCTGCCCCAGCGGCTGCCGCGCGTGACCGGGTTGACCCGGTGCAGCGAGGAGGAGGGATAGACGACCATGTGCCCGGCGGGCAGCTTGACGGCGTGGGTGCCATAGGTGTCCTCGATCACCAGCTCGCCGCCGTCGTAATCCTCGGGCGCGGTCAGGAAGATCGTGGTGGAGACATCCGCGCGCATCCGCATCCCGCCCGCGCCGGGAATGGTGCGGATCGCGTTGTCGGTATGGGCGCCGAAGGTCATGCCGGGGTCGTAGCGGTTGAACATCGGCGGCAGCACCCGCAGCGGCAGGGCGGCGGCGGTATAGGTCGGGTTGCGCGCCAGCGCGTGCAGGACACGCTCGCCCAGCTCTCGCGCCACCGGGGAATCCGGCGGGATCTGCAGGTTGTTCTTGACCGTCGCCGCCTGATCGCCCGCCGTTTCGCGGCCGTCGGCCCATGCGGCGCGTTCCAGCGTGTCGCGGAAGGCCACGACGTCATCAGCGGACAGAACGTCCGGGATCAGGATCAGCATTCGTCACCTCGGGAAATGGGCGGGGCCGCCTGAACGGCCCCGCATGTCGTCAGAAGCGGCTCGACAGGCTCACCGAGAAGACCCGGCCGGACTCGGGCACCGCCCGCGTGCCATTGAAGGCGGACGAGTAGTTCTCGTGGTCCGTCAGGTTGCTGGCGTTCAGCGCCAGCCGCCAGTTGTCCTGCTCATAGGCCAGCATCATGTCGAGCGAGACCGTCTCGGGCACCTCGGCGCTGTTGCCGCTGTCGGCCCAGTATTCCGAGGCGTAGCGCACGCCGCCCGCCACCGTGACCGCGCCGCCGGTCCGCGCGACGGGCTGTTCATAGCTGGCCCACAGCGCGAGGTTGTGGCGCGGCACGCCCGGCGCGTCGTTGCCGACCGTCTCCTCGTTCGCGCCGCGGCCGCCGGTGATCTCGCCGTGGAGATTCGCATAGGCCAGCAGCAGGTTCAGCCCCTCGGCCACCTCGCCCGAGGCGCCGAACTCGAAGCCGCGGATGCGGCGGTTCTCGCCATTGGCGCTGAAGCCGGTGGTGATATCGCCGGTGGTCGGGTCCACGTCGTAGGAGTTGCGCTTCTCGATCTGGAACACCGCCGCCGTCAGGCCGACGCGGCCGTCCATCAGGTCCATCTTGCCGCCGAGTTCGATCAGGTCCGAACGCTCGGGCGAGAAGTCCCGGTCGGTGGCCGGAACCTCGGTGTCGAAGGCGTTGACGGCCGCGGCGATGTCGGTTCCCAGCGGGCGATCGGACCGGGCCAAGGTCAGGTAGCCCATGCGGTCGGGCGTGGGTTCCCAGATCAGGCTGACCGAGGGGCTGATCTCGAAGCCGTCCACCTCGCCGCTGACCCGCTCGGCTCCGCCGATCAGCACGCCGTCGAACGAGCTTCTGAACCAGTCGGCGCGGGCGCTGGCGAGGATCGAGAACTGGTCGTTGAAATGCATCCGGTCGGACAGGAACAGGGCTGCGTTCTGCGCCTTGGACGTGCTTTGCTCGTCATCCCAGTCGAACACGGCGCCCCCGGCGTCGCGGATGGGGTCCAGAATGGTCTGTTCGGCGCGCGGGACGGCCCAGCTGCCCCGGCGGCGCTTGTCGATCTGCCAGGACAGATCGACGCCGGCCGTGATCTCGTGCCGGACCGATCCGGTGACGGCCTCGCCCGTCACGGTCGTGACGTTCTGGAAGCCCCAGCCTTCCTGGGCATAGGTCATGCCGCCGCCCGCGCCATAGCTGAGCGGCTGGTCGATCCCGGCAAGAAGCGCCGCGACGCAGGTGGTGTCGCAGCCCGCGGGGTTGGTCGCCGAAAAATCACGTTCGTAGCGCGTCAGGCGCGTGTCGTTGGACAGCGTCCAGCCGCTTTGCAGCTGATGGACAAGGCCCGAGGTGAATGTGTGGACATCGGAATCGTCGCGGTCGGTGCTGCGGACATACGAGATGTCGCGGTCGTATCCGGGCACGCCGTATTCCAGCAGCGGGCGGCTGATCCCGTCCGCGCCCTCTCCCATCGGCTGGCCCATGTCGGGCACGCCCCGGCCGCGCAGCCAGGAATAACCGACGTGCCATTCGGTTCCCGTCCCGATCCCCCGGCCGTAATCGACGGCAAGGCCGAGCCGGTCGTCGGTCACGTCGTCGCGGTCGGCGACATCGCCGTCCTGGACCATCAGGTTCAGCCGCAGCGCCTGGTCATCGGCGATGACGCGGTTGCTGTCGAACTGCAGGCGGCGCGGCCCGCCGCCGGTGATGCTGCCCTCGACATCGTTGAAATCCTCCAGCCCCGCGCGTTTGCGCTGCTGGTTGATGAGGCCGCCGAGGCTGCCGACCCCGAACGCGTCCCCCGACGGCCCCTTGATGACCTGCACGCCCTCGGTATTGAAGGTGTCGCGGGTATAGGCGCCGAAATCGCGCAGCCCGTCCGAATAGACGTCACCCTGCGCCGCAAGGCCCCGGATGCGGAACTGATCGCCCGAGGAGCCGCCGCGTCCTTCGCCCGTGGACAGCGTGATGCCGGGGACGTTGCGCAGCGCCTCCTCCAGCGTGGTGGCGTTCTGCTGTTCGATGACCTCGGCCGGAACGACGTTCACGACCTGCGGCGTCTCGCGGACCGAGGCCGGAAGGCGGGCGATGCCCGTGCCCGCATCGTTCACGTTCGACGATTCGCCCGATGCGGTCAGGACCACCGTGTCCAGTTGCACCACGTCGCCAAGGACGGGCTGCGGGCTGGGCGCATCCTGCGCCAACGCGGGATGGCTGAGGCCGGTCGCGGCGAGCGCGCCGAGCGAGGCCCCCGCGCCACGCAGGATCGGACGAAGGGACGGTTGGGAGCGCAGGGACATGGAGCAGCCTTTCTTACGGTTCGTGCGGTAGATGTGGGCTTGCACGCGCCGGAAGGCGTCGAACTGGCTGTAGCTTACTATTTCTGTCGGAATGGCGGCGTCAAGCGGCCTTTCGGCTGATTGTCGTAGAAAATCAACGACGGTCCGATCCCGTTCAGGGACGCGCAGCCGCTCAGCGCCATGACGATCCGCAGCTCGTCACGCAGCAGCCGCAGGACATGGGCAACGCCCATCGCTCCGGCGACGGTCAGCCCCCAGGCCGCCGGGCGGCCGATCATCACCGCGTCCGCCCCCAGCGCGAGCGCCCGCAGGACGTCCGTTCCCCGCCGGATGCCGCCGTCCATCAGGACCGGCACCGCGCGGTCCAGCGCCGCCGCGACCGCAGGCAGCGCCTCGATCGCGGCGGGCAGGCCGTCCAGCACCCGGCCCCCGTGATTCGAAACGACGATCCCGGCGGCCCCTGCGCTGACCGCGCGGGCGGCATCCTCGGGGTGCACGATTCCCTTGGCCAGCACCGGCAGCGGCGCAGATGCGCAGAGCCATTCCAGATCCGCCCACCCCGGCGCGGCGGCCATCAGCTCCTCAAGACTGCCGCCCGAGGGCCCCGGCACACCGGAAAGGTTGATCGGCGCCAGCCCCTGCGGCAGCGCGAAGCCGGCCCGCATCTCTCGCGGGCGCTGCCCGGCCACCGGGGCGTCCACCGTCAGCATCAGCGCGCCGTAGCCCGCATCCGCGGCCCGGCGGGCGAGCGCCAGCGTGCCCTCGCGCCCCAGCCAGTAAAGCTGGAACCAGTCGCACAGGGCGCCTGCCGCCCGCGCCTCGGTCAGTGTCGTCGTGGCCTGCGCGCTCAGCACCATGCGCGCGCCCTGCGCGGTGGCACCCGCGGCAGTGGCGCGTTCGGCGCCCTGATGCAGCAGCCGTTGCCATGCCACGGGCGCGACGAGGATCGGGTGATCCAGCCGCGTTCCCAGCAGCGTCAGCGATGTGTCGCAGGCGCCGGGATCGCGCAGCACGCGCGGCAGCAGGGGCAGCGCGTCGAAGGCGGCCTCGTTCCGGCGCAGCGTCACCTCGTTCCCCGCGCCGCCATTCAGCCAGGCGGCGGTCCCGGCCGGCAGGGCGGCTTCGGCCGCGCGGCGATAATCGGCGAGCGTCGGCGGCAGCGCCTCAGGCGGCATCCGCCATGCGCCAGTCAAGGCCGGTGAAGCCGTCGCGGAAGGCGAAGATCACCAGATGCTTGTCGATGACATAGCGCAGGTTGATGATGCCCTTGGCGTCCTCGGCCTCGACCCGCGCGACGAATGCGCCATCCTGAGCCTCAAGGCGGATGGTCCCCGCCGCCATCGTGAAATCGGCGGACTCCGCGTCCGAGCGGACCTCGATCTTGTGGGCGAAATGCTTGGCGAGCTGCTGGACGTATTTCGATGCGTTCGGCGTCGGGTAATGGGCTGTCGAGATCATGGCGGTCTTTCAGTGCAGGAGATGGGAGGGGGCGTCGGCCGCCTTCGGGAAGGGTGAGCCGAGCTGGTCGTGCCAGTGGTGATGCAGGACCAGCGGGCGGTCGTCGTGGCGCGAAACCTCGATCGGCGTGTCGTAGAGCGCCGACAGAACCGGCTCGGTCAGCACGGTTTCGGGCGGGCCTTCGGCGACGATGCGGCCGTCCTTCATCGCGACGATATGGTCGGCCCAGGCAGCGGCGTAGTTCACCTCATGCACGACGGTCACGACGCTGCGGCCGCTGCCGCGCACCAGATCGGCCAGCCGCGCCATCAGCGTGCGGGAATGAGCCATGTCGAGGTTGTTCAGCGGCTCGTCCAGCAGCAGCCAGTCGGTGCCCTGCGCGAAGGTCATCGCCAGATGCGCGCGCTGCGCCTGCCCGCCCGACACCTCGTCAAGGAAGCGGTGGGCCAGCGGCTCCAGATCGAAGGCGGCCAGCGCCTGCCGGACCGCAGCCCGGTCGGCGGGGCGGGGGCGGCCGTGGTGATGCGGCCAGCGGCCGAAGCCCACCAGTTCCGCCACCCGCAGGCGGCTGGCGATATGGGTCTGCTGGCCCATGACGGCCATGGCCAGCGCCAGCCGCTCGGTCGGGGTGGTGGAAAGGTCCAGCCCGTCGATCTCGATCCGGCCCTGTTGCACAGGCTCCAACCGGGCGACCAGCCGCAGCAGCGTGGACTTGCCCGCGCCGTTCGGCCCGATCAGCGCGACCAGCTTGCCGCGCGGCAGGGTCAGGTCGATGTCATGCAGGATCGGCGCGGCGCCGATATGATGGCTCAGCCCGTTTATGCGGATCATCTGACACGTCCTCTCAGCAGCAGGAACAGGAAGAACAGGCCGCCCGCGAACTCGACGACGACCGACAGCGTGGCGGTCTGGCCCATCAGGCGCTCGAACAATGTCTGGCCGGCGACGAGGATCACCGCCCCGATCAGCCCGGCGGCGGGCAGCAGCACCGCATGGCGGGCCGAGGGGGCGAGGCCGTGCGCCAGCCCCGCGACCAGCAGACCGAAGAAGGCCACCGGCCCGACCAGCGCGGTCGAGACCGCGACCAGCATCCCCACCAGCCCCAGCGTCACCAGCACCAGCCGGTCGAAACGCAGGCCCAGCGAGACGGCGACCTCTCGCCCCAGCGCCAGCACGTCGAGCCGCGGCGCAAGCCACATCGCGCCCGCGACGCAAAGCCCCGCGATCGCGCCTGCGGCGGGCAGCAGCGCGGCGTCGATGCTGCCGAAGCTGGCGAAGCTGACGCTTTGCACCACGGCAAAGGCGTTGGGGTCCATGATCCGGGCAAGGAAGGTGGAGAGCGAGCGGAACAGCACGCCGAGGATCACCCCGGTCAGGATGGTGCGGGGGATATCCTTCGCCCCCTTGCCCAGCAGTGTGCCGAACAGCATTGCCGCCAGCAGCGACATGACGGCGACCTCGGCCAGGAACTTGGCAGCGCCCGGCAGGGCGGCGAAGCCCGCGACCCCCAGCGTGGCCACCAGCGCCGTCTGAAGCAGCACGTAAAGCGCGTCGAAGCCCATGATCGAGGGCGTCAGCACCCGATTCGCCGCGACCGTCTGGAACAGCACCGTGGCGATGCCCACGGCCGCGCCCACCACGACAAGCCCCGCCAGCTTGGTCCCGCGCAGTTGCAGGATGAAGCCGCGATTGCCGCCGCCGATCCCCTGGAACATCCAGACCAGCGACGAGGCCGCGAGCAGCGCCAGAAGCGCCGCGATCAGGGTGGCGGCGGGCCTATCCATGCGCGCTATCCATGCGCGACTGGCCGGTAGAGAAGCCACAGGAAGATCACCGAGCCGATGATGCCGAGGATCACGCCGACCGGGATCTCATACGGGTGGCGCACGATGCGGCCGATCAGGTCGCAGGCCAGCAGCAGCCCCGCGCCCCCGGCCGCGACGACCGGGATCGAGGCGCGCAGGTTGTCGCCTAGGATCCGGGCGACGATGTTCGGCACGACCAGCCCGACGAAGGGGATCATGCCGACCGTCGTCACGACCAGCGCCGAGACGACCGAGACGACCACCATCCCCAACCGCATCACCCCCCGCGTGGACAGTCCCAGCCCCGTCGCCACCTGATCGCCGAGCGACAGGATCGCGAAGCGGTCGGCCGCGAACCACGCCAGCACCGCCGCCGCGCCAGCGATCCACAGCAGCTCATAGCGTCCGGCGATCACGCCCGAGAACTCGCCCGACATCAGCCAGGTGCCGACGAATTGCAGCAGGTCCGCCTCCCACGCGATCCAGGTGACGACGCTGCCGATGATGCCCGACAGGATCAGCCCGGCGATGGGGACCAGCATCACCTCGCGCACCGGCAGGCGGCGCACGATGGCAAGAAACAGCGCCGTGCCCGCCATCGCGGCGAGGCTGGCGACGATCATCTTGATCCAGATGGGCGAGGCGGGGGCCAGCAGCGTGATGCCCAGCAGCCCCAGCGCCGCGCTTTCGCCGGTGCCCGCGGTGTCGGGACCGACGAAGCGGTTCCGCACGAGGCTCTGGATCACGACGCCGGCGACGGCCAGCGCCGCGCCGGTCAGCAGCACCGCGAGCGTGCGCGGCAGCCGCGATTCCATCAGCACGAGGGCCGTCCACCCGTTGCCGGCCGCAGCACCGGGGCCGATCTGCGCGGCCCCGATGCCGAGGCTGGCCACGACCAGCGCAGTCAGCACCAGCCCGGCGACGAGGGGACGGGCGTTCATCCCGCCAGCGCGGCGGCCAGCGCGTCCAGCGTTTCGCCGAGCGCCGTATAACCGCCGGGCGCCAGATAGACGTTGTCGGCGGGAAGATAGACGATATGGCCGTTCTTCCAGGCGTCGGTCTGATGCACCAGCGCATTGTCCAGCGTCGCCTGCGCCGAGGGTTCGTCCGCGCCGATCGCCGCGCCCCGGTCCAGCACGAACAGCCAGTCGGGGTTGGTCTGGGCGATGAACTCATGGCTGATGGCGTCGCCGTGGCTGGCCTCCGCGTCCAGCGGCTGACCGGCCTGCGGCAGCCCGGTCACGTCATAGATCCAGCCGAAGCGCGAACCCGCGCCGTAAGCCGACATCTTCGGCCCGTTGGTCAGCACCACCAGCGCCGTGCCCTTGTCGCGCCCCGCCTCGGTCAGCGCGGCGAGCTTTTCGTCCAGCGTGGCGGCCAGCGCCTCGCCCTCGGCCTCTTTTCCGAACAGCGCGGCCAGGGCGGTCAGCCGGGCCTTTGCGTCACCGATCAGCCCCGCGCCGTCCACGGTCATGTCGATGGCGGGCGCGACCTGCGCCACGGCATCCTTCTTCACGGCCGAGCGGTTCGCCACGACGATCAGGTCCGGCGCGACGGCCGCGAGCTTTTCCAGATTAGGCTCCTGCAGCGTGCCGACCGGCGACGCCTGCTCCGCAAGCGGCTGCAGGTGGTCGAGGTAGAGCTTGTCCGGCACCGCCGCCGGCGTCACCCCCAGCGCCATCAGCGTGTCCGCGACGCCGAGGTCGAGAACCGCCACCTTCGCGGGCGCCTCGGGCAAGGTCACCGGCCCCTGCGCGGTTTCCACGGTGACATCGGCAAGCGCGCCAGTGGCAAGCAGGGCCGTGAAACCGGCCGACAAGAGCAATCGCATGAGCGCGCGTCCTTTCCTGAGCGGAGACGTAGGGTATTGTCGAAACCGCCGGATATGACGCTCCACGGACCGAGTCAACAATGTCGAGTGATTTTATCAACGATGGCTGGGCATCAGGAGGAGCGAGCCCGCCGCCCGCCTCGTAGCCGACCGGCATGGACGTTCATCGAACTGCGCCCACCAAAAACGCCGGTGAGCTAACGTCATCTGGACAGAGCGATGGGTGACTGGCGGCCGACACGGTTGCTATCTCCGAAGGTTTCTCGAAGTCCGCAAGACCACGGAGCGGGCGCTGGTGGCCGTCATTCAGGAGGCCTGGATCAGCGGGGTCTCCACGCGGCGGGTCAACGAGCTCGTGAGGGCCACGGCGCTGAACGGCATCTCGAAGAGCGCCGTTTCGAAGTTGTGCAAGGACATCGACGAACGGGTCGGCGAATTCCTGAACCGCCCACCGACCGACGAACGGCCCGATGTCTGGCTGGCGATCTGCGAGACGGTGGCGCGGCCAACGATGCGCTTCGCAGCGATCAAGATGTCTCGACATCGAACCTCTCGATCTCCGTCTGGAGGTGCCTGAGGGCCGCAACCAGGATCGTCAGCGTGGCGATGGCGTCTGCTGGCAGGGGCAGTGTCCCAGCGGTTGGTGTAGGAGGCCGCGCGCGGAGCCCCGGCGTAGCGCAGCGCGCGGCCGGGCGTGACGCTGGCGGCCATCGCCGAT
>NZ_JAHQZU010000140.1 GCF_019061185.1 Paracoccus sp. Z118
GTGGTCGGGCGCAACGGGTCGGGCAAGAGCACGCTCGCGCGGGTGCTGGCGGGGCTGGTGAAGCCGAGCGCCGGGCAGGTCCGGGTCGGCGGCGTCGATGTGTTCCGCGACCGCCGGGCGGCGCTCGGCACCGTCGGCATCCTGTTCCAGAACCCCGAGCACCAGATCATCTTTCCCCGCGTCGGCGAGGAAATCGCCTTCGGGCTGCGCCAGCAGGGCATGGGCAGGACGCGGGCAGCCGAGCGCGCCGAAGCCGTGCTCGCCTCGTTCGACAAGCTGCACTGGAAGGACGCCATCGTCTCGACGCTTTCGCAGGGGCAGAAGCACCTCGTCTGCATGATGGCGGTGCTTGCGATGCGGCCCCGGCTGCTGATCCTCGACGAACCCTATGCGGGG
>NZ_JAHQZU010000141.1 GCF_019061185.1 Paracoccus sp. Z118
CCACCGCGCTACTCGATCGCCTCACCCACCGCTGTCACATCCTGGAGACCGGAAACGACAGCTTCCGCTTCAAGGCAAGCTCAGCCGCAGCCGCCGGGAAAACGAAGGAGGCCGGCCAGACCTTGACCCAAGCCTCACCCACGAAGCACAACCTGAGGGTGGGTCAGTTCTCGATGGAAAACCTGGGTCAGCTCCGGGTGGAAATCAACATAGCTCAGACCGTTCCTCTGACAAGACCGGTCTGCCCTTCTACGCCTCGTCTACCTCGGAGGGACAAGGCCAGCGCAGCCCACAGAAGGCAGTGTCCCAGCGGTTGGTGTAGGAGGCCGCGCGCGGAGCCCCGGCGTAGCGCAGCGCGCGGCCGGGCGTGACGCTGGCGGCCATCGCCGAT
>NZ_JAHQZU010000142.1 GCF_019061185.1 Paracoccus sp. Z118
TCACGGGCCTCGGCTTTGTGGAAACCATGCGGGCCGAGGGCCACAAAGCCATCATCCATGTTCCCGCCGCGTCGAACCTGGGGCAGATGCTGGTGCGGATCTGCAAGTCGGACGGCATCGAGCTGGTGAACATCGTCCGCAGTCCCGCTCAGGCCGATCTGCTGCGGGGTATCGGCGCGGCCCATATCGTGGACAGCAGCCAGCGGGGCTTTCGGCAGCAGCTGGAGGAGGCCATCGCCGAAACCGGCGCAACGCTGGCCTTCGACGCCATCGGCGGGGGCGAGATGACCAGCACGCTGCTCAACGCCATGGAGGCGGTCGCCGCCCGCGACATGGAAAGCTATGACCGCTATGGGTCGGCCGTCATGAAGCAGGTCTACATCTACGGCG
>NZ_JAHQZU010000143.1 GCF_019061185.1 Paracoccus sp. Z118
TGTTGATTTCCACCCGGAACTGACCCGGGTAGGGGCGTAAATTCCACTGAGAACTGACCCATGTGAACCTTCCCCAAAGCGGAGCGCGGCGGGGGTAACGGAGTGATCCACATGGGACTTTTGAACATCATCCGACGCATGGCGTTGCGGGAGAAGCTGCCGATCCGCGAGATCGCACGGCGGACCGGCCTGTCGCGCAACACCATCAGGAAGTATCTGAGCGCTGGGACCATCGAGCCGAGGTTCGCGACGCCTGATCGGCCGAGCAAGCTCGATCCGTTTTCCGAGAAGCTGGCGGCGTGGCTGAAGACGGAAGCCGGCAAGTCACGCAAGCAGCGCCGGACGCTGAAGCAACTCCATGCCGACCTCGTGGCGCTCGGCTTCACCGGC
>NZ_JAHQZU010000144.1 GCF_019061185.1 Paracoccus sp. Z118
GCGCGCTGGCAGGCGGGCGATCTGCTGGGCATCATGCCCGAAGGCTCGTCCGTGCCGCGCTTCTATTCGCTCGCCTCAGGCTCGCGCGACGGTTTCATCGAGATCGTGGTTCGCAAACAGCCGGGTGGCCTCTGCTCGGGGCAGCTTGCGGAACTGCAGCCGGGCGGAACCGTGCAGGGCTTCCTGCGCCGCAATCCGGGATTCCGCACGGGCGGGGGTCGCAGGCCGCTGATCCTGATCGGCGCGGGCACCGGGATCGGGCCGCTTGCGGGCTTCATCCGCGCCAATGCGCGCCGCCGTCCGGTGTATCTGTTCTTCGGGATGCGTCATGCGGACAGCGACTTCCTCTATTGCGAGGAACTGGCGGACTGGCAGGGG
>NZ_JAHQZU010000145.1 GCF_019061185.1 Paracoccus sp. Z118
GATTTCGGCAACCAGCCCAAGCGTCGGCTCTCAGGAGCACTGCTGTCCAGCGTTAGATACCACCGACAGCCAGCTCTGTGCCGATGTTCACAGGCCAAGACCTTCAGCGGTGTCTGCCCGGCGGTTTCGAGGTCTTTTTGCCGCGCGGCCCGGCTTGGATGGGGGTGTTGCTCCGGTTTTCCTTAAGAAGCTTGCGCCAGCGATCGACCCGCACCGGGTCCAGCGTTCCGGCGGCGACTGCCGCCTGGACTGCGCATCCCGGCTCATGGGAGTGGGTGCAGTTCCCGAAGCGGCAGAGGGGCGCAAGCTCGGCGATCTCGGCGAACAGCAGGTCCAGACCCACGGAGATATCGCTGACATGCAGCGTCCGA
>NZ_JAHQZU010000146.1 GCF_019061185.1 Paracoccus sp. Z118
CGCTATTCGGCTTACCGCGTCGTGAAAGAGGCACTGGGCGGTCATCGCGGCTGGCGCCCCCTGTGGCGCAACCCCGATCCCCAGCCCGCCTATGACTATGTCGTCGTGGGCGGCGGCGGGCACGGGCTCGCCACGGCCTATTACCTCGCCACCACCTTCAAGCGGGCGCGCATCGCCCTGCTGGAGAAAAGCTGGCTCGGGTCCGGCAATATCGGCCGCAACACGACGATCATCCGCTCCAACTACCTGCTGCCGGGAAACGAGCCGTTCTACGAATTCTCCATGAAGCTGTGGGAAACCATGGAGCAGGACCTGAACTTCAACGCGATGGTCAGCCAGCGCGGCATCCTGAACCTGTTCCACAGCGACGG
>NZ_JAHQZU010000147.1 GCF_019061185.1 Paracoccus sp. Z118
CGCTATTCGGCTTACCGCGTCGTGAAAGAGGCACTGGGCGGTCATCGCGGCTGGCGCCCCCTGTGGCGCAACCCCGATCCCCAGCCCGCCTATGATTATGTCGTCGTGGGCGGCGGCGGGCACGGGCTCGCCGCCGCCTATTACCTCGCCACCACCTTCAAGCAGGCCCGCATCGCCCTGCTGGAGAAAAGCTGGCTCGGCTCGGGCAATATCGGCCGCAACACGACGATCATCCGCTCCAACTACCTGCTGCCGGGAAACGAGCCGTTCTACGAGTTCTCCATGAAGCTGTGGGAAACCATGGAGCAGGACCTGAACTTCAACGCGATGGTCAGCCAGCGCGGCATCCTGAACCTGTTCCACAGCGACGG
>NZ_JAHQZU010000148.1 GCF_019061185.1 Paracoccus sp. Z118
ATGCGGTGCCGGACACGCCCTATCGGGACTGGATCGACACCTATGCCGGCGCGCCATATCAGGCCGCCTGCCGCGAGGTTGGCGCGCTGATCGATTCCGCCGTCGCCCGCCGGCTCGGCGAGGCTCCCCACACGCTGCCGCGATGGGGCGAGCTTGCGACACGCTTCGCCACCGCGACCCGGCTGGAGGTCAGCTTCTGGGGGCTCGGGAAGGCATGACGCGGACCCCGGCTGACGCGGCGGACCCGATCCGCGTGACGGGCGAGGCACCGGGACTGTTCGCGCCCCTCTACCTTACCCTGCCGCATGGAAGCGTGACCTGCCTGCTCGGCGCCTCGGGCGTGGGCAAGTCCACCCTGCTGCG
>NZ_JAHQZU010000149.1 GCF_019061185.1 Paracoccus sp. Z118
CGACCCCGACATATGCCCCAAGCCCCCGCGCCGCTGGAAACCCCTCGGGTCGTGCTGCTACTGGGATGCACTCGCGCCGGAGCGAGGATAGACAGCGCACTCAGAACGCCGCGCAACCGACGTAACAGCCGACCGGAGATCCCGTTTGCCGAACGCCACGACATGCGACTTCGCGATCGAGTTGGACGAGGTCAGCTACGACGTCGGCGGCCGCTTCCTGCTGTCGCAGGTCACGCTCCGGTCCTCGGCCCGCCGGGTGGGTGTGGTCGGGCGCAACGGGTCGGGCAAGAGCACGCTCGCGCGGGTGCTGGCGGGGCTGGTGAAGCCGAGCGCCGGGCAGGTCCGGGTCGGCGGCGT
>NZ_JAHQZU010000014.1 GCF_019061185.1 Paracoccus sp. Z118
GCCAGCGCGAAGGTCTGCACCGCGCTGGATTGCAGGCGAACGCCGCGCGGGCCTTCCAACGTGACCCGCTCGCCGCGCCCGTCGGCATCCAGCGCGCCCATCGCCTCGAGCTCGGTGCGGACGAGGTCGTCGAACATCACCCGGCCATCCTCGCCCAGGCGCGACAGCAGGATCTGCACGCGGGCGAGCGCACGCAGCCGGGCCTGGAAGAGGGGCATGAACTCCTCGATGCCGCGGCTTTCGCGCCGGGTCTGGTCCATCAGGCCATGCACCACCGCGAGCAGGTTGCGGGTGCGGTGCTGAAGCTCGGCGACCAGCACCGCCTGATGTTCCTGCAGGCTCTTGATCTGCTGAACGTCCGTGGACGTGCCGAGCCATTCGACGATGCCGCCGCTGTCGTCATGCACCGGCGCGGCGCGGCTCTGGAACCAGCGATATCCGTTGGAACCGGCGTCGCGGATACGGATCTCGCAATCGAGATCCTGCTGCGACGGGGCCTGGTCCCAGGCCCGCATGATGGTTTCACGGTCGTCGGGATGGATCATCGCCAGCCAGCCGCGGCCAAGGCTGTCATCGACGGACTGGCCGGTGAAGGCGCTCCATTGCGGGCTGGCCCAGGTCCATTGGCCACCCTCGCCGGCCCGCCAGACGAGCTGGGGGATGCCCTCGACCAGCGTGCGCAGGCGGCGCCGGCTGCTTTCCAGCGCAAGCTCGGTCCGCCGGCGGTCGGTGATGTCCTGCGCGACCCCGGCCACCCGGCGGACCCGGCCATCATCGCCGAAGATCGGGAAGATGGTGTCGTGGATATGGCGGATGTCGCCATCGGGGCGGCGGATGCGGTATTCCACGGTGGCGTGCTCGCCCGCGAGCCCCCGGTCGCGCGAGGCCTCGGCGGCCGGCAGATCATCGGCAAGCACGGCCCAGGCGAGGCGGCCGCCATCGGCCATGACGCTCTCGCGCTGCTCGCCCCAGATCCGGTCGAAGGCGGGACTCAGATATTCCAGCCGCCCCGTTCCCGCATCGAGAATCCAGAGCACGTCCGAGGACGCTTCGACGAAGCTGCGGAAGCGATCCTCGCTTTCGGCCAGCGCGGCGGCGGTGGCGCGCGGCTCGGTCCTGTCCTGGCCCACCTTGAGGAAGCCGGTCGGCTCGCCCCTTTCGCCCAGAAGCGGGCGCATCATGCCGTCGATGAACACGCGCGTTCCGTCCTTGCGGACATGCCAGCGGATGTCGGGTGCCTGCCCCGTCTCCGCCGCCTGCGCGCGCTCCTGCGCGGGCACCCCGGCCTCGCGGTCCTCGGCTGTGAAGGTGATGTCGAGCGTCTGGCCGACCGCTTCCCCGTCGCTCCAGCCGAAGACGTCCTCGGCACCGGGCGGCCAGGTGTTGATCCGTCCGGCGGTGTCGGTGGTGAAGATCGCATAGTCGCGGGCCGTCTCGACGATGGCGCGGAAGCGTTCCTCGCTGCGGCGCAGGGATTCCTCGGCCTGGCGGCGCGCGGTCACGTCCACGAAGGTGACGACCACGCCGGCGATCACGTTGTCGGTGCTGCGATAGGGCAGCACACGGGCGATATACCGCGCCCCTGTCGCCTGATTGTCCACCTCGCGCTCCATCGGGGCGAGGGTGCGCAGCACGCGGCGGGCGTCGTCCTGAAGCCCGTCATAGGTGACGCGCGGCTTGATATGGCCGATGGGGCGGCCCTCGTCGGCCTCGACCAGATGGAAGACGTCCATGATGGCCGGGGTAAAGTTCATGACCCGCAGATTGGCGTCGAGGAACAGCGTGGCGATCTGCGTGCTTTCAAGGAAGTTCCTGAGGTCGCTGTTGGCGCGGCCGAGTTCCTGAACGCGGTGGGCCAGCTCTCCGTTGACGGTGGTCAGCTCCTCGTTCATCGACTGAAGCTCCTCCTTGGAGGTCTCCAGCTCCTCGTTGGCGCTCTGCAGTTCCTCGTTGAGGGACTGGTATTCCTCGTTCGAGGATTTCAGCTCCTCGTTGGTCGTCTCCAGCTCCTCGACGGCGGCCTGAAGGCGGTGCCGGGTGGTGCGAAGATCGTCTTCGAGATGCAGGATATGCGCGGCCTGCTCCGGCCCCGCCAATCCGGCCGGTCCGCCGGCTTCCGCGCCGCCGCTCTCGGACCGGGCGCTGCTATCCTTGAACAGCACGACGAACCCCGCCGGCCCGTCGGCGGCGCGCTGGCGCGGCTCGACGATCAGATCGACGGTGAATCGCTGCGGGTCGGTCCCCACGTCCAGACCCCTTGCCTCGACGGCCCGCCCCTCCTCGGTCGCGCGGGTCAGGGCGGTCCGCAGGTGAAGGCGCAGCGACGGATGGATGAGTTGCAGCAGGTTCAGCGACGCGGCCCCCCGCGACGGGGCGAGAACGCGGCCGACATTGCCGGCGAAATGCAGCACGTTGTGGTCCGCATCGAGGATGACATAGGCCGGCGAGTGGCGTTCCATCACCCGCTCGCCCCAGCGCGTCAGGTCGGCGGCGGCGGCATCGCTGCGGGGCGGCTCGGGCAGCGGCGGCGGCGCGGACCGCGACAGCCGCCGCCGATCCACCGAGGTGAACGGAAAGACGGGCGGCAGCCGCGCCGCCTTGTCGAGCCGCCGGAAGAGGCGGGAATGCGCCTCGACATGGGCAAAAAGATCCGTGTGGCGGGACGCGTTCTCGGAGTTGCCGAGGAACAGGAACCCGCCCGGCCGCAACGCGAAGTGGAACAGCGGGATCACCTGCTCCTGCAATTCGGCGTCGAGATAGATCAGCAGGTTGCGGCAGGACACGAAGTCGAGCCGCGAGAACGGCGCGTCCCGGATGACGCTGTGCTGCGAGAAGACGCACATCTCGCGCAGTTCCTTGCCGACGCAGTAGGTATCGCCCTCGTGAAGGAACCAGCGGCCCAGCCGCTCGGGGGTCATCTGCTTCGCGATCCGGTCGGGATAGCGCCCGGACCGGGCCGCCGCCAGCGCCCGCCCGTCCAGATCCGAGGCGAAGATCTGGATCTGGGGCGGGTTCTCGACCGAGGCGCGGTGCTCGGCCAGAAGGATGGCCAGCGAATAGGCCTCTTCGCCGGTCGAGCAGCCGACCACCCAGACCCGCAGCGCGTCGGCTGCGGCCTTCCCCTCGAACAGCCGGGGAATGACCTCGCGCTCCACCAGATCCCATTCGCGCTTGTCGCGGAAGAACTCCGTCACTCCGATCAGCAGGTCGTTGAAGAGGTCCTGCGCCTCGTCGGCGTCGGTCCGCAGCATCGCCACATAGTCCTGAACCGTCCCGATCTGCCGCACCTGCATCCGGCGCGTCACCCGGCGCATGAAGGTGCCGGGCTTGTAGCCGTGGAAGTCGTGGCCGGTCCGGTTGCGCAGGATCGAGGCGATGGTGCCAAGCGCCTCGGTCATCCCGGCGCTGTCGGGGGCGGCCGGGGCCGCACGCGCCGAGACCTGCGCCAGAATGGAGGTCAGCCGCTCCGCAAGCTCATCCGCGGGCAGGATGGCATCGGCCAGCGCGGCGGGGCTGCTGCTGTCGGAAAGGCCCCCCGCCCGCGATTCCCCGGTTTCCTCGGCCAGCGCGATGCCGCCGGCCGCCTTGATCTCGGTGACGCCCAGCGTGCCGTCGCCGTCGGTCCCGTCCAGCGTCACCACGATGGCGCGATCCCCAGCGGCGCGCGCCAGCGAAACGAGAAAGCTGTCGATCACGCCCCGGTCGCCCGGCGCCTGGCTCGTCGGACGAAGCTGGATCCGCCCCGCGTTCAAGGTCGCGATCTGCCCCGGACCGGGCAGATACAGACGCCCCGGCTGCACCGGCGTTCCGTCCGCGGCCTCGGTCAGATCGTGCCCGGCTGCGGCGACCGCTTCGCGGAAACGGTCCTCGTCCAGCGCCTCGCGGTGCTGAAGCGCCAGCAACACGGCGGCGCCGTCAGGCGGCGGCAACCGCTCCAGCAGCGACCGGAGCGAACCCGTCCGCCCGGCCGAGGCGGTGATGGCCACGATGGCGGGCAGGTCGGTGGTGGGGCCGTCATTCCCGTCCGAAGACATCAGGGTTCCGCCTCGCATTCCGTTCCGGCGCGGCGCTGCCGCGGATTTCCCCATCTATGATGGCCGCCGCCCGCAAAGCCCATACCCCGCTGTCGGGGCGGGCGTCAGCCATCGGCCCCCTGCCCGCCCTCGTCCCCGGATGGCGAGGGGCGGCGCATCGACATCAGGACCGCCCGGCGGATCGTGTCGGCATAGCGCCGGTATTCGTCCGAGCGTTCCTGATACATCTCGGCCACGGCGCGGCGGCCGGCATTGCGCCCCTCCTCGGCCATGCGGGCCACCAGTTCCGCCCGTTCCTCGATGACGCGCAGCGCGACGCGCAGCGCCTCGTCCACCGCGTTCTCCTGCTCGGTGGCCAGCACATCGGCCGTCACCGCATGGCCCACCTGGCAGCGGAAGCGCAGCGGGCCGGGCTCGCGCACCTGCGACAACACGCCGCCGCAATTGGGGCAGTTCAGCGGCACGGGATCGGCGAAGCGGCGCAGGACGCCGCTGTCCACCCGTTCCCCCGCCGCGATGTCCACCTCGAGCTGGATCTCGGGCGGGACCGGCAGGCGGGGACCGGCGGCCTCGCGCAGCAGATCCGACAGCACGTCGCCGATCCGGTCGGACGGGCTGACCAGATCCGCCGTGACCGCCCGCAGCCCGGCCAGCGGCATCTCGTCCGCAATCGCCTCTTCGGGGTCCTGCACGATGGCGATCCCGCCGCAGCGCTTGATGTCGGACAGCCCCGCCGCGCCGTCGTTCAGGAACCCGCTCAGCAGCAGCCCCACGACACGCGGGCCATAGGCGATGACGGCCGACCGGAACAGCGGGTCGATGGCGGGCCGGGCCATGTTCTCGCGCGGCCCGCGCCCGAGGCGGATATGCCCGTCCACGATCAGCAGATGCCGATCCGGCACGCCCAGATAGACACGGCCGGGCTCGATCTTCATGCCGTCCTCGGCGGGCCGCACCGGCAGGTGACTGCTCGCCTGCGCCACGGTGGTCAGGATGCCCAGGCTGCGCGCCGGGATGTGCAGCACGACGAACACCGCCGGCAGACCGGGCGGCAACGCGCCCAGAATGGTCCTGAGCGGCGCCGACGCCCCCGATGAGCCGCCGATGACGATGATGTGGCGGTTGTCCATCGGCTGCTCATCCTTCAGGTCCATGCGGGAAGGAACTATGGCGCGCGCACTTGTGCTCCCCCGATGGCGTGGTGCCGGCGCACGGCCGCCGGGGGAAACACATGTCCGACCTCGAGACCGAACGACGACATCTGGCCCAGGCCCGGCGCGACATCGCCGAGGGTGAGGCGCGGATCAGGCATCAGGTCGCGCTTCTGGACCGCCTGCGCGCCTCGGGGCAGGATACCGCGTGCGGCGAAGCCCTGCTCAAGACCTTCCGCGAGACATTGCAGAGCTGGACGGCACACCGGGACCTGATCCTCGGCGCGATCGCGCGGCTGGAAGGCGAGGGCTCGTCCTAGCCGCGCAAAGTCCGCCTTGGGCCAGCCGGGGCGGGCGGGTTGGCCCGCCTTCCAGCCCCGCGAGAAGTGTGCTTTCCGGGCCGCCGGCGCTGGAACGCCATGACCATTGATAAATGTTCTGGCCGAGCCGGAACGGCATCGCTGTATTGTGGCGAGCGGAAGTGCCTTGACGTGCAGGGCGGAAGGTGCCTCGGTCCCGACGCGGCGCGGTGCGCCCGATCAGGCAGCCAGCCCGCATGGCACTGTGACGGGGATCAGGATCGCACAGCCAGACCGGCGGGGCAGGCATGGACGAGACGGAACGGACACGCACCGCGCCGCCTTCCAGCCCGCGAGAGATCACGCGCAGGCTGGGCAACAGCTTCGCGCTGATGCGCTCGATCATCCGCTGGTCCGCGGGCGGCGCGGCGAGCGTGGAAAACTATGCCTGGCATCTGGAAGGCCGGTTCGATGCGATCAGCCGCGTCCTGATGGCGGTCCTGCGCGATCCGGGCATGCGCTTCGACCTGGGCGGGATGATCACCGAGGAATTGCTGGACCAGCGCCTGAGCGATGGTTTTCACGCCATATCGGCCGAGGGCCCGCCCGTTCCCGTCGGCGCGGCCGCGGCCGAGGTGCTGGCGCTGCTGCTTCATGAGCTGGTGACCAACTCGGTCGAACACGGGGCCCTGGGCCTCGCGGAAGGCGGCGAGCTGCGGCTGCGCTGGCGGATCGAGGATACCGGCGCGGGCGGCCCCGCGGTCTGTCTCGACTGGATCGAGAGAGGCGCGCCGGCGGTGCTGACGCGCGAGGGCTTCGGGTCCATGGTCCTGAACGAGATGCTTCCCTATCAGCTGGACGCGTCCGTCGCCCGCCGCTTCGGCCCGGACGGGGTGCATATCGCGCTGACCCTGCCGATGCGGACGCTGGCGCCTTCCGACGGGGCGGGGTGAGCGGCCGGGTTTCCCCTGACGTATGGGTCGCCGACGGCGGAACTATCCGGGGACGAGGATCGTTCCCCTGAGCCGTTCAGGTCTCGATCTGCGCGGCGCTACCCTGATCGAGGGAGTTCATGTCCGCCCTGACCATCGACCAGGCCCGGCCCCATCTTTTCACCCCGACCGTGGCGCAGTTGCTGGCGTCGTTGCACGACGCGCCGACCACCGTCAGCGCACGGCAGCCCGTCCCGCAGCGCGCGGGCCCGAGGACGGATGCCCTTTACCTCGCCAGCGGCTTCGTGGGCCGCTACCGCGCCGACCGCTTCGGCCGCCGGCAGTTGCTGGGGGTGCATCTGCCCGGCGACTTCATCGAACTGCCCGGCTTCGCGCTCGCGCCGCCGGACGATGATCTGCAGGCGCTCAGCCCCGCCGAGATCCGCCGCATCCCGCAGGAGCGGCTTCAGAACCTGCGCCGCGATGCCCCCGAGACATTCGAGAAGCTCTGGCACATCCCGCTGCTGGACGCGGCCATCGACCGCTACTGGATCTTCCGGCTGGGCCGGCTGGTCGGGCGCGCGCGGATCGCCAACTTCTTCTGCGAGATGCTGCTGCGGCTGCATTCCCGCGGCGCGGGCACGCTCGACAGCTTCGCGCTGCCGTTGACCCAGGTGGACCTCGCGGAATCCTGCGGCATGACGGCGGTCCACGCCAACCGCATGCTGGGCGAGCTGCGCGAGGAAGGGATCTGCGTCTTCGGTCAGGGCACCGTGCGGATCATGAACCTGCACGAACTGTTCCGCACCGGGCAGTATGACTGGGATTACCTCCACCTCGGTCCCGCCCTCGACCGCACGATCCGCGAGAGGCTGGGGGGCGAGGCAGGCGAAGCGCCGGCGCATCGGGGACAGGGTTGGGAAGGGCCGTCTGACTGCTCGATCAAGAAGATGCCGTCCACGGGCCGCCTGAACTTCATACCGCTTTCGGGGCAGCGTGCCGCACAACTCAGGCAAGACGGTGACGGCCGGCAGAAGCCGTTGCCAGCCCGTCCCGGACGCGCGCCGCTTCGGCAGCCGGTGGGAACGATACTACCGGCCCCGCGTTTCCGTCGCTGTGGGAATTCCCCCCAACAAGCACAGGAGACTCGTGATGATGATGAGATCAGTTCTTTTCGCCGCGATGACACCGTTGTTGTTTTCCGCGCCGGCGCAGGCTGAGAACCCTGCCGCAGTTCCCGTCCCGACGGACAGCGGGGCAGCTGCAGAAACCACGATTTCGGATCCTTCATCCCCGGCCGAGGGGCTTGGCGCAGGCAAGTCCACCGCGACCGGGGGAGTCCCCATGGAGCCTGAGGCCGATGCCGCGGCGCCGACGGAGGGCGCTGCACCCGCAGACCCGGCCGAGGGGCTTGGCGCCGGCAAATCCACCGCCACCGGCGGGGTTCCCATGGAGCCGGAGGCCGATGCCGCGGCACCGACGGACGGCGCTGCACCCGCGGATCCGGCCGCGCCGGCCGAGGGGCTTGGTGCCGGCAAGTCAACCGAAACCGGGGGCATTCCCATGGAGTCCGGCACTGCTGCAGACTCCTCCGCAGACAGCGCCACACCTCCCATGCCGGCGGACGGGGAAACAACACCCGCCAGTAACTGACGGTCCGAGAGCAAGCGGCCCCTCCTCCAGCCAACTCGCACCGTCAGCGGCGACCACGCAAACTGGCCCTTGGCGGCCTGACCGCCCCTTCGCCGGGTGGGCCACGTTCCAGTGGTTTCACGACATTATGCACCTGCGCATCGATGCGGCAGATCCGGGCGCGCGGGCTGAGACTGCACCGGGGTCAGACATCGGGCTGACCGGGCTGCCGCCTGGTCATGACCAGCGCCCTGCCTGTGCCGTCCGTGCTGCCCTCGGATCGCGGCTGCGACTTTGACGATGTCCCAAAACCCGGCAAGCAACTGGCGTCGCCTCCGTCACACCGATGCGGCGGGCCCGTGGACTGAAGGGTGACGGACGACCGCAAGCTCTACCGCCTTCGCAGTTCGCCGAGCGCTGGTCCAACAAGTCGAAGACGGCCCGCCTGGTCGCACATCGGCGGGAACCGCTCGTCAGGCCGGAGCCAGGCACCGGCGGTGCTTACCGGCCCTGAATCGCGGTTCTTGCGTTGACATGAGTCAATCGGGCGGCTTTCCTGTGGGGAAACGCTCTCTGCGTTGAAGATGGAGGAGTCCTGATGTCAGACCCGATCGACACGAAGCAGACATTCTGCCCCCCTGCCGCCACCGAAGGCCGGGAGGCGTCCGATCTGCAGACTTCACCCGCGCGCCGGGCCTTCCTCAAGACCACCGGGCTTTCGGCGCTCGGGGCGATGATCGGCATGACGATCCCGTTCGAGCGCAACCTGCCGGCGGGCCTCATCCCGGTGGCGCTGGCGCAGGATTCCGGCGAGGAGTTGATGGGCGGCAAGCAGGGGCTGACGCTGCTGAGCGACCGGCCGCTGAACGTCGAGACGCCCGCGCATCTGCTGGACGACGACGTGACCCCCTATGAGCGGATGTTCGTGCGCATGAACGGGCTGGTGCCGCAGACGGCGCTGGACATGAACGCCGAGGGCTGGACGCTGGTCATCGACGGCGAGGTAGACACGCCGCTGGAACTGACCATCGACGAGCTGAAATCCCGGTTCGAGAACGTGACCCGGCCGCTGGTGATCGAATGCGGCGGCAACGGGCGCGCTTTCTTCCAGCCCGGCACCTCGGGCAACCAGTGGACGACCGGGGCCGTGGGCTGCCCCGAATGGACCGGCGTGCGGCTGGCCGACGTGCTGAACGCCGCCGGCGTCAAGGACACCGCCGTCTATACCGGCCATTACGGCAACGACGTGCATCTGTCCGGCGACGACGAGCAGGAGGTGATTTCCCGCGGCGTCCCGATCGAGAAGGCGCTGGAGGAGGACGGCATCATCGCCTGGGCGATGAACGGCCAGCCCGTCCCGGCGCTGCACGGCTTCCCGCTGCGGCTGGTCATCCCCGGCTATCCCGGCTCGGTCGCGCAGAAATACCTGACCCGGATTGCGGTCCGCAATCAGGTCCATGACGGCGAGAAGATGGGCGGCTATTCCTATCGCCTGCCGGCCTATCCGGTCGCGCCCGGCACCGAGGTGCCCGAGGAGGACATGGAGATCCTGACCGAAATGCCGGTCAAGTCGCTCATCACCTTCCCGGAAACCGGCGCGTCGGTCACGCCGGGGCAGGCCAGCGAAGTGCGCGGTCACGCCTGGGCGGGGAACGGCGACGTGCAGGCGGTGCATGTCTCGATCGACTTCGGCCAGACTTGGACCGAGGCGCAGCTCGACCCGCCGCCGAACCGCTTTGCATGGCAGCGCTGGCGGGCGAACGTGACCCTGCCGCAGCACGGGTATTACGAGGTCTGGGCGCGGGCGACCGACATGAACGGCGTCAGCCAGCCGCCGGTCTCTCCGGGGTGGAACCCGCGCGGCTATGGCAACAACATCCAGCACCGCATCGCCCTGATCGCGGCCTGAGTCCGCCCCGACGCCTTCACTGCGGGCTCCGCGCCCGATATCCGACTGGAGAATATGCGACGCTTTGCATCAATCGCTGGCGGCCTTGCCGCCATCACCCTGCTGACGGCCGCCGCTGCGGCGGCCCAGCAGGCCCCCCTCCATGACCCGATGGCGGCGATGCGCGAGGCGCCCGCCTACAACGCCCTTCAGCCGGGCGCGGTGCCTGCGCCGGAAGCCCCCGCAGCGGAAGCGCCGGCCCCCGCGCCCGTCTATGACCCGATGCGGGCCGTCACCCAGCCGCAAGTCGCCGCCGCAGGGACGGACGTGGCCGAGGGCTCTCCGAACCCGGAACTCGGCGGCCTGCCGGACGGGCCGGGCGCCGAGGAGACGTATTACCAGTGCGTCGCCTGCCATTCGACGGCGATCATCAGGCAGCAGAGGGTCACGGACGCCCGCTGGGACTATCTCTGGCGCTGGATGATCGAGGATCAGGGCATGATCCCGCCGGACGAGGAAACGGCCGAGATCATCATGTCCTATCTCAAGCAGCATTTCTCGTCGGAACGCTGAGCAATTTCCGGTGCCCAAAAACGGCGCGGCCGGTCCGGGCCGCATCTCGGGCCGTTTCGCGAGGCTCATCCATGTGCGATGCGTGCCGATGGCCCAGTGAGCCCACCTTCACATCGGCCCGCGATCCTTCCGCATGACCGACTGCAACGCGCAGAAGCTGCGATAGCGGGCGTCATGCAGCGCCGCCGTCGCGCTGCTTGGGTGATATCCGACGGCGGCCTGCGACATGGAGCCCATGGCCTGCGGCATGTCGGCGAAATGACCAGCCGCGACCGCTCCGATGATCGCGGAGCCGAGCAGCACGGGTTCGGCTGCCCTGCTCGACAGGACCGGCTTGCCGGCACCGTCCGCCAGAAGCTGCCGGACCAGCTCCAGCTGCCCTGCGCCGCCCGAGATCACGATCCGCTCGACCCGCGCCCCGGCCTTGTCCTGAGTCTCGATGATCTGGCGCAGACCGTAGGCGATGCCGCAGAGACCGGCGATGTAGAGCGCGACGAGGCTGTCGATGTCCCGCTCCATTCCCAGGCCGGCGATGGTGGCGCGGGCGTGAGGGTCGGCGAAGGGGGCGCGGTTGCCCAGGAACTCGGGAACGACGTGCAGGCCGTCCGCCAGGGTCACGGCGTCGGAAAGGCTCATCGCCCGCGCTGCCGCTCTTTCCGCCAGCCAGACCGGCAGCGGTTGACCGGCCGCCGCAGCGGCGGCGCCTGCTTCGGCGGCTGCCGGGTGGAACGACAGCAGCTGCTCGATCGCGGCGCCGGCGGCGGATTGGCCGCCCTCCAGCAGCCACATGCCGGGCACCATCGCCTGATAATACGGGCCCCATACACCGGGCACGAACACCGGATCGCGCGTCGTCGTCATCGTGCAGGAGGAGGTGCCGAACACATAGGCGAGGTTGCTTTCCGGCGTCCCCTGCATCCCCACGGTCCCGATCCCGCCCGCATGGGCGTCGATCAGCCCGGCCCCGACAGGCGTGCCCGGACGCAGGCCGAGGTCAGCCGCAGCGGCCTCGGTCAGCCCCGTGCCCAGCGGAGTCCCCGGCGCGACGATCCTCTGGCCGATGCGGGCGAAGCCCTCGTCCGCCAGATCGCCCAGACCGATGCCGCGGAAGTAGTCCGGGTCCCAGCGGTCCTCGTGGGCCAGATAGGTCCATTTGCAGGTGACGGTGCAACTGGATCGCGTCAGATCGCCCGTGGCGCGCCAGCCGAGATAGTCGGCAAGGTCGAAGAACTGCCATGCGTTCGCATAGGTCTGCGGCAGGTTCTCGCGCAGCCACAGCAGCTTCGGCGTCTCCATCTCGGGCGAGATGACGTCGCCCACATAACGCAGGACCGGATGGCCGAGGGCATTGATCCGCTCGGCCTGATCGACGGCACGGTGGTCCATCCAGACGATGATGTTGCGCGCGTCCTCGCCCGAATGGCTGACGGTCAGCGGCCGACCGCCTTCCCCCAGCACCACCAGAGAGCAGGTCGCATCGAAGCCGATGCCCGCCACCTGCGCCGGGTCGATCCCCGCCACGGCCTCGCGCACCGACGCGCAGACGGCGGCCCAGATGTCCGCGCTCGACTGCTCGGCGATGTCCGCGCCTTCGCGCCACAGGGCGATGTCGCGCTTGGCGCTGGCGATCATCGTGCCGGTCGCGTCGAACAGCCCCGCGCGGGCGCTGCCGGTGCCGACATCCACGCCAAGGAAAAATGGCCCCTGCCGGTCGGTGGTCATGGCCGGATCCCCGTCACAGATCGACGCTGTTAGGCAGGATCACCAGATCGCGGATCACCACGCCCCGCGGCCGGGTCAGCATGAACAGCACCGCCTCCGCCACTTCCTTCGGCTGCATCAGCGAGCCGTTGGCCAGCGCCTCCTCCATCTTCGCCTTGGGCCAGTCGTCCAGCAGGGCGGTGACGACCGGGCCCGGCAGGACTGCGCCCATGCGGATGCCATGCGGCGCGACCTGCCGCCGCGTCGCGTGCAGAAAGGCCTGCACGGCGAATTTCGAGGCGGTGTAGATCGGCTCCCACACGACCGGCACGACGCCCGCGACCGACGAGGTGAAGATCACGTCGCCGGTCCTGCGCTGAATCATCCCCGGCAGGACGGCGCGGACGCTGCGGAAGGCCGCGTTGATGTTGAGGTTCAGCATCCGGTCCCAGGCGTCCGGGTCGCCCTCGGCCGCGGGGCCGCCGATATAAGCGCCGGCATTGGCGTGGAAGATGTCCACGGGGCCGGCCAGTTCCTCGATCCGGGCGGCGATGCCGTCCACCTGCGACCCGTCCAGCAGGTCCACGACCAGCGGATGCGCCTTGGGGCCAAGTTCGCGGCACAGCGCCTCCAGCCGGTCGGCGGCGCGGTCGATCAGCACCACCTGCGCGCCTTCCGCCAGCAGCGTGCGGGCGCATTCCAGCCCGATCCCCGACGCGGCGCCGGTGATCGCCGCGACCTTGCCTGAAAGCTGCTCAGCCATGATATGTCCTTCTCAAGCGCGGCCGTGGCTCGCGCGCGACTGCCGCGCCAGCGAATCCACGATCACCGCAATCGCCAGCACCGCGCCGGTAATCATGTAGCGCAGCGAGGAGCTGAGGTTCAGCAGCGTCAGCCCGTTCGAGATCGACTGGATCACCAGAATACCCAGCAGCGCCGACCAGGCCGAGCCGCGCCCCCCGAACAGCGACGTGCCCCCGATCACCGCCGCCGCGATGGCGTTCAGGTTCACATCGCCCGTCCCCGCCTGCTGGCTGGACGACGCCAGCCGCGACGCGGCGAGGATGCCGCCAAGTGCCGCGAGGCTGGAACACAGCATGAAGGCCGAGATGCGGATGCGGCTGACGTTGATCCCGGACCGCCGCGCAGCCTCGCGGTTTCCCCCCACGGCGAACATCGCCCGGCCCCACTGGGTGCGGGTCAGCGCATAATCCATGAGGACGACCAGCAGCACGAACAGGCCGAACATCCACGGGATGCCACGGCCCTGATTGAGGTAATACACCGCCACCAGCAGCACGGCGGTCAGGATTGCCGCCTTCGCCAGCAGCACCGACAGGCCGCCGGGGTTGGACAGCTGGACCGCCCTGCGCCGCCGCATCCGGTCGAGGCCGAGCAACAGGATCAGCGCCCCCGGCAGGATCGCCGTCATATAGCTGAACCATGCCGGCATGACATGGATCTGGCCGAACCTGACCAGCGCCGAGGAATAGGGAAGGTTGATCGATCCGGTCGAGCCGAGCAGGTAGAGTTGCAGCCCCAGCATGGCGAGCAGCCCGGCCAGCGTGGACACAAAGCTGGGCATCCCGAAGCGGTTCAGAAGCGTCGCATAGACGAAGCCCATGAACGCCCCAGACGCGAGCGCGACGAGGATCGCCAATGCGGGCGGCAGCCCTGCCTTGACCCAGATGACGCCGAGAATGGCCGAGGCGAGCCCGCTCATGGAGCCGACCGACAGGTCGATCTCGCCCAACATCAATACGCAGACCACCCCAAGCGAGATGCAGCCGACCGCGGCTGCGTCGAACAGGAGGTTGGCGAGGTTGTTCGGGGCGAGAAAGACCGGGTTCAGGGACCAGAACACGGTCGCGATCAGGATCAGCCCGAGGATCACGGGCAGCACTCCCAGATCGCCGGACCGCACGCGGTCGATGAAGCCCCGGACCGCGCCGCCGATCCCTTCGTCATGGCGGACGCGGCTGTCGGACCTGTCCAGCGCGGCTTGCGGCTCGTTCATGTCATGCACCCGTTGGTTCAAGCTTGCGTGCCTGCCGGCGCGAGACCGAGTTCTCGGTGGCGCCGGTGATCGCCGCGACCAGTTCCGCGTTGGAGGATTCCGGCGTGAAGATCCCGTTGTTGCGGCCCAGCCGCAGCACCACGATGCGGTCGGCGACGGCGCGCACGTCTTCCATGTTGTGCGAGATCAGGATGACGCCTAAGCCGCGGTCGCGCACCCGCTCGATCAGGTTCAGAACCTCGGCTGTCTGGGCGACCCCCAGCGCGGCGGTCGGCTCGTCCAGCATGATGATGCGCGGGTCCAGAAGCAGGGAACGGGCGATGGCGACGGTCTGCCGCTGCCCGCCGGACAGCGAGGCGACGGGTTCCCGGACCGAGGGGATGCGCGCCGCAAGCTCGCGCAGCAGGGTCCAGGCGCGGACCTCCATCTGCACCTCGTCGAGCCGCCACGGCGACAGTTCATGGCCGAGAAACAGATTCGCCACCACGTCCAGGTTCTCGCACAGCGACAGATCCTGAAACACCGTCGCGATGCCCATTTCCAGCGCCTTGCCGGGGCTGTCCAGCGCGACGGGCCTGTTCATGAACTGGATCGAGCCTGACGTCGGCTGATGCACGCCGGCTAGTATCTTCACCAGCGTGGACTTGCCGGCGCCGTTGTCACCCACCAGCGCCACCACCTCGCCGGCGAACACGTCCAGTTCGATATCCTCCAGCGCCTGCACGGCGCCGAACTGCTTGGACACGCCGCGCAGCTTCAGGATCGGCTCTCGGGAACTCTCGTTCTCAGCCATTGCTGCCCTTTCCTCAAGGTGCGCGCCGATCCGGCGCGCACCGCGAGCATCTTACTGCAGAATCCCGAGTTCGCGGCACGCATCCGCATAATCGGCGGTGCAGACCTCCTCGGGCGTCTGGATGCCCTTGTCGAAGATCTCGGCCTTGATGTTCTCGCGCGTCACGACAGCGGGAACGAAAAGCTCGGAAGGAGTGTCATAGAGGGTCGTCTTGGGCTCGGGCGTCTCGCCCTTGAGGAACGCCACGGCGACCTCTGCTGCGGCGCGGGCGACGATCTCGGACGGCTTCGAGATGGTGTTGTACTGATCGCCGGCGATGATCAGCTGCAAGGCCGCGATGGTCGCGTCGTTGCCCGTGACCGGGGGCAGGGGATCGACGCCAGCAGCCTTCAAGGCAGCGATCGCGCCGCCCGCAGTGCCGTCGTTCGCCGCCACGATGCCTTTGATATCCGCCCCGAAGCGGTTGATCTGCCCGGCGGTGAATTCCTGCGCGCGGGGCGGCGCCCAGTCCGGCGTGTCGTATTCCGCCAGCGTCTCGTATTCCGAGCCGTCCAGCGCCACGTCGATCCCATCGCGGATCAGACCGGCGGCCGCGTCGGTCGGCGAGCCGTTGATCTGCAGGACGCCTGCGCCCGCGGGGACACCCTCGGCCTTGAGATGATCGACCAGCGATTGCGCGATCGCCTGACCGATGCCCTTGTTGTCGAAGGACACATAGTAATCGGCAGGCGTATCCGGGATCGGCCGGTCATAGGCGATCACCTTCACGTCCTGCGACTTCGCCATCTGCACGAGGCCCGAGGCAGCGGCCGAATCGACCGGGTCCAGCACGACGATCTTCGCGCCCTGGGCGATCACCGAATTGAACTGCTGCTGCTGCAGCGACACGTCGGCATTGGCGTTCTGGTAGATGACGGTGCAATCCGGGCAAAGCTCGCTCATCGCCTGCTGGAAGCCGGGGTAGTCGTGCTCCTCGTAGCGGGTCGAGGCCTGGTCCGGCATCAGAAAGGCGACGGTGGCCGCTTCCTGGGCCGAGGCGGCGCCGCCGAGCAGCGCTGCCGCGACAACCGAAGCGGCCGCGAGCGAAAGTTTCGACGTCATGATCTCACTCCTCCACATGTCAGGGCGCGCCGCCTTGGACGCAGGCACACAGCCACGGCTGCGCCATCGATCGAGTCCCCTGCTCAATCGATGTAGCGACACTGTAACGGCGGTGTTAGGCTGTCAAGACGGCAGAAACGGCAGGTTTTCGACGATATGGCTGGCGACGAGGACATCCCCGGCAAACGGCCCACGATCTACGATCTGGCGCGGATCGCCGGGACCAGCGCCAGCGCGGTCAGTTCGGTGCTCAGCGGAACGTGGAAAAAGCGCCGGATCAGCGCGCAGCTGGCGGAACGCATCAGCCGCGTCGCCGAAGAGCAGGGCTATTCGCTGAACCTGCAGGCAAGCCTGCTGCGGCGCGAGCGTTCGCGCATCATCGGCATGATCATTCCGAAATACGACAACCGGTACTTCGGCGCCATCGCCGAACAGTTCGAGGCGATGGCGCGCGCGCGCGGGCTGTTCCCCGTCATCACCTGCACCCGCCGCGAGCCTGAACTCGAATACGAGGCCGCCCGCCAGATGATGTCCTATCAGGCCGAATGCCTGATCGTGACAGGCGCCACCGACCCCGACCGCATCGCCGAACTCTGCGCGGCGACGGGAGTTCGCGCGATCAACCTCGACCTGCCGGGCACGCGCATGCCGTCGGTCGTGTCGGACAACTTTGCCGGGGCGCAAGAGTTGACGCGGGTGATCCTGTCGCGGACCCACGAGGCGTTCGGCCGCCGTGCGCCGCTCTATTTCATCGGCGGCCGCCCGCAGGACCACAACACCCGCGAGCGCCGGCGCGGCTTCATGTCGGCCCACGCGGAAATCGGGCTCCGCGTTCCTGACGGCAACTCCATCGTGCGCGGCTATTCCGCCGACAAGACCGCCGCCGCGCTTGCGGAACTCGGCATCCCGCACGGCAGCGGCGTTTTCGTGAACTCGACCATCGCGCTGGAAGGCTTCGTCCGCTGGCTGCGCGCCCAGTCCCCGCCGCTGGAGCTGCGCTTCGGCTGCTTCGACTGGGATCCCTTCGCAGCGGTCCACCCCCAGAATGTCGGCATGATGCAGCAGGATGTGGGAGCCATGCTGTCCAGGGTGTTCGAATTCATCCAATCTGCTCCCAATGGAGCACCGACCGTCGAGGTGCCATGCAGGTTCAGGGCGCTGGATTAGGTCGGAGCCCCGAAGTCGGCGCGGCCGGGAAGGCCCGGAGCGCGCTGTTTATCGTTCGCTCCTGCACGGAGAGGTCCGTCGCCTTGGGCGAACTTCCGCCTGAGTCTCCGGTCGCGCCCTTGCTGGCGCACCCAGCCCCAGTTCCGGCCCGACTGCTCGCCCCTCATCCGGCGCTTTTCGCACCCAAGCACCCTTTGCCCTTCGCGCGCCAGTGTCCGAGCCGCCATCAGGCCGATGATCCCGTCGCCGATCACGGGTGACGTTCACTGAATCAGGCAGCGTTCCGTGACGTTCGCGCGGGGTGGCCAGCGTGATCGGGAAGCCGTTCATCGGAACCTGCCGATGCTGAAGGGACCGGGATCGAAGCGCGGCGGTCGGCCGGCGACGGCGTCGGCAACCATCAGCGCGGTGATCGCCGACAGCGTCAGTCCCAGATGGCCGTGACCGAAGGCGTGGACCACCTCGTTGCCCTGCGGCGAGGCCCCGATCACCGGCAGCGAGTCCGGCGTCGAAGGCCGAAAGCCCATCCATTCGCTGACCACCGGCTGGTCCCTCAGCCACCGCACCGGTCAGGCGAGCAGGCGCCGCCACTTCGGGCGCGTGAATTACGCCGATACAGATCGCTCAGGCGAGTTTATGGGTCGCGACCGTAGCTCTGGTCGTGGTTTGTGAAGACTGCGAAAAGCCTTCAGCGCCACGTTTTGCTGAAATGATCTTATTTTGGACGGCAACTCAGACCGTCTTCATCGGATCACTGCCCATGTCGGCGGGAGCCCGTCAGACGCGTTCACAAAGTAGGTGAGATGGGACCCGAGCCATCCGATGGGGTGGACGTCCGCCAGCAGGCTCCCATAGTAGCGCCGAAGAACAACGAATCGATGCGCGGAGGATGATGAAGTAGACCGCAGAGCTGGCGACAAGTCAGGGGAACCGGAGGCTCGACTCTCACGAGTCGCTGTTATCAATCAACAAGATCGACCTTTGGCTTACCCGGCTTGCACGACGGTGACGCGCAGCGGGGACGCTGCAGACCGCGCCACGCACGATGTGCAAGAGCATTCGCCAGGCGGAACGCCGCTCATCAAAATCCTCCAAGCGGGCAAGCATCGTGGCACTCTGCAGAACGGACAGCTAAAGGACAGCTTTGGGCAAACAGGTGCTCTGGCGACGCCTCTCCACACGAAGGCGCTGACCCGAAGCAGCGCCGAAGCTGAAAAGCCAAGATAAAGAACATGATCCGCAGCAAAATACACAAGATCGCTGGGGCGCTGCGCCTGCTGTTTCCGCCCCCTTCAGATTTGGTTTATCTGTGGAAACTGCGTCGCAGCAGGCTCTTTGACCGCCAATTCTATCTTGGCGTGAACCCCAATCTGCACCCTTTGGCGAAGACATTTGCCGAACGTCACTTCATCCAGCGCGGGGAACCGGCAGGGCTCCAGCCCAATCCCGAATTTTCGCCTAACGCGTATCTTCGCCACAACGACGATCTCCGTGGCGTGATCTCAAGACCATTCCTCCATTACATCGATTTCGGCAGGCACGAGGCGAGAATAACCAAGGACCTGCCCCGCACCGAAGCCGAATTACCTACAGCCCTGCCGGTGCTGCGGCGTCACGCGGACGGACAGGAATGCGCTCGGCCGGCAGTGGCGCTGGTGGTACATATCTATTACCATGACCTGTGGGCCGAGATTTCCGACGCCCTGTCACGACAGAATTTCGACTTTGATCTGTTCGTGACCTTCAGCCGGTTCAAGGGTCAGGACGACACCGCATTACAAGAACAGATCCTGGCGGATTTCCCTGAGGCGTTGGTAGTGCCCATGCCCAATCACGGGCGCGACATCTTCCCCTTTGTGCATCTCGTAAACTCGGGCCTGCTGTCGTCCTACCGCGCGGTTGGAAAGGTCCACACCAAGAAAAGCCCGCATCGCCAGGATGGGGAGGTGTGGCGCCGCCATCTGATTGCGGGCATCCTGGGCGAGCCGGACCAGACCCGACAGCGGCTGGAGCGGTTTTTGGCACTTCCCGAGGCTGCCGTCTGGGTTGCCGACGGGCAGCATTACGAAGACACCAAATGGTGGGGCTCCAATCGCGTGCTGGTGGAGCAAATGATGGCCCGCCTGGGCATACGTCATGACCCTGACAAGCTCGCCTTTCCCGCAGGGTCGATGTATTGGCTGAAAGCCCCAATGATCGACATGATCCACGGCTTGCAGCTGACACGTGACAGTTTCGAACGCGAGCTCGGGCAGGTTGACGGCACACTTGCTCACGCCTTTGAACGGACTTTGGGCTACATGGCCGAAGCGGGCAATCAGCGTGTGGTGCAGACCACAGAGTTGGACCAGGCCGGCTTGCCACGGAACCAAACTTTGCGGCCGTCGTTCGTGCAGGCGTTTTACCTGCCGCAGTTCCATCCAGTCCGGGAGAATGACGCGTGGTGGGGCAAGGGCTTTACTGAATGGCAGGGGGTTGCGCGCGCGAAGCCCGCTTATCCCGGCCACGGACAGCCTGCCCTGCCCACCACGCTGGGGTTTTATGACCTGCGCCTGACCGAGGTGATGGGCCAGCAGGCCGCAATGGCCCGGCAGGCCGGAATCGATGCGTTCTGCGTATATCACTACTGGTTTGACGGGCGCCGCATCCTGGAACGCCCGATCGACAGCTTGCTGAATAGCCCCGAGATAGATTTCCCCTTTTATCTCTGCTGGGCAAACGAAGCTTGGAGGCGCAATTGGGATGGTCTTTCGGGAGAGATTCTTCTGGACCAGCCTTACAGCCCTGGCTTTGCTCGGGACTTGGCGCAAAGCCTGGTGCGTTATTTTAGAGACCCGCGCTATCAGCGACCCGATGGCACACGCCCGCGCTTTGTGATCTATCGCCCTGAAGACATGCCAGATCCCGCCGCCGCCGTGGCCGAGATGCGCGCTGCGTGGCGAGAGGCCGGCGTGGGAGAGGTGGAAATGGGCGCAGTGCGTTTTCATGTGCCGGGAGATCATCCCGTTCCAGAGGATCTGTTTGATTTCTGGGTCGAGATGCCACCACACGGCCTTGTCACCGGCGAAGATTACCTGTTCGGCGGCCCTCGGGGCAACCTGATAGGCAATGGGGTGGACCCCGGTTTTTCTGGGCTTATCTACGATTACGCCTGCCTCGCAGACAACAGCACCGATAGCACCTATCTGGCAGGCCTGCCCAAGAACACCATCGCCGGCATCATGCCGAGTTGGGACAATACCGCACGGCGGGGTCTTGGAGCGCATATCGCCCATGGTGCCAACCCGATGCGCTTTCAGCGCTGGTTGCGGGTGTTATTGGGCAAACGTCTGGCCGGATCTTACCGGCAGGAGATCTTCATCAACGCATGGAACGAATGGGCCGAAAAGGCGATGCTGGAGCCCTCGGACCAATATGGCGATGCCGTGCTGCGGATCCTGCGCGATCATCTGCGCCCGGAACCCGCTACACTTCCGCCCAAGCCACCGCCTCTCGAAACGATGTCTTAAGCCCGGAGCCTCATGTCTCGTATCGTCATCCATATCGGCACGCACAAGACCGCGACGACCCATCTTCAAGACACGTTCCACAAGAACCGTGCTCTTCTGCTGACGCAGGGAGTGACCTTTCCCGCAATCGGTCATACGAACGGTCAGCATGGATTGGTAAGCAGTTGGATACCCATGCCGGAACCATATGGATTGCAAAATCCGCAAGGGGCGTGGGACGACCTGATCCGTGACCACGCCGACAAGCCCGGAACGGTATTCATTTCCAGCGAGGAATTTTCACGTCTGGCGCCGCGCCAGGTCAACATGGCGCAACTCCGAAGGATGCTGGCGCCATTCGACGAAGTGCGCGTCCTGTGCACACTGCGCAATCAAGCCAGCTTTCTCCAATCCGTCTATCAGCAGATCTCAGTCGAGCGCAATCCTGGCGCGTGGGAGCCCTTTTACCGACGCGCCCTGCAAACCAAGCGCGTCGACGGACTGGCCCTGGATTACAACGATCTTTATGATCATTTACTGGCTGGATTTCCGCCCGAAGAGATCAGGTTCATATCGTTCGATTCGGCGATCAAAGGCGATGGGGGCATCATAGGCGCGTATCTGCGTGCACTGGAATTGTCGCTGCGCGCGGACGATCTTGAGCCGTTTTCGGAACGGTTATCGAACGTATCAGACGATGCATTGGCAACGCTGGTAGCCAATATGGTAGCGGACGCGAATGTTGCACGTCCCGGCCTTGTGGCGTGGATGCGTCAGGCGTTGGATCAAAGTCTGGGTGCCGAGCGGCCACGCTCAACTGTCTACAACCGCGTCGAGGTTGAGGAGATGGGCAGCAGCTTCAGCCCCCTCAACGAAAGGCTTGCCAGGCGCTTGCAAGCCAATCAGCCCGAGTTCAGCGTGGGGCCGATGCTGGGCGGGAAGCTCGACCTCGGTTTCCGCGACACATTGAGTGATGAATTCTGGACATTCGCTCATCACGGGATACGCAGGGCATAACTTCAGTATGGCACGGCTTATCCTTCATATCGGCGCGCATAAAACAGCGACTACCTTCTTGCAGCGTTGCTTTTTTCTGAACCGAAATCTGCTGGAGCAGCATGGCGTCTATTATCCCGACATCGGCCCCAACCCAGCGCATCATATCCTGACTACGCCTTGGATAGGCAATAACGAGATACCGCCCGCCTTTTACGGCAACGCCGGCCCCTATGGCGTGTGGGAACGTCTCATCGCTGACTACGCCTCTCGCGATGGCACGGTATTTCTCTCCGGCGAACCCTTCTCGCGGCTCCAGCCGCAGCGCGTGGACATGGCGGCGCTTGCCGCACGCCTGTCCCCGTTTGAGGATGTGCGCATTATCTATACCGCCCGCCGCCAGACGGAATTGATTCAAGCCATTTGGCTACAGAAGATGAAAGCCAAACTGGCCGGTGATCTTGGTGAGTTCCTCAACCATGCCTGCACAAGATTTCTGGCAACCGGCGTGCCGGTGGAGCACGGGCTGATCTATGATCACGTCCTGACCGGATTTTCCCCTCGGCAGGTGACGATCCTGGATTATGAGCATATCCGCCACGCACCCGGCGGGGTGCTGCAGACATTCCTGGATCTGATCGGCGTAGGATTGAAGGCCGAACAGATGAGCAGAGTGGGGGCGCGAGGCGCAAATATCTCGCCCGACCCGCTGGGCATGTATGTCTATAGCCGCATCGCACCCAACGAAAGGCCGGACAAAGGAGAACTGGCTCGGATCGTGGCCGCGCTCAAGGAGCTGCATAGCGCGCGCTCCACAATCTACACGCGGGAGGATTACGCACGGATCTGCCGCGTCTTTGCCCCCTTGAACACCAGGTTCGAGGCGCGGGTACGGATGCATCAGCCTGACTTTGCCATGGCGCCCGAGCAGGCCGAGCCGACCTTCACCTGGCGCGACGATCTGTCGATAAGCGATTGGAGCCGCGTAGCCGCAGCCGCCAATCCAGGTGGGTGAGTTAAAGAGAGCTCCGTCAAGCTCAGAGCCAGAATCGCATGATCAGGTTGTTCATGGTCAGGCCCCATAACCAGAACATGAGGGTGACGGCGGTGCAGATGGCAGAGAAGGACAACTGGCCGCGTCGGCCGTAACGGGTCGCGACGGCCATCCGTCCTTGAAGAGCGGTCGTAGAGCGTCTTGGGCGGCCCGTGGACTGAAGGGGCGTCCTTCCACGGGAACCGATCTTCCTGATGTAGATGATCGCGCTCGGCGCCTGCCGGTCATCGGCCCGCGGCTTGCCTCCGCTCTTCGGAACGAACAGCCGCAGCCGCTACATCTGCGCCCTGTGAGCCAGAAACAACCGCTCCTCAGGCCCCTCCTGTTCACGTTCCGACCTAGCTGATTCAGCAACGGCCGCCCGTCGCGCAACCGGAATGAATTCAGCAGATTGCCGCGTCAGTCCGACCCTTGGACTTCCGAACCCTACGCCGGCCCATAGCGCCGCCGCGCTTCGCGGAACGACGTGAGGCGGCTCAGCTTTTCGTCCCACAGATGCAGGTTCACCGAGCGCAGGCTCTCCCACGGGGTCAGCCTCTGGGCGGAGGCGAGTTCGGCGTGGTCATGCAGTATCTCGGGCAAGCGATAGAACGGAATGCGGCTGTAGAGATGATGCACATGATGGATGCCGATATTGGCGGAAATCCAGCGCAGCGGCGTGGGCAGCACGTAATGCGAAGACCCGGCCAGCGCCGCTTCGTGCAACTGCCAGGTGTCGCTCTCGGCCCAGTGGGTCTCCTCGAACTGGTGCTGGACGTAGAACAGCCAGACCCCGATCGTGGCGGCGACGACGACCGTGGGAATATAGATCAGCAGCACCGGCATCAGCCCACCCGACCAGATCACCAGCGCGAGCGCGACGGCGATCATGGCATTCGTCCCCATCGCGGAGATCCAGTAGCGCCGGCCGGATTTCATCAACCCGAGCGGCAGGCGGTTCTGGAGCAGGAACAGGTAGCTCGGCGTCACTCCGAAGAGAACGACCGGGTGACGGTAGAAGCGATACAGCAGCCTGCCGAAGCGGCTCCGCGCGCGGTATTCGGCGACCGTCAGTGTCATCACGTCGCCGATGCCGCGCTGGTCGAGATTGCCGTGCTGCGCGTGGTGCATGGAATGGGTCCGGCGCCAGACGTCATAGGGCGTCAGCGTCAGCACCCCGAGACACCGGCCGACCCAGTCCTGCGCCCTGCGGCTGTGAAAGAACGAAGCATGCCCGCAGTCATGCTGGATGCAGAATATCCGCACCAGGAACAGGCCGTTCAGGATCGCGATCCCGAGCGTCAGCCAGTAGCTGATCGACATCGACGCCCATGCGAGCGTCCAGAGCAGCGCAAAGGGCACCAGCGTGACAAGGAGTTCCAGGATGCTGCGGCGCGTGCAAGGCTCGCGATACTTCGCCAGGATCCGCGCCCAGTCCTTGGCCGAACGCACCTGCGCGGCCGGCGTGTCGTCGGAAGATGTCACCATCAACGCCCTCGAGCTTGAGCCATATGACCATCGGCCCGCACGGCGTTCCTTGTGCAGCATCATCTAGGGCGGGCCTTGCTGTCAGGCAAGTCACAGTGTGCTCAGCGGGGGGATTCTCGAAGTAGCCGGAGCGCCATGGGAGTGCTCGGAATGTGCATGTGGGGTCGCACAGGCGTCTGGAAGATCGGCGACATCGCCGGCGCTGTCGTATCCCTTGTCCGCCCCGAGGGTGAGGTCGGCTGCGCCCTCCCGTCCCCGGCGGCACGCCTGATGCCAGCGAGCTGACGTGCGTTGCGAACGCGCCGTCCCCCGATACGAGATGTCCCGGCAGTTCCGCATCGTCACCGAGCAGCCACCGCACCGGGTCGGGAAAGGTGACGAAACACCGCCTGAAAGAAATGGCCGCTCGGGGCTGACCAGCCCTACCCCATCCCTGCGCGAGGGTAGGAAACCATAGAAACGACAAGGCCGCCGCACCGCCGGGGATGCGGCGGCCCGTTTTCTCCCGGCCGGTTCAACTGAGCGCCCGGACCAGTCCCAAGCTTATCACCGGGAACAGGATCAGCAGCACGATCCGCAGCACGTCCGAGATCAGGAAGGGCGTCACGCCCTTGAAGCTCTCCCACATCGGCACGTCGCGGGCCATGCCGTTGATGACGAACACGTTCATGCCGACTGGCGGGGTGATCAGCCCGACCTCGACAACGACCACCGCGAGGATGCCGAACCAGATCAGCGTATCCTCGCGGCTCATGCCGAAATCGAGGCCCGCGACGATCGGGTAGAAGATCGGGATCGTCAGCAGCAGCATGGACATCGAGTCCATCACGCAGCCCATCGCCATATACAGGAGCAGGATCGCCAGCAGCACCATCATGGGCGACAGCCCGGCCTCCACGATCATCTGCGAGGCGAGCATCGGGGTCTGCGTCGCCGACAGGAAGGCGTTGAACATCTCGGCCCCCAGCATGATGAGGAAGATCATGGCCGAGGTTCTCGCCGTTCCCATCAGGCATTCGACCAGCCCCGGCAGCCTCAGCCCGCCATGCAGGACGGCCAGCACGAAGGTGCCGAACGCGCCCACCGCCGCGCCCTCGGTGGGCGTGAACCAGCCGCGATACATCCCCACGATGACGAGGCCGAAGATCAGGATGATGGACCACGTCTCCTTCAGCGACGCCAGCCGTTCGGCCCGGCTGGACCGTTCCGCGGCGGGACCGGCCGCGGGGTTCAGGCGCACATAGACCGCCACCGCCAGCATGTAGCCAAGGGCGGCGATGATGCCGGGGATCATGGCGGCGACGAACATCTTGGCGATGCTCTGCTCCGTCATCAGCGCGTAGAGGACGAGGATCACCGAGGGCGGGATCAGGATGCCCAGCGTGCCGCCCGCCGCCAGCGACCCGGTGGCGAGCGCGCCCGAATAGTTGTAGCGCCGCATCTCGGGCAGGGCGACCTGGCCCATGGTCGCCGCCGTCGCCAGCGAACTGCCGCAGATCGCGCCGAAGGCCGCGCAGCCGCCGATCGATGCCATCGCCAGCCCGCCGCGCCGATGCCCCAGGAAGGCCGCCGCAGCACGGTAAAGCGCGCGGCTCATCCCCGCATGGGTGGCGAACTCGCCCATCAGCACGAACAGCGGGATGACCGACAGCGAGTAGGTCGAGAACTGGTAATAGGTGTTGGTCTTCAGGAAGGCCATCAGCGGCATCCAGCCGCTGACCAGCCCGTATCCGGCGATGCCGGTGGCCAGCATGGCCACGGCGATGGGGATGCGGATGGCCATCAGCGCCAGCAGCACCGCGAAACCCGTCAGCCCGGCGGCGATCCCGGTCATGCCTGTGCCTTCCTGATATGCCCGAGCAGCGTGAAGAAGGTCGTCACGATCAGCAGCGCCATGGCCGGCATGATGATGACGAAGCTCCACCAGATCGGAATGCGCAGCACCATCGAGCTTTCCCCGTAGCTGAAGAAATCCGTCGCGCCGTGCCACAGCCGCCACGTCAGCAGCGCCCCGATCGCCAGATAAGCGAGGTCGCCCACCGCCTCGAGCGCGTGGTTGGTGCGCGGTCCGGCCTTCATGGTGAAGAAATCCACCAGCACGTTGCCGCCCACGATCTGGCACCACGGCAGGAAGCAGAAGACCGTGATGGCCGAGAGTATCTCGACCATCTCGAAGTCGCCGGGGATCGGCGCGCCCATGACGGTGCGCAGCGTGACGCTGAGCACCGTCATCAGCATCATCGTCATCAGCGCGATGCCCCCGATTGTCGCGAACCAGCGGCAGAGGGCGACCAGCCAGCCGGGCACGGGCACCGGATGGGGATGTTCGGTGAGTGTGTCGGCTTCGGTCATGTCGCCCCCTCCGGCTTACTGCGCGCCCGCCGCGGCCAGCATGGCCTTGGCGTCGTCCAGCATCGCCTGCCCGTCCAGGCCCTTGTCGGTCATCGACTGGACCCACGCATCGACCACCGGCTGCACCGCCGTGCGCCACGGCTCCAGCTGGTCGGCGGGGATGACGTTGATCTGGGCGCCGGCGTCCAGGAACTTCTGGCGCTCCTCGGCCTCGACGCGGTCGAAGGCCTCGCCCGCCATCGTGGCGAGGGTCGCGCCCGAGTTGTCGTCGATCACCTTCTTCAGGTCGTCCGGCAGGCTGTCATATTTGGCCTGGTTCATCACCAGCGCCATGACGGCCGTGGACATGCCGCCGTTCTCGCTGCCGATCTCGGTATGGGCGTCGGTGATCTCCTCGATCCGAAGGGAGCCCACGACTTCCCACGGGATCTGCGCGCCGTCGATGACGCCGGTGGTCAGGGCCTGCGCCACCTCGGGCACCGGCATCCCTACCGCCGTCGCGCCCAGCGCGTTCAGCGCGTCGGTCATGGCGCGGGACGGCGCGCGGATCTTCTTGCCCCTCAGATCCTCCAGCGAGGTGATCGGGCCGGTCCGCATGTGGAACTTGTAGCCGGCGGGCGCGTGCAGCAGCAGCGGCTTCACCTGCCCCATCTCGTCGGCGAGATACTTGGCCTGGAACTCCTGCAGGGCCGTGGTGGTCTGGACGGCTGTGCCCGACAGGAAGGGCAGTTCGAACACCTCGGCGATGGGGAAGCGGCCGGGCGTGTAGCCGAGCAGCGTCCATGAGATGTCCACGATCCCGTCGCGGGCCTGGTCGAACAGCTGCGGCGGCTTGCCGCCCAGCTGCATCGAGGGGAACAGCTGCACGTCGATGCGGCCGCCCGACTGCTCCTCGACCGCCGCCTCCCAAGGGACCAGCACCTCGGTATGCATCGGCGCGTCGGCCGACAGGAAGTGGTGGACGCGCAGCGTGACGTCGGCGGCCATGGCCGCGCCGGTCAGCGACAGCGTGGCGAGCGCCGTCAGTGCGAAAGTTTTCATCGTGGTTGATCCTCCCTTTTGGATTTCGAGTGTTCCGGGTGGGCGCGCGCCTGGTCGGGCGCGGCGCCGGTCAGTTCTTCGGGGGCGAGGGCCCCCTTCCAGTCGCGGTCCGGCCGCAGCCGGGCCAGCGCATCGGCTAGCGTCGGGGCCTTGTCCGCCTGCACCAGCGCCAAGGCTTCGGCGACGAGGCGCAGCGCCTCGGGGCGCGGCATGGTCGCCGACAGCAGGAAGCCTGCCGCCTCGGCCCCCATCCGGCCGCGGTCGGCGGCGAAGGTCGCCGCGATCCGGCCGGGTTGCGGCGTGAGGCTTTCGGCCAGGTCGCCCCCGATCCGCAGCGCGGCGGCGGTGCGTTCCAGCATCGCGGGCAGGATATTCCACTCCAGCCCCAGCGCCATGCCGTCGCGTTCCTGCGCGTGGATCAGCGCCTGATGCATCCCCGCCAGATCGCCCGCGTTCAGCCGCGCGAGGCTGACCAGCGCCTCGCCCGCGACGGGGTTGGCCTTTTGCGGCATGGTGGATGACCCGCCGCCCGATCCCGCCGCAACCTCGCCGATCTCACTCTGGCCGAGCTGGACCAGGTCGAGGCCCATCTTGCCCAGGGCGCCTGTGACCAGCGACAGCCATCCCGCCAGTTCCGCCATGCCATCGCGGGCGGAATGCCACGGCCCGTCGGGCAGGCCCAAGGCCAGCGCCTCGGCCAGGGCCGCGCGCAGCGCCGGGCCATGGCCCGCGAAGGCCGCCTCGGTCCCCGCCGCGCCATGCAGCGACACCAGCAGCACGCGCGGGCGCAACTGCTCCAGCCGCTCAAGATTGCGGGCCAGCATCCCGCGCCAGACGGCGATCTTCGCGCCAAGCGTGATGGGCGCGGCGATCTGATGGCGGGTGCGCGCGGGGATCGAAAGGGTGGCATGGTCCGCCGCCTTCCGACCCAGCGCATCCTCCAGCGCCCTGAGGCGCGAGGCCAGCAGGTCCAGCGCCTGCGTCAGTTGCAGCGCCAGCCCTGTATCCACGATGTCCTGCGAGGTGGCGCCGTAATGGGCGAAGCTGCCGCAATCGCCAGCGGCCTGCTTCAGCGCCTTGATGACGGGCTGCGCGGTGATGCCCGCCTTGGCGACCTCCCCGGCCAGCGCGGCCGGATCGGGGTCGAGGCCGTCTGCGGCGGCGGCGATGGCCTCGGCGGCCTCGGCCGGGATCACCCCCAGATCGGCCTGCGCGCGGGCCAGCGCCACCTCGACCCGCAGCATGGCGGCGATCGCGGCCCGGTCCGACAGGACCGCCGCCATCTCCGCATCGCCGTAGAGCTGCCCGAGGAGACCGCCTGCCAGCATCATGCAGGCATCCGCAGTCCGAGGATCTGCCGCGCCTGCTGCCAGCTGGCGACGGGACGCTCATGCTTCTCGCACAGCTCGACCGCGCGGCTCACCAGCGCGGCGTTGGACGGCGCCAGCCGGTCGCGGTCCAGCCGCACGTTGTCCTCCAGCCCCGTGCGCGCATGCCCGCCGGAGGAGATCGCCCACTCGTTCAGCACGATCTGGTTCGGCCCGATCCCGGCCGCGCACCACGGCGCGTCCGCGCCGAACAGCCGCTTCACGGTGCGGATGTAATAGTCGAACACGTCACGGTCGGCGGGCATGGCGTTCTTCACCCCGATGACGAACTGCACGTAAGGGGTGCCCGCCAGCCGCCCGTCATCGGCCATCTTCCTGGCCTGCAGGATATGCGACAGGTCGAACGCCTCGATCTCGGGCTTCACGTCGTATGCCAGCATCTCGGCGGCCAGCCAGTCCACCAGGTCGGGCGGGTTCTCATAGACGCGGTTCGGGAAGTTGTTCGAGCCGACCGACAGCGACGCCATGTCCGGACGCAGGGGCAGCATCCCGCCCCGCGCCTGCCCCGCCCCCGAGCGCCCGCCGGTCGAAAGCTGGACGATCATGCCGGGGCAATGCTTCTCCAGCCCCTCCTTCAGCGCCGCGAAGCGGTCGGGGTCCGACGAGGGTTTCCCCTCGTCGTCGCGGACGTGGCAATGGGCGATGGTCGCGCCGGCCTCGAAGGCCTCGTGCGTGGATTCGACCTGTTCGGCCACGGTGATCGGAACGGCAGGGTTGTTTTCCTTGGTCGGAAGCGACCCGGTGATGGCGACGCAGATGATGCAGGGTTGTCCGGTCATGGCGCTCACACGTCGAAGAAGACGGTTTCGTCTTCGCCCTGAAGACGGATCTCGAAGCGATAGACCGGCTTGCCGTCCCGCTCGGAGCGTTTGGCGATCAGCGTGGCGCGGCGGTTTTCCCATTCGATCAGGTTCAGCACCGGATCGTCAGCGTTCGCCTCGGCCTCGTCCTCGAAATACATCCGGGTGTTCAGGCCGATGTTGATGCCGCGGGCGACGATCCACAGGTTCAGATGCGGCGCCATCGGGGCGTGCGACTCGTCCGAGCGGCCGAGCCAGTCGGGATGGGTGTCGCGGACGCGGTCGCTCACGCCCGACTGCATCTTGCGCCGCGGGTTCACGGGGCCGGGCTTGACGGTGTCGAAGCCCCATTCGCCGGTCGCGAAATCGGTGATGACACGGCCCCAGCCGCGGAATCCTTCCTCGACCGGACGCGGCGCGTCGGGACGAGCGTAGATGCCCTCGGCATTGGCCTGCCAGACCTCGATCAGCACGTCCTTGACCGGGCTGCCGGTGCCGTCGATCACGACGCCTTCGACGCGGATACGCTCGCCCTTGGCATTCGGGCCGGCGATGTCCCAGCCGAGTTCCTGATCGAAGATCTTGAAGCCCGCAGCGCCGGGCGCCAGTCCGATATGGACATAGGGGCCAGCCGTCTGCGACGACGATTCCCTGAGATATTGCGGCGCGTTGGCCGTCGCATCCACGATCTTCATGTCAGTTCCCCTCCAGCCGGTTCTCGAACATCGTGGACCGACGCCCGCGCAGAACGATGTCGAAGCGATAGGCCAGGCAATCCAACGGGACCGCCGCGTTCATGTCCAGCTTCGCGGTCAGCCGGTCGATGGCGTCGGCATCAGGGATCGTGTTCACGATCGGGCAGATCGGAATTAGCGGATCGCCCTCGAAATAAAGCTGCGTGATGAGGCGCTGGCAGAAGGCAGCCCCGAAGACCGAGACATGGATATGCGCGGGCCGCCAGTTGTTGACCCAGTTGCGCCAGGGATAGGCGCCCGGCTTGACCGTGCGGAAGAAGTAGTGCCCGTCCTCGTCCGTCAGCGTGCGCCCGCAGCCGCCGAAGTTCGGGTCGATCGGCGCCAGATAGGTGTCCTTCTTGTGGCGATAGCGGCCGCCGGCATTGGCCTGCCACACCTCGACCAGCGTGTTCGGGACCGGGCGCGCGTTCTCGTCCAGCACCCGGCCGTGGACGATGATGCGCTCGCCCACCGGATCGCCGTCCTTGGCGCAGTTCTTGATCAGGTCGTTGTCGATCGGGCTGATATCGCCGTGCCCGAAGGTGGGTCCGGTGATTTCCGACAGCGAGCCCTGCAGGCTGATGAGGCTGAATCGCGGGCTGCGCGCGACCGAGGTCTTGTAGTCCGGGGTCAGCGCGGCCGGGTGGATGCGCCTGTCGCGCTGATAATACTCGGCGGGGATCATCGGCTCTCCTCCTCTTGCATCTCGGCATAGGTCTGCTTGGCGATCTTCAGGGCGTGGTTCGCCTTGGGAACGCCGCAATAGATGGCGACATGCTGGAACGCCTCCTGCACGTCGCGCGGGCTTGCGCCGGTGCGGGCGGTGGCGCGGATATGCATCGGGATTTCCTCCCAGTTGCCCATCGCCGCCAGCAGCGCCAGCGTCAGCATCGAGCGTTCGCGGCGGGAAATGCCGTCCGAGGCCCAGACGGTCCCCCATGCGGAATTGGTGATGAGGTCCTGGAACGGCCTGTCGAAATCCGTGGCCTGCTCATCGGCGCGGTCCACATGGGCGTCGCCCAGGACGCTGCGGCGCACCGTCATGCCGGTGTCGAAACGGTCAGACATGGCCGACCTCCTTCATGAAACGGCTGAGGATCGCAGCATGGGCGGCGGGTGCCTCGACGCAGGGAATATGCGCGGCCTCTTCGATCACGTCGAAGCGCGCGCCCCGGATCAGGCCCGCGGTGGCCCGCACCAGATCGGGGGGCGTCGAGCCGTCGCGCGCGCCCGCGATCACCTGCACCGGCAGGCGCAGATCGGCGGCGGCCCCGGTCAGGTCGGCGCCCGCGATGGCCTCGCAGCAGGCGATATAGCCTTCCTGCGGCTGGCGGGCGAGCATCCGCCGCCAGGGCGCGTCGCGGCCCTCGGCCCGGAAGGCGGGCGAGAACCAGCGCTCCATCGTCACCTCGGCGATGCTGGCCAGACCGTTCGCGTGGATGGCAGCGATCCGGTCGCCCCACATCGCCGCATCGCCGATCTTCGCGGCCGAGTTCGAGATCACCAGTCCCGCCAGCAGATCGGGATGCCGCGCCGCCAGCGACTGGCCGATCAGCCCGCCGATGGACAGGCCGACGAAGACGACCCGCCCCAGCCCAAGCGCCGCGATCAGCGCGGCGGCGTCATCGGCCAGCGTCTCGATGCTGTAGGGGCCGGGGGTTTCCTCGGACAGCCCGTGGCCGCGCTTGTCATAGCGCAGCAGCCGCAGGCCGGGCGGCAGATGCGGGATCAGATCGTCCCAGACCCGCAGGTCGGTGCCCAGCGAGTTCGAGAACATCACCGCCGGGCCACCCTCCGGGCCCGACAGCGCCACATGCAGGTCCGCCCCGTTCGCCTGGATCGTGCGCATCAGTAGGGCAGCCCGACATAGTTTTCGGCGAAGGCGCGCTGTTGTGCCTCGTTGTCACGCAGGAAGGCGATGTCGGCCTGCTGCATCTTCAGATCGAACGGCGACATATGCGGGTAACGGTGCAGCAAGCCGCTGAACCACCAGCTGAAGCGTTCCGCCTTCCAGACGCGCAGCAGCGCCTTTTCGGAATAGCGGTCGATACCTTCGCTGTCATTGTCCTGATAATACTGCACCAGCCCTTTCCAGAGATACTGCACGTCGCTGGCGGCGGTGTTCAGGCCCTTGGCTCCGGTCGGCGGCACGATATGGGCGGCGTCGCCGCACAGGAACAGCCGGCCCCAGCGCATCGGCTCGGTCACGAAGGACCGCAGCGGGGCGATGGACTTCTCGATCGAGGGACTGGTGACGAGGCTGTCGGCAACATTTTCCGGCAGGCGGCGGCGGAGTTCGCTCCAGAACGCCGTATCGGTCCAGTCGCTGGTATGATCCGACAGCGCGCACTGGATGTAATAGCGCGACAGATTGGCGTTCCTCATGGAACACAGCGCAAAGCCCCGGTCCGAATTGGCATAGATCAGTTCGTCATGCACCGGCGGGGTTTCCGACAGGATGCCCAGCCAGCCGAAGGGATAGGTCTTTTCGTATTCGCGCCGAACGCTCAGCGGAATGGTCTGGCGGCTGACGCCGTGGAACCCGTCGCAACCGGCGACGAAATCGCAGTCGATGCGGTGGCTCAGCCCGGCGCGGGTATAGGTCACATGCGGATGGTCGGTGTCGGCGTCGTGGATCACGACATCATCCACCTCGAAGATGGTCTGCGCGCCCGCCGCCTCGCGGGCGTCGTAAAGGTCGCGCGTCACCTCGGTCTGGCCATAGACCACCACCGGCGTTCCGGTCAGTTCCTTGAAGTCGATGTGGAACATGCCGCCCTCCCAGGCGACCTGCGTGCCGTCATGGACATAGCCCTCGCGGTGCAGGCGGCCCGCGACGCCCGCCTCCTCCATCAGCCGCACGAGGCCGGTTTCCAGCACGCCCGCGCGGATGCGGCCCAGCACGTAGTCCCGCGTCTTGCGCTCCAGCACGACGGCCTCGATGCCGTGGCGGTGCAGCAACTGACCCAGCAGCAGGCCCGATGGCCCGCCGCCGATGATGGCGACCTGTGTGCGCATGACGGCTATCCTCCCTTCGCCGATGTTGACCTGACCGGAACAGCAAGTAAAATGAGAAGTCACAGGGGACGATTACCGGAATTGGTAAGTAGTGGACCGCAGGATCCGCCTCAGGCACGTCCAGGCTTTCGTCGAGATCGTCCGGCAGGGCAGCCTGAAGCGGGCGGCCGAGGTGCTGTATCTGACCCAGCCCGCCATTTCCCGCACCATGACCGAGCTTGAGGAAATCGTGAGCGCGCGCCTGCTGAACCGCGGCGGGCGCGGCGTCTCGCTGACGCCGCAGGGCGAGTTCTTTCACGGTCATGCGCTGAACGGTCTGGCGGCGCTGGCGCAGGGGCTCGCCGGGCTTTCGCACGAGGGCGGTCGGACCGAGCTGTCCCTGCGGGTCGGCGCCCTTCCCTCGGTCGCGGCGCGGCTGATGCCGGATGTCGTGGCCGAGTTGCAGCGGGCCGCGCCGCATCTGCGGCTGAGCATCGCGGATGGCGGCCACGGGCATCTGACGGCACTTCTGCGCTCGGGCGATCTGGACGTGGTGATCGGGCGGCTCGGCGCGCCCGAGACGATGCAGGGGCTGAGCTTCACGCAGCTGTATCTGGAGGATGTGGCCGTGGTCGTCCGGCCGGGCCATCCGATCCTGGACAATCCCGACCTGCGCCGGATCGCCGAGTTTCCCGTCATCTACCCGACCGAGGCGGCCGCGATATATCCGTTCGTCGAGCGGCTGCTGATCGCTCATGGCGTGCTGCGCCCCCAGCGCCGGATCGAGACGGTGTCGGGCGCCTTCGGCCGGGTCTATACCCGGCAGAGCGACGCGATCTGGTTCATCTCGACCGGCGTGGTGGCGCGCGAGATCGCGGACGGCCGGCTGGTCCGCCTGCCATTCGGCACCGCGCTGACCGAAGGCCCCGTCGGCCTGATGACCCGCGCCAGCCTGCCCGAGACCAACACGCAGCTTCTGTTCCGCCAGGCGACGATGCGCGTCATCACGGGAGGCGTCGATCCGCCGCCGGATGGACAGGCGACAGGCCCGCCGAGGTATTCCACTGGGTCGGCCGAGGTGCGCTAGCCGCTGTCATCCTCAAGCGCCGGAAAGCAGGTTTCCAGACTGCCGCGGTCGTCCCCGGTCCGGCCGGTCTGCAAGATCAGGCCGACGGTTTCACAAATGTGGTCCTGACTTCCGCGTGCGTCACCGCCGGGCTGGATCGCCAGAGCGCGGGCGATCGCTATGCGCTGTTGCTGGCCGCCGGACAGCTGACGGCGATCGGCGTTTTCCTCGTGGCTCATTCCCACGCGCTCCAGCAGCGCCCGCGCCTCCGCCACCGCTTGTGCCTTGGAGCGACCGTGAGGGCCGTGCTGGGGCCGGCGCTGAAGGCGGGTGCCTCCGTTGCGGGCCTCAACGGCTATGATCGTGAACGCATCCTGCTGGCACTCGACCGCTGCCTGCGGGGCGAGGCTTCTACGCCCCCGCGCAGATCGCGCGCGACGTCCGCCATCACGGGATCGAGGGCCGCCCGGTCTGCGTTAACGCGCATCGCGAGGACTGCACGCTGGAGCACATGGCGGCGTGACCCGATCCACCGAAGCCAAGCCGGGCGGGACACCCCTGACTCGACGTCGCATCTGGGTCAGCGCGTTCATCCAACCTGCTCGCCCCTCTCAGGCCGGGACGTTCAGCATCTCGATGAGCTTCTTGCGCTGGATCTTGCCCGATGGGCCTTTCGGCAATTCGGGCAGGAAATGGATGCGATCGGGGGACTTGTAGGCGCCCAGCCGGTCGCGGCAGACGTCGATCAGTTCCTGTTCGCTGACCGGCGATCCCTCAACCAGCTTGACCGCCGCCTCGATCCGCTGACCGTAGCGGGGGCAGGGACAGGCGAATGCGGCCGCCTCGACGATGTCGGGATGGGTATAAAGCGCCTCGTCGATCTCGCGTGGGGCGATGTTTTCGCCGCCCTTTATGATCAGCTCCTTGAGCCGCCCCGTGATGAAGACATACCCATCCGGGTCCATCCTGCCCAAGTCGCCCGTCCGCAGCCAACCGTCGCGGGTCAGCGCTTCGGCGGTCGCAGCCTCGTTCTTGAGGTAGTGCTTCATCACATTGGGCCCGCGCACCAGAATCTCGCCTTCCTGGCCGCGCGGCACCTCGGCCTGAGCTGTATTCGCGATCATCACCTCGTTGCCGAAGGGGATGCCCGGCGATCCGATCTTGCGCGTCGCCGGCGGTAGCGGGTTCGACAGGATCTGTGCCGCCGTTTCGGTGAGGCCCATGGTTTCCACGATGGGCACGCCGAAGCGCCGTTCGAACGCCTGCTGCACGTCGGGCGAGAGCGGCGCCGAGGCCGAGCGGCCGAAGCGCAGCGGCGCGGCTGCCGCCTCGGCCTCGCCGCCTTTGGCGTGCAGCAGGTAGGAAATCTGCGTCGGCACAACCGAAAACCAGGTGCAGCCCGCTCGCGCAAGGTCCCCCCAGAACGTCGAAACGGAAAAGCGGTCGGGCATCGCCACGCTGCCACCCGACACCAGGGGCGCGATCACGGTCACGATCAGCCCGTTGATGTGATAAAGGGGCAGCACGCACATGGCGCGGTCGTCCACCGTCAGAGCATGGGCCAGCGTCGTCGCCTGCCCCCCCGCCAGCAGATTGGCCTGCGTCAGCACCACCCCCTTTGGCCGCCCGGTCGTTCCCGAGGTGTACATCAGAAGCGCGTCGTCATCTGCGTCGGGGCGCGAACCGGCGCCGTCGTCGGGCAGGTCAAAGGCGTCGGGGGTCAGCACCAGAACCGGAACGGAGAGTCCCGCATCCGCCTGCGCCTCGGCCACCGCTGCGGCCGTCGCATCCTGCGCGATGACCAGACGGGCTTCCGAATGGCCCAGGACATAGCCGATGATGTCCTTTCCAGAGACCAGGTTGACGGCGGTGGCGTGCCAGCCGCCATAGAACAGCCCCAGGATGGCAAGCGCCGACTGCGGGCCGTTGGTCAGCGCGAATGCAACCGTGTCGCCCGACCGGAGGCCTCGGGCGCGCAGTCCGGCCGCGAAGCCCCGCACCTTGCGGGCAAGATCGGCATAGGTCACCGACGTGCCCGTCCGGGGGTCCATCAGGAAGACGGCGTCGGGCGTCTGGTCGGCCCGCCGGTCGATCAGGTCGCGGACCGTCCCGCCGATGGCTGCATGGGGTTCTGAGGCGTTCATTTTCCGGCCACCTTCCAGTAGTCGCCCAGAACATCTTCGACCGAGACTTCACGCGCCGGGATAGGCCGCACTACCTTGGTCGTGTTCATGAAGTGGCTGTAGTTCAGGTTCTCGTCGATCGAATTGCCACCCCAGCTGCCACAGCCCATAGACAGCGAGAATGGCAGCCCGTTCTCGAACGAGCCGCCGGTTGCGAAGCAATGGGGCTGGTTGACGATCACGCGGCAGGTAGGCAGCGCCAGACCCAGCGCGATGGCTCGGTCGTCGCGGGCGGTGTGGATGCCGACGGAATGTCCCGCCCCTTGGTGCCGCAGCAACCGGGCGGCGATGTCTGCCGCGTCGTCATAGTCGCGGGCGCGGTAGACCGTGATCACAAGCGACAGCTTTTCGCCCGATTCGGGATGATCCGGCCCGATGCCTTCGCCTGGGATCATCAGGAACCGGGCATCGTCCTGATCGGGAACGATCAGCCCCGCCTCGGAGATTACCTGGCCGATGTCGCGGGCGATCATGCTGCGGTTCAGTCCCCCGTCCTGGAACAGTGCCGACTTGAGCCGCCCCGCGTCCTCGCCCTCGACCATTCGGCCGCCCGCTTCTGCCAGTGCGGCCATCGCCTTGTCGTGAACCGCGTCCACGATCACCAGCGCGTTTTCCGACGAGCATGAGGTGGCGTTGTCGAAGGTCTTGGATGCGGTGATGCGCGCGGCCGCCGCGGCAAGGTCGGCCGTCTCGTCGATGATGACCGACACGTTCCCCGCCCCGACCCCCACCGCGGGCGTTCCCGAAGAGTAGGCGCGGCGGACGTTGTCCTGGCTGCCGGTGACGACCAGCAGGTCCGCGGTTTCCATCAGTCGCTGCGTCTTGGCCTTTGACGCGGGGGCGGGCAGCATCTGAACCAGGTCACGCGGCAGGCCGAGCTTGTCCAGTTCGGCATGGATGTAGCCCACCAGCCTTTCACACACGCCCACGCCCTTGGGCGACGGCGCAAGGATGATCGCATTGCCGCATTTCAGCGCGTTTATGGCGTTGTTGGCGGGGGTCGCGACCGGGTTGGTGGACGGCACGATGGCCGCGACCACCCCGATGGGACGGGCGATGATGGTGAGGCCGCGCTCGGCATCCTCCCGCACGATCCCCTGGGTGCGCGCGCCAGCAATGTCGCGCAAGAGTCCCAGCGTCTTGCGGTGGTTCTTGACGACCTTGTCTCTGACGTTCCCGAGGCCCGTCATCGTGACCGCCATCTCGGCCAACTCGCGATTACGCACGGGCTCCATCAAGGCCCAGGCGGCGGCGGCGGCGGCGTTGTCATAGCGCGCCTGATCGGCATCCTTTTCGAACGCAGCCTGGGCGGCACGTGCGCGAGCCACCAGATCGTCCACCAGCAACTCTTCGTCCGACAGCGCCGCGGCGCCCATATCCTTGGCCATTCCGGCTTTCCTTTCCCTTATGCGGCAGCCCTGCCATCTCGCTGGCACGGCCCGGTCAAAGACCTTCCAGCACCTTTTCCAGTTCGCCGCGTGACGCGTCCCACATCTCCCGCACCTCGTCGCGGCCCATGACTCGCACCTCGGCGCCCCCGGCTTTCAGCTGCTCGGCCACGCGGGGCTCGTTGAACATGGCGGGCACTTTTTCGGCCAGAACCTCGATGACTTCGGGCGGGGTGCCCTTGGGCGCCATAAGCCCGCGGAAGTTGACGGAGGTATCGTCAACGTCGATGCCCCGTTCCATCAGTGTGGGCACGTCCGGCATGAATTCCGCGCTGCGCTCAAGATCGGCCACGGCCAGAACCTTGATATCGCCTGCCTTCATTCCCCGGTAAGCATCCGACAGATTATTGATGCCTGCCATGACGTTGCCTGCGATCACGGCGGTCATGGCGGCGGACCCACCACCCTGGGACGGGATATAGGCCAGGTCGATATCCGCCGCCTGTTCCATCTGCAGCAGGGCGATGTGGTGGCCCACGAACAAGCCAGCGCCTGAAACGGTCAGCTTGCCGGGGTTTTCCTTGGCATAGGTGACGAACTCCTCGATCGTGTTGAAGGGGCTGTCCTTGCCGACGATCACCACCGCCGGGTCCGCGCCCCAGTTGGCGATCGGCTCGAAGCTGTCGATGTCGAACTGCACCCCGCCCTCGACCGCCTGGGCCAGGAAATGGGGCATGTTGTAGACGGCCAGGGTATAGCCGTCGGCAGGGGCCTGCCGGACGAACCAGTTCCAGCCCACGCGCCCCCCGGCGCCGGGCTTGTTCACGATCACCATCGACTGGCCGAGGTAATCCTCCTCGCCGGAAACCATGGTCACGACGCGGGCCTGGAAATCCGTCGCCCCGCCCGCGCCATAGGACACCATCACCGACACCGGCCGGTCGGGATAATCCTGCGCGACCGCGGCCACCGGCCAGGCCAGCATGGCGCCTGCGGCCAGCGACAGAAGCGTTGTTCTTGCGTTCATTGTCTCTTCTCCTCCTTGTTGGCCACCGCGGACGTCAGATTGGCGTCCGTGGGCGTCAGAACAGTAGTCCTTGCGGCGTCTGAACCTGCAGCAGGCGGGCGAACAGTGCGTAGATCACCATCATGAAGGCCGCGGACACCGCGATGCGCCGCAGCCACCCGCCGCCATGAGTCAGGGGAACAGGGTCGTAGATCGTGTAGATCGCCAGAAACCCCAGGAACGAGGCCGCGTAGAAGCCCAGCAACGTCAGACCCGCGAAGATCAGCGCCACCACCACGGCCAACCCCGGCAGGATGTTCAGGAAGGGGCGCAGGCTGACCCCGCTGCCCACCCGCGCCAGCCCCAAGGCCGCGCGGGCGAAGTTCCAGACCGCGAGCACGAGCATCGCGACGGCGATGACGCGGGGGAACAGGAAGGCCTCGGCCGGTTCCTGGGTGAAGCTGAGGAATGTCACCCCCGCGGCCAGCGCCAGCACGGCTGAAGCCGGCACCAGGTGCTGCATGCGGTTGGCGGTCGTGGTCGTGGTCATGGCGTCACCTCGATGGGGTTGTCAGGCCGCGGGGCCTCCGTCCGGTCGCGGGCATGAACCACGTTCGACCAGAAGCTGTAGCCGACCGAGGCCACGATCAGCACGATCAGGAACAGGTTCATCACGCCGCCGAAGAAGTAGGGAAGCGCGCCGTCTCCCGCCTCGGCGATCATCGCGCCCTGGATGAAGTTGGCTTCCGCGATGGGGCCAAGGATCAGGCCCAGCACGAGAGGCGCGGCGGAAAAGCCGAACTTCTCGAAGAAATACATCCCGACGCCCAGCACCAGCATGATCAACACGTCGTCCATCGACTGCTGGACCGAATAGGTGCCGAAGATCGCCAGGATCACCACGGCCGCGGCCATCACCGGCTGGGGCGCGCGCGCGATCTTCGCGGCCCAGGACGCGATCATGATGCCGAAGATCACCATCATGATCTGCCCGATCAGCATCGAGTTGATGAATGTCCAGGCAACGTCGGGATGATTGTCGAACAGGTCGCTGCCCGGGAAGATACCGTGGATCAGCAGTCCGCCCAGCAGGACGGCCGCCGTGGGACTGCCGGGGATCGACAGCGTCAGCAGGGGCACGAGCGATGGGCCGACCATGGCGTTGTTGGCCGCTTCGGCGGCGATCACGCCCTCGGAATGGCCGGTGCCGAACTTGCGGCGGTGGGGCGACATCTTGCGCGTCTGGTCATAGGCGACCAGCCCCGCGATCTGCCCACCCACGCCGGGGATCAGCCCGACAATCACGCCGATCACCGTGCCGATGCTCAGTGCCCGCCCGCTGCGGCCGATTTCGCGCATCGAATCGCCGACCGACTGCGGCGACACCTTGATCGACACTACGGCGGCGGTGCTGCGCCCCTTGGCGAACATGTCCAGCACCTGCGGGACCGCGAAGATGCCCAGCATCGCGGCGATGAAGTTGATGCCGCCCGCCAGCGAATCGGTAAAGATGAACCGCTGCGCCCCCTGGATGTCGTCATAGCCGATCATCGCCAGCCACAGCCCCAGGCAGCCCGACAGAAGTCCCTTCACGAAGGATCGTGAATCCAGGGACCCGATCACCGTGACTCCGAGAATTGCCAGCCAGAACAGGTGCGACGGGCCGAAGGCCAGCGCCCATCGCGACAGCAGCGGCGTCAGGAAGATCAGCAGAAGCACCCCCAGGACGCCCCCTACGCCCGAGGACAGGAAGGACAGGTGCAACGCCCGTGCCCCTTCGCCCCTTTTCGCCATCTCGTAGCCGTCGAGCGAGGTCGCGACGTTGGCCGGTGCGCCGGGGATCTTCAGCAGCACCGCGCTGACCGCGCCCCCCGCGACGGTCGAGGTATAAGCCGCGCCCAGCAGGATCAGCCCGTGCGCGGCTGTCATCTGAAATGTGAACGGGATCAGCAGGGCAACCGCCATCGTGGGCGACAGCCCCGGCGTGGCCCCCAGGATCAGCCCGCCGATCGTGCCGCCAAGCAACAGCAGAAAGGCCGTCGGTTCAAACACGTTACCGAAGTAGGCGATGAATTCCATGGTTCTGACATCCCCCCGTCCCGTGGCGCGATCGACCTGTCATCGGCTGACGAGCGCGCGGAGACTCAATGGTTAGGAGATGAAAATTAGCTTGCAACGTTTTTCATCCCGTGGAGGATGAACCCAGGAGAGAAGTATGACACGGACGCGGTCGCGCCGGGGCGCCCCCGGTATCGTCGAGGTCGCGGCACGCGCGGGCGTGTCGATCGCCACCGTGTCGCGGGCGTTCAACGCGCCCCAGATCGTCGCGGCCGAGACACGCAAGCAGATCGAGGCGGCTGCGAGGCAACTGGGGTATCAGCAGGATCTGACCTCGGGGACGCTCGGTCCGGGGTTTTCCGGCACCATCGGGATGATCGTGCCGACGGTCGATAACGCGATATTCTCCGAGATGGTCGAATCGTTTTCCCGCCGCCTGAACGAACACGGCCGCACCATGCTGATCGCGACCCATGGCTACGACCTGTCGCTCGAGGTGCCGATCGTCCGCGCGCTGATCCGGCGAAAGATCGATGGAGTGGTTCTGATAGGGCTGGATCACCTCGACACATCGATCGACATGCTGCGCGATCGCGCGATCCCGATTCTGGCCATCTGGAATCATCATGCGGATGCGTCGATCCCTTGCATCGGGACCGACAACCGGCAGGTCGGCGCCACGGCCATCCGCCACCTGCTGGACCTGGGCCACAGGGACATCGGCCTGCTGTTTCCCGAAACCGCACGCAACGACCGCGCCCGCGACCGTTTCACCGGCGCGCTGGAAGAGGCGGCGGCGGCGAATGCCCCCATCCGGCCCGAACGCATCATCTCCTGCCCCTATGACATCGGCGCCGCAAAGGACACGATGGCCCGCGTGCTGGCGGCGGGTCCGCCCACGGCGGTGCTGTGCGGCAACGACGTGATCGCCCACGGCGTCCTTTACGCCTGCCAAGCCGCGGGCGTCGCCGTTCCCGACCGGCTGTCGGTGATCGGAATCGGTGATTTCGCGGGCTCGGCTTACATCGAGCCGGGGCTGACGACCGTGCGCATGCCGGCCCGCCGGATCGGGGCCATGGCCGCCGACAGCATCGTCGAGGCCAGTCGTCGGGGTGCGGACCCGACGCCCGAGGCCACTGCTGTCGATTTCGCCCTGATCGTCCGGCAGTCCACTGGCCCCCCGCCCGCGCGATGAGGGCCTGCCGCAGTGCCGGGGCTGGGGCCTGAACGCTGGCTCGCGGATACTTGGGGCGCGGCCCATGCGCTGATGCGCCATGCGGCGGACCCGACCTGCCCGGCGGCACCCGGCACGGCCGAGGCGGTGCTGGCGCCCTTGCCGCTTAAGGCCTGCGGCTCTCCCCCGCGATCTCGGCCGGTCTGCGCGATCTCGGCTTTGCCCGCATTTGCAGAGGTCCGATATGTCCTCCGGGTTCCGGCACGATCCGGCAGCCGTCAGTTTGTTTTGGCAGGGCGTCGGGCACTGCCGGTCGCCCCCATCCGGGCCGGCACAGATGCCGGCGCTCACGCCGGCCGCATCGACCTAAGCGAGATGACAAGCCGCCATCTGCGTTTCGGTGATGGGCCGCAGTTCCGGCGGGACGTGGCGGCAATGGTCGATCGCGATCGGGCAGCGCGAGGCGAAGCGGCAGCCTTTCGGCAGGTTGATCGGGCTGGGCGGGTCGCCCTGAAGCTTGGCGCCGCCGCCGCGCCGGCGGTGTTCCGGCGCCAGCGAGGGCGCTGCCGCGATCAGCGCCTGCGTGTAGGGGTGGCGCGGCGACGCGAAGATCTCGGCCGCGGGGGCCTCTTCCACCACCTGACCCAGATACATCACCGCGATCTCGTCGCAGATATGGCGGACCACGCCCAGATCGTGGCTGATGAACAGATAGGTCAGCCCGGTTTCCCGCTGAAGCCGCCGGATCAGGTTCAGCACCTGCGCCTGCACCGCCACGTCCAGCGCCGAAACCGGCTCGTCGAAGACGATCAGGTCAGGCTGGGTCGCCAGCGCGCGGGCGAGGCCGATCCGCTGCCGCTGGCCGCCCGAGAACTGGTGCGGATAAAGTGACTTCAGCTCGGGGCGCAGCCCGACCTGTTGCAGCAGCTCCTCGACGCGAAGATCGCGGTCGGCGGGGTTGCCGAGATTCAGCAGGTCCATCGGCTGGCGGATGATGCTGGCGACGCGGTCGCGGGGGTTCAGCGACGAGAACGGGTCCTGAAACACCATCTGGAACCGGGGCCGCGCCTTGCGCAGTTCCTCGCCCTCGATGCTGCTGACGGGAGTCCCGTCGAGATCGACCTTGCCGGCGGTGATGGGCGCAAGCCGCATGACGGCAAGCGCCGTGGTCGTCTTGCCCGAGCCGGACTCGCCGACGATGCCCAGGGTCTTGCCGCGCGGGATGTCGAAGCTGACCCCGTCCACGGCATGGATGCTGCCGCCCTTGCCGACGGGGAAATGCACCTTGAGATCACGGACCGAGAGAAGTGCGTTCATGCCGGGATCACTCTTCCTTCAAGATGGATGCAGGCGGCCGAATGATCGGACGACATCGGGAAATGGGGCGGCTGCGCGAGGCGGCAGCGATCCACGGCCAGCTTGCAGCGCGGCTCGAACGCGCAGCCGCGCCCGAGATCGGTCAGCGCCGGAACGATGCCCGGAATCTCGGGCAGGTCCGCATCGGGATCGGCATCGATCCGCGGGATGCTGGCCAGCAGGCCGCGCGTATAGGGATGGCCGGGATCGTCCAGAACCGCATCGGCGGGGCCGCGCTCGATCACGCGGCCGGCATACATCACCGCGACCTTGTCGGCCATCTCGGCGATGGCGCCCATGTCGTGGGTGATGAGGATGATGGCCGTGCCGGTGCGGCGCCGCAGATCGTCCAGCAGGCCGAATATCTGCGCCTGCACGGTCACGTCCAGCGCGGTCGTCGGCTCGTCCGCGATCAGCAGCTTCGGCTCGCACGACAGCGCCATGGCGATCATCACCCGCTGCCGCATCCCGCCCGAAAGCTGGTGCGGATAGGCGTCGGCGCGCATCTCGGGCTCGGGGATGCCGACCGCGCGCAACATCTCGACCGCGCGGGCGCGGGCGGCCTTGGGGCTTACCCCCTGATGAAGCCGCACCGCCTCGGCGATCTGCTCGCCGCAGGTGAAGACGGGGTTCAGAGAGGTCATCGGCTCCTGGAAGATCATGGCGATGTCGCCGCCACGGATCTTGCGCATCTCGGCCTGGGACAGCTTCGTCAGGTCGCGGCCCTGAAAGTTGATGCTGCCGCCGACGATCTTGCCGGGTGGCGAGGGGATCAGCCCGAGGATCGACAGCGCGGTCATGCTTTTCCCGCAACCGGATTCGCCGACGATCCCCAGCAGTTCGCCCGGCTCGACGGTGAACGAGATGTCGTCGAGCACATGGGCGACGCCGTTGCGGGTGGCGAAATCGACCTTGAGGTTGCGGATGTCCAGAACGGGTTCGACCATGGCTCAGCGCTCCCTCATGCGAGGATTGAAGGCGTCGTTCAGGCCGTCGCCGACGAGGCTGACACCCAGAACGGTCAGAAAGATCATCAGGCCGGGCAGCGTGACCACCCACCATGCGTCCAGAAGATACTGCCGGCCCGAGCCGATCATCAGCCCCCAGGACATCACGTTCGGGTCCGACAGGCCGAGGAAGCTCAGCCCCGCCTCGAACAGGATCGCCATGCCGATGGTCAGCGTGGCCGAGACGATCAGCGGCGGCAGCGCGTTGGGCAGGATCACGCGCCAGATGACATGGCTGTTGCTGGCCCCGATCGCCCGCATCGCGCTGACATATTCCAGCGTGCGGATGCGCCGGAACTCGGACCGGGTCAGGCGCGCGGTCTGCGGCCAACTGACGACGCCGATGGCCAGCGCGACGTTCACCAGCGTCGGCTGGAACAGCGTCACCACCACCATCGCGAACAGCAGCGGCGGCAGGACCTGGAAAAACTCGGTGAAGCGCATGAGCAGGTTGTCCACGCCGCCGCCGTAGAACCCGGCATACGAGCCGATGACCACACCAATCACCATCGTGATGGCCGCCGCCGCGAAACCGACGGCCAGCGTGGCGCGGCCTCCGGCGATGAGACCGGCAAGCGTATCCCGGCCGAGGTTGTCCGTGCCCAGCGGGATGTTCGCCTCCTGCCCCGGCGGGGTGAGCGGCGCCCAGACGATCTCGAACGCATCGACCGGATAGAGGAACGGCCCGGCCACGGTCATCAGGGTGACGAGGATAAGGATCACCAGCCCCAGCATCGCGGCGGGGCTGCGGCGGAAGATGCCCCAGGCCTCGGCCATCGGGCCGCGAGCGGCGGGTGCGGGGGTGGGGGTGGGGGTGGAAACTGTCGTGATCGCGACCATGTCAGCGGCCTCCGGCAAGGCGCGGGTCCAGCAGACGCGACACGAAGTCGGTCAGCAGGTTCGCGATGATGACGATCAGGGTGGAGAAGAACAGGATGCCCAGCACCGTGGGATAGTCACGGGCGAGGATCGACTGGAATGCCAGCGTCCCGAGGCCGGGCCAGCTGAACACCGTCTCGACCAGCACCGCGCCCGAGATGATGGCCCCGAACTGCATCCCGGCGACGGTCACCACCGGCAGAAGCGCGTTGCGGAACGCGTGGTGGTTCAGGACCCGCCGCTCGCTCACGCCCTTGGCGCGGGCGGTGCGGATATAGTCGGCCCCCAGCACTTCCAGCATCGAGGCGCGGGTGAGGCGGCTGTATTGCGCCAGATAGACGAGGCCCAGCGTCAGCGCCGGCAGTACGAGATGATGGGCGATGTCGAGCGCCCGCATCAGCGGGCCGCCCTGCTTGACCACGTCGATCATTCCGGCGACAGGGAACAGCGGGATCTTCGCGGCGAACAGGATCACCAGCATCAGCCCGGTCCAGAACACCGGCGCGGAATAGCCGACCAGCGCCAGGACCGTGACCGCCGCCGACGACAACCCGCGCGGATTGCGGGCCGCCAGCAGCCCGAGCCGGGTGCCGACGATCATCGCAAAGCCGAGCGCGGCCGCCACCAGCAGCAGCGTCGGGCCGAGCCGCGACAGGATCAGTTCGGTCACCGGGCGGTTGTAGAAGTAGGACATGCCCAGATCGCCCTGCAATGCCCGGCCCAGATAAAGCCCGAGCTGCGTCAGCAAGGGCTTGTCGAGCCCGTATTGCTGCCGGATCGCGGCCATGACCTCTTCGTTCGCGCCGCCCATCTCGCCGGCGATCACCTGGGCCGGATCGCCCGGCGCAAGCTGGATCAGCAGGAAATTCAGGACCAGGACCGCAAGGATCAGGGCGGCTGCATAAAGCAGCTGCCGCAGGACTCGATTAAACATGTGACGTGCCTCCTCCCGGGCCTCTTCAGCCGCTACTGCTGCAGCCAGACCTCATCTAGCGGACCCATCGTGCCCCAGATCGAGACCGGCGGGTTCTGCACCGCCTGCAAATAGACGGTGTGATAGGGCACCTCGTTGATGAAGTGGATCGGCGCGTCCTGCGTGATCTGGCCGAATGCGGCGGCATAAAGCTCCTGCCGCCTTGCCAGATCAGGTTCGACCCCGGCCTCGTTCAGCAGCCGGTCCACCTCTTCGTTGCAGTAGCTCTGGGTGTTCGACCAGATGACGCCCGGTCGGATGTTCGAGCAGAGATAGGTCCGGTTCACGCCGATCACCGGATCGCCCCAGTTGAAGACCTGATCCATCGTCATGTCGAAATCATGCGAGGCGATCCGCTGCGCCCATGTGGGGAAGTCCGGCGAGGAACGGACGCTGACCTCGATGCCCACTTTGGCAAGCGCGGCCTTGACGTATTCAGCGACGGCGCGCTGCTGTTCCTCGTTGTCGGGGATGAAGTCGATGCGCAGCGTCAGCGGCTGCCCGCCCTCGCCGAAGCCCGCCTCGGCCAGCAGAGCGTTGGCCTTGTCCAGATCGAAGTCGTAGCGCTCGACGTTCTCGGTGAAGAACGGGCTGTTCTGGACGACCGGCTCGATCGCCGGCTTCGACAGCCCGGCATGCAGGGCGTTGGCCACGAAGTCGCGGTCGATCGCATAAGCGATGGCCTGCCGCACGCGCACATCCGACAGCGCCGGGTTCTTCGTATTGAACGCCAGCCAGTTGATCGGCCCGATCCCGGCGTAACCCTGATCGGTCACGACCATGGTGCCCGCGCCTTCCAGCCGGCGGATCAGCCGCGTCGCGTCGAGCAGCGGGAACATCTGCGCCTCGCCGGATTCCATCGCCAGCACGCCCGAGTTCGCGTCCTGATACTGGCGGATCACGATCCGGTCGAGATAGGGCCGCCCCTCGAGGAAGAAGCCGTCATGCCGTTCCAGGATGATGTGCTGGCCCGGCTCGAACTGCGTCACCTTGAACGGACCCGAGCCGACCGGAAGGTTGTTCTTGGGGTTCGAGGTGATGTCCTGCCCGTCGTCGAAGACATGCTTGGGCAGGATCGGAGTCAGCGGACCCGACAGCGCCAGCAGCAGCGCGGGATGCGGCTCGCGCAGGTTGATGACGACCGTCTGCGGATCGGGCGCCTCCATGCTCTCGATCGGCTCCAGCATGGTCGAGAACGGATGGTTTTCCTTGGTCACGCCCAGCGACCAGATCACGTCCTCGGAGGTGATCGGCTCGCCGTCGTGGAAGGTGGCGCCGCTGCGCAGCTTCAGCGTCAGCGTCTTCGCGTCGTCGCTGTATTCCCAGCTTTCGGCGAGGTAAGGCTCCGGCTCGAAGGTCTCGCCATAACGCAGCAGCGTGGCGAAGATCTGCGCCGCCGGGACGGCAGTGGCGATGCCTGACTGGACGGCCGCGTTCAGATGGCGAGGCTTCTGCAGCGATGCCAGAACCAGCGTGCCGCCTGTCTGGACCTCCTGCGCCGCAAGTGAGAGAGGCGCTGAAAGGGCCGCGAGCGCGGCGGCCCCGGCAAGCAGTGTGCGACGGGTGAGCCCGGTCCTGAAGGTCATCTGCATCTCCTGTTGGGTTCGCCGATTCTTTGTGGCGTGGCTGCTGCAAAGGTTCGGCATTGCCATGACTTCCATCAAATGCATTTTCACGTTCCGCTCCCTCGGAATTCCTGTGGAATGTGCGGGCGGATGAACGCGCGGTCGAAATCGCCGCGCATCGCCTGCATCTCGCAGGCCTCGACGATGGCCTGACAGACCGGTGACAGGGCCACGTCCCGCCGCATCAGCACGCCGGCGCTGGGGGCGTCATGCTCGCCCGCAAGCGGCAGCCGGACCAGGTCGCCGGTTGCGTAGGTCTGCTTGCTCATGGGGCGGACGTTGAAGATCGCATAGCCCATGCCGGCCGCGATCAGGGCCCGCATCATGTCGGTCGTCCGCGCGGAATAGACGACGTTCGGCGTGAGATTGCGCGCCGCGAACAGGTCCATGAGGTAGCGGCGGGACAGCTCCAGATCCAGCACCACCAGCGGCTCGGGCGCAAGCTGCTCCAGCGTCACGAAGCGGCCGCTCGCCAGCGGGTGCGCGGCAGGCAGCGCCACATGGGGGTAGCCGACGAACAGCGGCAGGAAGCGATAGACGAGCTCCTGCACGGGGCCGTAGCAGATGGCGAAATCGGCCTCCCCCTCGTCCACGGCGCGCACGATCTCTTCCGACGAACCCTCGCGCACGTTGATCTGGAAGGCCGGATACCGCTCCCGGACTTCCGTGAGAATCGTCGGCAGCAGGATCGGGGCGAGGGGCGTGAAGCAGGCGATCCGCGCGGTGCCGTCCACGACACGCTCCAGATTCCCGACCTTGCTGTCGAACTGGGCCTGAGCGCCAAGCAGAAGGCGCACTTCGTCGAGGAACCGGCGGCCGAACTGCGTCGTCGAGACGCCGCGGGACGGTGCGCGGGAAAAGATCGGTTGCCTGGTCTGCGCCTCGATATGGGTGATCGCCGCGGCGATCGACGAGGGCGACACGGCCAGCGCCTCTGCCGCCGCAGTGATCGACTGATGCCGCTCCGCCGCCTCGACATAGCGCAGGTGCTTCAAGGTGTAGTGCATCGCCATTCCTCAGAAAAACAGAGGGAGTCCCGCACAACTATGCATTTCACGCAGGGTGGCTGTCACGCCTAATGTAGCGCAGAGCCCGCCCCTGACGGAGAAAAGAATGTCACCGACCATTTTTTCAGCACGCCGCATCATCACCATGGACCCGTCCCGCCCCGAAGCGACGCATGTGCTGGTCCATGAGGGGCGCATCCTCGCGGTCGGCACGCCGGAGGACATGGGCGACTGGGCCGAGGCGCAGCAGGACGACAGCTTCGCCGACAAGGTGCTGATGCCCGGCTTCGTCGAGGGTCACGCCCACATGCTTGAGGGCTCGATCTGGCGCTTCACCTATCTGGGCCACTATGCCCGGATCGCGCCGGACGGGCGGCGCTGGGAGGGGATCACCAGCACCGGCAAGCTGGTCGAGCGGCTGCGCGAACGCGGCAAGGAACTGGCCGAAGGGCCGATCGTGGGCTGGGGCTTCGACCCGCTGTTCGTGCCCGGCGAGCGGCTGTCGCGGCTCGACCTCGACCGTGTCTCGACGGACCGCCCGGTCGTGGTGCTGCATTCCAACATGCACCTGCTGACCGCCAACAGCGCCGCTCTGGAACTGGCCGGCTACGACAGCAACACCGACGTGCCGGGCGTGATGCACGCGAGCGACGGCTCGCTTCACGGCGAGTTGCAGGAAATGGCCGCCATGTTCCCGGTCATGCGCCGCACGGGGGCGAGCTTCCGCGATCTGGGCGGGGATCCCGAGGCGATCTGGAACATGGCCCGCTCGGCCTGCCGCGCAGGGGTTACGACCACGACCGACCTGCTCAATGACCTGACCGATGAAGGGCTGGGCGATCTGCTGCAGACCACCTCGGCCGAGGACTTCCCGCTGAGGCTGGTCCCGATGCTGTCCGCCATGTCCATGCCCCCGACGGATATCGCGGGCCGCGCGGCCGAATTGTCGCGCCACTCCACCGACCGGTTGCGTCTGGGCGGCGTCAAGATCGTGACGGACGGCTCGATCCAAGGGTTCACCGCGCAACTGAACGAGCCTGGCTATTACCGGGGTCAGAACAACGCCATCTGGAACATCGCCCCCGAGGCGCTGAACGCGATGGTGGACGATCTGAACCGCGCCGGGGTGCAGATGCACATCCACGTCAACGGCGACGGCGCCAGCCTCGCGGCCATCGAGGCGCTGGAGGCCGCTCTGGGCGCGCATTACCGCCCCGACCACCGCCACACGCTCCAGCACTGCCAGATGGCCGATGGCGCGCAGCTGCGCCGGATCGCGGCGCTCGGCGCCTGCGTCAACCTGTTCGCCAACCACCTCTATTACTTTGGCGACAAGCATTACGAAGTCACCATCGGCCCCGAGCGGGCCACGCGGATGAACCCCTGCGGCAGCGCGCTGAAGCTGGGCATCCCGCTGGCCATCCATTCGGACGCGCCGATCACCCCGCTCGCGCCGCTGTTCACCGCCTGGTGCGCGATCAACCGTGTGACCGACAGCGGCCGCCTGCTGGGTCCGTCCGAACGGATCGACCTGGATGCCGCGCTGCACGCCATCACCCTCGGCGCGGCCTATACGCTGAAGCTGGACGGCGAGATCGGCTCGATCGAGGTGGGCAAGCGGGCGGATTTCGCCGTGCTCGAGGACGATCCCCACGAAATCGGCGGCGAGCGCCTGCGCGAGGTCGCCATCTGGGGAACCATTTTGGGCGGCAAGCCCGCGCCCGCGGGGTCGTTTTGACGATGACCGCCCCGCTGCCGGTCAACATCCTCTGCGGCTATCTGGGGGCCGGCAAGACGACGCTTCTGAACCGCCTGCTGTCGCAGGGGCAGGAGCGGGTGCTGGTCATGGTGAACGACTTCGGCGACATCGCGGTCGATGCCGCGTTGACCTCCGGTCGGTCGGCCGACACGATCCAGCTCAGCAATGGCTGCATCTGCTGTTCGTTCGGCGGCGGGCTGTTCGAGGCGTTCGAGCGCGCGCTCGGCTATCGCGGACAGGTGGACCGCCTCGTCATCGAGGCGAGCGGCGTGGCCGAGCCCATGCGCCTCGCCGCATTCGCCCAGGCCGAGCCGGAGCTTTCCTGCATGGCCGTCGTCACGGTGATCGACCCGGAAACGATCGGCACCAGACTGGCGGACCCGCGTATCCGCAGCGTGGTCCAGCGGCAGATCGAGGGTGCGGATATCTTCTATCTGTCCCGCGCGGATCATCTCGCATCCGAGACACTGGACGATGCCGAGGCGCTGGTCTGCCACATGAACCCGGCGGCCACCTTTTTCAGACAGATGGACGACGCATTCCTGAACGAACTCCACCGGCCCCATGATCCGGTTCTGTCGTCGGGAGTCGGCCGTCAGAACCACGCCGATGTCTTCGCCCGCCGCAGCGTCATCCTGGACACCGCGCCGGACCGGGCGGGTTTTCTGGAGCTTCTCGGCAGGTTCTCGAACTCCCTTCATCGGCTCAAGGGTTTCGTGCAGTTCTCCGGTCAGTCCGCGCCCGAACTGGTCGAACTGGCCGGGGGCAGGCTGTCCACGGCACATGCGCCGCATGATGGGGGAAGCTCTCCCGTCCGGCTGGTCGTGATCTCCCCCGAGGCGGCCATCCTGGACCGGTTCGAGGAGGAAGTCCGGCGGGCTTTCGGCCCCCCTCCCTCCGGGCGCCCTGCCCTTCTGCCGTCGGACGGGCCGGAGCCCCCCTGTTCCCCGCATCAGGGCGGTTGGACAGGAGGCGTTGCCGCATCTGCCGAGTAGGAACCCCGAACGCCTCGCAGGTCCTCTCCAACTGCTGAATCCCGAACGGCTGCTCCAGAGGGACCGAACCATAACCCAGCCGGAAGAGCGGGCATGAAAACGGGGATGTATCAAGAACACCGCGCCGGACTCGATCAGGGCCCTCCTGAGGCCGCCCATACTCGGAAATGCTTCGCCTGCTGAGAACCGGATCGTTCGAAGCTGGAGTTTTCTTGCTTGGCTGACGGCCCGAATCTCACCGGCGGCGGCGTCGAGAACATCGTTTACATCGGCGGCCGCCCGTATATCTTCTGGAGCTTCCGAAATTTCTCCGAATGAGCGCACTCCAGCGATCGGCCCCATTTCGGAACACGCGCAGCCATTGAAGGCCGCCTCACGGCTCACAGTGACTGCCCCGGCGCTACTCCCCGCGGGGAAAGCGTTTGCTCTCCTCCAGGATATCCAGGTTCATGTGATTCCGCATGTAGCGCTCGGACGCGTCCATGAGCGGCTGGTAGTCCCACGGGAAATACGCGCCGTTCCGCAGCGCCTCGTAGACGATCCAGCGGCGGGCCTGCGACTGGCGCACCTCGGCGTCATAGGCGGGCAGGTCCCATCGCGCGTCGGCCATCGCCCGCAGGCGGTCGAGCGTCTCGCCATGGGCGGGATTGCCCGCGAGGTTCTCCCGCTCGTCGGGGTCGGCGTCCAGATCGAAGAGCTGTTCGGGATCGGCAAGGCAGCGGGTGTATTTCCACCGCCCTTCGCGGATGCCCACGATGGGCGAGACAGAAGCTTCCGCGGCGTATTCCATCAGCACCGGCGGAGCCGTCGCGCCCGAGGCCACGGGCACCAGCGACTGCCCGTCGGTCCACGGCGCGATCTCGTCCAGCGAGATGCCGGCAAGCTCGCCCAGCGTGGGCAGCACGTCGATTGTGGATACCGGCGTGTCCACGCGGCCCGCGGGCATTCCCGGCGCGGCGATCATCAGGGGCACGCGGGCCGAGGGCTCGAAGAAGTTCATCTTGAACCACAGCCCGCGCTCGCCCAGCATCTCGCCGTGATCGGACAGGACGACGATGATCGCCTCCTGCCTCGTGTCGCGCAGCACGGCCATGATTTCGCCGATCTTGTCGTCGATGTAGCTGATGTTGGCGAAATAGCCCTGCCGGGCGCGGCGGACCTGTTCGGGCGTGATGTTGTAGCTGCGCCAGTCGCAGGCGTCGAGGATGCGCTGCGAATGCGGGTCCTGCGCCTCGTAGGGCACCTTCTCGGGCGGCTCCAGTTCGGGCGCGCCATCGTAGAGATCCCAGTAGCGGCGGCGGGCGACGAAGGGATCGTGCGGGTGGGTGAAGCTGACCGTCAGGCACCACGGCCGGGGATCAGCGCCGCGCGACAGATCGTAGAGCTTGCGGCAGGCGTTATAGGCGACCTCGTCGTCGTACTCATACTGGTTGGTGATCTCGGCCACGCCCGCGCCGGTGACGGAACCCATGTTGTGATACCACCAGGCGATCCGCTCGTTCGGCTTGCGGTAATCCGGGGTCCAGCCGAAATCGGCGGGATAGATGTCTGTGGTCAGCCGCTCCTCGAACCCGTGCATCTGGTCGGGGCCGACGAAATGCATCTTGCCCGACAGGCAGGTGTGCCAGCCCGCCCGGCGCAGATGATGGGCATAGGTCGGGATGTCGGACGCGAACTCGGCCGCGTTGTCATAAACCCGCGTGCGGCGCGGCAACTGGCCCGACATGAAGGCCGCCCGCGCAGGCGCACACAGCGGCGAGGCCGTGTAGGCATTGGCGAAGCGGGCCGAACGATCCGCCAGCGCGCGCAGGTTCGGCGCGTGCAGGAACGGCGCGGGACCGTCGGGGAACCATGTCCCCGACAGCTGATCCGCCATCAGGATCAGGATGTTCGGCCGGCTCACTTCAGCAGCGCGTCCTTGACGGCGGCGGTGCCGTCCTGACCGTCCAGCGTGGTGACGCCCGCGGTCCAGCGTTCGATCAACTCGGGCTTGTCGGCCAGATACGCCTCTGCCGCCTGCGGCCCCGTCATCGCGTCGTCGAGGATCAGCGCCATCAGCGCGTTCTCCATATCCACGTCGAAGGTGAGCTGTGTCAGCAGCTTCGCGGCGTTGGGGCACTGCGCGACCCACTCGTTGCGGGCGAGCGTGTGGACGGTCGCGCCGCCGAAGTCCGGCCCGAACTCCTCGTCGCCGCCGGTCAGGTAGGTGATCTCGTGCGCGACGTTCATCGGGTGCGGCGCCCAGGCGAGGAACACCGTGGGCGTGCCCGCCTGGTCGTTGCGGGTGACCTGCGCCAGCATCGCCTGTTCGCTCGATTCCATCAGCTCCCAGTCGCCAAGGCCGAACTTGTCCGCCTCGATCATGCCGCCGATCGACAGGTTGGCGGGCGCACCCGGCTCGATGCCGTAGATGCGGCCGTCGAAGGCGTCGCGATGGGCGTCGAGGTCGGCGAAATCGGCAACCCCCAGCGCCGCGCCTGCCGGGTTGACCCCCAGGGTGAACTTGGCGCCGTCGAGGTTGACGGCGAGTTCCTGCACCTGCGCCGAGGCGTCCAGATCGGCGCGGAACGCCTGCTGCGCCGGCATCCAGTTGCCGAGGAACGCGTCGATCTGTCCGGTCTTCAGCGCCTCGTAACCAATGGGCACCGACAACGACTGGATGTCCGGCTCGTAGCCCAGCGCGTCGAGCACCACCGCGGCCACCCCGTTCGTGGCGGTGATGTCGGTCCATCCGGGATCGGACATCCGCACGGTTCCGCAGGACGCATCCTCGGCGAGGGCTGGCGAGGCGAGGCAAAGCGCCAGAAGGGCGGTCAGCCCGGCGGATTTGAAGGGAACGGGCATCTGGTCTCCGGTCATACACAGGCGCAGGTCGCACCGTTTGCGGCGGGATTGTGACGCGAGGACGGCGGGTTTTGCAACCGGGCTCGTCGATCAGGGACGATGATCGACCGCGACCACGGGCTGAGCGTCAGCCGACATCCGCCAAAGTTCCGGCCTGACCAACGACGAGGGAACGGGCCGCCTTCAGCGGTGCCGGTGGGGAACGCGGAACCGGCGCGGCTGACGCAGGTCATCCTGCACGGCGTCCACCGGGGCGAGCCGGGGAGCGCCTCGATCCCGCGCTTTGCCCATGCGATGACGGATGAGCCGGTGGCCGATCTCGTGGGCTATCTGTCGGAAGGGACAACCGGCACGGCCGTGGAGGTGAGCGCCGGCACGGCAGCACGCGCGGCGCAGGAAGCGATCCCGAAGGCGGCGCGGGAGTAGCCGAGCAGTCAGGTCAGGACTGGCCGCGACCCGATCGGCTTCGCCAGAAAGCTCGTCCGCGCGGCTCGTGCATGCCGGACCGTCAGTTCCTCGCTCACTTCGGAGCACGTCCAACGCAAGCGCAGGAGTTCGCTTCGCCGCAAGCTTTCTTCAACTGACATGCCAGTGCAAGGCCGCACCGGAGTCATCCGTTTCAGCGGGTCTGCCGGCGCAGCGCCATGACGTCCTGGAGGCGGAAGGCCTGGATCATCGCCGGCATGAACCATGGCGTGCCGCTGTAGAACGGCACCGCTGCCGGCGGGCGGAAGTCGAAGGCCGACACGCCGCGCTCGCGGTCGCCCAGCAGCTTGTAAGCCGCACGGCTGCCGATCCACGGCGCCCAGACCACGCCCGACCCGCAAAAACCGGTCGCGTAATGCACGCCGTCCTTCTCGAAGATGCGAGGCAGCATGTCGCGATTCATGGCGACATTGCCGTGCCAGGTATGGCTGAGACGCACATCCTTCAGCTCGGGGAACAGCCGCACGAGGCCTTCGCGCAGATGCAGCGCCGGACCGACCGGCTCGCCGTGTATCGACGCATCGCGGCCACCGAGCAGGATGCGCCTGCGGTCGGGAGAGGGGCGGTAATAGAACCCCACCTTGCGGTTTTCCGACAGCATCATGCCCCGCGGCATCAGCCTGGCCATCAGATCGGCCGGAAGTTCCTCGGTCGTGATGATGCGCGAGCGCACCGGGACCAAGCGGCGGCGCAGCCACCGATCGCTGGCATCGGTATAACCGTTGGTGCAGACGAGCACCTGGCCCGCCTTGATCGCCCCCTTGTCGGTGCGCACGACGAAGCCGCTTCCCTCGCGCGCCACCCCGTCCACGTGCACGCCGGAATGGATCCCGACACCGGCTTCCTTGGCCACGCGCATCAGCTCGCGATGGTATTTGGCGGGGTGCAGCCCGCCGGTATCCATCCGAACGGTGCCGCCGCGGTAGTAATCGCTGCCGAGATAGTTCAACTGCTCGGACTGCGGGACCGCATAGGATTCGACACCCAGCCGCCTGGCCAACGCGTCGGCCTCACGGGCCATGGATTCATACTGCTCCTTGCCGAGCGCGCCGGCATAGCGGCCCACCAGCTGGAAGTCGCAATCCATGTTCTCGGTCCTGATGAAATCATAGGTCCATTCGCGCGCGGCCCTGCCCTCGCGCTCGATGGCGTCGGCGCGGTCCTGACCGAATCTCCTGATCAACTCCTGCCGGCCCGGCCGGATGTTGCCGCTGGTGATGCCGCCATTGCGGGTCGAGGCGCCCTCGCCGGGGTTCATCTTGTCGATGCAGACAACCGACTTGCCGGCCCGCGCCAGAACGATGCCGGCGGTCAGCCCCGCATAACCCGCGCCCACGATCGCCACGTCGGGGGATTTGGGCAGCGGATGCTCCGGGATCGCCACGGGCGGCGCCTCCTCCCACCAATAGGGCGTGGTCTTGTCGGCGATCGGGGCGTTGACCATGGGCTGGTTCCTCGGGGTTGAAGGGACGTTCAGAGATGGCGGTCGAAGCGCACCGCGCCGATGATCCAGATCACTTCGGCTTTCGCGGCGCCGTTGTTGCGGATGCTGTGCGGATGGGCGCTGTCGAACGCAAAGCTGTCGCCGGCACGCAGGACGGCCTGCTGGCCGTTCACGCTCAGCGCGATCTCACCCGACAGCACGAGCCCGCCCTTCTCCGCCGGATAGGACAGCGCACTGCCGCCGGAATCGCCGCCGGGTTCAATTTTCAGCAGCATGACCTGCAGGTTGTGCCGCCCGCCAGAGGTCAGCAGCTCCTTCTGCAGATGACCCAGATCGATGACGGGCCGGTCCACCGCGCGGCGCACGAAATCGGGATCGCCGGCCGTGCAACTGGGGGCACCGCCGGATTCGCCGAACAGCTCCTGCAACGAGATGTTCAGCGCCCGGCGCAGCGCCGTCAGCAGCCGCATCGAAGGATTGGCGCGGCCGCGTTCGACCTGGCTGATCATGCCCACCGACACGCCGGATTGCGCCGCCAGCTCCTGAAGCGACATGCCGCGCGCTTTTCGTGCCGCGCGCAGAGTTGCGCCGACGGTATCGTGTTCCGTCATGATGGCCTCGGCATCGTGCAACTGCTGGTTCATGCCTGCCTCTTGCCTCAAGCACCGTCTCCCGAATACGATAATGAAACGGCGAGAGAGAAGTTTCAATATATCAGTTTGGCCTGAGCACGACCCTCAGATCGCATCCGTCAAATAATTCAATCCTCTAGGCGAAAACAACAGGAAATCAGCCCAGGATTCTTGGCGGATTCAACAAGGGTGTTGCTCAGAATTTCACTATATGCTTACTTGCCCGAAGCAGGCCAGCGATGGCGCGATCAGGCAGTGAGGACCGGCATGCAGACCAGCGCCGCCAAGGACCGCACGGGGGCACCGGATCCGGCCCTGTCCGTGCGCAATCTGACCATCGATCTTCCGGCCGACATGGATCGGGCGCACGCGATCCAGGACATTTCCTTCGACCTGATCCCCGGCCAGATCCTCTGCGTCATCGGGGAGTCGGGCTCGGGCAAGTCGATCACTGCGAACGCAGTGATGGGGCTTCTGTCCAAGGCGCTCAAGGTTTCGGGCGGATCGATCCGCGTTGGCGAGATAGAGCTGACCGGCGCCCGGCCATCGGCCCTGCGCGACATGCGCGGGCGCGTCGTCTCGATGATCTTCCAGGACCCGTTGTCGGCGCTGAATCCGCTGATGACCGTGGGCGACCAGATCGCCGAGGTGATGAGGGCGCATGGCGTGGGCGACCGTGCCAGCCGCCGTGCCCGGACGCTGGATCTTCTGAACGAGGTCGGGCTGCCCGATCCCGCGCTGATGATTCACCAGTATCCATTCCGCCTTTCGGGCGGGCAGCGTCAGCGGGTGATGATCGCCATGGCGCTGGCGCTGGAGCCGACGATCCTCATCGCCGACGAGCCGACGACCGCGCTCGACGTGACGACGCAAGCCCAGATCCTTGACCTGATCCGCGACATCCAGCGTCGCAAGGGCATGAGCGTGCTGCTGATCACCCATGATTTCGGGGTGGTGGCCGAGATCGCCGATAGTGTCGTGGTGATGGAAAAGGGCAAGCTGGTCGAGCAAGGGCCGGCGGACGCCGTGCTGAAGACCCCCAGCCACCCCTACACAAAGCGGCTGATAGCGGCGGTGCCGCGCCTGACGGGCAGCGACCGGGTGCCGCCACAAGGTTTCGCTTCCGCGCCGGTGCTGAAGGTCGAGGCACTGAACAAGACCTATCGCAGCGGTTCGGCCCTGATGGGGACGCTGCGGGCGGTCCCGGCGGTGCGGGACATCTCGTTCCAGCTTGCGCCAGGCCGCACGTTGGGCGTGGTGGGCGAGTCAGGCTCAGGCAAATCGACGCTGGGGCGGCTGGTCATCAAACTGCTGGACAGCGATTCAGGCCGCATCATGTTCGCGGGCCAGGACATCGCGCCGCTAGGTGAGGGCGAGTTCCGGCGGCTCCGCCCCAAGATCCAGATGGTGTTCCAGGACCCCTTCGCATCGCTCAACCCGCGATCGACGGTAGGGCACAGCCTGACCGTGGCACCCATTGCGCATGGCATGGACCCCCGCAGCGTTCGCGCAGAGGCGCGCGCATTGCTGGAGGTAGTAGGACTCAGCGCGAGCGCGTATGACCGCTATCCGCATGAATTTTCCGGCGGACAGCGCCAGCGGGTCGGCATCGCCCGCGCCCTGATGTTCAAGCCGAAGGTCCTGATCGCGGACGAGGCAGTCTCGGCGCTCGACGTGTCGGTGCAGGCGCAGGTGCTTGAGTTGCTCGACCGCGTCCAGCGCGAGACGGGGGTCGCGATGATCTTCATCACCCATGACCTGCGGGTCGCCAGCCAGATCTGCGACGAGATCATGGTGATGCAGAAGGGACGGATGGTCGAAAGCGGCCCGCCTTCGCAGATCTTCCTGCATCCGCAATCGGACTACACGCGCGAACTGGTCGCCGCCGTGCCGGGCGGGCAGGCGGAGATGGATGGCGCGCGACCTTGAGCAAGACAGACATCCAGTGGCCTTTGGGAGGGCAGAGACACAATGACCAAACGTGAGAGCACCAGCGCCGAGATGAGCCGGCGCAGCGCGCTGCGACTGATGGCGCTGACTGGCGCCGCAGGCGTGTTCGCGCCCGGCCTTCTTGGCCGGGGCGCGGCCGCGCAGACCCCGCCAGCGGCGCCCAAGGGCCGCATCATCGTCGGGCTTTCTCAGGAGCCCACGGTCTTCAACCCCCTGATGCTGAAGATCGAAGTCGATGACGGCGTGCATTTCTCGATCTTCGACCCGCTATTCTACACCGATACGGACGGCGTGATCAAACCGCGCCTGGCAACGGAGGTTCCCAGCCAGGAGAATGGCGGCATTTCCGAGGACGGCCTCGAATGGCGCGTCAAGCTGCGCGACGACGTGACGTGGCATGACGGCACGCCGTTCACCGCCGAGGATGTCAAATTCACCATCGAGCTGATCGTGAACCCGGAATTCCGCGCCTGGCGGACGGGCGGACACAGCCTGGTGCGCGACATCACCGTGGTGTCGCCGACCGAGATCACCTGGCGGATGGAGGAGCCCTTCTCTCCCTATCTGTCGTTCCTGACCGAAACCATGATCGTGCCGAAACACGCATTCGACGGGGTGGCGGACCCCAACGAGGCGCCGTTCAACCACGCCCCGATCGGCACCGGCCCGTTCAAGTTCGCGCGGCGCGTCGCAGGCGACCACATCGAGCTGGCGGCGAACGCCGACTATTTCTGGGATGGTCCTTATATCGAGACGCTGGTCTTCAAATACATCCCCGACCTGACGGTGCTGTACAGCCAGTTCAAGAGCGGCGATATCGACCTGATCGGACTTCAATACATCACGCCGGACAACTACGAGGACGCCAAGACGATCCCCAACCGCGAGATCGTGCTGGCCCCCTCGCCCAGCGTCGAAATGGTCCTGTTCAACGTCGAGCGGCCCCAGTTCAAGGACGCGGCCGTGCGGAAGGCCATCTACGCGGCCATCGACAAGCAGGCGATCATCGACCAGCTCTATTACGGGCTGCCGACGCCGAGCGAAACCTTCCTGCCGCAAGGCACCTTCTACACCAATCCCGACCTGCCCCAGCAGCAATTCGACCTCGATGCGGCGCGGAAGCTGCTGGACGACGCCGGCTGGGTGCCGGGCGCGGGCGGCATCCGTGAAAAGGACGGCGTGCGGCTGTCCTTCGTCAACTCGACCACTTCAGGCAACCATCTGCGCGAGCAGACCCAGCAATTCATCCAGCAGACGCTGGCCGAGATCGGCATCGAGATGACGATCGAGAACATGCCGGCCGCCGTCATCTGGGGCGAGTTCTGGGTCCAGTCGCAATTCGACTCCGTGCTGGTCGGCATCACCTTCCGCGTCGGCGCCGACCCGGACACCACCAACCGCCTGCATTCCGGCGCAACCCCTGCGAAGGGTGGCCAGGGCTCGAACTTCGGGCAGTATGCCAACCCCGAGGTGGACCGGCTGCTGGAAGAGGGCACCCGCATCTTCGATCCCGAGCAGCGCCGCGAGATGTATTTCCGCATCCAGGAGATCGTGCGCGAGGACCTGCCCTTCCTGCCGCTCTACAACGACAACCGCGCGAACGGCTGGAAATCCGGCATCGAGGGGGTGCGCCCGAACCTCAACGCCCGTAGCGAAAGCTGGAACGCCGCCCAGTGGTACTGGACCGAGTGATCTGAACAACATCGCCGGGCGGGACAGTCCTGCCCGGCGGCAATCGAGCGGCCTTCGACGGGCCGCCCGCCGATCTGGGGGCAAAGATGGCCAGTTTTCTGCTCAACCGTCTGGGGCAAAGCATCATTCTGCTGCTGATCGTGTCGATCATCGGCTTCACGGTGCTGAACCTCATCCCCGGCGGGCCGCTCGCTCAATATGCCCTGACCCCCGGCATGACCCAGGAAGACATGGACCGTCTGGCCCGCCAGATGGGCCTCGACCGGCCATTGATGGTCCAGTACTTCGACTGGCTGTGGCGCATGTTGCAGGGCGACTGGGGAACCAGCTACCGAGACGGACAGCCGGTGGTGGACGTGATCGCCCGCCATCTTTGGGCTACCCTGCTGCTGATGGGCACGTCGATGGTGATCTCGGTCGGCATCGGCACATGGATCGGAATCCGCGGCGCCACCCATCGGTATTCCGCCTTCGACTATGTGGCGACGGCCGGTGCGATGGTGGCCTTGTCGATCCCGACCTTCTGGTTCGGGCTCGTCGGCATCTATGTCTTCGCGCTGCGGCTGGAATGGCTGCCGGCCGGCAACATGTACACCATCGGCGACGGCTCGTTCGCTGATTATGCCATCCACCTGATCATGCCCAGCTTCGTGCTGGCGCTGGTGAACATCGCCGTCTGGAGCCGCTATATGCGCTCGGCCACGCTGGACGTCATCAATCAGGATTTCGTCAACACCGCCCGCGCCAAGGGCCTGACCGAGCGGCGGGTGCTGATGAAGCATGTCGTCGGCAACGCCCTGCTGCCGATGATCACCCTGGCCGGCATGCAACTGCCGAACCTGCTGTCGGGAGCGCTGGTGACCGAGACCGTGTTCACCTGGCCCGGCATGGGCCGGCTGTTTCTCGACAGCCTCAGCTACAGCGATTACCCGGTGGTGATGGGCCTTCTGATGCTGTCGGCCGTGCTGACGCTGCTTGGAAACCTGATCGCCGATATCGTCGTCGCGCTGGTCGATCCGCGCATCCGTCTGGCCTGAGCGCCCTCAACTGCCCGCCCGAGATCGAAGGAATCCGCCATGACCGCCATCGACCTGAGCGACCGCCCCAACCGCTGGTGGCGCAGCCGCGCCGTGCAGCGCTTCATGCGCCACCGGCTGGCATTGCTGGGCATGGTGATGATCGTCGCGCTGACGCTGGCGTGTTTCCTCGGGCCGTATCTGCTGCCGTATGACTCCCTCTACATCGATCTGCGCGCGCGTTTCGCCCCGCCGCTGACGGGGCAGCACTACCTGGGCACCGACCCGCTGGGTCGCGACATCGCGGCGCGGCTGCTGGAGGCCGGGCAGATTTCCTTGCAGGTCGGCTTCTACGCCATGATCCTGTCCACGCTGATCGGCACGCTGATCGGCGTCATCGCCGGTTATCGGGGCGGACTGGTCTCGGCGGTGCTGATGCGGATCGTGGATGCCTTCCTCGCCTTCCCCTCGATCTTCCTGATGCTGGCGCTGGCGGCGCTGCTCAAGCCCAGCCCCGTGATGATCACCGTCATCATCGCCATCACCAGCTGGATGGAGGTTGCCCGCATCGTCGATGCCGAGGTGCGTTCGCTGCGCGAGCGGGAATTCGTGCTTGCCGGGCGCATGCTGGGACTCAGCAGCACCCACATCATGTTCCGCGAGGTGCTCCCGAACGTGCTTGGCCCGATCATCGTCGCCGCGACGCTGACCGTGGCTCGCGCGATCCTGCTGGAAGCCTATATCAGCTTTCTTGGCTACGGCATTCAGCCGCCCCTGCCGAGCTGGGGCAACATGCTCAACGGCGCCCAGCAATATCTGGACAAGGCGCCCTGGCTGGCGATCATCCCCGGCCTGACCATCACCATCGCCGTGACCAGCTTCAACTTCATCGGCGACGGCTTGCGCGATGCGCTGGACGTGCGCAACGATCAAAACTGACGGGCTCGACGATGCTGCAGATCAATATGGACGAGGCGCGCGGCGCAAAGCTGCGACAGCTGCTTGCCGAAATGTGCCCCGAGCAGAGGGTGGTGTTGCGGGCGGAACATCCCGACCCCGCCAAGGTCCGCCACATCCTCACCTGGCAGGTGCCCGACGACCTCGACCGCCTCACGAACCTCGCCACGGTGTTTTCCGTAGGCGCCGGCGTCGATCAGTTCATGGGCGCTGATCTGCCCAGGGCTGTCGGGCTGGTGCGGCTGATCTCGCCGGGGCTGACGGCGATGATGCAGGAATATGTCACCATGTCGGTGCTGGCGCTGCATCGGCATCTGCCGGCCTATATCGACCAGAAAAGCCGCAAGGTCTGGAAGATGGTGGCGATCCCGCCGCCCGCTTCCTTTCGCCGCGTCGGTGTGATGGGTCTGGGCGAGCTGGGCAGCGGGGCGCTGGACGCGCTGCGGCCCTTCGGCTTCCAGCTCTCCGGCTGGGCGCGCCGCCCGCGCATGATCGAGGGGGTGAGCACCTTTCACGGACCCGAGGGGCTGAACCCATTCCTCGCCGACCTCGATTTCCTGGTCTGCCTGCTTCCCCTTACCGCTGACACCGAAGGCATCCTGAATGCCGACCTGTTTTCGCGGCTGCCCAAGGGCGCGCATCTGATCCAGACCGGGCGCGGCAGGCAGCTGGTGCAGGACGATCTGCTGGCGGCGCTGGATACGGGTCAGATCGCGGCCGCCGTCCTCGACGTGACCGACCCCGAACCGCTGCCGCAGGATCATCCGTTCTGGACCGATCCGCGCATCATCCTGACCCCGCATATCGCCTGCATCACCCAGGTCGAGGCGCTGGCTGGCCCGCTTGCCGAGAACCTGCGCCGCTTCGACCGGGGCGAAGCGATGCTAGGAAATGTTGCCCGCGAGCAGGGATACTGAGGCCCCAGCCCCGGCCCTCGCCCATCATCGCCGGCCGCGAGCAACCTGTTGAACGAGGCCGGTGCCTAGTGCTGACGAACGACGAAATGTTTCGTCGTGGTCTCGATCACTTCCCAGTAGCCGCGGAACCCGTTCGGGATCATGAAGGACGCGCCGGGGCCGAATTCCCACCGCTTTCCATCCTCCGAGATCAGCGCACATCTGCCCGAAACGATGTGGCAGTATTCATCCTTGTCGGTGAACGCGTGCCACTTTCCGGGGGTCGAGGTCCAACTGCCCGCAAACAGGTTTCCATCCGGGCTGGTGAAGTGCAGCTCGGACTGGTGCTGCGGATCGCCTTCAACGACCCGGTCCGGCAGGTCTGCAAGGCGACGGCGGGAAACCTCCTGCGGGGCTTCGCTGAAATCGATGACGTCCATAACGCATTCCTCCTCGCGCATTTTCCATGATCTGGAAATGCGCATATAGTTGCCGATCCCATGCTCTGGATCGGGCGTGATGTTGGTGTCGTAGATGGAGCCGAGCGGCGTGTCCATCTCCAGCCCGCCCGCGAAGGGCTGGCCGTCATGGGTCGAGTGGCAGGACACGCAATCCGCTACACGGGCGGCATACTGGCCCGTCTCCAGCGGCATCGCGGCCGCCGCCTGAACCCCGTCGAAGGGACTCGCGGGCAGCCGTGTCCCATACCAGTAGGCCGCGACAACGCCCACGACCGCCACCAGCGCCAGCCGGGCGATCCAACGTAAGAATGTTACCAAGATTCAGTTCCTCTCGTCAGCCGGACAGCGCCCTCAGGCGGCACCGCC
>NZ_JAHQZU010000150.1 GCF_019061185.1 Paracoccus sp. Z118
CGACAGCATCAGCCTGGCAGAATCGCTCGATCCCGATATCGCGCGAGCCTACCAGAAGAAGGCGACGGGCCAGAAGTATCTGATCGCGCCCGCCGGGTGATCGAAACCGGTGCGGGGCGCGGTGGCGCCCCCGTGGGGAGCACGATGCCTCGTCCCCATCATCGCCAGTTCTCCCATGCCTCACGAGAGGTGAATCGGCAGCCAAGCCGTCGCTCAAGTGGAGTTTTCCAACGCCATCTCCGCATGGCAGCCGTCGACGTGCCAGGATTTCGGCAACCAGCCCAAGCGTCGGCTCTCAGGAGCACTGCTGTCCAGCGTTAGATACCACCGACAGCCAGCTCTGTGCCGAT
>NZ_JAHQZU010000151.1 GCF_019061185.1 Paracoccus sp. Z118
TGCTCGCGCGTCTGCGGCATCGGGCCGTCGGCGGCGTTCACGACCAGGATCGCGCCGTCCATCTGCGCCGCGCCGGTGATCATGTTCTTGACGTAGTCGGCGTGGCCGGGGCAGTCCACATGCGCGTAGTGGCGCGCCTCGGTCTCGTATTCGACGTGGGTGGTCGAGATGGTGATCCCGCGCGCCTTTTCCTCGGGCGCGTTGTCGATCATGTCGTAACCCTTGAAGTCGCCGAAATACCGCGTGATCGCCGCCGTCAGCGTGGTCTTGCCGTGATCGACGTGACCGATCGTCCCGATGTTGACGTGCGGTTTCGTCCGTTCGAATTTTGCCTTTGCCATCG
>NZ_JAHQZU010000152.1 GCF_019061185.1 Paracoccus sp. Z118
CCAATGCGCGCCGCCGTCCGGTGTATCTGTTCTTCGGGATGCGTCATGCGGACAGCGACTTCCTCTATTGCGAGGAACTGGCGGACTGGCAGGGGGCAGGACGCCTCTCCCGCCTTTTCACCGCCAGTTCACGCGGCGAGCGGCCACACTATGTCCAGGACGCCCTGCGGAACGAGGCACCCGAGGTCGCGCGGCTGGTCGGCATGGGCGCGCGGGTGATGGTCTGCGGCGGGCGCGCAATGGCCGCGGGCGTCAGCGCTGCGCTGGCCGATATCCTCCTTCCTGCGGGGCTGACGCCCGCGCTGCTGAAAGCCGAGGGGCGCTATGTCGAAG
>NZ_JAHQZU010000153.1 GCF_019061185.1 Paracoccus sp. Z118
CTTCGACATAGCGCCCCTCGGCTTTCAGCAGCGCGGGCGTCAGCCCCGCAGGAAGGAGGATATCGGCCAGCGCAGCGCTGACGCCCGCGGCCATTCCGCGCCCGCCGCAGACCATCACCCGAGCGCCATCACGGACCAGCCGAGCGACCCCGGCGGCCTCGTTGCGCAGCGCGTCCTGCACGTAATGCGGGTGCTCGCCGCGCGAGTTGGCGGTGACGAGTGAAGTCAGACGCCCCGTCCCCTGCCAGTCCGCCAGTTCCTCGCAATAGAGGAAGTCGCTGTCCGCATGACGCATCCCGAAGAACAGATACACCGGACGGCGGCGCGCATTGG
>NZ_JAHQZU010000154.1 GCF_019061185.1 Paracoccus sp. Z118
ATGGCCTTGGGCTTGGCCTCGTCGAAGAACTCCGTGTCCACCATGCCCGGCGCGATAACCGTGCACCGCCCGCCCCACTCGCGCATCTCCTCGGCGAGGTTGCCTGCGTAACCGTGAACGAACCATTTCGAGGCGCCATAGACCGATCCCTTGATATGGATGCGGCCCGCCGCCGATCCGGTCATCAGCAGGTGGCCTTGCCGTTCCTTCAGGTGAGGCAGGGCGGCCTTTGCGCTGAAGAGCAGGCCCATGATGTTGATCCCGATCATCGCCCGCCATTCGTCCGCGTCGCCGCCCTCGGTGCCTGGCGCGTCGAGGCCGCGTCCGGCA
>NZ_JAHQZU010000155.1 GCF_019061185.1 Paracoccus sp. Z118
AGCAACTCCCCCGCCCGCAGTTTCTTGCGCCAGTCATAGATCTGCCAGCGGGTCGCGCCATGCCGGCGCGCGACATCGGCCACCGTCACCCCGGGAATCAGGCTTTCCACCGCGATCCGCGCCCGCTCGCCCTTCGTGCGTCGGCGCCGACCGCTTGGTCCCTCAATCACCTCAAGCCGCGAAACCCCACCACTGATCGAGCCGTCCAAATGGACGCCCATTTTGCCGTCTATCTCCAAAACCAACTCCTTCGCGCCATGCCCACCCGCGGAGAATGGACCGATCAGATCAGCAGCGGCAGGAGGAGAGCGCCGTGGCGCTTAC
>NZ_JAHQZU010000156.1 GCF_019061185.1 Paracoccus sp. Z118
AGCAACTCCCCCGCCCGCAGTTTCTTGCGCCAGTCATAGATCTGCCAGCGGGTCGCGCCATGCCGGCGCGCGACATCGGCCACCGTCACCCCGGGCATCAGGCTTTCCACCGCGATCCGCGCCCGCTCGCCCTTCGTGCGTCGGCGCCGACCGCTTGGTCCCTCAATCACCTCAAGCCGGGAAACCCCACCGTCGATCGAGCCGTCCAAATGGACGCCCATTTTGCCGTCTATCTCCAAAACCACCCCTCCGCGCCATGCCCACCCGCGGAGAATGGACCGATCAGATCAGCAGCGGCAGGAGGAGAGCGCCGTGGCGCTTACG
>NZ_JAHQZU010000157.1 GCF_019061185.1 Paracoccus sp. Z118
CGGGTGCAGCCCTCAGGCCGCTTGATCCCGCAGGGCCTCATAAAGACGTCCCGGTCCCATTAGCGCCGCCTTGAGCCCATCCTGAACCGCCTGCGACTCCAGTGCTTGCTGGCTCATTGCAGAATGCGCGTCGAGCGCGGCGATGACCGCATCCATGATCGCAGCTTTCAGGAGCGGTGAGTTGCCGAACTGCTCTTTCTGGTTGCTCCCGGCCTGCTGTGACAGCGTCTCGTTCTCCATCAGCTTGCCCTTCACCGCCATCGCGTAGGACAGCCGGTCATTGTCGGTTAAGCGCCGCCTCCGGGCCGGCGAGGCTTTCGGT
>NZ_JAHQZU010000158.1 GCF_019061185.1 Paracoccus sp. Z118
ACCGAAAGCCTCGCCGGCCCGGAGGCGGCGCTTAACCGACAATGACCGGCTGTCCTACGCGATGGCGGTGAAGGGCAAGCTGATGGAGAACGAGAAGCTGGCCCAGCAGGCCGGGAGCAACCAGAAAGAGCAGTTCGGCAACTACCGCTCCTGAAAGCTGCGATCATGGATGCGGTCATCGACGCGCTCGACGCGCATTCTGCAATGAGCCAGCAAGCACTGGAGGCGCAGGCGGTTCAGGATGGGCTCAAGGCGGCGCTAATGGGACCGGGACGTCTTTATGAGGCCCTGCGGGATCAAGCGGCCTGAGGGCTGCACCCG
>NZ_JAHQZU010000159.1 GCF_019061185.1 Paracoccus sp. Z118
GTAAGCGCGAGGTCGTTGCCCTATGCGGCGATGCTTGACGGCTGGTTGAAGCACCAGGGCATGAGGTCCTCGATGGCGCTTTTCGGGTGACCGTCGAGGATGGCGCGAAGGGTGTCGGCGATGTAGTCGACCGGGTTCACGCCGGACATCTTGCAGGTTGCGACCAGCGAGGCGAGCATGGCCCAGTTCTCTGCACCGACCTCATTGCCGGCGAAGAGTGCATTTTTTCTCGTAAGTGCGATCGGGCGGATCTGGTTCTCGACCGGGTTGGTGTCGAGTTCGAGTGTGCCGTCGTCGAGGAAGCGGATCAGGCCGGG
>NZ_JAHQZU010000015.1 GCF_019061185.1 Paracoccus sp. Z118
CTCGCGCTGATGCGCCGGATCGACGAGTTGCACCTGGAGTATCCCTTCGCAGGCGGCCGGATGCTGAAAGGCCTGCTGCAGGCCGAAGGGCACCATGTCGGACGGCTTCATGTCTCGACGCTGATGGGCCGCTCCGGCACCGAGAACTTCGGCTTTATCGTGCCCGCCTTCAGATACTTCCTGATCGTGTTGCGCGACAGCCCGGTCCGACGCGCGATCTCGCGGATCGGCAGCTTCTCCCGCAGGGCCATGCGGCGGATGATGGTCAAAAGTCCCATGTGGATCACTCCGATGTCCCCCATCGCTCGCCGCGCTCAGGGGGAAGGGTCACATGGGTCAAATCTCCGTGGAAATCAGGCGCCAACCCGGGTCAGTTCCGGGCGGAAATCAACAGTCGCGAACCGCAGCTCGATGGTGCCAGCGTTCAGATACTTCCTGATGGGGTTGCGCGACAGGCCGGTTCGCCGTGCGATCCGGAGCGGCAGCTTCTCCCGCAACGCCATGCGTCGGACGATGTTCGAAGGTCCCATGTGGATCACTCCGTCACCCCGCCGCGCGCCGCTTTCGGGGAAGGTTCACATGGCTCAGTTCTCAGCGGAGATTGCCGCGCGTGGCCGGGCGAGTTCCGTGGGGGAAATCAACATCGTGCGCATCAATACCTCCTAAATGCGCGACATTCACAGAACCGGAATTATCGGGTTACGCCAAACAACATCGACATCGAAAATCGAACAAGCCGCGTGGCCGATATTCCACGCGCCATCCCCGTTCCGGTCTCGTCCGGCCCGACATTCGGCCAGCGAGCCCGGATCCGCCCGTTCCCGCAGCCCACACCGCTCGCAGCACCACCCCACAGGCATCAAGCCTATTGCAGTAGCACCGCGAGAAGCGTATGTCCGTGAGTGGGACACCCCTCCCCAACGAGGGGCTTTTTAGCTGGAAGGCTAACCATGCTCGACACGACGACCCCGGCGACGCGGCCGGTCAATCCGCGTTTCTCCTCTGGCCCCTGCGCCAAGATCCCCCAATTTTCGCTGGACATGCTTGCGGACGCGCCTCTGGGCCGCTCGCATCGTGCTGCCGTAGGCAAATCCAAGCTCGCGCAGGCGATCGACCTGACGCGCGAGGTGCTGGAGGTCCCGGCGGATTACCGCATCGGCATCGTCCCCGGCTCCGACACCGGCGCGGTCGAGATGGCGATGTGGACCATGCTGGGCGAGCGCCCGGTCGAGATGCTGGCCTGGGAAAGCTTCGGCGAAGGCTGGGTCACGGACGCCGTCAAACAGCTGAAGCTGGATGCGACCGTGCGCAAGGCCGATTACGGGCGGATCGTCGATCTGACCGAAGTGGATTTCGACAAGGACGTGGTCTTCACCTGGAACGGCACGACCTCGGGCGTGCGGGTGCCGAATGGCGATGCGATTCCGGCGGATCGCGGGGGGCTGACGATCTGCGACGCGACCAGCGCGGCTTTTGCGATGGACCTGCCGTGGGACAAGCTGGATGTGGTGACGTTCTCCTGGCAGAAGGCGCTGGGGGGAGAGGGGGCGCATGGCGTGCTGATCCTGTCGCCGCGCGCCGTCCAGCGGCTGGAAAGCTACACCCCCGACCGTCCGCTGCCGAAGATCTTCCGGCTGACCAAGGGCGGCAAGCTGATCGAGGGCATCTTCAGGGGCGAGACGATCAACACCCCGTCGATGCTGTGCGTCGAGGATTACATCGTCGCGCTGGAATGGGCGAAAGCCACGGGCGGGCTGCGCGGGCTGATCGCGCGGTCGGAAGCGAACGCGAAGGTCGTGGCCGATTTCGTGGCGGCGCGCGACTGGATCGCCAATCTGGCGGAGGACCCGGCGACGGCCTCCTGCACCTCGGTCTGCCTGCGCTTCACCGACCCGCGCATCAAGGATGGCGAGGCTTTCGCCAAGGCCGTGGCGAAACGGCTGGAGAAGGAAGGCGTGGGGCTCGACCTCGGCGCCTATCGCGACGCGCCGGCGGGGCTGCGGATCTGGTGCGGCTCGACGGTGGAAACCTCGGACGTCGCGGCGCTGATGCCGTGGATCGAATGGGCGTTCCAGCAGGAACTCGCCGCGCAGGCGTGATTGTCGGAGCGGGGGCCAGCCCCCGCACCCCCGGGATATTTTCAGACAGAAGATGAAGGCAGGCGAGCGCCGCTGCGCCCTGACCGTTCAGGAGAATCCAAATGGCACCCAAGGTTCTGGTTTCCGATGCGCTGAGCGAGACTGCCGTGCAGATCTTCCGCGATCGCGGGGTCGAGGTCGACTACATGCCCGATCTCGGCAAGGACAAGGACAAGTTGGCCGAGATCATCGGCAACTACGACGGGCTGGCGATCCGGTCGGCCACCAAGGTCACCGAGAAGCTGCTGGAAAAGGCCACGCGGCTGAAGGTGATCGGCCGGGCCGGGATCGGCGTCGATAACGTGGACATTCCCGCCGCCTCGAAAAAGGGCGTGATCGTGATGAACACGCCCTTCGGCAACAGCGTCACCACCGCCGAACACGCCATCGCGCTGATGTTCGCGGTGGCGCGGCAGCTGCCCGAGGCGTCGGTTTCCACCCATGCCGGCAAGTGGGAAAAGAACCGCTTCATGGGGGTGGAGCTGTTCAACAAGACGCTGGGGCTGATCGGGGCGGGCAATATCGGCTCGATCGTCGCCAACCGGGCGCTGGGACTGCACATGAAGGTGATCGCCTATGACCCCTTCCTGTCCGAGGATCGCGCCAAGGAGATCGGCGTCACCAAGGTCGAGCTGGACGAGATGCTGCGCCGCGCGGACTTCATCAGCCTGCATGTGCCGCTGACCGACAAGACCCGCAACATTCTGTCGGCCGAGAGCCTCGCCAAGACCAAGCCCGGCGTCCGCATCGTCAACGCCGCGCGCGGCGGGCTGATCGACGAGGCGGCGCTGGCCGAGCTGCTGAAGTCGGGCCATGTCGCCGGGGCCGCGCTGGACGTGTTCGCCACCGAGCCGGCGACCGACAGCCCGCTGTTCAACCTGCCGAACGTCGTCGTCACCCCGCATCTGGGCGCCTCGACCACCGAGGCGCAGGAGAACGTGGCGCTGCAGGTGGCCGAGCAGATGGCCGACTACCTGCTGACCGGGGCGGTGCAGAACGCGCTCAACATGCCGTCCGTCACCGCCGAGGAAGCGGCGGTCATGGGGCCGTGGATCAAGCTTGCCGGTCATCTGGGTGCCTTTGTCGGCCAGATGACCGACGAGCCGATCGAGGCGATCAACGTGCTTTATGACGGGGTTGCGGCCGGGATGAACCTCAGCGCGCTGAACGCCTCGGTGATCGCGGGCGTGATGAAATCGGTGAACCCCGATGTGAACATGGTCTCGGCCCCGATCGTCGCGAAGGAGCGCGGAATCCAGATCGCCACCACGACGCAGGACAAGTCGGGCGTCTATGACGGCTACATCAAGGTGACGATGGTGTCGGGCGACCGCGAGCGGTCCATCGGCGGAACGGTCTTCAGCGACGGCAAGCCGCGCTTCATCCAGATCCGCGGCATCAACGTCGATGCCGAGATCGGGGCGCACATGATGTATACCCGCAACCGGGACGTGCCGGGCGTCATCGGCACGCTGGGCGTCACGCTGGGCGGGATGGGCGTCAACATGGCGAACTTCACGCTGGGCCGGGTCGCGGGCGGGGGCGATGCCATCGCCATCACCTATCTGGACGAGCCGCTGCGCGAGGATGTGCGCCAGGCGCTGCTGGCCACCGGCAAGTTCGAGCAGGTCCGTCCCCTGCGTTTCGAGGTCTGAGAGCCTTCAGGAACCCTGCCCCCGGCCGATCCGTTGGCCGTGGGTTGCGATGAAAGGGGCGGCGATGCGTGTCTATGCCATCGGGGATATCCACGGCTGCCTTGAAAAGCTGCGCGCGGCGCATGAGCTGATCGCGGCGGATGGCGGCGCAGCCGCGCAGGTCGTGCATGTGGGCGACCTGATCGACACCGGGCCGGACAGCGCCGGGGTGGTCCGCTTCCTGATGCGGGGGCAGGACGAAGGGCGCGACTGGGTGGTCATCAAGGGCAACCACGACCGCCAGCTTCCCAATTTCCTGCGCGATCCGCGCTGGATCGACCCCCGCGCCTCGGACCGGAAGCCGTGGACCGAGCGCGATTCGGGCGCAGGCGCGGCGCTGCTGTCATGGGGGATCGAGGACGCGACGACCCGCCCGCTGGACGAGGTTCATGCCGAAGCGCTGCGGAAGATCCCGCACGATCATGCGCGCTGGCTGGACGGCCTGCCGATCTGGCACCTGACGCCGCTCGCGCTGTTCGTCCATGCCGGCATCCGCCCCGGCGTGGACCTGCGCGCGCAGATCGAGGATGACCTGCTGTGGCTGCGCAAGCCCTTCATGGACGACCCGCGCGACCACGGCGTGCTGGTGGTCCACGGGCACACGCCGGTCAGGACGCCCGAGCATCACGGCAACCGGTTGAACATCGACACCGGCGCGAAGGATGGCGGCCCGCTCAGTGCCGTGCGGCTGGACCGGGACGGCGCGTGGCTGCTGACCGGGAACGGGCCGGATTTGATCGAACCGCCTAGGGCGGGCTGACGCTGCGGCGATTTACTCCGCGCCCCCGATTGGCTAGAGAGGCGGCCAACCAACGCAGCGGGCTACGCATGGGATCGGCCAGACAGGCAACCACCGAGCCAAAAGCACTGGAAAGGCCGGCGATGAGAACGGCGAAATACAATATCGGACAGGTCGTCCGCCACCGGATGCATCCGTTCCGGGGCGTCGTCTTCGACGTGGACCCCGAATTCGCGAACACCGAGGAATGGTACGAATCCATCCCCGAGGATGTGCGCCCGGCCAAGGACCAGCCCTTTTACCATCTCTATGCCGAGACCGAGGCGACCTATTACGTCGCCTATGTGTCCGAGCAGAACCTCGTGCCCGACCCCTCGGGCGAGCCGCTGGAGCATCCCGAGCTGATCGAGATGTTCGGCGACTTCGAGGATGGCCGCTATCCGCTGCAATACGGCCTGAACTGACCGCAGCCGAATGTTCGAACTGACCATCGAGATCGTCGCGGTCCTTTTCCTGACCGCGATGGCGGCGGGGTTCATCGATTCGATCGCGGGCGGCGGCGGGCTCATCACCGTGCCGGTGCTGATGCTGGCGGGGCTGACACCGGAGCAGGCGCTGGCGACCAACAAGGTGCAGGCGAGCTTCGGCGCGGGGACCGCCGCGCTCAGCTATGCCCGCAACGGTCTGGTGGACCTGCGCAGCCAGTGGCGCACGGCGCTGATCGCCTTTGCCGCCGGGGTCGCGGGGGCGGCGATGGTGACGTGGCTGCCGACGCAGGCGCTGCGGGTGATGCTGCCGGTGATCCTGCTGGCGATCGCGGCGTTCTTCGCCTTCCGCAAGGGGCTGGACGACAGCGACCGGGCGCAGCGGATGACCCCTGCCCTTTTCGCGCTGACCATCGTGCCCGCCGTGGGTTTCTATGACGGGCTGATCGGGCCGGGCGCGGGCGCGTTCTACATGCTCGGCTTCGTGCTGCTGGCGGGTTACGGCATCCTGAAGGCGACGGCGCACACAAAGCTGCTGAACTTCGCGTCGAACCTCGGCGGGCTGGCCGCCTTCGCGCTGACCGGGCATCCGATGTGGCTGGTCGGGCTGGTGATGATTCCGGCGCAGATCCTCGGCGCGACGCTCGGCTCGCGCATGGCGATGCGGGTCGGGGCAAAGGTCATCAAGCCGCTGCTGGTCGTCACCTCGACCGCGCTCGCCCTGCGGCTGCTGTGGCAGATGGCCTAGACGAACCCCGCCGCCGTCCGCAGCTGCGCCACCTCCAGCCCGCGCCAGTTCCGCAGCGGCCCGGTCAGCAGGCGGGCGACGACCGGGTGGCCCGCGTCCAGCAGCCCCAGATGGACCAGCAGCGCGGTGATCGCGGCTTCCGAGGCGCGGGTGCCGCCGTCCATGATCTTCAGCGCGATGCCAAGGCCACGTTCGGGGGCGATGGCGACGAACACCGCCTCGGCCCCGGTCTTGACGGCCACCTTGCCGCCCATCGCCCGCATCAGGTCGGTGCAGGCGCGGGTCTCGCCGGCGACCAGATCGGGATGGGCGGTCATCGCGGCGACCAACCGGCGCATGGCGTCACCGCGCGCGCCGGAACCCGGCACGGCGAAGGCGGCCATGCCCCGCGCCAGCCCCGCGACCGAGGTGGCGAAGTTCGGGGCCGAGCAGCCGTCGATGCCGAAACCGGGGGATCGCTCGCCCGTCACCTCCTCGAACGCCGCGCGGACGGCCTGCTGCACGGGGTGATCCAGCGCCACATATTCGGCGCCGCCGCCGAGATGCCGGTTCAGGGTCAGGAACCCGGCATGCTTGCCCGAGCAGTTGTTGTGGACCTGACAGGGCGCGGTGTCGGAGCAGGTGAGCCGCCGGTTCTCGGCCTTGTCCTGCGGCATGTGCGCGCCGCAGCGCAGGTCGGCGTCGGCCATCCCCATCGCCTTCAGCCACGCCCCGACGCGCGAGACATGGATTTCGGCCCCGCTATGCGAGGCGCAGGCCAGCGCCAGATGCTCGGGCCCCAGCCGCGCCGCATCCGCCGCGCCGCTTTCGATCAGCGGCAGCGCCTGGATCATCTTGCAGGACGAGCGCGGGAAGATCACCGCCTCCGGGTCGCCCCACGCGGCCGCCATGCCGCCCGCGTCCCACACGACCGCATGGCCTTGGTGCACGCTTTCCAGCATCCCGCCGCGCCACAATTCGACCAGATCCACGCCCGCCATCGCCCTCTCCTTTGACAATTGCGCGATTTCCCAGACGCGGGCTTCACCCCGCACCCTGTTTTTGTTTATCTTCCCGCTGCCGGTGTGACCCACACCATCCAATCGGACAACCCCGAAACGGGGACAAGCAGGAGGCCCGAGCATGACCATCCTTTCGATCCGCGGCGCTGCAACAGCCGCCCTGTTGGCGGCGCTGGCGCTGCCCGCGGCGGCCCAGGAATCCCGCCTTCTGGGCAGCGAGGGCGACTGGTCGGCCTTCGGCGGGGAAAACCCCAAGGAATGCTGGGCCGTCTCGCCGCCCAAATCGACCCGCAACACCCAGGACGGCAAGGAAGTCCAGGTGAACCGCGGCGACATCCGTCTGTATATCGCCTATCGCCCCGGCCAGAACGGCGAGGTCTCGTTCCAGGGCGGCTATCCCTTCGCGGCCGACAGCACGGTCGAGGTGGATGTCGGCGGCAGCAAGTTCCGCCTGTTCACCGAGGGCGAGAACGCCTGGGCCGGTTCGCCCGAGGATGACACCCGGCTGATCGGCGCGCTGCGCGGCGGCTCGAACGCCGTGGTGACGGGCCGTTCCTCGCGCGGAACGACGACGACCGACACCTTCTCGCTGGCGGGCGTCACCGCGATGACCAACCAGGCCCGCGACACCTGCAAGTAAGGCCGCACGGCTTTCCCTTTTGATTCCGGCAAAGCCGCCCTATATCAGGGCGGCTTTCGCCGTTTTCCCCTCTGCCCGACCGCGCCTGACCGGAGTCCGCCGCCCATGACCGCATTCGACATTCCCGCGACGAACGCCGCCCTGGCCACGGGGCCGGTGGTGCAGGACGTGCTGACGCTGCCCCGCAAGCTGCCCGCCGGTGAGAAGGCGAACCTGATCGGCCTGACCCGCGCGCAGCTGCGCGCCGCGCTGATCGAGGCGGGCACGCCCGAGCGGCAGGCCAAGATGCGCGAGGGGCAGATCTGGCAGTGGCTCTATCACTGGGGGGTGCGCGACTTCGCGCAGATGACCAACCTTGCCAAGGACTACCGCGCCCTGCTGGCCGAGAAATTCCAGATCGCCCTGCCCGAGATCGTGACCCGGCAGGTGTCCGAGGACGGCACCCGCAAGTATCTGCTGCGGATCGCCGGCGGGCACGAGGTGGAAACCGTCTACATCCCCGAGGAAGGGCGCGGCACGCTGTGCGTGTCCTCGCAGGTCGGCTGCACGCTGACCTGCACCTTCTGCCATACCGGCACCCAGAAGCTGGTGCGCAACCTGACGGCGGGCGAGATCGTCGGCCAGCTGATGGTCGCTCGCGACGATCTGGGCGAATGGCCTCAGCCCAGGGCCCCGAAGGACGAGACCCGGCTGGTCAGCAACCTCGTCCTGATGGGCATGGGCGAGCCGCTCTACAACTTCGAGAACGTGCGCGACGCGATGCACGTCGTGATGGATGGCGAGGGGCTGAGCCTGTCGCGCCGCCGGATCACCCTGTCCACCTCGGGCGTGGTGCCGGAAATCGCCCGCACCGCCGAGGAGATCGGCTGCCTGCTGGCCGTCAGCTTCCACGCGACCACCAACGAGGTCCGCGACAGACTGGTGCCGATCAACAAGAAGTGGAACATCGACGCGCTGCTGGCCGCCCTGCGCGACTATCCGCGCCTGTCCAACAGCGAGCGGATCACCTTCGAATACGTGATGCTGGACGGGGTGAACGACAGCGACGAGGACGCCCGCCGGCTGGTCAAGCTGATCGGCGGCATCCCGGCCAAGATCAACCTGATCCCGTTCAACGAATGGCCGGGCGCGCCCTACAAGCGGTCGTCCTGGGACCGGATCGAGCGGTTCGCGGACATCATCTACAAGGCCGGCTACGCCAGCCCCATCCGCACCCCGCGCGGCGAGGACATCATGGCCGCCTGCGGTCAGCTGAAATCGGCGACCGAGCGCGGCCGCAAGTCGCGGGCCGAGGTGGCGGCGGAAGCGGGGCTGTAACCGGCCAAGCTTGCCTCGGGCGGATGGCCGATTTTCGCGGGAGGCCGCGCCACAAGGCGGCCGCGCCGCGCGTGCGGCGACGCTCCGACGCCTCCGGCGGGGATATTTGGGCAAAGAAGAAGCACGGAGAAGACCGGCACCGCCGGCGGCATCGATGGCGAGCCGCGTCCCACCCGCGAACTGCGCGCCCCTACCCCCGCGTCAGCGACGCGACCCGCCGCAGCGCCAGCAGATAGCCCTCCGTCCCGCAGCCGGCGATCACCCCGTCGGCGCGCAGGCTGACATAGGAGTGGTGGCGGAATGCCTCGCGCTTGTGGACGTTCGAGATATGCACCTCGATCACCGGGCCCTCGAAGGTGTTGAGCGCGTCCAGCAGCGCGACCGAAGTGTGGGTGAAGGCCGCCGGGTTGATGACGATGCCCGCCGCCGCGCCCCGCGCCTCGTGGATCCAGTCGATCAGCTGGCCTTCGTGGTTCGACTGCCGCAGCAGCACCTCCACCCCCAGCTCGCGCCCCAGCGCCGCGCAGGCGGCCTCGACATCGGCCAGCGTCTCGCGGCCATAGACCTCGGGCTGGCGCTGGCCCAGCAGGTTGAGGTTGGGGCCGTTCAGGACATGGATGGTGCGGGGCATGGCGGTTCCTTTCGCGGGCGCGGCGCGATCATGCCGCGCCGCGCCGGGTTGGGCCAGCCCCGCCGTTCGATTTTCCCGAACGCCGCTTCCGCTTCATCGCGGCTGCTGCATGGGCATTCGGACCTTATATCCCTGACACAGCACGGCGCCGCGACGATGCGGGCCGCCGGCAGGAAACGGGACGACACGAAAGGAAGCACGATGGCGAAGGTTCTGGTCCTTTATCACTCCACCTACGGACATATCGAGGCGATGGCCGAGGCGGTCGCCGAAGGCGCGCGCAGCGCCGGCGCGACGGTGGACATCCGGCGGGTGCCCGAAACCGTGCCCGAGGAGCTGGCCCGCAAGTCCGGTTACAAGCTGGACCAGAAGGCGCCCCTCGCGAAGGTCGAGGACCTGCCCGGCTATGATGCGATCATCGTGGGCGCGGGAACCCGCTTCGGCCGGATGCCCTCGCAGATGGCGGCGTTCTGGGACCGCGCGGGCGGGCTCTGGGCCACCGGCGCGCTGAACGGCAAGGTCGGCGGCGCCTTCGCCTCGACCGCGACGCAGCATGGCGGCAATGAAATGACGCTGATGTCGATCATCCACAACCTGATGCATTTCGGTCTGACCATCGTCGGGCTGGATTACGGCTATCAGGGCCAGATGGGCGTGGACGAGATCCGCGGCGGCGCACCTTACGGCGCGACGACCGTCACCGATGGCGACGGCAGCCGCATGCCGAGCAAGGCCGAACTCGACGGCGCCCGCTATCAGGGCCGCCGCATCGCTGAGGTCGCGGGCAAGCTGGCTGTGCGGACGCCCGAATACGCCGGCTGACGCGGGCGCGAACCCGACCCTTTCCGGCGGCGCATCGGCAACGGTGCGCCGCCTTTTCATGCGCCGCTTTCCCACGCGGCAGGGCATTCCCTTTCCCCCCGCGCCCGTGTTCAATGCCGCCGCCCGAGGAGGAGAGGACAGACGCCATGACCCCGCTTGACGCCCCCGAAGTGAAGCTCGCCAGCCGGATGGGGGCGGTGAAACCCTCGGCCACGGTCGGCATGACCCGGCTTGCGGGCGAGCTGCGCCGCGCCGGGCGCGACATCATCGGCCTGTCGCAGGGCGAGCCGGATTTCGACACGCCCGAGCATATCCGCGAAGCCGGCAAGGCCGCCATCGACACCGGTCAGACCCGCTATACCGACGTGGACGGCACGCCCGAGCTGAAGCAGGCCATCGTGGACAAGTTCGCGCGGGAAAACGGGCTGACCTATGGCATCGACCAGATCAGCGTCGGGACAGGCGGCAAGCAGGTGATCTACAACGCCCTGATGGCGACGCTGGACGAGGGCGACGAGGTGATCGTGCCCGCGCCCTTCTGGGTCAGCTATCCCGACATAGTGCGGCTGGCGGGCGGAACGCCGGTGATCGTCCCCTGCGGCGAGAACCGGGGCTTTCTGCTGGCCCCCGAGGATCTGGCGGCCGCGATCACGCCGCGCACCAAGTGGCTGATCCTGAACTCTCCGTCGAACCCCACGGGCGCGGGGTATTCGGCCGAGGCGCTGCGGGCGCTGGCAGATGTGCTGCTGGATCATCCGCAGGTGATGATCCTGACCGACGACATGTATGAGCATATCCGCTACGACGACTGGCAGTTCGCCACCATCGCGGCGGTGGAGCCGAAGCTGTTGCCGCGCACCCTGACCTGCAACGGCGTCAGCAAGGCCTATTCCATGACCGGCTGGCGGATCGGCTATGCGGGCGGTCCGGCCAAGCTCATCAAGGCGATGGCGACGATCCAGTCGCAGAGCACGACCAACCCCAGCGCCATCAGCCAGGCGGCGGCGGTCGCGGCGCTGAACGGGCCGATCGACTTCCTGACCGAACGCAACGCCGTCTTCCAGAGCCGCCGCGATCTCTGCCTGCGCGAGCTGAACTCCATCGACGGGCTGTCCTGCCGGGCGCCGGACGGGGCGTTCTACCTGTTCCCGTCCTGCGCCGGGGTGATCGGCCGCAAGCGCCCGGACGGGCGGGTGATCGAGACCGACACCGATTTCGCGACCTACCTGATCGAAGAGGTCGGGGTCGCCGTCGTCCCCGGCTCTGCCTTCGGCATGGCGCCGTTCTTCCGCATCTCGTTCGCGACCTCGACCGAGCAGCTTCAGGACGCCTGCGCCCGCATCCGCACCGCCTGCGAACGGCTGTCCTGAACCATCACCCGAGGAACCCCCATGACCACCGACCTTCCCTATGACGCCCCCGCCGCCATTGCCGCGCTGCAAGGCGTCACCACCGCCACGCTCACCACGGTCCTGCTGAAGAAGGGCCTGCGCAATGTCTGGCTGCGCGGCGCCGCGCCGTTGAACCCCGGTCAGCCGCGCATCGTCGGCCGCGCCTTCACCCTGCGCTTCGTGCCCGCGCGCGAGGATCTGGCGACGCCGGAAAGCTGGTCGTCGCCCATTTCCACCCGCGCGGCCATCGAGGCGATGCCCGAAGGCTGCATCGCCGTGGTGGACGCCATGGGCATCACCGACGCGGGGATTTTCGGCGACATCCTGTGTGCGCGGATGGCGAAACGCGGAGTTGCGGCGCTGGTGACGGACGGCGTCGTGCGCGACGTGGCGGGGGTGCGCGGGACCGGCCTGCCGGTCTGGTGCGCCGGGGTCGCCGCCCCGCCCTCGGTCGCGGGGCTGACCTTCGTGAACTGGCAGGAACCCATCGGCTGCGGCGGCGTCGCCGTCTATCCCGACGACCTGATCGTTATCGACGACGATGGCGCGGTGCTGATTCCGGCGAAGCTGGTCGAGGCGGTGGTCGAAGCCTCCATCGAGCAGGAGCGGCTGGAAGGCTGGATCATGGGCGAGGTCGAGGCGGGCCACCCGCTGCCCGGCCTCTACCCGGCCAACGCCGAGAACAAGGCGCGTTACGAGGCCTGGAAGGCCGGGCAGAAATAACGCCGGACGGGCCCCGGCGGGGGCGGGGCGGCGCGGTTCCCCGATGACGGCGGCCCCGCGCCGCGTTAAACGGGCCGGAACCGCCGCGCCGTGCGCCCTTTGACCCTCGGGGCAAAGCCGCGCCCCTCTGGAGTGTCGCCGCCCCGTGTCCCTTCGCCCCGCCTTCGCCAGCAGCGCGCGTCCCGTGCGGGTCACACTCGGCCTCGGGGTGCTGCTGATGGCGCTGGTGCTGCTGCTCGGCGCCCGCGCCGCGTTCTACCAGTCCTACGCCACCGGCTACGGCCGGGCCGAGACCGCCCTGCGCCTGACCGTCAACGCGCTGGAGGCGGATCTCGCCCGCTACGAGGTGGTGCCGCAGCTGGTCGCCGGGCTGGACAGAGTGCAGCGGCTCGCGGCGCACCCCGACAACCGCGCCCTGCGGACCGCGACGAATGTCTGGCTGCTGGACCAGAACGAGGCGGTGCAGGCCTCCGACATCTATGTGATCCGGCCGGATGGCGAGACCATCGCCGCCTCGAACTACCGCATGGGCGCGCTCAGCTTCGTCGGGCAGAATTTCAGCTATCGGCCCTATTTCACCGAGGCGATCTCCGGGAACGCGGGGCGGTTCTTTGGCATCGGCACCACCTCGGGGGTGCGCGGCTATTATTTCTCGGCCCCGGTCCGGGACGGGCTGGGGCGCATCAACGGCGTGGTCGCCGTCAAGGTCGGGGTCGAGCGGATCGAGGAATCCTGGCGCGGGGGCGAATACCGCTTCCTCGTGACCGACCCGGAAGGGCGGGTGTTCCTGTCGTCCGAGCCGGGCTGGCTCTACAGCAGCCTCGGCCCGCCGACCGAAGAGTGGCTGGCCCGCACCCTGTCGATCCGCCGCTATGCCGATGCGGAGCTGGGCGAACTGCCGCTGGAACGGCGCAGCGCCTTCGGCCTGCCGGTGTTCCGCGTCGCCGAGGGCGGCGGCCATCGGGACTATCTGGCGGCCTCGCAGGCGATGCACGAGGAAGGCTGGACGGTGCATGCCCTGCTGGACACCGCCAGCCTGCGGAGCGATGCGTGGCTGATCGTGCTCACGCTCGTTCTGCTGCTGTCCGCGGCGTCGCTGGGCGGGCTGTTCCTGATCCAGCGCCGCGCGCAGGCCGCCGAGCGGGCGGCGATGCAGCGTTATGCCACCGCCGAACTGGAGCGCCGCGTCGATGCCCGCACCGCCGACCTCGCCCGCGTCAACGACCAGCTGGGCCAGGAGATCGCCGAACGCCGCGCGACCGAGGCGGAGCTGCGGGCCGCGCAGGCGAGCCTCGTGCAGGTGGGCAAGCTGGCGGCGCTGGGGCAGATGTCGGCCTCGCTCTCGCACGAGATCAACCAGCCGCTCGCCGCCGCCCGCAACTACGCCGACAGCGCCGCGATCCTGATCGAGCGCGGCGATCTGACCCGCGCGCGGGATAATATCGCCCAGATCCTCGCGCTGGTGGACCGCATGGCTTCGATCGGCACGCATCTGCGCAATGCCGCCCGCGCGCCCGGCGAGCCGCCCGGAGCCGCCCAACTGCCCGCGATCCTGCCGGAGACGCGGACCATCGTGGCGCAGCGGCTGGCGACCAGCGGCGCGGCGCTGGAAACGGACGTGCCGTCCGATCTGCCGCCTGTCCGCGCCGGCACGACGCGACTGCAACAGGTGCTGGTCAACCTCATCACCAACGCCGCCGACGCCGCCGAGGGCGCGGCCGATCCGCGCATCACCCTGTCGGCGCGGCATGAGGGCGGAATGATCGTGCTGCGGGTGCGGGACCGGGGCGAAGGCGTGCCGGACGCCATCGCCGAACGCATCTTCGATCCGTTCTTCACCACCAAGGGCGTCGGCGCGGGGCTGGGCCTCGGCCTCTCGATCAGCGCCAATATCGTCCGCGACTACGGCGGCACGATCACCTGCCGCAACGCCGATCCGGGCGCCGAGTTCTGCGTCACCCTGCCCGCAGCGCCTTCCACCGAGCTTTCCGCCGAGACGGCCGCATGAGCGCCAGTCGCGTCCTTCTGATCGACGATGACAGGCAGATGCGCGATTCCACCGCGCAGGCGCTGGAACTGGCCAGCTTCGCGGTCGAGCCGCTCGCCTCGGGACAGGAGGCGCTGGGGCTGGCCGGGCCGGGCTTTGCGGGCGCGGTGGTCAGCGACATCCGCATGCCGGGCATGGACGGGATGACCCTGCTCGCGCGGCTGCACGAGGTCGATCCCGAGATCCCGGTGATTCTGTTCACCGGCCACGCCGAGGTGCAGCTTGCGGTCGAGGCGATCCGCAAGGGCGCGTATGACTTCATCGAAAAGCTGTTCGTCGTGCAGGAACTCGCGCAGGTGATCCGCCGCGCCATCGGGCATCGCGAACTGGTGCTGGACAACCGTCGCCTGCGGGCCGTCGCGGGCAAGCGCGACGATGTCGAGGCGCGGCTGCCGGGGCGCACGCCGGTGATGATGGACCTGCGCCGCTATCTGCGGGCGATCGGCGAATCCGACGCCGACACGCTCATCATCGGCCCGACCGGCGCGGGGAAAGAGGTCGTCGCGCGGACGCTGCACGACATCTCGGCCCGCGGGGCGCGGCCCTTCATCGCCATCAACTGCGCCGCCCTGCCCGAGACGCTGATCGAAAGCGAGCTGTTCGGCCACGAGGCCGGGGCCTTCCCCGGCGCGCTGCGGCCGCGCTACGGCAAGTTCGAACATGCCCGCGGCGGCACGATCCTGCTGGACGAGATCGGCTCGATGCCCTTGGAGTTGCAGGCCAAGCTGCTGCGGGTGCTGCAGGAACGGGTCATCACGCGGCTCGGCTCGAACGATCCGGTGGCGCTGGACGTGCGCTTCATCGCCACCAGCAAGGTCGAGCTTGGCCAACTGGTCGCGCAGGGCGGCTTTCGCGCGGATCTGTTCTGGCGCCTCAACGTCGCCGTGCTGCACGTTCCGCCCCTGTCGGCCCGGCGCGAGGATATCCCGCTGCTGTTCCTGCAACTGGTCCGCGAGGCCGCCGCCCGCCACAAGCTGCCCGAGCGCGAGGCCCCGCCGGGCTTTCTGTCGGCGCTGGCCGCGCAGGACTGGCCGGGGAACGTCCGCGAATTGCGCAACCTTGCGGAACGCTTCGTGCTCGGGCTGGAGGCCCCGCGCAGCAGCGACGGCGGCGGCGAACGGCTGGCCGACCGCGTCGCGGCGTTCGAGCGCAGCCTGATCGCGGGCGCGATCGCCGAGCATGGCGGCAGGCTGCGCCCGGTCTACGAGGCGTTGGGAATCTCGCGCAAGACGCTCTATGAGAAGATGCAGAAATACGGGCTCGACCGCCGCCTGATCCTGGACGGAGCCGAGGAAGGGCGCCGCGAAGCCTGAGGGGTGGAAATCCACCCGCCCCGCCCGGCGGGTTGTCACCTTTTCCACCCATTTTCAGCGCCCAAGGCTCCGGCGGCGGCTTCCGCCGGACGATTTTCTTTCGCGCAGCGGCGCTTGCCGCACAAAGCTGCCCAGGACGCGCCACGCGGGGGAGCGGGCGTCGTTCTCGTTCGACCTTGGGAGGTTTCATGTCTATTTCCAAACTGCTCGGCGCGGTCTGCGCCGTCTCGATTCTGGCCGCTCCGGCGTTCGCACAGGACTATCCCACGCGCACCGTCCGCATGGTGGTCCCGTTCTCGGCCGGCGGCCCGACCGACACCGTCGCCCGCCTGCTGGCGGAACGCATGTCGGCCGATCTGGGCCAGCAGGTGATCGTCGAGAACGTCACCGGCGCCGGCGGCACGCTGGGCGCGGACAACGTCGCGCGGGCCGAGCCTGACGGCTACACCATGCTGCTGCACCATATGGGCATGGCGACCTCGGCCACGCTCTATCGCCAGCTGCCCTACGACCCGCTGAACTCGTTCGAATATGTCGGCGAGGTCGTGGACGTGCCGATGATGATCACGGCCCGCAAGGAGTTCGAGCCGACGGACATGGCGTCTTTCATCGACTACGTGAAGACGAACGCCGATTCCCTGACGCTGGCCAATGCTGGTATCGGCGCGGTCAGCCAGCTTTGCGGGATGCTGCTGATGCATTCGCTGGACACGGAGCTGGTCACGGTCCCCTACAAGGGCACCGGCCCGGCGATGACCGACCTGCTGGGCGGCCAGGTGGACATCCTGTGCGACCAGACCACCAACACCACCCAGCAGGTGCAGGGCGGCACGATCAAGGCCTATGCCGTGACCACGGGCGAGCGGCTGGAACTGTTCCCCGACATGCCCACCGCCATCGAATCCGGCCTGCCGGACATGGAGCTGGCGGTCTGGCACGGCATCTACACGCCCAAGGGCACCCCGGCCGAGATCAACCAGCGCCTGTCGGAATCGCTGCAGATCGCGCTGGCCGACGAGGGCGTGGTTTCCGCGCTGGCCGATCTCGGCTCCGAGCCGGTGGCGGCCGAGAAGGCGACCCCCGACGCGCTGAAGACCAAGCTGGAATCGGAAATCTCGCGCTGGAAGCCGATCATCGAGGCCGCAGGCGTTTACGCCGACTGATCCTGTCAGACACGACGCCCGCTGCCCTTCGGGGCGGCGGGTCTTTTCGAGGCGGAGGTAACGCATGCCCACGAAACCGAGGGACAACACGGATCTGCTGGCAGGCGGTCTGCTCATGGCCGGCGGGGCCTTCTTCGCCTGGCAGGCGGCGGGGCTGGAATTCGGCACATCGCTGCGGATGGGGCCGGGCTATTTCCCGATGGTGCTGGCGGGCATCCTGTTCCTTCTTGGGCTGGTCATCTTCGTCAAGGGCTTCGGCCGCGAGGGAGAGCCGTTCGGACCCATCTCATGGCGGGGGATCTTCTTCATCCTGCCCGCGCCGGTCTTCTTCGGCCTGACCGTGCGCGGCCTCGGCTTCGTGCCGGCGCTGTTCATCGCCACGCTGATCGCTTCGCGGGCGTCGGTGCGGATGCGCCCGCTGCCGGCGCTGATCCTGGCGATCTCGGTGACGATCCTCGCCACGCTGGTGTTCAGCTACGGCCTCGGCCTGCCGTTCCGGCGGTTCGGCCCCTGGCTGCCGCTGTAAGGGGACGCGCGTCATGGAGCTTTTCAGCAATCTCGCCATGGGCTTCGGCGTCGCCTCGTCGCTGGCCAATCTCGCCTTCTGCCTGATCGGCGTGTTGCTGGGCACGCTGATCGGCGTGCTGCCCGGCATCGGCGCGACGGCGACCATCGCCATGCTGCTGCCGATCACCTTCCAGTTGGAGCCCGTCAGCTCGCTCATCATGCTGGCCGGCATCTATTACGGCGCGCAGTATGGCGGTTCGACCACCGCGATCCTCATCAACATGCCGGGCGAAAGCTCGTCCGCCGTGACGGCCATCGACGGCTACCAGATGGCGCGCAAGGGCAAGGCGGGCACCGCGCTGGCGACCGCCGCGATCGGCTCGTTCGTCGCGGGCACCATCTCGACCTTCCTCGTGGCGATCTTCGCCCCGCCCCTGACGACCATCGCGCTGAAATTCGGCGCGGCGGAGTATTTCAGCCTGATGGTCATGGGCCTCGTCATGGCCGTGGCGCTGGCGCATGGCTCGGTGCTGAAGGCGCTGGCGATGGTGGTGCTGGGCCTGCTGCTGGGTCTTGTCGGCACCGACATCTACACCGGCGCGCCGCGCTTCACGATGGGGATCACCCAGTTCGCGGACGGGCTGAACTTCGTCGCCGTGGCGGTGGGCGTCTTCGGCATCGCGGAAATCCTGCGCAATCTGGAAGACGAGCACGACCGGCAGGTGATGACGAAGAACATCAACCGCCTGTTCCCGACCGGGGCCGAGTTGAGACAGATGGTCGGCCCGGTCCTGCGCGGCACCGGCATCGGCTCCGTCCTCGGCATCCTGCCGGGCGGCGGTGCGATCCTTGCCAGCTTCGCGTCCTACACCGTGGAAAAGAAGCTCTCCGACCACCCCGAGGAGTTCGGCAGAGGCGCGCTGGCGGGCGTCGCGGGGCCGGAAAGCGCCAACAACGCGGGCGCGCAGACCAGCTTCATCCCGCTGCTGACGCTCGGCATCCCGGCCAACCCGGTGATGGCGCTGATGATCGGCGCGATGATCATCCAGGGCATCGTGCCGGGGCCGAATGTCGTCACCGACCAGCCGCAGTTGTTCTGGGGCATCGTCGCCTCGATGTGGATCGGCAACCTGATGCTGGTGGTGCTGAACCTGCCGCTGATCGGGCTGTGGGTGAAGCTGCTGACCGTGCCCTATTACGTGCTGTTCCCGATCATCATGGCGATGTGTTCCATCGGGGTCTATTCGGTGAACTCGAACGTCTATGACCTGTTCGCGGTCGCGTTCTTCGGGCTGCTCGGCTACGTCCTCGTCAAGCTGCGGTTCGAGCCGGCGCCGCTGCTGCTGGGCTTCGTGCTCGGCCCGCTGCTGGAGGAGAACCTGCGCCGCGCCATGATCCTGTCGCGCGGCGATCCGATGACGTTCGTGGAACGGCCCATCAGCCTCGGCCTGCTGGTCGCCTCGGCGCTGGTGCTGGCGCTGGTGTTCCTGCCGCAGATCCGGCAGCGCCGCGAGGAGGTCTTCACCGAAAGCGACGCATGACGCGGGGGCGGGCCCGCGCAGGAAACCGGATGCCGCGCCAGAGGGGCGCGGCAGTTTCGTGCGGGGGAAGTTTCAGGCCGGAGCGCCGCCTGCCCGGCCCGGCTCAGGTCCGGCGCGGATAGACGCTCAGCACCCGGCCGATGAAGTTGCTGAACTCGGCCATGTAGTTGCGCAGGAACTTCTCGGTCGATTCCACCGACACCTCGCCGTCATCCGAGATCAGGTCCGGCGTGAAGTGGATATAGGCTTCGACCGGGTTCATCGGCGAATTGCAGAAGCTGAGGATCGACTTCAGGTGCTGCTGCCCCACCGCCGTCCCGATCGACCCAGGCGAGGCACCGATGATGGCCGACGGCTTGCGTGTGAAGGCGTTCTCGCCATAGGGACGGCTCGCCCAGTCGATGGCATTCTTCAGCCCGCCGGGGATCGAGCGGTTGTATTCCGGCGTCACGAACAGCACCGCATCGACATCGGCGATGGCCGCCTTGAAGTCCCGCGCGACCTGCGGATAGTCCGCGTCATAGTCCCAGCTGTAGAGCGGCAGGTCCTTGAACGGGATCTCGGTCATCTCCAGCTCGGCCGGGGCGAGGCGGACCAGCGCCTTGGCGAGCTTGCGGTTGATCGACCCCTTGGCAAGGCTGCCGACGAAATATCCCACCTTGTAGTTGGCCATGTCTTCCTCCGTTTCACGGACAACGCACCCACGCCGCGCGGGTTGCGTCAGGCCGGCATATCACGGGGACACCTCCGCTTTCCGCCCCCGGGCGGCGCTCTGGGTCTGTGGAAAAGGACCATGCTGCTCGGGAAAGCGGCCCTTAGGCCGGTTTCGGGGTCAATCGGGTCGGATCGACGATCGACGGCCGTCAGGCCGGCGCAGCTCGGCCGTCGAGCCACCGCCATCGGGTCATGTTGCAGGCCATGTTGGTGAGCGTGATCGCCGCCCGCGCCAGTCCGATGGCGCGGATGGTCATGCCCAGACGGGCCTTCTGCTGGGCGAAGACATGCTCGACCTTCGAGCGCACCGCCGACTTGACGGCATTGGCGCGGCGGGTCCGCTTCGGCATCGGACGGCCGCGAGGCTTCTTGCGGTGGATGCGGCTGACCATGCCCCGGGCGCCGAGCCACGCCTCGTTCTCCGCCGAGCGATAGGCGCTGTCGGCCCAGACCGAGCGCGTCGTGTTGGTTCGGGCAATGAACCCCTCGCGGATCTGCCCGTCGTCTTGCCGGGCGGCATCGGTGATGACCAGGCGGCGGATCAGCCCATGCATCCGGTCGATCGAGACGCGGGATTTGCGGGCTGGCGGTCGGTAGCCCAGGGATGAATGAGGGCGCTCTGTGTTGTAATGGCCGCGCCATGCCTCGATGACGATCCTTGCGTCAGCGAGGCTGTAGAAGATCTCGCCATCGTGCAGTTCGTCGCGGAGTTTCGAGTCGAAGCACGCGCAATATCCGCTCTCCCAAGGGCTACCGGGTTCGGCATAGGCTGCTCAGCCACCGACGGCGTCGGTCCAGTCGCGCACCATGGCGATGAACTCGCTGCCATAGCACGTCAGGAACCCGGCGCAGCATGCAGGTTATGGCCGCGCGCGAAGCCCTCACACGGCGCAGCGCGCGGCCATGACCGTGGTTCAGGTCTCTATGGTGGTCTTGCGAACCACACACCACAGAGGAGACCGGCTATGGCCAAGGTCGAGCATACTGCGGATGCCCGCGGTCAGCTCGGCCCCGCGCATCCATCAGCCGAACCTTCAGCTCCTTCATCAGACCTGCGTCCCCATCAGGTCTTCAGGCCGCTCCACGCTCTTCAGCAGGTCGTAGCGTCGATTGTTCCTGTGGCTGTCGTCCGACACCGATGACCTCCATCCCCTCCTGCATCCGACGTCGGAACGATCCGAAACTTGTCGAGCACTGATGCGTTAGGGCCCGTGTGTCCGGTCGGCAGCGTTCGCCTGGACGGGTCAATGTGAAAAGGAGATGCCGTGGTCACCGTATCTGCCGTCGGGCCGCCAAGGCCGGTTCATCCGCTTCACGCGGTCCTGCTCTCCTTTCCGTTCCCTCTGTTTCTGGGCACGCTGGTCAGCGACATCGCCTATTGGCGGACCTTCGAGATTCAGTGGTCCAACTTTGCCCAGTGGCTGAACGCCGGCGGGCTGCTGGTCGGCGCCTTTGCGGTGCTCTGGGCGCTGGTCAATCTGTTCCGCAGCCACAAGCCGCGCAACAGACGCCCGCTCATCTATTTCGTCGTGCTGCTCGCCATGTGGGTGGCCGGATTCCTGAACGCCCTCGCCCACGCCAAGGATGCCTGGGCCATCATGCCGGAAAGCCTGTGGCTGTCGGTCATCTCGACGCTGCTGGCGCTGGCCGCGGCCTGGATCGGGTATTCCGGTTTCCGTGCGGAGGAACTAAAATGAGGCTACTTTTCTTGGCGATAGGCGTCACTGCAACTCTTCCGCTCACCGCGGCGGCCCAGCCCGCCCCGCCCAGCTACGGCCCGAACCCCGAGCTGCCCGAGCCGCGGCGCGGCCTGTTGCCGAGCATGACGGTTCCGCGGCCGGCGTTGTGGGGCGACGATCTGCCGACGGTGCCTGACGGTTACAGCATCGCCGCGATCGCCACGGATCTCATGGGCCCGCGCCAGACCCTCATCCTTCCCAACGGCGATATCCTGGTGGCCGAGGGGAAGGGCGGCAGCGCACCCGCGCTTCGTCCCAAGGATCTTATCGCCAGCTTCATCAAGAGCCTGGGCCAAAGCTCGGTCGAAAGCGGCGACCGGCTGACCCTGCTGCGGGACGCGGACGGCGACGGCGTTTACGAGACGCAGGGCGTCTTTGCCGACGAACTGGACGCGCCTTACGGACTGGCGCTGGTGAACGGCGCGATCTACGTCGCCAACCAGGACGCGGTGGTCCGCTTCGACTATGCCGATGGTCAGACCCAGGCGAGCGGCGAGCCGGTCACGCTCACCCAGTTGCCGGCCGAGATCAACCATCACTGGACCAAGGCGATGACCGCCAGCGCCGATGGCCGGTTCCTCTATGTCGGGATCGGGTCGAACAGCAACATCACCGAACGCGGCATGGAGGTCGAGGAAGACCGGGCCAGAATCTGGGAGATCGACATCGAAACCGGCGCGCACCGGCCCTACGCCACGGGCCTTCGCAATCCGACCGCGCTGACCATCCAGCCGGAAACCGGGCAGCTCTGGGCGGTCGTCAACGAGCGTGACGAGATCGGGCCCAACCTCGTTCCCGATTACCTGACGGCGGTGCAGGATGGCGGGTTCTACGGCTGGCCCTACAGCTATTGGGGGCAGACCGTCGATCCCCGCGCGCAGCCGCAGGACCCGGAGAAGGTCGCATCGGCCATCGTCCCCGACTACAGCCTGGGATCGCATGTGGCGGCGCTCGGCGTGACGTTCTCGTCCCCGGCGATGGGCCCTCAGTTCGCCGAAGGTGTCTTCGTCGGCGAGCATGGCAGCTGGAACCGCAGCGTCCCGGTCGGCTACCGCGTCAGTTTCGTTCCATTCCAGAACGGTCGTCCTTCGGGCGACCCGATCGACTTCGCTTCCGGCTTCCTGCTGGACGAGGACAACACGCGCGGCCGTCCGGTCGGCGTGACCCTCGATCCCCGCGGCGCCCTGATCGTCGCGGACGATCTCTCGAACACGGTCTGGAGGATTACGCCCAACCAGCCCTGACCACGCGCTGATGGGGCGTTGGCGCCGCCCGAAGCCCGGTGTTTCCTAGAACTGGCCCCTCCATCGCAATCGTGCTCCGCAGCCCGAAGATGCATGGCACGGCGCAACCCGTCACCGGCCGCTTGAGGAGCCGCGCCTTTGAAGCCGCCATTTCGACCTGGTCGCAGTTGCTGTGGGCCGATCTCACGGGTCGTTCCGTCGCCTGCTACATGAACCCCACGCTTTCCCGCCTATAAAGACCTCCCCAGGTTTCACTTCGCTGCCAGCGAGAGTCCCCCGCGCAACCTGCCGCCGCTCACTGGCCGATCCGCGCCTTCGTTTCGGCCACGAGCGCCTTCGCGATGATCGTCTGCGGGATCTGCGTGGCGCCCTCGTCTATCCGATAGAGGCGGGCGTCGCGGAACAGCTGCTCGGCGCGGTATTCGCGGATGTAGCCGTTTCCGCGATGCACCTGCACGTTGCGCTCCGCGACCCGGCCGACCCACGCCCGCGACCCCGCCGATCAGCGCCGAAGCCGGGACGCGGCAATCCTCGAAGATCGCGTCCGCCACGCGGGCGCCCTGCTGGCCCATCTTGTGTGCGGGCTTGCCGACCGACAGGCCCGGCGTCCCCGCCTCGACCGCGAAGACCGAGACGCCGGACGCGCCCTTCTTCTCCATGTAGGTGCGTGCCATGACGGTGAACAGCCCCGCTTGACTGGCACGACAACCTTCATCTTGTCGCCTTTCTCGGAAGAACGCCTGCAGCCCGGTCTGGGCGCGGCCGGGGATCAGCGCATGGACATCATGCGTCCCCTCATAGGTGTTCACGGTTTCAAGGTTCAGCATGTGGCGCATCACCGGGAACTCGTCCGAAATCCCGTGTCCGCCAAGCATGTCGCGAGCGATCCGCGCAATCTCCAGGGCCTTGCCGCAGTTGTTGCGCTTGATGAGGGGAATCATCTCGGGCGACATCCTGCCGGCCTCGAACAGCCGCCCGACGCGTAGCGCGGCGTTCAGCGCCCGCGTGATCTCGGTCATCATGTTGGCGAGCTCGAACTGGTGCAACTGGGTCTGCGCCAGCGGCTTGCCGAACTGCTGGCGGTCCAGCCCATATTGCCGCGCGGCGTGCCAGCACGCTTCCGCCGCGCCCATGACGCCCCAAGTGACGCCGGAGCGCGCGCGGTTCACGCAGCCGCAGGGACCGCTGAGCCCTTCCGCGTTCGGCAGCAGCTCGTCCTCGCCGACCTCGACCTCATCCATGACGATCTCGCTCGTGACGGAGGCCCGCAGGCCCAGCTTGCCCTCAATCCGGGGCGCGGACAGGGCCTCCATACCCTTTTCCAGCACGAGGCCGCGAATCTTGCCGCCATGCGCCTCGGACTTCGCCCAGACCACGAATACATCGGCGATGGGCGCATTCGTGATCCACATCCTGGACCCGTTCAGCCGATAGCCGCCGCCCGTCTTCTTCGAGGTGGTCTTCATGCCGCCGGGGTCCGAACCTGCATCCAGTTCGGTCGGGCCGAAGCAGCCGAACCACTCGCCCGAGCAGAGCTTGGGCAGATATTTACGCCGCTGCTCGTCGGAACCGTAGGCGTTTGATCGGGTGCCTCACCCGCGACGCCTGCATCGACATCATCGAGCGATAGCCGGAAACATTCTCGTCATCATGGGGGCGGGCTAGGGACGCGACCTTAAGCCCAGCTTAAGCTGCGCCGACGATAGCGTGATCGTCACGGATTACGGGGAAACACGCCATGCGCCTGCTGATTGTCGAGGACGATCCGGTCCTGTCCGACGGCCTCAGCGTCGGATTGAGCCTGTCGGGCTTCACGACCGATGCCGTCGGCATCCTTGCCGACGCCCGCGCCGCGCTGGCGGGCGGCGGCTTCGCGGGCGTGGTTCTGGACATCATGCTGCCCGACGGCTCGGGTCTGGAGCTGCTGGCGGAGTTGCGGGCGGCGGGATCACGGATTCCGATCCTTCTTCTGACAGCACGCGATCAGGTGCGCGACAGGGTGTCCGGTCTCGATGCCGGCGCGGACGACTATCTGGGCAAGCCCTTCGACCTCGATGAGCTGGCCGCCCGGCTGCGCGCGATGCTGCGCCGGCGGGAAGGCCGCGCCTCGGCCGTGATGGAATGGAATGGCCTCGAACTCGATCCGGCAACGATGTGCGGCACGAGGAACGGCGGCGATGTTGCCTTCTCGCGCCGCGAGTTCACCATCCTTCAGGCCCTGATCGAACATCCCGGCGCGATCCTCGGCAAATCGACCCTCGAGGAGCGGCTCTATGGCTGGCAGGGCGAGGTCGAAAGCAACACGGTAGAGGTCCATATCCACAAGCTCCGCTCCAAGTTGGGCACGACGTTCATTGAAACGGTGCGCGGGCTTGGCTACCGGCTGGGACAACCCGCCGACAGGGGGAGAGGTAAATGAACTCGATCCGCAGGCGGCTCTGCCTCATCCTGCTGGCCGCGACCGGGGTGATCTGGCTTTCGGCGGTGATCTGGATCCAGCACTCGACCCGAACCGAGGTCGGGCATGTGCTGGACCGGCGGCTGCAGGAATCGGCGCAGATGGTCGCCTCGCTGATCCGCCGCAATGGCGGCATCGCTGGCCCCGACGCGGCGACGCTGGTCGATGAGGCCCCGGCGCTGCCCGATACGGGGCGCCACGATTTCGCCCGCCAGCTGATCTGTCAGGTCTGGGGCTTCGACGGCCAGTTGAAAAGCGAATCCGACGGCGCCCCAGCCGGTCAGCTGGCCGAGCAGGAGGGCTTCAGCGAGCGCGAGGTCGATGGCGAGGTCTGGCGCGTCTACACCCATGTCGACGAGGAACTGGGCATCCGCGTCATGGTCGGCGATGCCCGCTTCATGCGCGACCGGCTGGTGCAGGACGTGGTGATGGGCCTTCTGGCCCCGACCATGCTGATCCTGCCGCTGCTTGCGGCGCTGATCTGGCTGGCGGTGCGCAGCGGGCTGGCGCCACTGGACCGGCTGGCCCAGGCGCTGGCCCGCCGCCCGGCGACCGATCTCAGCCCGCTGGGGGAAAGCCGCGCGCCGGCCGAACTGCGGCCGATGATCGAGGCGCTGGACGGGCTGTTCCACCGCGTCGAGGGCCTGCGTGAGCGCGAGCGCAGCTTTACCGCCTTTGCGGCGCATGAGCTGAAGACCCCGTTGGCGGGCCTCAAGACGCAGGCGCAGATTGCCACGCTCGCGCCCGATGCAGAGACGCGCGACCGGGCTCTGGCGCAGATCGCGCGGGGCGTGGACCGCACCGACCGCATGGTGCGCCAGCTTCTGGACATGACCGCGGCCGAAAACGCCATCGACGCAAACCAGACTCCGGCGCAGGAGGGGGCGCGCATCCTTGCCGACGTGGCCGATGCGCTGGCCGGTCTGGCGCAGTCGCGCGGCGTCGATCTGCGGCTGGAAACCGACGGGGCCGAATGGCGCACAACGCAGGCGGCCTTGCTGGCGCCCGCGCTGCGCAACCTACTGGAAAACGCCATCCTCGCCTCGCCCCATGGCAGCACGGTCGAGGCCCGGCTGGCGCGTGACGGCGAAAGGGTCCGCTTCAGCGTGCTGGACCGCGGCCCCGGCATCAGCGAAGCCGACCGCCCCCATGTCACCGAGCGCTTCTGGCGCGGTTCGGCCAACCCCTCGGGTGGCGGCAGCGGGCTGGGCCTCTCCATCGTCGCCTCAGCCGTTCAGGCGATGGGCGGAGAACTGCGCCTCGTCTCGCGCAAGGGCGGCGGGGAACAGGCCGAGCTGATCCTGCCAACCGCGCCCCGCGCGACGCTCCTTTGACAGCGCGGGCCGGGCCGTTCAGGCGCGGATATATTGCCACCCGGCGGCCTGCCGCTCGGCCGGATGCAGAACCGCCGCAGGCGCAGTCATCAGATCAGCCGGGGCCTCCAGACCCTTGTTCCGCAGGGTATTGCCGCACAGCCTGAGCAGGCCGTCGGTCAAAGGGTCGCGCAGATCAATTGCCGCAGGCACGGCCTCGGCATTGAAGACGATCTCGCACTGCGCATCGGGCGCCGCGGCCAAGAGGTTCCTGGCGTTCGAGCGTGCCCGTGCAAGCGACGCTTTATCGGCGGCATGGATGACAAGCTGAAGGGACATGGGGTCAGAAGATCGCCACCTGCGTTCCGACCTCGACCAGCGGGTAGAGCCGGGCAATATGTTCGTTGTAAAGACCGTAGCAGCCGCTGGAGGACTTGCGGCCGATCTTGCGCGTGTCATGCGTGCCGTGGATCAGGTAGGCGGGCCAGGACAGGTAAAGCGCATAGACGCCCAGCGGATTTTCCTCGGCCCCGCCCGCCACCTGCTGCGGCAACGACGGGTCCCGCTCGCGCATGCTGGGGGTCGGCGTCCAAGTGGGGCGTTCCGCCTTGCGGACGACCTCGGTCCTGCCGCGCTTGGTGAGTTCCTCCGAGACCGGAATGGAGGACGGGAAAACCAGATAGATGCTTTCGTCGCCGGACCAGAAATGCAGGGCCCGCGAGTTGATATCGGCCAGGATCACGCCCTTGCCGAGCGACGGATAGAAATCGCTCCAGTGACGGCTGCGGAACGAGGAGATGTTGCGCCGCGAATCCTGCGACGGGTCAACCTGATAGACGCCCAGATCCGGGGCCTGCCCCGCCGCCGATGAGCCGTAAACGACCTGCCCCGTGATCGGGTCGACGGCCTGCGCCGCTGCGAGCCTCGGCAGCGCGACACCGCAAGCGAACAGTCCACCCAGAAAAGCGCGCCGGCTGGCGCCGCCGGCAAGATCGACCGCAGGGTTGCGCGGGTATCCGTGGCGAGGTTGGTCCATGTCTCATGCTCCGGTCGTTCATGGGCAAAGCGTCCATGCCGGATGACCGGCCAAGCTTAAGCCCAGCTTAAGGGCGCCCGGCGCGGGATGGACCGGCATCTTAAGGCTGGGTTAAGCCGGATCGCCTAGCCATGCATGGCAGACCCGAAAGGACAGGCTCATGGCAGACAGAAGCTTCTTCACCCCCGATCGCCGGCGTTTCCTGCAAGTCGGCATCGCCGTCGGCGCCTTGGCAAGCTGCGGAATACCCGTAATGGCGCAGGACAATCCGATGCCGGCGGACCTGCGGCAGGCCCTGGAGCAGGAACAGCTTGGCGCGGTCCTCGGCAATGCCTCGGGCGACGTCACGCTGACCGAGTTCTTCGACTATAACTGCCCCTATTGCCGGGTCATGGTCGCCGATATCCACCAGCTGATCTCGGAGGATCCGCAACTGCGGGTCGTGCTGAGAGAATGGCCGGTCTTCGGAGCGGGATCGCTTTACAGCGCCCGCGCCTCGCTGGCATCGTTGCGGCAGGGGAAGTTCTGGCAGTTCCACACCGGCCTGATGGGCATCGAGGGTCAGGCCGACGACAAGAGCGCGCTTCCAATCGCAGAGGCGGCCGGGCTGGACATGGGCCGCCTGCGCCAGGATATGGATGACATCGTGATTGCCCGCCAGATCGAACATTCGTGGATTCTGGCCGAAAAGATGGGCCTGGCCGGCACGCCCACCTTCATTGCAGGAGACTTCGGCGCCTTCGGCAGGCAATCGCTGGACGAACTCCGTTCCACGATCGCACAGGTGCGCCGCAGCCGCTCGTAGATCACTGGCTTTCTGCTGCCCTGGCGAATGCTGTCCTTCAGAACGCCGAGCGTGCCGAAGAGTTGGAAAGCTTTTCGTAAGAGCAAAGGAAGAAGTTTTTTAGCCCCCTGATCACGCGGTGAACTGACTCAGTAGGCCCCGCTCTCTGCCCTCGCCTTCTGGCAGGGCGGGTTCGATCCGCTGTGGGGCACGGCAGTATTTGCGCTGGCGAGTCTCTGGTCGCTGCGCAGACAGAGCGCGCTGATCGTTCCCGCCGCCGTCTCGGCCGCCTTCGCGGCGGGCGCGTGGAACATCGGGCACGTGCCGTGCTGCTGGCCGGGGCCTGCACGACCGCGCCCAAACAGAAGGCCCCGCCCCGCCGCCCGAAGCGCAGCTGGCGCCGGAAGTTTCCCAACGCTATGCAGCCCGCGTCGATGCCGGCAAGCAGCTCCAAGCGACACGCCTTTCGGCGGCACAGCAGCGGCCCCACACGGCCCGGCGCGGTCTGCAGCCGAACCGACTCGGGCTGGAACGTGACGCAACGGCAATGTGCGCGTGCGGATCGGTGCTCTTTGTTCATCCCCGTCGGACGATCCGGTGGGCAGATCGGAAGCGCTGTCCGCGCGGCCGGCACAGTGGCGCTCAATAATCAATAAAATGCACGAGCAGTCCGGGCGCCAAAGCCCCGCTCAGAACGCGCGCGTCAGCGAGACCGAGAAGTTGCGTCCCGGCGCCGGTCCGGTGGTCCAGGTCGCGGGAACGTAGGTCTTGTCGAAGGTATTATCGATCCCGAACCGCATCTGGACACCTTCGAGGGCACCCTGTTGGGGGGTCCACAGCGCAAAGAGATCGTGGACAGCAAAGCCGCCGCGCTCGGTTCCATCGGCCTTTTCGCGGCCGGCGGCGAAGGTGCTGACGCCGCCGACCTTCCAGGCCGGGCTGGCCTGCCAGGCGGCGCCGATGCCGATGCGGTCGTTCGGCAGCGAATCCACCACGCCGCCGTCACCATCCTCGCCGTCCACCATGGACAGGCCGGCGGTCAGGGACAGCGGGCCGTTGGCGTAACTCGCCTCGATCTCCCCGCCCTTCAGCGTCACCTCGGCCACGTTGACATAGGCAGGCGTCGGAACAGGTGCGTTGGTGCGGGTGATGCGGTCGGTGATGTCGTTGTGGAACAGCGTCACCTTGACCGCCGCCTCGTCGCCCGCGCCGAACAGATCCCGCCCCCGCCATGACAGGCCGATCTCGGTGTTCACGCCGCGCTCGGACTTGAGGCCGGCCGAAGGCGCGCCGCCCATGAAGCTGTCGTAAAGCTCGTCGGCGGTCGGCAGGCGCTCGACGCGGGCGAGCGATCCGAAAACCGACCAGTTGTCGTTCAGCCGGTAGATCGCGGCGATCTGCGGCTCGATGGCGGTGTCGCTCACCTTCTCGTCGGTCGCGGTGACGCTGCCGGCGGGGGTCGTGCGCTGATGCTCGATCCTGAGGCCGGTGTTGATCGTCAGCGGGCCCATCGTCAGTTCGGACAGCGCATAGACCGCCTGTCGGTCGGTCGTGGCCTCGGGGTGCGAGGACGAGGGCACGGTGGAGGTGCGGTCCTGGGCCGAGATCTCGGCGCCGAAGGTCAGATAATGCTCGACCTCGCCCGAGGACAGGTCGGCCACGTTGACGGCCTTGAGTTTCCACAACTCGTAGCTGCGCTCGCCCAGCATGCTGGGCATGATCGGCTCGTCTGGATCGTCGCCCTGCTCGGTGCGCTTCAGCGTGTCGTTGTAGGACAGCGTCACCGCCAGGTCGATGAGAGGGTTGTTCACCGGATCGTATTCCCAGACCGCGCGGGCGGTGTGGTCCACGGTCAGGATGTCCCCCACGCCCCAGCCGGGAAAGCCGGGGAACAGGCCGATCTGCGGTCCCTCCTGCTGGTTGAAGTCCTGGTCGTCACCATCGGCGCGAAGCCCGACATAGCTGAAGCGCAGCCGGTGCTCATCGTTCAGGTCATGGTTCAGTTTCAGCAGCAGGTTCGGAGCCAGCGAGTTCGACCGGATCAGGCGGTCGCCGTCCGGGTCCGTGCTGTCGCCCAGATCGCGCAGCGCGAAGGCGGCGAGCGCGGTCGTCCGCTCGCTTGCGCGCCAGGCGATGGCTGCGCTGCCGAAGGCCGTGTCGGGGTTCGAGGCGAAACCCAGCTTCGCGCGGCCGGCGACGTTGCGGCCATCGGTCAGCAGGTCCTCGGGCTCGATCGTTTCCATCGCGATGACGCCGCCAAGCGCGCCCGAGCCGTAGAGCGTGGACGACCCCGGCCCGCGCAGCACCTCGACGCGCTTGAGGAAGTCGGGCTCGACGAACAGCGAGCCCTGCCGGTAGCTCTCGTAATATTTCTGCTCGCCGTCGAGCAGTTGCACGATCGACGATTCCGACGCCGCGATGCCTTCGCCCACGCCGCGGATGTTGAAGGACTGGCCGAAGAAGCTGGACGAGCCGACGCCGGACACCCCCGGCACCACGTCAAGCACGTCGCCGATGGTGGCGGGCTCGATCCCCGTCAGCTCCTCCTCGTCAATGACCGTGACAGATTGCGGCACGTCCGAGGCGACGCGCGGCTGGCCTGCGCGCAGGACCACGGTGTCGAGGGTCAGGCTGTCGGCGACCTGCGCCCCGGAGCTCAGCGGGATCAGGAAAGAGGCACCGGCAAGCAGCACGGCGCGGCGGGCAGTCACGGTCATCTTGGGCTCCCATGCCACGAGGATCAGAGGGGGAATCTTCGTGGCTGCGGGAGGCGGCTGCGGGTTCCGTCTTGCGCTGGGTAGAGAATCCGATAGTTTCAGTCAAGAACATGCCGCGTCAATTTGCCGCATCAGAACAGGTGAAGCCCGGAAGGACGACATGACCGATCAAAGCCCGATTCAGACCGCTGCCGACCCGTCCGCCCTGCGGGCCGCGCTGGCGGATTCGACCGTCCGCCCACATGACCTCGCCGTGAATCTCGGTGTGCCCGAAGCCGCGCTGGTCGCCGCGCGCGTGGGCCACGGCGCGCTGCGAATCGACGCGACGCCAGACCGCCTGATCCCGCTGGTCGAGCCGCTGGGCGAGGTCATGGCGCTGACCCGCAACCCCTCCTGCGTGGTCGAAAAAGTGGGCGTCTATCGGGACTACCACCCCGGCAACCACGCGGCGATGACGCTGGACAAGGAAATCGACCTGCGCATCTTCCCGTCCCGCTGGGTCCATGCCTTCGCGGTCGAAGTGCCGGGCGAGGGTGGCCCCCGCCGCTCGGTCCAGGTGTTCGACGCGGCGGGCGACGCGGTCCACAAGATCCACCTGCGGACCGGGTCAGACCTGTCCGCGTGGGAGGCTTTGCGCGAGGCGCTGGCCGTCGAGGATCAGTCCGACAGCGCCAGCTTCACCCCCCGCGCCGCGCCGGAACCGGCGAAGTCCGCGCCCGACAAGGCCGACATCCTGCGCCGGGAATGGACGCGGATGACGGACACGCACCAGTTCAACACGCTGGTCCGCAAGGTGAAGATGAACCGCCTCGGCGCCTATCGCATCGCAGGGTCGCCCTTCACGCGCCAGCTTGCCCCCGAGGCGCTGACGCTGTTGCTGGAACAGCTCGCAGGAGACGGCATGGGGACGATGATCTTCGTCGGCAACATGGGCTGCATCGAGATCCACTCCGGTCCGATCCAGTCGCTCAAGCCGATGGGGCCGTGGCTGAACGTCATGGATGAACGCTTCAACCTGCATCTGCGCGCCGATCACGTGGCCGAGGTCTGGGCGGTGGACAAGCCGACGCAGCGCGGCCCCGCGATCTCGGTCGAGGCGTTCGATGCGAACGGCGCGCTGATCCTGCAGGTCTTCGGCCTGCGCGCCGACCGGGGCGGCGACCCCGATGCCTGGGCCGCGCGCGTCGCCGCGCTGCCGGGACTGGCCGCATGATCCGCGCGGCGCTCGGCCTTGCCCTTGCCCTTGCGCTGACGCCGCTTGGCGCCGCGGCGCAGGAGCGGGTGGTCTCGCTCGGCGGGGCCGTCACGGAAATCGTTGCGGCGCTTGGCGAGGGCGACCGCCTCGTCGGCCGCGACACGACCTCGACGGTGCCGGAGCCGGTGCGCGCGCTGCCCGACCTCGGCTATTTCCGGGCGCTCTCGCCTGAGGGCGTGCTGTCGGTGCGCCCCGACCTGATCCTCGCGGAGGAAGGCGCCGGTCCGCCGGCGACCGTGGAACTGCTGCGGTCCGGCGGCGTGACGTTCGTCACCGTGCCAGACGCCTTCGACGCCGAAGGGGTGGCCGCCCGCATCCGCACCGTGGGCGAGGCGCTCGGGGCCGGGGATCGGGCCGATGCCTTGGCTGCCGCAGTCACCGAGCAGTTGGCGCAGGTCGCCGCCGAGGCCGAAACCCGCCCGCATCCGCGCGTGCTGTTCGTGCTGGCGGCGGATGGCGGCCGCATCCTCGCCAGCGGCACCGGCACCGCGGCGGACGCGATGATCCGTCTTGCCGGCGGCGTCAACGCGGTGGACGGGTTCGAGGGCTACAAGCCGCTGACCAGCGAGGCGCTGGCGGGGGCCGCGCCCGAGGTGATCCTGATGATGAACCGCGGAGTGGCCGACCCGGAGAGCGAACCCGACGACGACAAGGCTATTGCCGATCTGCTGGCGCAGCCAGCGCTGGCGGCGACGCCCGCGGGGCGCGGTCGGCGGGTGGTGCGGATGGACGGGCTCTACCTCCTCGGCTTCGGCCCCCGCACCGCCGACGCGGCGCGCGACCTGTCCCGCGCCCTGACGGAGTGACGGGGATGGTGGCCGCCGATCCTTTGATCCTTCGTCACCGCGCCGAGGGCGACCGCAGCGATCTCGCCCGGCGCATGACGCTGGCTCTGGTCGCGGCGGTGGTGGCGGTGTCGGTCCTGTCGCTTGGCGCCGGCGCCTCGGGCGTGTCGCTGCTCCGCGCCGCCTCGGCGCTGTCGCGCGGCGAGGCGCTGGACCCGTCCGAAAGCCTCGTGCTGTTCCAGATCCGCCTGCCGCGCCTCGCGATGGGCCTGCTGGTCGGGGCGGCGCTGGCGGTATCCGGCGCTGTGATGCAGGGGCTGTTCCGCAACCCGCTGGCCGATCCGGGGCTCGTCGGCGTGTCCGCCGGCGCTGGCCTCGGCGCGATCACGGCGATCGTTCTGGGCGGGGCGCTGCCGCCCGCGCTGGCGTCGGTGTCCGGCGTGCATCTGGTCCCGCTCGCGGCCTTCTGCGGCGGCTTGGCGGCGACGCTGATCCTATACGCCATCGCCTCGCGCAACGGGCGCACCTCGGTTGCCACGATGCTGCTGGGCGGGATCGCGCTGGCGGCGCTGACGGGTGCGGCCTCGGGTCTGCTGATCTATCTCGCCGATGATAGCCAGCTGCGGAACCTGACCTTCTGGAGCATGGGCAGCCTCGCCGGGGCGAGCTGGCCGCAGCTGCTCGCCGCCGCCCCGCTGATGATGGCGGCGCTGATCGCCGCGCCGTTCCTCGCGCGCGGGCTGAACGGCCTCGCTCTGGGCGAGGCGGCGGCATATCACATGGGTCTGCCGGTGGAGCGCACCAAGCGCATGGCGGTGCTGACCGTTGCGGCCTCCACCGGGGCGGCGGTGGCGGTGTCGGGCGGGATCGGTTTCATCGGGCTTGTGGTGCCGCATCTGCTGCGGCTGGCCACCGGGCCGGATCACCGCCGCCTGCTGCCGAACGCAGCGCTGCTGGGGGCGGTGCTGCTGGTGCTGGCCGACCTCGTCAGCCGCACCATCGTCGCCCCCTCGGAACTGCCGATCGGCATCATCACCGCCATCGCCGGGGGGCCGGTCTTCATCGCCATCCTGCTGCGCCAGCGCGGAGTGCTGGACCTGTGAGCCTGATCGTCCGCAATCTTTCCGTGAGGCTCGGTCGCCGCGAGGTGCTCAGCGGCATCGACCTGATCGCCCGGGCGGGCGAGGTTACGGCGATCATCGGACCCAACGGCTCGGGCAAGACGACGCTGATGCGGGCGATCACCGGCGAGCTTCCGTCTTCGGGGGAGCTGTCCCTGAACGGCCGCGACATCCGCAGCGCGCCTACGCGGCTGATGGCCACGATGCGCGCGGTGCTGGCGCAGTCAACGCCGCTGTCCTTCCCCTTCACCGTGGCCGAGATCGTGGGCCTCGGGGCCGAGGCGGGCGGCGAGACGAACGCCCGACCGGTTATCGGGCGTGCGCTGGAGCGCGTGGATCTCGCCGGCTACGGCGCCCGCCTGTTCCAGCAACTCTCCGGGGGCGAGCAGCAGCGCGTCCATCTGGCCCGCGTGCTGGCGCAGGCGGGATCGGCGACCGGCCCCGACGGCCCGCGCTGGCTGCTGCTGGACGAGCCGGTGAGCAGCCTCGACATCGGCCACCAGCTGATGGTCATGCGCCTCGCCCGCGCCTTCGCGTCCGAGGGCGGCGGCGTTGTGGCGGTGCTCCACGATCTCAATCTCACGGCCGCCCATGTCGATCACGTGCTGCTGCTGCAGTGTGGCCGTGTAGCTGCCTCGGGCGCGCCGGCCGAGGTCCTGACCGCGCCACGCCTGAGCGTGGTCTATGGATGCGACCTTCAGGTGATTTCTCTGCCGCCGCGCGGCATGATGGTAACGCCGATGCCCGAGGCGGTATGAACGACAGAAGCTGATCTGCAGGTTTACCGCGATCGCGGAAGGGGCATGATGTTGCTTGGGAGGACGCGATCCGATGGGATCGACGCCTGCTCATCGGGTGGCATCAGATGCGGTTGCGGCCCGCGTGGCGATCAGTCCCCTGCCGCACTGCGCGCAAGGATCTCCAGCATACGCTTGCGCGCTGCGGGGGGCAGATCTTCAGCCAGATCGGCCTCGGTTGCCGGGGTATTGCCGACCTGGATCAGCATCACCATGCCCATTGTGTAATGAGGCGAGCACTTGATGCCCCAGATGCCTTCATCGCTCAGCGTGACTTCGATCTCCTCGTCGATCTTGCCGACGAACTTCTCGCCGTCACCGGGGATCATGCCGGCGATGGTGGCAGCATTGTGGCCGGGGCTCGCGGCGATGAACTTCACGCGGTCACCAGGCTGGATGACCAGATAATCCGGCTCGAACGGCATCGGGCCGCTGTCATTGCGGTTGAGCATCCTGACCTCGTGCGTCTCGGCGTATGCCGCAAGGGGCAGGAGACAGGAGAGAACCGCGGCGCGGATCAGCATGGTGATGTCCTTTCAGGCGAGACGTTGGAAGGCGAAAAGCGGCAAGCGGCCGGCGGGATGCGCGATCAACTGGGCATCGACGGCGAATATCTCGCGGATCAGCGCTGGGGTCAGAACGTCAAGCGGCGCGCCCAAAGCCACGCAGCGGCCGGACTGCATCACCATGACACGGTCGCAGCGTAGCGCGTGATGCATGTCGTGCAGCGCGATGACGGTCGTGACCGAAAGCTGCGAGACCAGGTCGAGGATGCCGATCTGGTGGTGGATATCCAGGTGGTTCGTGGGCTCGTCCAGCAGCAGGATGCGCGGTGCCTGTGCATGGGCCCGCGCGATATGGACGCGCTGGCGCTCGCCGCCCGACAGCGTGGACCAGTCCCGCGCCGCCATCTGCTCCATGCCGACCGCCTGCAATGCGGCCTGCACCGCCTCGTCATCCCTGGCGCTCCAAGGCCAAAGGGGCCCGAGCCAGGGCGTCCGGCCCAGTTCCACCGCGTCGCGGACCGAGATGCGCTCGCCGGTCTCCGCCGCCTGGGACACCATGGCAAGCTGTTGAGCAATCTGCTGTCGCCGCAATCGTACCATCGGCTGTCCCGCAAGCCGGACTTGACCCCGGGTCGGCGGCAGCAGCCCCGCCATCATGTTCAGCAGCGTTGACTTGCCCGAGCCGTTCGGTCCGATCACGCCCAGCATTTCGCCCGCGCGCAAGTGCAGGCTCACGTCCGAGACGAGATCCCGGCCCTGCACTCTCCGGGTCACGCCGACAAGTTCGAGGATCGGCGTATCGCTCATCGCTGCCTGCCCCGGATCATGACGACAGCAAACGCGGGCGCCCCGACCAGCGCGGTGATCACGCCGATGGGCAGCACCTGCCCTGGGATGACGATGCGGGACACCACGTCGGAAAGCACCAGAAACACCGCGCCCGCGAGTGCCGTCGCCGGGACCAGCCGAGCATGGCGCACACCAACGAGGAAGCGCATCGCGTGTGGAACGACCAGTCCGACGAAACCGATAGCTCCGGCGATCGAGACCATCACCGCCGTGACCAGGGCAGTTGTCCCGATCAGCATCGCCTGGGCGCGGCGCACGTCGATCCCCAGTGCCGCCGCGCTGTCGGCGCCGAAGGTAAAGGCGTCGAGCGTCCGCACGTGCCACAGCGCGACGCCCAGCCCCAGCAGCGTCATGGGCAGCGCCATCCGGATATCGGGCCAGCGCACGCCCGAAAGATTGCCGAGAAGCCAGAACATGATCCCGCGTGCCTGCTCGGCGCTGGCCGATTGCGCGATGATCAAGGCGGTCATCGCGTTGAACATCTGCGAGCCTGCGATGCCCGCCAGGATGATGATCCCGGTGGTCTGAACGCCTGTCCCCTGCGCCGCACGAGCGAGGATCGTAACCAGCCCGAAGGCGACCAGCGCGCCCGCGAAAGCCCCCGCCGACATGCTGACCATGCCCGCGCCGAAGCCGGCGACGGCGACCGCGACCGCGCCCGTCGAGGCGCCGGCCGAGATCCCCAGCAGATACGGCTCGGCCAGAGCATTTCGCAGCAGCGCCTGAAGGATCAGCCCCGACAGAGCCAGACTGGCACCGACGCAGGCCGCCACGACCGCGCGCGACAAGCGGTAGTGCCAGATCACGCTGGCATCGACGGGATCGAGGACGCCAGCCGGCAGGCCGGCCTTGCTGGCCAGCACCGCCACCACGGTGGACAGGGGTATCGGCGTCTCGCCCACGGCCGAGCCAAAAAGTAGCGCCGCGGCCAGCACGACGGGCGCGAGCCACAGCCAGCCCGTGCCGCGGACCGCGGCGCCACGCCTCATTCCGAGAGACCGAGACTGGCGAGCGCGTCCGACAGGGCTTCAAGCCCGTAGATCGCGCGGATCGAGGGGTCCATCGCATGCGCTTCGAGCGTCAGGATGCGGTCGTTCTTCACCGCCTCCATCTGGCTGGTAACGGGATCACTGCTCAGGAACTCCCGCTTGACGGCGATATCGTCGGCGGGAAAGCGGCGCCGGTTCATCTCGGCCGCGACGATGAAGGTGGGATCGGCGCGGGCGATTGTTTCCCAGCCGACCGTCGGCCATTCCTCTTCCGAGCTGACGACGTTCGTCACGCCCAGCTTGGACAGCATCCAGCCCGGCACGCCGTTGATGCCGGCGACATAGGGGTCGATCTCGATATCGGCCGAGGAATACCAGAAAGCGCCGGACAGCTCGTCGGGTAGATCCAGCGCCTGCGCCCGCTCGATCGCCCCGGTTTCGCGCGCCTTCAGGTCGGCGATCAGGGCCTCGCCGCGTTCGGCGACATCGAAGATCTGCGCCAGCTCCTCGATACCCTGATACAGCAGCGCGGCGTCGAACAGCACGGTGCGGGCGCCGTCCATGCTCTGGCTGTTGTCCTTGCCGATGCATTCGGTCGGCATGATCCAGCTGGGGATCCCGGCGTTGTCGAACATCTCGCGCGTGCCGACAGCACCTTGAGGGCCGATCATCCATTCGTAGGCGGTCACGACCAGTTCGGGCCGTGTCGCCAGCACACTTTCGAAGCTGGGGGCGTTGTCCGACAGGCGCTCGACCTTCGAGTCCGCCTCGGCAAATGCGGGCAGGACCGGGTTGATCCAGAGCGCGGTGCCCGCGACCTTGTTGGCCAAGCCCAGCATATACAGGATCTCGGTCGTGCTCTGGCCGACACTGACGACGCGTTCGGGCGCCTTGTCGATGGTGACGTCATGGCCGCAGCTGGTGAGAGTCAGGGGATAGTCGGTGCCCGCAAACGCCATCGGCGCCAAGCCCAGAACGGCGATGATCACCGTCGTCATCCTCAGCATAATGTTTCCTTCCGCTACATTATGGCGAGGCCGGACGAGCGGACGGAAACCGGGCGGCAAGGCACGGTTCACGATCCCTCCCGAGCCGACCCGCTCGGATTGATCAGTCTGCGTCGGCAGGTCTCCTGACTGACGGGTCATCGCCGGCTCGACCTTCCCAGACCCGAGAGTCCAGTGGCATATCCGAGCGCGGCTCACCGCCTACAGTTGCGGGGGCAGTTCCGGTGCGGGGCGCAAGACCCCGGCGGATTCCCTTTCCGACGCAGTCTCCGTAGCGGCAGGGGTCCGCGCTGGCAAGTTGAAGCCTGTTGGAGAGGGCCGTAATCGGCATCAGGGGCCGAGAGCCGCCTCCAGCCGCTGCCATTCGCCTGCGTTTCCGGGAAGCCCGAGGCGGAGCCATGTGTCGGAATAGGGAAACCGGCGGGCCCAGATATGGCCCTGCGCAAGCGCGGCCTGTGCCTTTCGCGCATCCGGGGTTTCGTAAAGGCGGAACAGAAGCGTGCCGCCCACCCTGCCCCACCCCGCCCGCCTGGCCAAGGCGTCAAGTCTGGACGCATCCTCCGAAAGGCGCTGGACGGTCTCGATACGCCAGTCCTGATCGCGAAGGGCGATACGCCCGATTTCGAGTGCCGGACCCGCAACAGGCCATGGTCCCGCGAGCGCGGACATCCGGCGGATCACGCCCTCGCCGCCGTAAACGAAGCCGAGCCGCAGACCCGCAAGCCCCCAGAACTTGCCGAAGGAGCGCAGGACAAGCAGCCGGTCGCTGGCCTCGGCCACAAGGCTTTCGCCGGGAGCCGGGTCGGCAAAGCTTTCATCGACGACCAGCCTTCCGACCGACAGGTCGCGCAGCGCTTCCTTGGGATGATGTCGTCCATCGGGGTTGTTCGGATTGACGACGATCGCGAGGTCCGCCCCCGACAGGCCTTCCAGTTGCGCCACTTCCTCGACGCGCCAGCCCGCCTGTCTCAGGCAGGCCGCATGTTCATTGTAGGTCGGGGCGAGAACCCGCGCGAGTCCGGGCTTTCCCAGCAGGGGAATCATCTGGATCGCCGCCTGCGCCCCGGCAAGCGCGAGGCCCGGGGCGGCGGTGCCAAAGGCGCAGGCGGCGGCCTCCATCAGCGCCGCCTTGGCGCTTGCCATGGGCAGGCTGGTCCAAGCCTCGGCCGAAAGCTCGGGCACTGGGTAGGGCTGACGATTGATGCCGGTAGACAGATCAATCCAGTCGCCCTGCCCCCAGGCGGCCTTTGCTTCATCAAGGTTTCCGCCGTGATCGCGCATCAGAATGCCTCCAGCGCGACAGGCAGCAGCGCGAAAATGACCAAGGCGGCCATCAGCAGCATGATCGCCCGCCGATAGAGCCCCAGTCCGCGCGTCAGAGCCTCAGGCCTCGGGTCGGGCGCTGCGGGGTTGAGCCAAGGCTCGGGCATGACAGCGCCGTCATAGACCCGCGGCCCGGACAGGCGCACCCCCAGCGCCCCTGCCATCGCCGCCTCGGGCCAGCCCGCATTCGGAGAGCGATGCCGGCGCGCATCGCGCAGCATGATCCGGCCCGCGCGCAGGGGCCTGCCGGACACCAAGGCAAAGATCAGCCCCGTCGCCCGCGCCGGGATCAGGTTCACCCAGTCGTCGAGCCGGGCCGACGGCCAGCCGAACTGCAGATAGCGCGGGTTTTGATGGCCGATCATCGAATCCAGCGTGTTGATCATCTTGTAGGCAGCGATACCGGGCAGCCCGGCCACCGCGCCCCAGAAGACCGGCGCGATGATCCCGTCCGAGGTGTTCTCTGCAAGGCTCTCCAACGCGGCCCGGGCAACACCCGCCTCATCAAGGACATCGGGGTTGCGGCCAACAATCATCGAGACGGCGCCTCGCGCCTTGGGCAAGTCCCCGGCAATCAGGGGCTTTTCGATTGCGGCGACATGGTCGCGCATGGAACGGACCGCAACCAATGGCCAGGCAAGGCAGCCGCCCGCCACGATGCCCAGTGCGCTGTCCGGTAACAGCAGTTGCACAGCCACAGACAGCAGGAGCACGGCGATCAGGCACAGGGCCAAGGTCAGTGCCCCCATCAGCCTAAGCGGGAACCCCGCCCGGTTCAGCCGGGCTTCGAGGATGGCGACGAGGCGCCCGCCCCACGTGACCGGATGTCCGATCCGCGCATACAACCATTCCGGCCAACCGATCAGCCGGTCGATGGCGAGTGCCACCAGCATCATCGCGGGAAATTCAGCCATCATCGCTTCCAAACTGCATGACGCCAGCCAACCCGGCGGCCTCTAGCGCGGAAGCTGCATCAGGGGGAACCTCGCCCTTAGGGAAAATCAGCCCCCTGGCCGAGCCGGTATGGGCAATGAGCAAGCCCGCCGCCCCCAGGTTCCGGGCCAGCTCTTCCGTCGGATCATCCGCCGGCCCCCGCATCCGCAGGCAGCGCCGGGCGCTTTCAGATGCAAGCTCGGCGAAACCCTGCAAATCGCGGGTCCCCTGCCAGTCCGCGACGATGTCCGAGACGTCCGGAAAGTCCACATCGGCGGGGTCGGTGGAGCACGGCGCTCCGAAATAGCCTCCGACAATGTCATGGGCGGGAAGCACAGGCATCGGTTGCAGGATACGGCCCTCGCGAGAGGCCCAGAGCAGACGCTCGGGATGCACGAAGGCCAGCGGGTCCGAAGCCCCCTCCTCCGCCACGCAAGCCGCCATGAGGCGCCCGGCCGGTCCTTGCCATCCATGAAGCCGGGCCGCCGCGATCAGCCTCGCGGTCGATATGCCGGTGCCTGCGCCGGGTGGCGACAACAGGGAAAGGCCAATCTCTCCCTTGGCCGCAAGCCCCAAGGCTTGCAGGAATCCGGCAAGGGAATGGGCTACCCGATGGTCGCCGCTTTGCAACTCCGCCTGCAGTCCCGTCTTCGGGCAAGGAACCGTGATCAGGCCGAGCGGCCCGACTGGCCCAAGCCTGCCCTGCAGATACTCCCCAAAATGTCCGCGAACCCTGACCGTCTTCATGGCTGCCAGTTGACCTCGGCAACCGACCACTGGCCGTGCGAGCCGACGTGGAAGCGAGTCAGCGACAGCGGCGCCACCTGGAACGACAGCGCGCCGGGGATCGACCCGGTGGCATGGGCAAGCGCCGCCCTGACAGTTCCGGCATGCGCGGTTACGACATGGATGCCGCCCTCGGCGGCCAGGTCCAGCAGGGCAGCCGTCGTGCGAAGGCAGAGATCTCGGAAGCTTTCGCCCTGCGGCGGGCAATGCCCGGCCAGCGCCTCCGGGCTCAGGGGACCGAGATCGGGAAGCGCGGCATGGTCTATCCCCTCCCAATCCCCGAAGCTCTGCTCCCATAGCCTGTCGTCCACCCTTGCGGGCAAGGCAGGAAACATCGCCCCCGCCGTCATCAGGCAGCGCCGCGCGGGAGAGCTGGTCAGCCTGGCGACGCAGGGCAGACGCGCCGCAAGCGCGGTGAGCCCCGCGCGGTCCGACAGATCGGCCGGCAGGTCGAGGCGACCGGCGAGCCGAGCTTTTCCCGCCACGGGCGCGTGGCGGATAAGGATGATTTCCGCATGCCGTATCTCAGGCACAGCACGCCAACCCTTCAGTCACCGCGCCCGCTGTGGTTAAGCATCGTCGGGACGAAGGGACGGAATATCCATGGGTTCGATCATCCTCGTGACCGGCGGCGCCCGGTCGGGCAAAAGCGCGATCGCCGAAAGCCGGACGCTCTCGCTCGGCAGACCTGCCGTCTATATTGCCACCGCGCAGGCCTTCGACGCAGAGATGGAAGAGCGGATCGCAGCTCATCAGGCACGGAGGGGGGAAGAGTGGCAAACTCATGCGGAACCTCTTGATCTTTGCGGTGCGCTGAAATTGACGGATGGAGTGCCGCGGCTCGTGGATTGCCTGACGCTGTGGCTGTCCAACCTCATCCTGGCAAAGCACGACTGGCGGCCTGAGGCGGCGCGGCTGATCGAGGCGCTCGGCGCGCAGACCGCCCCCGTGGTGCTGGTCACGAACGAGGTTGGCGCCGGCATTGTGCCCGACAACCGGCTTGCCCGGCTGTTTCGCGATGCGGCGGGAACGCTAAACCAGCAGGTCGCGCAAGCGGCAGACGAGGTCATCCTGGCGGTGTGCGGCCTTCCAATGAAAGTGAAATGATGCGTCTCGACTCTCTGGGCCAGGTCGCCCACATTGCCGACTCCCTGCCCTTCGCCGATGAAGATGCCCGAGCCGCCGCCGCACGCCGGCAGGACAGCCTGACGAAGCCGCCGGGTTCCCTCGGAAAGCTCGAGGAGATCGCGCTGTTCATGGCCGCCTGGCAGGGGACGGAGCGGCCCGAGATCGGCAGGGCGCAAGCGCTCGTCTTCGCCGGCAACCACGGGGTCTGCGCCCAGGGGGTCAACCCCTTCCCGCAGGAAGTCACCGCGCAGATGGTGGCAAACTTCCAGGCGGGCGGCGCCGCGATCAACCAGCTTTGCAGGGTGAACGGCGCCGACCTGTCGGTGATCGCGCTGGATCTCGACCGCCCGACGGCAGATTTCACCAGCGGTCCGGCCATGACCGAGGCCGAGACGCTGGATGCCATGAACCGTGGTGCCGCAGCCGTCGATCCTCAGGCGGACATTCTGACCTTGGGCGAGATGGGCATCGGCAACTCGACCATCTCGGCGGCCCTTTGCGCCGCACTGTTCGGGGGCGAAATTGCCGACTGGGTCGGGCGGGGAACCGGATCGGATGACGCTGGCATCCGGCGCAAGGTCGATGCGATCACGCGCGGGCTTGAGCGCCATCAGGGTTGCTCGCCGCTGGAAGCCCTGGCCGCCTTGGGCGGCCGCGAGCAGGCTGCGATCTGCGGAGCGGTCCTTGCGGGGCGAGCCGCCCGCCTCCCCGTGATCCTCGACGGCTTCATCTGCACCGCGGCCGTGGCGCCCCTGTTTGCTGCGGACCCAAGGCTTCTCGACCATTGCCTTATCGGCCATGTCTCGCTGGAGCCGGGTCACAGGAAGCTGCTTTCGGCCATGGGCAGGACTGCCATTCTCGACTTCGACATGCGGCTTGGCGAGGGCTCGGGGGCCGCGCTGGCGCTCGGGATCGTGCGCTCGGCACTGGCCTGCCACAACGGCATGGCGACCTTTGCCGATGCCGGGATCAGCGGCGCATGAGCCATCGTCTTGCCGAGTTGCATCTGGCTCTCATTTTGCTGACACGGGTGCCATTCGGGCGCCTGCGCGATCCCGTGCCGACCCTCGGCGCGGCGGCCTGGGCCTTTCCTCTGGCAGGACTGCTGGTCGGCCTGATCGCGGGTGGCGTCATGTGGGCGGCGCTGGCACTGGGACTGTCGCCGCTGATCGCGGCCGGCGTTGCGCTCGGCGCGCAGGTCGTCGCCACTGGAGCGCTGCACGAGGATGGGCTCGCTGACATCTGCGACGGCTTCTGGGGCGGCACCTCGCGCGAACGGCGGTTGCAGATCATGCGGGACAGCCGGATCGGCAGCTATGGGACGGTCGGGCTGATCCTGACGCTCGGACTGCGCTGGCTGGGGCTGGCCGCCCTTGCCGAGGCACAGGCTCTCGGCGCGGTGATCGCTGTCGCCATGACAAGCCGCGTGGCGCCGGTCGTCCTGATGGGATCTCTGCCGCCCGCCCGTCCAGACGGGCTCGGGGCGCAGGGCAGCACCATGGGAACGAAAGCCGTTCTGCTGGCGGCTCTGCTGGGCGGACTGCCGATGCTGGTCGTGCCCCGTGGCTGGGCCGCGCTTGCCGTGGCCGCGCTGGTCGTGGCAGGGCTGGCAATGGTCGCCAGGGCGAAGATCGGCGGACAGACCGGCGACGTGCTGGGGGCGGCACAGCAGGTGGCCGAGATCGCACTGCTGCTCACGCTTGGCGCGGACCTGTAACTCATTCATTGCGGCGCCGCGGGCGCTCTGGGGGGCAAAAGAGTGGAACTGGCACTCGTCGGGATCGGGACCGGAAACCCCGAACATCTGACCCTGCAGGCCATTGAGGCGATCCGGGCGGCGGACATACTGATGATCCCGGAGAAGGGCGACGACAAGCAGGAGCTTGCCGACCTGCGGCGCCGGATCGCCGCAGGCTGCGCCGGGGAGGGTCAGGCTCGGCTTGTCACCTTCCCGATGCCCGTGCGCGACCCCGCCGTGCCCGACTACAGGACGCGTGTGCGTCTTTGGCACGACGTCATCGCGCAGGCATGGCTCGATGCCATCGCGCCCTACCCGGAAGCACAAAAGGTCGCGCTGCTCGTCTGGGGCGACCCTGCCCTGTTCGACAGCACGCTGCGGATCGCCGAGCGGATAGGGAGAATCCGCCCGCTGGACCTGAAGGTCGTGCCGGGCCTGATGTCGCTGCAGGTGCTCACGGCCTCCCACGCCATCCCGCTCAACCGCTTGGCCGAGCCGTTCCTTGTCACCACCGGGCGGCACCTGCGCGAGCGAGGCTGGCCCGAGGGCATCGACACCCTCGTGGTGATGCTCGACGGAGAATGCTCCTTCACCATGCTTGATCCGACGAATGTCGCGATCTGGTGGGGCGCCTATGTGGGGATGGAGGGCGAGATCCTCGATCATGGGCCGCTTTCGGAGGCAGGCCCCCGCATCGTCGCAACGCGTGCGCGGGCGCGGGCGCAGCGGGGTTGGATCATGGACATCTACCTGCTGCGTCGGGGCCGCTGATCGGGCCACCGAAGGTCAGCGCGCCGTAAAGGATCAATGTCGGAGCCACCGATCTCGGATTGGCCCGGCAAAGCTCGACAAGGTCGCTGATCGTCCCTCTGTGCAGTGCCTCTGCCGGGGTCGAGACTCCGATCGCCAGCAACGCCTGCGTGTCCAGCGGAAGCCCATGCCCGACGAGTTGTCCGGCGAAGGCTGGAAAGGTGGCTCGCGCCATATAGACTGCCGTGACCGCATGAGGGTCAGCCAGCGCGGCCCAGTTCAGATCGCCCGGCAGTGCTCCCGTGACGTCGTGGCCGGTCACGAACTGCACACGCCGGGCGGTAAGACGCCGGGTGAGCGGGATGCCCCCAGCCGCCGCGGCCGCCGCGGGGGCGGTGACGCCCGGTATGATCTCGTAGCCGATACCGGCCGAGCGCAGCGCGGCGATCTCCTCCTCCAGACGGCCGAACATGCCCGCATCGCCGGATTTCAGCCGCACAATCTTGGCGCCGGTCCTCGCATGGTCCACCAGCAGGCGGTTGATATCGTCCTGCCGCGCAGAGGCGCGGCCTGCACGCTTGCCGACCGGGATCAGCTCCGCGCCACTTGAGGCGAGATCGAGGATCGGCCCCGAAGAGAGATCATCGTAAAGCACGACCTCGGCCGTTTGCAGGCGCTTCATGGCCCTGATCGTCAGCAGCTCCGGATCGCCGGGTCCCGACGAGACGAAGCTGACGAAGCCATTGCCCACATCTTTCATGCGGCCTCCGCGATCAGATGAAAGAAAGTGCCAGTGACGTTCTCCCGCCGCGACCCGGTTTCAGGAACCGTGTTGCCCTCGGCATCGAGGACCTCGGCCAGGGGTGCGTCGGGCTGCGAGAGGATGGTGGAATAGTGGAACTCGTGGCCCCGCAGGCTCTGGCCGCAATCGTAGCCGGGCAGCGGCGAAAGCAGCCGCGCGCGCCGGTATCCGAGGTGCATCCGCCTGCTTGCGTAGGTGGTTTCCAACCCCAGCAGCCCCGCCATCCGGTGGGCCTGTCCGCTGGCGTCCGTGAGGCTTTCGCCCAGCACCATGTAGCCCCCGCATTCGCCATGCACCGGCCTGCTCTTGGCAAATTGCCTCAGGCCGGAAAGGAAGTTGTGCGCGCTGGCCAGACGGCCCGCGTGCAGTTCTGGATAACCGCCGGGTAGCCAGCAGCAATCCGCATCGGGCGGAGGCTCATCGGCCAACGGGGAAAAGGGGAAAATCTCTGCCCCGGCTGCGCGCCAAGCGGCAAGAAGATGCGGATAGGTGAACGAGAAGGCTGCGTCCTGTGCCAGCGCGATCCGCTGCGCCGGAGGGCGGCAGAGCCGGGACATGCCCAGGGGCATGCCGCCTGCAGCCAGCGCACGCAAGGCCGCCAGATCGACATGAGCGCGCAGGAAAGCGGCATAGCACGCGATCGCCACCTCAAGATCGGGATGCTCGACCGCCTGAACGAGGCCCAGGTGGCGCTCGGGCAATGTCAGGTCGCCGCGCCTCGGCAAGGCGCCCAAGACGGCTATGCCCGCATCGTCCAGCGCAAGCCGGCACAGCCGTTCATGTCGGGGCGAAGCCACGCGGTTCAGAATGACGCCGGCGACATGCACATCCGGGCGGAATTGCTTCAGCCCCAGCGCCAACGCCGCCACGGTCTGGGCGTGTCCCGAGACATCCATCACCACCACGACCGGCCAACCGGTAATCGCCGAAATGTCGGCGGTCGAGCCGTTGCCAGAGGCTCCGGGCGTGGCGACCCCGTCGAACAGCCCCATCGAACCCTCGGCCACCGCCATCTCACCCGGCAAGGCAAGCTGGTCGGCCAGAATTCCCGCCTCCATCGCCCAGCTGTCGAGATTGCGCGAAGCCTCGCCGCAGGCGGCGCGGTGAAAGGCGGGGTCGATGTAGTCGGGCCCGCATTTGTAGGGGCGCACCTTCACACCATCCTCGGCGAGGCAGCGCAGCAGCCCCAGCATCACCGTGGTCTTCCCCGCGCCCGAGCGGGGGGCCGAGACGATCAGGCCGGGGACCGTGGCGCGGCTCATGCCTTCACCGCATCTGCGCGCCCGGCCCGAAAGCGGCGGTCATAGTCGGAGGCATAAAGGCGGCTGTCATCAAAATCTTCGGCTGCCAGCGCGTGGCCGACAAGGATCAGGGCCGTCCGCTCCATCGTATCACCCACACCGGCGGCGATGGACGCCAGCGTTCCCCGCACAATCCGCTGGTCCGGCCAGCTTGCCCGCCAGACCACGGCCACAGGGCAGTCCGTGCCGTAATATCCGCCGAGTTCGGCGGCGACATCCTCAAGCCGGTGAATCGACAGATGGATCGCCAGCGTCGCCCCTGTCGTGGCGAAGGCAGCGAGGGCCTCGCCCTGGGGCATCGGCGAGGCCCGCCCAGAGGTCCGGGTCAAGACGACGCTCTGCGCGATTCCCGGCAGGGTCAGCTCTGCGCCAAGGGCCGCGGCGCCGGCAGCAAAGGACGGCACGCCCGGTGTGATATCATAGGCGATGCCAAGTTCGCGCAGGCGGCGCAACTGCTCGCCCATCGCGGACCACACTGACAGGTCGCCGGAATGAAGCCGGGCCACGTCCAGCCCCTGATCATGCGCAGCGGCGATCTCGGCGATGATCTCATCAAGGCTCATCGGCGCGGTGTTGATGATCCGTGCCCCTGCGGGACAGTGCCGCAGCACCTCTTCGGGGATCAGGGAACCGGCATAGAGACAGACTGGCGAAGCCGCGATCAGGTCGCGCCCGCGCAGCGTCAGAAGATCCGGCGCGCCGGGGCCGGCGCCGATGAAATGGACGGTCATGGATCAGGCCTTTCGACAGACTGGGCAAGAGCGGCGGTGGCGCATCGGTCGGCCGACATCACGCGCGGCAGGACGAGCCGAGCGGCGGGGCCGGCAGCGACGAGGGCGCAGGCCTCGGCAAGGCTGCCAGTGCCGTAGCGCGCAAGGATGCGGGGGCTGCGGGTGAATGTGCTCAGGCCGTTGAGGGCCGCTTCGGGAACAAGAGTAACCCTGAAGCCGAGCGCTTGCAGTTCATGGACAACCGGATGTTCCTCTCGGAACTCAGGTAAGGCAAGTGTCAGCGCGGGTATGACCTGCAGGCGCCGGAACAGTTCCTCGATGCTTCCAAGGCTGGCTCTTGCACGAAAGCCGAGACCAACGACCCTCATCGGACAACACTCCATTGCACGACCGGATAGCTGGCCTTCCAACCGCGCCTGCTTCCAAGCGGAACAGCCTGCGACAACTCGAACCGCAGGAGCGTGCCGCCCCATCTCGCCTGCGCCCACGCCAGCAGGCTTTCGGTCTCCAGTGTCACAGCGTGGGCAACGACCCGAGTCCCTTCAGGAATACAGGCCCACAACGCGTCAAGCAGCGGCTCGTCCAGACCGCCACCTACAAAGACGGCATCCGGTGCAGGAAGGTTCGGCAGCAGATCAAGCGCGCTCCCCTGCCGTATCTCGAACTGCGGCACCCCAAGGAACAGGGCATTCGCACGCGCCCGCGCGGCGCGAGCCGGATCGCGCTCGACGCCGATCGCGCGGTTGCGGGGGTGCGACAGAAGCCACTCGATCCCCACCGAGCCGCTGCCTGCGCCGAGATCCCACAGCAACTCGCCCGGACGCGGGGCAAGCGCCGAGAGGGCCAAGGCGCGGACCGGACGCTTGGTGATCTGGCCGTCATGCCCGAAAAGATCGTCGTCGAGACCCGAGGAATGCGGCAATCCCTTCCCGCCCCTGACCTCGACGGCGCAGGCAACGAGGTCTTCGCAGCGCGGCAGATGGTCTTTGGCAGCATGGCGCCGGATGCGCTCTTTCGGGCCGCCCAGATGCTCCATCACATGCAGCAGCGATTCCCCGAAGCCGAGCGAGGTCAGATAGCTCTGCAATGTGGCCAGTGCCGCACCATCGCGCAGGGTCACGATCAGCCTGGCGCCCTCGGTAAGGTGGCGGCGCAGCTTTTCGACCGGCGCGGCATGGAGGCCGAGGCACGTCACCTCCTCCAGCCGCCAGCCGAGGCGCGCCGCAGCAAGGGACGGCACCGAGATGCCGGGATAGGCGCGCCATTCCTCGGGACGCAGTTCCTGCGCCAGACTGCCGCCCGCACCGTGCCAGAAGGGGTCGCCCGAGACCAGCGCCGCCACCGGCCTGCCGCGCAAGGCCAGCAGCGGCGAGACGGAAAAGGGCACCGGCCACGGGTTCTTGCCGGAATGCTCCACCATCGCGAGATGGCGCGGGCTGCCGAAGACGACCTCGGCCCGTTCCAGCGCGTCCCGGCTTGCCTCGGCCAGATCCTTCAGGCCATTTTCCCCGATGCCGATGATCGACAGCCATTCAGACATTTCGACGACCCTCATCCTGGGCGGTACCACCGAGGCGAGCCGCCTCGCGCAGGCCATGGCCGATGCGGGCTTGCCCGCGATCCTGTCCTATGCGGGCCGGGTGACCAGTCCCCGCGAGCAGCCAGTCCCCGTGCGCGTCGGCGGCTTCGGCGGGGTCGAAGGACTCGCCGCCTTCCTGCGGGACAACGGCATCGGGCAGGTCATCGACGCGACCCATCCCTTTGCCGCCCGCATCAGCCGCAATGCCGTTCGGGCCTGCAGCATGGCCGAGGTGCCGCTTTGCGCCTTCGAGCGGGCGTCCTGGGAGGCGGAGCCGCAGGACGACTGGACCCATGTGTCCGACGTGCCGGGTGCCGTGGCGGCGCTGGACGGCCCGGGCAAGCGGGTGTTCCTGGCCATCGGTCGCCAGCACCTCGGGGACTTTGCGCATCTGGCGCAGCATCGCTTCCTGACCCGGCTGATCGATGCGCCTTCCGCGGATTTTCCTCTGACGGTCGCTGAGGTGGTCGTCGCCCGCGGTCCCTTCCGGCTTGAGGACGATCTGGAACTGATGCGCGCCCATGGCACCGAACTGCTGGTCGCCAAGAATGCGGGCGGAGCTGGGGCCGAGGCGAAGATCGTCGCTGCCCGGGTGCTCGGCATCCCCGTCATCATGATCGACCGCCCCGAACTGCCCGAGCGGCCGGTGCGCGGCAACGTAGCCGAGGTCATGGACTGGCTTCATGCCCGCCTCGGCGTGTAGACGAAGCGTCCGACCTGCCGCGTGGCCGACGAGCCAACGATGACGAGGGTGCGCATGTCGGCCATGTCCGGCAGCGCCTCGCGCAGCGGCACCACGCGGATGTCCTGATCGGGGGCCGAGACGGCGCGGGCGAAGATCATCAGGCGCTCCGGCTCGGCCTGGCCCTGCAGCAGGTCCAGCACGGTGGCGAACTGATGCGGGCGCGATACCGAACGCGGGTTGTAGAAGGCCATGGCGAAGTCGGCCTCCAGCGCAAGGCGCACCCGCTTCAGCACCAGGTCGAAGGGCTTGAGATTGTCCGACAGATTGATCGCGCAGAAATCATGGCCCAGCGGCGCACCTGCCGCCGCTGCTGCGGCCAGCATGGCGGTGATACCGGGAAGGACGCGGATGTCCAGATCGCGCCAGAAGGCCGGGCCATGCTCGACGGCCTCGAACACCGCCGAGGCCATGGCAAAGACCCCCGGATCGCCCGAGGATACGACGACGACGCGGTTGCCCTTGGCGGCAAGATCCAGCGCATGGGCGGCACGCTCAAGCTCGACGCGGTTGTCCGAGGGGTGCAGCCGCAGGCCTTCGCGCGGAGGGATGCGGCTGACATAGGGGATGTAGCCGATGACGTCCGTGGCCTCGTCCAGCGCGGCCGCGACCTCGGGCGTGATCATGGTTTCGGACCCAGGGCCAAGCCCCGCGATGACGAGCGATCCCGTCATGGCCTGCGCCCTTGCCCATGCACCAGCACGATCGAGAAATAGGGCACCGGCCCCTCGACCTCGGACAGCATCCGCACCCGCTCTTCGGCCATGGTGCCGTGCTCGACCAGCCACGCCTGGTCTGCCCGCCCTGCGGCCGTCAGGGCAGCGCGCAGCCGCGGCAGGTTGCGGCCGATCTTCATGACCACCAGCGCATCGGTCTCGCGGATGCGGCGGGTCAGGTCTTCTTCGGATAGCGTTGCGGGCAGCACCGTCAGGATGTCGTCGCCCCAGGTGATCGGCAGGCCCGTCGCCGTCCAGCAGCCCGCCATGCCGGGGATACCGGGCACCACCTCGACCCGTTCGCGCGGCAGTCGGGCGTAAAGATGCATGAAGGAGCCGTAGAAGAAGGGGTCCCCCTCGCAGAGGACGACGACATCCTCCCTCTCGGACAGCCGCAGAAGCTCGGCCGTCCAATGCGCGTAGAACCCCCCGAGCGCCGAGTTGTAGCGTGGGTCCGTCACCGGGATCTCGGTGGTCACCGGGTATTCCATCGGGATCTCGGCGACATCGGGGCGCATCAATCCCTCAACGAGCCTGCGGGCGACCCCCTTCGCACCGGCCTTGCGGAAGAAAGCCACCCGCCGCGCCTGTGTCAGATAGCGGTGGGCCTTGACGCTCATCAGCTCGGGATCGCCCGGCCCGAGACCGATGCAGATGATCTTGCCGTTCATGTTTATTCCCGTGCCGATGCAAGGGCGTTGACTGCCGCCACTGTCATTGCCGAGCCGCCCAGGCGGCCTTCGACGACGCACCACGGCGCAGGGTCGTCCTCCATCAGCGCCGCCTTGGATTCCGCCGCGCCGATGAAGCCGACGGGGCAACCGATGATCGCGGCTGGACGGGGGAAATCCGGCTCGGCCAACCGGTTGAGCAGGTGGAACAGCGCCGTCGGGGCATTGCCGATGGCCACCACGGCGCCCTCCAGATGCGGTCGCCACAACTCGATTGCCGCCGCCGAGCGGGTATTGCGCATCTCGGCCGCAAGGGCAGGCACGCGGGGGTCCTGCAGAGTGCAGATGACCTGATTATTGGCCGGCAGGCGGGCGCGGGTGATCCCCTCGGACACCATGCGCGCATCGCACAGGATCGGAGCGCCTTCCTGCAACGCCTTGCGGGCGCGGACCGCGAAGCCGGGCGAGAAGCGGATGAAAGCCGCCAGATCCACCATGCCCGCGGCATGAATCATGCGGACGGCGACGACCTCCTCCTCAGGGGTGAAGCGGGCGAGGTCGGCCTCGGCGCGGATGGTGGCGAAGGATGCGCGGTAGATGGCCGCGCCGTCAGTTTCGTAGCTATGCGCCAAGATGGCCTCTCAATAAGTCGGAAATTTCTGTGTCGGTCAGCCCCCGCAGTAGGGGTTTGCCCCCTGCCGGACCGTTCCGGATCAGGTCGAAGCGGCCATCCCGCCCCGTCAGGGTGACAGGTGCCGCAGCTGGATGGGCGCAGCCCTTGGCGCAGCCCGAGACATGCAGGTGCTGCCCGGCTGGCACATAAGGGGCGAGTTGCCGGGCCAATGCGCGGCTTTCAACGCTGGCCGAGGCGCAGCCCGGTGCGCCCGTGCAAGCGCTGACACGCAGCAACGGATCGTCGGGGTCCGTCAGCCACGACCCGCTACGCGCATCGTCCTCAGGCAGAACGGCCCGCCAGGGCGTCAGACGCAGGGCATGGGCGGCGAGGTCGCGCAGCGCCGCCGATGTCGCCGCGCCGAACGGCGCGAACAGGAACGGAGCGGTCCGCAAGAGGTCTCGCCGCGGCAGCTGTCGGTCAGGCGCGGCATCCTCCGTCAGCGGCGGCTTCAGTTCCGCGGCGATCGCCTGCGCCATCCGGCCGTGGCCGCTGGCGGCAAACCACGCCAGCACGTCGGCAATGCGGGAAACCACCCTGTCGGGGCCGACCCTTTCCCCCAGGGACATTCCGTCGGCCCGCAGAAGCAGGTCATCCCCGGCACGTTCAATGCGAATGTCCGCCGAGGCATCCTGAAGCGCGGCACGGGTCCCCGTGTCGATGGCAAACCCAAACTTCGGCGGCAGGTCGGGCGCATCCCGCAAGACCATCTCAAGCTCGCGGACCAGATCCAGCGTTCCGTCCCCCTCGTGCCAGAACGGCGTCACCATGATGTTGCGCCGGGCCTCCTGCTGGGGATCGCCGTCCAGCAGGTCAAGCGTCGCAAGCCGTCGCTGCACCTCCGGCAGTGCATCGTCGCCGACGCCACGCAGTTGCAGCGTCGCGCGTGAGCCGAGATCGAGCTGGCCGTTCCCGAATGTCTCGGAAATCTCCGCCAACCCGGCGACCTGCCCCGGATCAAGCCGCGATCCATGCGGACGGACCCGCAGCAGAAGGCCGTCGCCCGCAGGCATCGGGCGCAGGGCGCCAGGGCACCAGCCCTTGCGGGTCATGTCGGGAACTCCTCGGTCGAGTTGCGGCGCAGCGCGGGTCCGAATTCGGCGAAGATCGTCTCCATCGCGCCCAATGCGGCCGGATTCGCTTCCGCAAGGAAGTCGCGAACCTCGGGCGAGCCGAGGGTCGCCTGATGGTAAAGCGCAAAGAGGTGCTGGGGCACAGCCTGGGCCATCCGGGCGAAGGCGGCCATGTGTTCGAGGGTTGCCGCGATCTCGGCGGCGCCCCGGAAGCCGTGCCGCATCATTCCCCGCAGCCACCGGGGATTGGCGGCGCGGGCACGAATGACGCGGGCGATCTCCTCGGAGAGCAGCCTTGCGCGGGGCGCGTCTGGAGCTGTTGCGTCCAGATGGTAAAGTGCGGCCGGCTTGAGCCCCAGCACCGTGCGGGCAGCGGCGAATCCCGCCTCATGTGCCGCATAGTCCATCGCCAGAAGAAGGTCGGTTTCCGGCAGGTCCTGCGACAGCACGAAGCCGTCCGCCGCCCCGATCCGCGCCTCAAGTGCCTGGCGGTCGGCTGTGCCGTCCGCCCCGAACGCCGAGTTCTGCAACCATGCAAGTCCAGCGGCCTCGGTCATCATGTCGTCGCCGATTCCCGTGCCATAGCGGCCCGGCGCGGGGGCGAAGACATGCGAGCCGGGGGCGGCCATGACATAGGGGTTCATGTCGGCCGGCTCGTCGCGGGCGGCAAGCGCATCACAGCCTTGCTGGAACAGCGTGACGAGCTCGGGGAAAGTATCGCGGAAAAGCCCCGAGACGCGCAGCGTCACCTCGATCCGGGGCCGGTCCATCAGTGCAAGGGGCGTGATCTCGAACCCGGTGACGCGCTCGGAGGTGGGATCCCACAGCGGCTCCAGCCCTGCGAGATGCAGCGCCATGGCGAAATCCTCGCCCGCCGTCCGCATGGTGGCGGAACCCCAGAGATTGACGACCAGTCCTCTCGGATAATCACCGTGGTCCTGCAGATGGCGGCGGACGAGTTCCTCGGCCAGCCGGACGCCCTGCGCCCATGCCGCCCGCGACGGGACCGCGCGCGGATCGACGCCGTAGAGATTGCGCCCCGTCGGCAGCACGTCGAGCCGCCCGCGAAAGGGCGAGCCGGAAGGACCGGCCGCGACATGCCGGCCGGCAAGCGCCGCATGGATCGACGCGCGTTCGGATGCAAGGGATGCCGGGTCGCCCTGCGCCCTGCCCTCCTCGTCCGGGGTGCCCTCTCCCCAGACATGCAAACCGTCTCCGAACTGGCTTTCCTTGAGGTCGCAGACGAAGCGGTCAATGGCGGTGATCGCCTCGGCGGCCGAGGCATCCGGCGCGAGCCCCAGATCGGCCTCGAGACCCTGCCGCTGTGCCTCGTCGCGAATGAACGCGATCAGGCGCAGGCGGCGCGCCGGGTCCAGTCCGTCCGCGGTCGAATACTCATCGAGCAGGCTTTCCAGCCGCAGAAGGTTGTCCGGCATGCCGGAGGCGACCAGCGGCGGCGGCAGATGGCCCAGCGTCAGCGCCCCGAGTCGACGCCGAGCCTGCGCCGCCTCGCCGGGGTCGTTGACGATGAACGGATAGAGCACTGGCAGGCTGCCAGTCAGCGCGTCCGGCCAGCAGTCGCGCGACAGCGCCGCCGCCTTGCCCGGTAGCCATTCCAGCGTGCCGTGCGCGCCCACATGGATGATCGCATCGACCTTGGCGCCATGCCTGAGCCAGAGGTAGAAGGCCGCGTAATCATGCCCCGGCACATGAGAGAGGTCGTGGTAATCGGTCTCGCGGCTTTCAGTCCTGCCGCGCTCCGGTTGAAGCGCGAGAAGGATGTTGTCTGCCCAGAAACCCTGTATGCCCGGTTCGGAGTTCGGCTCGCCGTGCGCGGCCTCCAGATCCCGGCGCAGCATCTCGGGCAGGCTGGACAGGGCCGCCCGATAGGCATCCAGAGACCAGGCAAGCCGCGTCCCCTTCAGGTCGCGCAACACCGTCTCGGGTGTGAGATCCCGGCCAAGCTGCCGGGCGATGGCCGCCGCCGACGCCAGCGCGTCGAGCCCGACCGCGTGGGCCAGCCGCCACTCCTTGCCCGGATAGGTGGAGAGGATCAGCGCCACGCGGCTGGGGGAAGGCGGCAGGGTCTGCAGCCGCCGCCAGTTCAGCACCCTTGCCACGACGGCTCCGATCCGCTCGGCATCGGGGCGGTGGCGTTGAAGACGGAACTGCAGCGCGGGGTCGGTCTCCACCATTTCCTTGAACGAGATGACGCCCGCATTGATGCGCCCGTCGAGTTCCGGCAGCGCGACATGCATGGCCAGATCGGCGGCGGAAAGGCCGCGTTCCGATCCTGCCCAAGCCGCACGGTCCGAAGTCGCGTGGATCACCTGGAACACCGGCACCTCCGGCGCGTCGAGCGGAGAGCCACCCTCTCCCCGCCCCGAGAAAGCGGTCGCGTTCACGATGGCCGCCGGGGCGAGGTCGGGGAGTATGGATCGCAGCCAGTCGGCCGCTGCCCGGTCCTTGAGGCTGGGAAGGAACAGACCCACTGCCTGCACGCCTTCCGCCTCGAAGGCTCGGATCAGCGCGGCGACAGAGGCGGTGTCAGAGGTCGCCGCCCATGCCCGGTAGAAAGGGATCAGGATCAGCGGACGGTCGTCCCGCTCCATGGCGGTCACCGGACCAGAACCAGGGTGCCAGAACCCGTGGTTCGGCAGCGCCGTGATCCCCTCGACCACGCCAGCTTTCAATCCCGACAGCACGGCGAGTTCAGCCAGCGCGGCTTCTGCGGCGATGTCGCCTCCCGTCTCGCAAAGCTCTGACAGCCGCCGCAGGCTCGGGATGGGCACTGTCGATGCGGCGTCCAGCACGGGATCGGGGTTGCCGTCCGCCGGCAGGACGGCCAGCGCGATCCCATTCACGCGCGCGATACGGGAAAGCTCGTCAACCCCGTAGGGCCAGTAGCTTCTGCCACCGATCAGGCGGACCAGGATGCCTTTGGCCGCCGAGAGGGTCCGCTCGACATAAGTATCGACCGACAGCGGATGGCGCAGCCGCGAGAGATTGGCCAGTCGCATTGAGGGCAGCCTGTCCCTGCCCCGCTGCCAGCCTGCCGCGAAAGCGCCGAGGTCGCTGTCCGAGAAGGACAGGACCACCAGATCCGCGGGCGCCTGCCCCAGATCCTGCGGCTGGGCGGTTTCCTCCAGCCCGTGGTTTTCGCGGAACAGGACATGCATCAGGTCAGCGCGGCCCGGATGGCCTTGGAATCGAGGTCGCCCTTTTCAGCGATCACCACCAGACGGCCCCGCCGGGGGCGGTCGCCCCAAGGACGGTCGAACTGGTGGCGCACCCGCGCGCCCACGGCCTGAACCAGAAGCCGCAGCGGCTTGCCCTCGATTGCCACATGGCCCTTGATCCGCAGGATCTTCTGCGCCTCGGTCAGCTTCGCTATCTTTGCGGCCAAGGCCTCGGGGGCAGCCTGTTCGGGCAGGTCGATAATCACCGTGTCGAAGTCATCGTGGTCATGCTCCTCCTCGCCATCATGGTGCGAGGGGCGCGCGGCCAGATCGTCCTCGGCCGCAGCATTGATCCCCAGCACCACGCGCGGGTCGATCACGCCTTCGGTCAGTGCGACCATGGGCAGCGGGCGCGGCGCCTCGGCGGCGATGATCTCACGGGCCGCCGTCAGGCCATCCTCGCCTGCGAGGTCGGCCTTGGAGAGCAGCACGATGTCGGCGCAGGCGATCTGGTCTTCGAACACCTCGGACAGCGGCGTCTCATGATCCAGCTCGCTCGCATCGCCGGGATGCGCCGGGTCGGGCGCGAAGCGACCGGCCGCGACGGCCTCGGCGTCCGCCACGGCAACAACGCCGTCGATGGTGATGCGCGAACGCAGGTCCGGCCAGTCGAAAGCCTTGAGCAGCGGCTTGGGAAGGGCCAACCCGGAGGTCTCGATCACGATATGGTCGGGCTTGGGATCGAGCGCGAGAAGCCGCTCGATCGAAGGGATGAACTCGTCGGCGACGGTGCAGCAGATGCAGCCGTTGGTCAGCTCGACAATGTTTGCCTCGGGGCAGTTCGCGTCGGCGCAGGCGCGGATCAGGTCGCCATCGACACCCACGTCGCCGAACTCGTTGACCAGAACCGCCAGCCGGCGGCCCTGCGGGTTCTGCAGCAGATGGCGGATCAGCGTGGTCTTGCCCGCGCCGAGGAATCCGGTGACGACGGTGACAGGGGTTTTTTCCAGTGACATTTCAGACCTCGATCGGGGGAATGCGGGCAATGGTGTTCTTGCGGATCACTTCCGGGCGCGCGCGCCACGGCACGACGCCATCAGGGGTCGCGGCATAGGCGCGGGCCATGTCGGCGACGTCCTCAAGGTGCCGGTCTGGATCGATGTCGCCCTGCACATAGGTCCAGCGCCCTGCGCCGCGGAAAACGACCACGCACGAGCGTTTGCATGCCGATAAGCATTCCTGCCGATCATGGGGGACGCCGCGGGCCGACAGGCCCTCGGACAGGCGCGCGCCATCGGTCGCCGCCTGCGGATCGGTGCCCGCATGTCTGCATGTGGTGCAGACCACAAGCGTATTCTTTCTGGCCATATGCCCTCCCGGCACGCCAAAGGACGCGGGGGCTGACGAGCTGTGCAGGACATGCGGGGCCGGTTGGCCGCCTTCATGGCTTGCACACGGTTCACCCCGACCGCAACACAACGCGAATGCGAGATCTCGCACCGCACGCTGGCAGGTCTCCCGGCTTGCGGATTACGGGGATTGCTCCCCGGCGGTCACCCGACCTTCCCAGACCTTGCGGCCCAGTGGCATCCGGGTGACCTCTCCGGTCACGGTCGCGGGGGCGGCTGCGTTTTGCTGGACTCCAGCTATCGCATTCCCTCTTAGCTCGCTCTGTGCGAGAACCAACGATGCGCGAGCCAAGCCATGAGACGGCCTCGCTTGTCAAGGGAGAGAGGAAGTGATGGTGGACCATGCAGCCCCGGACGAAGCCGCGCGCCACGCCGGGAAGAAGGCGCGGATCAAGGCCGCCCGCGACCGGTTGATGGCGGAAAAAACCGGCGAGAAGGGGCTGATCCTGGTCCTGACGGGACCGGGCAAGGGCAAGTCCTCGTCCGCCTTCGGCATGGTGATGCGGGCGATGTCGCACGGAATGCGGGTGGCCGTGGTCCAGTTCATCAAGGGCGCCATGGCGACCGGAGAGCGCGACTTCCTGCTGACCCACTTCGCCGATCTTTGCGAGTTCCACACCATGGGCGAAGGCTTCACCTGGGAGACGCAGGACCTCGAACGCGACCGCGCCGCCGCGGCCCGCGCCTGGACCAAGGCCAAGGACCTCATCCGCGACGACCGCAACCGGCTGGTCCTGCTGGACGAGATCAACATCGCCCTGCGCTATGATTATCTCGATGTGGGCGAGGTCGTGGACTTCCTGAAATCCGAGAAGCCCCCGATGACCCATGTCCTGCTCACGGGCCGCAATGCCAAGGCCGAGTTGATCGGGATCGCCGATCTGGTGACGGAAATGACCGTGGTGAAGCACCCCTTCCGGCAGGGGATCAAGGCGCAGGCGGGGATCGAGTTCTGACACGGGCACTGATGCTGCAGGGGACCGGCTCGAATGTCGGCAAGTCGCTGCTGGTAGCCGGGCTCTGCCGGGCGGCTGTCCGGCGCGGACTGACCGTGCGCCCGTTCAAGCCCCAGAACATGTCGAACAACGCAGCCGTGACAATGGACGGCGGCGAGATCGGCCGTGCGCAGGCGCTGCAAGCGCTGGCCTGCGGGATCGAGCCGCATACCGACATGAACCCGGTCCTGCTGAAGCCCGAGACCGATATCGGCGCGCAGGTCATCGTGCACGGCAAGAGGCGCGCGACACTGAAGGCACGCGATTATGCCCGGCTGAAACCCGAGCTGATGGCGGCGGTCCTGGAAAGCTTCGAGCGGCTGAAGTCGCAGGCCGACCTGGTTATCGTCGAGGGCGCGGGCAGTCCGGCCGAGATCAACCTGCGGTCCCGCGACATCGCCAACATGGGCTTTGCCGCCGCCGCAGACGTTCCCGTCGTGCTGATCGGCGACATTGACCGCGGCGGCGTGTTCGCGCAGCTTGTCGGCACCAAGGTCGTCCTTGATCCGGAGGACGCCGCACGCATCAAGGGCTTCATCGTCAACCGGTTCCGGGGCGATCCCTCGCTTTTCGACGATGGCTATCGGATGATCGCCGAACGGACTGGATGGCGCGGCTTCGGTGTGCTGCCATGGTTCGCCAAGGCCGCCCTGCTTCCGGCCGAGGATGCGCTCGACCTGCAGCCCTTCGGCGACGGCGCGGTCAGGATCGCCTGCCTCGCCCTTCCCCGCATTGCCAATTTCGACGACCTCGACCCGTTGAAGATGCACCCCGACATCCGCCTTGAAATGGTGCACCCCGGCCAGCCGATTCCGGGCGACGCGGCGGTGGTGATCATTCCGGGGTCCAAATCCACGCGGGCCGACCTTGCCTTTCTGCGGGCGCAAGGGTGGGATATCGACCTCAAGGCCCATTACCGTCGCGGTGGACGCATCCTCGGGATATGCGGCGGATTTCAGATGCTGGGCCGCAGCATTGCCGATCCGCACGGCATCGAGGGAGAGGCCGGAGCCACCGAAGGTCTCGGCTACCTGGATGTTCAGACCGTGCTCTCCCCCGACAAGCGCCTTACCCGCGTCATGGCCGTCCACGAGCCTTCCCGCCTGCAGGTCGCAGGCTACGAGATCCACCTGGGCCGGACCGATGGTGCCGATTGCCTGCGCCCCTTCGCCCATGTCGGTGATCTCCCGGAAGGAGCGCGCTCGAGCAACGGCCAGGTCGAGGGAACTTATCTGCACGGACTGTTCACGTCGAACGCTTTCCGGGACGCTTGGCTCAAGGCTTTGGGAGTATCTGCAAGTGAATTTTGCTACGATAGCAAGGTTGATGCGGTTCTGGACGAGCTTGCCATTCATATCACGAAGCATCTCGACGTGACCCGATTGCTGGAACTATCACGATAAGTAGCTCTGGACGCTGTAGCGCTTTCGGCCTTGGCAGATACTGGACGGCATTGCGCCACGATAGCCTTCCTTGAAGCAGCCCTTCTTATCTGGTGCAGCATCTCAAACAGGAATCGTTCGCTACCTGGGACAAAGCGGATTTCACACAGGGCCACTGCAATGCGCCCCGGTGCTGTCGCTGTGTCAGACAGCTGAAGCCGGGCGGCCCCTGTGGGCCGCTTCCAGATCAAGTCCAGCGCGATCATCACGCGCGAGGCAGTCCCGTCAACGGGAACAGCAGGCCTCGCGCGGTCAGCACAACGAAAAGGCCAACGAACACCCCGCAGTCCGACGGCAGAGGCGGCACGCCGAGGCTGCGCACGCGGCGCCGCTTCCACCACGTGACTGCGGCCGAGGCCCCCAGCAGCAGCAGTCCGACCTGACTGGCACCATAGGTCTGGCCCATGTGGGTGTTGACGCCCATTCCGTATTCGGCGCACGTCATGTCTAGCAAGCGCTCGCCCGTATACTGATCCGGCTGGACGACAAGCTGCTGGCTCAGCTTGTCAGAATACCCGGAACCGAAAAGACGCTGGTGGGCGTAGTCGGCAGAGTGATCGCCTAGCCGCGATGCAGGCCAGTTCGTCGAAGATCGCAACCGCCGCACCGCGCCCTTCGAGGGCATTCCGCTCTCGGGCGGCACGGACTGGGGACCCGCCTGCCCAGTTGCGTGATCTGATCCGGGTGCACGTCGAACTGCTCGGTCAGTTCGACCAGTGTCCTCCCGCCCTTGATGGCTGCAAGCGCCACCTTGGCCCTGAAAGCCGGGCCTTGGTTCCGGCCCGGTCGTCTCGTCATGGTCTCTCCTCGCTCATCGGCATCAGGCCGATGCCGGGCGGATGATCCAGTCAACGCCCCTGTTCAGATTTCCCGAGCCAACTCTGCCTTGCATGGTTCCCCGCAAACGCTACAGTCCCGCTACACGCTCGTTGGGGCGCCCCGTGCGGGGCTGAGATGTGCAAGGCACAGCACCCATCGAACCTGATCCGGGTCATGCCGGCGAAGGGAACGGGCCATGCTGCACTCTTGGCGGCTTCCCTTTTCCGTTTGCGGCCATGACCCCTCGATGTGGAGGAAGAACATGGACGTCGCACTCGTCACCGCCCGATCTGTAGGGGACAACGCCAGAGCACAAGGCGCGGCTCGGCCCGCACCAGCCTGCCGCAGCCGGCGCGCTGCTGCGCCCCCTCGGCCGCGCCGCTCTACCCCCGTGAGACAACCCGACCGCCCGCGGAGAGACGAGATGAAAGCACTGTTCCGCAGCGTCTGTGCGGCTGCCCTTCTGCTGACCGCGAGCCCCGCGACGGCCGCCGAAAAGCTGACACTCATGCTCGACTGGTTCGTGAACCCCGACCACGCGCCCATCATCCTGGCCGAGGAGAAGGGTTTCTTTGCCGAGGCCGGGCTGGAGGTCGAGATCGTGTCCCCCTCCGATCCCGCCGATCCGCCGAAGCTGGTCGCGGCGGGCAAGGCGGACCTCGCCGTCAGCTATCAGCCGCAACTGCATCTTCAGGTCCATGAGGGCCTGCCGCTGGTGCGCGTCGGCACGCTGGTCGGAACGCCGCTCAACTGCCTGATGGTCAGCGCCGATGGCCCAATCGAGACGGTTGCCGACCTTGCCGGCAAGAGGATCGGATTCTCGGTCGCGGGCGTGGAACAGGCGATCGTCGCCGGGCTGCTGAAGCAGGCCGGACTGGACGCGGAAGATATCGAGATGGTGAATGTCAACTGGTCGCTGACCCCGGCGTTGCTGTCCCGTCAGGTCGATGCGACCATCGGCGGCTTCCGCAATTTCGAGTTGACGCAGATGAGGCTGGCGGGCGGCGAAGGCAGATGCCTCTTCGTCGAGGAGGAGGGCGTGCCCGCCTATGACGAGCTGATCTTCGTGGCCCATCGGGGCAGCCTCGACCGCGACCGGGTGAGCCGCTTCCTCGGTGCTGTCGAACGCGCGACCCACTACATGCTCAACCACCCGGCAGAGGCAAAGGCGCTTTTCGCGGGCCACGCCCCGGATCTCGGGGACGAGTTGAACACCGCGGCCTGGGACGACACCTTCGGCCGTTTCGCAACGTCCCCCGCCGCCCTCGATCACGGCCGATATGCCCGGTTCGAGGCTTTCCTGCACGAAGAGGGCCTCATTCCCGCCATCCTTCCGGTAGCGCAACTGGCCATGGACGTGGGTGCTGCCGAATGAGCCCCCTGTCCGCCGCCCCCGTTTACGGCCGCTGCTTCGCCGCCTGGCGCGAGGCCTGCGCCGGCACATGGCACGACTATACGCACCATGCCTTCGTCGAAGGGTTGCGCGATGGAACGCTGCCGCACGCAGCCTTCCTGAGCTATCTCGTTCAGGACTACCGCTTCCTCATCCACTTCAGCCGGGCCTGGGCCCTCGGTGTCGTCAAGGCGGCAACGCTGGAGGAGATGCGCGCCTGTTCGGCGACGGTCCACACGCTGGTCGACGGCGAGATGCCGTTGCATCTGCGCATCTGCGCGGCACAGGGGATCGACGCCGCCGCCCTTGAGGCCGCGGAGGAAGCGCCCGAGAACCTCGCCTATACGCGTTACGTTCTGGAAGCGGGCTATTCGGGCGATTTCCTCGACCTGCTCGCGGCGCTCGCGCCTTGCGTGCTGGGTTATGGCGAGATCGGCCTGAGGCTGGCGCGGGATGCGGTGCCGGACACGCCCTATCGGGACTGGATCGACACCTATGCCGGCGCGCCATATCAGGCCGCCTGCCGCGAGGTTGGCGCGCTGATCGAT
>NZ_JAHQZU010000160.1 GCF_019061185.1 Paracoccus sp. Z118
CCCGGCCTGATCCGCTTCCTCGACGACGGCACACTCGAACTCGACACCAACCCGGTCGAGAACCAGATCCGCCCGATCGCACTTACGAGAAAAAACGCACTCTTTGCCGGCAACGAGGTTGGCGCCGAGAACTGGGCCATGCTCGCCTCGCTGGTCGCCACCTGCAAGATGTCCAACGTGAACCCGGTCGACTACATCGCCGACACCCTTCGCGCCATCCTCGACGGACACCCGCAAAGCGCCATCGAAGACCTCATGCCCTGGCGCTTCAACCAGCCGTCAAGCATCGCCGCATAGGGCAACGACCTCGCGCTTAC
>NZ_JAHQZU010000161.1 GCF_019061185.1 Paracoccus sp. Z118
CCTCGGGCGCGCAGAGCTTCGCTGACATGATCGGCGTCGTCCAGTGCGCCCAGCATCAGCGGCAGCAGAAGCCGCCAGCCGGGGCGGCGGAAGCTGCGGGCGCGCCATGCCTCGGCCAAGCCCTCGGCGCGCGCGATCAGGACCGGGGTGAAGCGGATCACCAGCGGGATCGCCGTTTCCAGCAGATGCGTCGGCAGGCCCAGCCGGCGCAACGGCGCCGTCAGGGTGCGCACCAGATCGACCATCGCCGACAGCGCCGTCGTCATCGTGACGAGGTTGGCCAGCGCGATCAGCGTCACCATGCGCA
>NZ_JAHQZU010000016.1 GCF_019061185.1 Paracoccus sp. Z118
GATCGTTGCCCGCGCCGCCCGCCAGCGTGTCGTCGCCCGCGCCGCCCCACATCTGGTTGTTCCCGGCATTGCCGATCAGCTGGTTCGCCAGTTCGCTGCCGGCGGCGTTGACGTTGTTCGTCCCCATCAGCCGGACCACCTCGACATGCGCGGTCAGGGTGTAGTGGTTCCAGGTCTCGACCGTGTCCCAGCCCTCGTTCGCGTTCTCGACGATCAGGTCCACGCCGTCGAAGACATAGGTGTCGTTGCCGGAACCACCGCGCAGCGTGTCGAAGCCCGCTTCGCCGCCAAGGCGGTCGTTGCCCGCGTCGCCCACCAGCAGATCGTTGCCCGGACCGCCCGCCAGCGTATCGTCACCCGCGCCGCCCGAAAGCTGGTTGTTCGCGGCATTGCCGATGATGGTGTTGGACAGGGCGTTGCCGGTGATGTTCGCGGCGGCGGTCCCGATGACCTGCGCGGCCTCGATATTCGCGGCCATCGCCCAGTGGCTGGTCGTGTGGACGGTGTCGTAACCCTCTCCCGCCGCTTCCACGATGACGTCAGCGCCATCGGTGATATAGAGATCGTTCCCCGCGCCGCCGATCAGCCGGTCCGCGCCGGGGCCGCCGTTCAGCGTATCGTTCCCGCCGAGCCCCAGCAGCGTGTCGTTGCCGGCCATCCCGTTCAGGGAATTGGCGGCGAAGTTGCCGGTCACGCGGTCCGCGCCTGCCCCGGCGATCGCATGCTCGATCACCGTGTTCCGCTCGATCGAGAGATTGCCGATCCTGCCATAGACGTCCGAGATGCTTCCCGGACGCAGGTCGATCCGCTGCCCAGCGGTGTCGTTGCGCAGGTCTAGCGTGTCGATGCCGCCCTGATCGAAGACCGTCATCGTCACCGGGCGGCGCTGGGTCAGCATCGTCATCGCCGCGCCGAACGCGCCAGTCGCGGTGCCGCCCACGCCCCAGATCGTCGCCCCCGCCATCACCCCGGCCGGCATGCCGTAGAGGGTCTGGATGGCGATGATGTCGGCCAGCATCGGCGTGATCGGCAGGGCGGCAGAGGCGTCGATATTGGGATTCTGGTCCTGGCTGAAATAGGACATGAGCGTCGCCTGCATGCTGTCATTGGCATACAGGTTGTCCCGCCCCCAGATCGCATTGCCGTTGTAGTTGCCCGCGTGACCCAGCCCGAGCGCGTGGCCGATCTCGTGCAGGAAGGTCGTGTAGCCGTAAGTGGCGATGCCGTCGGCCGGGGCGCCATACCATGAGGTCGGAATGTTGATCGCCACATGGTCGGTGGTGCTGCCGTAGATCCGCAGATGCTGGGCATAGGCGCCGCTCGGATCGCGGTCGTCGATGACGATATGGGCGTTGCTGCCCGCGCGCGAGCTGGTATCGAAATTGATGCCCGTCAGCTGCGACCAGGCGCCGAGCGCCGACCGGGCGAGGCTCTGCCCGTGGGCGTTCAGCCCGCTCAGATCGACGGTGAGGGTCTGCCCCTGCTCGACCGCGAAGGTGGGGGTCGGGAGGCCCAGATTCTCCCAATAGCCTTCGGAGAGCTGCCACGCGATCTGGTCCATCGTCCAGACCTCGCCCGAGGTCGGCGGCGGGTCGGGCGGGATCTGCACGGGCTGATAACCCAGCACATACTCGCCCGCGCTGCTGCCGTAACCCGCGGCGCCCATGAAATACGTGCCGGTCTGCGTCGCCGTGAAGGTGAAGTAGGATTCGTCCAGATAGCCGCCGTAATCGTCATTCTCGGCGACGATGTAGCCCTGCGGATCGAACAGCGCGAGAATGGTGTCGGGCAGCGGATTGCCCCCGTTTCCCGTCATGATGAATTCATAGGTGACGCCCGCCACCAGATTGACGGCGACCGCGTCCTGATCGCCGGGCGTGATCGTGCCGCCGAACAGCTGTCCCGCCGTGATCCGATAGGGCGTGTCGAAGTCGAGGGGGGCGTCGGCCCGTTCGACGACATCGGGGATCACGTCCACTGCGCGCACTGGCCCGAAAGGCAGCGGCGCGTTGCCCGTCAGGGGCGTCTGAAGCGGGGCGGAAAGCGGTGCAGCGGACATCGAAAAACCTCGGGAACGGTTGGAGGTGCAACGGCAGACAATCGCCGGGGCCGCGCCAACGGATACGAATCAACATCCGAACCGTGGCGGGTCCGCAGGCCCGGAGCAATCTAGAATCGCGGCGTAAACAGACCTTTAATAGCGGCTCCCCGGTGGCGGCGCGCCCGCAGGGAGATCGTTCAGGGGTTGGTAAGGAATTTCCGTTAGGGCTTGGCCAATTCGGATTCGCCGGAAAGGAAACGGGATGAAGCTGACGGTCGAACCTGCCGGGGACCGCACCATCGTGCGGATGGACGAGGCGCGGCTCGACGCCGCCATCGCGCTGTCCTTCAAGGAACGCATGCGCGAGATCGTGCCGACCGCCGGGCCGGTGCTGCTGATCGACATGGAGGCGGTGCAGTTCATGGACAGCTCGGGCCTCGGCGCGCTGATCGCGATCCACAAGGCGCTGCCGGCGCGGGCGCGGCTGGAGCTTGCCGCGCTCGGCCCCAACGTCATGCGGGTCTTCCGGCTGACGCGGATGGATTCGGTCTTCACCATCCACGACGCCGCCCCTTCGCGCCCTGCCCCTGCGATCCCGGCGGATCACCATCCCGGCGAGACCAGGACATGACCGGCCAGCGCGCCCGCGCGGCGGGTCAGGCGCAGACCGCGGGGGCGCAGGCACTGTTCCACCGGGTTCTGCCTGCAGACCGGATGAGCGTGCGGCAGACGCTGACCGACCTGAACGCGCGGCTCTCGCCCCATGTCTCGGCCGATGTGATGGGGCGGGTCGAGCTGGTCCTTGCCGAGGTGATGAACAACATCGTCCTGCACGGGGCCGAGGACGCGGCGGCTTTCCGGCGCATCCACCTCTCGGCGGCCTGCCATCGCAACGGTGTCGCCTGCGCGATCACCGATGACGGCGTTCGCCTTCCAGGCGCCTGTCTGGCCCCTCCCCCGGCACGCGACCTGCCGCCTGATGCCCCCCTGCCCGAGGGCGGCTTCGGCTGGCTCATCATCCACGACCTCACCCAGTCGCTCGCCTATTTCCGCGAGGATCAGCGCAACCTGCTGGCCTTCAACATCCCCCTGCTGACGGAGCCGCAATGACTGCGCGCAGACCCTCTGGCACCCCTCGGCGGCGTGTGTCAGGCTGAAGCCATGCAGATCGGCTCCCTTTCCTTCGACCGTCCCGTGATCCAGGCCCCGATGGCCGGGGTCGCCACGCCCGAGCTGGCCGCCGCCGTCAGCAACGCAGGCGGGCTGGGTTGCCTCGGGCTGGCGACGATGCCCGCCACCGAGGCCGCGCAGGCGATGGCCCGGACTCGCGCCATGACCGACCGGCCGTTCGGGGTGAACGTCTTCTGCCACGCGCGGCCGCAGCGTGATCCCGAGGTGGAGGCCGCATGGCTCGACCGCCTCGCGCCGCGCTTTGCGCAGTTCGGGGCAGCGCCCCCGGCGGAGCTGCGCGACATCTATCCCAGCTTCCTGACCAACGACGACATGCTTCAGGCATTGATCGACGCCAGGCCGGCGCTGATCAGCTTTCACTTCGGCCTGCCCGATGCGGACCGCCTTGCGCGGCTGCGGTCGAGCGGAGCCGTCCTTGCCGCAACCGCAACCTCGCCCGCCGAGGCGCGGGCCATCGTGGCGGCGGGGCTCGACGTAGTGATCGCGCAGGGGTGGGAGGCTGGCGGGCATCGCGGCATGTTCGACCCCAAGGGCGACGATGCGCGGCTGCCACTGCCCGATCTGCTTGCCGCGCTGCGCGACCTGCCCGTGCCGGTGGTCGCGGCAGGCGCGATCATGGAGGCGGCGGACATCCGCGCCGCCCTTGCCGCAGGTGCCGTCGCGGTGCAATGCGGCACGGCGTTCCTGCGCGCCCCGGAAGCGGCGACGACCCCCGCCCATCGCGCGGCGCTGTCGCTGGGGCGCACGAAAATGACCCGCGCAATCTCGGGCCGGCCCGCGCGCTCGGTCGAGAACCTGTTCACCGCCATCGACGATTCGGCCGCGCCCGACTATCCGGTGACCTACGACGCCGGCAAGGCGCTCAATGCGGCCGCGCTGGCCGGGGGTGAAACGGGCTATGGCGCGCAATGGGCCGGCACCGGCGCGGCAAGGTCGGTGGCCCGCCCCGCCGCCGAGACGGTGGCCGCGTTGGCAGGGTAACACGGCCGCGGAGCCGGGCTGCCAGCGGCGGATCACTCCGACGCAGGCGCCGTGCTCCTGCCTCTCCGTATCGGCAGTCTTGCCGCTGCACTCCGTCCGCGGTGAACGCCTCAGATCCCCCAAGCCAGCCGATGTCGTCAGTTCCTGACGAATTCATCCTCGGCATAGCCTTGGAGATACAGAAGCGAGGTAAGATCGCCGAAACTGATCCGCAGCGGCGCCAGCGCGGCCACCGCCGGCTTGGCGTGCAGCGCGACGCCCATTCCCGCGAGTTTCAGCATGCCCAGATCGTTGGCGCCATCGCCCACGGCGATCGCATCGGCGGGAGTCACGCCCCGCTCGGCGGTGATCTCCTCGAGCGCCTGCACCTTGGCCTCGCGCCCGAGGATCGGCAGCGCGACGCGCCCGGTCAGCCTGCCGCCCTCCGCCAGCAGCACGTTGGCGCGCTGCGCGTCGAAGCCGAGCCGCTCGGCGATCGGCGCCGTGAAGCCGGTGAACCCGCCCGAAACCAGCACCGTCCACGCGCCCTTCGCCCGCATCGTCGCGACCAGAGTCCGCCCGCCAGGGGTCGGGGAGATGCGGCAGTCGAGCACCTCCGCGATCACTGATTCCGGCAGCCCCTTCAGCACCGCCACCCGCTCGACCAGCGCAGGTTCGAACTCCAGCTCGCCGTTCATGGCGCGGGCCGTGATCGCGGCCACCTGCGCGCCGTATCCGGCAACGTCCGCCAGCTCGTCGAGGCATTCCTGCCCGATCATGGTCGAATCCATATCGGCGAGCAGCACCGCCTTGCGCCGCCCGGCGGTCGGAACGATGGCGAGATCGAGCCCGCGGGCCTGCCAGTCGCGCCAGATATCGTCGAAATCGCCGGGGACCTGTCCGACCGCAAACTCCGCCGCGATGCCGCGCGAGAGCCAGGCCACCGGCCCGCCCTCCCAGCGCGCCCTCAGCGCCCCGGCCGCCTCGTCGGTCAGATCGGCGCGGTCGGGGGCGGCAAGCATGATGACGGTAAACATCGCGGCTCCTTCAGATGGCGGCGCAGGCTTAGGCCGGATCCTCCGCTTGCGCCAGAGAGGCCGGGCGTTGGCGGCAGATGAGCCAACCAGGCGTTGCCGTGCACAACGAATCAGTTGCCTCGTAAATGGACTGGAAGCTCTGTCCCGGTGAATAGATTGCGCCCCGCCGCCTATCCCGCCGAGGCGTAAGCGTGCACACCGCAGGTCAACGGGCATGAAAAAAGCCCGCCTGCCGGGGGCTCTTCCATCTTCCAGATGGTGGGGCTGTCAGTTTTCTCGGGAGCGTCTCGAGAAGCCGATCCGGATCGAAGCTCTTTAGCGCCCACGCAAGCTCTGGCTACCGGGCGAAGCCGGAACCGGCTGACGGGCGTGAAGACCCGGCTCAACCCGCGGCTCGAAAAATCGACATGGCAGTCGGCGCGTCCGAACTTCCTGACCTGTCACCCCAGAGTCACACTCGCCCGGTAGGCGGAGACCAGCCGCGGCCTTCTCATGGTCGGCCGCGATTCTCAGCAGATCGAGCCAGGAACGTCCTCATGACCCAGCAACCCACCTCCCGCCATGTCTTCCGCAGCAGCGCGCTGGAAGAAGCGGACGGCCCCGGCCGCAACCCGACCGACAACCGCACGATGGGCGAGATCATCGCCGCCCGCTTCTCGCGCCGCGGATTCCTGAAAGGCGCGATGGCGGCGACCGCCATCACCGCCACGGTCAGCCCGCTGGCCATGTTCGCCGCCGGCGAGGCGCGGGCGCAGGGCGCGGTCGAAGGCTCGGTCTTCGACTTCCCCGAGGTCATGGCCGGCGTGGACCGCGACCACCATGTCGCGGAAGGCTATGACGCCGACATCCTGCTGCGCTGGGGCGACAAGGTCTTCGCCGACGCGCCCGAATTCGATCCGCTGAACCAATCAGAGGCCGCGCAGGAACGGCAGTTCGGCTACAACAACGACTTCGTAGGCTTCATCCCGCTGGATGGCGCGGACGATCACGGCCTGCTGGTCGTCAACCACGAATACACCGACCCGCATCTGATGTTCCCCGGCATCGTCACCATCGCCGACGGCAAGATCACGATCACCGACGCCGACGAGAACCGCGTCAATATCGAGATGGCCGCGCATGGCGGCACCGTCATCGAGATCCGCAAGGTGGACGGCAAGTGGCAGCCGGTGCTGGACGGCGCGCTGAACCGCCGCATCACCGCCAGGACGCCGATGCAGATCAGCGGCCCCGCCGCCGGCCACCCGCGCCTGCAGACCAATGCCGACCCGACCGGGCGCGAGGTGCTGGGCACCATCAACAACTGCGCGGGCGGCGTGACCCCCTGGGGCACCTACATCATGGCCGAGGAGAACATCCACGGCTATTTCGAGGGCACGCTGCCGGCGGATCACCGCGAGGCCGCCAACTACGAGCGGCTGGGCCTTCCCGCCGACGCCTATGACTGGGGCAAGTTCCACGACCGCTTCGACGTGTCGAAAGAACCGAATGAGCCCAACCGCTTCGGCTGGATCGTCGAGGTGGACGTGAACGACCCGAACTCGACCCCGAAGAAGCGCACCGCGCTCGGCCGCTTCAAGCACGAGGGCGCCGAAAGCGCGGTGGCTCCCGATGGCCGCGTGGTCTTCTATCTCGGGGACGACGAGCGGTTCGACTACGTCTACAAGTTCGTGACGGCGGGCAAATACAACCCCGACGACCGCGCCGCCAACATGGACCTGCTGGACGAGGGCACGCTGTATGTCGCCCGCTTCGACGAGGACGGCACCGTGGCATGGCTGCCGCTGACCCACGGCGAGGGCCTGCTGACCGCCGAGAACGGCTTCGAGAGCCAGGCCGACGTGGTGATCGAGACCCGCCGCGCCGCCGACCTGCTGGGCGCCACCCCGATGGACCGCCCCGAGGACATCGAGCCGAACGCCCAGACCGGCCGCGCCTATGTCATGCTGACCAACAACACCCGGCGCGAGGAAGCGGACGCCGCCAACCCGCGCGTCAACAACGCCTTCGGCCACATCATCGAGATCATCGAGGACAATGCCGACCTCGCCGCGACCAGCGGCACGTGGGAAGTGCTGCTTCAGTGCGGCGATCCCTCGGTCGCCGAAGTCGGCGCGACCTTCTCGACGGCGACGACCGAGAACGGCTGGTTCGGGATGCCCGACAACTGCGCCATCGACAGCGACGGGCGGCTGTGGGTCTCGACCGACGGTAACAACCCCTCGGCCACCGGCCGCACGGACGGGCTGTGGGCGGTGGACATCGACGGCCCGGCGCGCGGCACCTCGCGCCTCTTCTACCGCGTCCCGGTGGGCGCCGAGATGTGCGGCCCCTGCCCGACGCCGGACCTGACGACCTTCTTCCTCGCGATCCAGCATCCCGGCGACGGCGGCGAGGACTGGGAGGGCCACGGCCGCCCGTCCTATTACGAGGACCTCTCGACCCGCTGGCCGGATTTCGACGACGCCCTGCCGGTCCGTCCGGCCGTGGTCGCGATCACGAAGCAGGGCGGCGGCAAGATCGGCTGAGTCTGCGAGGGCCGCGATGACCCAGGGGGCGGCCAGCGGGCCGCCCTTTCCGCTCTGGCCACGCCAAGCTCGCCTGCCATGCGTCGATCAGGTCGCTCGGCACCGAATTCACCACGCCGCCGCCGCCAAATAGCCACAATTTGGGAGGGTAACGTACGTCTGGAGAACATCCGCGGCTTCCAACACTGCCGCGGTCGCCGAGGGATACGCGCTTCTTTGCACTAATTCAGAAAACGACGGTGAGGATCATCGGCGCAATCGAGGACCAGCGCGCGATCTCATCCTGCACATCGTATGGTGTCGTCAGCTTGTCGGAAAACCTGCCCGCGAACCATGCGCTGCCCCCCGCTAAGTTGGAAGCGACCCATAGCCGCCCTAAGAGGTCGCTGAATTAGTCGGCGTATCGGAGGGGTTTCCTGTCGGTGGGACCGTCGGCCTTGCGCGTCCGGCCCGTTTCCACGAACGGCATGGGCGGTCGATGCCGTTTTCGGGCTTCAAGGCGCCAGCAGCCTGGGCAGTCGGGCGAGGCTGCTGGCGGCCATCGTCAGGACAAAGCGGGATCGCACCCGTTCGATGCGACGGTAGACGGTCGGGGCCATGCCGCCGACGGTCTTGGCCCAACCGAAAGCCTCCTCGATGCGCTTGCGGTGTTTCTGAGACAGGGCATGGCTCTCATGCCGGGTGGTGCGGCCGTCTATCGCTGAATGTCGCGTTTTCTGCGCGACATGCGGGGTCACGCAGGCCGGGCGCAGGTCGGTGACAAACCCCCTTGCGTCATATCCCTTGTCGGCTCCAAGCATCAGCCGCCGGGTGGATCCGGGGGAGTGGCGGTGGATCATGTCCAGCGCCGCACGCCGTTCGGCATGGCCGTCGGCCCGGGTCAGGTCGCCCTGGACGATCAGGCCGCTGCGGTTCTCCATGAGCGCATGGCCGATGAAGCACAGCATCGCGCCGGTGCCGGGGGATTTCTTGTAAAGCCGCGCCTCGGGGTCGGTGGTCGAAACACGGGTGGCGTTCGAGCGCTTCTCGCCCCGGAAATCGACCTCGGCGTTGCGGTGCTGGCGGGTGGGTCGGGGCATCGGGTTGGTCTCGGCTTTGGTCGGGTCGGGCTGGTCTTCAGCGATGGTCTCAGGTCCGGGCGGATCGCCCGAGCCGTCGTCCTCGGGCGGGGTGTCCCCCGCCTTGGACTGAAAGCTCTTCATCGAGGCCCAAGCCTTCACCAGCGTGCCATCGACCGAGAAATGCTCGTCCGACAACAGCGGCGCGACCTCCCGATGCGCCAGGATCGCGGCCATCACCTTGCGCGACATCTCGGTCGTCAGCAGCCGGTCACGGTTCTTGGTGAAGACGGTCGGCACCCACACGGCATCGTCGATGCCCAGCCCCACGAACCAGCGGAACAACAGGTTATACTGCATCTGCTCCATCAACTGCCGGTCGGAGCGGACCGAGAACAGGATCTGGATCAGGCTGGCCCGGATCAGCCGCTCCGGCGCGATCGAGGGGCGGCCGAAGTCGGTGTAAAGCGCCTCGAACTCGGCATCGAGGCTGGCCAGCGCCTCGTTGACTCGGAAGCACCGGCGCGTCAAAGTTGGTTCACATTATGGAGCACATGGTGCACCAGCAAGACCGCTTGCGTGGTATTGGTCGCCCTGCCCATATACCCCATGAAGCCCCCGACGATCATTCTGCGTGAAAGCATCTGGCACATCCGCAAGCGGGTTCCCGTGCGCTGCGCGTCGGTTGAGCCACGCTCGATCGCCCACGTCAGCCTGCATACAGACAGCCGTGCCATCGCCTCCATGAAGGCACCGCAGGTCTGGGCCGAGTTGATTTAGGCCTGAGAGGCCCAGCTCGATGGGCATGACCAGATGGCAAAGGACCGAATGGCGGCTGCGCGGAACCTCGGGCAGCGCCGCGGCTACCGCTACATGCCGGCCACAAGGGTGGCGCACCTGCCGATTGAGGCGTTGCTGACCAGAGTTGAGGCGACTGTTGATGGCGCGGGAAGATTCAACAAGCGCGAGGCGGATGCTGCTTTGGGACTTCCCCCGCCTCCGCGGCTGACAGTCAGCAAGGCACTGGACGCCTTCTACGAGGTCGCGGCCGAAGACCTGCGGGACAAGAACGCGGACCAGATCCGGCGTTGGAAGAACTCGCGCAATAAGGCGACAAAGAACTTTATTGAGGTGATCGGAAACAAGGCCCTGCGCGAGATCACGACCGAGGACATGTATGCGTGCCGCAAGTGGTGGGGGGATCGCGTCCTCGAAGGCGAGGCTGCGCCGTCCCGCGAGACAGGTGTGGAGGGCTGGCAAACCGCACGCCACCAGCGAAAGGCAGCCCCGGTTCAGCGCCGCCTGCGGCCGCCTTTACGTTCCCCGCCAAGCAGCCCGAAAGCCGCATGCGCCAGCGCCTCGGACAGCAGCCCGACCGCCGCGCCTGCCACCACGTCCAGCGCGTGATGGCTGGCACGCGGCACCTGCACCGCGCCGACCGCCGCCGCGCCGAGCCAGAGCGGCGCCCCGGCGCCCGGCGCCACGCGCGAAATCGCCCGCGCCGCCGCCACCGCATTGGCCGTGTGACCCGAGGGGAACGAATTGTAGTCCGCCTCGTCCGGGCCATCGAGGCCGGTCTCGTATTCCCCTTCGTCCAGCAGCTTGTAGGGGCGCGTCCGCACGACCTTCGACTTGATCGCCGCCTTGACCTGCGTGGCGATGAACAGCGACAGAAGGACCCGCGCCCCGCCCTTGGTCAGCCTGGGCCTCCCGATCGCAATCCCGCCGATCACCGCCAGCGCAGCGAGCGTGAAGGCGGGCGGCTGGTCCGCGATCTCGCTGAGCGCGCCGACTGTTCTGACCGCCGGATCGTGCCGCATCTCGCCAGCGTCCACGGACAGCGCGACGTCGGCCTCGTGCAGGTCGTCGATGATGTTGTTTTCCATGCCGCGACAACACCCGCGCGGGCAGGAAGGTTGCCGCAAGGCGCGCCGCCCGGCGCGATTTTCACCGCGCCGCCCGAGGCCCTATTCCACCGTCACCGACTTGGCGAGGTTGCGCGGCTGGTCCACGTCCGTCCCCTTGGCGACCGCCGTGTGATAGGCGAGGAACTGCATCGGCACCGCATAGACGATCGGCGCGAAGACCCCCCCGCCCGCCGGCATCGTCAGGACCGCGCGGGTGCCCTCGCCCGCCGCTTCGACGCCCTTCGCGTCGGAGACCAGCAGCACCTGGCCGTGGCGGGCCAGCACCTCCTGCATGTTCGAGACGGTCTTCTCGAACAGCGGGTCTGACGGGGCCAGAACCACCACCGGCACATTGCGGTCGATCAGCGCGATGGGACCGTGCTTGAGCTCACCCGACGCATAGCCTTCGGCGTGGATGTAGCTGATTTCCTTCAGCTTCAGCGCCCCTTCCAGCGCGATCGGAAACAGCGCCCCGCGCCCCAGGAACAGCACGTCCTGCGCCTCGGCCAGCCAGTTGGCAAGCAGGCGGCAATCCTCGCCGGCCGCCACGGCCTGGCTGACGAGACCGGGAATGGCGTTCAGATCGTCCAGATGCGCGGCAAGCGTCGTGTCATCCATCATGCCCCGATCGCGCGCCGCCTTCAGTGCCAGCACCGCCAGCACCGCAAGCTGGCAGGTGAAGGCCTTGGTGGACGCCACGCCCACCTCGATCCCGGCGAGAATCGGCAGGGCGATGTCGGCCTCGCGCGCGATGGCCGAGGTGCCGACGTTCACCACGCCCAGCGTCTTCGCCACCTTGTCCTTGCAGTAATGCAGCGCCGCCAGCGTGTCGGCGGTCTCGCCCGACTGGCTGACGAAGATCGCCCAGCTACTCGGTGACAACGGCGGCTCGCGATAGCGGAACTCGGAGGCGACATCGACATCGCAGGGCAGCCCCGCCAGCCGCTCGAACCAGTATTTCGCGACATAGGCCGCGTAATAGGCGGTCCCGCAGCCCACCAGCGTGATCCGGTCCACGGCCGAAAAATCCAGCGAATCCGGCAGGACGATGCGGCCGTCCTTGATGTAGTGGCTGAGCGCGTCACCCAGCACGACCGGCTGCTGCGCGATCTCCTTCGCCATGAAGTGGCGGTAGCCGCCCTTGTCGATGGCGGTCGCGCCCACGTCGATCCGCGCCGTCTCGCGGCTGGTCTGCCGCCCCTCGGCGTCGAAGAACTGTGCCCCCGCGCGGGTCAGCACTACATGGTCGCCGTCTTCCAGATAGCTGATCCGGTCGGTGAACGGCGCCAGCGCGATGGCGTCCGAGCCGAGGAACATCTCGCCGTTCCCATGCCCCACCGCGAGCGGAGAGCCCTTGCGCGCACCGATCATCAGATCGCCCTGCCCCTCGAACAGGAAGGCGAGCGCGAAGGCGCCGTGCAGCCGCGAAAGCGTGGCCCGCACCGCCGCGACCGGGTCCATGCCCTGCGCCATGTGGTGCCCGGTCAACAGCGCGACCGTTTCAGTGTCCGTCTCGGTCTGCGCCACGATTCCGTGCTCCGCCAGTTCGGCGCGCAGGTCGCGGAAGTTCTCGATGATGCCGTTATGGACGACCGCGACCGGCCCGTGCCGGTGCGGGTGGGCGTTGCCCTGCGTCGCCGCGCCGTGGGTGGCCCAGCGGGTGTGGCCGATGCCGGTGCGGCCTTCCAGCGGGTTCAGCACCAGCGCGTCGGACAGGTTGACCAGCTTGCCGACCTCGCGCCGGCGGTCCAGCCGCCCCTCGTCGTCGATGGTGGCGATCCCTGCGCTGTCATAGCCGCGATATTCCAGCCGCCGCAGCGCCTCGATCAGCTGCGGGCCGACCTGGTGATTGCCGAGGATTCCGACGATTCCGCACATCTCAACGCTTCTCCTTCGCGGCGCGCAGCGCCTGCATGATCCGGGTGCCAAGCCCCGCCTTCGTGACCTGCCGCGAACGGCCCAGCCCCAGCGCGTCATCCGGCACGTCCTCGGTGATGACCGAGCCCGAGCCCGTCATCGCCCGCGCCCCCACCCGCACCGGGGCGACCAGCATCGTGTCGGAGCCGATGAAGGCATCCGCGCCGATTTCCGTCCGGTGCTTGCCGACGCCGTCGTAATTGCAGGTGACGGTGCCCGCGCCGATATTCGCGCGCTCACCGATATGGGCGTCGCCCAGATAAGTCAGGTGGCCGACCTTCACCCCTTCATCCAGAACCGAGTTCTTCACTTCCACGAAGTTGCCCACATGGACATCGCCGCCCAACTCCGCCCCCGGTCGCAGCCGCGCGAACGGGCCGACAGTCGCGCCGGCCGAGACGTGGCAGCCTTCCAGATGGCAGAAGGGCAGGATCTCGGCCCCGCTCTCGATGGTGACGCCGGGGCCGAAGACCACGTTCTGCCCGATGATCGCGTCGCGCCCGACCACCGTATCCAATGCGAGCCAGACGGTGCCGGGATCGGCCATCGTCACGCCGTCCTCCAGCGCCTCGGCACGCTTGCGGGTCTGGAACTGCGCCTCGGCCGCCGCCAGTTCGGCGCGGGTATTGATGCCCAGCGTCTCGGCCTCATCGCAGGTCACGACCGCGGCGCTGCGGCCCGCCGCGCGCGCAAGGGCCACCACGTCGGTCAGGTAATACTCGCCCGCGGCGTTGTCGTTGCCCAGGCGCCCGACCAGATCGCGCAGCAGCCCCGCATCGGCCGCCATCACGCCGGAATTGCACAGCGCGATCCCGCGGGTGGCGGCATCGGCGTCCTTGAACTCCACGATCCGGTCCAGCGCGCCGCCCTTCACGACCAGCCGGCCATAGCGGCCCGGATCGGCGGCCTCGAACCCCAGCACGACCACATCGGCGGTGTGCGAGGCCAGCGCCGCCAGCGTATCCGCGCCGATGAACGGCGTGTCGCCATACAGCACGACCACGCGCCCCTCGAACCCCTCCAGCAGCGGCAGCGCCTGCGCGACCGCGTGGCCGGTGCCGAGCTGTTCGTGCTGCATCGCGATCTGTGCGTCGGGATCGAACTTCGCGACCGCCTTTGCGACCGCCTCGCCGCCGTGGCCGGCGACGACGATCACCTGCTCGGGCTCCAGCGTGCGGCCCGCCGCCAGCGCGTGCGCCACCAGCGGGACGCCGCCCAGCCGGTGCAGCACCTTCGGCAGGTCCGACAGCATCCGGCTGCCCTGCCCCGCCGCGAGAACGATCAATGCGACCGAGCCTTCCGTCATGCTGCCACTTCCCGGTTCCGGTTTCGTTGCGGGCGTTCTAATCAGCCCAAGATTACGCCGGCAAGTGCGGCCGGATCACAAGCTGCGACAGAAGGTTACGGTGGATGACGGGAACGGTGGTATTCGATCTGGACGGAACGCTCGCCGACACGGCGGCCGATCTGGTCGCGGCGGCGAACGGCTGCTTCGCCTCGCGCGGGCTGGGGGCGCTGCTGGACCCGGTGGCGGATGCGAGGATCGCGTTCCATGGCGGCCGTGCCATGCTGCGCGCGGGCTATGCGCGGGCACCTGCCGACACCATCATCCCGCCGGGCGCGGAAGACGAGGACTTCCTGCGCCTGCTGGATTTCTACGCCGAGGACATCGCCCGCCACACCCGCCTCTATGACGGCGCCGGCGAGGCGCTTGAGGCGCTGCGCGGGGCCGAGCTGATCCTCTCGGTCTGCACCAACAAGCCCGAGCACCTGGCGGAAAAGCTGCTGCAGGCCCTCGGCATCCGCGATCATTTCGCGGCGCTGGTCGGCGCCGACACGCTGCCGGTCCGCAAGCCCGATCCGCTCGCCTACCGCGCGGCGGTCGAGCGGGCGGGCGGCCATGTGGCCCGCTCGTTCCTCGTCGGCGATACCGAGACGGACCTCAGGACCGCCCGCGCCGCCGGGGTGAAGGTGGCGCTGATCGGCTTTGGCCCGGAGGGGCCGGGGATCAGCCGGCTGGGCCCGGATTGGCTGCTGGAGGATTTCCACGGCCTGCCGGACCTCGCCGCGCAGTGGCTGGCGTCGGATCGGAAAACGCTTTGAAGGGTGATGCCGAAGCGCGACGCCGGAACCATGCCGAGGGTTGACCTCGCCCGAAGCCCCGCCGACAACCCGGTGATGCAGCTTTCCGATTTCGACTTCGACCTGCCCGAGGGGCTGATCGCCACGCGCCCCGCCCGCCCCCGCACCGCCGCGCGGTTGCTGGTGGCGCAGGAGGGCGCCATCGAAGATGCGACCGTCGCGGAGCTGCCCCGGTTCCTGCGCCCCGGCGACCTCTTGGTGCTGAACGATACCCGCGTGATTCCCGCGCGACTTTCCGGCACCCGCACCCGCGCCACGCCGCAAGGGGATGCCACCGCGAAGATCGAGATCACGCTGCTGGAGCCCGGCCCCGAAGGCACGTGGCGGGCGCTCGCCAAGCCGCTGCGGAAGCTGAAAACCGGCGAGGTGGTCCGCTTCGGCGACACCCTGTCGGCCGTAGTCGCGGCGATGTCCGATATCGACCTGAGGCTGCGTTTCGACGCCTCTGGCGCGGCGCTGGACGAGGCGCTGGCCCGCCTCGGCGCGATGCCGCTGCCGCCCTATATCGCCGCGCTGCGGGCCCCGGACGAGCAGGACCGCACCGACTACCAGACCGTCTGGGCGCGCGAGCCCGGCGCTGTCGCCGCCCCCACCGCCAGCCTGCATTTCGACGAGCCGCTGCTGGACAGCCTGCGCGCGCAGGGGATCGAAACCACGAACGTCACGCTGCATGTCGGCGCGGGCACCTTCCTGCCGGTCAAGGTCGAGGACGTCACCACCCACCGGATGCACGGCGAGCGCGGGATCGTCTCGGCCGAGGCCGCTGCCGCCATCAACGCCGCGAAGGGCGAAGGGCGGCGGGTGATCCCCGTGGGCACCACCGCGCTGCGGCTGATCGAAAGCGCCGCGGATGAAGGCGGGATCGTCCGTCCCTATGAGGGGGTTACGGAAATCTTCATCTATCCGGGCTATCGCTTCCGGGTGACGGACGCGCTGATGACCAATTTCCACCTGCCCCGCTCGACCCTGCTGATGCTGGTCGCGGCCCTGATGGGCAAGGACCGGATCGACCGCATCTATGCCCATGCCATCGCGCAGGGCTACCGGTTCTTCAGCTACGGGGACGCCTCGCTGCTGGTGCCGGAACGGACATGACAAAGGTGGCGACATGCTGAACGTCATCCGCTCCGCCTGGCCGCTGCTGCTGGGCATCCTGCTGTTCATGCTGGGCAACGGGATGCAGGGCACGCTGCTGGGCGTCCGCGGCGGGATCGAGGGGATCACGACCGGCCAGATGTCCTATGTCATGGCCGCTTATTTCGGCGGCTTCGTGGTGGGCAGCCAGGTGGTGCCGTCGCTGATCCAGCGCGTCGGCCATGTGCGGGTGTTCGCGGCCGTGGGATCGCTGATCTCGGCGATCCTCGTCGTCTATGCGGCGGTGCCGCACTGGATCGCCTGGGTCATCCTGCGCTTCATGATCGGGTTCTGCTTCTGCGGCGTCTACATCACCGCCGAAAGCTGGCTCAACGCCGGGGCCACGAATGAAAATCGCGGCCAGACCATGTCCACCTACATGATCGTGCAGATGCTGGGGCTGGTCACGGCGCAGCTGCTGATGAACGTGGGCGATCCCGCCGGCTGGATGCTGTTCGTGATCCCGTCGGTGCTGGTTTCGCTGGCGTTCACGCCGATCCTGCTGGCTTCCACCCCCGCCCCGAAGTTCGAGACGACGTCGCCGATGAGCATCCGCCAGCTCTACGAGGCCTCGCCGCTCGGCTGCGTCGGCATCTTCCTGATGGGCGGGGTCTTCGCCGCGCTGCTCGGGATGGCGGCGGTCTGGGGCACGGTCAGGGGCCTCAGCGTGCGCGAGATTTCTGCCTTCGTCGCGGCGATCTGGCTGGGCGGGCTGATCCTGCAGTACCCCATCGGCTGGATTTCCGACCGGATGGACCGGCGCGTGCTGATCATGGCGCTGACGGTGTTCGGCACGCTGGTCACGCTGGCGGTGGTGCTGGCCGATCCGGGCATCTGGGGCTATCTGCTGGGCGCCGCGCTGCTCGGCGGGGTCGCGAACCCGGCCTATTCGCTGCTGATCGCCTATACCAACGACTTCCTCGACGCCTCCGACATGGCCTCCGCCTCGGCGGGGCTGCTGCTTCTGAACGGCGCGGGATCGTTCCTCGGGCCCATCGTCACGGCGTGGCTGATGGCCGGGCTGGGGCCGCACGGGTTCTGGATCTACATGGGCGTGCTGCTGGCGGTGCTGTCCGTCTATGCCGGCTGGCGGATGACCCGCCGCGCCGCGCCCGCCGTGGCCGACACCGGCGCCTTCGCGATCCTGACGCCCGGCGCCACGCCGATCGCCGTCGAGACCGCGCTGACCGAAGCCGGCGAATCCACCAACCCACCGGAAGGGGAGTTCTACATGACGCCTGACGAGATCAACCGCTTCTGGCTGGACGAGGTCGGCCCCAAGGGCTGGTATGTCCAGAGCGATGAGCTTGACCAGCAGATCCGCGCCCGTTTCATGGGCGCGTGGCAGGATGCCGGGCAGCTGACGCAAGGCTGGGCCGACACGCCCGAGGGCGCGCTGGCCGCTTTGATCCTGACCGACCAGTTCCCGCGCAACATGTTCCGGGGCGACAGCCGGTCCTTCGCCACCGACCCGCTGGCGCAGAAGATCGCCGAGGCCGCCATCGAGGCCGGCCACGATCTGGCGACGCCCGAACCGGGGCGGCAGTTCTTCTACCTGCCGTTCGAACATGCCGAGGATCTCGACGCGCAGGACCGCGCCGTCGCGCTGTTCGCCGAGCGGATGCCGGGAGAGAACCTGCTCCACGCGCAGCTTCACCGCGACACGATCGCCCGCTTCGGCCGCTTCCCGTGGCGCAACGCGGCGCTGGGGCGCGAGAGCACGCCGGCCGAGCAGGCGGTGCTGGATGCGGGCGGCTATGGGGCGCTGGTGTCGGGCAAGGTCTCGCTTGCCGATCACGGCTGACCCTGCAACATTCCTCTCAACGGACACCGGAACGGCATTGGGGAACAGCATGGCGCAGAGCTTCGACATGGTGGTGATCGGATCGGGACCGGGCGGTTATGTCTGCGCGATCCGCGGCGCGCAGCTGGGGCTGAAGGTCGCCGTGATCGAGCGGGCCGACCTCGGCGGCATCTGCCTCAACTGGGGCTGCATCCCGACCAAGGCGCTGCTGCGCTCGGCCGAGGTGTTCCACCTGATGGGGCGGGCCAAGGATTTCGGCCTGAAGGCGGACGGCATCGGCTTCGACCTGGACTCCGTGGTGAAACGCTCGCGCGGGGTGGCCAAGCAGCTTTCGGGCGGGGTGTCGCACCTGCTCAAGAAGAACAAGGTCACGGTGATCGCCGGCCACGCGAAGCTGACCGCGCCGGGCAAGGTCTCGGTCAAGGGCGACAAGGGCGAGGAAGAGGTGACGGCCAAGGCCATCGTCGTCGCCACCGGCGCCCGCGCCCGCAACCTGCCGGGACTGGAGCCTGACGGCGAGCGGGTCTGGACCTACCGCGAGGCCCTGGTGCCAAAGCACATGCCGAAGAAGCTGCTCGTCATCGGCTCGGGCGCCATCGGGATCGAGTTCGCGAGCTTCTACAACACGCTCGGCGCCGAAACCACGGTCGTCGAGGTGATGGACCGCGTCCTGCCGGTCGAGGACGAGGAAATCTCGGCCTTCGCGAAGAAGCAGTTCGTCAAGCAGGGTATGACGATCCTGGAAAAGGCGACGGTGAAGAAGCTCGACCGCGCCAAGGACAAGGTGACGGCCCATATCGAGATCGGCGGAAAGACCGAGACGCGGGAATTCGACACGGTGATTTCCGCCGTCGGCATCGTCGGCAACGTCGAGGACAGCGGCTTCGAGGAAGTCGGCCTGAAGATCGACCGCACCCATATCGTCGTGGACGAATACTGCCGCACCGGAGTGGACGGCGTCTACGCCATCGGCGACGTGGCGGGCGCGCCTTGGCTCGCCCACAAGGCCAGCCATGAAGGCGTGATGGTCGCGGAACTGGTCGCCGGGCGGAAAGCCCATCCGATCCGCCCGAACTCGATTCCCGGCTGCACCTATTGCCATCCGCAGGTCGCATCGGTCGGGCTGACCGAGGCGAAGGCCAAGGAGGCCGGGCACGAGGTCAAGGTCGGCCGCTTTCCCTTCATCGGCAACGGCAAGGCCATCGCGCTGGGTGAGCCGGAGGGGATGATCAAGACCGTGTTCGACGCGAAGACCGGCGAGCTTCTGGGCGCCCACATGGTCGGCGCCGAGGTGACGGAACTGATCCAGGGCTACGTCGTCGGCCGCACGCTGGAGACGACCGAGGCCGAGCTGATGGAAACGGTCTTCCCGCACCCCACCCTGTCCGAAGCGATGCACGAATCGGTGCTGGATGCCTATGGGCGGGCGATCCACTTCTGACCGCCCTCTGACCGAAAGGACGCGCCGATGAGCGAAAAGGTTGCCCTGATCACCGCCGGCGGCTCCGGGATGGGGGCGGCGGCCGCGCGGCGGCTGGCCGCCGACGGGTATCGCGTCGCGGTGCTGTCATCATCCGGCAAGGGCGAGGCCTTGGCGCAGGAGCTTGGCGGCGTGGGCGTCACCGGCTCGAACCAGTCCGCGGACGACCTGCAAAGGCTGGTCGATCTGGCGATGGAGCGCTGGGGCCGGATCGACGCGCTGGTGAACTCGGCCGGACACGGGCCGCGCGCGGCTATCCTCGACATCCCCGACGAAGACTGGCACCGGGGGATGGAGGTCTATCTGCTCAGCGCGATCCGCCCGACCCGGCTGGTGACGCCGATCATGGCGGCGGCGGGCGGCGGCGCGATCGTCAACATCTCATCGGCCTGGGCGTTCGAGCCTGACGACATGTTCCCGACCTCGGCCGTGTTCCGCGCCGGATTGGCGAGCTTCACCAAGATCTTCTGCGACACCTATGCGGCGCAGAACATCCGCATGAACAACGTCCTGCCCGGCTGGATCGACAGCCTTCCGGGAACCGAGGAACGCCGCCGGATGGTCCCGATGGGCCGCTATGGCCGGGAAGACGAGATCGCGGCCACGGTCGCGTTCCTGCTGTCCGAGGGCGCGGGCTACATCACCGGCCAGAACCTGCGCGTGGATGGCGGGCTGACCCGGTCGGTGTGACGCGGGCTGGCGAGCCTCGGGGCCCGTCGCGGCCCGCACGGAAACGGGACTGCGCCCGTTTCCTTCAGCGGCACCGAAGCCGGCCTGAGAAGGCCAGCCCCCACCTGCCCGCTGGCTCACGCCACCGGCATCCGCGCCTCGACCATCCCGGCGAGCCAGCTCGACCCTGCCGGAATGGCGTCGTCGTCGAAATTATAGGCCGGGTGGTGCAGCATCGCCGTGTCGCCGTTGCCGAGGAAGATATAGGCCCCCGGCCGCGCGTTCAGCATGTAGCTGAAATCCTCGCTTGCCATCATCGGATCGACGCTCATATCGACCTCGCCCGAGACGGCGCGGGCGACCTCGGCGGCGTGAAGGGTGGCCTCCGGCGCGTTCATCGTCACCGGATAGCCGCGCTCGAAGATCAGATCGACCGCCCCGCCATGGGCCGCGGCGATCCCTTCGCAGACGCGGCGCATGGACGGCTCGATCATCTCGCGCACGTCCGGGTCCAGGCTGCGGGCGGTGCCCTTCATCCTCACGACCTCGGGGATCACGTTGCTCGCCGTCGAGTCCGTGTGGATCGTGCAGACCGAGACGACCGCGCTTTTCAGCGGGTTCACGTTGCGTGACACGATGGATTGCAGCGCGACGATCATCTGGGCCGAGATCAGCAGGGTGTCGATCCCGTCGTTCGGCTTGGCGGCGTGGCTGCCCTTGCCGGTCACGACGATCTCGAGCTGGTCGGCGGCGGCCATCATCGCGCCCTCGCGGATCGCGAAGCTGCCGGTCGGAAGACCCGGCATGTTGTGCAGCCCGTAGAACTCCTGGATGCCCCAGCGCTCGGCCAGCCCGTCCTCGATCATGGCGAGCCCGCCGCCGCCGCCCTCCTCGGCGGGCTGGAAGATCACGACCGCCGTGCCGTCGAAATTGCGCGTCTCGGCCAGGTATTTCGCCGCGCCCAGCAGCATGGCGGTATGGCCGTCATGGCCGCAGGCATGCATGGCGCCGGGACTCCGCGAGGCATAGGCCACACCGGTCCGTTCGGTGATCGGCAGCGCGTCCATGTCGGCCCGCAGCCCGATCACACGCCCGCTGCCGTCCGTGCGGCCCCTGATGACGCCCACCACGCCGGTCCGGCCCACCCCTTCGACCACCTCGTCGGCGCCGAAGCCGCGCAGCAGTTCGGCCACCTTGCCGGCGGTGCGATGGACCTCGTATCCGATCTCGGGATTTTCGTGGAAATCGTGGCGCCAGGCGGTGATTTCCGGCAGCAATTCGGCCATGCGGTTCTTGACGGGCATGATGGGTCTCCTTCGCGGCCACGTTGGCGCGGCGTCATGGCCCGCGCAAGTGCCGCGTCACCCCGCCGCTGCGGGAAAGACCGAATCAACCTTGTGTTTCGGCGTCGCCCCGTCGGACAATCCATACAACCGCAAGGACCGCGTCCGCCGGGGCGCCGACAAACGCGGACCGATATCGACACGGAGGAATGCATGAAATTCGGAACCCTGCTGCTGGGCGCCGCGGCCGCGGTCGCGATGGCGCCCGCGGCCCATGCGGAGCGCGGAACCGACGGGCAGGTCAACATCATCTATTCGCAGGCCGTCTCCACGATGAACGCCTATCTGTCGTCCGGCACCAAGGACGTCGAGGTCGGCAGCCTCGTGCTGGAGCCGCTGGCAGGGTTCGACGAGACGGGCGCGCTGATCCCGCGCCTCGTGACGGAAATTCCGACGCAGGAGAATGGCGGCATTTCAGGGGACATGCGGACGATCACCTGGAAGATCGCGCCGGACCTGAAATGGTCGGACGGCTCGGCCTTCACCGCGCAGGACGTGGTGTTCACCGCCGAATACTGCATGCATCCCGAAGGCGGCTGCGCCCAGCTTTCAAGGTTCGAGGGCGTCGGATCGGTCGAGGCGGTGGACCCGCAGACGGTGCGCGTGACCTTCACCGGGCCGAAGGCCAATCCCTACACCGCCTTCGTCGGGGCGCGGTCCCCCGTCCTGCAGAAGGCGCAGTTCCAGGACTGCCTCGGCCCGGCGGCGTCCGGCTGCACCGACCGGAACGCCGCGCCCATCGGCACCGGCCCGTTCCGCGTGACGGAGTTCCGCGCGGGCGACGTGGTGCATCTCGACGCCAATCCCGAATACCGCGACTCCGCCAGACCCGCCTTTGCCACGGCAATGGTCAAGGGCGGCGGCGACGCGGCGGGCGCAGCGCGGGCGGTGATGGAGACGGGCGAATACGACTATGCCTGGAACACTCAGCTCTCCCCCGAGGGTCTGGCGCAGATGGAATCCGGCGGCAAGGGGCAGCTCGTGACGGAGTTCGGCGGCCTGGTCGAGCGCATCCACTTCAACCTGACTGACCCATCCCCGTCGCTGCCCGAGGGCGAGCGTTCCAGCCCGCAGCACCCGCACCCGATCCTCGCGGACGAAAAGGTGCGCCGGGCGCTGTCGATGGCCATCGACCGGACCATGCTGAACGAGATCGGCTATGGCGCCGCCGGCCGCCCCACCTGCCATCTCGTGCCCGCCCCGGAAGGGGCCGTGCCCGACAGCGCCGAATGCCTGACGCAGGACATCGTGGGCGCACGGGCGCTGCTGGACGAGGCCGGCTGGCTGGTCGGCGGCGACGGCCTGCGCGAGAAGGGCGGGCGCAAGCTGCATCTGCTGTTCCAGACCTCGGCCAACCCGGTGCGGCATGATTTCCAGGCGCTCATCAAGCAGTGGTGGTCGGAAATCGGCGTCGGGACCGAGCTGAAGACCATCGACGGCTCGGTGTTCTTCGGCGGGGATGCGGGCTCTCCCGATACGGTCCAGCGGTTCCATGCCGACGTGCAGATGTATGCCGGCAGCTTCGACCGCACCGACCCGGAGGCGTATCTGGCGCAATGGGTCTGCGGCAATATCCCCGGCGATGAAACCCGGTGGCGGGGCGAGAATGTCAGCCGCTTCTGCAGCGAGGAATACGACGCCCTGCTGGCCGAGCTTGGCCGCACCGCCGACACGGGCCAGCGCAACGAGATCGCCCGGCGGCTCAGCGCCATGCTGACCACGGACAGCGTGGCGGTCGTGCCGCTGATCGACCGCGCCCGCGTGTCGGCCCATTCCGACACGCTGGGCGGCGTCGTGATGAACGTCTGGGACAGCGAGCTGTGGAACGCTGCGGAGTGGTATCGCATCCAGTGACGCGGGGTTGACGGCCCTGCCCGGTCCCGCCGGATGGCGGCCGGGCATCGTCTGCGCAGCGGATCAGCGGAGGGCGATCCCGCAGCCCGCAAGCGCCGCGGGCAGATGTGCTTTCGGCACGATGACGAGGCACGGGCCCTGGGTCCGCAGGGACACTGGCCCGGTCGCCTCGTTCGACGTGCCCACGCGGTCCGCCGGGGTGAAGGTCAGCCCGTCGATGGGCCAGCGCAGCCCCTCGCTGGTCCCGCGCACCTCGCCGAAGGGGAACAGCGACAGCCGCGTTCCGGCGGGCAGGTCCAGCGTCAGGGCAGGCGGCGCGGCGAACACCACGTCATCGGCGCCGAGCATGAAGCACGGCGGCGAGCGGCGCCGGATCAGCGTGGCCATCGCCGCAAGCGCGTGATCCAGCCTCGGCCCCGCGAACCCCAGCGCCAGCACGAAAGGGGCGTCGATGTTGCGAAGGCATTTGTCGAAATCGGTGCTGTCCTGCTCGGCAATCCGGTGCAGCCGCTCGGCCGGAATGGCCGCGCGGGACGCGGCGGAGATGCTGTCCAGATCGCCCGCCACCGCCTGCGGCGTCAGCCCCAGCGCCAGCGCGGTATCCGCACCGCTGTCGGCCGCCATCACCACCGGCGCGAGCGCCACGGCGGACCGGACGTCGCCGGCCAACATCTCGCCGCCGCCGATCAGCGTCACGCCGCCGCCGGTGCGAAGGATCACCGCCTTCTCACCGCCCGCTGCCGTGGAACACGCGGCGGAACGGGATCGCCCAGGCAAAGGCCAGCACGATGTAGAGCGGCAGTTCCAGCAGCAGCGGCAGCCGGCCCCAGCGGTCGAAGATGACGTTCAGCAGCCACCAGGCCAGGATCAGGTAGACGGGAAGCCAGACGACCAGAAGCAGCAGCGCCCAGCGTTTGCGTTGCTGCGGGCTCATGCGACGCCCTCCTGCACTTCGGCGGCGATGCGCCGGGCCACGGGGCGGCGGCGCAGGCGCGGGGCGGTTGCCGCGGCATCGGCCAGCCGGCGTCGCCAACGGGGCATGTTGCGCCCGGCCGCGCCCTCGCGCACCCGGCCCAGATAGATGCGGCGGATCGGGTCCAGCCCGCAATAGCCCAGAACCTGCCAACCCATCCGTGCCCCCAACGGGTCGCGCATCACCAGCCGATACAGCAGCGGCGGCGTGTCCATCGTCACGACCAGATCGACCGAACGCCCCGCGAGCATCGGTTCGGGCAGCAGCGCCCCCTCATCCACCGAGAACGCCTTGGCGGGCAGCAGAAGCCGGTCCCACAACCCCTTGAGCCGCGCGGGCTCGGCCCCCCACCACAGCGGGAAGCCCAGCACGATATGGTCGGCGGCCAGCATCGCCTGCCAGATCAGATGCAGATCCGGCTCCCATTCCTGGATCGTCTCGTAGCCGCGCCGCAGGTTCGGGTCGAAGTCGAGATCGCGGACGGCGATCCGGGCAATTTCCGTCTCCTCGGGCAGTCCGCTTTCATAGACATCCAGCAGCGCCTGCGTCAGCCGGTCGCCGTCTGGGTGGCCGTCGAGGATCAGGACGCGCATGGGTTCAATCCGCGAAAGGGTCGTGGACCAGGATCGTGTCATCCCGCTCCGGGCTGGTCGAGAGCAACGCGACCGGGCACTGGATCAGTTCCTCGATCCGGCGCACATACTTGATGGCGGCGGCGGGCAGGTCGGCCCAGCTGCGCGCGCCTTCAGTGGTTTCGGTCCAACCCTCCATCTCCTCATAGACGGGGACGGCGCGGGCCTGAAGGGCGGCGGCGGTGGGCAGGTGGTCGTAATGCTTGCCGTCCACCTCGTAGCCGGTGCAGATCTTCAGCGTCTCGAACCCGTCCAGCACGTCCAGCTTGGTCAGCGCGATGCCGTTCACGCCGGAAATGGCGCAGGTCTGGCGCACCAGCGCGGCATCGAACCAGCCGCAGCGGCGCTTGCGCCCCGTCACCGTGCCGAACTCGTGCCCACGCTCGCCGAGGCGCTGGCCGATCTCGTCGTCCAGCTCGGTCGGGAACGGGCCGGAGCCGACGCGGGTCGTATAGGCCTTCACGATCCCCAGCACATAGCCGATCGCGCCCGGCCCCATGCCGGTGCCGCTGGCCGCCGCGCCCGACATGGTGGTGGAGGAGGTAACATAGGGATAGGTGCCGAAGTCGATGTCGAGAAGCGCGCCCTGCGCGCCTTCGAACAGGATGCGTTTGCCGGCCTTGCGGGCGTCGGCCATGATCTTCCAGACCGGCTGCGCGAAGGGCAGCAGCTTCGGCGCGATCTCCAGCAGCTTCGCCTTGAGTTCGGCCCGGTCCACCGGCGTCGCCCCCAGCCCCTGCCGCAGCGGATCGTGATGGGCGAGCAGGCGGTCGAGGCGGCTGTCCAGCGTCTCGTCGTCCGCGAGGTCGGCGACGCGGATCGCGCGGCGGCCGACCTTGTCCTCATAGGCCGGGCCGATGCCACGGCCGGTGGTGCCGATCCTGGACGCGCCCGCCGCGTCCTCGCGCAGCTTGTCGAGGTCCTGGTGCAGCGGCAGGATCAGCGGCGTGTTCTCGGCGATCATCAGGTTGTCGGTCGAGATCTCGACCCCCTGCGCGGCGAGCTTGCCGATTTCCGAGAACAGCGCCCAGGGGTCCAGCACGACGCCGTTGCCGATCACGGCCAGCTTGCCCTTGCGGACGATGCCCGAGGGCAGCAGCGAGAGCTTGAACACCTCGCCCCCGATGACCAGCGTGTGACCGGCATTATGGCCGCCCTGAAACCGCGCGATCACGTCGGCGCGTTCGGACAGCCAGTCGACGATCTTGCCCTTGCCCTCGTCACCCCACTGGGCGCCGACCACCACCACATTCGCCATGTCCGGTCCTTTTCTGCGATCCGGCGGGGGTATAGCTGTCCCGGCCGCCGCGGAAAAGCCGGTAAAGCGGCACGGGCGGAAGCGGGGGCCGTCTGCCCCCGCCCTTGCGGGCCTGCCTCGCTGAAAACGGTCCACTGGACCGTTTTCCGGGCGCTCGGCAGCCCCGACGCTATTTGGGCACCAAAGACGCCCATCGCGGGCCGAGGCAACCTGCGGGCGCATTGCGCCGTTAACGCTAACTTCCTATGTCGAGGGAAGCGCAAGCCGGAGGCCCGCCATGCTCAACGACACCGTCGTCCGCGTCACCGACCGCATCCGCGAACGATCCGAGGGAAAACGCGCCGCCTATCTGGCGAAGATCGCGCGGCAGGCCGAGGAGGGCCCGCGCCGGGCGCATCTGAGTTGCGGCAACCAGGCCCATGCCTATGCCGCGATGGAGGACAAGGCCGACATGGCGCAGACCGCGCGTCCGAATATCGGGATCGTGACGGCCTATAACGACATGCTGTCGGCCCATCAGCCCTATGAGCGCTATCCCGACCTGATCCGCCGCGCCGCCCATGAGGCAGGCGCCACGGCACAGGTCGCCGGCGGCGTTCCCGCCATGTGCGACGGCGTGACGCAGGGACGCGCGGGGATGGAGCTGTCGCTGTTCTCGCGCGACGTGATCGCGCTGGCCGCCGGGGTCGCCCTGTCGCATGACGTGTTCGACGCCGCCGTGTGGCTCGGCATCTGCGACAAGATCGTGCCGGGGCTGGTGATCGCCGCCGCGACCTTCGGCCATGTGCCGGCGGTGTTCCTGCCGGGCGGGCCGATGCCGTCCGGCCTGCCCAATGACGAGAAGGCCCGCACCCGCGAGGATTTCGCGGCCGGGCGGGTGGACCGCGCCACGCTGATGGCGGCCGAGATGGCGAGCTATCACTCGCCCGGCACCTGCACCTTCTACGGCACCGCCAACAGCAACCAGATGCTGATGGAGTTCATGGGCCTGCACCTGCCCGGCGCAAGCTTCGTCAACCCGAACACGCCGCTGCGCGAGGCGCTGACCGTCGCCGGGGTCCACCGCGCGGCCCAGATCACCCGGCTGGGGAACGACTACACCCCCGTCAGCGCGATCCTGGACGAGCGGGCCTTCGTCAACGGGATCGTCGGGCTGATGGCGACGGGCGGGTCCACCAACCACGTCATCCACCTGCCGGCGATGGCGCGGGCGGCGGGGATCGTGCTGGACCTGCAGGACTTCCACGACCTCAGTGAGGTGACGCCGCTGCTCGCCCGCGTCTATCCCAACGGGCTCGCGGACGTGAACCATTTCCACGCGGCGGGGGGCCTCGGGTTCCTGATCGGCCAGCTGCTGTCGGGCGGGCTGCTGCATCCCGACACCACCACCGTCGCCGGCGAGGGGCTGGAGCGTTACACGACCGAGCCGCGCCTGACGGGTAACGGCGTGGAATGGGTGGACGGCCCGCGCGAGAGTCTCAATGACCGGATCGTGCGTCCGGTGGCGGCGCCGTTTGCCAGAGCCGGCGGGCTGCACACGCTGACGGGCAATCTGGGCCGTGCGGTCATCAAGGCCTCGGCGGTCAAGCCCGAGCTGCACGTGGTCGAGGCGCGCGCCCGCATCTTCGACGATCAGGACGCGGTGAAGGCCGCGTTCAGGGCGGGGGAGTTCACCGAGGATACCGTTGTCGTCGTCCGCTTCCAGGGACCGCGCGCCAATGGCATGCCGGAGCTGCATAGCCTGACGCCCACGCTTTCGGTGCTGCTGGACCGCGGATTGCGGGTCGCGCTGGTCACGGACGGGCGGATGTCGGGTGCCTCGGGCAAGGTGCCGGCGGCGATCCATGTCACGCCCGAGGCGGCGACCGGCGGGCCGCTCGCCCGGCTGCGAGACGGTGATCTGGTCCGGGTTGACGCGGTGACGGGCACGCTGGAATGTCTGGAGCCGGGCTTCATGGACCGCCCGCCCGCGCCCTACGATCCGGCGCCGAGCGCCGAAGGCATCGGGCGCGAGCTGTTCGCCGCCTTCCGCGCCCATGCCGCGCCCGCCGACGAGGGGGCGGGGCTGGTCGTCTGAGATTGCGCTTCCTTGGTGCCCGGACATGGTGCCGAACGAGCCGCTGGCCAGCATCACGCAAACAGCGGATTGCGGACCGGCGTCACGTTCAGGTCATGGCGTGAGCGCAGGAACGACGCGACCGGCAGCCTGACGCCGTCCCGCCCCACGAATGGGACGCAAAGCCACCCCCCCGGCGACGCTATCTCAGCTTGATCCAGGTCTGGCTCTTGCAGATCAGCCCGCCCGCCACGCAGCCCGACAGCTTCATCGACTGCCCGCTGAGCGAGGCCTTGCCCTGATAGACCTTGTCGTTCGCGGGCCGCCACACCTGCCCTTCGTATGAGCCGTCCCCGATCGGGGCCATGCTGCGGACGATCTGCTTGCCGACATTGGGCGAGGGGTATTCCGCGCCGTCCTTGTAGGTCTTGACGATGGTGCCGCAGAACGCGCCGCCGCAGGGCTCGATGCTGACCAGCGCCAGCGAGCCCTCATCGGCCTGGGTCTGCCAGATTCCCTCGATGGGGTCGGCGGCCACGGCGCCGGACGCCGCCAGCGCGAAAGCGGCGGCGAGTGCGAAAATCCTCATGGGTTCCTCCCTTGATCCCGGCTGACCATCATCCCGAGCGGCCCGATTCCCGCAAGAGCGACGCAGCGTGGAAATGCCGCGCTCTGCCTGCTTTCCCCCGCGCCGCCGCTGTGGCAATGAACGCGCGGCCCATCACCACAATCAGACGGAGAGCAGCCGGCATGATCCTCTATCCCGCCATCGACCTGAAGGATGGCGCCTGCGTGCGCCTGCTGCGCGGCGACATGAACGCGGCGACCGTGTTCGGCACCGATCCGGCCGCGCAGGCGCGCAGCTTTGCCGCGGCCGGGGCGCAATGGCTGCATCTGGTGGACCTCAACGGCGCCTTCGCCGGCCGCCCGGTGAACGGCGGGGCCGTCGAGGCGATCCTGTCGGCGGTGGAAATCCCCGTCCAGCTTGGCGGCGGCATCCGCGACATGGCGACGATCGAAGCCTGGCTTGCGCGCGGCGTGGCCCGCGTTATCCTCGGCACCGTCGCGGTCGAGCAGCCCGACCTGGTGGCCGAGGCCGCCGCCGCCTTTCCGGGCCGTGTCGCCGTCGGCATCGACGCCCGCGGCGGCCGGGTGGCGACCCGCGGCTGGGCCGAGGAGACCGAGGTGAAAGCCACCGACCTCGCCCGCCGGTTCGAGGACGCGGGCGTCGCCGCCATCATCTATACCGACATCGACCGCGACGGGGCGATGGAAGGGCCGAATATCCTGGCGACCGAGGCGCTCGCGCGGGCGGTCACGATCCCGGTGATCGCCTCGGGCGGCGTCTCGTCGCTCAGCGACCTGATCGCGCTGCGCGACACCGGCGCGATCGCCGGGGCGATCTCGGGCCGCGCCCTTTATGACGGGGCGCTGGACCTGAAAGAGGCGCTGGCGGCGCTTCGGGCATGACGGCGCGGGCCGGGCGCATGAGGGCCTGCCGCCCGGCTCGAGGCGCGTCCTTGCCACGCCTCCACCTGACGTTGCGGGACGCCCCGCGCGTCGCTTGCCATCACCCGCGCGCCTGACTAGTAAGGCGCGTCCCGCGAGAAAGGCCATTCCGTGCAGAACGTCGTCCTTACTGTGCATCTGATCCTCGCCCTGCTGCTGATCGGCGTGGTGCTGCTGCAACGGTCCGAAGGGGGCGGGCTGGGACTCGGTGGCGGAGGCGGCGGCGGGGGCGTGATGACCGGGCGTCAGGCGGCCAACGCGCTGACGCGGGCCACCTGGCTGCTGGCGGGCGCGTTCCTCGTCACCTCGATCGCACTGACCGTCATCGCCGCGCGAAACTCGGCGGGCGCCTCGATCATGGACCGTATCTCGCCCGCACCGGGCGGGCAGGCCGACGCGCCCGCTGGCGTGCCGTCGCTGCCCGACTATGCCCCGCCGCCCGGCGTGGGCCAGCCGATCCTGCCGCCCGGCGCGACCGGCCCGGCAATTCCCGGCACGGCGCTTCCGGCGTCCGATACCTCGGCCCCGCTGCCGGTGCTGCCCGGCACTGCAATCACGCCGCCCGCACCCGCTCCGGCAACCGAGGTGGAAGCCCCGGCCGCCGCCAACGGCGCGGTCCGCGTGCCGATGGGCGAGACCGCACCCGACGCGCCCGAGGGCGCGCGCACCATCCGCGTTCCGCTGACCGAACCGGCAAGCACGAACTGACAACCACCATCAGGGGGCGCCATCCGGCGCCGCCACTCTTTGTCGCGGTCCGTTGCGGGCTGGCGGAGAATCGGGTATTGCCCGACTCCCGTGATGCGGGTCGCATGGACCGCGCGCATCGACTGCAGGAAACATCACGGGGGCCCGCATGGCGCGTTACATCTTCATCACCGGCGGCGTCGTGTCCTCGCTTGGCAAGGGCCTTGCCTCGGCCGCGCTGGGGGCGCTGCTTCAGGCGCGGGGCTACACCGTGCGGCTGCGCAAGCTCGACCCCTATCTGAACGTCGATCCCGGCACGATGTCGCCGTTTGAACATGGCGAGGTGTTCGTCACCGACGACGGCGCGGAAACCGACCTCGACCTCGGCCATTACGAACGCTTCACCGGCGTCTCGGCCCGCAGCACCGACACCGTCAGCGCCGGCCGCATCTATTCCAACGTGCTGGAAAAGGAACGCCGCGGCGAATATCTCGGAAAAACCATCCAAGTGGTCCCCCACGTCACCAACGAGATCAAGGACTTCCTCTCCATCGGCGAGGACGAGGTGGACTTCCAGCTCTGCGAGATCGGCGGCACCGTGGGCGACATCGAGGGGCTGCCCTTCTTCGAGGCGATCCGCCAGTTCAGTCAGGACCGCCCACGCGGCCAGTGCATCCTGGTGCACCTGACGCTGCTGCCGTATCTGGCTGCGAGCGGAGAATTGAAGACCAAGCCGACGCAGCATTCGGTCAAGGAACTGCGGTCCATCGGGCTTCAGCCGGACGTGCTGGTCTGCCGCTCGGAACATCCCATCCCCGACCGCGAGCGGGCCAAGATCGCGCTGTTCTGCAACGTGCGTCCCGACGCCGTGATCCCCGCCTATGACCTCAAGTCGATCTACGAGGCGCCGCTGGCATATCACCGCGCCGGGCTGGACCGGGCCGTTCTGGACGCCTTCCAGATCAGCCCCGCCCCGCGCCCCGACCTGCGCCGGTGGGACGACGTGATGGACCGCCTGACCAATGCCGAGGGCGAGGTGAAGATCGCCATCGTCGGCAAATACACGCAGCTCGAGGACGCCTACAAATCCATCGCGGAGGCGCTGACGCATGGCGGGATGGCCAACCGCGTCCGCGTGCGCCCCGAATGGATCGACGCCGAGAAGCTGGAAAAGCCCGAGGGCACGCACCTGCTCGACGGCTATCACGGCATCATCGTCCCCGGCGGCTTCGGCGAGCGCGGGACCGAAGGCATGATCGCGGCGGCGAGATACGCGCGCGAGCGCGAGGTGCCGTATTTCGGCATCTGCCTCGGGATGCAGATGGCCGTGGTCGAGGCGGCCCGGAACCTCGCCGGCATCCCCGACGCCGGGTCCGAGGAGTTCGATCACGAGGCGGGCGAGGCCCGGTTCACGCCGGTCGTTTATCACCTCAAGGAATGGGTGCAGGGCAACCACCGGGTCGAGCGAAAGATCACCGACGACAAGGGCGGCACGATGCGGCTTGGCGCCTATACCGCCTGCCTCGCCCCCGGCTCGAAGATCAGCGAGATCTATGACGGCGCGACCGAGATGGAGGACCGCCACCGTCACCGCTATGAGATCGACGCCGCCTATCGCGACCAGCTGGAGGAGGCGGGGCTGTGGTTTTCCGGCATGTCGCCGGATGGGCGTCTGCCGGAAGTGGTCGAGGTCCGCGACCATCCGTGGTTCATCGGCGTGCAGTCGCACCCGGAACTGAAGTCGAAGCCCTTCGAGCCGGCCCCGCTGTTCCGCGACTTCGTGCGCGCGGCGAAGGAGCTGGAGCGGATGGTCTGAAGGCGCCGGTCGGTGCCTGAGAAGTGGGGCGTGGGAATCACGCACCCCACCGGGCAAAGCCTCAATGCTCAGGCTGACCCGCGCTCGCCGGTGTAAAAATCCCATCTCCTGCCTGCGCAGGGCGTAGATGTCGGACGGGGAACACTCCCCCAGGATGCGTGCCCCCACGCACCGGCAAACCGGGCTGCTCAGCCGCCCAGCACCGCCCGCAGCGCCACCATATCCACCCGATCGGTGACGAACGCCTGCCCGATCCCGCGGGCGAGGATCATCCGCAGCCGCCCCTCCACCACCTTCTTGTCCTGCCCCATCAGCGCGATCAGCGCGTCGGCACCGAGCAGGTCGCCCGGAATGTCGGCCAGCCGCGAGGGCAGTCCCATCGCCGCGAAGTGGGCGGCGACGCGCGAGGGGTCTTCCTGCGGGGAAAGGCCCATGCGCGCCGACAGATCGAACGCCAACGTGCAGCCGATGGCGACCCCCTCGCCGTGCAGCAGCCGGGCGGAATAACCCGTGGCGGATTCCAGCGCATGGCCGAAGGTGTGGCCGAGGTTCAGCAGCGCCCGGTCGCCCTGCTCGGTCTCGTCCCGCGCGACGATATCGGCCTTCATCGCCACCGAATGGGCGACGGCGTGCTGCAATGCGGCCCTGTCATCGCGCAGCCTGGGGCCGTTCTCCTCCAGCCAGGCAAAGAACGCCGCGTCCCCCAGCAGCCCGTATTTCGCGACCTCGCCGTAACCGGCGCGAAAATCGCGTTCGGGCAGGCTCGCCAGCACGTCGATATCGGCCAGCACGACGCTCGGCTGGTGGAACGCGCCGATCAGGTTCTTGCCCTGAGGAGAGTTGATCCCCGTTTTGCCGCCGACCGAGCTGTCCACCTGCGCCAGCAGGGTCGTGGGCAACTGCGCGAAGCGCACGCCCCGCCGCAGGATCGCCGCCGCGAAGCCCGCGAGATCGCCGATGACCCCGCCGCCCAGTGCGACGATCAGATCGCCGCGCTCGACCTTCTGCGCGATCAGCCATTCCACCGTGCGGCCAAGCTCCGCCCACGACTTCGTCGCCTCACCGGCCGGCAGAGCAAGCGCCGCCGCTTCGATCCCCGCGGCCGCCAGCGCCGCCGTCAGCGCCGGCAGATGCAGCGCGGCGACGGTCTCGTCGGTGACGATGGCCACGCGCGGGCGTTTGAGCAGCGGCGCGAGATGCGCGCCCGCATCCGCGATCAGGCCTGGGCCGATGCGGACGTCGTAGGAACGCTCACCCAGGGCGACGGGAACGGTCTGGATGGTGGTCATGCGGGCTCCAGCAGGTCGGGGCGGGTGGACTTGATGGCCGCGGTGACGCGGTCGGCGGTGGCCGCGATGGTGTCCTCGCGGGCGACATCCACGACGATGTCGGCGGTGGCATAGACGGGCATCCGCTCGGCCAGCAGGCGTTCCAGCGTGCCGCGCGGGTCGGGGGTCTGCAGCAGCGGGCGGGTGGTGCGGGCCTTCACCCGCCGCCACAGCGTCTCGAGATCGCAGTTGAGCCACAGCGCCGCGCCCGAGCGATGGATCAGATGGCGATTGCGCGGCTGGATCCACGCGCCGCCCCCGGTCGCCACGATGCGCGGCCCGGCGGCAAGCAGCCGGTCCAGCACCTCGGTCTCGCGGTCGCGGAAGAACGCCTCGCCATCGCGGGCGAAGATTTCCGACACGGACATGGCGGCGGCGGCCTCGATCTCGGCGTCCGAATCGACGAATTGCCGGCCGAGGCGGCGACCGAGTTCGGTCCCGACGGCGGTCTTGCCGGCCCCCATCATGCCGATCAGAACGATATTCCTGCCCATCCTTCGCGTCCTGCCATTCCCGTTCCAGCTGTGCTTCGCGGCATTTTCATGCCGGTTACGGTCAATGGCGTGATCTTGCCGGAAATTCCATCTATAATTCCGCCGAGCCGGCGGGCAGACCGGCGCACAAGCAATGATGAGGCGAACGAGATGCGGCTTTTGCGGCTGGTGGTGGTCCTGCTGATTCTGGCCCTGATCGGGCTGGCGGGCTACGCCTATTTCGGGGACATGGCGGCCGACCCGACCGAAATCCGGGTGCCGGTCCAGCTTGAACTGGGCGCCCCCGACCCCCAGGACGCGGCGGCGGTTCCGAACGTCGCCCCCGTCCCGTCCGCCGAAGCCGATGCCGACACCGCGGGCGAGTCTGCCGATGACCTGGACTGATCGCCCCGCCACCGCCGGGCTGCGGGCGGGTCTGCTGGCGCTGGCCTGCGCCGCGCTGCCGGGCCTTTCGGCCGCGCAGGCGCCGCTGTCGGCGAATGACTGGATCGCGGGCAATGCGCCGCCGCCGGATACGACCTCGGGCTGGCGCCCCTCGGACGGCGTGCCGCCCGACGCCGCCCGGCGCCGGCCGCCGTCTCGGGGGACGCTCGCCGCGCCGCCGGGCCAGCCCGCTGCGCCAGCGGCAGGCAGCCGCGCGCCCGTGGCTGAAAGCGCGGCCCCCTCGCCCATCACCGTGACGCGGCTCGGCCAGGGCAATGCCGATGCGGCGGGGCTGCAATCAGCGCGGGCGGCAGGGCTTCCCGCCGATCTGTGGAGCGGGATGACCGCCGACGAGATGGCGGCCCTGATCGCCGAAACCGACCCGCGCCTGCCCGCCATGCAGGCGCTGTTCCACCGCATCCTCAGCGCCCAGCTTGCCGTGCCCCCGCGCGAGAGCCTGCCCGAAGGCGGCCTGCTGCTGGCCCGCGTGGACCGGCTGATCGCGGCGGGCGACCTGCCCGGCGCGCGGGCGCTGCTGCAGGCGGCGGGCACGAACGATCCGCAGCGATTCGCCCGCAGCTTCGATCTGGACCTGCTGGCGGGCGAGGAGCTGCGCTCCTGCGCCGATCTCGCGGCCCGGCCGGGGCTGGCGCGGGACATGGCGACCCGCATCTACTGCCTCGCGCTGAACGGCGACTGGGCGGCGGCGGCGCTGAGCCTCGGCGGGGCCGAGCCGCTGGGGCTCGTGGACGCCCCCACCGCCGCGCTGCTGGCCCGGTTCCTCGACGATGGCTACGCCGAGATCGAGGACGGCCTGCCCGACCCCGCCTCCGTCACCCCGCTGATCTTCGATCTGCACGAGGCGGTGGGCCAGCCGCTCGCCACCGGCCCGCTGCCGCTGATCTACGCCTGGGCGGATATCACCCAGAACGGCGGCTGGAAGGCCCGGCTGGAGGCGGCCGAGCGGCTCGCCCGCGCGGGCGTCCTGCCGCCGGCGCAGCTCGCTTCGATCCATACCGAGCAGAAGCCCGCCGCGTCGGGCGGCGTCTGGGACCGGGCGGCGGCGCTTCAGGCGCTGGCCGCCGCGCTGGAATCGGGCGATCCGGCAGCGCTGGATACGGCCCTGCCCGAGGCCCTGCGCCAGTTCTCGGCGGCGGGGCTTGCGCCTGCGCTGGCCGACATGATCGCCGGGCGCCTGCCCGAGCGTCCCGCCGCCGGCCCGGCAGGCGATGCCGCCGTCACGCTGCGGCTGCTGGCCGGGCTGCCGGTCACGCCGGCCGAGGATGCGCCCGAAAGCCTGCGCTGGACCGCCAGCCTTGCCGCAGGCGCGCAAGCCGCGCCGCCGGGCAGCGACCCGCAGAACCGCGCCGCCCGACTGGGCGAGGCGCTCGCCGCCGCCGAATCCCCTTCGGACGCGCCGGTCGGCCGGGCGCTGCTGGAGGCCATCGCCGATGTCGATGCGGGGCTCGACGGCGACATGGACCGTGCCGCGCGGGGGCTGCGGACCCTGCGGGCGCTGGGTCACGCCGATGCCGCCGGGCAGGCCGCGGTCGAGCTGATGCTGCTGCCCGAACTGCCGCGGGGCGCGCCGTGAGCGCCCTGCTTCCATGACCGGACAGGCGGCCATGGCGGATCTGCGGCGGATCGGCGCGTTCCTCGACGCGCAGGCCGCCGATGCGGGCGCAGCGCGGAACACGATCCTCGCCTATGGCCGCGACCTGCGCGATTTCGCCGAGTGGCTGTCCCGGCGCGGGCTGACCATTCCCGCCGTGCCGCGCGAGGGGATCGAGGGCTACCTGTCCCATTGCGACTCCATCGGCCTCGCGCGCGCGACACGGGCGCGGCGGCTGTCGTCGATCCGCCAGCTTTTCCGCTTCGCGCTGGAGGAGGGCTGGCGGCAGGACGACCCCGCCATCCGCATCAGCGGCCCCGGCCGGGCGCGGCGCCTGCCGCGGACCCTCACGCAGACCGAGATGACCGCCCTGCTGGACGCCGCCGCCACGCTGGACCGCTCGCCCGAGGATGCGGCCCGGACGATCTGCGCGATGGAACTGCTCTATGCCACCGGGCTGCGGGTGAGCGAGCTGGTGGGCTTGCCCGTCGATGCCTGCCGGGGCAATCCGCGCCTGCTGCTGGTGCGCGGCAAGGGCGGGAGGGAGCGGATGGTCCCCCTGACCCGCCCGGCGCAGCAGGCGCTGTCGCGCTGGCTGGAACTGCGCGACGGCGCGGATGCCGACACGCCGCTCGGCAGGCTGGTGCGCGGCAACGGCGCGCGCTGGCTGTTCCCGGCACGGGGCGCGGCGGGGCACATGACGCGGCAGGCGTTCCACGGGCTGCTGGGCCGCATCGCCGCCGCCGCCGGGCTGCCGCCTCAGCGGGTGACGCCCCATGTCATCCGCCACGCCTTCGCCACCCACCTGCTCGAAGGCGGGGCCGATCTGAGGTCGATCCAGACCCTGCTGGGCCACGCCGATCTGGGCACGACCGAGATCTATACCCATGTCCTCGATGAACGGAAACGCGAGCTGGTGCTGAAGCATCATCCGTTGGCGAGGGACGGCTGAGCGGGGAGGGACGTCCGCGCCCGCAGAGCCGCGCCAAGCCGAAGCCGGGCGCGCATGTCTTGGCATCGGCACGGCCAGCCAGATTGTTGGCGCTTGAGCCGCGCGGCACGGGCTGCACCCCGACGTCAACCGCCTGCGGGTGATGCTCGAGCCGCGCTCGCCGGGTCGGCGGCCCGCGCCGCCTGCTTCTTCAGCCGCCGCTGCACCCTTTCCGCCATCCCGAACTCCGGCCACAGCCGGACGGCGGCGGCGAGATGGTCGCGGCGGCGGTTCGGGAAGCCGTGCTCATGCGCCCGCAGTCCCGCCGACAGATGCAGCAGCGCGTTGCCCGGCGCACGGGAAATTGCGTTGTCGAGCCACATCCATCCGGCCTTGCGGTTGCCCGCCTGGAAGAAGGCGTTCGACAGCCGCCTGGCGGTGATCGCATCGGCGGGGCGGACCTTCTCCAGCCAGTTCAGCAGCGGATAGGCCCGGCGAAGGCGCCCGTGCAGGACCATGACGCTGGCCGCATAGCCGAGGAGCAGGGCGACATCGTCGTCAGGCTCGGGCGGGTCGATCCCGGCGCCTGCCGCCGCCTCGAACAGGTGCAGCGGCCGCTCGGCCGCGGCCAGCTTGACGTTGATCGCCGGGCGGTGGCGCATCCCGGCGCGCAGGCTCTCGCTGCGGACCAGATCGTCCCAGTCGCACAGGAACGCCCACAGCGGCAGCAGCTTTTCCGCCTGCGGGTCCGGCTCGGCCGCGGACTGGATCATCTGCCCCAGAAGCGGCGGGAACAGAAGCTGCGTCCCCGCGGCACCCGGCCGCGACAGGATCAGCCACGCCGAGGCGGCCAGCGACCGCGAATCCGCGCCCTGCGCCTTGAGCGCCCGTTCGACAAAGGCGGCGTCCAGATCCCCGGCCTCCTCGTCCTGCGCCGGCTCGGTCCGCGACAGCTTCGCCCGGCTTTGCCCCAGCATGATGAGGTTGCGCGCCCGGTTCCGGTCGCGGGGGCGGAGCATCTTTTCGGCCAGCGCCCGCTCGGCCAGATCCTGCGCCACGGCGGCATGGCCGGTCTGCTCGGCCGCCTCGGCCAGCGCGACGAGTACGAACGGAAAGCGCCTCGTGAAATCCGCGCGGCCCTCGAAGGCGGCCAGCAGGTCGGGGACGCGATTCGTGCTGACCACGTGGCGGATGGCATAGGCGGCGGACTGCGCCAGATCGCCCGGCGCGTAGAAGCTGTCCGGCGCCGCGATGACCCGGTCCAGCAGCGCGTCATAGGCCTGCCGGTTGACCTGCACCGGCAGGTCATAGGGCAGCGCCACGACCTCGCCCCCGCCGACCACCTGCGCGGCGCGCGAGAACGCGCTTTGCGAGGGCGCCCCGACCGAGCGGCAGCGGGCCATCAGCAGCAGTTCCAGCACGTCGCGGGCGGCGCCCGGCGGGACATCCCCGGCATGTTCCGCCAGCAGGCGATCCACCGGGATGATCCGCTCGCGGCCCTTCGCGAGATGCAGCACCGCATCGGGCGTGTCGGAAAAGGCCACCACCGGCCCCGGCTGGCGATCCGCATAGGCCTGCAGGAACTCGTCGGGCACATATTTGCTGGGCCAAGCGCTGTAGGACCACGGATCGCCGTCGAGGATGTCGCCGCGCCGCACATGGATCGCGGCGGGCGGACCGCCGCCCATCTTCTCGATCTGCCGCTGCATCTTCCGCAGCGCCTTGGCGAGCGGGGCGGCCAGCTTCAGCTCGGCGGCGATATCACGGACCCGCATGGCGACCTGCGCGGCATCCTCGCCCTGAAAGCGGTCCACGGCGAAGGCCGACTCGCTGTGAAACAGCGCCCCGCCCTCCAGCGCCCTGCCGAAGTTCGCCAGGTTGAGCTGCGCCGATGCCGCGGTGACGCTGCGCCGCCCGCCCAGATCCGGCGCCTCGGTCACCACGTCGATATGGCGGGCGATGAAGTTCGGCTTGAAGAACGCCGCCGGGTCGGAAAGCTCGGGGTAAGGGCCGCCCGGCTGGCTGAGCCACTGGAAACGCGCCTCCACGCCGAACAGCCGCGACAGCCGCATGACGTTCAGGATTCCGACGATCCGCGCCCCCGCGCGGTCCTGCCGAAATCCGATGATGGCGGGCGCATTGCTCATCGCAGCGGTCCTTTGGCGGAGGGCACGCCCCCGTGCTTACGGCCTGCGCTGGCAGGCGGCAACCACCGAAGCCGCGCAGCTTGCAACCGTCCCGGCCTCTGCCTATCAGGGCGGGCAATCCCGCACATGAAGGACCGCCGTCATGGATCTGACCCCGCACCGCCTGGCCGACCCCGATCACTGGAGCCTCGCCAGCGCCATCCGCGTGCTGTCGATGGACGCCGTGCAGGCCGCGAACTCGGGCCATCCGGGGATGCCGATGGGCATGGCCGATGTCGCGACCGTCCTGTGGGGGCGGCACCTCAAGTTCGACGCCTCGGCCCCCAACTGGTTCGACCGCGACCGCTTCATCCTGTCGGCGGGCCACGGGTCGATGCTGATCTATTCGCTGCTGCACCTGACCGGGTTCGAGCAGATGACGCTGGACCAGATCAAGAACTTCCGCCAGTGGGGCGCGGCGACGGCGGGTCACCCGGAATACGGCCATGCCGAGGGGATCGAGACGACCACCGGCCCGCTGGGTCAGGGCCTCGGCGCCGCCGTGGGCTTTGCGATGGCAGAAGAGAAGATGCGGGCCGAGTTCGGCGCGGAACTCTGCGACCACCGCACCTGGGTCATCGCCGGCGACGGCTGCCTGATGGAAGGGATCAGTCAGGAATCGATCGCGCTCGCCGGGCACCAGAAGCTGGGCAAGCTGATCGTGCTGTGGGACAACAACGACATCACCATCGACGGCGCGGTGTCGCTGTCGGATTCGACCGACCAGCTGAAGCGGTTCGAGGCGTCGGGCTGGCGCACGATCTCCTGCGACGGCCACGACCCCGCCGACATCGACCGCGCGCTGACCGAGGCGAAGCAGGATGACGGCCGCCCGGTTCTGGTGTCCTGCAAGACCATCATCGGCTTCGGCTCGGCCGCCAAGGGCGGCACCTCGGGCGTCCACGGATCGCCGCTGGGGATCGAGGAGATCGCGGCGACGCGGCTCGCCTATGCCTGGGACCACGGCGATTTCGAACTGCCGGACGAGCTGGTCGCCCGCTGGCGCGAGCTTGGCGCGCGCGGCAGGGCCGAGCGCGAGTCGTGGGCCGCCCGCGTCGATGCGCTGCCCTCGGACCGCCGCAACGCCTTCGCCGCCCGCGTGGCCGGCGAGGCGAACGACCGGCTCGCTCCGGCCATCGCCGACCTCAAGCGCAAGGCCAGCGCCGACAGGCCCAAGGTCGCGACCCGCAAGGCGTCGGAACTGGTGCTGGAGGCCGTGAACCCGATCCTGCCGGAAACCATCGGCGGCTCGGCGGATCTGACCGGCTCGAACAACACCCGGACCAAGGACCTCGGCATCTTCTCGGCCGAGAACCGGCTGGGTCGCTACGTCCATTACGGCATCCGCGAACACGGCATGGCGGCGGCGATGAACGGCCTCTACCTGCATGGCGGCTTCCGTCCCTATGGCGGCACGTTCCTGGCCTTCACCGACTATGCGCGCGGCGCGATGCGGCTGTCGGCGCTGATGGGCGTGCCGGTCGTCTATGTGATGACCCACGACTCGATCGGTCTGGGCGAGGACGGCCCGACCCACCAGCCGGTCGAGCATCTGGCGCTGCTGCGGGCGACGCCGAACACCTGGACCTTCCGCCCCGCCGATCTGGTGGAAACCGCCGAGGCGTGGGAGTTGGCGCTGACGACCGAAAGCACCCCCTCGATCCTCGCCCTGTCGCGGCAGAACCTGCCGACCGTCCGCACCGAGCACACCGACGAGAACCTGACCGCCCGCGGCGCCTATGTCCTGCGCGAAGCGTCGAGCGAACCGAAGGCGATCCTGCTGGCCTCCGGCTCCGAGGTGGAGATCGCGGTGAAGGCCGCCGAAACGCTCGAAGCCGAGGGCACGCCCACCCGCGTCGTCTCCGTCCCCTGCATGGAGCTGTTCCGCGATCAGGACGAGGATTACCGCGCCGGCGTCCTGCCCGAAGGTCCGGTCCGCGTCGCCATCGAGGCGGCGATCCGTCAGCCGTGGGACTGGCTGCTGATGGGCGAGCGCGGCGCGGAAAAGCGCGCGGGCTTCATCGGCATGACCGGCTTCGGTGCCTCCGCCCCGGCGGAACGGCTGTATCAGGAGTTCGGCATCACCCCGGAAGCAACGGTCGCCAAGGTCAAGGCCCTGCTGTGATCGCCGCTTGGGGACGGCCGGCCCATCTTCTGTCCCCAAATATCCCCCGCGGAGCGTCCGGCAGTGACGCTCCGCCCAAGGCGCGCCGCTGATGCGCCCCCTGCCCCGCGCCAAGGCCCTGATGGGGCGCGAGGCTGACGGCCTGCGCCATACCCCCCGCGATGCCCCGACCATGAGCGCGCAGAGCACCGGCATCCTCATGCTGCTCGGCTCGGTGCTCATGTTCACGCTGATGGACGCGACCGGCAAGCACCTGACCGCGCATTACCACCCGGCGCAGGTCGTCTGGACGCGCCTTGCCATCAACCTCGCCATCGTCCTGCTGCTGCTCGGGCCGAGGCTGCCGAAGGTGGTCCGCTCGAACTCGCCCTGGCTGCAGGTCGGGCGCGGGCTGACGCAGCTCGGCTCGCTGGCGCTGTTCTTCGCGGCGCTGCAGTATATCGGGCTGGCCGAGGCGACGGCGATCATGGACATCAACCCGGTGCTCATCACGCTGGCCGCGGCGATCTTCCTGGGCGAGCGGATCGGCATCCGCCGCGTCCTCGGCATCCTGGCCGCGCTGGTCGGGGCGCTCATCATCATCCGCCCCGGCTCGGGCGTGCTGCATCCGGCCGCCATTCTGCCGCTGTTCGGGGCAGTCAGCTATGCCGCCGGGGCGGTCCTGACGCGGATGGTGCGGGGCGACGGCACGGCGACCTCGATTCTGTGGTCCACGGGGGTCGCGACGCTCGGCGCCTCGCTCGTCGCGCCATTCGTCTGGGAACCGATCCGGGCCGAGGATCTTTGGGCCTTCGCAACTCTGGGAGTCCTGGGGACGATGGCGCAGGCATTGCTGATCAAGGCCTTCTCGCTGGCCGAGGCCTCGGCCGTGGCGCCGTTCGGCTATACCGGGCTGATCTGGGCCGGGCTTTGGGGGTGGCTGTTCTTCGGCGACGTGCCGGACGGCTGGACCTTCCTCGGCGCCGCCATAATCGTCGCCGCCGGGATCTACGTCTGGACGCGAGAGGCGCAGGCCATGCGCCGGGCCCGCTGATGGCGGAGGGCCGCATTCCCCTGCGCGACCGGCTGACAAGCGGGCTGTTCATCGGGATGATCCGGCTGGCCCGGCTGCTGCCCTATCGCCGGCGCATCCCGGCGATGGGCTGGGCCTTCGCCCATATCGCCGGCCCGCTGGCCGGCTGGCCGAAGCGGGTGCGCGCCAATCTCGCCCTCGCCCGCCCCGACCTGCCGGAAGCCGAGGTCCGCCGCCTCACCCGCGCCGTCCCCGACAATGCCGGCCGCGCGATGATGGAGACCTATTCGGGCGCCGAGTTCACCGCCCGCATCGCCGCATCGGACCCGCTGACCGGCCCCGGCCTTCCGGCGCTGGAACAGGCGGTCGCGGCGGGGCGTCCCGTGGTCCTCGCCGCCGCGCATTTCGGCAATTACGACGCGATGCGCGCGGGGATGATCGCGCGGGGCTGGAAGGTCGGCGGGCTCTACCGCCCCATGAACAACGAGGCGTTCAACCGCCATTACGTCCCCGCGATCTCGACCATCGGCGAGCCGCTGTTTCCGCGCAGCCGCGCCGGGCTGATCGCCATGATCCGCTTCCTGCGCGGCGGCGGGCTGCTGGCGCTGGGGTTCGACCAATATGACCATCACGGCACGACCCTGCGTTTCTTCGGCCTGCCGACGGAAACCGTGCTGACCCCGGCCGAACTGGCGCTTCGCCATGACGCCCTGCTGATCCCTGTCACCGCCATCCGCCAGCCGGACGGTCTGAGCTTCCGCATCCGCGTGGGCGAGCCGGTGCCGCATGGCGAGCCCGCCGAGATGATGCAGGCGCTGAACGACGATCTGGAGGTCATGGTCCGCGCCCATATGGAGCAGTGGCTGTGGGTCCATCGCCGCTGGAAGAAGCGGCGCGGCGGCGACGTGGAACCGGGCGACGAGCCGGACGATCGTCCCGCCCCGGTCGGCGGGCCTGAAACGGTTTCCCTTGACCCGGACAACAGTCTATAAGCGGCGCACCGCCGCAACCGCAGAACGGCACGAGGCAGAGACCCGATGAGCGACAAAGACGAAAAGACGCATGAAAGCGACGTGGCCTTCATCCAGGCCTTGGCCGAACTGCTGAACCGCAACGAACTCACCGAACTCTCGGTCGAGCGTGAATATGGCGAGAACGACCGCCTGACAGTGCAGCTCGCCAAGCAGGGCGCGCAGGTGGTGATGCAGGCGCAGGCGCCCGCCTATCAGATGGCGCCGCAGATGCTGGCCGCGCCCGGCCATGCCCCGGCAGGCGCCGGCCCCGCTGCGGCCCCGGCCGGCAACGATCCGGCGAACCTGCCCGGCGCGGTGCCTTCGCCCATGGTCGGCACGGTCTATCTCGCGCCCGAGCCCGGCGCGGCGCCGTTCGTCACCCCCGGCCAGCAGGTCGCCGAAGGCGACACGCTGCTGATCGTCGAGGCGATGAAGACCATGAACCACATCCCCGCCCCGCGCGCCGGCACCGTCCGCCGCATCCTCGTCGAGGACGGCACCCCGGTCGAGTTCGGCACCCCGCTGATGATCGTCGAATAAGATGTTCGACAAGATCCTGATCGCCAACCGGGGCGAGATCGCGCTGCGCGTCATCCGGGCCTGCCGCGAGATGGGCATCGCCTCGGTCGCCGTCCACTCCACCGCCGACGAAGAGGCGATGCATGTCCGCATGGCCGACGAATCGGTCTGCATCGGCCCGCCGCCCTCGTCCGCGTCCTACCTGTCGATGCCCGCCATCATCTCGGCGTGCGAGATCACCGGCGCGCAGGCGATCCATCCCGGCTACGGCTTCCTGTCCGAGAACGCGACCTTCGTGCAGATGGTCGAGGATCACGGCCTGACCTTCATCGGCCCGAAAGCGGACCATATCCGCATCATGGGCGACAAGATCACCGCCAAGGAAACCGCCGCGGCCTTGGGGATTCCAGTGGTCCCCGGCTCGGAAGGCGGGGTGAACGACGTCGGGGACGCCCGCCGCGTCGCGGCCGAGATCGGCTATCCGGTCATCATCAAGGCCACCGCCGGCGGCGGCGGGCGCGGGATGAAGGTCGCCCATGACGAGGCGGGGCTGGAAGTCGCCTTCCGCACCGCGCGGGCCGAAGCCAAGGCCGCCTTCGGCAATCCCGACGTCTATATCGAGAAATACCTTCAGAAGCCGCGCCATATCGAGGTGCAGGTCTTCGGCGATGGTCGCGGGGGCGCAATCCATCTGGGCGAGCGCGACTGCTCGCTGCAACGCCGCCACCAGAAGGTGCTGGAGGAAGCGCCCGGCCCCGCCATCACCCCCGAGGAACGCGCCCGCATCGGCAAGGTCTGCGCCGATGCGATGGCCAAGCTGGGTTACTCCGGCGCGGGGACAGTCGAGTTCCTGTTCGAGGACGGCGAATTCTACTTCATCGAGATGAACACCCGGCTTCAGGTCGAGCATCCCGTGACCGAGGCGATCTTCGGCGTGGACCTTGTCCGCGAGCAGATACGCGTGGCGGCGGGCGAGCCGCTGAGCCTCACGCAGGACCAGCTGTCGATCCGCGGCCACGCGATCGAGGTGCGGATCAACGCCGAGAAACTGCCGAACTTCGCCCCCTGCCCCGGCCGGGTGACGCAGTATCACGCGCCGGGCGGACTTGGCGTGCGGATGGATGCAGCAATCTATGACGGCTACACGATCCCGCCCTATTACGATTCGCTGATCGGCAAGCTGATCGTCCACGGCCGCGACAGGCCCGAGGCGCTCGCCCGGCTGAACCGCGCTTTGGGCGAGCTGATCGTGGACGGCATCGACACCACCGTGCCGCTGTTCCGCGAGCTGCTGAAGGACCCCGACATCCAGCGCGGCGATTACTCGATTCACTGGCTGGAACGCTGGCTGGCACGCAATCTGACAAGTTGAGCGTAACCTTGCCGCATCGCGGCAGGGCGGGCCACATTCGTTTGCACTTGCGGCGGCGCGCGGGTTAGGGTCCCCCGACTTCTGGGAGGGAGGTTCCGGTCATGGCGTGGAAGCCCGACGGGTATACCAGTGTCAGCCCCTATCTTTATGTGCGCGATGCCGAACGGACGCTGGCCTTTCTTCAGGCCGTGTTCGGCGCCGAGCGGCTACGGGTGATCCCCCGCCCCGGCGGCGGTGTGATGCACGCCGAAGCGCGGATCGACGACACCGTCGTGATGATGGGCGAGGTCGCCGAGGCCCCGGACAGCCAGGTCCATGTCTATGTCCCTGACGTTCTGGCCGCATTCGAGCGCGCGAAGGCCGCGGGCGGAACCGTGGTCCAGCCGCCCGAGCGGGCGGCCGACGGCGACCACCGCGGCGGCATCACCGACGGGAACGGCACCGTCTGGTGGATCAGCACGCAGGAGTGACGACAGCCTTGCGCAGCACGGTGGTGGAAACGGGCCCGACGCCCCCGCTGACGGCGGCACAGCTTCTGGGCGGCTATGCGCTCGGCGTGTTTCCGATGGCGCAGGCGGCCGCCAGTCCCCGGCTCAACTGGTTCGACCCGCCTTACCGGGGCATCCTGCCGGTGGGCAGCGTCCACGCCTCGCGCAGCCTGCGGCGCAGCCTGCGCGGCGGCGGCTGGACTGCGACCACCCGCCCCGACTTCGACAGCATCGTCGCCCATTGCGCGGACCGGCCCGAGACGTGGATCAACGCGACGCTGGCCCGCACCTATGCCGAGCTTCACGCCCTCGGCCACGCCCACGCGCTGGCGGTCGAGCATGACGGCAAGCTGGCCGGCGGCATCTTCGGCGTGACCCTGGGCGGGGCGTTCTTCGGGGAAAGCATGTTCTCCACGCAAACCGACGGCTCCAAGATGGCGCTGGTCTGGCTGTCGCGGCACCTTGCCGACTGCGGCTTCACGCTGTTCGACACCCAGTATCTTACCCGCCACCTCGCCAGCATGGGCGGGCAGGAGATCACCCGCGCCAGCTATCGCCGCCGCCTGTCGCAGGCGCTGACGCATGAGGCGGACTTCCACGCAAGGCCGCTGCGGGACGCGGAAGGCCTGCTCGCCGCGATGGAATGAGAGCGGCGCGGCCGCAGCAGGCATGCCGCTGTCCCGCCGGGGCCGCGGCCGGAATGGCGGCGCAACACGCCGCGGGGCACAGGCTTCTCCCCGCGCCCTTGCGGCAGGGCTTGGCCTTGGAACATCGGGACGCCGCATCGCCCCTCATGCGAACGCGTCCGGCGCTGGCTCCTACGTCGCACGGCACTCCGCCCCCAAGACAGCGGCATATGTCGGCGGACGATCGGCTCGCCGGCGCGGCAGCACCACAATGCTGGCGCGCCTGCCAACGCTCGATGATGAGGCGGAACCGGCGCTTTACTCGACTCAGACAGCGCTGGCGCGATGCCAGGGAGTAATGTCGGTATGTCCGGCAGAATGATCGCGGAGTAAACGCAGGGGGATCATCCAAGCCTATAATTCGGCGACTCCCGCGTGATCTGGACGTCCTGCATATGAGCTTCGTTCAGGGTCAATGCGCTGATATACATTGACATTCTTGATTGTTGCATCAGTTGCATCAGTAATCCGAGCACTGTATCAGTGGTGCGTCAGCCAACTGATGCAGTTGCAAGCTCATCGCGCTTCGGTCAGAATACTACTGGGTAGCACCAGCACAGGGTTCACGATGATGACCGTCAAGGCCTCGATCTCTCTCACGGATCGGCAGGATGCCTTCGCGCGCAGCCTTGTCGCCGAAGGGAAGTATTCCAGTGTCAGTGCCGTCGTCCAGCGTGCGCTGGACCTTCTCCACGAAGAAACCGAGGCGCGCGAGACTGACACCGCAGCCCTGCGCAGCCTGCTGGAGCAGCGCCGCGCTGGCGCCTTCCTCGGGGCAGACGAGGCACGCAAGCGCACCGAGACGATGCTGGCACGGAAGCGGGCGGCCCTTGGCCTGGACGGTTGAGCGTTCGGCAGAGGCTGATCTTGATCTTGCGCTGATCTTCGACTTCCTGCTGGCCGCCGCTCTCGACTTTGGCGAGCAGACCGACAGAGCATACGATCAGGCCGCGCGGCGCGTGAGAGCCATCGAGAACGCAATCTTCGCGCTCGGCGATGCTCCACATCAGGGCACGCTGGATCACGATCTTCTACCCGGCCTGCGGCGCGTAACCAAGGAGCGGGCGATCCTGTATTTCGATATTGACGAGGACGCGCAGGTGGTGCGCGTCCTCGCGGTGTTCTTCGGCGGACAGGATCATCGTCGGCGGATGCTCATCCGCCTACTCGGAGACGAGCCGCCGCGCGCAGGATGACGGGCATCAGCCCCGCTGCAAGGTTCGGGATCGCTTGATGATCTCCGGCCACCAGTCTGCTGCCAACGCCTCCCCGACATCGAGAACGGGCTGGAGCTGCCGGCGCTTGTAGATCTCGGTCGTGGGCGAACCTCCGGCGAACAGGCGATCCCGCTCGGACATCGTGATCGAAGTGTGGCCCATCACCGCCGAGATGGCGAAATCCGGCACGCGCCCGGCCAGAAAATCACCGAAGGTGTGCCGGATCGAATACCAGTTCGCCCCCGTCTGTCCTTTCGCCAAGCCCTTGTCGATCCCGGCACGCCCCACCAAGCGATGAATCATCTGGGTCCAGTTGCGCGAGCCCTCGGCCAATGGCTTGCCCCCTGCCCGCAACAGGTATCCGCCGCCGTGCTGGGCCGTCAGCCGAGTGAGTACCTCTCCCATTGGCCCGCTGATTGGGACGATGGGCTTGCGCTTGTTCGACTGCAGTTCCCCCCATTTCATCAGGTTGATGACGCCCAGATCCAAATGAACATACGCGCCCTCGATGTCGCACAAGGCTCCGACACGGGCGCCGGTGCCGAGCGCAAGGATCAGGAGGTCGCGCATATGCTCGCGCTCTGCAGCGTCGGTCAGTGCTGCAATCTCGTCGAACGAGAGATAGCGCCCCTTCTTCGGCCGGTCCGCCGGCGCGGTCCGCCCGCTGATGATCGTGGACGAGGCGCATAACGCCGTCACGGGCCTGTCGCGCGACGTGCAGGCCCGCGTGCGCCCGGCTGCGGTGATCGAGTTCACCGCGACGCCCAAGGACCGCAACAACATCCTGTTCAACGTGACCGCGACGGCGCTGAAGGACGAGCAGATGATCAAGCTGCCGATCCGCCTGCGACCTCACGGCGATTGGCGATCCGCCGTCGATGGCGCGCTGCGGACCCAACGGATGCTGGAAGAGAAGGCGAAGCGCGACAAGGATCACATCCGCCCGGTGGTGCTGTATCAGGCACAGGCCAAGGGCCGCGAGCCGAATGTCGATCAGATCCGCGACTATCTGCACCGCGAGCGGCTGGTCTCCCCGTCATGGATAAAGATCGCTACCGGCGACCGGCGCGAACTGGACGGGGTGAACCTGCGCGACCCTTCGGAGCCCACGCGCCACGTCATCACCGTGCAGGCGCTGCGCGAGGGCTGGGACTGCCTCTCGGCCTATGTCCTCTGCGCGACGCAGAAGCTCCGCAGCGCCACGGCGGTCGAGCAGTTGCTCGGCCGTGTATTGCGGATGCCTTATGCCGAGCGCCGCAAGAATCCCGCGCTGAACATGGCTTATGCCCATGTCTCGGAACCCGAGTTTCACGACACCGCAGAGGCGCTGACCGACAAGCTGCGCCAGCGCATCTCCGAACAGCGCGAGGCGGCACGAGGGGCGATGCGGCAGGCCGCATTGTTCGGTGAAGGCGCCGCACCCACGGTGTCGAAGGACGCTACGATCCGCTTTGGCGCCTCGACCTACCGCGATGTCGCCTTGACGCCGCTGAACCGGCTCCGCTTCCAGAAACACCTGCTCGGCAACGATGCCGTCCCCGCCTTCGACGGCGACGAGACCGGCGAGGAGTTCGCCTGCGCTCAGGCTCTCGATGCGCTGGAGGAGGTCGAAGTCTGGCTACGTAACATCCCGCGGCATCGCGACAGCTTCTCGCTGCCGCTGCTGAAGGACAACTTCTACCCCGACTTCGTGGCGAAGCTGACGGACGGACGCCTGTTCGTGCTCGAATACAAGGGCGCTGACCGGGCCACCAACGAGGATACCCGCAACAAGACCCAGATCGGCGCGTGCTGGGCGCGGGCGTCCGGGCATGTCTATGCGACCGTGGAGAAGGTCAGGCACGGGGCCGGGAGGCAGTGTCCCAGCGGTTGGTGTAGGAGGCCGCGCGCGGAGCCCCGGCGTAGCGCAGCGCGCGGCCGGGCGTGACGCTGGCGGCCATCGCCGA
>NZ_JAHQZU010000017.1 GCF_019061185.1 Paracoccus sp. Z118
GGCACCGAGAACTCGACCGCGACCGCGCGAGTCAGCGCCGCCAGCAGCGCGGCCTCGCCCGCTTCGGCGCGCTGGTCCTCGGGGCGGAACCAGTTCCAGCAGCCCTGCGCGTTATGGGCGCGGGATTGGTGGGGATAGACCACGATCAGCCCGTGGCGTTCCGCGTGGCTGTTCATGTCGGTGCCCGAGGCGAAGTCGTCCGGGTTCTGGGTGCAGCCATGCAGCATCAGCACCAGCCCCTTCGGCCCCTCGGGACGGCTGGAGGGAACGAAGAGGCGATAGTCGCGCGCGCCATGCGCCGAGGTGAAGCTGCGCGTCTCGTAGCGCGCGCCCTCGGGCACATGGGGCCGCGCGTTCATGCCGCGCAGCCCCTGCCCGAGAACGGCCAGATCGGGCAGACCCTGCGGGGCCATGCAGCCCGGATTGCCCAGCATCCGCTGCAGATCGGCCGGATCGAACCGGGGTCCGGCCTGACTGCCCGGCATCGCCTCTTGCGCCGCGAACGGGAACCCGGAGCGGCGGGGCGGATGCACCTCGACCACCTCTGCATCCGCGATCTCGGCTGAGGGACGGCGCAGGAACGCCGAAGGTGGCCCATCCAATGCCGCCGTATGGTCCGGCTGGACCGTATCGCCCGCCAGCACGGCCTGGATGAGCCGGGTGGCCTCACCGGGTTTGCCGGCACGCGTCTGTTCCAGCGCCCGGCTCATCGCCGCCGCCAAGTGGCTGTTCATGTCCGTCTCTCCGAGGCCGCAGCCCCTATGTGATGCGGTCCTTCAGGGCCGCCTTGATCGCCGCCGGTGCCTGCAACGCGCCGAGGACCGTCAGCGAGCCGATCGCCGCCCGCGCCAGATCCGGGCTGATGTCGGACGCGATCCGTGCCAGCCCCACCACCTTGATATGCAGCGTCTCGCCCTTGGCGACCGCCGCTTCCAGTTCGCTGCGGGTCACGTCGCGCAAGCCCATCTCCAGCGTGTGCCGCTCGATCGAGCGGCTGACGGCATCCGCCTCGGCCGTCAGCTGGTTGCGGATCGCGGTGCGGATGAAGTCGCTTCGGTTGCCATAGAAGCCTTCCTGCACCAGCAGGTCGATCCGCCCGAGATCGACGTGACCCAGGTTGATGGTGATCTTCTCGTTGTCGGGTTGCTTTGCGGGTTTCATGCGGGCTCACTGACCATCCATACAGATGGTATATGGATGTCGGTCGCGCTTGGCAAGACACATACAGCGCACCCAGCCCTTCGGCGCGGCCCTGTAATCAACCGATGGGTGACACAGGTCTGATGGTCGGTCAGTCGGGAGCGGCGGATCGAACGGTCATGTCAGGGTCACGACGATAGCGCGGCAGCTACCGGTGCCGTCTCGCTGGTAGCTGTGAGGAGCATCCGAGTTGAAGGCGATCGCATCGCCCTCACCCAGGGTCGTTTGCTCGCCATCAACGTCGACGCGCAGCGTGCCGCTGAGGACATAGACAAACTCCTGTGTGCCGTGCTGATGCGGCGCCGACGCGACGGCGTCGCGCGGGAAGTCTGCCAGAAAAGCCTCCATCCGCCGTTCAGCCAGGGGATAGTCGAGGCTCTCCAGGAAATAGGGGGGCGACGCATCGCCGGCCGGGATCGGCAGACGCACGCGCTCACCCTTGCGGGTCACCGCGACGCGCGGCCCTTCCCTGTTGAAGAAGTGCCCCAGCTCCACGCCAAACACGAGGGCGATCCTCACCAGGGTCGGGAGCGTCGGGAACAGCTGCCCGCGCTCGATCTTGGAGAGCATGGCCGGTGAGAGTCCGGTGTGCTCACTGAGCTGCGCCAGTCCGAGCTTCTTCTGCTTCCGCAGCGCCCTGATTCGAGGTCCGATCCGATAGCTCTCCAGTTCCATCGTCAGCGTATCCGAGAGCACGACCCACCTCCTTTTTCACTGCAGGACATTGTTGAAGCAAGTATTCAACTGTCAATAGAAACTTGTTTATCCACGCGATATTTTCTTGGCAGGAAAAATACCTTGAGCTACATGAAATCTCATCCGGTCAAGATGACGCCGGCACGCTTCATCAAGGAGATTCCACCATGAGACTGACGCACGCTTTCGCCGCCGCCCTGATCGGCCTCGCCGCTGCCCTTCCGGCGCAGGCTGCAGACAAGGATATCGTCGACACCGCGGTCGGCGCGGGTGACTTCACCACCCTTGCCGCCGCGCTCGAGGCGGCCGACCTCGTGACCACGCTGAAGGGCGAGGGCCCGTTCACGGTATTCGCCCCCACCGACGCCGCTTTTGCCGGACTGCCTGCCGGCACCGTCGACGAGCTGCTGAAGCCCGAGAACAAGCAGCAGCTGATCGACATCCTCACCTACCATGTGGTGCCGGGCACGGTTAACGCCGCTGACGTGATCGGCCTTGACGAGGCGCCCACCGTCAACGGCAAGATGATCGACGTTCAGGTCGATGGCAGCGCGGTTAAGGTGAACGAGGCCAATGTGACCGCGACCGACGTGGCGGCCAGCAACGGCGTGATCCATGTCATCGACCAGGTGCTGCTGCCGCCGGAGGGCTGAAGATCAAGGTAGCTGGCGCCGGCAACGGCGCCGGCTACTCCGAAAGGTTCGGATCTGGGAAGGCGAAGTGCGGCACGCCTGCCGTGCATCGTCCATATGCGTTCATCGTCCGAAGCCATGAGCTTTCGGGGAGTAACGCTTGCCATGCTCCGCCAGCCCACAGGAGACTGCATGAACAACCAGGTCCGACGGTTTGCCGTCCTGTTGCTGTCGATTGCCTTTGCCTTGTCGCCGGTGCTAGCGAGCGGCTTTGGCGGGTTCTACCCGGAGAGCTTTCCAGTGCAGGTGGAGAGATGGCCGTTGCAGCCGGTCGGCTGGGCATTCTCGATCTGGGGCATGATCTACCTGAGCCTGATCCTCGCCTCAACCTGGGCCTTAGCGCGACCCGCTGACATGCCCGGATGGCACCGCGCCGCCTGGCCGCTGGGGATCAGCCTGGCAGTCGGGATTCCGTGGATCGAGGTGGCAACATCCGCGCCCGTCGTCTCCACCGTGATGATCCTTGTAATGGCCGTAGGCGCGGTTCTGGCGATGCAGAGAGCCGGACTGGGCTGGCGCGAGGGAGTGCCCTTGGGTCTTTACGCAGGCTGGCTGACGGCCGCTTCGGGCGTGGCAGTCTCGATCGTGCTGACCGGCTACGGGGTGCTGGACGCGCAGTCGGCCGCAGTGCTGATGATCGTCGCGGTTCTCGCGGTCGCGCTGACTATATCGGCGAGAGGACCCGTCAACTGGGCATACCGGGCCGCCGTGAGCTGGGCGCTTTTCGGGATCATCGTGGTCAACGCCTCCGCCCGGGACTGGCTGATGATCTTGATTTGCACGGCCGGGATCGCAGCGCTCGGCGCGCTAAGCTGGCTGCGGCCGACCACCCCGGCCAGCTTGCCCTGAACGCCGAGCGGCCCGGCAGTGGGCCCCGGTCCAGCGCCGTAGAGACAAGCGACGGATGGCGTGCTCCAGAGGCCCCTGGGTAGCGCCCCGACCCGCGACTTGCCGTCAAGCATGACGGACATCAGGCCAATGCCGCGGTCGAGCTTGCCGCGGATGCAAGGTCCGATTTCCGCCCATCGAGCTCATCCGGTGCCGAGGATGCTGCGCCGGGGCTGAATGACCGGTTCCCCTCGTTGCTGCAGCTGCCATGCCGCACAGCCGTTAGACTGCTTTCCGCCCACTGCTGACCTTCGAAGAATCGTTCTGACACCAGCCGGTGCATCACCGTCGGGCCGAACCTACCGCACAACCTCCCTCAGGAGACCCTCGGGCAATGGACGTTGCAGCCGCTTCGCCTCGCCCCAGTCGGCGGTGAGCCAGGTCTCGGCCTCGTCCTGCGTGGTCAGGATGACCGGCATTGCCTTGGGGTGGATCGGCCGAACCACCCCGTTCGGCTCGGTCGTCAGAAACGCGAACAGCTCATGCCTCCCCTCGCGCGGGGTGCGGTTCGATCCGCGCGTCCCATGCCACGCTGTCCATATCCCGGCAAAGAAGAACAGCGGCTGGCTCTTGTCCAGCGCGAACCAGTGGAGCGGCTTGCGCCTGGTAACGGGATCAGGGAGCTGGCCATATTCCGAGAAGGCGGTGGCGGGCACGACGCAGCGGCTCTCGACCCCGAGCCATCGACGCCAGTGGGGGCTTGAGGTGTTGCGGATGTTGGTGACGCCGGTGTCGGGCGCACCCGGCGCCTTCAGGAACTGCGGCGGCGTGGGCATGCCCCAGGTCAGCCTTGCGAGCTCGGGCCCAGCCGCGGTGTTGCGGATGACTGGCGCGGGCCGATCCGGGTAGACGTCGAGGCTCGGCTCGAGATTGCCGATGCTGTCGCGGGTGATCCGGACAAGGTCCCGGATCGCCTGCTGGTTCGTGGTGAGATTATACAGATTACAGATGTGGACGGCCCCATGCACTTCAGGATGGTAGCCGCGTTCTGACCAGATCGCTTGCCACCAGGTATCTCGTCTGCCTGCGCGAGCGGCACTCAGTCTCCAGATGCAACATACGTCTCTCGAGACCGACTGCAACGGGGCCCTACCAGGGCGCGGGGCTCGCGGCGCCGAACCTGCGATTGACTCTCCTCGCGCGCAAGAACAAACAGGGAACTACATCCGCACCGAAGTCGAGCCCACCACCTTATGCCCTCCGAGGCCAACCGTTCCGCCATCGCTGCGCTGCGCGCACACATCGCCCGGATCGAGGGCGAGGGCGGCCCGGCGGGCGGGGCGCTGCCCTTCGGCATCCCGCAACTTGACCGCAGGCTGGCCGGTGGAGGCCTGGCGCTGGGCTGCCTGCATGAGGTTGCGGGTGGCGGCAACGGGGCGATCGACGGGGCGGCGGCAGCCTGTTTCGCGGCCGGGATCGCCGCGCGGCTCTCCGGCCCGGTGCTCTGGTGCGTGGTGCATCAGGACCTATTCGCGCCGGGGCTGGAGCAGGCGGGACTGCCGCCCGACCGGGTGATCCATGTCGAGGCGGGCGACGACAAGGCGGTGCTCGCCTGCATGGAAGAAGGGCTGCGCCATGGCGGCCTTGGTGCCGTCGTCGGCGAGGTGCCGAAGCTGCCGATGACCGCCTCGCGGCGGCTGCATCTAGCCGCGCGGGAAGGCGGCACGATAGGCCTCGCGCTCCGCCGGTGGCGGCGGCAGGCGGAGGCCAGCGACTTCGGTCAGCCGACTGCGGCGATGACCCGGTGGCGGGTCTCGGTCCTGCCGTCGTCCCCTTTGCCGGTGCCCGGCCTCGGGCGTGAGCGCTGGCTCGTCGAGCTGATCCGGGCGCGGGCGGGGGAGAGTCTCGATATCGAACTGGAGGCATGCGATGGCACGGGTCATCTCGGTCTACCTGCCGACCTGGCCGACGGACCGGCTGCGGCGGCAGGCGGACGACGCAGCGCCGCCGGCTGAGCTACCGCTGGTCCTGGCCGGCCGGGTCGGCAACCGGCGGGTGCTGACCGCCGTGGATGAGGCGGCGCAGGCGCTGGGGCTGCGCGCGGGCATGCCGGTCAGCACGGCGCAGGCGCTGGTGCCGGGGCTGGCCATCGAAGCTTCCGATCCGGCGGCCGATGCCGCGAGCCTGGAGCGGCTCGCCCTGTGGCTGCTGCAGCGGTTCAGCCCGGTCGTGGCGGTGGACCCGCCCGACGGCATCGTCATCGACTCGACCGGCGCCGATCATCTGCATGCTGGCGAGGCGGCGATGCTGGAGGCGCTGGTCGGTCGGCTGGCCATGTCCGGCGTTCAGGCGAGGGCGGCGATCGCGGATACCTGGGGCGCGGCGCACGGACTGGCCCGCTATACGGCAAACCCGACCTTCCTTGCCGCACCCGGCGCGACCGAGGCGGTGCTGGCGCCCTTGCCGCTGGAGGCCCTGCGGCTCTCGCCCGTCCTCTCCGCCGGCCTGCGCGATCTCGGTTTTGCCCGCATCGGTGACCTGATCGGCCAACCCCGCGCGCCGCTGACCCGCCGCTTCGGGCCGGAGCTCTGCCGACGGCTGGATCAGGCCCTGGGCGACCTCGCCGAACCCATCGACCCGGTGCGGCCCGCCGGGCTGGTCGAGGTCCGCCGCAGCTTCGCCGAGCCGATCGCCGCCGCCGAGACCATCGCCCGCTATATCGGCAAGCTGGTCGTGGCGCTTTGCGAGAGGCTGGAGGCATCCGGCCTCGGCGCCCACCGGCTGGACCTCATCTGCCACCGGATCGACAACGACAGGCAGATCGTCCGCATCGGACTGGCAAGGCCGGCCCGCGATCCGCGGCACCTCACGCGCCTGCTCTGCGAGAAGATCGAGACCATCGCCCCCGGCCTCGGCATCGAGATCATGACGCTGTCGGCCATCCTCACCGAACCGCTGGTGCCGAAGCAGGCGCCGAGCAGCCTGCTGGAGGAGCCTGCGCCCGATCTCGCAGGCCTCATCGACAGGCTCGCCAACCGCGTCGGCGCCCGCGCGATCTACCGCTTCGCCCCCGTGGCCAGCGATGTGCCCGAGCGCTCCGTCCGCCGCATCCCGGCACTCGCCGAGGAGACCGGCGCCGGCTGGCCTGGTCAATGGCCGCGTCCCGCGCGGCTGCTGCCCCGTCCCGAGCCGATCGAGACCATGGCGCTGCTGCCCGACCATCCCCCGTCCTGGTTCGCCTGGCGCGGCGTGCGCCGCCGGGTGCGCCGCGCCGACGGGCCGGAGCGGATCTTCGGTGAGTGGTGGAAGCGCGATGCCGAGATGATCGCCGTGCGCGACTACTTCCGGGTCGAGGACGATGCCGGCGAGCGCTACTGGATCTTCCGGGCCGGCGACGGCGAGGACGCGGCCACCGGTTCGCACCGCTGGTTCCTGCATGGGGTGTTCGGATGACCGGCACGCGTTACGCCGAGCTGCAGGTGACCTCGCAGTTCTCGTTCCTGCGCGGGGCGTCCTCGGCACAGGAGCTGTTTGCCACCGCCGCCCTGATGGGGATCGAGGCGGTTGCGGTCACCGACCGCAACTCGCTGGCGGGGATCGTGCGCGCCCACGAGGCGGCACGGGAGACCGGGGTGCGGCTGATCGTCGGCTGCCGGCTCGATCTTGGCTGCGGCATGGGGGTGCTGGTCTATCCGACGGATCGGGCCGCCTACGCCCGGCTCTGCCGTCTGCTGACGCTCGGCAAGGGCCGCGCCGGCAAGGGCAAGTGCCATCTCACCTGGGAGGACCTGGTCGCCTATGGCGAAGGGCTGATCGCGGTGCTGGTGCCGGATCTCGCGTGCGACAGCTGCGCCCTGCAACTGCGCCGTCTGCGGGACGGGTTCGGGGACCGTGCCTATCTCGCGCTGACGTTGCGCCGGCGCCCCAACGACCAGCTGCGGCTGCACGAGCTTTCGGCCCTCGCGGCGCGGCTGGGCGTCGCCACCGTGGTCACCAACGACGTGCTCTATCACGAGCCCGGCCGCCGCATCCTGCAGGACGTGATCACCGCCATTCGCCACAACAGCACCGTCGAGGAGCTCGGCTTCCGCCGCGAGCGCCATGCCGACCGCTACCTCAAGCCCCCCGCCGAGATGGCGCGGCTGTTCGCGCGCTACCCCGAGGCGCTCGCCCGCACGCTGGAGGTCGCAGACCGCTGCCGCTTCTCGCTGGATGAGCTGGCCTACCAGTATCCCGAGGAATGCGACGATCCGGCGCTGACCCCCCAGCAGACGCTGGAGCAGTTGACCTGGGCCGGCGCCCGCGAGCGCTATCCCGAGGGTGTCCCCGACGACGTCACCGCCACGCTGAACCACGAGCTGACGCTGATCGGCCGGCTCGCCTACGCGCCCTACTTCCTGACTGTCCACAGCATCGTCCGCTTCGCCCGCTCTCGCGGCATCCTCTGCCAGGGGCGCGGCTCGGCCGCCAACTCGGCGGTCTGCTACGTCCTCGGCATCACCTCGATCGATCCCGGCCGCAACGACCTGCTGTTCGAGCGCTTCGTCAGCGAGGAGCGCCACGAGCCGCCCGACATCGACGTCGACTTCGAACACGAGCGCCGCGAGGAAGTCATCCAGTGGGTCTACGACCATTACGGCCGCGACCGCGCCGCCCTCTGCGCGACGGTGATCCGCTACCGCGCGAAAGGCGCGCTGCGCGATGTCGGCAAGGCGATGGGCCTGCCCGAGGACCTGATCCAGGCCCTCGCCTCGCAGCTCTGGGCGTGGTCCGAGGAGGGCGTCACCGACGCCCAGATCGCCGAGCTGAACCTTGATCCCGGCGACCGCCGCATCCGCCTGACGATGGAACTGGCGGCCCAGCTGCGCGGCGCGCCCCGGCATCTCAGCCAGCACCCGGGCGGGTTCGTCCTGACCCATGACCGGCTCGACGATCTCGTGCCGATCGAGCCCGCCGCGATGGAAGATCGGCAGATCATCGAATGGGACAAGGACGACATCGACGCGCTGCGGTTCATGAAGGTCGATGTGCTGGCGCTCGGCATGCTCAGCTGCATGCGGCGCGGGCTGGACCTGCTGGCGGATCACAAGGGGATCAACCTCGATCTCGCCACGATCCCCGCCGAGGATCCCCGCACCTACGCGATGATCCGCAAGGCGGACACGCTCGGCACCTTCCAGATCGAGAGCCGGGCGCAGATGTCGATGCTGCCGCGTCTCAAGCCGCGCACCTATTACGACCTGGTCGTGCAGGTCGCCATCGTCCGTCCCGGTCCGATCCAGGGCGACATGGTCCATCCGTATCTGCGCCGGCGGGCCGGGCTCGAGCCGGTCGAGTATCCCACGGCGGAGCTGGAGACGGTGCTGGGCAAGACGCTCGGCGTGCCGCTGTTCCAGGAGCAGGCGATGCGGGTCGCGATCGAATGCGCGGGCTTCACCCCCGGTGAGGCCGACCTGCTGAGGAAGTCGATGGCGACCTTCAAGTTCACCGGCGGGGTCTCGGCCTTCAAGGACAAGCTGGTCAGCGGCATGGTGGCCCGCGGCTACGATCCCGACTTTGCCGAGCGCACCTTCCGGCAACTGGAGGGCTTCGGCAGCTACGGCTTCCCCGAGAGCCACGCGGCGAGCTTCGCGCTGATCGCCTATGCTTCCGCCTGGCTCAAATGCTGGCACCCTGACGTGTTCTGTGCGGCGCTGTTGAACAGCCAGCCGATGGGCTTCTACGCCCCCGCGCAGATTGTGCGCGACGCCCGCGACCACGGCATCGAGGTGCGCCCGGTCTGCGTCAATGCCAGCCGCTGGGACTGCACCCTGGAACCCACCGGGGACGACAGCCGCTTCGCCGTCCGCCTCGGCCTGCGCATGGTGAAGGGGCTGGCCAATACCCACGCCGCCGCCATCGTGACGGCCCGCGGAGATCACCCCTTCGCCTCGGCCGACGACCTCTGGCGCCGCGCAGGTGTGCCGGTCGCGGCCCTCACCCGGATCGCCGAGGCAGATGGCTTCCGCCCGAGCCTCCGCCTTGCCCGGCGCGAGGCGCTCTGGGCCATCAAGGGCCTGCGTGACGGGGAACTGCCGCTGTTCGCCGCCGCCTCGCAGCGCGAGGGTGCGTCAGTTCCCGAGGCCGACGAGCCCGCCATCGCGCTGCGTCCCATGGCGATCGGGCGCGAGGTGGTGGAGGATTACAGCCGCAGCGGCCTCAGCCTGCGCGAGCATCCGGTCGCCTTCCTGCGCGAGGACCTGCGCCGCCGGCGCATCGTCACCTGCAGGGAGGCCATGGACACGCGTGACGGTCGCTGGCTGGAAGCGGCGGGGCTTGTCCTCGTCCGCCAGCGCCCCGGTTCTGCCAAGGGCGTGATGTTCATCACCCTCGAGGACGAAACCGGCATCGCCAACCTGGTGGTCTGGCCGAAGGTGTTCGAGCAGCACCGCCGCATCGTCCTCTCCGCCGGCATGATCGCGGTGAAGGGCCGCATCCAGCGCGAGGGCGAAGTCGTCCACCTGGTCGCCCACCGGATCACCGACCTGTCGCGGGAGCTGGCCGGCGTGGGAGACCGGCAGGCGGCCTTCTCGCTCCCGCACGGGAGGGGTGACGAGATCCGTCATGGTGCTGCCCCCGCCGATCAGCGCACTCAGCCCTCCAAGGGGCTGCGCACCCGCGACATCTTCATCCCGGACCTGCATATCGACGCGATAAGGGTGAAGACGCGGGACTTCCGGTGACGCAACATCGGATCCGCTTTTTGCAGGTCAAATTCGCCGGTCCGGGTTTTCCGGGTTTCCGGGACTGCCTTCTAGCATATGTGTGAGCAGATAGTCTGTTCTGTCTTTAACTCCAGGATCGTAGAAAACAAACCCGGAAACCCGGAAAACCCCGGCAGATCGTTGCCGGCACTTGTCACGCCACAACATTCGCAATCGACGCGATCAGGTCAGCGCAGATGCCGATCCAGTCTGCCAGCTGGGGACCCTCGCTCCAGATCAGCCGCGCGGCAGGCGCGAGCAATTCCAGAGCGCCCGGAAGGGAACCCACGGCGGCAAGAATCTGAACGGCGGCGGTGGACAGTTTCATCCGCTGTATCTCCATGCGCGATGCCGCCCCATGCAGGGCAGCGCAAATTCGATTCAGATCGAGAGAGAGCACTCGACCAGATTCTAAATTCTTAAATCCCGCTGAAGATCTCGATGACGTCCTGGATACTGCCTACATACTTTCACCACCCGCCAGGCTGGTTTTAGAGTCTAAAGATATGCAACATCCGGTTCATCATGGGGACGATGCTAATGCTTCGCCCAATCCGATGCAACAGGGATTTGACAACGCACAGATAGTCAGGAGAAGCGACGCGCCCCTCCCGGGGCGCATCTTGTTATTACTCCGCTTGGTCGATGTGAATGCGGTATTCGAGGCAGTTGCTGTTTCCCCGCCTTGCGACCAAGCGCATCCCGCTCACCGGCCGGTCCAGGCATTTCTTCAGAACGCGTCCCATGCTACGGGCCGAAATCAGGGCCCGCTCTCCGCCGAGATCTTCGATCGCCGCTTCCATGTCAGCGGAGTCGATGTTTCCGAGAACATCTTTGGCGCTGAACGCCGTATCAGCGAAGCTTGCACGCAGTCCCTCGAGCAGTGCCGACAGAGATGCGGTATCCTGGTCGTCGGCATATGATACGCGGATCAGGTCCAGCGGGTCCCCGTAACTGCCAGGCTCCAGAACACGGCCTGCCCAGATGACCGTCTGCCGCACCAGGTTGTCCCACTCCTCGAATGCCGCGAGGCGTCCCGGTCCGAGCGGATCCGGCTGGAGCACCATCCGCGCGCGGATCAACGTGCAAGCGGCCGCGAGCAACGTGTCTCTCTCCTTCAGACAGGTGACCAGGGGGTCGCTGTCGAACGTCCGGGCAAAGGGCTCTGCCGTTCCCGCGTCGATACGGCAGACGATGACGCGGCGCATCAGGTCACCCGCGATGACCAGGTTGTTGCCGGTCATGGTGACGAACAACCTGTTCGGTATCCTTTGCGCTTCGGACTTCCCGAGCACCCGGTCCGTGAAACCTGAGCCAGTCAGCAGCGCGGCGATCGCCGGGCTGTCGAAATCTCCAACGATATTATCCCAGATGAACGCTCGCGCGCCGGACAGCAGAGCAGCCATGATGCGCTTCCTGCGTTCCTCTTCGCTCTTGGCATGGGGCCAAACGTCGGGCCGCGTCCCTTCCACCAACGCCGAAGCACTACAAGCGAGAAGGGTTTTTCCACTACCTGCAGTGGGAGCATCATAGCCGAAAGCGGGCGCCGTGTGCAGCACTGGCCGGACGGCGGCGGTCAGCAGCGCGGCAAGATGCGCTCCCCGGGCCAGGTTGTCGACAAAGGGAAACTGGGAAAATGGCGCCATCAGCATCTCGAGTGCTCTCTTAGCGTCGGGCAAGCTGGGCTTCTCGGGTATAGCGCAGCGCTCGTCGGGCAGGTCGAGATACAGCCGGGTGGCGGGGTCATATCCCGGCTTGTCCAGGACGCTCCCATCGGGACGGATCGTCGGTCCGGTGAGCACACCCTCTAGCGCCTTCAGGCCGCGGCGACCCCGGATTGCAAGAATCTGGCGCGCGACCGCAGGAGGTAGCTCGCATTCGACTGACCTGCCTCTCGCTTCTTTGAGGAACCTGAACTCCAAGCCGAGCTGATACCGCAGGCTGTCTTCAGTCAGCACGTGGAGGCCACCATCATCGACCAGCGCGAGATGCTCTCCATAATCGAAGTAGTTCGAATTCGCTTTCAGGCGCTCGACGATGTCAAAGACTAGCTGCGAGGTCCCGCCAGGCCCAAACTCGATCGGGATCCGGTCGCCCATCAGGCGGTAGATCGCCGGACCCCGGGCAAAGCTATGAATGACGGGCCACCTGCCCTTCGCGAAAATTTTTCCTACAAGGCGGCCCCCGTCATAATCCGGCTCCAGCGGATCTCGGCACAAGCGACCGTGATACAAGGCGCGGTCCGCCAGGATGTCGCTCACGGCCAGAGGGACGACGCCGTTCTCCATTTCTACATGGATGATATAGCTTGCCTGCAACTCCTTCGACCTGAGCGCCTGCTCCAGCACCTCTTCGAGAAAAGTGTCGCTCAGCTCGCCGCCCGCACCTTTCTCAAGAGCCTTCCGCATTTCGCCTTTGCGGCGCCTTACCCACTCCGCCCTGCGAGCACTCGCCTCACTCTTCTTGTCTGCCCGCGCAGCTTCCTTGAGCGCCTCAACACGCCTCTGTTCGTCTACGGAAAGATCGGCAAGTGCCAGCTTCGTATCAACGATCTCCCGGGCGCCTTCGATCAGTTCCGGGTGCCCCCGCCTCTGGTCCAAGGGTGCCGCGCATTCTGCACCTCCTGCAAAGTCCAGCCGGTTCGGCTGCCAGACTGCCGTGTCGACCAGCGTGCGCTCCAACATGCTGCCATTCGAGGACACCCGAATGTTGCCGTATCCGGCCAGCCAGAAGCGAGCGGCGAGGACGCCACCGGCTCGCGGGATATCGGATGCATCTGCAACGGCGAGCCAGATCCGCTGCCCCCTCACCCCATGGAGCTCACGCTCGTCATGATAGATCGCAGACGATGCGGACAGCCAACTCAGCATCCGGTGGTCGGCGAGGCTAGGTGCGACCCGCCGGATCGCCTCAATCAACTCCTCACGCGACAGAGTTTCCTTCCCCGGTTCCGGATCATAGTCGAGCATCATTACGCCCGGTCCTTCCGGCCAGCCAAACGCGTCGTTCGTCCGCGTAGTCGTGCCGTCCGGTGCCTCCGCGATCAGGTTCTTCGTCGTGATCTGCCTCGCACCGGGGTCACGAGGAACTCCGTAAATGAGTGCCTGTGCCGAGTTCAGGGTCGGCAACAAGCGCGCAAGCCCGGCCAAGCCGTCGACCTCACGCACCTGGATCCTGCCTTCGGCCAGCTTCCCACCGCCGTCCAGCTTCTCGAGTTCGCCGGCTCCATTCAGGGCATAGCGCTTCGACAGGATCGTCGGCCGCGTCGCGGTCACGATAGTCACAGGCACAGCAACCGACTGGGTCACGGCCGTGCTCGACGCCACCGACGGCGGCGCAGAAAAATCATTCATATTTTATTTCCCTCTTTACCCTCAAATGGGGCTGACATCGCTTTGAGACGGTGCTAGCGAAGGAACAGGAGCAGCGTCGAAACTCTCCCGATCCTCACCGCGCCGAGCACCCACTCGACGCGGTGATCCGCATGACATCGTCACGGCATATCTTAGTCAGCAGCCCAACCTTGGGGCAAGCTGCAAGAGCATCGGGTTTGGCGATGAATGTGGATAACCTCCTGAACGCCAGGCGTAACAGGCCGGATCAAAGGCCGTTACGGCATTTTTGTTCACTTGCAGTGTTGTAACCGCGTAACGCTTGTAACGCTGAGCGTCTGTATCGGCGCCGGCCCATGCACGGGTTGAACTGGCCCCCGTTTCGGCCGGACACCTGGGCATAGCCATGGAGGCTTAGGCATATGCCTGAGCACGTGCTCATGTCTGAGATCGAGATCATCACTGACGGCGGTCGTCGTCGCTGGAGCGCGGCCGAGAAGCTGCGCATCGTCGAGGAGACGCTGGACGAGGGCCAGCATTTCGTTGGTTGCCCGCCGTAATGGCGTTGCGCCGAACCTGCTCTATCGTTGGCGTCGTCTGATGCTGGATGGGGGAGCCGTGGCCGTGTCCGAAGATGACGATGTGACCAGCAATCGGACCGTCCGACAGATGGAGGACCGGATCCGGGAACTCGAGCGCCACCTGGGTCGCAAGACGCTGGAGGCCGAGATCCTGCGCGAGGCCCTGGACAAGGCACGCTCAAAAAAACCCACCTTGCTCGCGCGGTCGCCGCTGAGGGGCGATTTCCAGTGAAGGTCGTGGCCGACACCCTGGGCGTGGCCCGTTCCAACCTGATCGACCGGCTGCAAGGCAGGACAAAGCCGCGTCGGCGCTATCACAAGGCGCAGGACGCGGCGGTGGTGCCAATGATCATGGTGCTGCTGGCGGCACGACCCACCTACGGCTACCGGCGGATTACTGCGATCCTGAACCGGCAACTTCGTTCGGAGAACCTGTCGCCAGTCAATCACATGGCGTAATTGGAGGAGGTCACCGTCTGCTACTCTGCGTCGTCGCTGAAGAGGAGGATGGTCAATGACGCACTATGCAGGACTGGATGTTTCCGTAAAGGAAACCGCGATCTGCGTGATTGATGCTGCCGGCGCAGTCGTCTGGCAGGGCAAGGTGCCCACGCGGATCGAGACGATCGCAGATGCGCTTGCTCGACATGCGCCCGAGCTCGAACGGGCGGGCATGGAGACCGGCCCCGTTGCAGTCTGGCTCTGGCACGGTTTGCGCAACGTGAAGGTTCCGCTGGATTGTATCCATGCACGCCGGCGGCAGCAGCCCTCAAGCTTCAGGTCAACAAGACCGACAGGAACGATGCCCGCGGCCTGGCGCAGCTGGTGCGATCGGGTTGGTATGAGCCCGTTCCCATGAAATCGATGGCGACCCACCGGGTGCGCGCCATCCTCGTGGCCCGGCAACAGGTCGTCGGGATGTGCACGGCGCTCATCAACAAGATCCGAGGCTTGGCGAAGACGTTCGGGATCATTGTCCCGCCCGGCAAGGGAGCTGCCTTCGATCGCGCGGTTCGGGCGGGACTGACCGACGATCCGCTGGTGAGGAACCTTCTGGAGAGCTTACTTGCGACATTGGCCGTCCTGCGAGATCAGCGCCGCGTCTTCGACCGGCAACTCGCCCGGATCGCTCGAGAGAACGAGACCTGTCGGCGCCTGACCGGTGCGCCTGGCGTTGGTCCTCTGACCGCGATCGCGTTTGCCGCAGCGATCGAGGATCCCTCCCGCTTCCGCCGCGCCAGGGATGTGGGCGCTTATCTGGGATTGACGCCGAAACGGTATCAGTCCGGCGAGGTTGGCATTGGTGGTCGCATCTCGAAGTGCGGCGACCGCCTCACACGCAGCCTTCTTTTTGAAGCAGCCTCCGTGATCCTCTACCGGACACGTGGCGACCTTGGATTGCGCGATTGGGCGCTGCAGCTCGCTAAGCGGTCGGGATTCTGGAAGGCACGGGTGGCGCTCGCCAGAAAGCTGGCTGTCATCCTGTTCAGGATGATGCGCGACGGCACGAGCTTCGAGCCGCGGCCATATGATGCAGGTCGGACATCAACATGAAGGAGGCGAGTGAACAAAGCTGACAGGCCGACAGAACGCCAAGCTCCCAGAGCATGGCCCCGGCGATCTCGCGACCCGCTTTGCAGCCGTTCCTTGGATCGGAACCGCGAGAATCACATCGAGACGCCGTTCGATCGAGCGCCACTCATGCGGCGGGCATCCGACCTGACCGCGAAGACGACAACGATCCGCCGGCGGAGAATCGATCAAGAGCTCTGGAAGTTGGCTTGCACAATTAGACGACAATTAGACGACAAGCGGGTCTACAGGATCATGAAGGCCCACAATCTGCTGCTGGCACGGAAGTATTCCATCCGCCCCGAACATGTTCACGACGGCAAGGTCATCGTGATGCGCTCGAACCTGCGCTGGTGCAGCGACGGGTTCGAGTTCACCTGCTGGAACGGCGACATCGTCCGGGGCGCATTCATCATCGACGCCCATGACCGCGAGATCATTGCCTGGCGGGCTGTGGTCAATGCGGGGATCAGCGGGTCCGAGATCCGCGACATCATACTCGAGGCCGTCGAGCGCCGGTTCGGCACATACCGTGCGCCTGGGGTCATCGAGATGCTGTCCGACAACGCTCGCCTTACATCGCCAGGGACACGCAGATCTTCGCCCGCCAGATTGGTCTAAAACCCTGCTTCACGCCGGTGCAGAGCCCCCAGAGCAACGGCATCTCGGAGGCTTTCGTGAAGACGCTGAAACGCGATTACGTCCAGGTCACGCCGCTGCCCGATGCCCGGACCGTCCTCGGATTGATCGGAGGCTGGATCGAGGATTACAACAACAACCACCCGCACTCAGGGCTGAAGATGCGCTCGCCGCGCGAGTTCATCGCAGCTCAAACCGCAACCGCCTGAGTGTCCGGCGAAACGGGGGCAAGACCACGGGTGGATTTGTGCATTCGTGCAGACGCTGTTGACCTTGGATTCTCGCTGATCCATAATGAAGTGAACCGTGGCAGAAAGCAGGATCCTTGACCATTCTCTGATAGAGACGAGTGCAAGGAGGTCCCGTGCCCACTATTTCCCACCTTATGAGCGTTTCATCCCCAGCGATACCGGACCGGCAGCTGCAGTCTGCGCGCCACGCCGTGCAGGTCATAAGATGAAACGCATTCCGGTCATACAAGCACGGTTTTTCAATCCTGACGAAACCCGCGTTTCCTTGGAGATGCGGTTTTCCGATTTTCTGCTTCGGCGCCGGCGACGGAATCCGGATCTCCCAGTAGCCAACGAAAAATCCGACGACGGTCTGGACGCTGACCATTCCAGAAGGTCAGAACTCCGCCGCAGCGACGTGACGCGTATCCAGCGCCGCGCTCAGTTCATTATCGACCGGAGGCAAGCCGCGTCCGGTCTGTCGCACCTCAAGAAAGAGGATCGAGAGAGGCTGGAAAGCCTACGAGGAGGCGCTACTCTCATCAGCATCAACAGCGAGCATGAAGCCGATGAACTGGCAGCCAAACTCCACGAGGAGATGCCTTGGATGGCGCCTGCAACGGAACTCGCGTGGCGTGCGATGCGCCGGTCTGTGCGTGAAGGGGCTTCTGGCCTGACCATTCCGCCGATGCTGCTGGATGGGCCAGCCGGCATCGGGAAGAGCCACTGGGCGCGGCGCTTGGGGGAGCTAATCGGAACACCGTCTCCCGTAATTGAGGCCACAACCGAAAATGCCTCTTTTGGCATGGTGGGCTCTCAGCGGGGATGGAGCGGCGCATACCCTGGTCGGCTGGTCGAAACGATCATTCGGGCAAGGGTCGCCAATCCGGTGGTCATCATCGATGAAGTCGAAAAGGCTGGACAGCCGACGTCGCGAAATGGCCAGTCATTCGGGTTGGCGGAGGCGCTGCTTCCGCTACTTGAGCCCCTTAGTGCCAAGAACTGGAGTTGCCCCTACTACCAAGTTCGCTTTGACGTGGGTTGGGTGACGTGGGTTCTGACATCGAACGACTCCAGTCGGCTGCCTGCCCCTCTTTTGAGCAGATGCCCACCTCTCAAATTGCGCAACCTCTCCCAGGCCGAGCTGATAAATTTTGTTCGCCGTCAGGGCGGCGAACGAAACCTGTCTGACGCCTCAATCGACGCTATCGTCGAAGCCCTCGACCGCGTTTCTCACCACGAATCTGCTCTAAGCCTTCGCGTCGCGCAGCGGCTGCTCTTGCTAGCGGATGACCTGGAAAGCGGCCCAGTTCGTCATTGAGCAGGCTTCGCCGGGATGAAGTCAAAATGGCCTGCTGCCGGTTTCGTGGACACGAAGATAAGATCGTGACCAACGGACAGGGACAACTTCCTGAAGCGGTTGCCGCACGTTAGCGAGAAGATCGGAACAGCGGCGCAGTCGTTTTGCATGCAGGATAGCCTGAGCATCGGACGGCTGGCTCCACTCGGACGACCTCGGCGTGATCCATCCCGATGGCTATATCCAGTTGAAGGACCGCTCGAAGGACATCATCATCTCGGGCGGCGAGAACGTCTCGTCGATCAAGGTCGAGAACACGCTCTACGCGCATCCGGCGGTTCTGGCCTGCGCCGTCGTGGCGCATCCGCACGAGAAATGGGGCGAGACCCCGGTCGCCTATGTCGAGCTGAAGGAGGGCGCAAGCGCCGACAAGGCCGAGCTGATCGCCTGGTCGCGCCAGCACCTCGCGCCTTTCAAATGCCCTACGGATGTCGTCTTCACGACGATCCCGCGGACCTCGACCGGAAAGATCCAGAAGTTCCGGCTGCGCCAAGCCAGGCGGGCTGAATGGCGGCACTCGTCGGCGGGTGTCTGCCTGCGGGTGCCGCGCGCCGACAGGAAAGCCGTCGGAAAGTGCGGCGCTGCTCGCCCCGCTGAAGGAATCGGCGAATGTCATCGGGTGCATCAGGCCCGCCTGATGCACCGCGGCCAGTTCTCGCGGGTGCTGTGATCGACAACCGGCGAGATCGGCAGCGCGCTCGCTGGCATCGGCACCTCTGGCATGACGGCGATGGCGATCGGTTCTGCTGTGGTCGGAGGGTCAAAGTGGCGCGTCGCCGTCGGAACCATCGCCAGCCTCACGGGCAGCATCGTCGAGGCCGGCAGGTGCGCGTCTCGAACGTCCGGATTACGCTGTAAGCGATCGCGCACCCAAGCGGCTCGGGGGCTGAAGGCGCCCTTTACCCAGGCCAACCCATCGCGGCCACGATGACCCACATGGCCAGACCTGCGGCAGGAGACAGTCGCAGCAGCCAACCCCAATCCCTTTCAGCCTGAATCCTTGCCGGTTGCGTTCCTCGACGCTTCCGGTCCCGGCGGCGCCTGAAATACAGGAGGACGTGGATGATCGTCAGGCCGGCGAACAGCCACCAGCCGTCGCGATGAAATGCGGCGACCACCGGGTTGGACGCAAAGCTGTCGGGAATGCCGGGCACGCGCGGCGGCAGCGGCCACAGGATCGGGGCGAAGCCCCAGGAGGGTCCGTTGGAATGTAACAGCGAGCCGGTGACCGGCTGCAGGAGCATTCCGAAGAACAGCCCCCAATAGGTGATCCGCCAGAGGGCGGCCGGCCATCCGACCCGCCCCCCTACTTTGCGCGGCGCCGGGCTCAGGAAAAGCCAGACCGCGAAGGGCAGCGCGACCGCGAGGGCAGCGATGCCAAGCGTCTTGTGTAAGGCATAGACGAAGGTCGAGCGGGCAGAGGCCGCCCCCGCGCTGTAGGGCATCATGTCCCCGTAGAGCCCGACACCGATCGTGACGATGATCAGGACGGCCACCACCCAGTGCAGGACGCGGGCGATCAGGATGTAACGGACAAGGCTCATGCCGGCACTGCGGCCTGCAGCATGGCGTGCCGCGGCATTCGACGGCGCCTCGGAGGCGCGTGGACATATCGCCGGCACCTCCTTGGACGCCGGGTTCACGGCGTCGCCTCCCGCGACAGCTTTTCCGTCGATGAGCCGTTGACGTCAGACACGCGGTTTTCTCCTCTCAAGCAATACTGTGCCGGATGCCGGTCAGCACCGTTGACGGAATCGGGACCGGGGGGGATGCTTCCTCTGGGTAGGGAGGAGTTTGGGGTGGAAGGCTCGTGGATCGTTTCCAAGCCGCTGTTCGCGCTCGGCAACGACCTGTCGCCCGAACGGCCCACGTCCGGGCCCGACCCGACCATGCGCTTGTCCGATTTCGTCGTCAGGCTGGAGGCGATTGCGGCCAGTTCGACCAACCCCCTCGCGATCTGGCGCGCAGGCGAGGTGATGCCGCTGCCCGATCTGGGCCCGCTTGGCGGCCCTGTGGCGCTCGCGCCGACCCTCGGCGCGGCAGTGCGCGCTTACCAGCGAGGCTTCGGCGCCCTGCAGTCGACCTCGGCCGTCGCGTTCGAGGTCACGGATGACACGGCCAGCTTCCACTACCGTATCCTCGACAACGACATCTGGCCGCGCCGTGCGGATGCCGAGCTGACGCTCGGCGTGGTCGCGGGCATGGTCCGCCGCTTCGCGCCCGAGGCCAGTCACTCTTGCAACGTGGCGTTCGAGCATGAGCCGCAGGCCGCCGGTGCGGCGCTCGCCTCGCATATGGGCGCCGTCGCCCGCGTGTCCGAGACCAACGCGATCAGCTTCCCGGCTCGGCTGCTCGACCGCCCGGCGACGGCCGCCATGCCCGACACCACCGCGGCGTTCCGCCAGGCGATGCACGGGCTTCAGGTGCAGATCCACGCCGATTGGATGCGGCAGCCCGCGAGCCACCGCGTCCTGCATACGCTGCTGGAGCGCATCGGCCAGGAGGCGACGGACCAGGACGCCATCGCCCGCCATCTGGGCGTCTCGCGGCGCACCCTGCGGCGGCAGCTGGATACGGAGGGGACGTCCTTTCAGGAGCTTATGGAAGTTTGCCGCCGCAACGTCGGCCTTGCCCTGCTGGTGCGCAGCGACCTGCCGATGATCGAGATCGCGATGCGGCTGGGATATTCCGATCATACCGCGTTCTCCCGCGCGTTCTCGCGCTGGTTCGGCGCATCCCCGCGCGCGTTGCGGAAGGCAGGATCGACGGTCAGCGTCACCACCTGATCGAAACCCAGATCCCGCGCCGGGCCGGCATGGGCGATGACGACAAGCGTGCGCTCGGGGTGGCGGCGCATGATGGCGGACAGGATCTCGGCGGCGGCGGCGGCGTCGACCTCGGACAGGCTCTCGTCCAGCACCAGCACGCGGAACGGCAGCAGCAGGGCACGGGCCAGCGCGATACGCTGACGCTCGCCCCCCGAAAGGTTGCGGCTTGCCTCGGCGATCGGCGTGTCGAGGCCCTGTTCGCGCTGCCGCAGCGGGCCGGCAAGGCCGGCGTCGCCCAGTGCCCGCCACAGCGCGGCATCATCCGCGGCCGGGTCGGCCAGGCGCAGGTTGTCGGCCAGCGTGCCGCGGAACAGGGCGGCAGATTGCGGCACGATGGCGACGGCGCGGCGCAGCGCAACCGGGTCGAGGCCCGCCACATCCTCGCCGTCGAGGAACACCCGGGCGCCGGGTGCGGGCGCGGCCAGCCTTGCGGCAAGCGCCGCCAGCGTCGATTTGCCGATGCCGGAGGGGCCGTCCAGCAACACGCGCTGCCCGGCGCGAATCGTCAGCTCCACCGGCAGGTGCCGCCCAGCCTGCGCGCGCGCCGCAACGAAGCGTAGGGCGCCCGGTCCCGGCGCTGGGCTGCGGCCGCCGGTTTCGGCAGCCTCGGTCGCTGCCAGGGCTGACAGCCGCGCCAGGGCGACCTTGGCTTGTGCCTGCGCGTGATAGAGGCCGAGCAGGTTCTGCAGCGGCCCGGTCATCATGCCGATATAGGCGAGGAAGGCGATCAGCGACCCCAGCGGCCAGGTGCCCGCGATCACCATCAGGCCCCCGGCCACCAGCACCGCCGAGCGCACCACGGCATTGACCAAATGCGGCACGGCGCCAGTCAGCTCCAACCAGCGGCGCTGGCGGATCAGCAGCACGATCTGCGTTGCCTGCAGCGGCGCAAAACCCTCGGCCCGCGTGGCCTCGGCCCCGATACTGCGCAGGCTGGGCAGGCCCGCCACCGTCTCGACCAGCCAGGATGACAGCGCGCCGCGGCTGTCGCGCACGGCCTCGGCCCGCGCCTGCGTGCGCGGCCGTGCCCAGGACAGGAAGATCAGGTTCAGCGGCGCTGCGGCAACCGCCAGCAACGCCAGCCGCCATTCCAGCACGAACAGCATCGCCGCGCCGCCCGCCAGCCGGAACACGGACCCCGCAGCGGCCAGCAGGCCGTCAAAGGCGAAACGCTGGATCTCGGCCGTGTCGCCATCGAGGCGCGCCATCAGCTCGCCGACCTGCTGTGCAGGGCGGGCGGCGGTCTGCCCCAGCACCGCAGCCAGCATCCGTCCGCGCAGGTCGGCCAGCATCGCGGCCGAGTAGCGCAGATGCAGCAGGCTGTTCACCATGCCGGATCCCAGCGCGACCAGCCCCACCGCGAACAGCGCCGCGGCGTAGAGCCAAAGCGCCCCCGCATCGCCGGCAAGCAGCCCCTTGTCGATGAGCTGCTTGGTCAACCATGGCGGCGCCAGCCCCAGCGTCGCGGCCGCAAGCGAAGTCGCGAGCACGACACCGATCCCGGGCAGCGCCGTCGCGATCACCGGGGCGAGCCACCCGGCCTCGGGGCCGAAGACGCGCCGCGCCGCCAGCCGGGCAAGGACGTCGCGCAGGCTCATGCCGGGACCGCGTTGCGCCGCTCCGCCCCGATATGCACCGCGCGGGCGGCAAGCCAGCCGGCGGCATCGCCGCGCGCGTCCTGCCAGTGGGCGGCCAGATGGCCGGCAATGCGGGCGGCGCCGAGGCTCGCCCCGCCCATCCCCGTGCCGCCGTGCTCGGGCGAGGCGCACCATGCGCCGATCCGGTCGCCCGGCAGCAGCGACAGCTCATCCCAGCTGCACCGGGCATCGCCCGTGGCCGCTATGACGCTCGGATAGGCCGCGGGCCAGCACGGGCCGCCGCGCGCCGGGGTGGCGGCGACCAGGACCGCGCCGGCGCGGCGCGCCTCGGCGCAGGCTTGCGCCAGCACCATGCGATCGGCCGCCAGCCCGAGGCTCAGCAGGATCAGGTCGCTCTGCGGGATCAGCCAACGGATCGCGCGCGCGACGCGGTCGGCGCTCGTGACCGGACGATCGCCGAACACCTGCGCGTGCAGCAGCGGCGCGGCAGGTGTGGCGCGCGCGATCAGCGCGGCGCAGGCGGTGCCATGACCCAGCCGGTCCGGCACCGCCGCGGCCTCGCCGTGGCTGAGGAAGGCGCGCGCGCCGCGCATCGCGTCTGCGGGCCCGCCGCTGTCCACGATGCCGATGCGCGGGGCGCCCATGGTCTACTCGTCGCGCGTGAACAGACGCACCGAGGACAGCGCCGGCGAGGAGCCATCCGGGAGTTTCAGTTCGGCCTTCCGCTCCAACGTCTCGGCGTCATAGGCCGCGACATCGTTCAGCGCGCCGCTGATATAGATGGTCTTGCCATCCGTCGCGACGTTCACCGAATAGTAGCTGTGCGGCAGCGTCACCCGCTTGATCGCCTTGCCCTCGTCCAGATCGAAGCTCGACAGGAAGTTGTAGACGGCATAGCCGCGTGTCTTGTCCGGGCCGACGACGCCCGAGAAATAGAAGATGTCCGCGACCTCGATCTCCTGCATCTCCATCTCGCCGGTCTCCAGGTCCTGCGTCAGCATGCCGGTCCGGAAGGCGGTGGGGTCGTCAGCGGGCAGGTCGAGCCGTGGGGTGTAAAAGAGCGAGGCCATGACATCCGCGACCTCGAACTGCGACCACGCGGCCAGCACATCGGGCTGGCCGTATGTCTCGGCCTTCCATTCATCGATGTTCTTTTCCTCGATCTGCGCCCCGGTGGCATCGAAGACGTGCATGTTGCGCCCGAGGCCGTAGATCTTGCTGCCGTCCGTCGACCAGGCCAGCAGCGTGATCTGGCGCGGAGCCTCGGCGGTGGATTTCAGCGCGCCCGTTTCGGCGTCGTAGAAGGCGATGCGCGTCGGCTGGACCTGGAACTCGTCCGGCAGCATCTTCACCGGACTCTGATACACGGCCAGGGTCTTGCCGTCCGGCGACAGGTCCACGCCGAACAGGGCCTTCACCCGTTCGTCGGCCGTGCTCATGTCGATGCTGTTCAGCGTCTCGCCGGTCAGGAGATCGACGATGCCGATGCTTTCATGCATGTTCATCACCACATAGGCGCGGGTGCCATCGCTGTTGACGACCGGCACGCCCGGATGCGGGCCGGCGTTCTGCACCTGGATGACCTTGTCGATCTCCATGGCCTCGGTATCGACGACGACCAGCTTGTCGGGGCGGGTGGGCACCAGCAGATAGTCCTTCGCCATCGCGGGCGCGGCGCTCAGCAGGGCGGCGAGGGCGGTTGCGGTAACGCGGTTGAGCATGGCCGTCACACCTTGCTCTTGGGGAAGACCGACTGCAGCTGGCGCCAGTCGCTCTCGATGTCGGTCGCCTTGTCGGACCAGTTCGGATAGGTGGTCATGGTGTCGGGCACCTGCGCGGGCCACCAGCAGGGATCGGCGCAGCCGTAGAGGTCGGCCTCCATCGGCTGGCACAGGTTGGCGATGCCGCCGAAGGCGTCGATCTCCCAGCCCGGATCGAACGAGGTGGTGCAGCCCACCAACGTGTTCATCGCCACCACCTCGTCCTCGCGCCCCTCGGCCGCGGCTTCGGTGAACTGTATGGCCTTGGCGTTGGCCGGTGTCAGATGCTTCATTGCCTGGCTCTCCTCGGCTCGAGGTGGCGACGGAAATACGACGGGTTGGCCTGCATGATGCGGGTGTAGCTTTCGATGCCGAAATCCACCCAATCCCGCAACAGGTCGCAATAGTGATAGACCGGCGCGAAGGGGTCGCCCTGGCGCGCATAGCTTTCGTGATAGCAGCCGCCCGCGCAGATCGAGCGGATACGGCAGGTCTTGCAGCCGAACTCCGACCGGTCCTGCGCCCCCTCGATGAAGGCGGACAGCTTCGGCACGTCGACGCCGTCGTCCACGTTGCCGTAGGTCGGCTGGTTCGAGCCGACGAAGCGGTGGCACAAATGCAGGTCGCCGTCCTTGTCCACGGCCAGCAGCCCCAGCCCGGCGCCGCAGGGCACGGCTTTCTTCATGCCCTGCGCGATATCGGTCAGCAGCTGGTGCATGTTGGAAAAGCCGATGTTCTCGCCGCGGATGGCGGCGTCGACATAGTGGCGGCCCAGCACCTTCATGTCCTCGAACACCCGCTTCAGCAGCGTGTCATCGAGGTTGAAGACCGAGATCGGCCCCGAGGTCGCCGGGCCGAAGCCCACCTCGGCAAAGCCGAGATCGTTCTTGAGATGGTCGTGGATCGCCAGCACATCCGTGACCCCGCGGGTCAGGGTGACGCGGGCGCCGACTGGTCGCGCGTCATAGCGCGTCAGCAGCATCCGCACCTTGGCGGCCACCACGTCATAGGTGCCGCGCCCGCCGACCGTCTTGCGGTTCTTGTCGTGCAGCGCCCGTGGGCCGTCCATGCTGACCGTGATGGCGATACGATGGGCGTTGAGCCAGTCGACGATCGCCTCGGTCAGCAGGGTGCCATTGGTGGTCAGCGAGAACTCCACCGCCTTGCCCAGCTCGGCCACGCGGGTTTCGGCATAATCGACCACCTGCCGGATCAGCGGCATGTTCGACAGCGGCTCGCCGCCGAAGAACACCACGTTGATGCTGTCGCGCGACGCCGCCTGCTGCAGCAGCAACTCGATGGATTTGCGTGCGGTCTCGAAGTCCATCCGCTCGCCCTTGGCGGGCGTCGTCAGGTCCTCCTTGTAGCAGTAGGTGCAGGCGAGGTTGCAGCCGGTGTTCACGTTCAGCACGATCGTGGACAGGGCGATGTCCTCGACCTTCTGGATCGTCATCGGCTTTCCCGGGTCCGCGGCATCGCGCAGGATGTCGAGGCTGACGAAGCTCTGCACGCATTCGGCGAGGTCCTGGGGGCTGAAGAGGTGTCCCAGTTCCAGTTCCAGCAGGGCGGCATCGGCCACGCCGACCCGCCGGAACAGCTCGTAGACGCCGCGGCTGACGTCATCCATCTCGAACAGACTGGTGGTCGGCACGTGCATCAGCATGGCGTGGCCGTCCACGTCCAGCCGATGCGCGTTGTGCCGGATCAGGGTGAGGGCGTTCATGGTCATCCTATCAGTTGATCGGCATGTCGATGAAGCGCTGCACGGTCGCATAAAGATGCGCCTTCGCCTCGTGAGTCTGATCGCCGTCCGTGACGGTGGCGATGACGTTCAGGTTCCCGACATTGTTGGCCATCATCGGCCGCTCGAGGTTCGGACCGGCACCGCCGGGTTCAAACAGGCCGTTGGCCTGAATGACGCCCGCATACTCGGTGTCCTGCATCCGCTCGGCTTCCTCGTCGAAGTTCTCGGTCCGCCATTCGGCCTCCATGACGCCGACGCGGATGTCGTCCTCCGTCTCCGGCGTGCCGTCGGGGCCGTTCATCCAGCCGATCGCCTCGAACTGCGCCGGCTGCTTGGGGATCGGGCCGTCATTGCCGCCGATCCGCGAAAAGGTCCGCGGCGGTTCGACGCTGATGCGGTCGAGCGCGGGATAGACGGTCAGGCCCTCGGGCATCGTCACCTCGCCCAGCCTGACCTCGCCCGCACCGGGGACGGCATCGGCGGCGGCGGTGGCCTTCAGCACGACTGTGTTCGCGTCCTGCGAGACGACCTCGGCGTTGACCCCCGCCGGCAGCACCGGCGCCCCCGCCAGGCCGATGCCGGTGACGGTGATCTCGGCGCTTTCGCCCGCCTTCAGATGGCCGGGGCTGACCGACAGGATCTGCGGCGCGGCGTCCGCCTTCGCGGCCTTGATCCGGCCGCCGATGCTGTCCTGATCGATGTGGAACCAACGGCCGTCCATGGTGCCGTCTGCTCGCAGCGCGAAGACCTGGCGCAGCTCGGTCTCGCCCGACATCAGGCTGCCGCGCCATTCGCCCGCACCGTAGAGGATTGCCCTGCCGGTCTGTGTCTCGCTGCCGTCAGCAAAACTGAGATTGGCCTGCACGTCATAGTCCTCGCCGTCGGCGGTGACGGTCATCACGCCGGTATAGTCGCCGCGGCCCGGCTGATGCCCGGCGACACGCCATTCGCCGGTCAGGTCGGCGGTCGCCTTCGCCGGCGCCTCGCCACCGACATAGCGCTCGGTCAACACGTCCAGCACCTCGTTGTTGGCGATCGCCCACAAGTCGCGGTCGCGCGCCAACGCCTGGTATTCCAGCGTCGGGAACTGGCCGACGTGGAAGTGGATCAGCTTCTCCCAATCCTCCGCCGTGCGCCGCTGCAACGCGACCCGCGCGTAGGAGTGGCAGCGGGCGCAGGTCTCGGTCATCAGCTGGTTGGGGCCGGCGTCGTCCGCGCGAAGCTCCTTCTCGAGGATGTAGCGGTAGCCTTCGGTCTCCTCGATCGACAGCCCGCGCGTATCGGCCAGATGGCGCACCACCGCCGAGCGGTCCTCGTCGCTGAGGCTGAGGCCGTAGTTGCGGATCATCCGCACCACGTTCATGTCCCAGCCCTCGGGCGTGCGGCGGCTGTCGTCGATGCGGGAATACCCACCGGCGGCGTCCTTCACGTGGCAGGCGGCGCAGACGTTATCGAGCACCTCCTCGCCGGTGGCGGCAAGCGACGGTGCGGCGAGCGCCAGGGTCGCACAGGTGGAAAGCATGGCAATGGTCAGGCGGGTCATCAGCGCGATAGTCCTCTGGCTTGGCGGGCAGGCAGCCCACGTGAAGCTGGATGGAACCAGTCTTGCCCAAGACGCGACGTCAAACTTGACATTTCCGGACAGAAGCGCGGCGTCATGCCGCATGCGCGGGGGTTGGCCGGAGATGTCACCTCCCCGCGGAACCGTTCGCCACTGTGGTCTGCAAGGGGATTCACGATGACCATGCAGGCGGATCTTGTCGTCATGGGGGGCGGCCCGGCCGGGACGATCTCTGCCTGGCTGGCGGCGCAGGACGGCCGGCGGGTGATCCTGATCGATCCCGATCGGGCGCCTTCTCGCATCGAAGGGCTGAGTCCTCGCCTGCAGAACTGGCTGCACAGGGCGGGGCTCCTTCCCCACGCAAGCGTCCCGCTAGTCCGTGTCCCGCGGCGCAGTCTCTGGGCCGGGACCGCCTATGAGGGTAACCACGAGCTGCTGGTCAGCCGCCCCGACCTCGACCGGCATCTCCGGGACTGCGCCCGCGAGGCGGGGGCAACGGTCGTTCTCGACACGGCCACGCCGGCCCCCGGCGGCGCCCGGATGGGATCGGGGGGCTGCGTCGAGGCGCCGCTGGTCCTCGATGCGCGGGGGCGGCGCGCTGCGGGGCGCGATGGCACCCGGCGCGGCCCGCCCACCGTTGCCATGGGCGTCTGGCTCGACGGTCCTGCGGAGACGCCGCCGCAGACCCTCATCGTGCCGCTGGACGACGGCTGGGTCTGGTTCGCCTGCATGGGCAGCGGCAGGGCCTGGGCGCAGGTGACACTGAACGCCGCCGACCCGGACAAGGCCCCTCCGCCTAAGCGCGTTGCTCGTGCCCTCGCCGATTGCACAGAGCAACTTCCGGGCTTCCGGCCGAGCGGTGATGCCACGGTCGCGCGGGAATGCTCGCCGGTGCTTTCCCCGGTTCCGGACGACTTGTCGGTCCTGCCGGTCGGCGACGCCGCGGCCGCGATGGACCCGCTGTCGGGTCACGGCATGTTCTGGGCCGTGTCCAGCGCGATCGCCGCCGCTGCCGTCCGGCGCACCCTGACCGCCGATACGGACGGCAGCGGCAGGTCACTGGCCGGGCGCTTCCTGGGGCAGAGGACCGAAGACGTCTTCCTGAGGCAGGCGCGGATCGGCCGGGACTTCATCCGGGCCGAGACCGCCCGCGCCTCGCTGCCGTTCTGGAAGGCGCGGGCGGCGTTTCCCGACGACGAACCCGCCCACCCCACGGTCCCGGCCATCACGACGCGGCGGCAGGTCGTGGTGAAGGACGGGAGGCTCACGGAACTGGAGGTGCTGATCTCCCCACGCTCCCCCGGCGGGGTCGGGTGGTTTCATGACCTTCCCGCAGCCGACCTCTGGCGGGCGCATGCCAAAGGAGAGGATGCGGTCCGGCTGGCGCAGCGGTTCGGCCCTGCCGCCGCGCGGTTTCCCACCTGGCTGGCGGAAGAGGCGACACCGGGCTGAGGAGCGTGGAGCCGCCGGGCTGGTCAAACGAGAAACGCACCGCTCGCGCGGCATCGAAGGCGTCCTGTCGCAAAAAAAGGCGCGCGGACACGCCGCGCGCCTTCGGGAAGTCAGGCTGCGGCGGGGCCGCACCCGGCAGGTCTCAGAAGAAGCCGAGGGCGTCGTCGCTGTAGCTGACCAGCATGCATTTGGTCTGCCGGTAGTGGTCGAGCATCAACAGACGGTTCTCGCACCCGATCCCCGACTGCTTGTAGCCACCGAAAGCCGCATGGGCCTGATAGGCGTGGTAGCAGTTGGTCCACACCCGCCCAGCCTGGATGCCGCGCGCCATGCGGAAGGCGCGGCTGCCGTCGCGGGTCCAGACCCCGGCGCCGAGACCGTAGCTGGTGTCATTGGCGATCTTCAGCGCCTCGGCCTCGTCCTTGAAGGTGGCGGCGGCCAGCACCGGGCCGAAGATTTCCTCCTGGAAGATGCGCATGGCGTTGTCGCCGTGGAACACCGTCGGCTGGATGTAGTTGCCGTTCTCGATTCCCTCGACCGAGCCGCGATCGCCGCCGGTCAGGACCTTCGCGCCCTCGTCGCGTCCGATCTGCAGATAGGACGTGATCTTGTCCATCTGCTCGGTCGAGGCCTGGGCGCCGATCATGGTGGTGGGGTCCAGCGGGTTGCCAGCCTTGGTGTTCTTCACGCGCTCGACCGCGCGCCCCATGAAGCGATCGTAGATCGATTCCTGAACGAGTGCCCGCGAGGGCGCGGTGCAGACCTCGCCCGAGTTCAGTGAGAACATGGCGAAGCCTTCGAGGCACTTGTCGAAGAGGCCACGCACCCTCTAGCTGGATACGAATGTTGTTGAGCAGCTATTCTTCAGGGCCGATGCGGTTTAGAGGGCTTGTTCTTCCACGCTTTGACCATTGCCGCGTAGGCGGCTCCTGCCTGAGCCACGAGATCCATCTCTCGATGGCGGATCTCCTTGTCCCAGTAGACGCGGCCGGGAACAGCTGGCTTGTCCGCTCGGGGAGCGCCGGCGCGCAGTTCCAGCTTGCGCATCTTCATGGCGACAAAGGCGGGCCGGGCCCGCCGATAAGGGACGGCCTTCGTCAGCAACTGCCAGCTCAGGCCTGCGATCTTGCGCGCGGTGGCGCTGCGACGTTGGGCCTTTCCGGTCCTTGATCCCCAAAAAGAAGTCCCACAGCTGTCCAGAGACCGATGCAGCCGACCAGCCGCCTCGATCAGCATGGTTCTGGCGACCACATCCCTTTGCCTGGAAATCCGAAACCTCATGACGCACCCGGTTCGCGTGACCGGGCGAGATCGGGGTTTTCGTTTTCGGCGACCTGGATCACGCCGGAGCAGGGTTATCAGGTTCGCGGTTCGTATCCGCTTTGTCCTGATAACTTTTTAGGGCTAGTTGGTTGTTTTAACGAGTTTTCAGCGGGGCTTTGCAATCCGCTGCGTAACCTCTCCGCCAACCCGCCGGAGCCGTTGTGTCAATAGATTTCGCCACTGCCAGCGTCAAGCATTATCCGACCGAAGCGACGGCTTGCATCCTTGCGGGCGAGCCGCCGCCGGCAGGGTGCAACCGCGCCGATTGCCAGCGGAAACACCACGCGCGCGCCCAACCGCGCCGTTGCCTGGGAGCGGTTTTCGTGCCAAGACCAACCCGACGACATAACAACAACCAGAGTTTCGCCGCATGCCAGATTTCGCCCAGCGCCGAACCACGATGGTCGACACGCAGGTTCGGCCCAACGAGGTCAACGGCTATCCCGTCATTGCCGCCATGCTGCATGTCCCGCGCGAGGCGTTCGTGCCCGATGCCCGCCGCGAGGTCGCCTATAGTGGCGAGAATCTCGACGTAGGGCACGGCCGGGTGATGCTGGACCCGCGCACATTCGCCAAGCTGATCGACGTCATGCAGCTGGAGAACGGCGACCTCGTGCTCGATCTGGGCTGCGGCTACGGCTATTCCTCGGCCGTCATGGCGCGGATCGCGCAGGCGGTCGTCGCGGTCGAGGAACACCCCGCCCTCGTCGCCGAGGCGGAGCGCCGGCTGGCCGAGCAGGGCGTCGATAACGTCGCGGTGGTCAGGGCCGCGCTGACGGAAGGCGCGCCGGATCAGGGCCCCTACGACGCGATCCTGATCAACGGCGCGATCGAAGTGCTGCCGGACGCCATCGCCGGCCAGCTTGCCGAGGGCGGCCGCATCGCCGCCCTGTGGCATGAGGACGGGCCGGGCACCGGCCTGGGGGTCGCCCGACTTGGCTACAAGCTCGATGGACGCATCAACTGGCGCTATGCGTTCAACGCGCATGCGCCCGTTCTGCCCGGTTTGACGATCAACGAAGGATTCATCCTGTGAAACGCATGCTGCAGCGCCTTGCACTGACCCTGACCGCCGCGCTTGTTCCGGTGCTGCCCGCGTCGGCGGAATCGCTCGCCGACGTGATGGTCGCCGCCTATCGCCACTCGGCCCTGCTGGAGCAGAACCGGGCGGTGCTGCGCGCCGCGGACGAGGATGTGGCGCAGGCGATGTCGGCGCTGCGACCGGTGGTGGAATGGGCCGCCTCGCACAGCTTCCAGCAAACCGACGGGGTCGAAACGGTCTCGACGACGCTGCAACTCGTCGCGTCGATGACGCTGTTCGACTGGGGCCGAAACCAGCTCGCCATTGATATCGCCAAGGAAAACGTGCTCGCGACGCGCGAGGCGCTGGTGGCCATCGAACAGGACGTGCTGCTGAACGCGACCCGCGCCTATCTGGACGTGCATACCGCGCTGCAGCAGATCAGCCTGCAGGAAAACTCGGTCAACCTGCTGTCGCAGGAACTCCAGGCGGCGCAGGACCGCTTCGAGGTGGGTGAGATCACCACCACCGACGTCTCGCTGGCCGAGGCGCAGCTTGCCGGCTCGCGCGCGAGCCTCGCAACCGCGCAGGGCAGCTACCAGATCGCGATCGAGGCGTTCGTGGAGGCCGTGGGCCGCCGGCCCGTCGATCTGGACCCGCCGCCCGCCTTGCCGACGCGCCCCGCATCGATCGAGGCCGCGCAGGCCGTCGCCCGCCGCACCCATCCGGCGGTGCTTCAGGCGCAGCGCGCCACGGCCGCAGCCGAGCTTCAGGTCGCCGCCGCCGCCGCCGAACGCAGCCCCATCATCACCGGCAGCGCCGGGCTGTCGGGCAACCGCCAGCCGCGGCCGGCGTTCGACGGCAGCCGCGATCAGGACAATTCCGGCACCCTCAGCGCGTCGATCCAGCTGAACCAGACGCTGTATTCCGGCGGGCGGCTTTCGGCGGTGCATCGCCGGGCGATGGCCGGACGTGACAGCGCCCGCGCGGCGCTGTTGAACTCGGCCCGGCAGGTCGATCTGGCGGTGGGGACCGCCTGGGCCAACATCGATGTCGCCCGCGCGCAGATCGTGGCCATCGACGAGCAGATTTCGGCCGCGCAACAGGCCTACGAGGGTGTGCGCGAAGAGGCGACGCTGGGCGCCCGCACCACGCTGGACGTGCTGGACGCCGAACAGGATCTGCTGGAGGCGAGGTCCGACCGCATCCAGGCGAACGCCAATCTGCAATTAGCACATTATCAACTTCTGGCTGGTATGGGTGTCTTGACGGTAGAAGACCTCAAGCTGGGAATCCCCACCTATGACCCATCGGCCTATTACAGCGCGGTGCGCGATGCGCCGTATACCAGCACCCAGGGCCAGAATCTGGACCGGGTGCTGCGCGCGATCGGAAAGTGACCGCCGCGTCCTGATCGCGGGGGCAGGACGATGACCGACCTGTCGTCGAGCCCCCGCCAGATCGCCCGCCCGCCCACGGGTGCAGATCCTTCCGAAACCATGGGCGACGTGCTGGCTTCCATCCGCCGCCTGATCGCACAGGGCGACGTCGGCCCCGCGCGCCGCGAGCCCGACCCGACCCGCCGTCCAGCCCCGGCTGAACAGCCGCCGCGCCCGGTGAGTGCGGGTATCGCCCCGGCCTTCGTCCGCTCGCCCCGCCTCGAATCGGGAGAGCCCGCACCGCTGCGCCTGCACCGCGATGCGCTGATCCCGCCGGCGGAGGTGCCCGCGGTGCCTCTCGGCGGGCAGGACGACGCGCCACCGCCGCGCCCGGCACGGCTGCGCCTGGCAACGCCCACCGATGCCTCGGCTGACGAAGCGCCTGCCATCGCCACCGGCGGCAACCGCATGGCCCGCATCCTGCGCGCCGCCTCATTCCCGGACGACGCGCAAGCCGAACCGCGCGGCATCGTTCCGGAAAGCGACAACCTCACGCTGGCACCGCCGGCGGTTCCCGTTACCTTCCACGAAGGCGAGGTGGAGACGCCCCAAGCCGAGGCGTCAACAGCGCCCGATCCGGCGCTCGCTTCAGCTACGCCGACCGTCGCGCCTGCGGCAATCCCCGACCCGCAACCCCCAGTATCCGGCAATTCCATCAACGCCGCCCCGCCCGAAAGGACCGCGGCACGAAACGCCCCGCGCCCGGTCGAAGACGCGGGCGACACGACCGCGCTGCATCTCTTCGCGCCCGCCGACGAGGACATTCCCAACGGCTCGATCCTGCGCAGCCTGCTGCGCGAGGCGATCCGGCAGGAACTTCAGGGCGAGATGGGCGGCCGTTTCAGCCGCAACCTGCGCCGGGTCATCCGTCAAGAAGTGGCCTACGCGATTGCCGAAGCCACCCGGAGCAGGCAGCAGGGCTGACCGGCGCCGGCCGAAATCCCGCAGCCCGGCAAGGAAGCGGCCCAGCGGCCCTCGCGCTGAATCCACGCGGGGGGCGTGCCCGAAAGCAGCGCCTCCCCGTTCCGGGGCCTTACAGATATTTCTCGGGGTCCACGCTGTCGAAGCCCTGCCGGACCTCGAAATGAACGCTGCCGCTGGAGCGGGCCTTGCCGATCGACTGGCCCGCGCTGACCGCCTGACCCTTTTCGACTGACAGGTCGTCGAGTCCGGCATAAACGGTGAGCAGGTCGCCGTCATGCCGGACGACGACGATCGGCACGCCGTCGGTGTCGCGGGTGATCGCCGCGACAGTGCCGCTGCCGGCCGCCTTCACCGGGGTTCCGGCGGGGGCGGCGATGTCGATCCCCTCGTTCCGGCCCTTGCTGTAGGCCCGGATGATCGCGCCGTTCACCGGCATGGACAGCCGGCCGCTGCCCGACGCGGCGGTGCGCGTCGCGCCGAGATCGGGCACGCCGGTGCGGGGGGCGGGACGCGAGGCGGGCTCGGTCCGTTCGTTCGGAAGGGGCGCCGCCGCCGAGGGGGGCATCGGGGTCGGGCTGCCGACGCCCGGCGCCGTGACGGCGACACGCGCGCCGCCCGCTCCGGCCGCCGCCGGAATCCTGAGGGTCTGGCCCAGCCGCACGGTCATGTTTTCCGGCAGGCCGTTCGCCGCCGCCAGATCCTGCACCGACACGCCGTATCTGCGCGAGATCGACCATGCCGTCTCTCCCGCCGCGACGGTATGGGTGCGCGCGGCCGTTGCCGGGGCGGCCGGGGCTGTGGTTGCGGCTGGCGCGGCCTGACCCGCGGTGGCGGTCCTCGCCGGCTCGACCGCCGCTTGCCGGACGCCCTGCCCCGCGAAGGGGTCGCGGATCTGCGCCTGACCGGCCGCCGCGCCTGCGGCGGGGGGGCCGAAGACCGGCCAGCGGAGCTGGGGCATCTGGATCTGCGGCACCCGCATCCCCGCGGCCGGCGCCGGCCCCGCCGCGCCCGGACCACCGGCACCCGCTCCGCCGCCGCCGGCGGCGCCCATCGGCTGGCCCGCGGGCACACAGCCGGCGACCAGCGCCAGCGCGGCCACGGTCAGCCCCGTTCTCAAGGAAATCCTCATCTGCCCGTCCTCAATCCCATTGCGGGGGTCATGTCTGTCCCAACCCCTCGACCAGCGGCACGAACCGCACCTGCCGCAACTCGTCATAGCGGAACCCCTCGGCCGTCCGCGTCACCCGGATCAGCGTCTGGACCGCATCGGACTGCCCGACAGGAAGCACCATGATACCGCCGATCTTGAGCTGCGACAACAGCGGCCCCGGCGGGTCCTCGGCCGCCGCCGTCACCATGATGCGATCGAAGGGAGCCTGCTCCGGCAGCCCGCGCGAGCCGTCCGCGACCCGCGCCGTGATGTTGGTCAGGCCAAGCTGGCGGAACAGCGCCTCGGCCTCGTTCACCAGCCGGCGGTGGCGGTCCACGGTCAGCACCCTGCGGCAGAGCAGCGACAGGACCGCCGCCTGATAGCCCGAGCCGGTGCCGACTTCCAGCACGGTGTCGCGCGGCCCGACCTCCAGCGCCTGGGTCATCAGCCCCACGACCGAAGGCTGGCTGATCGTCTGGCCGCAGCCGATCGGCAGGGGCGTATCCTCGTAGGAGCGGTCCTCGAAATGGCCGCGCACGAAGGCGCCCCGGTCGATCCGCTCCATCGCGTCGAGCACCCGCTGATCGGTGACGCCGCGCGAGCGCAGGGTGTAAAGAAAGCGCATCTTGTGTTCGTCCGCATGCGGATCGCCAGGCGTCCTGCCCGCACGGCCGTTGTCCTGATCGCTCATGGCGGTCATTCCTCGTCGAGCGCCTCCTGCAGGGATCGCAGCGAGGCGTGGCAGGTCAGGTCGGCCCGCATCGGCGTGACCGCGACGAACCCGTCCATCAGCAGCTCGACATCGCTGCCCGCCCCCGCGCGGGCCTGCTGCGAGCCGCCGGTGATCCACAGGAACCGCCGCCCGCTGGGCGAGACATGCGGCGCGACGCCGAAGCGCACGCCCTCGCGCTTGCCCTGCGGCCCGACGCGCATCCCGCGCACCCGATCGGCGGCGAGCGGCGGGAAGTTCACGTTGTAGAACAGCCGGAAATCCGGGCCGGAGGTCCAGTCGCCGTTATCGAGCAGCCGCCGGATCGCGCGGGGGCCGTGGACACGCGCGGCCTCGAACGGGTCGTCCAGCCCCTGCGTTCCGGGGCCGAGATACTGCGACAGCGCGATCGCGGGCAGACCCTGCAGCGCCGCCTCCATCGCGCCGCCGACGGTGCCGGAATACATCACGTTCTCGCCGGCGTTGTTGCCCCGGTTGACACCCGACAGCACCAGATCGGGCGGCGCGTCGCGCATGATGTCCGACAACCCGGCCAGGACGCAGTCGGCGGGGCTGCCCTCGGCCGCCCAGCGGCGGGGGGCGAGTTCGGCGATCATCGTCGGGTGGGTGTAGCTGATGCAGTGGGCGACGCCCGACTGCTCGAACGCGGGGGCGACCACCCACACCTCGCCCTCGGGGCCGGCGACCTCGGCCGCGATGTCGGCCATGGCCTCCAGACCGGGGGCGTTGATGCCATCGTCGTTGGTGATCAGAATCCGCATTCGCCTGCCCGCCTGCCCCCCATTCTTGCCGGTGCCCTCGCCGCCGCCCCGGACGCCCGATCTGCTTAGCAACCGGCGCACGATCCGCGCAACCGCCCGTGAGGCCGCAGATCGAGGTTTGACGCGGCGAGCGCGGGCTTGCAAGATGCCCCCGGCTTGAGCCGGGCGCCCCATGCAGATCTTTCTTCCCATAGCCGATATTTCGGTCAACGCTTTCGTCCTCATCGGCCTTGGGGGCATCGTCGGTCTGATGAGCGGGCTGTTCGGCGTGGGCGGGGGCTTTCTCATCACGCCGCTGCTGTTCTTCATCGGCATCCCGCCCCCGATCGCGGTCGCGACGGGCGCGAACCAGGTGGTGGCCTCGTCCGCCTCGGCGCTGTTCTCGCATTTCAAGCGCGGGACGGTGGACATGCGGATGGGCTGGGTGCTGCTGATCGGCGGCATCGCCGGGTCGTTCCTGGGGGTCAACCTGTTCAACGTGCTGCAACGGCTGGGGCAGGTCGATCTGGTCGTGCAGCTTTGCTACGTCGTGTTCCTGGGCTTCATCGGCCTGACCATGCTGCGCGAGAGCATCGCGGCGCTGCGCGCCCTGCGCAATCCGGCCCGCAAGCCGCGGCGGCGCCAGCGGACATGGATCGAGGGGCTGCCGCTGCGGATGAAGTTCCGCAAGTCGGGCCTTTATATCAGCGTCATCCCGCCGCTGCTGGTGGGGTTGGCGGTGGGCGTGCTGGCGGCGATCATGGGGGTCGGCGGCGGGTTCATCATGGTGCCCGCGATGATCTACCTGCTGGGGATGCCGACCAAGATCGTGATCGGCACCTCGCTGTTCCAGATCGCCGCCGTCAGCGCCTTCACCACGCTGATGCACGCCGTCAACTTCAACACCGTGGACATCATGCTGGCGGTGCTGCTGATCGTCGGTGGCGTGGTCGGGGCGCAGATCGGCGCGCAGATGGGCGCCAAGCTGCGGGCCGAGCAGCTTCGCATCCTGCTGGCGTTGCTGGTGCTGGGCGTCTGCATCCGGCTGGCGCTGGGGCTGGTGCTGCCGCCGGACGATCTCTATTCGCTTGCGCCGGTCTATGCGGCATGACGGCGCGGCTGCTCATCGCGCTGGCGCTGGCGGCGCTGCTGGGGGTCGCCGCCGTGTCTGCGCAGTCGCCCGCGGGTCCAGAGGCCGAGGGCCCAGAAGCCGAGAGCGTCGAGGCCGCACCGCCGCCCGAGCAGGTCGTCGCCGGCCTGTCGCAGGATGCGGTGGCGATCACCACCAACTTCACCGGCTCCGAAATCATCATCTACGGCGCGGTCAAGCGCACCGCGCCGCCCCCGTCGGGCGATCCGCTGGGGGTGATCGTCACCCTGCAAGGCCCCCCTCAGGCCGTGCGGGTGCGCGAGAAGGAGCGGCGCTTCGGCATCTGGGTGAACACCTCGTCCCTCGTCATCGCCGCCGCGCCCGATTTCTATGTCGTGGCGACCAACGCCCCGCTGGACCGGATGCTGCTGCCGACCGAGGACGTGGTGCACCGCATCACCATCCCGCTGGCGGTGCGGGCTTTCGCCGGGCCGGTCGAGGTCGCGGACACCACCGACTTCACCGAGGCGCTGCTGCGCATCCGCGAGGATCAGGGCCGCTACCGGCTGGACGAGGGCAGCGTCACCCTGCTGGACGAGACGCTGTTCCGCGCCGACATCGCCATGCCCGCGAATCTCAGCGAGGGGCAGTACAAGGCCAGCATCTTCTTTGTCCGCGAGGGGCGCGTGGTCAGCGCCTACAGCGCCCCGATCCTCGTGCAGAAGGTCGGGCTGGAACGCTGGCTCTACCGTCTCTCGCTGGAGCAGCCGTTCTGGTATGGCCTCATGTCGCTGGCCTTTGCGGTGGCGGCGGGCTGGGGCGCGTCGGCGGCGTTCCGGGCGATCCAGCGGAAGTGATCGCGGCGGGGGACCGACCTGCGGCTTCCCGCGTTGAGTCCTGAGATCGCAAGCAGGAGCCGCCGCCATGACCCGACCGACCACCGCCATTCTGGGAGGCACCCTCTGGGCCGGTGCCGTCGCGCTGTCCGCGCTGATGGCGCATGGCCAGGGCGGGACCGAAACCCCCGGAACGCAGCTGCCGGAAGCGCCCGGTCAGCCCGCTGCGGCGCAGGCGCAGCAGGGCGCGGCGGTTGTCGATCCGGTCGTGGATCCGGCCGGCATCTCGGAGGCGACGGCGGCCTACACCGCGGCGATGGAGCAGATGCACGGCGACATGATGATCGACTACACCGGCGATGCCGATGTCGATTTCGCGCGGGGCATGATCCCCCACCACGAGGGCGCCATCGCGATGGCGCGGGTCGAACTGGACCACGGCACCGACCCCGAACTCCGCGCGCTGGCGCAGGAGATCATCGACGCGCAGGAGATGGAGATCGCCTTCCTGAACCAGTGGCTGCGCCGCAACGTGCCCGAACATGACGGCGCCACGCCCGGCGCGGTCCTGTCGCCGACGCCGCCGCAGGCTGGCACCGCGCCGCCTGCCGCGAACTAGGCTGCGTTTGGCGGCGGGTGAACCGCTGCCCGCGCACCGGCCTCGCTCAGAGGCGCTGATGTGCAGGCCCGCGCCACCCGCTCGGCAACAGCCGCGCGGACAGGCGACCGGCCGCCCGGTAACCTCAGGCCAGCCGCCCGATCTGCTCGGCCGCGGCGTCCAGCCCGCCGGGGCCGAAAGGGATCGACAGCGCCGTCATGCCCGCCTGCATCACCCCCAGCGCACCAAGGATCATGTGCGCGCTCGCATGGCCCATATGGGCGATCCGCAGCGCGTTTTCCGGCTCGGCCGCGCCGAGGCCGACGCCCAGCGTCAGCCCCGCATGGGCGGCGGTCCAGCCGCGCAGACGCTCGGCGCCGGGAATATGCACGGACGTGACCGAGCGCGCGCGCTGCGCCGGCTCCGCCACGTTCAGGCGGATGCCGGTGCCGCCCGCGCCCCACGCATCCACCGCTGCCCAGACGGCGCGGGCCAGCCCCTCGTGGCGCTTCCACGCGGCCTCCAGCCCTTCCTCTTCCAGCAGCATCGTCAGGGCCTCGGCCATGCCGTAGATATGCTGAACCGGCGGGGTGCCGCCCCAGTATTCATAGCCCTGCACAGCCTCGGCCCGCTGCTTCCAGTCCCAATAAGGCGACCTCGCGCCCTTGCCGGCGGCCGCCGCGCGGTCCGAGAACCAGACGAAGGCCAGACCCGGCGGGACCATCAGCCCCTTCTGGCTGGCCGAGACCAGCACATCGACCCCCCATTCGTCCATCATCAGCTTCTCGCAGCCGAGGCTGGCGATGGCGTCCACCGCGAACAGCGCCGGGTGGTCCCCGATCGCCGCCCGCAGCGCCGGGATGTCGGCGCGAACGCCGGTCGCCGTGTCCACCTGGCAGACCAGCACCGCGCGGATCTCGCCCGCCCTGTCCTGCGCCAGCCGGTCGGCCACGCGCTGCGGATCGGGCGCGTCGGCATTGCCGAAATCCATCATCTCGACCTCGACGCCGGCGGTCGTCGCCATCTGCGCCCACCCCCGCGCAAAGCGGCCCGAGGCAAGCACCAGCGCCTTGTCGCCGGGCGCCAGCATGTTGGTGTTCGCCGCCTCCCACCCCGCATGGCCGTTGCCGATATAGGGCGCCAGGTGATGGCTGGTGTGCGCCAGTCGCTTGAGATCGGCCATGACCTTGTAGTTCAGATCGATCAGCTCGCCCGCGTAGATGTCGGGCGAGGGGCGGTGCATCGCCCGCAGCACCCGGTCGGGAACCGGCGAGGGGCCGGGAATGGCAAGGACGGGGCGGCCGGCGGCGAAGCTCATGGATTACCTCGGGAATGGAACCGGGCCAGTGGTAGGGAGGCGCGTTCGTGCCGTCAACTGCCGTGGACGGACTCGCGACGGGCACCCCGCAGGGCGGATCAGGGGCCGTCCGCCCTTGCCGCCCCCTGCCCGCCCGCGCTATCCCCAAGACCGACCGAAGGAGAGGCCGGGAATGACGCGACGCGCCGACCCGCCGCGGGGCCTGATCGGCCGGCTGTGGCGCGACTATCTGCGCCCCCATACCGGGCGCATGGGCGTCGCCATGGTGCTGATGGTGATCGAGGGATCGACCCTCGCCATCCTGTCATGGATGCTCAAGCCCCTGTTCGACCGCGTGTTCGTGGGCGGCGACGGCAGCGCGATCTGGTGGGTCGGCGGCGTCATCTTCAGCCTGTTCCTGATCCGCGCGACGACGCTTGTGATCACACGCTCGCTGCTGACCTCGGTGCAGCAGGGGGTGGCGGTGTCCATGCAGACGGACCTGCTGCGCCACATCCTCACGCTCGACGGCAGCTTCTACCAGACCAACCCGCCCGGCGCGCTGATCGAGCGCATCCAGGGCGACACCCTCGCCATTCAGGGGGTGTGGACCACCTTCATCAGCGGCGCGGGGCGCGACGCCGTGGCGCTGATCAGCCTGTTCGGCGTCGCCATCGCCATCGACCCGTGGTGGACGCTGGCCGCGCTGATCGGCGCGCCGCTGCTGATCCTGCCGACCTTCCTCGTCCAGCGCTACATCCGCCGCCGCACGCGGCAGGTGCGGATGGAGGCCTCGCGCCGCGCGACCCGGCTCGACGAGGTGCTGCACGGCATCACCGCCATCCGCCTGAACGGGATGGAAGCCTACCAGACCGCCCGCTTTTCCCGCATCGTCGAGGCCCTGCGCCAGCGCGAGACCAAGATGGCCGCGATGAAGGCGCTGATCCCGGCGCTGATCGACATCGTGACCGGCCTCGGCTTCATCGGCGTGCTGGCCCTGGGCGGCGCGCAGGTGATGAGCGGCGAGCGCAGCGTGGGCGACTTCATGTCGTTCTTCACCGCGCTGTCGCTGGCCTTCCAGCCGCTGCGGCGGCTGGGCGGGCTGGCCGGGGGCTGGCAGGCCGCGATGACCTCGCTGGAGCGGATCTACGAGATCGTCGACACCCGGCCCTCCATCGGCTCCGGCCCGCGCACCGATCCGCCCGCGGACACGACGATCCGCTTCGAGGACGTCTGGCTTTCCTACGGCGAGCAGCCGGTGCTGCACGGGCTGACCTTCACCGCCGAGGCGGGCAAGACCACCGCGCTGGTCGGCCCGTCCGGGGCGGGGAAGTCCACCGTGTTCAACCTGCTGGCGCGGATGGTGGACCCGAACCGGGGCGAGGTGTCGTTGGGCGGCGTGCCGGTGGCCGAGTTCGACCTGGCCACCCTGCGCGACCAGTTCTCGGTGGTGACGCAGGATTCGGCGCTGTTCGACGAGACGCTGCGCGAGAACATCGACCCCGGCGGCATGGCCGACGGGGACGGGCTGCGCCGGGCCGTGGTCGCGGCGCATGTGGCCGAGTTCACCGACGACCTGCCGCTGGCGCTGGACACGCCGGCGGGGCCGCGCGGCTCGGCGCTGTCGGGCGGGCAGCGCCAGCGGATCGGCATCGCCCGCGCGATCCTGCGCGACCGCCCCGTGCTGCTGCTGGACGAGGCGACCAGCGCGCTTGACGCCGCCTCGGAGCGGCTGGTGCAGGAGGCGCTGGAGGAGCTGTCGGCGGGCCGCACCACGCTCATCATCGCGCACCGGCTGTCCACCATCCGCGCCGCCGACCTGATCGTGGTGATGGAGGCCGGGCGGGTTGTGGAACAGGGCAGCCATGACCAGTTGATGGAGCTGGGCGGCGCCTATGCGGCGCTCGTCCGGCTGCAATTCGAGGGCAAGTGATGCGAAACATGCTGCGCGTGACCGGCGAGCACCGGGTGGATTTCCTGCAGGGGCTGGTGACGAACGACGTGCGCCGCGCCCCGGTCTGGGCGGCGCTGCTGACGGCGCAGGGGAAGTATCTGGCGGATTTCTTCGTGATCCCGCAGGGCGAGGCGCTGCTGATCGACGTGGACGAACGGCTGGCGGGCGACCTGCTGCGGCGGCTGTCGATGTACAAGCTGCGAGCGGCGGTGGCGGTTGAGGAGGCTGACCTGCGGGTGAGCCGCGGAACCGGCCCGCCCCCCGAGGGTGCGATCCCCGACCCGCGCCATCCGGCGATGGGCTGGCGGCTTTATGGCGAGGACGGCGCGGATGACGGCACCGACTGGGATGCGATCCGCGTCGAGCACACGATCCCCGAGACGCTGGCCGAGCTGATCCCCAACGAGACGTTCATCCTGGAAGCCGGGTTCGAGCGGCTGCATGGCGTCGATTTCCGCAAGGGCTGCTATGTCGGGCAGGAAGTGACCGCGCGGATGAAGCACAAGACCGAACTGCGCAAGGGGCTGGTGACAGTGGCCGTCGAGGGCGCGGCCCCGGTCGGCACGCCGGTCCTGATGGCGGACGGGCGCGAGGCCGGGACGCTGTTCACCCAGGCGGGCGGCCGGGGGATCGCCCATATGCGCTTCGACCGAATGGAGGGGCCGCTGACCGCAGGCGACGCGCGGATCAGCGCCATCGGGTGATCTCGTGTCTCCTACGCGGTCGCGCGGAAGGAAACGCGGCTCAACCGCGTTTCCGTGCGGCCCGGTGACGAAAGCACCCCGGAGGGACGCGCCCGCCTGTGGGCGGGCGGGCGCGTCCCGGTCCGCTTTGGGCGGACCGGGGGGATATCGCATGACTGCCAGGAAAGACCGTCGGCCACCCGCACGTCGCCGCCTCGTCTGGACAGCCCGCCGGGAGCGGCCGAAGATCGCGCGAACAGCCCCTAGCGCGTGATCCCGCGCGCCCCCCCCGGCACCACGCCTATGACCGACCCCGATCCCGCCACCACCCGCCGCATCGTCCATATCGACATGGACGCCTTTTTCGCCAGCGTCGAGCAGCGCGACGACCCCAACCTGCGCGGCAGGCCCGTGGCGGTCGGCGGCGCGTCGATGCGGGGCGTCGTCGCCGCCGCCAGCTACGAGGCGCGGCCCTTCGGGGTGCGCTCGGCGATGCCCTCCGTGCGGGCGGCGCGGCTCTGCCCCGACCTCATCTTCGTCAAGCCGCGATTCGAGGTCTACAAGGCCGCCTCCGCCCAGATCCGCGAAATCTTCGCCCGCTTCACCCCGCTGATCGAACCGCTGTCGCTGGACGAGGCGTTTCTGGACCTGACCGACCATCTGGACGGCCGCACCGCCACCCGCATCGCGCAGGAGATCCGGGCGCTGATCCGGGCCGAGACGGGGCTGACCGCCTCGGCCGGGGTCAGCTACAACAAGTTCCTCGCCAAGCTCGCCTCGGACCAGCGCAAGCCCGACGGGCTGTTCGTCATCCCGCCCGAGGCCGGGCCGGACTTCGTGCTGACCCTGCCCATCGGCCGCTTCCACGGCATCGGCCCCGCCACCGCCGCGAAGATGGAGCGGCACGGCATCCGCACCGGCGCCGACCTGCACCGCCAGAGCCTCGATTTCCTGACCGCCACCTTCGGCAAGTCAGGCCGCTATTATTTCGACATCTCGCGCGGCATCGACCACCGCGAGGTGCGGCCCAACCGCGAGCGCAAGTCGATCGGATCGGAAACCACCTTCTTCACCGACATCCACGAAATCGCCGCCGCCGCCGAGGCGCTGGCGCCGCTCGCGGACAAGGTCTGGCGGCACGCGCAGGCGCGGGGGATCAGCGGGCGCACGGTGACGCTCAAGGCGAAATACGGCGACTTCCGCATCGTCACCCGCGCGAGGTCGCTGCCGCATCCGGTCGGCTCGCAGGATCAGCTGCTGGCGCAGGCGACGGCGCTGCTGCCGCAGGTGCTGCCTGACCCCCGCAGCCCGCCGCAAGGGGTGCGGCTGCTGGGGATCACGCTGTCGGCGCTCTGCCCCGCAGGCGGCGCGGATGACGACACGCAACTGCCGCTGTTCGGCTGACTTGCGCCCGCCGCGCGCCCGGCCCAAGTTGCGCGCGAAAGGGTGGGGCCAGATGGATCGACGCGACCGCCTGCTGGCGTTGACGGTGGTGGTGCTGTGGGGGCTGAACTTCCCGGCGACCGTCTATGCGCTGGACCATTACCCGCCGCTTCTGGCCGCCGCTCTGCGGTTCGTGCTGCTGTCCATCCCGGCGATGCTGTTCGTCCCGCTCCCGCAGGTCCGCCTGGTCTGGCTGGTCGGCGCCGCGCTCGGCGTGGGCGTGATGCAGTTCGGATTCCTGTATGCGGGGATGGCGGCGGGAATGCCGCCGGGGCTCGCCTCGCTGGTGCTCCAGGCGCAGGCGCCGTTCACGATGCTTCTGGCCGCAATGCTGCTGGGCGAGCGGCTGACGGCGCGGCGCGCGCTCGGCGTCGGCGTGGCGCTGGCGGGGCTGGCCATCATCGGCACCCACCGCGCGCAGAGCGCAAGCTGGCTGCCGGTCGCGATGCTGCTGATGGCGGCGCTCGGCTGGGCGATCGGCAATATCTGCTCGCGGCTGGCGCGGCCGCCGAAGCCGCTGCACTTCACGATGTGGATGTCGCTGGTCCCGCCGATCCCCCTGTTCCTGCTGTCGCTGGCGATGGAGCGGCCGCTGATCCTGCCCGCGCTGTCCACGGCGCTGAGCCCCGAGGCGCTGATCGCCAATCTGGGGCTGATCTACATCGTCGTGTTCTCGTCGATGGTCGGCTACGGGATCTGGAACACGCTGATCGCCCGTCACCCGGCCAGCGCCGTCGCGCCGTGGTCGCTGCTGGTGCCGGTCGTGGGCGTGCTGTCGTCCTGGGCCGCGTTCGGAGAGATGCCGACGATCGTCGAACTGCTCGCCGGGCTGCTGGTGGTCGGAGGGGTGCTGATCGCCACGCGAGCGCCGCGGCGCGTGCCCATGGTGCAGCCGGTCGCCGCCTGAACGGCTCGGCTTGCGCCGGCCGGGCTGCCGCCCCGATCCCGGTTACGGAATGACCTTGCAGAAAGGGTTGGAAAGCGGCGGCCGGCATCCTTGACCGGGCACCGCGCGGGCCTATATCGGAATGCGTTATTCATGGCAACCAAAGCCGGGGTTCCGCGTTGTCAAGCTGCCCACGGGCCTTGATGATACAAAAGGATCTCTTCCACCGTTGGTTATTACCGCCTAATTCCTGCCCTGCGCAGGACGCATGGCGGGGTTGCCGGCAGGGTGATAACGAATCAGGGCGGGACAGGGTATCCCCTTGCCAGCCACCTCATGGACGGTCGAACCCGGCTGATCGCTTTCCCGTCATGGGGTGCGGACAGTATGAACAGGATGTTTTCAGATGCGCGATTTCGTGGACGGTTCCGCTTTCAATTTCGAACAAGGTCAGCGGGCCCGCAAGCTTTTTGCCGCCGTGGTGCTTGCCGCGCTGGATGATGCCATTTCCGACGACAAGAAATACGGCAACGGCGCCGAGCAGATCGCCCGCTGGGCCCGCTCGCGCGACGGCCGCGAAGTGCTGAGCTGCGCCGGCATCGACCCCAACGAGCGGGTCGTGAAGGGGCTGGTGGAATTCGTCAGCAAGGGCGTGCGGACCTCGGTCGCGCTGTCGCGCGAGGAAAGCGAGCGCCGTCTGGCCGCCGAGGAAGCCGAAGCGGCCTGAGTCCGTCTCATTTCCCTGCTTTCGGGCCGTCCTTCGGGGCGGCCTTTTTCCTTGGTGGGCTCTCTGCCCATCTGGTGGATCGGGTGCCTTCCGCTACCAGATGTTGACTTTTCTGGCTCCGCCGGGCGAAACTTCCGGTTGACCGCCTCACCGCCAAAGGCTTCCGTGTGCGCTTCGACCGGCTTCGCCTGAACGGCTTCAAGAGCTTCGTGGACCCGACCGAACTGGTCATCCGCGAGGGGCTGACCGGCGTCGTCGGCCCGAACGGCTGCGGCAAATCCAACCTGCTGGAGGCCCTGCGCTGGGTGATGGGCGAAAGCCGCCCCACCGCCATGCGCGGCGACGGGATGGAGGACGTGATCTTCGCCGGCACCACCCGCCGCCCCGCCCGCGGCCATGCCGAGGTCGCGCTGACCGTGGACAACCGCGCCCGGCTCGCCCCGGTCGGCTTCAACGAGACCGACACGCTGGACATCTCGCGCCGGATCACCCGCGACGCGGGGTCGGCCTATCGCATCAACGGGCGCGAGGTGCGGGCGCGGGACGTGCAGATGCTGTTCGCAGACGCCTCGACCGGGGCGCAGAGCCCGGCGCTGGTGCGGCAGGGGCAGATCAGCGAACTCATCAACGCCCGCCCCAAGGCGCGGCGGCGCATCCTGGAGGAAGCGGCGGGGATCAGCGGCCTCTATCAGCGCCGACACGAGGCCGAGCTGAAGCTGAACGGGGCCGAGGCGAATCTTTCCCGCGTGGACGACACGCTGGAGCAACTGGCGACGCAGGCGGCCGCGCTGGCCCGGCAGGCGAAAGCCGCCGCCCGCTACCGCGAGATCGGGGCGGAACTGCGCGCGGCCGAAGGCGCGCTGCTCTGGCGCCGCTGGGCCGAGGCCGACGCGGCGCGGCTGGCCGCCGTGGCCGCGCTGGACGCAGCCCGCCGCCTTGCGGCCGAGGCCGAGGGTGCGGCCCGCAAGGCAAGCGCCACCCGCGAGCAGGCTGAGGCCGCCCTGCCCCCGCTGCGCGAGGAGGAAACCGTCGCCGCCGCGATCCTCGCCCGCGCGCAGGCCGACGTTGGCGCGCTGACCGAGGCCGAAACCCGCGCGCGCCAGACCATTGCCGCACTGACCGCCCGCATCGCCCAGCTTGACCGCGACCTCGACCGCGAGGCCGCGCTGAACCGCGACGCAGCCGGCATGGTGGAACGGCTGGGGCAGGAGCGGGCCGGGCTTGAGGCGGCCGGGGCGGGGCACGACGACCGCCTCGCCGCCGCCGAAACGGCCGCTGCGGAAGCCGCCGCCACCCTGCGCGAGACCGAGGCGCGGCTGGCCGAGTTGACCGACGAATCCGCGCGGCTCTCCGCCCGCCACCAGTCGGCGGAGCGGCTGGCGCACGACCTGCGCGCGATGCTGGCCCGCGCCGAAAAATCCGCCGCTGACGCCGAAGCCGCCGCCGCCCGCGCGGCGCAGGCGGGCGCGGCGGCGCAGGCGGCGTTGAGCGAGGCAGAGGCGGCGCAGACCGCCGCCCGCGAACAGGCCGAGGCCGCGGAAGCGGGGCTTACCGCCGCCGAGGCTGATCGGGCCACCGCCGAAGCCACCGAAACCGCCGCCCGCGCCGCGCGGGGAACCGCCGAGGGCGAGGCCAGCGCATTGGAGGCGGAACGATCCGCCCTGTCGCGGCTGGTGGATCGTGCCCGCAGCGGCGGGCCGACCATGCTGGATCTCGTGCGCGTCGCGCCGGGGTTCGAGGCCGCGTTCGGCGCGGCGTTCGGGGACGACCTCCGCGCCCCTCCCGCCGATGGGAAGGGGGGCTGGCGCGACCTGCCCGCCTATGCCGATGCCCCTGCCCTGCCGGGCGGCGCCGAGCCGCTGGCGGGCAAGGTCTCCGCCCCCGCCGCGCTGGCCCGGCGCCTCTCGCAGACGGGCCTTGCCGATGCGGACGCCGCGCCCGCGATGCAGGCGGCGCTGCGGCCCGGCCAGCGACTGGTGACCCCGGCGGGCGATCTTTACCGCTGGGACGGGCTGGTGGTGCCCGCCGGGCAGGCCCCCTCGACAGCGGCGCTGCATCTGCAACAGGTGAACCGCCTGGCGGAGATCTCGGCCCAGGCTCAGGCCGCCCGAACCCGCGCCGTTGGGGCCGCCGCCGCGCATGAAACCGCCCGCGCCGCGCTGGCGCAGGCCGCGCAGGCCGAGGCCGCCGCCCGCGATGCCCGCCGCACGGCGGAACGGGGCCTTTCCGAGCAGTCCCGCGCCGCGACGCGGGCCGAATCCGACCTGTCGCTCGCGACCGGCAAGGTCGAGACGGCGCGGGCCGAGCTTGCCCGCCACGGCGCCGACGCTTCGGACGCGCGGCTGCGGCTGGCGGAGGCGGAGGGCGCCCTCACCGCCCTGCCCGACCGGAGCGCGGCGGCGGAAGCGGTGGAGCAGACCCGCCGCGCGGTCGAGGCGGCGCGCATCGCCACCATGAGCCGCCGCGCCGCGCTGGACGGGCTGCGCCGCGACGGCACCGCCCGCGCGAAGCGGCTGCAGGAGATCGCCAAGGAGGATGCGGGCTGGCGCGTCCGGCTGGACCAGGCGGGCGGGCGGGCCGCCGAACTGAGCGCGCGGCGCGACCAGACCGCAGCGGAACTCGCGGCAGGCGAAGCCGAGCCCGCCCGGCTCGCCGCCGCCCGCGCGGAACTGACGGCGCGGCAGGCCGCCGCGCAGGACCGCGCCACCCGCGCCCGCGCCGCCTTGTCCGCCGCCGATGCCGCCCTGCTGCAGGCGTCGGGCGCCGAGCGCGAGACGGAGCGCGCCGCCTCGGACGCGCGCGAGGCTCGCGCCGCGAACGAAGCCCGCACCGACGCCGCCCGCGAAACCGAAGCCGCCGCCCGCGCCCGCATCGCCGAGGAGGCGGGCTGCGCCCCCCCCGAACTGCTTAGGCGGCTGTCGCTCGATCCGGGCGAGCTGCCGGGCGCCTCGGCGCTGGAGGACCGCATCACCCGCCTGCGCGGCCAGCGCGACGCCATCGGCCCGGTCAACCTGCGCGCCGACGAGGACAAGCGCGCGCTGGAGGAGGAGCGCGCCACCCTCGCCGCCGAACGGGACGACCTGACTGCGGCGATCGGCAAGCTCCGCTCCGGCATCGCCGGGCTGAACCGCGAGGGACGCGAGCGGCTGCTGGCGGCCTTCGACACGGTGAACGCGAATTTCTCCACCCTGTTCACCCATCTCTTCGGCGGCGGCGAGGCGCGGCTGGTCATGGTCGAATCCGACGACCCGCTGGATGCCGGGCTGGAGATCCTGTGCCAGCCGCCCGGCAAGAAGCTGTCCACCCTGTCGCTGCTGTCCGGGGGCGAGCAGACGCTGACGGCGCTGGCGCTGATCTTTGCGGTGTTCCTCGCCAACCCCGCCCCGATCTGCGTGCTGGACGAGGTGGACGCGCCGCTGGACGACGCGAACGTGGGCCGGTTCTGCGACCTGCTGGACGAAATGACCCGGCGGACCGAGACGCGGTTTCTCATCATCACCCACCACGCGGTGACGATGGGGCGGATGGACCGGCTGTTCGGGGTGACGATGGTGGAGCAGGGCGTGAGCCAGCTGGTCAGCGTCGATCTGCGGCGGGCAGAGGCACTGGTGGCGTAGGGGGGGGGGG
>NZ_JAHQZU010000018.1 GCF_019061185.1 Paracoccus sp. Z118
AGCTGTCGTTTCCGGTCTCCAGGATGTGACAGCGGTGGGTGAGGCGATCGAGTAGCGCGGTGGTCATCTTGGCGTCGGCGAAGACCGAGGCCCATCACGACGCTGGTGCGCTCGTCGAGCTTGCTCAGGAGATGGAAGAGCAGCGCACCGCCAGAGGCGCTGAAGGGCAGGTACTCATTTTCCGGCATCCCTGTTGATCCTGTCGGACATTGTCGATTCAGCGCGGAACTCGCGCCGCCCTCCGCTCCCACAAAAGCGGAGCCCCGTCAGCGCACCCCTTCCAGATCGAAGGCGGCGGCGAATTCGGGGGGCATCGGGAATTCCTGCACCGCGCGGGCGCGGGCCTCGGGCGACATCTTCCGGGCGGTCTTCTGGACGATGACCAGCAGCGCCTGGGGTTCCTGGGTGGCCCCGAAATCGCCGAGATAGTGGCGGATGAAGGTGAAGCAGGCGACGTCCTCCAGCGCCTGCACCTGCGGGTCGCGCTTGATCCCCTCCTTGCGCAGCATCCGGCCGGCATGCTCCGCGTCAGCCTCGGGGTATCCGGCCTCGCGCATCAGCGCCATCACCCGGTCCGCGTGCCGGCGCCCCTGATCGCGGCGCCAGAGCAGATAGCCCTCGCGCCCCTCGGGATAGTCCTTCCGCGGCAGCAGCCAGCGCTCGATATGCTGGCCGCGGCAGGCGATGGCCAGCGCGTCCGGGGCATCGGGATGCAGGCGGCGCTGCTCCTCGGTCATGCGGCGGCCGTAGAGCAGTTCGACGGGCTGGCCGTCCTCCAGCCGCGGATCGGCGGCATTGGCGGCGTCGATGGCGGCGAAGACCCGTTCGCGTGGCGTCATGCGGTTTCCTCTGGCGCTGTGGCTTGGGCTTCGACGTGCCACGGCTCGGGGCGGAAAGCCAGCGCGAGAGGCGAAAACGAGGCGTTTCGCGGCCGAAGCGGGGTTCTGTCCGGCACCGCACCCTGTGCCGGCGAATTGCGCGGACCGAACGGGCGACCCGCGATCTGGTCATAGCGCAGCACTCGCCGCGAGACACCCGGCAGAACCGCCCGTAACCCCGCCGTGCCGGAAGCCGGTCAGCACGGCAACCGCCGCCACCGTCCCGCTGCGCGCATGACGCCATCGGCGGGGTTCTGCCGGTGGGCCGCTCACGGCCCCGCACGATCGCGCGGATCGGCGGCTTGCCGCTGTGCATGTCATTGCCGCGCGGCGGGCGTTGCCCTATCTGCCAAACTGCCCTTTGTCAGGACCAAGTCCGTGAAACGTCGCATCTTCGTAGGTTCTCTCGCCGCCGCGGTCGGAACGACCGCGCTCGTTCCCGCCCGGCTCCGGGCGCAGACGCCCGGCCCGCTTCCCGATCCCGCCACCCCGGTGCCCGAACCGGTGATCGCCCCGACCCCGTTCGGATTCGACGACGTGGTGACGCGGGCGGTCGAGCTGGCGCAGCGCGATCATGAACGGCTGACCTCGTCCCTGACGGCGCCGTTCGACGACCTCGGATACGACGCCTATCGCGGCATCCGCTTCCGCCGCGACGCCGACCCGTGGGGGCCGGTGCCGGGCTGGGGGCTGGACCTGTTGCCGCCGGGGATGCTGTATGAGGAGCCGGTCCGCGTCAACGTCATCCATAACGGCGTCGCCCAGCCGGTCCCGTTCGATCCGGGCGTCTTCAACTACGACGAAAACGCCTTCCCGCCGGACGCGCCGCAGATGCCGCCCGGCGACATGGGCTGGTCGGGCTTCCGCCTGCGCACCGCGCTGAACGCGCCCGACGTGCTGGACGAGCTGGCGGTCTTTCAGGGCGCGAGCTATTTCCGCGTGCTGGGCCGGGGCAGCCATTACGGCATCTCGGCCCGCGGGCTCGCGCTCGGCACCGGCAGCACGGCGGGAGAGGAGTTCCCCGTCTTCCGCGAGTTCTGGATCGAGACGCCCAACCTCGACGCAGGCAGCGTCACGATCCACGCGCTGCTCGACAGCCCCTCGGTCGCGGGCGCGTTCCAGTTCGTCATCACGCCGGGCCAGAACACGCGCGTGCGGAGCCGCGCCGCGCTGATCCCCCGGCGCGAGCTGACCGATGTCGGCATCGCGCCGCTGACCTCGATGTTCTGGTTCGGCCCCGGCGACGATTCCGGGCAGGACGATTATCGCCCCGCCGTCCATGACAGCGACGGCGTGCAGATGATCACCGGCGGCGGCGCGCGGCTGTGGCGGGCGCTCAGCAACCCGCCCTCGCTGCAGCTTTCCGCGTTCCTCGACAATGACCCGCAGGGCTTCGGCCTGATGCAGCGCGCCCGGCGGTTCGAGGATTTCCAGGACGCGGGCGCGGGCTATCACCTGCGGCCCTCGGCGTGGATCTCGCCGCATACCAACTGGGGCGCGGGATCGGTCACGCTGGTCGAGATCCCGGTGCAGAACGAATTCCACGACAACATCGTCTCGTTCTGGAAGCCGGCAGATCCGCTGGCCGTCGGCACCCGCACGGATTTCGGCTATGACCTGAGCTTCGGCTCCAACCCCGGCGACATCGGGCCGTTCGCCAAGGTGCGGCAGACCCGGTCGGGCGTTTCCATCAACACCCAGGGCGCGCGGACCTTCCTGGTCGATTTCGAGGACCACCTGTTCCGCGGCCGCCCCGCGCCGGAAGCGGTCGTGCGGGCCTCCGCCGGGCGGATCGAACACCCTTACGCGCTGCATGTGCCCGAGCAGGGGATCGTTCGCCTCGCCTTCGAGTTTCATCCCGACGGCGCCGATCTGTCAGACTTCTCGGCCCGGCTGGAAGGGGCCGAGGGGGCGCTGTCCGAGACGTGGATGTTCCGCTGGGTCAGGGACTGAGCGATGGACCATCAGGGGATGACAGCCAGCCCGCCCTTGCCGACGGGCGATCCTGCGACGGCGCCCGGCCATCGGGCCGCCGAGCCGCAGGACTGGCGCGCACATCCCTTTCCGCCCGAGGCGCCGCTGGCGATGCCGGTGCAGGATTTCCGCGCCGCCCCGCCGCCCGGACCGGCAGTCGAGCCGGCGCCCGCGCGGGTGATCCTGGCCCGCATCATCGCCTTCGGCGGCGGCGCGGCGATCACCGTGATCGGCGCGTGGCAGATGCTGCTTGTCCTCACCGGCAACCTGCAACTGCTGCAATACGCGCTGCTGGTCCTTTTCGCGATCACCTTCGGCTGGGTGGGGTTCAGCTTCTGCTCGGTCCTCTCCGGGCTTTGCGCCGCCACCCCGCGCACCCCGTCGGGCCGGGGCAGCGCCCGCGTCGCCATCGTGATGCCGGTCTATCACGAGGACCCGGCGGCGAGCCTGTCGCTGCTCGCCTCGCTCGCCGACGAGCTTGCGGCCGAGGGAATGGCGGACCGGGCCGAGATCTTCATCCTGTCCGACAGCCGCGAGCCGGATGCCTTCGTCGCCGAAACGCTGGCCGTCGCCGCGCTGCGCGAGACCTGCCCGATCCCGGTCTGGTATCGCCGCCGCACCGACAACGAGGGCCGCAAGGCCGGTAACGTGGCCGAGTTCGTGCGCCGCTGGGGCGGGTGCTATGACCAGATGGTGGTGCTTGACGCGGACTCGGTTGTCTCGGGCCGCGTCGTGGCCGAGATGAGCGCCCGGATGGCCGCCGACCCGGCGCTGGCGCTGATCCAGACGATCCCGGTCCTGACCGGCGCGCAGACGATCTATGCCCGCGTGATCCAGTTCGCGGGCCGGGTCTATGGCCCCGCGGTCGGCAAGGGCGTCGCCGCCTGGTCGGGCGACAACGGCAATTTCTGGGGCCACAACGCGATGATCCGCGTGCGGGCCTTCGCCGCGTGCTGCGGGCTGCCGGAACTGCCGGGCAGGCCCCCCTTCGGCGGCACCGTCATGTCGCACGACTTCGTGGAAGCCGCGCTGCTGCGGCGTGCCGGCTGGAAGGTCCGGCTCGACTGGGATCTGCGCGCCAGCTACGAGGGCGCGCCCCCGACCCTGCTGGACAACGCGGTGCGCGAGCGCCGCTGGGCGCAGGGCAACCTGCAACACCTGCGGGTGATCGGCGCGCGGGGCTTCACCTGGATCAGCCGGGCGCATTTCGTCATCGGCATCCTCGGCTTCGTGATGAGCCCGATCTGGCTGGGCATGATCATCGTCGGGCTGATCCTGACCGCCAACACGATCCTGTCCACGCCGCAATACTTCCCGCAGACCTACCAGATGTTCCCGACCTGGCCGACCTTCGATCCGGGGCGGATGATGTGGCTGTTCGCCGCCGCGATGGCGCTGCTGCTGCTGCCCAAGTTCTTCGCCGTCGTGCGGGGATGGAAACGCCCGCTCGCCGCCGCCGTCGGCGGACGCTCCAGCCTGCTGCTGAGCGCGCTGTTCGAGATCGTGATGTCGGCGCTGATCGCCCCGGTGGGGATGCTGATCCAGTCGCGCCAGATCCTCGAAATCCTCTGGGGACGCAATTCGGGCTGGGAAAGCCAGGTCCGCAAGGGCGCGATGCCGCCGTGGCGGGTGGTGCTGTCGCGGCACTGGGCGCATGTCGCCTGGGGCGCCGCGATCACGGCCGTCATCTGGTATCTTTCGCCCGGCCAGCTGATCTGGCTGTCGCCGATCCTGTTGGGGCTGATCCTGTCGCCCCTCGTCTCGCGGTGGAGCGCGTCGTCCGTGCTGGGCCGCTGGGCGCGGATGGCCGACCTGCTCGTCACCCCCGAAGAGCGGCGCCCGCCCGAAGTCATGACCGCCGCGCTCGCCCATGCCCGCCGCCTGCGCACCGCCGATGGCGGGGCCGAGCGGCTCGGTTGGGACGCAGAGGCCCGGCGCCGTCACGCGGCGCTGCTGCCCCCTGCCCGGCCCGCGCCCCCGGCCGCGCGGCTGCCGGTCATCACCGCCAGCGCCAAGCTGGACGTCGCCGCCAGCCAGGCCGAGGCGCTGGCCTTTCTCGACCGCGCCGAGCGGCAGGCGCTGTTCGCCGATCCCGGTCTGCTGACCCGCTGGGCCGGATTGCCGAGATGAACCGCATTCCCGCCCTCGACATGCTGCGCGGCTATGCGCTGGTCGCCATCATGCTCAACCACATGCCTGCGGGCGTGCTGCGGCAGTTCACGCTGACCAACTACACCATCTTCGACGCGGCAGAGCTGTTCGTGCTGCTGTCGGGTTTCCTCGTCGGGCTGGTCTGGCTCAAGACCCACGAAAGCGAGGGACTGGGCGCCGCGCAATGGCGCTTTGCCCGCCGCGCCGTGCAGGTCTGGCTGGCGCTGATCGCCGGGGCGGTGCTGATCGCCCTGCTGTCCGGGGCGCTGACGGCGCTGGACCTCAAGCACACGGCGGTCTGGACCGGCTATGGCGGCTGGCTGGCCGAAAATCCGCTCGGCTATCTGGGCGTCGTGGCGAGCCTCTGGATGCAGCCCAACCTCGTGGACGTGCTGGCGCTTTACGTGGTGCTGATGGCATCCGTCCCGCTGCTGGTCCCCTTGCTGGAGCGCCGCCCGCTGGTCTTCGCGCTGCTCTCGCTCGCCGTCTGGATGGCCGCCGTGCCGCTGAACGCGGCGCTTCCGAATGAACGGCACGGCGGCGGGCTGCTGTTCAACCCGTTCGGCTGGCAGGTGCTGTTCTATGCCGGGGTCGCGATGGGCCTGTTCCGCCGCAGCGCGATGCCGGTGCTGCGGCGCTGGTCCGGTGCGGTCACGGTCCTGGCCCTCGGCGTCGCCCTTTACGGAACCGCCATGGCGGTGCTGTGGCGCTTCGGACCCGAGGGCAAGCGCCTTGCCGACGTCCTGTGGCATGCGGTCGGGAAGGTGGACAAATGGTCGCTGGACGAGATGCGGCTTGCGGCCGTCCTCGCCTGGGCATGGCTGGTGGCCGTGCCGCTGGCCGCGCCGATGGCGTGGCTTTCGGGCACCGCGGCGGGCCGGGCGCTGGCGGTGGTCGGGCGCGGAGGACTCGTCACCTTCGTGGCCTGCGTCCTGCTGTCCATTCTCGGCGACGCGATGGCCACCAATCCGGCGGGCACGGATACCGCGTGGAAGGTGACGGTGGACCTGTTGGTGGTTGCCCTGCTGTGGCTGATCGGACTCGGCTGGCTGCATCGCGCGCGCATCGGCGCGGCGCTGGTGGCGAAGGTGCAGACGTCAGGCTGACGCCGCCCGGTTACGCTTACCGGCAGGACGCCAGCGCCGATCCGGCAGAGCGGATCAGCGCAGGATAGAACTCCGCCCCCGTGGCGAGGCCGGTTCCCAGCGGGTCCAGCACCGCCGTCCGCGCCTCCGCGCCGTCCAGCACGGTCGCCACCAGATCCGGGTCGAATTGCGGCTCGCTCAGCGCGCAATCGATCCCCAGCGCCGCGATCCGGTCCCGCAGTTCCGCGATGCGGGCCGGGCCGGAAGGCGCGGCGTCACTGATCGCGATCGCTCCCGCCGCCGGGAAATCGAAGCGGTTCTCGAAATACTGGTAGGCGTCGTGGAAGACGATGAAGCGCAGGCCCGGAACTGTGGCCAGCTCCGCCCGGACATCATCGGCGGCGGCGTCGATCTCCTCCGCGCCGGCTGAGGTATTCGCCGCATAGGCGGCCGCGTTCTCGGGGTCGAGCCGCGACAGTTCGGCGGCGATGGCGGCGAGCCATGCCTTGCCGTTCTCCGGGTCGAGCCAGGCGTGTGGGTCCGGTCCCTCATTCGCGTGATCGTGATCGTGGTCTGCGTGGTCGTGGCCGTGACCGTCATCACCGCCCCCGAACAGCGCCCTTTCCCGCACCGGCAGCGCCGTCGTGCCTGCCGCATGCAACAGCGGAACCCGGCTCGCCCCGGAGGCGAGCGACTCGAGCGGGCGGCCCAGCCACGGCGTCAGTTCGGCGCCGACCATGAACACCACATCGGCGCCCGACAGCGCCGCGGCCTCGGACGGCCTCATCGCATAGTGATGCGGCGAGGCGCCGGGCCGCATGAGCAGCACGGGCTCCCCCACCCCGGCCATCACGCGGGCGACGAGCCCATGGACCGGCGCGATGTCGGCAACCACCTGCGGCACCTCGGCAAAGGCAGGCGCGGCAAGAAGGGCGAAGGCGGCGGCGAGATGAAGGCGTGACACAGGCGCTCCGGCTATGTAATATCATCACATGAGCTACGTTATAACACATCGCCGGTCAACCGAGCCCTCGACGGAAATGCAGCGCCATGCATGACCACGCCGCCTGCATCGCCCGCGCCATGGCTCGGGCCGACGCCCGCTGCGGGGCCGAGGGGCTGCAACTGACCCCCGCCCGCCGCCGCGTGCTGGAGATTCTGCTGGAAGAGCACCGCGCGCTCGGCGCCTATGACATCCTCGACCGGCTGCGGGCCGAGGGGCTGGGCAGCCAGCCGCCCATCGTCTACCGGGCGCTCGACTTCCTGATGAAGCACGGCTTCGTCCACCGGATCGAGACGCTGAACGCCTTCGTCGCCTGCACCGAGCCGACGCCGGGCGACCGCGGCGATATCGCCCACATGCCCGCCTTCCTGATCTGCCGCACCTGCCGCCACGTGATCGAGACCGTGGCCGAACGCGGCCCCGGCAAGCTGGAAACCGCCGCCGACAGCGCGGGCTTCGCCATCGAACACGCCGTCCGCGAGGCCGAGGGCCTCTGCGCCGCCTGCCGGGCCGCCGCATGAGCGGGGGCGAGCCGCTGGTCACGCTGTCCGGCGTCAGCGTGGCGCTGGACGGGCTGCCGGTGCTGGACAGGATCGAACTGACGATCCACCGGGGCGAGATCGTGACCGTGGTCGGGCCGAACGGCTCGGGGAAATCGACGCTTGTGCGATCGATCGTCGGGTCCATCCCGACGACCGGGGGCAGCCTGCGCCGCGCCAGGGGGCTGCGGATCGGCTATGTCCCGCAGCGGCTGGCGATCGACCCGTCGATGCCGGTCACGGTCGAGCGGTTCATGAACCTGCCCCGCCGCCGCCCGGCGGGCGAGGTCGCGCGGGCGCTGGCCGAGGCGGGACTGCCGGGCGTCCAGCGCCAGCAGATCGCCGGGCTGTCCGGCGGGCAGTTGCAGCGGGTGCTGCTGGCGCGGGCGCTGCTCGATTCCCCGGACCTGCTGATCCTCGACGAGGCGACGGCGGGGCTGGACCAGCCGGCGGTTGCGGCCTTCTACGCGCGGATCGAAGCCGTGCGCGCCGCGCAGGGCTGCGCCGTGCTGATGGTCAGCCACGACCTGCAGATCGTGATGCGCGCCTCGGACCGCGTCGTCTGCCTCAACGGCCATGTCTGCTGCGAGGGCACGCCGGAAATCGTCTCCTCCTCGCCCGCCTATCACCGGCTGTTCGGGCGCGACACCGCCGAGACGCTGGCGCTTTACCGCCACCACCACACCCACAGCCACGACGGCCCCTGCGCCGATCACGCCCACGGCGAGGACGCAGCCTGATGCTGAACGACTTCATGATCCGCGCCGCGCTGGCCGGGATCGGGCTGGCGATCGCCTGCGCGCCGCTCGGCTGCTTCGTCGTCTGGCGGCGGATGGCCTATTTCGGGGACGCGACCGCCCATGCCGCGCTGCTGGGCGTGGCCCTGTCGCTGGCGCTGGCCGTGCCGCTGTTTCCTGCGGTGATCGTGGTCGCCCTGGCGATGGCGGCGGCGGTCGCCTCGCTGACCGGACGGGGCCATGCGTCCGACACGATCCTTGGGGTGCTGTCCCATGCGGCGCTCGCGGCGGGGCTGGTGGCGGTGTCGCTGGTGCCGGGGGTGCGGTCCGACCTCAACGCCTATCTGTTCGGCGACATCCTCGCCGTCACGCGCGGCGATCTGGTGACGATCTGGCTGGGCGCCGCCGCGGTGGTCGGGCTGCTGGCGTGGCGGTGGTCGGCGCTGCTGCTCTCCACCCTCTCGCCCGAGATGGCGGTCGCGGCCGGCATCCGCCCGCGCCTCGAACAATGGGCACTGAACATCGCCCTGGCGCTGGTCGTCGCGGCGGGCATCCGCATTGTCGGCGCGCTGCTCATCAGCGCCATGCTCATCATCCCCGCCGCCGCCGCCCGCCCCCTCAGCCGCACGCCCGAGGGGATGGCGGTCGCCACGGCGGCGCTCGGCATGGCGGGCGTCGTCGGCGGACTGGCCGCCGCCTGGACGCAGGACAGCCCCACCGGCCCGACGATCGTCTGCGCCGTGGCAGTGCTGTTCGTGCTGACGAACTTTGCCGCGAGCCTGAAGCCGCGCAGGAAGGGAACCAACATCCGTCTTTGAGCGTCTGGGTCTTTGAGTAACAAAGATCATGATGACATCCCGGACCGCACGGTTAGCGTTAACGCGATTGCAGGGACGGGTGTTAACAGAGGGGCGCAATGAGACGTACAGTCGTGGCGATTTCGGATTACTGCGACGGCGCTCCTCCTTCCCCAAGCCGCCATCACCTTCAGGATTTCCACCGGGCGTGGGGCCGCATCGACGTGGCACCGCCTGCCGGTGATGTGCAGGTGGATGTGCAGGTGGTCGGCGGCTATCTGGAACGGCTGCCGCTTGCGGCCGTCGCCGCCGGTCTGGCCGAACGCGCCGAGGTCTGGCAGTTCGCGGGAAGCGATGAGGCCGCCTTCGACAGCGCCGCCGCGCTTGGCGGGACTGCGCCCGACCTGCCCGCGCCCGCCGGTCTGACGCGGCGCGTCTTCCGCGCCGATGGTCACGCGGCGCCCTACGGATCGGCCGACGCGCTCGCCCATATCGCCCGGCACGGGGCGCCTGACATCCTCTGCGTCTGGGGCCTCGGCGTGACCGAGGAGCTGCTGGACGCCTGCGAGGACAGCATCCGCATCTACAACTCCATCGACGCGCCCGCGATCCGCATCCCGCCCGCGATCAGCCGCGACTTCGACATCTTCCTGACCGGCGCGGAATGGCAGTTGGCCGAGATCCGCGCCCGCCATCCCGGCGCGATCTGCGCGGTGCTGCCGATCGGGCCGGAATTCGCCTCGGACGTGACCTTCCATCCGACCGGCGCGGCCAAGGATTACGACGTCGTCTATGTCGCGGCGACGCAGGCCTACAAGCGCCACGACCTGCTGCTGGACGCGCTGGACCGCCTGCCGCGCAGCATCCGCGCGCTCTGCGTCGTGGGGTATGGCGAGATGACGGACAACCTGCGGGCCGAAGCCATCCGGCGCGGGCTGAACATCGACTGGGTCGGCCCGGTCAGCCATGACGAGGTGAACGCGCTCATCAACCGCGCGAAGGTCGGCGTGGTCTGCGGGGTGGACGACGGCGCCCCCGCGATCCTGACCGAATACATGCTGGCGGGCCTGCCGGTGCTGGCGAACGAGCGGCTGGTCTGCGGGCGGCAATATATCCGCCCGGACACCGGCCTGACCGCAGCCGAGGACCGCTTCCACCTCGCGCTCGCCCATCTGGTCGAGCGTCACGCGAGCTATGACCCCCGCGCCGTGGTCCAGGCGAACTGGACCTGGCCCCATTCCATCCGCCACCTCAGCGCATTGATTGAGATGGCACGCTCGCGGCGTGCCGGAAAGGTTTCAGCATGACCTTCGATCTTGGCCTCACCGACGCTTCCGCCGCCCTGCCCGCCGCTCAAGCACCGCTGATCTGCTTTTCCCACCTGCGCTGGGATTTCGTGCTGCAACGCCCGCAGCACCTGATCGGCCGCTTCGCCGAAACCCGCCGCGTGATCTTCTGGGAAGAAATGATCCCGGTCGATCACCACCTGCCCTTCCTCGAATTCCACGCCTTCGACGGCACTTCGGTGCAGGCCGTCCGCCCGCGCGTGCCGCGCCATTTCTCGCCCGAGGACACCGAGCGCGCGCTGGCCGGGCTGCTGGACCAGATGCTCCGCCTCACCGGCATCGCCGATCCGGTGCTGTGGTTCTACACCCCGCAGATGTGGCCGATCGCCCGGCACGTGAAGGCGAGCGCGGTGGTCTATGATTGCATGGACGAGTTGTCGAACTTCCGCTTCGCCCCGCCCGAACTGCGCCGGAACGAGGCCGATCTGATGGCCGCCGCCGATGTCGTCTTCACCGGCGGCCACAGCCTCTTCGAAGCCAAGCGCCTTCAGCACGACAACATCCACCCGTTCCCCTCCAGCGTCGATGCCCGACACTTCGCCGCCGCGCGGACGGGCCTGCCCGAGCCCGCCGATCAGACGAACATCCCGCATCCGCGCCTCGGCTATTACGGCGTGATCGACGAGCGGCTGGACCTGCAACTGATCCGCGACACGGCGGCCGCGCGGCCCGACTGGCAGATCGTCATGGTCGGCCCGGTCGCCAAGATCGCGGACGGCGACCTGCCCCGCGCCGCGAACATCCACTGGCTCGGCCAGAAGCAATATGCCGACCTGCCGGCCTATCTGTCGGGCTGGGACGCGGCGCTGATGCCGTTTGCCATCAACGAGGCGACGCGCTTCATCAGCCCCACCAAGACGCCCGAATATCTCGCCGGCGGGCGGCCTGTCGTCTCGACCCCGATCCACGACGTGGTCCGCCATTACGGCGAGGCGCAGGCGGTCCGCATCGCCCATGACACCCCCGCCTTCATCGCCGCCTGCGAGGACGCCTTGGCGATGAAGCGGCAGGGCGGTGCGTGGCGGGACGAGGCCGACCGGATGCTCGCGACGCTCAGCTGGGACACGACGTTCCGGCACATGAACCGCCTCGTGACCGAGGCGGCCGAGGCGAAGGCCACGCCGCGCGGCCCCGACCGCTTTCCCGCCCCCGGCATCCGCCGCGACTGTCCGCGCCCCTATGACGTGGTGATCGCCGGCGCGGGCTTTGCCGGATCGGTGCTGGCCGAGCGGCTGGCCGAGGGTTCGGGCCAGCGGGTGCTGGTCGTGGACAAGCGGGGCCACGTGGCGGGGAACGCCTACGACCATCTCGACGCCGCGGGGGTTCTGGTCCACCGCTACGGCCCGCATATCTTCCACACCAACAGCGACGACGTGGTCAGCTACCTGTCGCAGTTCACCGCATGGCGGCCCTATGAGCATCGCGTGCTGGCGCAAGTCGGCGACAAGCGCGTACCGATGCCGATCAACCGAACCACGGTCAACGCGCTCTACGGGCTGAACCTTGCGACCGACGCCGAGATGGCCGCCTTCCTCGCCGCGCAGGCCGAGCCGGTGGCGGACATCCGCAACAGCCGCGACGTGGTGGTGAACGCAGTCGGCACGAAGCTCTACGAGACGTTCTTCCAGGGCTACACCCGCAAGCAGTGGGGGCTGGACCCGTCGGAACTGGACAAGTCCGTGACCTCGCGCGTGCCGACGCGGACCAACGCCGACGACCGCTATTTCACCGACAGCTTCCAGGCGATGCCCCGCGACGGCTTCACCCGCATGTTCGAGCGGATGCTGGACCATCCGCTGATCGACCTCGCGCTGGGGACCGACTTCCACGACCTGCCCGAACGCGACCTCGCGCCGCTGACGATCTATACCGGCCCGATCGACGCCTTCTTCGGCCATCGCTTCGGTCACCTGCCTTATCGCAGCCTTCGCTTCCGGCACGAGACGCTGGACCAGCGCCGCCTGCAGGAGGTCGCGGTGGTGAACTACCCGGCCGAGGACGTGCCGTGGACGCGGGTGACGGAATACAAGCACCTGACCGGCCAGGTGCATCCGCAGACCTCCGTGACCTACGAATACCCCTCGGCCGAGGGCGATCCCTACTACCCGATCCCGCGCCCGGAAAATCAGGCGCTGTTCAAACGCTACGAGGCGCTGGCGCTGGAACGTCCAGGCGTGATCTTCGCCGGGCGGCTGGGAACCTACCGCTATTACAACATGGATCAGGTGGTCGGGCAGGCCCTGTCGATTCACCGCCGCCTCGCGCCGCGCCTGCCCGCCGGAGCGGTGCTGGCGGGGGAATAGCCATGACGCGGACGGTCGTGCTTGCGACGGACAGCCCCGCGCCGTCAGGTGTCGGGCGTCACATGCTGACGCTGGCCGCCGCCCTGCCGGATGGCTGGCGCGCCCGGCTGGCCTTTCCGCGCCACGTCGAGGGCCGGGCGCTGGCCGCCGAAGCAATGGCGCGCGGCCTCGAGGCGCTGACCGTCCCGGATGGCGACTGGCGCCCGGCCCTGTCGGACGCCGACCTGATCCACGTCCATGCCGGCATCGGCTGGGAGGGGCACGGGCTCGTCGCAATGGCCGGGGCGCCGGTGGTCCGCACCGAGCATCTGCCGTGGCTCATCACCTGTGCCCGCCAGCGCGCCGACTACGCCCGCATGGTGGCAAGGACGGACGCCGTCATCGCGGTCAGCCGCGCCTCGGCGGAAAGCTGGCGGCCGGTGCTCGCCACCATGCCCCGCCCGCGCCTGCCGCTGGCCTGCATCCCGAACGGCATCGCGGACCCGCTCGCCGCGCCCGCTCTTTCTCCTGTCAGAAATATCCTCCGGGGGTCCGGGGGTGGAAAACCCCCGGTCGCAGCGCCGCAAATCATCCTCTGCGTCGCACGGTTCACCCCGCAGAAGAACCACCGCACCCTGATCGCGGCGATGGCGCGGCTGAAGCACACCCATCCACAGGCCCGCCTGCAACTCGTCGGCACCGGCCCCGAGGAAGACCGCATCCGCGCCCGCGCCGCGCGGCACAGGCTGGCCGTCGAGTTCATGGGCATCCGCGACGACGTGCCAGCGCTGATGGCGGAGGCCGACCTGCTGGTCCTCCCCTCCGCGTTCGAGGGCCTGCCGCTCGTCGTGCTGGAAGCGATGGCGGCCCGGCTTCCGGTGATTGCCACGAATATCGGCGGCGTGACCGAGGCACTCGGGGACGACCATCCCTGGCTGGTGTCGCCGGGCGATGCGCGGGCGCTCGCCATAGCCCTCGGCCGCGCCCTTGACGCGCCCGATGCGCGTGCGAGCCTCGCCGCCACCCAGCGCGCCCGGTTCGAGGCGTTCCACACCGCAACCCGCATGGGCGAGGATACCGCCCGCATCTACGCCGCCGTGCTGCGCGGCCAGCAAAGGACGAACCTGAATGAGCAAGACCCGGCTTGGCTTCATCGGCGCGGGGGGCATCGCCCACCGGCATTTCGGCGTTCTGGAACAGATGCACGACGTCCAGATCGTCGCGATTGCCGACCCTGACGAGGGCCGGGCGCGCGAGGCCGCCCACCGCTTCGGCGCCCGCGCCTATCCGGGACACGGGCCGATGCTGGACGAGGTTGACCTCGACGCGGTGTATATCTGCGTCCCCCCTTTTGCGCATGGCGAGGCCGAACGCGCCTGCATCGCCCGGAACCTGCCCTTCTTCGTGGAAAAACCGCTGTCGCTGGACCTGAAGCTGGCCGAGGAGATCGCCGACGAAGTCGAGCGCGCCGGCCTCATCACCGCTGTCGGCTACCATTGGCGCTATCTCGACACCGTGGACGAGGCGCGCGCCCGCCTCGCCGACAATCCGGCGCAGCTGATGACCGGCTTCTGGCTGGACCAGACCCCGCCGCCGCAATGGTGGTGGCGCGAGGATTCCTCGGGCGGGCAGATCGTGGAACAGGCGACCCACGTCATCGATCTCGCCCGGTTCCTGTCGGGCGACGTGACCGAGGTGTTCGGCCTTGCCAGCCACCGCCCGCGGCAGGATTTCGAAGGGCTGACCGTCCCGACCGCGACCACCGCGACGCTGCGCTTCGCCTCGGGCACCATCGCCAGCCTTGCCGCGACGTGCCTTCTGCGCTGGAACCACCGCGTCGGGCTGCATGTCTTCGCCGACACGCTGGCGATGGAGATCACCGACCACGACATCATGATCGACGTGGGGCAAGGCCGCCCGGTGCGCCATGCCGAGGGCGATCCCGTCTGGCGCGAGGACCGCGACTTCATCGAGGCCGTGCAGGGCCGCGAGAACCGCATCCGCTGCCCCTATTCCGAGGCGTTGGAGACGCACCGCGTGGCACTGGCCGTGTCGAAATCGGCGGCTTCGGGCGAACTCGTGAAGATGGAGGTGCTGCGGGCCAACCCGCAGCCCTTTTTTCGTCAAGCCGCTGCGGCGGATTCCGGCCCTGCCGCATCAGCATAGGCATATCCGCAGCCTCGGGATCGAACGCCCCAACGAGCCGTATTTCTTCGGCTATGACGAGGGCCCGGCGGGCGACGGGCAGCTGCGGCTGGACCTGATGTTCACCGGCCTTTCGGCGGGAACCGAGCTGACCTTCATGAAGGGGACGAACCCCTATCTGCATTCCCGCTGGGACGACTGGCAGGGGGTGTTCATCCCCGGCGAGGCGTCCGCCCATTACCCGATCAACTTCATGGGCTACATGGAGGTCGGGCGCGTCATCGACAGCCGCGCCCACGGCTTCGGGCGCGGCGACGTGATCGCGACGACCTTTGGCCACAAGACCGGCCACACCGCGGACCCCGCGCGCGATCTGCTGCTGAAGATGCCCGACGGGATCGACCCCATGCTGGGCATCTTCGCCGCGCAGATGGGCCCGATCGCCGCCAACGGCATCCTGCACGCCGATGCCGACCAGTTCGGCGCTAACGTGCCGTATCTGGGCGCCGGCGTCGAAGGCCGCCCGGTTCTGGTCTGGGGCGGCGGCACCGTCGGCCTCTTCTGCGCGCTGTTCGCGCGGCAGGGCGGCGCGTCTGAAATCGTCGTCGTGGACCCCTCGCCCTTCCGGCAGGACCTCGCCCGGCGCATGGGCTTCGATGCGATGGGCGAGGACGAGGCGTGGCGGCACGCCAAGTCCGCCTGGCACCACAAGGTCGCGGGACGCGGGGCCGAGATCGTGTTCCAGACCCGCGCCCGGTCGGACAGCCTGAACCTCGCCCTGCGCGCGCTGCGGCCGCAGGGAACGGTGATCGACCTCGCCTTCTATCAGGGCGGCCTAGACGGCACCCGGCTGGGCGAGGAATTCCACCACAACGGCCTTGCGATCCGCTGCGCGCAGATCAACCGGATGCCGCGGCAGGTGGCGCATAGCTGGGACCAGCGGCGGCTGGCGCAGGAGACGCTGCACGTGCTCGCGGATCAGGGCGACCTGATCCGCCAGCACATGATCACCCATGTCGTGCCCTACGACGACGCGCCGGGCTTCCTGCGCCATCTCGTCACCGACCGCCCCGAGTTCCTGCAGATCGTGTTCGCCCATGAATGACCATCATCCGATGACCGAGGCCGAGGCGGCCGAGGTGACGCCCCCGCCCGCGGCCAGCGTCCCCCCGCGCGAGCGGACCGAGCGCGAGCACGAGGAAGCCCGCGCGATCGAGGCGCTGAGGGGTCCGATCCCGCAGCCGCACCCGGATGCCGGCAAGATCCGCATCCTGTGGGTGTTCGCCTGGCTGGTGGTGGGGGGCGAGGAGACCGAGGTGCGGCTGCTGGCCCGCACGCTGGACCGCTCGCGCTACAGGATCGACGTGATCCCCTGCTTCCGCCGCGAGGGGATGCCGGACCAGAGCCACGACCAGCTGCGAGAGCTTGGCGTGCATGTGGACACGGCCGCCTATGATCTCGGCTTCGAGGACACGGTGGACTATCTGCGCCGCAAGCTGAGCGGCGCGGACATCGTGATCTCGTCGCAGGACGTGGCCGACATCTATCCGGCGCTGGAGCGGCTGGCGATCCGCCCGCCGCTGATCGAGCATGGCGGGCTGGTGCGCGAGGCGCTGTCGGGGCCCAAGCACTTCACCTATCGCTATGTCGGGGTGTGCGATTCCATCCGCGAGGCGGCGGCGTCGAAGATGCCTGACCGGCGGCACCATGCGGTGGAAATCCCGTCGATGGTGGACCTGACGGAGTTCCATCCCGAGGCGCGGGGGCCGGTGCGGGCATCGCTGGGAATCGCGGACGATCAGGTGCTCATCGGCTGGGTCGGGCGGCTGGACCGCAAGAAGCGGATCGAGGACTTCATCCGCGCCGCCGCGCTGGTGGCGGAACGCGAACCGCAGGCGCGCTTCGTCGTGGTCGGCGGGCCGGACGCCTTCATGCCCGAATACCGGGACGAACTGCACCGGTTGGCAAGCGACCTCGGGCTGGACGGCCGCCTGCAATTCACCGGCGACCGCAGGGACGTGCCGGGCCTGCTGGCGGCGATGGACGTGTTCTGCTGGCTGTCGCGCGGCGAGGGGATGCCGCATGTGATCGCCGAGGCGGGCGCGGCTGCCCTGCCCGTCATCGCAACCCCGGACAACGGCGCGCTGCAACAGATATGCGACGGCGAGACGGGCATCTTCGTGCCGCATGAAGACCCGCAGGCGGTAGCCGAAGCGATGACCGGGCTGATCCGCGACCCGGCCCTGCGCCGCCGGCTGGGCGACGGCCTGCGCGCCCATGTGGTAGCCAGCTATTCGGCCGAGGTCGTCGTGCCACAATGGGAACGGCTGTTCGCCGAGGTGCTGGCCGAGCGTCCCGGCGCGCCGAAGCCCTCGACCTTCGACAGCTTCATCCTCGGCGGCTGGGAAAGCTCCACCCACCGGCTGCATCACGGGCGGCGGCTGGATGTGCTGGCCGCGACCGGGCACGATACCCATGCCGTGCAGGACTACCGCCAGCTTCAGTCGCTCGGCGTCCGCGCCTGCCGCGACGCCGCCCGCTGGCACCTGATCGAGCGTGAGCCGGGGCGCTACGACTTCTCCAGCCTCACGCCGATGATCGAGGCGGCGCGGGATACCGGAACGCAGGTCGTCTGGGACCTGCTGCATTACGGCTGGCCGGACGATCTGGACATCTGGTCGCCTGCTTTCGTGGACCGCTTCGTCCGCTTCGCGCGGGCGGTCGCGGAACACCACCGCGATCTGACCGGCGCGGTTCCGTTCTGGTGCCCCGTCAACGAGATCAGCTTCTTCGCCTGGGCCGGGGGCGATGCCCGCTATCTCAACCCCTTCGCCGCCGGTCGCGGCTATGAGCTGAAGGTGCAGCTTGCCCGCGCCTATCTCGACGCCGTAACGGAGTTGCGGGCCGTCGATCCGCGCGCCCGCTTCATCCTGGCCGAGCCGCTGATCGCCATCCACCACGCCCATTGGACCGGGCGGCCTGTGTGGGAGGCGCAGGGCTGGCACGACGCGCAGTTCCAGGCGTTCGAGCTGGTCAGCGGCCGGATGTGGCCGCAGATCGGGGGCGATTACTCGTTCCTCGATATCGTCGGGGTGAACTACTACTTCAACAACCAGTGGATCCACGGCGGCAAGCCGGTTGATGTGGACGACGTGATCTACCGCCCGCTGTCGGACCTGCTGGTCGAGGTCGGCGCGCGCTACGCCCGCCCGGTGATGCTGGCCGAGACGGGCATCGAAGGGCACCGCCGCGCCGCTTGGCTGGCCTATGTCGCGGACGAGGTCGCGCGGGCGCGCGCACGCGGCGTTCCGGTCGAGGGGATCTGCCTTTATCCGATCGCCAACCACCCCGGCTGGGACGACGACCGGCTGTGCCCCAACGGGCTGCTGGGGCACGCGCCCGGCCCGGACGGGCGTGCGGTTCACGCGCCGCTTGCCGATGAGTTGCGGCGGCAGGCCGCACGGTTCGCCTGAAGGGCGGGCCCGCGGATCGCCCCCGCTGACGCAAGTGAAACTCAGCCCAGCGAATAGCCCGTGCCACGCACGGTACGCACCGGGTTCTCGCCGCCATGCGCCATCAGCGCCTTGCGGAGCCGGCCGACATGCACGTCGATGGTGCGCGTGTCCACGTAGATGTCTCGGCCCCAGACGCGGTCCAGAAGCTGCTCGCGCGTCCAGACGCGGCCGGGCTTTTCCATCAGCGTGGACAGCAGCCGGAACTCGGTCGGGCCGAGATGCAGCGGTTGCCCATCGCGGAAGACGCGATGCTCGCCGGCGTCGAGGATGATGTCCTCGTAGGACAGGCGCTCGCCCATCGTCGCCGGGCGGGTGCGGCGAAGCTGGGTCCGCAGGCGGGCCATCAGCTCGACCACGGAATAGGGCTTCACCACATAGTCGTCGGCCCCGGTTTCCAGCCCGCGCACCCGGTCGCCCTCCTCGGAGCGGGCGGACAGCATGATGATCGGGATCGGCCGGGTTTCGGGGTCTGCCTTGACGCGGCGGCAGACCTCGATCCCCGACACGTTCGGCAGCATCCAGTCGAGCACGATCAGGTCGGGATTTTCCTCCTGGACCAGCAGCATGGCCTCGTCGCCGTTCTCGGCCATGACGACGTGGAAGCCTTCGGCCTCGAGGTTGTATTTCAGGACTTCGCGCTGCGCGCCTTCGTCCTCGACGACCAGCACGCAGGGCTGTTGCCGGGCAGCAGTCATGCCTTACTCCTCGTTCCGGGGCAGCCCCGCCGCGCTGACGCTGTCACGCTTGGGCCGGGCCTCCTCGGGCAGCGATCCCGACACCAGATAGATCACCTGCTCGGCGATGGTGGTGGCGTGGTCGCCCATCCGTTCGACGTTCTTGGCGATGAAATGCAGATGCATGCACGCGGTGATGTTGCGCGGGTCTTCCATCATGTGGGTCAGGAATTCGCGGAACAGCGCGTTGTACATCTGGTCCACTTCCAGATCGCGGGCGCGGACATCGGCTGCCAGATCGGCGTCGCGGTGGACATAGCTGTCCAGCGCGTCCTTGAGCATCTTTTCCACGGTTGCGGCCATCCGGCGCAGGGCCATGCCGGCACCCTCGATCACCGGCATATGAGCCAGGACATTGCTGCGCTTGGCCATGTTCTTGGCGTAGTCGCCCACCCGCTCAAGGCTGCCGGCGATCTTGATGACGGTCAGCACCAGCCGCAGGTCGGTCGCGGTGGGCGATCGCAGGGCGATCAGCCGGGCCGATTCCTCGTTGATCTGCGCTTCCAGCAGATCGATTGCGCGGTCGCGGCGGCGGACATCCTCGGCCAGCTCGTCGTCGCGGGTTTCCAGCGCAAGCGCCGCGTCGGCAAGCGCCTTCTCGACCAGGCCGCCCATCTTCACGACGAGCGCCTGCACCGTCTCCAGATCCCGGTCGAACGCGGAGGAAATATGGCGATCGCGGTTCATGTCGTCTCTCCCTGCCCGTGATGCGGCGCCGGCTTCAGCCGATCCTGCCGCTGATATAGCTTTCCGTCCGCGGATCGCGCGGCCGGGTGAAGATGTCGTCGGTGTCGGCGTATTCGACGAGGTTGCCGAGATGGAAGAACGCCGTCTTCTGGCTGACCCGCGCCGCCTGCTGCATCGAGTGGGTGACGATCACCACCGAATAATCCTGGCAAAGCTGGTCGATCAACTCCTCGACCTGCGCGGTGGCGATGGGGTCGAGCGCCGAGCAGGGCTCGTCCATCAGCAGCACCTCGGGCGAGGTGGCGACGGCGCGGGCGATGCACAGGCGCTGCTGCTGGCCGCCCGACAGGCCGGTGCCGGATTCGCCCAGCCGGTCCTTGACCTCGTTCCACAGCGCCGCGCCGCGCAGGGCCTTCTCGACGATCTCGTCGAGTTCCGCCTTGTTCCGCGACAGCCCGTGAATGCGCGGCCCGTAAGCCACGTTGTCATAGATCGACTTCGGGAACGGGTTCGGCTTCTGGAACACCATGCCCACGCGGGCGCGCAGCTGCACGGGGTCCACGCGGCGGTCATAGATGTCCTCGCCGTCCAGCAGCATCGCGCCCTCCACGCGGGCGATGTCGATGGTGTCGTTCATCCGGTTCAGGCAGCGCAGGAAGGTGGACTTGCCGCAGCCCGAGGGGCCGATGAAGGCCGTCACGGTCTTGTCCTGCAACTCGACGCTCACATCCTTGATGGCGTGCTTGTCGCCATAATAGACCTGCACGTCACGGCAGCTGAACTTGATGGGTTGTCCCTGGGTATCCACGCTTCGCTCCGACAGTCGCATGTCGTTCATGTCCTCAACTCCGGTTTACCAGCGCCGTTCGAAACGGCGGCGAAGGACGATGGCCAGCACGTTCATGGCGAACAGGAAGGCCAGCAGCACGATGATCGCCCCTGATGCGCGTTCGAAGAACGCAGAATCCGCGCGCTGGGTCCAGTTATATACCTGCACCGGCAGCGCCGAGGCAGCGTCGAAAAAGCCTTCCGGCGGGGCGGCGGGATAGGTGGTGACGAACGCCACCATCCCGATCAGCAGCAGCGGCGCGGTTTCCCCCAGCGCCTGCGCCAGCCCGATGATCGTGCCGGTCAGGATGCCGGGCATCGCCAGCGGCAGGACGTGGTGGAACACCGTCTGCATCTTCGAGGCCCCCACCCCCAGCGCCGCGTCGCGGATCGAGGGCGGCACCGCCTTCAGCGCCGCGCGGGTCGAGATGATGATCGTCGGCAGCGTCATCAGCGTCAGCACCAGCCCGCCGACGATCGGCGCCGAGCGCGGCAGCCCCATGAAGTTGATGAACGCCGCCAGCCCGAGGATGCCGAACACGATCGACGGCACCGCCGCGAGGTTCGAGATGTTGATCTCGATGAGGTCCGTCAGCCGGTTCTTCGGCGCGAACTCCTCCAGATAGATCGAGGTCGCGACCCCGATCGGCAGGGCCAGCACCAGCACGATCAGCATCATGTAGGCCGAGCCGAGGATCGCGACGCCCAGCCCCGCGGCCTCGGGCCGGTTGTCCGAAGCGTCGGGCCTGGTGATGAAGTCCCAGTTGAACCGGGTCGCCAGCGCCCCGCGGTCCCGCATGGCCTCGGCCAGATCGTATTGCGCGACCGAGGTGCGGTTGTCGATGGCGGCGGATTCGCGCGTCACGCGGCCCTTGAACATCCCGTCGATGCGCGAGGCGGCCAGCGCGGGCGTCTCGACCGTCTGCCCGACCAGTTCGGGGTTCGCCAGAACCCGGTTGCGCAGGTCGGCCCGCGCCTGGGCCGAGAAGAAGCTGGCGAGGTCCGCCTCGGTCAGCCCCTCGATCCGGATGTCGTTCTGCTCGACCCAGTTGGTCAGCGACTGTTCCAGCAGCGCGCCGTAGCTCATCGTCAGGGTGCCCGCCATCTCGGCCGGATCGCGGTTGCCCTTGGGGTCCACGACCGAAGCCTCGATGGTCACGGGGATGCTGATGAAGGTCTGGCGGAACGCGCCGCTGCCGTCGCGGATGATGGTGAACAGCAGGAACACCAGCGCTAGCAGCGCGACCAGGATCGCAAGGATGCCATAGACCTTGAACCGCGATTCGGCGGCGTTGCGACGCTTCGTGCGGGTGTCCGGCGTCAGCAGCGACTTCCGGGCCGGGGCGCCGACGCGCTTGGGCAGATCCGAGGGAACGTCGGTCATTCGTACTGCTCCCGATATTTGCGCACGACATAGAGCGCGAGGACGTTGAGGGCGAGCGTCATCACGAACAGCGTCAGCCCCAGCGCGAAGGCGACCAGCGTTTCAGGGCTGGAGAAGTCGTTGTCGCCGGTCAGCTGGCCCACGATCTTGACGGTGATGGTGGTCATCGCCTCGAACGGATCGAGGCTGAACCGCGCCATGGCGCCCGCGCCAAGCACCACGATCATCGTCTCGCCGATGGCGCGCGAGGCGGCCAGCAGCACCGCGCCGACGATCCCCGGCAGCGCGGCGGGCAGCACCACCTGGCGGATCGTCTCGGACGGGGTGGACCCCAAGGCGAGGCTGCCGTCGCGCAGCGATTGCGGCACGGCGTTGATGATGTCGTCCGACAGCGAGGACACGAACGGGATCAGCATGATCCCCATGACCAGCCCCGCCGTCATCACCGACGAGCCGGAATTGCCGAAGCCAAGCGGCGCCGCGAGCCAGTCGCGCAGCAGCGGCCCGACCGTCACCAGCGCGAAGAGGCCGTAAACGATGGTCGGGATGCCGGCCAGCACCTCGATCAGCGGCTTGGCGACGCTGCGGACGCGGGGCGTCGCGTATTCCGACATGTAGATCGCCGCGAACAGCCCGATCGGGACCGAGACCAGCAGCGCGATGAACGAGATATACAGCGTGCCCCACAGCAGCGGCAGCATCCCGAGTTCCGAGCCGCCGCCGAAGCTGGGCGTCCATTCGGTGCCGAAGAAGAAGGCCTGCCACGGGTAGAGCTGGAAGAAATGGATCGATTCGAACACCAGCGACAGGACGATCCCGACCGTGGTCGCGATGGCGATCAGCGAGCAGCCGATCAGCGCGACCTTGATCGCCCGCTCGACCATGGCGCGGGCCCGGTATTGCGGCGTCGTCCGCGCCAGCGCCAAAGCGAGCCCGACGGCGGCGACCAGCAGCGCAGCGCCCCCCGGCAGCCACGATGCGCCCGGCCCTGCCTCCCCCGCCAGCAGCGGCAGGGCCAGCATCAGGACGAGCAGCACAAGCAGCGCCGGAGCGGCCGTCGCGATGGCGGCGTTCCAGCCGTAATAGACGGGGCGCGAATGCAGCCGGCGGATGTCGCCGCCCACCGCCCCGCGCGCACGCGCGGCGCCGAGAAAGTAACCCAGCACCGCCAGCGCCAGGACAGTCATCATGATCCAGAAGGGCGACATCAGAACCTCATGGCCGGGCGGGCTGGGTCAGGGGCGGAAAGAACAGGCACAATAATGGCGGTTGGCAAGGATTTGGTGCGGAATGCAAGGGGATTGAAGGGACGGGCCGCCCGGCCCGCCCCCGTGACGTGGCGGCGATCAGTTCGCCGGCATGATGGTTTCGGCCTCGACGGCGGCCTGGGTCGCGGCCAGTTCCGGGTCGGGAACCAGGCCGTAGGCGGCCAGCGGGCCGCCCGGTCCGGCCAGCGCGTCCGCGACGAAGAACGCCGCGTATTCCTTGAGGCCGGGGACGTCCTCGAAATGCTGCGCCTTCACGTAGAAGAACAGCGGGCGCGACACCGGGTATTCGCCCGAAGCGACGCTCTCGACCGAGGGGGCGATGCCGTCGATGGTGGCGACCTTCAGCTTGTCGGTGTTGTTTTCGTAGAACGACAGCCCGAACACGCCCACCGCCTGCGGGCTGGAGCCGAGGCGGGCCAGCGTCTCGGTGTAGTCGCCGTCGATATCGACCGAGCGGCCGTCCGTGCGCAGCGTCATGCAGGCGGTCTCGCCCTCATCCTCGCCCAGCGCGGCGGTGAAGGCTTCGGCAGCGCCCGAGGTTTCGCAGCCGGCGGCCATGACCTTTTCCTCGAACACTTCGCGGGTGCCGTGCTTGGTGCCCGGAACGAAGACCAGGATTTCCTGCTCGGGCAAGTCGGGGTTCACCTGGTTCCAGGTGGTGTTCGGGTTGGCGACCGATTCGCCGTCCACGACGACGTTCTGCGCCAGCGCCAGGAACACGTCCTGCGGGGTCAGCGTGAAGTCGGGGCCGTTGATGTCCGACGCGAAGACGATGCCGTCATAGCCGAAGCGGACTTCCATGATGTCGGTGACGCCGTTCTCGGCGCAGGCCGCGGCCTCGTTCTCGCGGATGGGGCGCGAGGCGTTGGCGACGTCGATGGTGTTCCCGCCCACGCCCTGACAGAACTGCGACAGACCGCCGCCTGTGCCGCCGCCCTCGACGACCGGGGCCGGGAAGTCGGTGTTCTCGGCAAAGGCCTCGGCCACGATGGTGGCATAGGGCAGCACGGTCGAGGAACCGGCGACCTTGACAGCCTGGGCGCCGGCGGCGGTGGCCGACACGGCGGCCACGGCGAGGGCCGATGCGGTGATCTTCAGCTTGTTCATTCTCAGGCTCCTGATTGGGAGAGAAGGTTTCGGGCCGCGCTCCTGTTAGGTCAGGGACATGTCATTCATGTGACAGACAGATCACATTCTGACGGCGGCCGGAACGCCTTGTCCGCCAAGGGCGCCCGATCTCACCCGTCCGGCAGCAACCGGCCGAGCAGTTGCCTGGCAGCGCCCGCGACGACGCCGCCGCCGTCCTGCTCTCCCCAACACAAGGGCCGCGGCGAAGGCCCGCGGCTGTTCGCCGTGATATGCGGCGGCAGTTCCGATCGCCCAGGACCTCCAGCACGAAGGGCCGGCCGGCGGCCAGCGCCCCGTCTCACGGGGGGCCGATGGCGTCCGGTGGCCCGAGCCGGCCGGCTTGGCTCACCCAGAGGGCGGCACCGGCGCGGAACGGTAAAACCTGCAACAAAGGACACGTTGTAGTCATTGCAGTTTCGGGTCAGGTTTCCTCAGTCACTGACAGGGAGCCTGACATGTTCACCAAACGGATCGCCGGCCTTGCCGCCGCAACGCTGATCGCACTGAGCGGGGTCGCCTCGGCCCAGGAAATGACCTTCTTCCGCATCGGCACGGGCGGCACCGCCGGCACCTACTACCCGATCGGCGGCCTGCTGGCGAACGCCATCTCGGCCCCGCCCGGCTCGCGCGCCTGCGAGGAAGGCGGCGCCTGCGGCGTTCCGGGGCTGGTCGCCTCGGCCGTGGCCGCGAACGGCTCGGTCGCCAACGTCAACGCCATCATGGGCGGGGCGCTGGAATCGGGCTTCGCACAGGGCGACGTCGCCGCATGGGCCTATACCGGCACCGGCATCTGGGAAGGTCAGCCCGCGGCCGAGAAGCTGCGCGCCATCGCCAACCTCTATCCCGAATCGATCCACCTGATCGCCTCGGCCGATTCCGGCATCGAATCGGTCGCAGACCTCGCCGGCAAGCGCGTCTCGCTGGACGAGCCGGGCTCGGGCACGCTGGTCGATGCGCAGCTGATCCTCGCCGCCGCGGGGCTGTCGGAATCCGACATCACCCCCGAATATCTCAAGCCCGACCAGGCCGCCGACCGGATGCGCGACGGCGCGATGGACGCGTTCTTCTTCGTCGGCGGCTATCCGGCCGGCGCGATCGCCGAACTCGCCAGCCAGCAAGCGGTGAAGGTCGTCCCGATCGACGGCGAGATCGCCACGGCCGTGCTGGAAAACGAGTTCTTCGCCACCGACACCATCCCCGCCGGCACCTACGAGAATCAGGACACGGACGTTCAGACCATCGCCGTGGGCGCGCAGTGGGTGACCTCGGCAGACCAGCCGGAAGAGCTGATCTATGGCATCACCAAGGCGCTGTGGAACGACGCGACGCGCGTCCAACTGGATGCCGGCCACGCCAAGGGCAAGCAGATCGTGCCCGAGAACGCGACCGCCGGTCTTGGCCTGCCGCTGCATCCGGGCGCCGAGCGGTTCTACCGCGAAGCCGGTCTGCTGGAATAAGCGGCGACTCGACAACAAGGCCGCAGGCGCGCAAGTGCCTGCGGCGCGGCGCTCCCCGCAACGCGCAGGCGACAGGATGCAGACACGATGACCGATCCCAGACCGCAGCACTACGATGAGCCGGACCTGCTGACCCCCGACCAGCTGGCCGAACTCGAGGAAAAATACGATCCCGAGTTGCGGTTCCGCACCCTGGTGAAGCCGGTGGCGGTGCTGACCGGCGCGATCCTGTTCCTGCTGAGCTGCTATCACTACTACACCGCCGGCTTCGGCATCCCGCAGGCCACGGTGCATCGCGGGCTGCACATGGGGGTGACGGTATTTCTCGTCTTCATGTCGTTTTCCGCCTTCGGCCGGTCCGAGCCGGCGCGGGGCCCGCTTGCGCTGCTGGGACTTCCGCTCGCCGACTGGATCATGGCCATCGCCGGCGCGGTCGCTTCGCTTTACGTGCCGTGGATCTACAGCGAACTGGCGTTCCGGGTCGGCAACCCCACCACGCTCGACACCACCATGGGCACGATCCTGATCGTCGTGCTGCTGGAGGCCGTGCGCCGCTCGATGGGCTGGCCGCTGCCGGTGATCGCCATGTTGTTCATGGCCTATGCCTATTACGGCCAGCACATGCCCGGCATTCTCGTCCATCCGGGGGCAAGCTGGTCCAATATCGTCAACCACCTGTATCTGACGAGCCAGGGGATCTACGGCACCGCGCTGGGGGTCATCGCGACCTATGTGTTCCACTTCGTCCTGTTCGGGGTGATGGCGACGCGGATCGGGCTGGGGCAGCTTTTCATCGATGTCGCCTCAGCCGCAGCGGGCCGTTTCGCGGGCGGACCGGCGAAGGTGTCGGTGCTGTCCTCGGCGCTGCTCGGCTCGATCTCCGGCTCGTCGATCGCCAACACCGTGACCACCGGGGCGCTGACCATCCCGGCCATGATCCGCGTGGGCTATCCCCGCCACTTCGCCGCCGCGGTCGAGGCCGCCGCCTCCACCGGCGGGCAGATCACGCCGCCGGTCATGGGGGCGGTCGCCTTCCTGATGATCGAATATCTGGGCCTGCCGCTGACCACGATCCTGCTGGCGGCCATCGTTCCCGCCTTCATGCATTTCTTCGGCGTGCTGGTGCAGGTCCATCTCGAGGCCAAGCGCCTCGGCCTGCGCGGCCTGCATCCGTCCGAGCTGCCGAACGCCTGGAAGGTGCTGAGGGCTGGCTGGCTGACGGTCGTGCCGCTGATCGTGCTGGTCGGCGTGCTGCTGTCGGGCCGCACCCCGTTTGCCGCGGCCTTCTGGTCGATCACCGCCTGTGTCGTCGTGCTGCTGTGGCAGGAGCTTCGCGCCGGCGGCCCGGTCCAGGCGCTGAAGGGCACCGCCCACGGCATCTATGAGGGCTTCGTGCTGGGCGCCAAGCAGTCCCTCGCCGTCACCGCCGCCGCCGCTCTGGTCGGCGTGGTGATCGGCGTCGTGACGCTGACCGGCGTCGGTTTCAGGATCGCCTATCTCGTCACCAGCGTCGCGGCCGACTGGGCGCAGGATGTGACGGGCTGGCTCGCATTCCTGCCGTTCGAGATCATGGGCGTGGGCACGCTGACGCTGCTGTTCACGCTGATCCTGACTGCCATCGTCTGCGTGCTGATGGGCTGCGGCATCCCGACCACCGCGAACTACATCATCATGGTCGCGGTCGCCGCGCCGGTTCTGGGCCTGCTGAACGTGGAGCCGATCGTCGCCCATTTCTTCGTCTTCTATTACGGGGTGCTGGCCGACGTGACGCCCCCCGTGGCGATGGCGGCCTATGCGGGCGCCGGGATCGCCGGGGCCAACGCCTTCAAGGCGGGCAACACCGCCTTCCGCCTGTCGATGGGCAAGGCGCTGGTGCCGTTCGTCTTCGTCTTCCAGCCGGCGTTGCTGATCGTGACCACGGGCTTCACCTGGGCGAACTTCCTGCTCGCCTTCGGCGGGGCGGTGCTGGGCATCTGGGCGCTGTCCGCGGCGATCACCGGCTGGATGTTCGCGCGACTGTCTGGGGTCGAGCGTGGGGCGCTGGCCTTCGCCTCGCTGCTGCTGGTCGCCCCGAACTGGACCGCGACGATCATCGGGCTGGTTCTGCTGGTCCCGATCGCGCTGCGACAGCTTGCCGTGGCGCGGAGGACGCCGCAGCCGGCGTGAGCCGGCGCAGCATCGTGCCTCTGACTGAAACGGCCCGCCCTTTCCGGGGCGGGCCGTTTCGCCTGTGAGGGGAGGATCTCAGGCATCCTGACGCCGATGACGGCGCCTCGGTCACCAGGCGGGGATAACCGCGCCTTCGTATTCCGTCTCGATGAACGCCTTCACCTCGGCCGAGTGATAGGCATCGACCAGCGTCTTGACCCAAGGCTCGTTCTCGTCCCCGCGGCGGACCACGATCACGTTGGCATAGGGGCTGTCGGCCTTTTCCATTGCGATCGAATCGCCCTTGGGGCTGAGCCCGCCCGCCAGCGCGTAGTTGGTGTTGATGACCGCCGCGTCGGCGTCTTCCAGCGCGCGCGGCAGCTGGGCGGCGTCGAGTTCGCGGAACTTCAGGTTCTTCGGGTTCTCGGTGATGTCGAGCGGGGTCGGCACCAGCCCGGCCTCGGGGTTCACCGCGATCACGCCCTGATCGGCCAGCACCAGCAGCGCCCGGCCGCCGTTGGTCGGATCGTTCGGGATCGCGACGGTTCCGCCCTCGGGCAGGTCGTCCAGCGACTCGATGCGGCTGGAATAGACGCCCATCGGGGTGGTGATGGTCTTGCCGACGACCACCAGATCGAAGCCGCGGTCCTTGATCTGGTTGTCCAGATAGGGAACGTGCTGGAAGCTGTTGGCGTCCAGATCGCCGTCGGCCAGCGCGGCGTTCGGCACGACATAGTCCGAGAACTCGATGATATCGAGCGTCAGGCCGTTCGCCTCGGCGATGGGGGCGACCTGTTCCAGGATCTCGCCATGCTCGCCGGGGCTGACGCCGATCCTGATTTCCTCGGCCGCGGCCATGCCCGCGCTCAGCGCGAGGACGGAAACGAATGTTCTCAGCATTGCAGTCTTCCTTTCCAGTTGAACTAGAGACCCCGGTCCTTGGCGGCGCGGTGGTCGAGGCGGCGGGCGATGGCCTCGCCCAGCGACTGCACGCCCTGCACGAGGACGATCAGGATGACGACCACCGCCAGCATGACATCGGGCATGAAGCGCTGATAGCCGTAGCGGATGCCGAGATCGCCGAGGCCCTCGCCGCCCACCGCGCCGACCATCGCGGAATAGCCGATCAGGCTGACCATCGCGAGCGTCAGGCCAAGGGCGATGCCCGGCAGCGCCTCGGGCAGCAGCACCTTGCGGATGATCTGATGCGGGGTGGCGCCCATCGCGCGGGCGGCCTCGATCAGCCCGCCATCGACCTCGCGGATCGCGGTTTCCACGATCCGGGCGATGAACGGCGCGGCGGCCAGCGTCAGCGGCACGATCGCGGCGGTGGTGCCGATCGAGGTGCCGGCGATCAGCCGGGTGAAGGGGATAATCGCCACGACGAGGATGATGAACGGGATTGAGCGGGTGGCGTTCACGATCAGGCCCAGCACCGCGTTGACGGCGGGCGCCGACAGCAGCTCGCCCCGCTTCGAGGTGGCGAGGAACACGCCCAGCGGCAGGCCGATCACCGTGCCGAGCAGCCCCGAGACGGCGACCATGTAGAGGGTCTGCAGCGTCGCTTCCCAGAGCAGGGCGATGAGGTTAGCCGACATGGCCCAGCACCTCCGTCCGCAGGTTCTGCGCGTGCAGGAAGGCCTGCACCCGGTCCAGCGTCCCGGCCGGAAGCTCGACCGTCAGGTTGCCGAAGGGGCGGCCGTCGATCTCCTCGATGGTGCCGCTGAGGATGCTGGTCTCGACGCCGAGCTCCGAGCCGATGCGCGACAGCACCGGATCGGTCGCCCGCTCGCCCGCGAAGGTGATGCGCAGGATCGCGGGGCCAGTGCCGTCCGGCACGATCCGGCGGGCGATGAAGCCCGGCAGCGCCGTGCCGGTCACGCCCGACAGGAAGGATTTTGTGACCGCATGCTGCGGGTTGGCGAAGATGCCGTAGGTCTCGCCCGCCTCGACGATGCGCCCCGCCTCGATCACGGCGACGTGCTGGCAGATGTCGCGCACGACCGCCATTTCATGGGTGATGAGCAGGATGGTCAACCCAAGCTCGCGGTTGATGTCGCGCAGCAGCGCCAGAACGGCCTGCGTGGTTTCCGGGTCGAGCGCGCTCGTCGCCTCGTCCGACAGCAGCACTTTCGGCTCGGTCGCCAGCGCGCGGGCGATGCCGACGCGCTGCTTCTGCCCGCCCGAAAGCTGCGCCGGATAGCGGTCCGCGAGCGGCGTCAGCCCCACCAGGTCGATCAGCCGGTCCACGCGCGGGCCGATCCGGGAACGCGGCGTGCCCGCGATCTCCAGCGGCAGGGCGATGTTGGCGCGGACGGTGCGGTTGGCCAAGAGGTTGAAATGCTGGAAGATCATCCCGGCATCGCGGCGCAAGGCGCGCAGGTCGCGCCCCCGCGCGGCGGTCGCGTCGCGGCCCAGCACCTCGACCCGGCCCGAGGTCACACGCTCCAGCCCGTTGACCAGCCGCAGCAGCGTGGACTTGCCCGCGCCCGAGCGGCCGATCACGCCCGTGATCCCGCCCGCCGGCACATTCAGGCTCACACGGTCCAGCGCCTTCGCGCCGCCGGAAGAGTTGGGCCAGACCTTGACCACGTCGTCGAAGACGATGGCCGGTTGTTCTGGGGCTGTCTTGGGGCTTCCGTTGGTCATGCGGGCTGACCTACCGCCCCGCAGGCCCGCCTTCAATGGGAGCGGCCCGGCCTGCCGCTCAAAAGGACGCCCGTCGCAGCGAGGGCGGCGCAGGCGGACGGATGCGGAGGAAATCCGCCGGAAACCGGGCTTCTTTCCCTGCCATAGCCACTGAGCGGAAGCTATTTCCCTCTACTCCGCGCCAAAGCTCCCTCGTCGGAACGATCATCCCGCCGCCGCGACCCGCAGCGGCGCCCTTGCCGCCCCCCCCATCGCTTCCTATAACCGCCGCCATGCTTCACGCGGCCCGGATATTCCGAATTAGCCGCCCGGCGGCGTGAGGTTTCGCGCTGCCGGGACGACGCCTGCCCAGCATCTTCAAGGACTCCGCCCGATGAGCGCCACCGACACCCTGCCCGACTATCGCAACACCGTCTTCCTGCCCGAAACCACCTTTCCCATGCGCGCCGGCCTGCCGCAGCGCGAGCCGGACTGGCTGGCCCGGTGGGAGCGGCTCGGCATCTATGACCGCCTGCGGGCGAATGCCGAAGGCCGCAAGCCGTTCATCCTGCATGACGGCCCCCCCTATGCGAACGGCAACCTGCATATCGGCCACGCACTGAACAAGCTGCTCAAGGACTTCATCGTCCGCAGCCAGCAGATGATGGGGCGCGATGCGCGTTATGTCCCCGGCTGGGACTGCCACGGTCTGCCGATCGAGTGGAAGATCGAGGAGCAATACCGCCAGAAGGGCCTCGACAAGGACGCGGTGGACACGGTCGAGTTCCGGCAGGAATGCCGCCGCTTCGCCGAGCACTGGGTGGATGTGCAGCGCGAGGAGTTCAAGCGCCTCGGCGTCACCGGCAAGTGGGACGATCCCTACCTGACCATGGATTACCACGCCGAGGCGGTGATCGCGGCCGAGTTCATGAAGCTGGTGATGAACGGCAGCCTCTATCAGGGCAGCAAGCCGGTGATGTGGTCGCCGGTCGAAAAGACCGCCCTGGCCGAGGCTGAGGTGGAATATCACGACCACACCAGCCATCAGGTCTGGGTACGCTTCCCCGTCGCCTCGCAGCGCGACTTCGCGCCGCTGGATGGCTGCATGCGGACCGACCTGCTGGACGCGTCGGTGGTGATCTGGACCACGACGCCGTGGACCATCCCGCAGAACCGCGCGGTGGCCTTCGGACCGGACTTCGCCTACGGTCTCTACCGCGTTGACGAGCTTGGCGAAAACTCCACCGCGCGCGTGGGCGAAACGCTGGTGCTGGCGGACACGCTGGCGGCCGGGGTGCTGACCTCCGCCCGCGTGGAACGGCACGAGCGGCTGCGCGACGTGCCGGCGGGCGAACTGGCCGCGCTGGTGCTGGCCCATCCCTATCGCGGCATCGAAGGCGGCGCGGGCGAGTGGGACCAGGACATCCCCCTGTTGCCCGGCGATCACGTCACCGAGGACGCCGGCACCGGCTTCGTCCACACCGCCCCCAGCCACGGCGAGGACGACTATCAGCTTGGCCTGAAATACGGCCTCAAGATGACCTACAACGTCGAGCCGGACGGCAGCTACCGCGCCGACCTGCCGGTCTTCGGCGGGCAGGCGATTATCCAGCCCGACGGCAAGGAAGGCCCCGCCAATGTCAGCAACATCAGGGCGTTGCACGGCGCGGGTGCGTTGCTGGCCAAGGGCAAGCTGAAGCACAGCTATCCGCATAGCTGGCGGTCCAAGGCGCCGGTGATCTATCGCAACACGCCGCAATGGTTCGCCGCCATCGACAAGCCGCTGCATGACGGCATGGGCGCCTACGGCGACACGATCCGCCAGCGGGCGCTGACCTCGATCGACGAGCTGGTGACATGGACGCCGCCCTCGGGGCGCAACCGCATCTTCTCGATGGTGCAGAACCGCCCCGACTGGGTGCTGAGCCGTCAACGCGCCTGGGGCGTGCCGCTGACCTGCTTCGTGCGCAAGGGCGCGAAGCCCGACGATCCATCCTTCCTGCTGCGCGATCCGAAGGTCAACCAGCGCATCCTCGACGCGTTCGAGGAGCATGGCGCGGATGTGTGGTATCAGGACGGCTTCAAGGAGCGGATGCTGGACGGCATCGTCTATCCGGGCGACTACGATCAGGTCATGGACGTGCTGGACGTGTGGTTCGACAGCGGCTCGACCCACGCCTTCGTGCTGCGCGACCGTGCGGACGGCTCGCCCGACGGGATCGCCGACCTCTATCTGGAAGGCACCGACCAGCATCGCGGCTGGTTCCAGTCCTCGCTGCTGCAGGCCAGCGCAACGAAGGGCCGGGCGCCCTATCGCGGCGTGCTGACCCACGGCTTCACGCTGGACGAGAAGGGCATGAAGATGTCCAAGTCGCTCGGCAACACCATCGTTCCGGCCGAGGTCATCAAGCAATACGGGGCCGACATCCTGCGGCTCTGGGTGGCGCAGGTGGATTACTCCGCCGACAGCCGCATCGGGCCCGAGATCCTCAAGGGCACCGCCGACAGCTATCGTCGCCTGCGCAACACGCTGCGTTTCCTGCTGGGGGCGCTGGACGGTTTCACAGATGCCGAGCGGGTGGAGCCCGCCGAGATGCCCGAACTGGAACGCTGGGTGCTGCACCGGCTGGCCGAACTCGATGGCAGGGTCCGCGCCGGCTACGACGCCTACGACTTCCAGGGCGTATTCCAGGCGCTGTTCAACTTCGCCACGCTGGACCTCTCGGCCTTCTGGTTCGACATCCGCAAGGACGCGCTCTACTGCGACGCCCCGGACAGCCTGCGCCGCCGCGCGGTCCGCACGGTGATGGACGCGGTGTTCCACCGACTGACGCTGTGGCTCGCCCCGCTGCTGCCCTTCACGATGGAGGATGTGTGGCTCTCGCGCTTCTCCTCCGATGAGGACAGCGTGCATCTGCACGATTTCCCCGCGACGCCGCCCGCCTGGCGCAGCGACACGCTCGCCGCCAAGTGGGACGGCATCCGCCGCGCCCGCCGCGCGGTGACGGCGGCGCTGGAGGTCAAGCGCGCCGACAAGACCATCGGCGCCAGCCTCGAAGCCGCGCCGGTCGTTCATGTCGAGGATGCGGCGCTGCTGGCCACCCTGCGCTCGGTCGATTTCGCGGATGTCTGTATCGTGTCGTCGCTGGAACTGACCGCCGATCCCGCCCCGGCCGAGGCGTTCCGCCTGCCCGAGGTGCCCGGCGTCGGCGTGGTGTTCGAGACGGCGACGGGCGAGAAATGCCAGCGCTGCTGGAAGATCCTGCCCGATGTCGGCACCCACGACCATCCGGCGACCTGCGCCCGCTGCGACACGGTGCTGGACGCCGCCGAGTGACTGGACGAGCGACAAGCCGGGGCGGCAAGACCGCCGCCCCGCCCAGCCCCGAGGGGAAACCGCCATGCTCCACACGCTGCTGATCGTCCTGACGCTGGGTCACGCGGACGGCCCGCACCTGGCCATCACCGAAGCCGGCGACATGGCCGCCTGTGCGGCACGGGCCAAGGCCGTGTCTGCCGTGCTGACCGACGCCGGTTACCCCGTCGCCGCGCATCGCTGCCTCCAGACCGAACAGCGCTTCACCCCCTACAGCCACGGCCCGGACGCCCCCGCCCCGACCCACGCCTACCGCGTGACCCTGCCCGCCGAAGGCGGCGCGCTGATCGAACCGGTTGCGACCCTCTCGGGCTGCACCCCCTCGCCCGAGGCCGTCCCCCCGGTCTTCTGCGCCCTTTCGACCCAGACGCCGCTGCCCCGCCCCTGATCGGGCGGCTTCTTCTTCGCCCAAATATCCTGGGGTCCGGGGTGAAACCCCGGCTTGGGGCGCGGCGAAAAACCACTCCGACGACCGATCACGCCGCCCCTTGGGTCGAGGTGAGCACGGAACCCTCATGCCTCCGCGGGGTTCGCAAAGGGACCCCACCCCTTTCGTGACGCGCCGCCCAAAGCTGCGCGGCGCGCCGTTGCCGAAGGAGCATCCATGCCCCGCGCCCCGTCCGATCACGCCCCCGTCCATTCCCGCGCGGCCCATGTCATCTATTTGATACTGACGACCGTGTCGGGCTTGATCGGTGCGGCGACGGTCTGGTTCGGGGCGCAGATCACGTGGCTCGGGGGGACGTGGTACTACCTGCTGCTGGGTCTGGCCCTTTCGGTGGCGGCGGCCCTCGCCTGGCTTGGCCGGCACCGGGCCGCGCTCGGACTGTTCACCGCCGCATTCGTCGCAACGATCCTGTGGTCGCTCGTCGAGATCGCGGGCAAGGGCTGGATGCCCGCCTGGGGCTTCGACTTCGCCGCCCGCAGCGGGATCATCGCGCTGCTCTTCGCGCTGACGGTCATCGCCTTCGCCTTCCGCAGCACCCCGCCGCGCTCGACCCCGCGCCGGGCGGTGCTGGGTCTCTTCGGGGGCGGCGTCGTTGCGGCTCTGGCGCTGGTCGGCGTCTTCTGGGAGCGCACCACCGAGCCGGCAGGCGCGGCCCTCGCAGGCGCGCCGCCGGCCAGCCCGGCGGCATCCGGCGCGGACTGGACGGCGTTCGGCGGTACGACCCGTGGTCAGCGCTATTCGGCGCTGGACCGGATCACCACTACCAACGTAGCCGATCTTCAGGAAGCGTGGCGCTTCAACACCGGGGATTCGACCCCGCGCGAGGGGCGCATCTTCTATTCCGCCCAGAACACGCCGTTGAAGGTGGGCGACCTGCTCTATACCTGCTCGCCCAGCAGCCAGGTCTTTGCGCTGGACCCGGCGACGGGCGCCGAGGTCTGGAGCTTCGATCCGCAGAACTCGCCCGACGCGATGGAATCGACTTTCAGCGTCGCCTGCCGCGCCGTGGGCCATGCCGAGATCGGTCCCGCCGGCGCACAATGCGCGGCCCGCATCTACGTCACCACCGAGGATGGACGGCTGATCGCCCGCGACGCGCTCGACGGCTCGGACTGCGCGGCGTTCGGCACGGACGGCACCGTCGATCTGACCGAGGGCATGGGCGAGCGGCAGCCCGGATTCTTCTCGAACAACTCGGGTCCGACGGTCGCAGGCGGGGTGGTGATCGTGGGCCAGCAGGTCAGCGACAATCAGCGCCGCGATTCCCCTTCGGGCGTGGTCCGCGCCTATGATGCGGCGAGCGGAGAGCTTCGCTGGGCGTGGGACGTGCTGCGCCCGGATCCGCAGGCGCCGCTGGCCGAGGGCGAGATCTATCCGCGCGGCACGCCGAACGTCTGGAACGTCATCTCCGCCGACGAGGAGTTGGGGCTGGCCTTCCTCGGCACCGGCAACCCCGGCGCAGACCAGTGGGGCGGCGACCGCACGCCCGAGGAGGAGGAGGTCACAGCCGCTGTCGTCGCCGTCGATCTGGAGACCGGCGAGGAACGCTGGTCCTATGCGACCGTGCGCCTCGACCGCTGGGATTACGACATCGGCGCCCAGCCCATGCTGGTCGATGTCGAGATCGACGGCGCGCCGCGCCGGGCCGTGATGCAGGGCACCAAGACGGGGCGGCTGTTCCTGCTGGATGCCCTGACGGGCGAGCCGCTGCGCCCGGTCGAGGAAGTCCCGGTCCCGCAGGGCGGGCGGCCAAGCGACGATCTGTCGCCGGTCCAGCCCTTCCCGGCCCATTATCCCCTTTTCGCCGGAATGCCGGGCAGCGAGCCCGAGACGCTGGAACCCCGCGACACCTGGGGCATCACGCCGATCGACGCCGCCATGTGCCGCCTGACCTTCCATCAGGCCCGATACGAAGGAATGTTCACGCCCCTGGCCGAGCCGGGAACCCCGATGCTGATGATGCCGGGGATCATGGGCGGCATGAACTGGGGCGGGATGGGCTTCGATCCCGCGCAGCGGCTGCTGATCTCGAACTATTCGCGGATGCCGAACATTGTCACGCTGATCGCCCGCGAGAATGTCGAGGATGTCCCCGTCGGCGATGGCGGCGCGCGCCCCGATCAGGAGGTCGCGCCGCAGGCCGGCACGCCCTATGGCGTGGACCGCCCGACCTGGCTTTCGGTGCTGAACATCCCCTGCATCGCCCCGCCATGGGGGATCATGGCCGCGACCCATATCGACACGGGCGAGCTGGTCTGGTCGCAGCCGTTCGGCACCGGCTTCGACAGCGGCCCGCTGGGCATTCCTTCGCGGCTGAAGATCGTGATGGGCACGGCCAATCAGGGCGGGCCGCTGGTGACGGCGGGCGGGCTGACCTTCATCGGCGCCGCGCAGGACGATTACCTGCGCGCCTTCGAAACGGCGACCGGACGGTTGCTATGGCAGGCGCGGCTCGACGCCGGACCGCAGGCCGGTCCGATGACCTACGAGCATGAGGGCCGCCAGTATGTCGCCATCGTCAATGCGGGCCACGCCCGGCTGGAGACGAACATGGGCGACGCGCTGACCGTCTTTGCGCTGCCGGAGTGAGCGCGGGGCCGGTCACGCCCTGAGCCCGGCAAAGGTCATCGGATCGAGGCTGGTCTGCGCGAAGGTCTCGCCCTCGGTCAGCAGGCTCACCGCGTCATGCGAGTGCAGCGATTCCTGATGGCTGGCGATGACGCGGAAATCGCCGATCCGCGGCTCGTCCTCAAGCTGCTGGGCGAAGGCCCGCACCGCATCCTCGACGAAGATGGGGTTCGCGGCGTTGAGTTCGGCGAAGGCCTGCTCGTCCTCGCGCTTCACCATCACCTGCGTTTCGGTGGCGACGGCGCGGCGGCACAGGGCCACCATGTCCTCGAACCACAGCTTCTCCTCGCCCTGCATCACGACCGAGATGCGGGCGATCGAGCGTTGGGAATGGGGCGTAGCCAACTGGGCGCGGCTCTCGCGAGCATGTTCGGACAGTTCCAGCGAGCAGGGGCAGGTCGAGGAATAGACATAGTCGAAATGCATGACCTTGAGCCGCTGCCCGCCCTGATCGATCAGCTCCATCGCGATGTCGTAATACTGCCAGCCCTCCAGCCCCGAGCGCAGCGATAGCGCGCGCATCGGATAGCTCAGCCGCATCTGCAAGCGCGCGTCGAAACTGTCCAGATGGTCCTTGTAGTCGCTGACCGCCGCCGCCAGCACGCCCAGCGAGAACTGCTTTTCCGCATGTGCATAGAAGGACCGCATGATCCGGCTCATGTTGATGCCCTTGCGCTCGGCATCCAGGCTGACGGTGCCGGTGACGCTGGTTTCCAGCATGATCTCTCCCCCGTCTTTCCGGCGGTAGCGGATCGGCAGGCGGAAGTTGGAAATGCCGACATGCTGGATCAGCTTGCGGGCGCCGACGATCAGGCTGGCGGGGCCGTTCTGAAGGTCCGGCAGGCTGGCGCGGTATTGCTCGTCCACCGTGAAATCGGCGGGATAGCTGCGGCTGAGCGCCGGATAGACCGGGGTCAGGGGGCGGTTCTGGGTCATGTGATGCTCCTCCCGCGGATGCGCGCGGCTCTCGGCCTGAATCCGATGCCCTATATGGGAAGGCCGCGCGGGGAAGTGAAGCCGGGGAACGACCGCGCGGTCAGCCGAGCGACTGCATCAGGTCGGCCAGCAGGTCGGCCGGGTGCTCCAGCCCGATGGACAGGCGCAGCGTGCCGTCGGTGATGCCCGCCTGCGCCCGCGTTTCCGGCGACAGGCGCTGGTGCGTGGTGGTGGCCGGATGGGTCACGATGGTCTTGGCGTCGCCGAGATTGTTCGAGATGCTGATGAGCCGCAGCCGGTTCATGCAGTCGAACGCCGCCTGCTTGGAGGCGAGTTGCAACGCGATCATCGTCCCGCCGGAGCCCATCTGCCGCATCGCAAGCTCGTGCTGCGGATGCGCGGGCAGCCCCGGATAGATCACCCGCACCCCTGCCCCGTCCAGCGCCTGCGCGATCTGCGCCGCGCTGTCCGCCATCGCCCGCACCCGCAGGTCCAGCGTCGTCAGGCCGTTCAGCATGATCCAGGCGTTGAACGGGCTGATCGCCCCGCCGGTGTGCTTGAGATAGGGCTCGGCCACCTCGCGCACGAAATGGCGGGTGCCGCAGATCACCCCGCCGAGCGCCCGCCCGCCGCCGTCAATATGCTTGGTGGTGGAATAAACGACGACATCCGCGCCCTGCTCGACCGCGCGGGAAAAGACCGGCGTCGTGAAGACGTTGTCCACCACGACCAGCGCGCCCGCCGCATGGGCGATTTCGGAAATACCGGCGATGTCCATGACTTCGAGGACCGGATTCGACACGCTTTCGAAGAACACGGCCTTCGTGCCGGGCGTCACCGCCTCGCGCCAGGCGGCAAGATTGGTGCCGTCCAGCAGCACGACCTCGACCCCGAAGCGGGCGAGGATGTCCAGCACGTAAAGGCACGATCCGAACAGCTGCCGCGCCGCCACCACGCGGTCGCCGGGCTTCACCATCGCCATCAGCGCGCCGTTGACGGCGGCCATGCCCGAGGCGGTGGCAAACGCGTCCTCGGTCCCTTCCAGCGAGGCCATCCGGTCCTCGAACATCCGAGAGGTCGGGTTGCCGTAGCGGGCATAGATGAACTCGTCCGGCCCGATTTTCTGGAACCGCGCCTCGGCCTGCTCGGCGCTGTCGTAGGCGAAGCCTTGCGTCAGGAACAGCGCCTCGGCCATCTCACCATACTGGCTGCGGCGGATGCCTGCGTGGACGGCGCGGGTGCGAGGGTGCTGGCTGTCGCTCATGAACCCGCGTTAGCCCCCTGCGACAAAAAGCGCAACTTCGACTTGAACCGGCGCGTTCGCCGCCTAAGTCGGGGCCGGGACCGGGCCCCTCTGGCGATCCGAGCGGATCGTGATGTCGGTCACATTTGACCGTAACCCAGAGGCATACATGGATCTCACAGCATTGATCATGGGACAGCCCGTTTGGATGTGGCTGACCTTCCTTTCGGCCGTCATCGTTCTGCTGGTGCTGGACCTCGGCGTCCTGAACCGCGGCGACAACGAGATCGGCGTGCGCCGCTCGCTCGTGATGTCGGCCTTCTACATCACCATCGGCCTCCTGTTCGGCGGCTTCGTCTGGTCGCAGTTGGGCCAGACCGCCGCGCTGGAATACTGGACCGGCTTCATCGTCGAGAAGTCGCTGGCGATGGACAACGTCTTCGTCATGGCGACGATCTTCGGCTTCTTCGCCGTGCCGCGTCATTTGCAGCACCGGGTGCTGTTCTGGGGCATTCTTGGCGTGATCGTCCTGCGGGCGATCATGATCGGCTTCGGCGCGGTGCTGGTGCAGCGCTACGAATGGGTGCTGCTGATCTTCGCGGCCTTCCTGATCTTCACCGGCGTCAGGATGCTGATGGCCGGGAAGGAGGAGGCCGACCCGTCCGAGAACAAGATGCTGGTCTGGCTCACCAGGCACATGCGGGTGACGAAAGGATTCGTCGGCAACAGGTTCTTCGTGCGGCAGGAAGGCCCGGCCGGCAAGACGCTGCTCTACGCGACGCCGCTGTTCGTGGCCCTGGTCGCGATCGAGATCGCGGACCTGATCTTCGCCGTCGATTCGGTGCCCGCGATCTTCGCGATCACCACCGATCCTTACCTCGTCTATACCTCGAACATCTTCGCCATCCTCGGCCTGCGGGCGCTGTATTTCGCGCTCGCTGCCATCCTGCACCGCTTCGAGTACCTGAAGCCCGCGCTGGCGATCCTGCTGATCTTCATCGGCGGCAAGGTCGTCGTGGCCGAGATGCTGGGGATCGAGAAGGTGCCGCCCGCGATCTCGCTGGGCGTGACCTTCGTGATCCTGACGGTCGGCGTGATCGTATCGGTGGTCAAGACGCGGGGCGACAAGCCCGCCCACTGACGCAAAAAGCGAACGGATCAGGAACGCGGCCTTCCCTTGGCAGGCCGCGTTCTTTATGTTGGCTCGCATGAGCCATTTCGACGACTCCGATGCCTTCGAGGCCGCCGCCGCGCCCGCCCGCGTTCCCCTGTCCCAACGGGCGATGGCGGGCCGGGCCGCGCCCTATCTGGACGGGCTGAACCCGGCGCAACGGCAGGCTGTCGAGTCGCTGGACGGCCCGGTCCTGCTGCTCGCCGGCGCCGGCACCGGCAAGACCCGCGCCCTGACCACCCGCATCGTCCATCTGCTGACGCAGGGCCGCGCGACGCCGGGCCGCATCCTCGCCGTGACCTTCACGAACAAGGCCGCGCGCGAGATGAAGGACCGCGTGGCCCGCCTGCTGGGCGAGACGGTCGAGGGGATGCCTTGGCTGGGCACGTTCCACTCGGTCAGCGTCAAGATCCTGCGCCGCCATGCCGAACTGGTGGGCGAAGGCGGGCTGCACCTGAAGCCCAGCTTCACGATCCTTGACACCGACGACCAGATCCGGCTGCTCAAGCAACTGATCGCGGCCGGGAACATCGACGAGAAGCGCTGGCCCGCGCGGATGCTGGCCGGGCTGATCGACGACTGGAAGAACCGCGCGCTGACGCCCTCGCGCGTGCCCTCGGGCGAGACGCACGCCTATGACGGAAAGGGCGCGGCGCTTTACGCGCAGTATCAGCGCCGCCTGCTGGAACTGAACGCCACCGATTTCGGCGACCTGCTGCTGCATTGCGTGACGATCTTCCAGGCGCACCCGGACGTGCTGGCCCAGTGGCAGGATCGTTTCCGCTATATCCTCGTGGACGAATACCAGGACACCAACGTCGCCCAGTATCTGTGGCTGCGGCTGCTGGCCCAGATGCACCGCAACATCTGCTGCGTGGGCGACGACGACCAGTCGATCTATGGCTGGCGCGGGGCCGAGGTCGGCAACATCCTGCGGTTCGAGCAGGATTTCCCCGGCGCGCAGGTGATCCGGCTGGAACAGAACTACCGCTCCACGCCGCACATCCTCGCCGCCGCCTCCGGCCTGATCGCCGCGAACAAGGGCCGTCTCGGCAAGACCCTGTGGACCGAATCCGAGGGCGGCGAGAAGGTCCGCCTGATCGGCCACTGGGACAGCGAGGCCGAGGCCCGCTGGATCGGCGAAGAGATCGAGGCGTTCCACGGCGGCCACCGCCATTCCATCGGACGGCGCAGCCTGAACGACATCGCCATCCTCGTCCGCGCCTCGCACCAGATGCGGGCGTTCGAGGACCGCTTCATGACCATCGGCCTGCCCTATCGCGTGATCGGCGGCCCCCGCTTCTACGAGCGGCAGGAAATCCGCGACGCGATGGCCTATTTCCGGCTGGCCGTGTCGCCCACGGACGATCTGGCGTTCGAGCGGATCGTGAACCTTCCCAAGCGGGGTCTCGGCGACAAGGCCGTGCAGACGATCCAGCGCGAGGCCCGCTCGCGCGGCCTGCCGCTGCTGGAAGGCGCGGCGGCGACGGTCGCGGCCAATGCGCTCACCGGCAAGGGCGCGGCCAACCTGCGGACCTTCACCGAGCAGATGGGCCGCTGGCACGCCGATGTGCTGGACAGCCGCGTGAACCACGTCGAACTGGCCGAGCGCATCCTGGACGATTCCGGCTATACCGCCATGTGGCAGAACGACCGCGCGCCCGATGCACCGGGGCGGCTCGACAATCTCAAGGAACTGGTCAAGGCGCTGGAGGAGTTCGAGAACCTGCAGGGCTTCCTCGAACATGTCGCGCTGGTGATGGACGCCTCCGAGGGCGAGCAGGCCGAGGAGGTCAGCATCATGACCCTCCACGCCGCCAAGGGGCTGGAATACCCCATCGTGTTCCTGCCGGGATGGGAGGACGGTCTGTTCCCCAGCCAGCGCAGCATGGACGAGTCGGGCCTTAAGGGCCTCGAGGAGGAACGCCGCCTCGCCTATGTCGGCATCACCCGTGCCGAAGAGCTGGCGACCATCACCTTCGCCGGCAACCGGCGGATGTATGGGCAGTGGCAATCCTCCCTGCCCTCGCGCTTCATCGACGAACTGCCCGAGGATCACGTCGAGGTGCTGACCCCGCCCGGCCTCTACGGCGGCGGCTACGGCGCGGCGGCTCAGCCCTTCGCGCAGTCCACCATGCACGAAAAGGCGGCGCGGGCGGATGTCTACAACTCCCCCGGCTGGAAGCGGATGCAGGATCGCGCCGGCCAGCGCGCCGCCCCGGTCCACCGCACACCCATCGTGATCGACGCCGAACCCGCCGCCCGCTTTTCCGTGGGCGACCGGGTGTTCCACCAGAAATTCGGCACCGGCAGCATCATGGGCATCGCCGAGGACACGTTGACGGTCGAGTTCCCGGCAGGCTTCAAGACGGTGAAAGCCTCCTATATTCAACCAGCCGCCCCGACCAACGCGGACGACGTGCCGTTCTGAGAACGCTCCCCTGATCCTCGGGCGGCCGGAAATATCCCGCGGGGCTTCCGAGCGCCCGGAAAACGGTCCGGTGGACCGTTTTCAGCGAGGAAGGCCACGGTAGTGGCCGGGGGCGCGAAGCCCCCGCTGCAACGCAGCTACGAAAACCACGCTTGACCGCCCCGCCGGCCGCGCCTATCTGCCGCTTTGCGCGGATGGCCGGATGACCGCGGGCGGCCTGTCCGTCCGAGGAAAGTCCGGGCTCCATGCAGGCACGGTGCCGGGTAACGCCCGGCGGGGGCGACCCCAGGGAAAGCGCCACAGAGAAGAGACCGCCGCGCCTCGCGCGTGGCAAGGGTGAAACGGTGGGGTAAGAGCCCACCGCGGGACGGGCAACCGGACCGGCAAGGCAAGCCCCACCGGGAGCAATGCCGAATAGGGATCGCGCGCGGGGCAACCCGCAGGGCCGCCTGCGCCCCAGCAGATCCGGGTTGGCAGCTTGATCCCGCCGGCAACGGCGGGACCAGAGGAATGGTCATCCACGGGCCGCAAGGCCCCGGACAGAACCCGGCTTACAGGCCATCCGCGCAAACGATCCCGCCCGGTCCATCTCGGCGGAATTTCGCGTATAACAATTATAAGGCGATTTTCGACTCTGGACATTCACGGAACGGGCATAGGCTCGACCCATTACCCGTCGTCATTTCCATCCTGGGAGGTCCGTCCATGCAGCCTGCCGAACATCTTGCCTCGCCGAACACAAGTTTCAACGCATCCAATTCGTCTTTGGACGCATCACATGAATGCGATCTTACCGGCACCGCGCTCGCGCTGGCGCTGCTGCGGCATCACTCCGACTCCGTCTATCTGATGGACCCGGACGGGCGCCTCACGATGGTCAACCGCGCAGCCGCGGCCGAGCTGGGACTGGACGACGCCAGCCGCGTCCAAGGGCGGCACTGGACGCAGATATGGACCTGCCTCGACCACGAGACGCTGCGGGCCGGTCTGGTCGAGGCCGCGGAGGGCGAGGCCGTCCGCATGACACTCCACTGCCCCGGCCTCGAGGGCGAGGACCAGCACCGCGCCGTGACCCTCTGCCCGATCGAGGGGAATGACGGCCGCATCGCCAAGATCCTCTGCATCGCTCACGCCGCCGCCGGCTGACCCGATTCGCCTGTTTGGCGGTTGACTCTGCGTGAGGCCCGCGTAAAAGGCAGGCTTCACGGAATTTCCACGGGTGCCCGACGGCTGATGACGATCGCGCCCGAGCAGGAGCGACGAACATGGCGAAGCCGACCACCATCAAGATCCGCCTGAACTCCAGCGCGGGCACCGGCCACTTCTACGTGACCAAGAAGAACGCGCGCACGATGACCGAGAAGATGACGGTCAACAAATACGACCCCGTCGTGCGCAAGCACGTGGAATACAAGGAAGGCAAGATCAAGTAAGGTCTTCGCCTTCCTGATCGCGACAAGCTGGTCGAAAACTGTACGGCCGGATGGCCGTTCAAGGGGTGCTGCAGCGATGCAGCGCCCCCGTTTTTTTTACGTGATCCGTCCGACGCAAAATTCGCGGGAGCATGGCACAGCCAGCCGCGCCGGTTCCTCGCGATCTATGAAGACAAGGCCGCCGACAGCGAGCGGCAGGAAAGCCGCGCCAGTCCGCAGACCAGTCCACGGATCACCATTCAGCGGATCATCAGCCAACCGCCCGTGAGGCGATAGGAAACGGCTCGAACCTCGTGCCGCAACCTGTGCCGGAGAAAGTAAAAACTGGCGCACCTCGCAGGAGAAAGTTCGAACACTCTCTTCGAGGTGCTGGATGAATGGGAGCGCCATCTCGCGCAGCTAGACCCTAAGGGTCTGCGGTGCGGCGATGACCCATTTAAGCCGAAACTTTAACGCCTTAGGCACAGCCAACGCTGCGGCAAAGAAGTACCCGCCGCCGTTCTCCCTGCGCCTCACGCACGAAGAAAGGGCGCGGCTGGACGCTGAACGGGGCGGCAAGCCGCTGAGCGTGCATATCCGAGAGAAGCTGTTCGGCGACGCCGCCAGCCCGCGCAAGAAGAGCGGCAACAGCCCGGTCGGCGACCGTGAGGCGCTTGGGCGCGTCCTGGGTGCCTTGGGGCAGTCCCGGCTTTCCTCCAACCTGAACCAGCTCGCCAAGGCCGTGAATACGGGCTCCCTGCCCGTCACGCCGGAAACTGAGGCCGACCTCAAAGAAGCCTGTCGCGAAGTGTTGGCCCTGCGGGCTGAGCTGCTTCGCGCCCTCGGCAAGTCGCCGGAGGGCGGGCCATGATCCTCAAAGCCAAAGAGCGCGGCGGCGGGCAGCAACTTGCCCGCTATCTTCTGGCCATGCGCGACAACGATCACGTCGAGCTGCATGAGGTGCGCGGCTTTGCCAGCGAAACCCTGCAAGGCGCTTTCAGCGAGGCGGACGCCATCGCCCTCGGGACGCGCTGCGAGAAGCATCTGTTTTCGATGAGCCTGAACCCGCCCGAAGGGGCGGAGGCCAGCGTCGAGGTCTTCGAGCAAGCCATTGACGAAATTGAACAGAAGCTCGGACTGGAAAACCAGCCGCGCGCCATCGTCTTCCATGAAAAGGACGGGAGGCGGCACGCTCACGCCGTTTGGTCGCGGATCGACGCGGAGCGGATGCGCGCGATCAACCTGCCCCACTACAAGCTTAAGCTTCGGGACGTGTCCCGAAAGCTGTACATGGAGCATGGCTGGGACATGCCGCGCGGCCTTCAGGACCGCAGCCTGCGCGACCCGCTGACCTTCACGCGGGACGAATGGCAACAGGCAACGCGCGCGGGGCTCGATGCTCGCGAACTCAAGGCGGTGTTCCGGCAGTGCTGGGACCGGTCCGACAGCCAGGCGGCCTTTGACCTGGCGCTGCGGGAGCGCGGCTTCTGGCTGGCCCGAGGCGACCGTCGCGGCTTTGTCGCCGTCGATTACCGTGGCGAAGTCTATTCGCTGTCGCGGTACGCGGGCGTGAAGTCGAAAGAGATCGAGGCGCGGCTGGGCGACGCGCGAGCGCTTCGCTCAGTGCAGGACGTCAAAGCGGAAATCTCGGGCGGAATGACCGCGAAGCTGCAAGCCTTCATCAAAGACGTGGAGCGGGACGCTGCGCGCCGGTCGGCTGTGATGGACTTCCGCAAGGCGGACCTGTTGGCGCGCCAACGGGAAGAACGGAAGCGCCTTACTGACGCGCATGAGCGGCGCTGGCAGGCGGAGACCAAAGCACGATCCGAGCGTCTGCCGCGCGGATTCTCCGGCATCTGGCATTGGCTGACCGGGCGCTATGCCAAGGTGAAGGCGCAAAATGAGCGGGAAACGCTCGAAGCCTGGCGGCGTGACCGCTCCGAAAAGGACACGCTGATCTACCAGCAGCTCCAGGAGCGGCAGGTTCTCCGGCAGGACATCAAGGCGCAGCGCACAATTGCGCAGCATGAGCTGCTACGTCTGCGGGAAGATGTTGCGAAGTATCAGAAGCTGGATCGTGACGGTGATGACCTTCGCCCTGCGCGCGCCCGTGAGGATCATGAGACCAAGAGGCGAGAGCAAGGATCACACCGCAGGCGTGGCTTCGATCCCTCCTAGCGGCGGAGAACCGCTTGGTGGAAAACTTGAGCAAGCAATTCAGCAATGAGATAGAATCCCTTGAAAAGCCTCAGCAGCATATTTCCGGAGATAACTATGACGCCAGACGAATATTGGAAAAATTTCAACTTGGGAACCGAACTCGATATTGCAGGTAGGTTTATTTACAATGGCCTGCAATGCTTCCATGAAATGCAAACTTTCACATCAGAGGAAGACTCCTTTGAATTCCTGTATTCAATATCGGTCGGCATCGAGCGTCTCTTGAAAATAGCGGTGATCTTAGCCGAACATACACCGGGAGATGACCAGCAAGCATTCGAAGAGACGCTTATCACTCACAGCCACTCTGAACTAGTACGCAGGCTCAAGGTCACCCACAACCTCAAACTAGCGCCGGTGCATAACGAGTTTTTATCTATTCTCGCGCGTTTTTACAGATCACACCGGTACGGTCGATACAACCTTGCGTCGGTGACAGCGCCCGCTCAAGAACGCGAAGAACTCAATGCCTACCTTCAAAAGCACCTAGGCTCCAGACCCATTGATTTCAGGCTGTTGGCGTGATTCAGGCACGGCGAGGAGACCTGATATATGAGCAACCTGTTCTGGCTGACCGACG
>NZ_JAHQZU010000019.1 GCF_019061185.1 Paracoccus sp. Z118
TATCTCCAAAACCAACTCCTTCGCGCCATGCCCACCCGCGGAGAATGGACCGATCAGATCAGCAGCGGCAGGAGGAGAGCGCCGTGGCGCTTACCTGTGATCCCTTGGCTCAAGTGGATCAGTGGATCGAAGGCTGTATGAACCCGGTTTGCTTGCGTGGGACCTGGGAAAGGCTTCTGGCGCTGAGCGGGTCAGCGTGTCCGGAAACGGAAACGGAAACGGAAACGGAAAAGGGGGCGGTCTTCACCACCCCCTTGCCATAGCTCAGTTAACGCCGAACAGATCACCATGTAACATCTTGATGACGGTTTAGCTGACTCACGTTTCGCAGAATAGCTGCCCAAAAAGGCAGGTGCTCAATCGGCATCGCTCTCGGCGTTTTTCCGCTGACGACGCCCTCAACTCAGCCGCGAGATCGTTGAGTGGCTGACATTGTAGCTACGGGCGATTTCGGTTACCGGCTCCCCGGCTGCCTTGCGCGTCAGCGCTTCGGTGCGCTGGTGCAGGGTGAGCTTGGGCTTGCGTCCCATACGGACTCCCCTGGCTCTTGCCCGAGCACGGCCTTCCGTCGTGCGCATGCGGATCAGCTCCCGCTCGAACTCTGCCAGTCCGCCCAGCACGGTCAGCATCAACCGCCCGTGCGCCGTCGTAGTGTCCGCCCAGGCATCGCCGAGCGAGCGGAAGGAGGCGCCCCGTTCGCTGATGCGTGCGAGAACATCCAGCAGGTCCCGCGTCGATCGCGCGAGCCGGTCGAGTCGAGTGACAAGCACCACGTCGCCCTCGCTCAACCGATCCTGCAAGCGGCATAGCGCCGGCCGGTCGCGCTGAGCACCGGAGACCTTCTCATGGAAGATGTAATCGGCACCCGCCGCTCGCAGCGCATCGATCTGGGCGTCGAGTGTCTGGGCGTCCGTGCTGACCCGTGCGTACCCGATGATCATGCCGTGCCCTTCTGATGCCTCGGCCAGAGTCCGGGCAGGGTGTCTTGTGAGGCCAGCTAGGGCCAACATTCAACAGCACATATGCACGTGAGTTTCGCACGGAGCAAGTCTTTGAAAACACTGGCTCGCCAAAACCGTGCGAAAATCAACATTTATGCACTGGCTCCGCAGTACTACCCCAACGCACACCGACCGTGGCGCACAAACTGGACATCCCCTAAAGTTGTAGCCGACCTGGGCAGTTCGCGACACACAACGGAGCATGGTCTTGATATGTTAACTCACGTCACATCCTGGGACGAGTGGATGTGGATAACCGACTTGGCCGCTCGACAAGCAGAGGCGGCTGGCTTCCTTGGCACTGCAGACGCATTCCGCGGGCTTTCAAGCGCCGAATTTGAAAAGAATGCGCACGCTGGAGATCGGGAAACGGAGCAAACAACGTACGCAGAAAATCAAGAGCCGATGGAGCTGATGGAAAAGATGCGCGCCAATGATGATTGAAGAAGTTTTTCGTATCCTCCAGCGTATTGCCTGTATCTGGCTCGCAATTTCCGTGATTTATCCGGTCGTAGATAACGCGATACTTTCCGCAGCTCAGCGCAACCATCCGAGAGACTATTACCGTACTGCCAGATCTTCTCCGAAGACCATCAGCCTGATATTGCCGGCATCACTGACCCTCATTCTGACAGTTATAGACATTGTTCTATCCGCCTCGTAGAGCTGGATTTTGTGAGATCTCGCCTCATCCGTTTGTTCAAACAGCAAGGTCTTAAGGGGCCATGGCTGTCCTGGAGCAGAGCGTGGCTGGCTTGACTTGAGTTGATTTGAAAGATACGGATTTCCTGCGAAGCCTCGGTGTGATACGCAGAGTCTAATATTTAGAGGAAGAATAGAAATGATTCAGTGCGAACTGGAAGACGGCCGACTTATATTCGTTAATCTAGACCGAGTTAACTCTATCATAAATCAGCCAGACGGGAAAATGGCGCTTGCCTATCTTGATCCAGATAATCAGATAAAAAGAAACAATATCAAACGCTTTCAGATTATCAAAACAGCCACCTGGTTTAGGGCTGGTCATATCTGATCGACCATCATCATGACATCAATATAATTCTGCGTTCCGGAGTAACTGGAGGCGGCGCCAGCCAAAGAGAGAACTTAAAGCAACTCGCTGGCCGCAATAGACTTAAGGAACGCTTGGTTAGGCATTCGGGTGCACCGAGATGGCGGGTTGATCGCTCTGCCGAGCAAACGCCACCCAGGCACGACCGCGTCCATCTCCGTCAGGAACTTCTCTCGACGCGTTACCTTTCTCTTCATCGCAGCGCGCAGGCCGGGAATGGCGGGCTGTTTCGGCATCGGCAAGGATCCTCCTGGGAACGCTTAAGCCTACCTACCAGATCCGGGCTCCGGCCAGAACAATTCCAGTGGCTCCTTAACGACGCTGCCCTTAGTCGCGCGCATAAACGTCCTGATAGCGAATGATGTCATCTTCGTCGAGGTAGATTCCGGTCTGAACCTCAATCAGTACCATCGGTACCTTGCCTGGGTTCTCCATGCGATGAACTGCGCCCAAAGGCACGAAAATAGACTCGTTCTCGGTTACGAGGCGGACCGTCTCATCCACAGTTACACGCGCGGTACCTTCAACTACTATCCAATGTTCTGCCCTGTGATAGTGGCTTTGCAGACTAAGAGAGGCCCCAGGCTGAACCACAATCCTCTTTACCCGGAATCGTTTGCCAAGAACTAAAGTCTCGTACCACCCCCATGGGCGATAATCTCGCGGTAACATTTCAGCCTGAGTGAGGTTCTCGCGCTTGAGCAAATTGACAACTTGGCGGACTTCCTGAGCGTGATCTCGGGCCGCAATCAGAACAGCGTCAGGCATTGCTACTGCGATAATATCCTCAAGTCCAAGGCCTATTACGACCTGTCCCTCTGCTTCACTGCGCAGCAGGGTATTGCGGCATCCGATTGCATGCGCCGCACCGCCAACGGCAACACCGTCGCCATCCCGATCCTGTGCTGCCCAAACCGCGTTCCAATCCCCCAGATCTGACCAACCACCCCCGTAGGGGACAACCGCAAGGTTACAAGCCTTCTCCATAATTGCGTAATCTAGTGAGATGGAGGGTGCGTGCGCGAATGCGTCCTCATTCAAGCGAAGAAAGCCCAGATCGGATCTCGCACCATCGATCGCTGCGCTGACCGGATCAACAACATCCGGTGCATGCTCGCGAAAGGAGGTAATGAGGTCGGCCGCTCGAGTGAGAAATATGCCCGCGTTCCATAGGAAATCACCCGACTCCAGCATCTCGTTTGCACGAGCTCGGTCCGGTTTCTCAACGAACCCCTCTAGATCAACAATCCCAGACGCCGTCCTCTCGCGCCAATTTGCAAGTTGTAGATAACCATAGCCAGTCGCCGGCCGGACTGGCGTGATGCCGAAGGTTACAATCCTGCCACGGTTGACGGCAGCAAGTCCTGTGCGTACGGCCGCTCTGAAAGCCGACGCATCTGGAATGGTCTGGTCGGAGGGCGCGACCAACATTACCGCATCAGGGTTCTTCTTAGCGAGCCAAAATGCGGCGGCGAGAACTGCGGGAGCCGTGTTCCTTGGTTCCGGCTCAATCAGCACCGCGCCGGGATCCACGTCGATCTCAACCATCTGCTGCGTCGCCACGAAGCGGAAATCCGCGCCGGTAACAACAACAGGCGGGGAAAATGCAGAGTCTCCAGCGAAGCGAAGCGCCGTCGCTTGAAACAGTGTTTGATCACCAAGTAGCGCAGCGAATTGCTTGGGATAGGATTTTCGCGATAGAGGCCAGAGCCTCGTTCCTGATCCTCCGGCTAGAATGACAGGCGTTATTGTAGAGCTCGGCATGGGCGCTCCGTCTTTTTGACGATTTCTTGACTCGAGACCGACGAAGCGCAACAGCTGCAGGGCTGGTGCATTGCGGCCGGGATGGCGAGAGGCACTCGGGCGCAGCGCCAGACGTGACCTGACCGCCTCATGGGAAGTCGATGCATATCTTCAGGGAAAAAAACCTACGGATTATAATAATTCCCGCTGAACTCTGCGTCTATGTGGAAGAATTGGTCCGAAGAACCGCGGTCAACTCAGCTGCCACCGCGTCGTGCATGGCTTGAGACGGATAGTAACTGTTGAAGCTAGGGACACCCGGCTCTGTAATCACTGATGCAGGCGCTCCGGTTTTTCGATCCAAGATCGCGGCAGGTAAACCATTTGTCGACGTAATGTCCACTAGTGACACGTCATGCCCTCGGCTTTCCAGTAGCCGAACCATACTTCTGACGGTGTCACCGTCGATGAAATGCGGGAACTTGCCTGTCCGACTATCGAAGCATCCAGATACCAACGGCATAGAATAGGACCGCTGGCTGAACCAAAGCAGAATAACGCGACGTGGAAATAGGGTCAATAAACTTTCGAATTCGGCCAAATAGCACTGAATGGAAGACGTTATCGCATCTTCTACAACCCTGTTTGAATATTCGCCAAACGCAAGCCTCCAGGCTCGGTCAACAAAAATCCTCGGTGACTTCTCCCCGCTCGCGTCCGTATAGTCTCCGATATTACTGAAGGCACCCCGCGGCTGGTAGAATTCTGTTTCGTATCCACGCGCCGACATAATTTCGAACACAACACAGTCGGCTTTACCAAAAATCATATCAGCGCGAGGAATTCGGCTAAAAAAACCTGGTCTGGCCCCTGAAATTCCCAAATTCAACATAGGCGCGCCGGACAAACTCATCTGCTCCGGGTAGGGTTGATAAACAAACCGGCCGAAGGTTGCAGCCGATCCCACGGCCACTAGGTAACGCTCAAGCAGGTGTATTGGGATGCGCGGGCCTCGAAACGCAATGGGGAAGTCCTCAAAAAAATATGGAGAATAATCGAACGCTACATCGTCCCGTTCTTGATAATGAACTATCGGCATATCTAAGAATTCAACTCTAGAAGGTTGTAGATGGAAGCGATGCTCTGGGGAATGCTGGAGAACAGGATAGCCGTGTCAGGGAGATAAGAATAAACAACACGCTCAGAAACGGAATCCGTTCTGAAGGCGGGGACATCTATCCCTATATTGGACAGGTCACGTAGGCGCTCGGCGTCGATTTTAGAGTAGAAATGCTCCAGCTCAGCCAGTGGAAATTCCGTAAGGCGCTGCCGAATGGCCACGGTGGCTAGTGCTTCAGCAGCGCATAGCTCACTGTTCTCGCGTAAACCTTTCAGAAAGGCGGCCCGTACAAAGTTCGCCGGCTTTTTACCTCTGCGAAGGTGTACGAGGTTCAAAAGCCGCAGTATTTCTACCCGCTCCTGCGCCATCCGGACATTGCTCCGGCCGCCCAGCCGGTGAGGCAGTGCCAGCGAAGCGCCGCAAGCGGCGACTAGTATCGGGTCAGTAAGGTCGCGGAACTCAGCAACACAGCCGTCGTAACTTACGATATCAACGCTTCCGAACACGCGTCCAACTCGGAGGGCGAGGCCGAGCGGATCAATTGCGTTTGCGTCGGGCTGCAACAATAATAAATAAGAAACGTAGTCGGAGAAACTTTTCACTTCTCCAAACTTCACATGTTCTTGATACTGCGACCAAATAGACTGAGCACGGTTCCGAAGATAAATTATAGGGAGGATTGTTTGTGGCGCAAGCGCGTCACGCAAGGAAACCATCTCAGCGTGAGATAATAAGGACAAATTTTCAGAACTAAAAATTACGCGTCGGGTTTCGCCGTTCAGATCAGCCATAAATTTACGCAGGTCGCGGACCGCCGTGGCAGTGTCTTGCCCCAGTGCACGAGGCAAGGCATGGTGCCCCGGATCCTCCAAGAAGAGGTCCGGGTAAATAACACCTGCCTGCATCAGTTCGCTACGGTTGTTAAGAAGTGTCTTTTGGATATAGGTTGTACCGGTCTTGTGTGGCCCAAAATGTAAAATAACAGTCGATGAAGTGGGCATCTATGCCTCTCCGGTTTTCTCTTGAGAGACAGGCGGTTCTATCGGATAATCAAATGCCTCAAAATCGCGCCTGTATTCGCTTTGGACACGCGCGACTATCTCGGGCTCCCATTCGGACGGCAACAAATACGGTGGACTAGGGTTGATGCGGCTCAGATTTTGAGGAACGACTCCCGCACCAATTCTGTCCAAAATCGTTGCAAGGTCTGATGTAAGATGTTCAGTTTTTCCAATAAAATCCACCAAAAGCTCCGACTTAGCTTCCGGGGAAAAAAGCCAGTGTGCCTGCGGCCGAAAAATTCCATCTGGACCCCGCTCGGAGTTCGAGCTTGTCCACAAATCTGATCTTAGAAAGCTATCGAAGTCTGGAATTTTCTCCAGTTGTCCCCGGAAATGCTCCGGCAGCTCACGCCATGACTTTATAAAGTAGTATGCGGAGGCGAGCCTCGTGTAGGGGTTGCGTACAAAGGCAAATCGGAAATAACGCATGTATTCCTCCTGCCCCATGACGTCCATAACCGTCTGGGCCCGAGAGTGCTTTCGAAGGCCAAACCACTTCTCGAAATATTCTTCAGCCGCATCCCCAAGCCTCGTGCCGCCAATTTCATGGTCCCGGTAGCGGGTCAGTTGTGACAACGTATGGGTAACCGTCGTACCAGCGGCCTTTGGAATGTGGATGAACACGAATCGGTGCGTGTGGTTTATGATCACGTTTCGTCCGCCTTCAGACTGAGTGGTAGATTTATCGCCGTTGGGGAAGGCCTGATCGGGACCTACACTGTTGTAACAGGGAGCGCCACAAAGAGCTAAATACGACGCTCAGGCGTTCGCCTTGGCCGGCATCTCTCCTGTCATGTTTTGCCGTATAGATCGACCGCCTCGAATACCTTACGCATTTGCTCGCGGGCGGTATCAACACCGAAGCGCTCGCGGGCCAAATTGTGTGCGTTGTCGCGCACCTGTGTCCACAGGTCTGCATCCTCAATCAATCGACTGATTGCCCGAATCCAATCATCTGGTGTGTCTGCGATCAGGCAGTCATGGCCGTGTCGCAGTCCAATTCCCTCGGCTGCCAGGGGACTCAGAACACAGGGGATCCCCCGTGCGAGCGCGTTTAGAACCTTGCCCTTGATACCGGCTCCGGACAGCAAGGGAGCGACAAAAACCAGATGGGGATCATAGGCGCTCTCAACGTCCTCGACATAGCCGATCGGCCGGATCGTAGGCGATTCCAACGCACGGACGTCCTGACCCATCCGCGATCCGTAGATTGAGAGCTCAAGGCCTGGGCAGACCTCGTTCAACGGCTCCATCACCTGGTCCACAAACCAGCGCAGCCCCTCGACGTTGGGATGATGCTGGAAACCGCCGAAAAAGCTCAGACCCTTACGGTCAGAACGCGGCACGATCACCTTGGGGAAGTCGAGCACCCAAGGACATTTCATGGCTCTCACCTCGCCCTCGGACATGGCCTCGATGACGGCCATTTCGACGTCGTTGTAAGAAACCACGGCATCGACGCTCCGCATTGCCTCGAACTCAGCGACCCTGACGTTGCGCGCTTCTGCAAGGCTGTTGCTATCGCCGTCGGCGAGACCTTTTCTAAGAAGTCGCAGGTAATGGAGGTCAGCGCCATTCATCACGATGCGAGCCGCGGGGCAAAGTTCACGGATCTTGGGCACCACGTTGTTCACGACATGGTAGCGCATGACGTAGAAAGCGTCGAACTCGGATGCCCGGGTTTCAAGGAACGCGTCTACCGACTCGTAGAATGGTGCCGTGATGACTTCGACGCCCTGGTTTTGTAGCGCTTTGGTGTAACCCCCGACCCAAGCGAGGTTTTCAGGCAGCAGCGTTACCTTGAAGCCAAGGGACTGCATCAACTCGATCTCCCGCATTGCGGCGTATGATCCAGCATCGCGGTCGGGAGTTGGTGTCGTATAGTCGATGAACAGAATACGACCGAATATATTCCGATCTTTTTCGAGGTCCGGGGCGACTCCATATGTCCCATGGGAAGCATAATCACGCACCCAGCGGCGCTTGAACTTAGGGCGATTGACCTCTTGGAAGCGTTTGAATCCAGAACCGGTATCGGTGCCGCTGGTAACGCCTTCGAAATGATAGACCGTTGAAGCTGGCACATACCAGACTGTCGAGCCTGCGGCGCGAATCTTGAAGGCCAGATCGGTGTCTTCGAAGTACATGGGTTCCAGGTAGTCGGAGAGTCCTCCAACCTCGTCCCAGAGCGCCCGCGTTGTCATCAGGGCGGCGCCAGAGACATAGTCAACCTGCCGCGCATAGGTGAACCGCGGATCGTTCGGGTTTCCGAGGCGACCGTAATTCCAGGGATCGCCCGCTCCCCAGACGATGCCACCTGCTTCCTGGAGCCGGCCATCAGGATAAATGAGACGCGATCCGGCCAAGCCGGTCGTCGGATCTCGGTCGAAGCGATCGATCAACGCATCCAGCCAACCCGTGGTCGGCTCTGTATCGTTGTTCAGCAGCACCACGTAGCGCCCGCGCGCTGCCGCAACACCGGCGTTGCAGGCCCGAATGAAACGCTGCGGTTCCTCGTTGCGCACGACTCGAATACCCGAGACGAATTCCTCGATGTGCGAGGTTTCGTCAGGAGAAGCATCGTCGACCAGGATCACCTCGAAGCTTGCCTGGTTCCAGGCCAGCAGAAGCGCATTAAGACAATAGAAGGTAGTGGACACCTTGCCATGCGCCGGGATCACTATCGATACTTCGGGATCCTCGACTTCCGGGAAGGCCAGAGAACCAAGGGAGCAGCGTTCTGGTCCTGCCTCGAGGCGTCGGATCACCGTGTCGAGTTGGGCCAGGGTAGCTGGCGGGCTCCCGCCGCTACAATGCGCTCGCAGCGCAGCATAGCGATAACCCAGTTGCGGGAACAGCTCGACGGGGACGGGCGGACATGCCTCCGTTTGCAGGTGATCCAGAGAAGTCAGCTGCCGAGGCGGCTGGAGCCAGTCACGCCAGACGCGCTGGATCCCGCTCGCATCGCGGATTTCTACCTCCGCGGTGGTTCCGGTGAGGAAGCTTAGGGGCAAGCGAAGGACGTTGTGCCCGGCCGCCAAATGAACCGGGAATTCCGGCACGCCATTGCGCAAGAGCACTCCGCTGAAAGATCTAGAGGCTTGCAGCTCGAGCACATGGCCCCAGTCGCGCTCCAGCGTAACCTTCAGCGGCTCCATCTTCGCGACGACGCGCCGCTCACCGCTTGTAAGCAGGGTTATCGGCTTCGGGTTATCATACGCGCGGACGAGTAGGTCCGCGCGATGCCAGTGCGGCGTTTCGGTACTATCCCATACGGTATGGTGTGGCTTCCATATGGTGGATTCCGTACGATGCTTTGGGATGATTTCAGGCTGAGCCACGAATATTGCCGGCGGATCACCTTCGGGGTCGGTGTTGCGCGCGAAATCTATGGCAAGTTCGACTGCATGAACTTCTTTGTTGGCAGGCAGCGGTAGCGATATTTTCTGGTAGTTTTCCGGAGAATTCCGACCCACTGCGCGCATATCCAGCGGTATGGTGTTTTCGCTGAACAGGCTGCCATCTTTACGCTTCAGAAGCACCACGAAGTTGCCGGCGGCACGGTGGGCGGCAAGCCGCGCCTCGAGCACGGCACCGGGACCAACTTCGTTGACCGGCAGGGTCCCGCCGACCGGAATGCGACGAGGCGCGTCACGATCCCCCATGGTGATGCAGAGCGTATTCCAAGATTGGACTTGCCAGTCGCCATGGCCATTCAACTTCTGAACCCATGCCGAATCCTTCATCTCGTGCATCGGATAAGGAAGGGAGATGCCGGCAATGGGTGGAGGGGAAAAAATGGGAGTCAGAGGTACGATCTGCCCGCCGGCCTCAATGGCGACATCGCGGCCCAGAAGCGAACCGCTGGCCAAAACCCAAGCGGCGCCATCCACCAGGTGGACGGCCTTGATTGCCTCCATGGGGGCTTCGAGCGTTTGTGCCGCGACAAAGGTACTGGCGACCTCATGTCTGGCGGCGGCTGCTGGGGACGTGGGGGCCACGTCCTGTGGCGCATGATCCAGTATGAACTCCGGTAGCGGGCCTTTGTTGGCGCTCTGCATGCCAACCACACGGCTGTGGGTGTCAAGGACCCAACCTCGCTCCTCGGGCGGGAGCTGCTCCAGGAGGCTCTTGAACTGCTGTCCTGCGACAGCAGTGCTGTAGCCGCGCGCGTCTGGATGATGCACGCGGCGGTTCAGGTCGCGCACCACGCGGCGGCCAGCCAGATGCGCAATTGCGCTTGCCGCCCAATCAATGCCCCAGCCCAGGTTGTTTGCTGAGAAATCCACATCCCGCAGACGATTCGCGATTTCTGGCGTGATGGCCCATACGACCCCGTCCGTCTGCACGACCCCAAGCAGGCCGTGCTCATCCTCGAGCTGTTCTTCAGCGACAATGTTGGTGGGCCAAGGGGTTCGGTCGAGATCAGGTGCCCAGACCGCGATAGATGGATCGGCCTTCAGGGCAACACGTAGTCCGTGGACCAGATCCGCCCAGTCCTCGCTCGAAGCGTCTGCGGACACGATGAGCAGCGTGGCATCCTGTGGTGCAACTTCGAGAGCGGTGGCGAACTTGCGACCAAAATACCAGCTTTGGGGAACCTGGTGCCAGTCACCAGGGCCGTCTTCAGTCTGATCCGGGTCGTTCGAATAGATCACGGAGAGTGAATCGACGTTACCCTCCAGTCTCCGGGCAATTTCCTCGGCTGCGTCGTGCATCCCTTCCCAGCTGATGACGACAGCTGCGACGGCGCTCGTCGTGTTGGTTTCCTTTGTCCGCGAAGTCGCGTTCTTTTGGTCTAACACTCTGATGCTCTCCGCACAGGTGGCGCCTGCCTGCCCTGAAGCCAGCTGTCCCACAGGTTTGATCTGGTTCCGGTTGCATGCCCCGACCAGGATTCTTCGCGGGACGTGTATTTGATCGACTGAGGATCATCAACGTTGAGTGACCTGATTGTTGGAGGTCCTGTGGTCTCTTGACCACTCTGCGCGTGCGGCTTGGGCAGGGACGCCCGCAAGGGTTCGGTGGTGCCAAGCGCCGCTGCTGGTGAGCCAGGTCGTCCAGACGTCCGTTGGTGTTAGATTGGTGTTAAGTATGTGTTAAGCACCAAAAGCGACTTGGTAAACGATTGATTTTACAAGAACAGCCTGTGGCCTTGGTAACTGAAACCACGAATCTTGGTAACTGAAATCCTGCTTTCGGTAACTGAAACCACGAATCCTTCGGTGGTATCTGAAACCACGAATGTTGACGGCGGTGCTTGAAACCACGAAGCTGAGGTATGGGCACTGAAACCACGAATCCACGGGATCAGCTGATCCCCGACCGTCACCCGCAGCATGACCTGTTCATCTGCGACGTGTCCGACGCTGTGCTCAAGGACGTGATGCAGCACATGGAGCATCCGTTCTACTCGCTGTCGAAGAAGCCGGAGACGAATGTCCGGCGCTACGAGCACAACGGCCACTGGCTCGAGATCACCCCGAGCGTGAAGGGTCTGGCGACGATCTACGACAAGGATATCCTGATCTACTGCATCTCGCAGATCATGCATAAGCTGAGGCAGGGTGAGGCCGTCTCCCAGCGTGTCCGGATCAACTGTCGAGAGCTCCTGATCTTCAGCAATCGCGGTACGTCAGGTCGGGACTACATGGCCTTGGTGGAAGCTCTGGACCGGCTGGAAGGGACGCGTATCCGTACCAACATCGTGACCGGCGACGAGGAGCAGATTGATGGCTTCGGCCTGATCGATGCCTCATCGATCAGGCGCAAGCATGGCCTCGACGGACGACTCCTCTGGTGCGAGGTCAAGCTCTCGGACTGGGTGTTCAGCGCTATCCGCGCCCAGGAGGTCCTGACCCTGCATCGGGACTACTTCCGCCTCCGCAAGCCGCTCGAGCGCCGGGTCTACGAGATCGCGCGCAAGCATTGCGGCCAGCAGGACAGTTGGAAGATCCGCCTTTCGCTGCTGCTCAAGAAGACGGGGTCGCAGAGCCCCGAGAAGCGGTTCAGGCAGATGGTCCGCCACCTGGCACAGCATGATCACCTGCCTGACTACCATGTCGAGTTCGACAGCGAGCGTGACATGGTGATCTTCACCAATCGCGGCACAATGAAGTCGGCAAGTGGCAGCCTCGCCCTTGTCTCATGGTCGGGACGGCTGGATGGCGAGGTCCATGCCGAAGCGCGCTCGGCCGCTCCCGGCTGGGATGTCTACGTTCTGGAGCAGGAATGGCGGCTGTGGCTCGCGGAAAACGAGATCACCCCGAACCATCCCGAGAAACACTTCCTGAAGTTCTGCGCCAGCTGGTACGCAAAGCGCGGGCGTCCGTAGCCAGGCCTTGGAAGGCCTAGCAGGCGAGGAGAACACTCGGCAAGCTGAACCGGCCCTGCAGGCTACCCGTCACCCTCGGAGGTGTCTTTCTAGACAGATCGACTTGCTGATCTACCTCCAGTAGCACCTGTGATTATCTTCACCCGCCCCGGTAGCAACCATCAGGAATGGTACCTACCGGTCATCAGGTGAACCGCCTGGAAACTGTATTGTAGTTCATTTTCGTTTTTCGCCGGAGAGGCAGCCCCGCGATGGCCCAATATCTGTTGATTTTTGCAAATACCGTGGGCGCGATGGCTGTCTGCACATTCCTGTACGGCCTCGCTCAACGAGGGATCAGAATGACCGCTCTTCGCCGCGCCGCGGTGGGGCTGGTGCTTGGCTGCGGCGGGATCGTCGTCATGGCACAGCCGATCATCCTGAGCCCCGGGTTTCAGGCCGACGCCCGCGGTGCTTTTGTCGGCATGGCTGCGGCATTCGGGGGGCCGATCGCCGCCGGGATGGCAGTTATCCTGACCGTAGCGGCCCGGGTTGTTATCGGTGGAAACGGCGTGGTCGCCGGGGCCCTGGTCATAGCGGTCACGGCGGCAGGCGCCCTTCTATGGCGCTATCAGGTAGGCAACTCACGTAAACGGACATGGGCAGAGTGGCTGTCGATCAGCCTGGTCTGCATCGCCCCCTCCGCGATCACGCTCCTGGCCGTTGCCGGCAGCATGTGGATGACATCGATCTTCCTGAGCGTAGTCATTGCATTGATCGTGTTCGTCTTCGGCAAGATGCTTGAGACAGAGCAGCGCCGCGGTCAGCGGGAGCGTGAGCTGAAAAGAGAGGCTTCGACAGATAGTCTTACCGCCCTTCCCAACCGCCGCGCCCTGGAGGCATACGCCCGTGAGCTCGAGCGGGAGAAGGCCACGGATGTGCTGTTTCTGCTGATCGATATCGACCACTTCAAGAAGATCAACGATGAATACGGCCATGATGCAGGAGATGCCGTTCTGCGGGAGATCGGATCGGCCATCCGGAGCACGGTTCGGGATAGCGACTTCGCGGCCCGCGTGGGAGGCGAAGAATTCGCCGTCATCGTGCGCACGGGCAGCGCAGAGGCCGGACGCCTGGTGGCGGAGCGGTTCCGGAAGGCCCTGCGCGTGCCCTTTGGGGCGGGCCGACAAGCCCATGCCAGCATTGGCGGGTTCTTCTTCGAGCAGGAGCCGTTCAACTTCCACCAGGGCTATCAGCGAGCGGATCAGGCACTCTATGCCTCAAAGGCGACGGGTCGCGATCGTGTGACCTTTCATCAAGAGCGGAAGGATGAGCTTCGGCTTGCATCCTGAAGGCGAAGGCTGACCCTAGCAGCCCCCCCGAATACTCTCTAGAGTTGATCTCAAAGGTCCTCATGGGGAGCCGCAGATGGAGCCTGCACAACTTGTCGCTGAAGAGCTGAAGCGAGGGACGCTGGGGGAGCGAGAGCTGACGGCTGACCTTCAGCAAGCGCTCGAACGCCACTGCTCCAACCTTGTAACGCTTGTGCAGTCTCTTCATGCCTCTGGCCGGGATCGGGACGCCATCCGTGAATTGGTGGCTGTCATGCTTCGAAGCTACGAAGATGACCTCATCCAGGTACTGGGGAAAGACGAATGAATGAAGCGGCGCGGCTTGGCGCGGATGACGAGGCAGGAAGACTGGCCGCATTACGTCGCTACAACATTCTCGACACAGAGCCGGAAGAAGAATTTGACGAGATTGTTGCGCTGATCAGATCTATCTTCAATATCTCCTCGGCTGCGATCAACCTGATCGACTTTGACCGTCAATGGTCCAAGGCGGCAGCCAACGCTTCTTCCAATCGCTGCGCCTCACAGAATAACTGCCCCCGCAGCGAAGCCTTCTGCGACTATACGATCCGGAGCCAGGAGGCGACGATGATCGAGGACGCATCGCTGGATCCGCGATTTGCCGACAACCGCTTCGTGACAGGGCCGCTCGGTGTTCGGTCATACCTGGGCGTTCCGCTGACGACGCCCGATGGGTATAATATCGGGGCGCTCTGCGTCTTTGGAACAGAGCCCCGCAGCTTCACGTCGGCCGACAAGGAGGTGCTCAGCAATTTCGCAAAGGTCGTGATGTCGCAGATGGAGCTACGGCTGACGGCACGAGTTGACGGCCTGACTGGAGTGCTGACCCGAAAGGCCTTTGTCACCCGCCTCGACCGGGTAGTGGCCGAAGACACCGGCGATCCGACCAGCCTGGTCCTGCTGGACCTCGACCATTTCAAGTCGATCAACGACCGGTTCGGCCATCCTGCAGGCGATGCCGTTCTGACGCATGTGGCGGCCGCAATGAGCGGACTTGTCAAAAAACCGGACAGCATCGGTCGAGTGGGCGGCGAAGAATTTGGCATCCTGCTGCATGGAGCGGACCTTGTAGCAGCTCAGGGGCTTGCTGCGCGTCTGCGGGAGCGCCTCGCCCAACTCTCCGTTCCCGGTCTCCCGGACGAACGGGTAACGGTCAGCGCGGGAGTAGCCGAGCGCAGTCGCGGTGAAACGCGACAGGCCTGGTTCGAACGCGCGGATCGTGCGCTCTATGCGGCCAAGCACAATGGCCGCGATCAGGCGGTCGCTGCCGCGCCCCTGGAGGTCAAGTGATACCTGCCTCGGGCTCTTGCGCCTGCGGCACTGCGGTAAGGGCATAAGCCGGCATGCAGGGGCCCGAATGGACGATGTGACGTCAGCCCCACAGGGGCTTCACGAATTTTTCTGCCCAAACAGCATCCTCCAGGAGTGGCTGGCGCGCCAGCCACCTCCGGAAGGCTTCTCGCTGATCGTGCCCGACAACCTGGACATGCTCGAAATCGCGGCGGGTACCAGCCAGATGCATCATCTGCGTCAGCAGATCGAAATCAAACTGGGCACTGTCTTCGGCTCGCACAACGTCGCGAAGAGCGGGTCGATGAACGGGTTCCTGGTCGCTCTCGAGAGCCGGGACCCACCCATATGCACAGCGTTCATGGGTCAGGTGCTGCAGGAGATAACAGGAATTCAGCTGGATCGTGGAGCCCACGGCTACGCGCTTACTGCGCGGGCCGGGGTCATCTGGACTGACGGCGTGCCCACCATTGCGCCCGAACTGCTGCGGCGCAAGCTGGTTACCGCACTTGTGGCCGCGCAGCGGAATCACCGCTCGTGCGTGGCCGCGAGCCTTCAGGAAGACAGCAATCTCCACGAAACCGAGCTTACGGCCAAGCTGCTGTGCGATCTGCCCGCTGCCATGAGGGAGAACAGGCTCCGGCTCAATGCGCAAGATATCGTGGTCGCGACCGACCGGCCCGGCACTCCGCAGGAAGTCGAGATCCTTCTGGTCATGGAGGACCGCGAAGGGCGCGTATACCCCCCCGCGAATTTTCTGCCCGAGGCGGAGAAAAGCGTGCTGATCGAGATGGTCGACCAGTGGGTGTTGCGCCGGACACTCGTCGGCTTCGGGCCCCAGCTGCGTGCCTACCCCCAGCTCTGGGTTTCCATCAACGTCTCGGCTCCCTCGCTGGGAAACCCCGCGTTCGGGGATGTCCTCGCAGGTGTTTTGCGCGAGAGTCGGATCGATCCCGGTCGCGTTCAGATCGAGATCACGGAAACGGCGGTCATCCGTGACCTGGACCAGGCCTGTACCAACATTCGCGAGGCACGGCAGCTCGGCTGCCGCATCGCGCTGGACGACTTCGGCTCCGGGATGTCCAGCTTCAGCTATCTCAAGGCGTTCGCTCCAGACTGCATCAAGATCGACGGATCATTGATCCCGAATGTCGTGGACCCCGAGAAAGTCGAGGCCCAGGTCGTCCGTTCGATCATCAACCTCGCCCATCGATTGGAAATCGAGGTCGTGGCTGAACATGTCAGCTCACCCGAAATTCTGACCGCCATCCGGGATCTGGGGATCGACAAGGTTCAGGGTTACGAGTTAGGGCGCCCGCGCCCGTTTTCACAGCTGTTTGCTGGTCGATAGACCAGCACGAAGACGAGGGGACGAGGCGCCGATGCTGGGTCAGCTTGACCAACCGATAGCTGCAGATCTGAAGCGGAGGATCTGCGGACGAGCGGCATGGGCGGCTCGTCTGCTTTTCGCGCTCGCAGCCGGTGCAACAGTCCTGTCCGGCTGCGCCCTCGGTCCGAATGGCAACATCCTCACCGAAAGTCAGGTGGAAGAGCGTATTCCAATGCAGCCGGTGCCCATCAACCATGCCTGGGTCAGCGCTCCCGAGGCGCAGATGGTCTTGCAGCGTGATCTCGGATTTGGATCCGAGCAGAGGATCAGCCTGCAAAACCGGACGCTCGTTCCCGAAGACAACCTGATCGTGCTGCGTACCCGCTCGGGCATGTCCGCCAACGGCAGGCTGCGCTTCGAGGAGTTCATGCGTCGGGTGGGCGAGATCCCCTTCCCGTTCGGGGACGTGTCATCTGGCGAACTGATCAGCGATAACGACGAGCTGGGCAGCTATCTGTGGACCGAAGAACAGATCGGAGCAGGTACGGTCTGTGTCTTCGGTATCCGGCGGCTCGACAGCAGCATGCGCCAGATTCCCGCTGGGGACGGTGCAATGGACGTCATGCTGCGTAACTGCGTGGTCGGCACCGCAGACGAGGCGCTGCGGCCGCTGCTGGCTGCAAGCGTAGGGTCTCCCTCGATCGCCCGGGCCGGCACCGACCAGAGCCGGCTGATCTCGCCGCTTGCCGGACCGACGCTGCCATGAGCCAGACCGGCGAGACGAAGAAGAATGGTCGAATGAGCCGGCGCAAGCTCCCCCGTGCCATGCTGTTTTCCCTCTGGGCGCTGATGCTGATTCCGGTCCTGGTCATGGCCGCAACGCCGGTCTCCAACACCGCCCAAGGGATGTTCGGGTTGGCGGCCGTACTGCTGGTGATCCTGCTCAAGCCCTTTGCCGCCAGCATGCCGGCGCGTGTCGGCCTGATGGCGGTCGCCAGCGTAATCGTGCTGCGTTACTGGCTCTGGCGCCTTACTGCGACCCTGCCGGATCCAGGCTTGTCGGCGTCGTTCATTTTTGCCGTGATCCTGCTGATGGTCGAGACCTATTCGATCTTCGTCTTCTTTCTCAATGCGTTCATCACGGCGGATCCGGTAGAACGGGGATTACCACCCCAGCTGAAACTCGAACAGTTGCCAACCGTCGACATTCTCGTGCCGTCTTACAACGAGCCGGTGGAGATGCTGAGCGTCACGCTGTCGGCAGCCAAGAACATGATCTATCCGGCGAACTTGCGCCGGGTGGTTCTTTGCGACGATGGTGGAACAGACCAGCGCTGCAACTCGCCTGATCCCGAGCTGGCAGCAGCGGCACGGCGTCGCCGTGCCGAGCTGCAGGATCTCTGCCGCGATCTGGGAGTGATCTATTCCACCCGGCCGCGCAACGAGCAGGCCAAGGCTGGCAACATGAGTGCCGCGCTGGAGCGGCTGGACGGTGAGCTTGTCGTGATCTTCGACGCCGACCACGTCCCGTCCCGGGACTTCCTGGCCCGAACCGTCGGCTATTTCGTGCAGGATCCCAAGCTTTTCCTGGTCCAGACACCCCACCACTTCATCAACCCCGACCCCATCGAGCGCAACCTGAACCTCAAATCTCCGCCCGAGAACGAAATGTTCTACGGCATGATCCATCGAGGGCTGGATCGATGGGGCGGTGCCTTCTTCTGCGGCTCGGCAGCAGTGCTGCGCCGCAAGGCGCTGGACAGCGTCGGCGGCTTCGCGGGGGAGACCATTACCGAGGACGCCGAGACCGCGCTCGAGATCCATTCGCGGGGATGGCGCAGCATCTACCTGAACCGCGCCATGATCGCCGGGCTGCAGCCGGAGACCTTCGCCTCGTTCATCCAGCAGCGGGGCCGTTGGGCCTCGGGCATGATGCAGATGCTGATGCTCAAGAATCCGCTGTTCCGGCCCGGGCTCAGCTTCATGCAGCGGCTCTGCTACCTCAACTCCATGAGTTTCTGGTTCTTCCCGATCATTCGGATGGTCTACCTTCTGGCGCCCCTCGCCTATCTGTTCTTCGGGGTCGAGATCGTCGTCACGACCTTCGCCGAGGCGGTTGCCTATGTGGTCAGCTACATGGCCGTGGTGCTGCTGGTCCAGAACGCCGTATTCGCAAGCTATCGCTGGCCGCTGATATCGGAAATCTACGAGATCGCGCAGACGCCCTACTTGATATCGGCCATCTTTCGCACGGTGCTGCGGCCCCGCAATGCGCGGTTCAACGTGACCGCCAAGGACGAGACGCTGGCCGAGGATTATATCTCTCCCGTCTACGGGCCACTGATGTTCCTGTTCATGCTGACATTTGCCGGCGTCGTTACGCTGGTGGTTCGCTGGCTTGCCTTTCCTGGGGACCGCAACGTGCTCGCCGTGGTCGGTGTCTGGGCGGTGCTCAACTTCCTGCTGGTATCGTTGTCACTGCGGGCCGTGTCGGAAAAGCAGCAGCGCCGCAGCGCACCGCGCGTCGAGATGCGCGCCCCAGGCGTGATCCGCTGGGCTGATAGCGGCCCGCAACCAATCCCCGTCGAGATCAGCGACGGGTCGACGTCGGGCGCCAGGCTCAAGCTGATCGGAATGCCACAAGCCGCAGGCACTCGGATGGTGGAGAAGGGCGACGAAGTGGTGTTCCGACCCCGCTTCGAGCAGGCCCAGCATCTGGAGCGTGATGTGAGGGCCATCGTACGCGGAGTCTTCGGCAATCCTCGTGAGGGTATTGTCCTCGGCCTCCAATTTGTCGCCGAACAGGATATGGATGTGCGAGAGGCCGTCGCCCAACTTGTCTTTGGTTCCAGCGAGAACTGGGCGGCACAGCGAGAGCAGAGTTACAAGCGCAAGGGGCTGCTCGCGGGCCTGGGCTACATCCTGTGGCTGATGGTCACCTCGATCCCCCAGACCTTCGGCGACTTCCTGCGCGAACCAGCCCGCCGGCGGAAGGCAGCGTTGTCTGAGCGGCAGACACGCAAGCCCGCCCATTTGGTGGCTTTCGGCGCCGATTTCGACCGCGAAGAATTCCGCGACACGCTCATGCCCGCACCAGGCGCTACGTGGATCGAGCCGGAGACGCAGCAGTGAATCTGCAACGGCGCCTCCTTGTCGGACTGCTTGCCGGGACACTGGCCTCTTTCCAGCCAGTCCTTGCGCAGGAAGAGCCGCCGCTGATCCTGCTCGATACCCAGCAGGAAGAATCGTCAACGGGAACCCCCGAGGACGCAGAAGGGCAGCCGCGCACTGGGCCGGTGGAGGTGCCGCAGATTCAGCTGCCTTCAGCCCACGCGGTATCAGAAGCGGCCGGCGCTCAGGGACCTCTGGTGATTCCTGAGCGCGACCGGAGTGAAGGCGCCCTGGCGGCCCCCGCGCAACAACTATTGGTGCCGCTGATCCCCACCCGCCGACTGACCGACGTGGCACAGATAGGCGCCAGTCAGCCAACGCCGGGAATCCTGCGACTGACTGGAGAGGTGGTTTCCGTCGATTTTGAACTCGATCTTCCAGAAAGTGCGGCAGTCCCGCCCGAACTGATGCTGACCCTGCGCTCCACGGTCAACGTTCTGCCCGACGTTGCCGGCATGACGATCAGCATCAACGACACCCCTCCGGTGGTAATTCCGCTCGATCACCTGAGCGGCTTCAGGACCGTTGCCGTCCCGGCGGCGGGGCTGACATCCGGGGTGAACCGCGTGCGCCTGGACCTTCGCCAGCCGCACCGCATCTATTGCGGTCCGGAAGCGAGCTTCAGTGTCTGGACCGAGATCCATCTGCCTCAGAGTGGCGCTCCCATCGATGCCAATGCCGTGGCCGCGGACGCTGCCGGCTTTGCCCTGGCATTGCATGCTCAGATGGCCTCCGGGCGTGCCGTACCGGTGCGGATCGACGAGGACGAGGATGCAGCGCCACTGCAGCAACTCGCCGAGAGGCTGAGCCGGTGGTCGGACGGCCAAGCGCGGATCGAGCTCCGCTCATTCTACAGCCTGGAGACGCCCTCGCCGCTCTCGATCGCGCTGATCCGCTCAAATCGGAGCCATGCCGAGTTGCGGGAGGGTGCTGACGGCGGACTCGTGCTCCAAGTCGAGCATGTGGAGGGACAGCTTCCCTCGCTCGACGATCTGCTCCCGAAGCTACCATCGCCTTCAAATATCGTTCCAGCACTGTCACCCGGCGACCCAACTGCCCTCGCCGAGCTTGGTCAACAGGACATCATCGGCCGGACCCGGTACTTCCGTCACGAGGTGCCTTTCGATCTGCCCAAGGACTGGTTGCTGTTGTCCAACCAGAAGGCGCGCCTGCAGCTCCGCTACGGCTTCGCGGATTCCCTTCCCGAAGGAGCGATCCTGCTCGTCAAGGCGAACGATGAGACCATTCGGCTGCTTCCACTCGACCGGAACGGCGGCCAGATGCAGGAGCCGCTGGACATCATCTTCTCGGCCAATCTGCTTCACTCCGGACGCAACAGCCTGATCTTCGAGATGATGGTGCCCGGAGACCCCCCCGATGAGATCTGTCTGCCGCGCCGGGCGGACATGCTGGTGGTGAGCAGCGACAGCACCCTGCTGGTGCCCCCTGCCCCGGCCATGACTCTCGCCGGGATCTCGGAACCGCTATCTGGCTTGGGCTCCGGCGATATCACGGTGCCCGACGGTGTTCTCGATCGCACCCCGCTGGACCGGGCTGCTGCGGAAATGGCAGCCGGCCTGCCCCCCGCACCCGCCTCTGCGGATCCTTCGGTAAGGCTCAACGTGATCAGCGTCAGCGACATGTCCCTGATTCCGACCGAGCATCTTGGGGTTACAGGGCGCACCCTGCAGGAAGCCTTGATTACGCTAGCGCCGCTGCCGGCGGCCAAGTCTCCCTCGCCCTCCATTCCCGCTGCCCCTCGCTACCAGCTGACCGAGGATGCACCGGAGGCGGCCCAGCAGTCCGACCCGGATGCGGGGAGCAAAGACAACACTGGTTTGGCTGGTAGCTGGAGGCTCAGGAACTGGCTGGCGGGAGTAGCTGCTCGGTTGGAAGCGGCATCATTCATTGGTTCGGACGAAAGCCTGTCGTCCTGGCTCGAGACGAAACAGGGCAGCGCACTTCTCCTGCGGCCCAACCCCGAGGAACCGAATGACCTGTGGCTGGTTCTGGGGCCGCAGATATCGGCCCAGAGTACGCTGCGTGCTCTTGTCCAGCTGCGTGACAGCGGGCAGGCAAACGGAGAGGCCGCCATATTGATGGCCAACGGTACCTGGGCAACCTGGTCCCCTGTGCGCCCACCGGAACTGCGGGAGCCCCTCCGGCTGTCTAACCTGCCGGCAGTGCTCGGCAATTACGCCTCCTGGTCGCCGCTCCTGTTCACCATCGCGATCCTGGGAGTGGCGCTGCTTTCGGCGATCCCCGCGCTTTTCTTTATTCTGTTCACCCGGCGGAGGGGCCAGATTTGAACCGTCGCAGCTTTCTGGCGGCCGCCGCGGCGGCGACCGTCCTTTCGCGCACGGGGCACGCCACCCCGGCTCCGGAGTACCTGCAATCGCGCTACCTGGCCCCTGACCACCCTCTGCAAGAGGCGTGGACGGCGTGGAAAGCGCTGTGTCTGCTTCCAGAAGGCCGGGTGGTCGATCAGTTTCAGGATGCTGCCAGCCATTCCGAGGGACAAGGCTATGGCTTGACGCTGGCCGCACTGTTCGGCGATCGCGACGCGGCAGAGTTGATCATCGGCTGGACCGAACGCAGCCTGAACCAGCGAGGCGACGGGCTCTTGTCCTGGCGGTGGCGACCCGAGACGAGTCCGCATGTCGAAGATCCCAACAACGCCAGTGATGGCGACCTGTTCTACGCCTGGGGCCTCGCTCTCATGGGAAGCCGTCAGGCGCGTCCGGATCTGATCGAGCGCGCCCAGAGGACCGCCGATGCCCTTCTCGCCCATTGCACTGCTGAACATCCCGACGGCAGCGGGCGACGCTTCCTGCTTCCCGGCGCAGCCGGGTTTCGGCATGAGGACGCGCTGGTGCTCAACCCTTCCTATTACATGCCCCTCGCCATGCACGATCTTGCCCGGATCACTGGCCGTGGCTCGCTGGCGACGCTCGCAAGCGAAGGGGAGGCGCTGATCGACGAGCTGGCCCGTGGCGGCCTTGTACCCGACTGGATCAGCCTGACCGCTGACGGTCCCGCGGCACCACCCGAGAATTTCTTGCGCCGATCAGGCTATGAGGCGATCCGGGTGCCGCTCTTCGCCCTCTGGAGTGACCGAGCCGAAGCGCCGGCGGTCACTGCATTCTCCCAAGCGTTGGCAGCAGCAGAACCTCAGTCGGGTGCCGTAACGGTCTTCGATCCGGTCACCCGGGAGGTTCTGGAGCGCAGCAGCCACCCTGGCTATGCCGCGATTGCGGCCCTCGCCACCTGCGCCACGTCGAACCGTGTCGGCTCGCTGATCCCGGCATTCTCGGATGCCCAGCCCTACTATCCCGCCACCCTGCATCTGATGGCGCTTGTCGTTCAATCCACAGTCTTCCCGAGGTGCGTGCCGATATGATCCGCTCACTTGCCGCTTTGGCGTTCGTTCTCGCGGGTGCGCTTCCGGCGAGCGCGCAGCAAAGCGCCCCTGCAGCCGACGAGCTCCTGGCGCTCAACTTTTACGTGCAGCAACAAGACACGAAGGCTGTCGAGGCCGAGCTCCTGCGGCTGCAGCTGAAATATCCGCAGTGGACCCCTCCTCAGGATCTGTCGCGGATTGGAGTGACCGCCCCCTCCGCCGAGATCGACGCCTTCTACCGTCAGGTCGCCGAGGGTCGCTTCGATCAGGCGCGCGAAACCTTGGCGAAGGCCCGGCAGGATTATCCGGACTGGAATCCTCCGGCAGAGATGCCTGACCTCCTCGAGATCGCCGAGGGGCAGGTGCTGCTGGACGCAGCGCTTGAAGAAGAGAATCTCGCCAATGCGCTTCAGATCGCTGGAAATGTACCGGGGCTCCTGCGTTGCGACCGCATCAACAACGCCTGGCGGCTGGCCGAGGCACAGCAAGCCGGAGGCAGTGATGGCGACGCCTTGGGCACCTATCGGGCCGTCCTGACTGCGTGCATCAATGAACCCGATCTGGTTGCGACGCTGGAAAAAGCTGACGAGGTTGCCTCGGAAACCGAACTTCGGTCTCTGTTCGCGCAGGTCATGTCGCGCTTTCCCGAGCAGGAAGAGCGCTATTCAGAGGTCCTTCAGCGGCTTCTGGCCGGGCGCGGGTCCGGGGAACCAAGCGTCACGTCAGACAGCACTGGGGCCGAGCGACCCGTGCCGCGTTCGGCCACCGCTCCTCGGTCCACTGCACGTCCCGCACCGGAAGCCCCCGCCGCTGCAGCTCAGGCCACTGCCTCACAGCCACCTCGCACGACATCCTCGCGGGCTCAGCAGCCGGGCGCCAGCTCAGTAGACGCGCTGGCCGCAGCAGGAGACTGGAGTGGCTGCATGCAGCGCTCGGCGGGATCGACCGTCGCGACCGTGATCTATCAACGCGGCTGGTGTGCCTTCAACCTTGAGCGCCCCATGGAAGCGATCTCGGCCTTCCGCACCGCCCTGGCGGGGCGGCTGGACCCTACGCAGCGGCGGGATGCTGCCTTCGGCATGGCTCTGGCCTATCTGAAGATGAACATGCCCGAGGAAGCTGCTCGCATTTCTGCCGGAACCGATTTCACCCGTAGTCAGCGCGTCGACATCGAGCGCCAGATCCTGGATCAGCGAGGGGTTCTCGCCTACCGTAACAAGCAGTACAAGCAAGCAATCCAGTATTTCGACGCCTTGGAACAGGTCGCCGGAGGGATCCGGCGCGATCTCGCCATCCTCCGGGCCTATGCATATCTGAATTCCGGCAATCAGAGCCGCGCGCGAGCTGAGTTTCTCCGCCTGAACAACGAGATATCCACCCGGGAATCCCGTGCTGGTCTCTCTGCTGCTTCTGGTGGCTAGGCATGGTTTGCCTGCAGCCCGAACATGGACGTCTTCAGGACGGTGATCCCGGTCAGCAGCCTCAGGGCAGGCCTGCAGGATGATAGCTCATATCCCCTCGAGGGACAGAAGGACGAACTGAATGACTTTACCCTCCAGATCTGCCGTTCTGTTGCTTCTCTCCCTGTCGGCCTGCGGTGGTGGCGGCGGCGGTCCCAGCCCAGGAGACCGCCCCGACGCCGTTCCCGTCCCGGACGGCCCCTTTGAGGCATACCAGGCCAATCACAACGGGTTTTCCCGTGTCAGGATGAATTACGCGACCGCCGCGGACGCCGCCGTTCTGGCCGGTTTCGAGGACAGCGATCCTGCGGACCCAGTCGGCTATCGCAACCTGATCGCGCAGAACGAGGCTCTTTATGAGGGCAACATGGTCATCGAGGTGATCGCCGAGGTTGATACGGACAACGGCGACAAAGCCAAGCGCCTGTTGCGACTGACGGCCGATCAGGCTCCGTTCGAGAATGTTCGAAACGGTCGTCTCGTCGAGGCCAGTGGCAAATATCACTTCCGGGGCCAGAGCCTGGCTTGGGTGACCATCGATAGCGGTCCTTTGCTGTCAGGCCGTCACGACCGCGGGCTCGAAAGCCTGGTGCTCGACTTCGACGCCGGCACAGCGAACATCGATATACGCACCGAGGTCTCCCGCAACTCCGAGGTCGAGATTGGCCTCAAGGCAGCCGGGCTGCCCTTCGATGTCGTCAGCGGCGCCTATGGCGGCGGGGTTACCATCAACGTGAACAATCCTGATGTAACCGAAGCCTACAGCATAGACGGCCATTTGCGGGGAAATGTGGGCGGCCGACCGGGCTACAGGAATGATGTCCATGGCCTGACGACCTCCGGCCTTTATCGCGCGAGCGGAAGTGATGGCGGCACCGCTGTCACCGTGGACGGCGTTTTCATGGGCGCCGACCCTAATGTGCTTCCGTAAAGGCGGAATCCTGGCAGTAGCAATGCTTCTGCTGCTGGGAGGACAATCAATCCATGCGGATGAACTGGACCGCATGCAGATTGCCGGACTCTCCAGCTCCGAGCGGCTGCGGCTTCGTGCGTATGGTCAGGCGCTCACAGCCGGAAAGCTGCCCCGGCTTGCCCTCTCGAGGATGCGGCAAGACATGACCCGCCAAGGTTATTACTTCGCGAAGGGTCGACCTGAGCTGGTTGCACGGGGTCTGGAGGTTGCGCCGCTTCTGGCTTGGGACGGGAACATCAATGGCGGCCTCTTGCAGGATCGCTTCGTGCTGAACGGGCTGACGTTCGAGGGAGACCCCGACTTCGTTGCAAAGTCTGGGCTCGTGGCCGGCCTCTCGGCGGCGAGCCTGCTTCGTTATGCGTGGGGCACCGGCCGCCTGGTCGAGTTCCAGTCTGTTGCGGAGTTCGGCTGGTCGCCCAAGCACAACATAGGTCGTACCGACCTGCTTCTCTCGGCCTGCTCCCGAAACCATCTCCAAGGATGGAGCTTTTTCGACCTTTGCGCCACCGGTCGTCACTACTGGCGCGAACTGGACGAAGATACGGCCTGGCAGGTCAGCGCAGCCTTCACCCAGATCGCTCCTGCGCCCGACAGCTTGCACGAAATCAAGCTGGAGTATCTTCGCGCCTCAACTGTTGGCTCAGATCAGGATCGTTTGGCGTTTTCCGTTGAATCGGTCTGGCGTCGCGTTCTGACCGAATTCTCGGTCACTTTTGGCGAGCCACTCGAGGACACGATCTCCTTGCGCTACAGGGCCGATGCCCGTGTCAGCTGGATCTCCGCCGGCCGAGGCTGGAATCTTGATGCTTGGACCCAGCGCGCGGAGGGCGGCATGTTCCTGGGCGTTCCGCGCGAAGACCGTGCACACGGCATAGGGCTGGCGACGGACCTGCGGCCAGGCACCTCCTTGCGGCTGGCATACCTGGACAGCCGTTCGACTGCAGGCATCGCAAATTACGATCAGGTCACGTTGGACATCCGTTTTCGGAATCTGCGCTGGTGAGAGGAAGCCCGCCTGGCCGGTGCGGTCTCAGGTTCCGCTGCGCACCTCTCTGGACCGCAGGGCTGCTGGCACTGACCGTCGCCTCTCGTGCTACTCGCAATGCATCTGAGGGGATCCTTATTGTCCGGTCACTACGCGCTCCGGCGCCATCGGGGGCTGGGCGCTGTTCTGGACCGGCGCGGCAAGCGGGGCTGTGACGGTACCGGCCCGCCCGCTCGCCCGGATCAACGTGTCGTCGCCTGCTTGTGCAAAGGATCAACATGATCGGCTCCCCTCCCGAATGGTGATCTCGCGCGGTCGCGATGCCGCCGACGTGCCGCTGACCAGACATCCGAGGAGAGCACTTCGACGGAATTCAGTGCCTAGACCGATGAATTGGCTAAACTTTGGTTTCCTTCGCGGCGCGCCATCGTAAACTGGGTCGCCCGCCCCCATATACTTAAGACCGATGCGAAACATCCCGGTCCGTCACGGACTAGGAATTCGGCATCGGTCAATCAAAGGATCGATGACATGTCCTTCAAGGACCTGACTGCCAGGACGGCGGCCGCAATGAAGCCGAAGCCTGCCAAAACAGAAAAGGCCCCTGCCAAAGCGAACGAGCCCAAGGCCGCCGACAAGGAAGCGCCAGCGAAATCCAAGACATCTTGAGACCTGCACAGGCCACGCGCCCCATTCTTAAAGGGGGCGCGGACCATCCGCAGCAACAAGGGAGAGGATCACGCCGATGGAAGATCTGACGAGCAAGACGGTTGCGGTTTTCGCCCGACCCTTCACCGTTCCGGGCTTTGCCGAGACGCTCCCGGCGGGAGAGTACGAGATCGAAACGGAGTTGGTTTCACCCCCGGATCAACAGGATCCCGAAGCTTGGAAAGCCTCCGTTCTGGTGAAGCTTCATCCTCGAATTTCTCATCCCGGGCTTGCGCGGACTCTGACCGTTTCTCTTGTTGACCTCGACCATGCACGCGCCAGGGACAAGCTTACGGGTAGGGCGTTGTCCGATTTCTTCCTCGAGGAAATGCTGGCCGATCCGATGGTGCGCCTTGTGATGAAGGCTGATGGCGTCTCCGAGGCCCATTTGCGAGATGTCTACTCAGAGCGCCAGACATCCCACTCCGGCAAGGATGTGCTGGAGTAAAAACGGCAAGCCGATGGGCGCGGGACAATTCGTCAATCCAAGCCGCCGAAAACGAGGGCATGCCTCCGCGACCGGAAGCGTCCTCGCCGTCGCCCCCCGCAGCGGGTCAGAAACAACCGCGAACAAGGTCGCGGTTGAGGTAGCATTGCCGGATATGGGGCGTGAAAGGGCATTGGGCGACATGCCACGCGAGTGTCGCTCTCTCACGGCCATCGCCGCCGGTCACCCTGCCTCGAGGTCACTCCGTCAGCATCCTCTACTTCTCCATGACGTAGCTGCCCGGCGCGTCCTGAAGGGGAGGGTACTTCTTGTTGCCCATGGCGGGGGGGGCAATCTTTCTGCCTGATCGGGCAGAAAGCCAGGCTGCCCAATCGGTCCACCAACTGCCCTCGTGCCGGGTGGCGCTCTGCAGCCACTGTTCGGGGCTGGTCGCCAGTGTGCCGCTCTCACGTGTCCAGTAGGAACCTTTGCCACCCGGCGGGTTGATGACCCCCGCAATGTGGCCACTGGAAGCGCGGACAAACCGCACATCGCCGCCAAAGAGCTCCGTGATGCGCCAGGCTGCATCCCAGGGTACGATGTGGTCCTTCTCGGCGCCGATCGCATAGCAATCCTGCCTGATCTGACTGAGATCAAGCGGCACGCCCTTCAGCGTGACCTTGCCGGGCTCGACAAGGTTGTTCTCGAGATAGGTGTTGCGCAAGTACCAGCTGTGCGCGGCGCGGGTCATCCGGGTGCCGTCGCTGTTCCAATAGAGCAGGTCGAAGGCGGGCGGCTTGTTGCCCAGCAGGTAGTTGTTGACCACGTTGGCCCAGATGAGGTCGTTCGAGCGCAAAAGGCTGAACATGTTCGACATCTCGCGGCTGTCGAGATAGCCGCGATCCATCATCTGCTGCTCGATGAGGTCGAGCCCCGGCTCGTCCATGAAGACGGCGGTCTCCCCCACCCGCGAGAAGTCCTGGAGCGAGACCATGAAGCTCGCCGAGTTGATGCGCTCCTCGCCCTCGCCCTTGGCCGCCAGCATCGCAAGTGTCATCGTCAGGAGCGTGCCGCCAATGCAGTAGCCCATGATGTTGACCGTAGGGCTGCCGGTGATGTCCCGCGCCACATCGCTCGCCTCGAGCAGGCCCAAATCCATGTAATCCTCGATGCCGATTCCGTCCATCGAGGCGTCAGGGTTCTTCCACGAGACCACGAACACGGTGAAACCCTGATCCACCAGGTACTTCACCATGCTGTTCCTGGGCTGCATGTCGAGGATGTAGAACTTGTTGATCCAGGGGGGCAGGATCAGCAGCGGCATCTGGTGGACCTGCCTGGTTGTCGGCTCGTACTGGATGAGTTCGATCAGCCGATTGCGGTGGACCACCCTGCCCGGGGTGAGCGCGAGGTTGCGCCCCGGCGCGAAAGCTTCCGCATCGACCATGCTGAGCCGCCCTGCCGCGAGATCGGCCATGAGGTTTCTCACCCCGGCTGCCATGCTGGAGCCGCCGGTCTCGATCGCCTTGCGCAGCGCGGCCGGGTTGGAGAGCAGCATCAAGGTCGGGCTCATCGCATCGACGAACTGGCGGAGATGGAAGTTGACGCGCTGCCGCTCGGCGTCGTCCATGTCCTCGCCCTTGCTCTGCTCCATGAGCCAGTCTGAGGCGAGGAGATAGATTTCCATGAGGGTGCGATAGGCGGGGTTTGTGTGCCATTCGGACGCCGCAAAGCGCTTGTCCGCCGGGGAGGTCGGGGCCTTCCCCTGCGAAGCCTGCTCTCCGCCCAGCCAGCGCTGCCCCGCCTCCTGCCAGACGTTTACGGCCGAGCGCCACAGGTCCTGATTGAACTCCGTGACGGATACCGCTGTCTCCGGCCGGGAAAGCGTGCGCAGCCAGACGGTGCGCAGAGCGCGAGCAATCTCTGCCCAGTCGAGTGGGATGACGTCGCGCAGGGGGTTGGCATTCCACATCTGGTCGATCGAGCGAAGCGTCGGATTTCGGGACAGTGCATCCTGGAAATGCTGAGTGCCGCCCATGAATGATGCCGAGAGAGGAGTCCTGAGCGGGTTCCACCAGGCATTTCCCGAGGCGTCTTCAGTTCGCAACGACGCAGCGATCTGATCGATCCAGGAAGTCCATACCTGCAGCAGCACATCCGGCGGGGCCGCAGGTTCGCCCTCCGACTTCGCGATGTCTCCGGCGTTTGTCTCTGCCATGGTCATTCTCCCACCCTTGGATGCGGTGACCTGGCCTGCTCCAGCGGATGCCCTTGACTGAAATCGAGCCAGTGCGCCTGTCGGTCCCGTCCCGGTTAGGATCCGAGCCTGGTGCGGTCCTTCAGACTGTCCGATCATGCTTCCCATAGCTAGCTGGGGTCAATCCGCTGAGTGCCAGCCGGAGCGTTCGTGGTTGCAAGTAGTTCGGATATGGCGGGCGCCGGAGCCCCATGAGTGCTCAGGAGGCCGGTCAGCTTTGCTGCCAGCGCCTCGGCCGCCTTGGGGCGCGCCCCTCAAGGCCCGAGCCTAGTGTTGGGCGGTGGTGGCGCTGTAGCGGGGCTTCTACGGGCTGTGGGAGTATAGGCATGGCCCACCAGAGCGAGTGCCACCAGCCTGACCCCGCCGAGACCCGGGCACGCAAGGACTGCTGAAATTCGGTCCGGAACGTCTCGGTCTCGAACGGGCCGATGCCCATGCCGATGATTTCGCGGCGGCCCTCGGTATTGCAGCCACGGCTATCATTGCGCCCGGAGACGAACTTGACCTTTTAGACAGCTACCCATTTAGACAACTATGAGAAGAAGAAGTTTAGCTCTACTAGCGTTATAGTTAATGATTTTGGCCTATTCCGGCCCTTGTACCAGTATTCTGGAGGATGAATTGACCTCTCGCCCGCTTCAGTCGAGTTCAACGTTTTTTGCTTATCGCGTTCCTGATGTTGGTTTGCGTCTGACCTCCGAAGAGTGGGCGCTGATCATGGGCGCCTTGCGCGCCTATCAGCACAACACGACCTACCGCCCGCTTTATGAGAAAGTCGCCACCCAAACCTCTGGGTTCACGGACGCGGGCGTACGCTCCGGGCCACCCGGCAGCAAGCGCCCGATCAGCCCTCAGGCGACGTCCCGCCGCCCATAACGGGCTTTATGATAAGGTCCAGGTGGTCACCTCCGCGCGCTGCCAGGATTTTATCTGGCATAATCGCCACCCCGCAGTCTGCAAGTTTCATGCGCAGCGTATTCAGTCGCTCGATAGCGGCAGCTTGCGACTGGCAGCGTTTCGTCATCGGCAAGAGAGGCGGCGGCGGGCGCCGCCGCCTCCACAACTGGTTCACCTCTTGATTGCGATGCGCCTGACCTGTGACTGCGCTTTCTCGGTCTTGGGCAGGGTCACGGTCAACACGCCGTTTCTGAAATGCGCATCGACCTCCTCCTCCTTGACCTCGACACCAAGTGGAATACGCCGCTCGAAACGACCGTAGTAGCGCTCAGAAAATTGCCGCTCCTTGTCATCTATTTCCGAACGTTTCTCCCCCTTCAGGGTCAACGCGCCATCGTTGAGCAGCACCTCGATATCGCTTTCCTCGAGGCCCGGCACTTCGGCAGTAACCTTGATTTCCTTCTCGCCGTCAGAGATTTCGACGGTCGGCCATACAGTACCAAAGGTCGAATTAGATCCCAGAGATGGAAGACCGGAACCGAAACCGCGGAAGGCGTCATCGAACAGCCGGTTCACCTCGCGATGCAGCGACATGAAGGGGTCGCGGTCAGAGTCGCGAAAGGCTGTGGGAAGCTGATTGCCCTCGTTACGGCTCCAGGGGATCAAATCACGGACATTCATGGCTTTTCCTCCTTCATCGTACCAGAAGCCGCCGGCACCGGGCCGGTCCCGGTGCCATGCGGAGATCTTGTCGTGGGATGGCCTTCAGGCTGCTTGCTTGTTGATCTCCACCTGTTTCGAGGCCAGGTCGGGCAGCGTCCCCGCCGTGGCGATCTCGATCCGGCGCGGCTTCATCTCCTCTGGGATTTCGTGCCGCAGGTTGATCGTCAGCAATCCGTTCGCCAGGTCGGCTCCGATCACCTTCACATGATCGGCGAGCTGGAACCGCCGCCGGAAGCTGCGGTCGGCTATGCCCCGGTACAGATAGTGGTTCTTGCCCTCACCAGCTTTCTGGCCCGTGACCATCAGGACGTTATGTTCCTGGGTGATGGTCAGATCATCCGGCGAGAAGCCTGCCACCGCGATCATGATGCAATAGTCATCCTCGCCGGCCTTGGTGATGTCGTAAGGTGGCCAGTTGTTGGTCGTCTCGACGCGGCTTGCCGCTTCAAGCGTGTCTAGCATTCGGTCGAAACCAACGCTCGACCGGAAGAGAGGAGAAAAATCGAAAGTGCTCATAGCCACATCCTCCACTTGAGCAACATGGGTACAAGATCTTGCCGGACTCTCCGGCATGCCGGACCCTTATTGAAGGCTTCCGGCGCAACAAGAATTAGGAGGCAGAAGCGGCGGTTCAAGGTCTGGGCAGACTGAGCATGTCGCCTCTTTTCATTCTTTGGGAAATACCTATTTTACAGGTAGTTACCCCGAACCCTACAGGAGAAAGCCATGCGACTTGAGGATATCAGAGCCGTTCTTGGGCCCGCCGACGAGACGCTGATCGCTGAGGTCCACCAGACGGGGGCAACTCCGGAGGAACTGGCGGAGGCATGGGCATGGCTGCATGCCGACGAAGCCTTGATCAGCGAGGGGCGTCCGCTACCCAGAGGTCGCGTGGCCGATCTGATCGCAGTCCTTGAAGCCGCGGAAGCGGACATGGAGGAATAGCGGCAACCTTAATACCGGACGGGATCAGGGGCCCTGCCCTTCAGCCACCACTTTCACTCCCTCGGCCCTGGCAGCGCGTATAAGAGCCTGGTCGAGACTTGCGAGCTCCGCGCCGTGGCGCAGTGCCGTCTCAAGATACAACGCATCATAGGCGGTCAGGCTGTGGCGGCGAGCAAGGTCGATCACGACTGGCCCGTCCGGCGATATGTCGAGGTTAATTGCCAGCGCATCGAAGGTACTGACCAGCTGTTCGACCATCCCGGCGGGAAGCCGGCCGCGGCGTTCGCTGACCAGCAAGATGTTGCGTAGCTCAACCCACAACAGCCACGGGGCCAGCACCACGTCGTGGCTCATCAGCACTGGCTCAAGATCGAGGTTACTCTCATCCGGCATGGCCCAGCCGATCAGGGCCGAAGCGTCAAGAACCAGGCTCACCGCCGGCCTTCATCGCGCGCGGCCAAGATTTCAGATGCTGTCATCGCCACCCGATGGTCAGCAAGCTTTTTGCGCAGAGTGTTCAGTCGGACGATAGCGGCAGCGCGATCCTCACTCTCGGGTGCGGCTGGCACCAGCCGCGCCACCGGAGTGCCTCGGCGCGTAATAAGAACCGACTCCCCAGCTTCCGCTGCGGCAAGCAGTTCCGACAGATGTGTCTTGGCCTCAAATGCTCCAATTTCCCGCACGGCCATGTTCCTTAGACTAGCACCCAGACTGGTTTGAAGACTAGCTTTAACATCGCGGATGTCAACTTCTTCTGGCTCAGATCGGGTTGTCCTCTGCATAGCGCCGGAAGAAGGCGAGGAATGCGCGGTCTGGATCCCGCGCGGGCTCTTTCCCTTGGGCCCAGGCCCGCCATTCGCCTTCGACGAAATAAATGTCGTAGCCGGGGTGGCGCAGCCGCGCCGTCTCGTAGGTTTCGGTCTGCAGCGCCACGCCACGGCTGTCGAGCCAGGCCGGGCGCGGCCGCAGGCCAGGGAGTATCGAGGATGGCGTAGTGTGGGTCCCCTGCCCCACCTCGACCTGCTCGGTGCGACCTTCCGCCTTGGTCCGTCGCCCCACCTTGGAAAACTGCAGCGCCCGGTCAGCCGCCCCGGTCGCGTCGCCGTCCTTGCGCCACCAGCGCAGCTCCACATGCGTGACCGCCCTGCCCGTCTTGACCGGCAGGACCTCGACCATGAAATCCGACAGCGCATTTACCTCGGCCACGGCCGGATCGATGGCGCGCAGTCGAAGGTTCGACCAGGATGAAAGCTTTCCTCTGGGAACGCCAATGATGCCCCGGAAGCTGTCCAGCGTGAACCGTTCCGAGGCCTTCCAGCGCAGGTTGCCGCGCTTCTGGACCATCTCGTAGAGCGTCAGCGCGTATTTTGAAGACAGCGCGAACATCACTTCGCGCTTCAGCCGCGCAAAGATCTGGCTGTTGCGGATGATCTTGCGCAGCCGTGCCGGGATCTCATACTCGAGCATGCCGTCGGGGCGCATGCTTTCCAGGTTTCCGCCGAGCAGTTGTACGCGTTCGATCGCGGGCTCGCCCTCCCAGATGACGGAGACCTTGACGACCGCCGACATCAACCGCTCGAGGCTGTCTCCCACGCGGTCATTGGAGTTGTGGCTGCCCCGGAGGGACGACTTGGCGATGACGTGGGTTACCGGCTTGTCGATCGCGTCCCAAGCGTTCTCAAGCAGCTGGTTGTAGATCCGCCGGTCGTTCAAGGTAAGCGGCGTGACCTCGACCAGGTCGATGAGCTCTCCCGGCTTGATCAGCCCGTCGGCATTGGAGCGCGCCTCAACGGTGTAAACCGGTGAAACCATCGTCATCCCCCTGCCCGCTTTGGCCTCAATCCTTACCTGACTAGACAGTTGTTGGTAATTCTTCAACAGGACAAAGGTCGGGGCACCCAAAACGTAAGCGTACTGCCTTGGCCAGTCCGGTTGCTGATTTGCAGCTACCTGTTCTTCCTCAGCTTTTCGCCGGGGAGCGCTGCGGCTCGATGACCATCCCGAAAAGTAAGCTTTCAGGCCCACCCAAGATGTAACGTGGGCCATCCCGATCTGTAGCGCCAGCCGTCCCGAAACGTAAGGAGAACCATCCCGAAACGTAAGCGAACCAACCTTTTAATTCAATATAATCAACCTATTGCGGTCGATGAACTTAGAACTATGAATCTAGAACAAGGGGTGGTTACTTATCCACAGGATTTTTGGTTCAACGTCTCACGTGAGCGGAGCCCTTACAGATTGGGATGCATGGCACGAGAGGCTCCCCAAGAACCCGTCCGTCTCGCATAAACGAAGCGCCTGAGCTACAAATCAGCACAGCTTACGCTCTGGGGTCTCAGAGCCACCAAATAACCGACCTTGGCCGATGATACGTAGGACCATGGAGCGGACAATCAGGACAGACATCATGGACAGTGTTCTTCCACCGGTCACACTCGACGAGCTTGCAGTGCTCAGCCAGCGCGCAGGAACCGTGATCGAACGATTGCGCGAAAGGGTGTTTGCCCCAGGCACGCAGAAACAGCTTGCACTCCGCTTCAACGTCCGGACAGCCGCCGAGATGGTCGGGCGCTCGGAGAAGGCCATCCGCGACGCCGAGGCAGACGGCCGACTCCCGGAACCGGCCAAGGATCCCGAGACCGGTCGCCGGGTCGGCTATTCGCTCGCTGACATCCAGCGGATGCGCGAGGTTTTCGGTACCCTGCCCCGCCGCGCAGCGGACGATCCCCCGCTGGTGCTGGCGGTGCAGAACTTCAAAGGTGGGGTCGGTAAATCAACCGTGGTGTCCCATCTCGCACAGTTCTTCGCCCTCAAGGGATATCGCGTCTGCATCATCGACTGTGACAGCCAAGCCTCGACGACAGCCGTATTCGGCCTCAACCCTGACGTGGATGTCGATGAGGAGGAGGATACGCTTTATCCCTTCCTGCGCCATGGCGGGCCGAAATCACTGCACTACGCGCTGCGCGCTACCTACTGGCCGGGCATCGCCATCATTCCGGCGAATCTTGGCCTATATGATGCAGAATACGAGTTCGCCGCCCGGATGGCGCGCGATCCAGCCTTCATTCTCGATCGCCTCCGCGAAGGGGTGGACAGCATCGCCGACCAGTTCGACATCATCTTGCTGGATCCGCCACCTGCCCTCGGCATGCTGTCGTTGTCCGTCCTGCGGGCCGCCAACGCCTTGCTGGTACCAGCACCACCCAACAACATCGACTTTGCCTCAACCGCGCATTTCCTGAAGATGCTGGAGACGACCCTCGCCGAACTGGCGCAGGTCGGTGGCGACCGGCAGTTCAGCTTCGTCAAGATCCTGACCTCGAAGATGAACGACCAGAAGTCCGCTCACCAAGCAATCAAACGGATGATGGACGCGGTGTTCCCCCAAGACATGCTGCAGTCGGTCCTCAAGGACAGCGCCGAGATCGATAACGCCAGCGCCAACCTGATGACCGTCTATGAGATGACCGGGGCGGCGGCACGAACCGAAACTCACAAACGCTGCCGGGCCTATCTCGATGCAGTCGGCCGTGAGGTCGAATTGCTGGTTCGCAAGACATGGCCCAGCCACCACAATGATCTGCGCAGGGAGGGGCTGCTGTGAGCAAGCGACACGATGCGATTTTCGACGATGTCCTTCGGGACATCCCAGATGATGCTCCGGTCTCACGTGGCGGGAGCCGCTTCCTCAAACGCTCCAACGCGCTGGCCGATACGGGCGCGCGGGAGGAAAAGGTGCTGCGGTGGGTCGATCCCGCGAGCTGCGTCATGTGGGAAGGCCATAACCGCGCCTATGATCTTCTGACGGAAGAGAACTGCCGCGACTTGATCGACAGCATCCGCGCTCAAGGACAGCAGGAATTTCCGGCGATCGTCCGGCGCCGCACGGGGCAGGGGGCCGAATACGAGGTGATTTGCGGCGCTCGCCGGCACTTTGCGGTTTCGTGGCTACGGGCCAACAACTATCCGCAGTTCCGCTACCTGATCGAGGTGAGGGACCTGACGGATGAGGAAGCCTTTCGCCTCGCCGATATCGAGAACCGGGACCGCGCAGACCTGTCGGACTATGAGCGAGCTCGTGATTATGCGCGGGCGCTGTCGCTCTATTACGGGGGCAAGCAGAAGGCGATGGCTGCGCGGCTCGAAGTATCCGAGGCGTGGCTCTCCCGATATCTATACCTAGCCCGGCTGCCCCAGCCGTTGATCCGCGCGTGGCCTCGGATCACCGACCTGAAGGAGCTGCATGCCCGGACCCTGCGCCCCCTGTTATCGGAAGACCAGGCGGCCGTTCTCGCCGAAGCGAAGGCGATCGCGACCCAGCAGGATCAGGCGAGGGCAGGGCAGGGAGGCTTCGTCCCGGTTCCGCGAGTGCTGATGCGGCTGAAGGCGGCGGCCAAAAAATCAACGGCCCCGAAATCGGCGGAAGAAGGCGTCCTGCACATCCGGGAACGGGGGGGGCAAGTGACAATGCGCTTTGACAGTGATGTGCCGGCGGAGACGCTCCGCGCGGAGCTCGACAGGTACCTGAGCAACCGGTTCGGATAGGGCCGGTGGAAAAAAATTGCCAACTGGCAATTTCCAGCGAAGCGATCCTTGCTCATGCAGGGTCATCGTAGCTCAGCAGGATCAGGGGAGGGCAGGGGCGTCATCGGGGTTCCGTGGGGCGCCCAATTTTCTAGCGGTCGCGCCGCCGGAGATTGACCGGTTCACATGAAAAATTGCCAATTGGCAATTTTCCTAAGAGCCCGCTTTGGAAGAGGTTAGGTGATTGTTAATGAACGATTTTTATCCGCGGCACTGACTGGCAGTGATATGCCCAGGCCGCCCGGACTATCTCTCGCAACGCCGCATGCCCGTAGGAACCCACGGATGAGGGGCAAGAGTATTATACCGGCGTTGAAGAGGCGACCCGGTCACGCCGTGCGCGACATGGACCTTACAGAGCTTGCTTGGCCAGGGCGTTCGCGTCTCGCAATTTCCGACGATGCTGCAGGGAGCGCTCGACCATCGCCTGAGCAGCTCCGTGGCCAACGCCCAGATCGTAGCAGTTCTGCAGTATGAGATAGGCCACTTCATCGTCGGTCAGCTCAGCAGGCTTCGTCACAGCATCACCTTTCATGGGTGGCATTGGTCTGCACTGCACCCTTTCCAGAGACTTCAAGGATCGGACGGCCAAGCCGGCCGCCTGTCCACACGTTTCACACCGCAGTGTCGCGGTTCGGTTGGGTCATAAGGTTTTCAGGCATGAAACCAGCAGACTTCGCGGCGGCAATGAACGCCCGACGCGCAGTCCCGACTGATGCCAGGCAGTTCATGGCCGCCTCGACCTGGTGAAGAGCCCGTTCGCGGGCGTGGTCCGACACAGGCCATTTTTTTCGCAGCCAGTAGCGCACCTGTTCAGCAGTGCTGAAGTTCTGGATATCGCCTTCTGGCGAAACGACAAAGGACAAGGGTTTGCCCCAATAAATCTCAATCAACGTGGGTACTTTCGGGAAAAATGAACACGGGCACATCGCAATGCGGCCGGTCCTCAGGGAAGGAGGGCAGCCATCGGAGCCGCCCAACCTTCATGATCTATGGGCTCTTGCTCAGGCGAGAACAAGGTTCGTTGCCGACTCGCGGCCGTCTCGGTCCCGTTCCAGATCGAACGAGACGGCCTGTCCATCGTTCAGCTGATGGATGCCGGCCCGCTCGACGGCGGACACGTGGACAAAGATGTCCTTCGAGCCGCTTTCAGGCTGGATGAAGCCGAAACCTTTGCTGGAGTTGAACCATTTCACGGTGCCATTGGCCATCATGACATTCCTTGTATGTTTGCCGCTCACAAAATGCAGCGGCCCGGCAAAGCTGAAATCGAGAGCTGAGCCGTCAGGAACAGGTTCGAAAAATTTATTGCTACCTGCATATATACGCTCGTCGCCATTATTGCGAGGGGTAGCGGTGGTTTATTTTTTCGGCTGGAGCTGGAGCTGGAGCTGGTGAAGGGCACGGCGCGGCCGCACCGCAGAATCTGGCTGAGCCGCGGCCCCGTGGTGGTGGTACCGATCATTCCGAGGATATTGACGACGTGGCGTGGGCCAAGCTCTCCGAGATGGCGGACTCCGGACCGGGCACAGAGCGACGGAGTTCGAAGCGAGCCTTTGCCCACGCGGTCATCTAATGCCGCTGGCTCGACGGGACGAGCGCCGCGGGCCGGTAGTCAGGGGGCAGCGGCAATATCATCGCATAGGACAGCACGCCCTCAGCTAACCAAAAACCGTTGGCGATCCGCTGCAGACTAGCGGATAACGTCGAAAAGCAGGTCCAGCCCCGCGAACAGGAACGAGGAAGATAGCATGCCTACCACTCCCACGGAGTTTGACGATGTCCTGACCGGGACGCCTGAGGCTGACACGATCGACGGTCTTGGCGGGAACGATGAGATTCTGGGCTTGGGTGGAGCCGACTTGCTCTTGGGCGGGGAGGGTGACGACACCATCGATGGCGGGGAAGGTGATGACACCCTCGACGGGGGTGCCGGCCACGACCTGCTCGATGGGGGTGGGGGGAACGACACGCTTCTTGGCCGCGACGGTAATGACACGCTTCTCGGCGGCGACGGCGACGATTTTCTCGATGGCGATGTCGGTGATGACCTGCTGGAAGGCGGCGCGGGGAATGACACGCTGGAAGGCTGGGCCGGTAATGACACGCTGCGCGGCGGCGACGGCAACGACGCCATGCGCGGCGGCGACGGCGATGACCTGCTCGAGGGCGGGGCTGGAGACGACGCGATCGAAGGGGGCGCCGGCAATGACACGCTGGTCGGCGGTGCCGGGGCGGACAACTTTATCCTTTTCGGCGCTACCAACGCCGTTATCCGGGACTTCAACTCAGGTGAAGACGCGGCCGAGCGGGATTACGTTGCCCTGACGGATTACTACAACGACGTAAACCTTGTCCGCTGGAACACAGCCAACCCGGAAAACCAGTTCGCCACGCCGCTGGGATGGCTTCGCGCCGACCAGGCGGACGGCACCCTGAACATGCTGGACGGCCAGAATGGCCTGCCGAGCCTTACCCTGACCATCCAGACCGGCGGTACGGCTGACGCCGACGGCACGCCGCTGGCAGCCTCGGAACTGGACAGGTTCAGCACCGGTGTCACGTGCTTCGCCGCCGACACGCTGATCGAAACGGACCGGGGTCCCGTGGCTGCTGCCGATTTGGCGGTGGGCGATCTGGTCCGCACCCGTGACGCCGGGCTCCAGCCGATCCGCTGGGTCGGCAAACGCCACCTGACCGGGGCCGACCTGGAGGCCGCGCCGAACCTGCGCCCGATCCGCATCGCCACCGGCGCGTTGGGGGCGAATACGCCGTCGTCCGATCTGGTCGTGTCGCCGCAGCACCGAGTTCTGATCCGCTCTAAGATTGCCCAGAAGATGTTCGGCACGGAGGAGGTGCTGGTCGCTGCCAAGCAGCTTCTCCTGATGGATGGTGTGGACATCGCAGAGGATCTGGATGGCGTGACCTATGTTCATTTCCTTTTCGACGATCACCAGGTGGTCTGGTCGAACGGGGCCGAGACGGAATCGCTCTATCCCGGCAAGCAGGCCCTGAGCGCCGTCGGCGAGGCCGGGCGCGACGAGATCTTCGAAATCTTCCCCGAATTGAGCGACGATGCGGCCGCCCGCGCCCCGGCGCGGACGCTCGCCTCGGGCCGGATGGGTCGCAAGCTGGCCATGCGCCACGCTCAGAACGCCAGGCCGCTGGTGTCCTGACCGGTACCAGGTCTCAGTCGCCAGCGTCTGTGCTCGTCACCTGCGCGGATACTCCCTGCAACATGCAGCGGTTCTACCCGCTGGAGCGGGCGACCAGCCTCTTCGGCGCGTGAAGGGCCCGCGCAGCTGGGACTTCATCGGGACAGTAAGGGAGAACGAGGGTAAGGCCGTGAAGTACCTTTTTACTGCTGCTGCTTTGGTGCTGGCCAGCTACACACCGACTGCTGCATTCAGAGCTGAACAAAATATCATACAGGGTGTGGCTTCTGTCATTGACGGCGATACCCTTGAGGTTCACGGGTCGCGTATCCGCTTGCACGGCATCGACGCAGCCGAAAGTGGGCAGGTTTGCACTGAACGTGATGGGACCAAGTGGCGGTGCGGGCAGGCGGCAGCGTTGGCACTTGCCGAAAAGATCAGTCGGACCCCCATTCGATGTGAGCAAACCGATACGGACCGTTATGAGCGTATCGTCGCTAGATGCTTCAGCAAGCGCGAAGACCTCAACAAATGGATGGTGAGTGAAGGCGTGGCCATCGCCTATCGCCAGTACTCCTCCGAATACATCGGTGATGAAGTTCGAGCACGCGAAGCTGGGAAGGGCATGTGGCGAACGAAGTTCGATATGCCGCGGGATTGGCGGAAAGGATCACGCACGTCGGATGACCGGGCTGAACTTCCGGCGATGCTGCACCAGTTGGTCCAGCGCTCGTATTCATGTAGCCCTCGACGGACGTGCTCTCAGATTGGTAGCTGCCAGGAAGCGCGCTGGTATTTGGATAATTGCTCTTGGGGCGGACGCCTTGATGGCGACAGCGACGGCGTTCCTTGCGAAAGCATCTGCTAAGCGAGGGAGGTTGACGGCTGTCGATGCCGGTGACCGCCACCGTCATCAAAGGTTGCGCACTTGAGAGCCATGGCCTGCCTCGCGGTGGGCAAGCTCGCAGGAACCCTGCACCCGCGAGGCCGGTTCACCTGCCGGCTACAGAAGGACAAATAGATGACGCGCGATTCCCGACCCACACTTCTCCTTGCCGCGACGTTGCTCGCCGCTCTCATCTCGCCCGCCTCAGCGCAGACCACGTTGGACAAGGGAGCGCCCAACGAGGTCGCGGGTCATCTCACCAACGCGTTCCTTCCGGGTTTTCCCGAGAAAATCGACGAACTGGCGCGTTCCTCGATCCAGAGCCGACCGCAGGAAGGCCGGATCATGGCGACCTACGGCAGCCCAGAAGACGATCGGAACATGCAGGTGCTGCTCTATCCCCTGGATGAGCGAGGGATAGAAGGTAACATTGCCCGTGCTGACACCTATATGGCCGGCGGCGAGATCCCGGTGATCCGCGAGAGCGTCGAAAGCCCCGGCGGCCTGAAGATGCACTGCATGACCTCGCGCGTGGGCGAGCTTGGCTACAACCTCTGTATTGCCGAGATCTACGGGCGCGCCCTCAACGTGCAGATCGGCGATGTGGTCTCGCCCGATGCCGCCGAGCTTCCGCGGGATGTGGTCCAACGCGCTCGCGCTCTCGCAGGTGAAGTTGCCGATACCGTGGCCGCCGCCCCTGGTGGCTGAATACAAGCGTGTGGATTGCCTAGAGGGGCTAGGGTCCGCTGCCGTCTCCGGATGCATTCGCGCTACCCGTATGGGCTGGGGCCGGGCCACCGATGCTCAACCGACGCCAACGAGAAAGGGCGGCCCCGAAGGACGGCCCTTGACCGATGCCAAGCGGATCAGAACCTGTAGTTCACCCCCACCTTGAGATTGTTGAAAGACGGCGTGGCGTTGGTATCGCCGAGCAATCCCACGTCGAAGTTCTCGCTTTTGAAGTGGTTGCGCTCGATCTCGCCGGTGACCGACAGGCGGTCGGTGATCATGCGCTCGATTCCGAGGCCGAAGACGTAGCCGTTGGTATCGTAGTCGTATTCCTCGCCCCCGGCGGTGAAGGTGAAGTCGCCGCGCGAGATACCGGCGGTACCGTAGACCAGCGTGTCGGGACGCACCGCGTAGCCGGTCTTCAGCTTCAGCGTCATCATGTGGTTCAAGGACGATTCGTAGTCTAGGCCGCCGGCCGTAACGCTGTCGTCGACGCTGCCGCCCATGACCGACAGTTCCGGTCCGATCACGAGATTGCCGCGTTGCCAGCGGTAGCCCAGGTGCAAGCCCGCGTTCACGCCAGAGATTTCCTGGTCGGCCGTGACGCCGCCCAGAGTGAACTCGTCATCGCCGCCAAAGCCATAGCCGAGGGTGCCACCGGCATACAGACCCTCCCAGGTACCCGCAGGCTCAGGTGCCACGACCACGGGAGCCGCCGGGGCGATTTCGGTGACGGGGGCCGTGTATCCGCCGGCGTGTGCCGACGCGGTTAAGCCAAGCGCGATGGCCGAGGCAAGCGGAAGAGTCATGTTTCTCATGCCAGGATTACTCCAGAAAATTCAGAAGGAAGGGCAGCACGAAGCCACTCTCCGCGTTAAACACAACCTATAGGTGACAGTTCCGTTCGCAGGTCGCTATAGCTAGATTGTGCTTTTCCAGCACCGGGTGCAGCGAGGGCGAATTGAAGCCCATCTGCGGACCCACCGAGAACCAGACGGATCCATCGGCCGCATTACCCGCCAGAGACCCGTCCCAGACCGTGTCGATCCCTGTCTGCGGTCCCACACCCCCCGCCAACATCAGGGCCGTCAGCGGCCTGTCCCTGAGCGTGTTCGCCATCACCTTCATGATCCGGAGCCTGTAGTTCCAGAACCACATGAGTCAGACCTGTATCACCCCTATGATCCCGATCGTTTCAGCCCAACATCATTCCGAAAGACTGGCAGTTAATGGGAGGGAACCCCAGACCATAGCAAACGTACAGTCTCGTGCAGGATCAGGGGGCTGATCGAGCCTCAATACGGTCGAAAGGTCAGGGAAAACATCGTCCGAAAGGCTAACTGGTCGAAACAACCTCCATTCAGTCCTGCGGAACCCTAGGGGCTGAGAGCAGATAGAGGTTGACGAAGCTGATAACGGCTGTATAAGTGGGGTCGCCCCCACCGGGGGCCATGATGTGCAATCGTCGCCCAGAAACGGCCTTCCCATTTGGCCGCGACCGATCAGCCCTCCAGCCCCCTGATCAGCATCCCCAACGGTGATCCTGTCTCCCGAATAACATCACGAGAACACGCACGACCGGCGCCTCATCGTCCGTGTCGAAGTACGGGATGGCGCGCTCTTTGATCACGCGCCGCAGGCTGGGCAGAGGTTCGTGATCTGGGCCCCTGATGCGGGCCACCACCGAGCGAAGACTGCGTCCTCGATGGCTCTCACGCGGGTGCGGCTTGCTCGATCGCCCAGTCGGTTGGCTCACCCAGGTCGAGAGCAGCCGAGAGAGCTGATTGTCTACACCGCCTTTCATCGTATATACTTCTGTATATTCTGAGGGAGTCGTCTAATGATCGAAACGAAGGTTCGGAAAGTTGGCAACTCTGCTGTCTTGACCCTGACAACCGAAATGCTGGCCATTCTTGATGTCAAAGAGGGTGACACACTCTTCGTGCTGCGCGGAGACGATGGCAGCCTCAAAGTCATGGCGCACGATCCGTCGGTGGCTGAAGCCCTCGCCGCAGCCGAGATTGTGATGGATGAAAACCGAGATCTGCTTCAAGCCCTCGCATGATGGCTCCGGTCTGGGTTCCGCTCGCTGCCGTTGTGGCTATTCACGACCGCCAGATCACCCGGCATGGCGGTGCTCCCGGCATGCGCGACCGGGCGCTCTTGGAGATGGGCTGCGCTCGCGCAATGAACCTGGCTGCCTACACTGACTCCGGGCTTGCGGAAATCGCGGCAGCCTACGCCTTCGGCATCTCCAAGGCGCACGCCTTCGTGGATGGCAACAAACGCACCGCCTTTGTCACGACACTCACCTTCTTGCGCCTGAACGGCTTCTCCTGTCGTCCTGACCCCCGCGAAGGCGTCAGGATGATGGAGGACCTGGCGGCAGGAGGCATAAGCGAGACGGAGTTCGCCGGATGGCTATCGGCGGGCCTCACCCCGCTCTGAGGGAGGTGGGCCAGATGGCTGATGTCGACGGTGATTCAAGCCGGTTGAACACGCCCTGAAAACTCGAGCATGGCACCTCGTTGAAGTTGTAGGTATGGGATCGAAAACTCATCAAGGATGATTTCCCATGCATGATCTGGATGACATGACGATCGAGCAACTGCGCGAACTGCGGAAGAACGTCGACCAGGCGATAACAAGCTATGAGACCAGAACTCGCCAAGCAGCGCTGGATGCCGTGGAAGAGGTGGCTCGGGAACATGGATTCAAGCTTGCCGATCTGGTTGAAGGAACAAAGACCGGGCGCAAGCGGGCAAGCGCGTCTGCTGACATCCGCTATGTGAACCCCGACAACTCCGACCAAACATGGAGTGGGCGAGGCCGTCGGCCCGGTTGGGTCAAGGCCGCACTCGAGGCAGGGCGCTCGCTGGACGAACTGTCTGCCTGAGGAGATGTTTGCCTAGCCGGCACTCAACGTCACTTATGAGCGGGTTAAGGGATGCTCTGCGTAACATTAGCGGGTTGGAGCAGGCTAGAGATGGCTTACGAACGCCACGGCTTCATCTAGAGCGTATTTGGGCGCGCCAGAGAGCGCTGCCGGCCGGGTTGGACCGCGGGAAGACAGAACATGTCGAACATTGACAAGATTTATTCATTCCGGTCCTACTATGAGGCGATTGGCTTCGTCGCTCAGGAGGCTGAAGATCGGCACCGTGAGGTCATGGACAAGCTCCACGTGATTGAAGCGGCCTTGAAGGCGATCTTCTCTGCTCAGCCGCCCGCCAGGGAGACTGCGCTCGCAATAGCTGACAGTCTGGCAGCCTCACCGATACCGGAAGGTGTTGAGGATCGTATATCCGCGGTAGCCACAGGACTTCGCAAGCTCGCGCTGGCCAGCCCGGAGGAAGCAAGCTCAGGTATGAAGCTTGCTGTGACTGAAGCCAGCCTCAGCACTGAATAGACCGGTAAGAACGCGCTTCTGGCCGGGTCACGGGCACATACCAAGAGACCCCGCGCGGCGGAGCCATTGGTTAAGTTTTTGGATGCTCAGGTCAGGCGGCGTGCTCCGCCAAGGTAATCGCGAAAGTGACAATCGCCATAATCAGGAAGGTCGCGACTTCTATCAGAAAGTTGGTCATGGGTTCGATGCTCTGGCTGCGGTTTGTAATCCCGCAACGCAACACCAATGGCATAGGTTCGCGCCACTCGCGCGCAATGGTCCGTTTCCGAAAATGCCATCTCCATGAGCCGCATGAACGCCGTGCGGACGCGGCTGTCCGGCAGGCCGTAGACAAAGGCGCAGATCGGCCTGTAGCACCCGGTCAGCAGCAGCCCCGCCAAAGATGACGCGTGCCAGTGGCCCATGGACGATCCTCCGTCAACGTGCCGACAGAATAGGGTGCGAAGGTTACGGGCGGGTGACGGCAAGGGCGTCCACCGACCCCGGGCGCTAAGCCGGCTCGCTGGTGGCGATGTCGATCAGGATATTGGAATCGGCTAGGACCGGCGTCATTCGCGGGTCAGGGCCATGATCTCGTCCGTGGAGAGGGCGCTGTCAGGGCTGCCACGCAGTCGGGCCATCGTCCCTTGGAGCCTCGCCGCCTGCTCGCTCCGCAGCCGGTCCGAGGGGATCACCCGCACCAGCCCGTCATTGCCGATCACAAAATCGACCTCGGTTCCCGGCCTGAGGCCCGCCGCCCCGGGACACGCGACACCCAGTCTGCGCCTCCGTAGGCAATGATGAGGACGAACACCTCCCGCGTCGCATCATCGACAGTAAACGCGATCACGCCTCGTCGAGCCGCGGGGATGGCCCTGAGGCCCGGCATGATCTCATGCCTGAGCGATCCGCGATGTGGAGCCTCCTGAAGTGAGCGGGCTGCATCGCGGAGTTCGGAGGCGACACGGGTGGTGATCGTCTTGCCTGCATGCGGAAGCATGCTGCGAGCGATTCCGCGCAGGTCATCGGAAACGGCCGGATGGAAGCGGACCCGGTAACTCACCCCTCCTCGGCGACTTCAATATCCGCGAAGACGCCGGCGAAGGCTTCATCTTCGGCGACATAGGCCTCCCGTGGCGTCGATGCACGGGAGCGGACCTCGTCTGCAAGCGCCGACAGCATGACTTGCCGCGCCTCTTCGTCCTGAATCATCTGCTCAATGGCAGCGGCGACGCTGGCGCTGGCAGTTGCATAGATGCCTTTCTCCACCTGTTCCCTCAGGAACTGGTGGTGACGGTCCGTAAAGCTCAAGGTGGTCTTGACTGTCATGGACAAGTCTCCTTGGTATGACTTGGTCATATACTGCTCTTCTAACGGTGGTTCAAGCTGTGGTGCTGCACTGTGATCGTAAGCGCGAGGTCGTTGCCCTATGCGGCGATGCTTGACGGCTGGTTGAAGCGCCAGGGCATGAGGTCTTCGATGGCGCTTTGCGGGTGTC
>NZ_JAHQZU010000001.1 GCF_019061185.1 Paracoccus sp. Z118
CAATCCCGGCATCAGGCTGCCCGCTGTAGCAATCTGATCAAGCTCGGACCTCTCCGAGGGCCGGCGCTCCTACACCACGCCAAGGGGCATGACCCTGGCAGGCCGCTGTCCGTATCCTCGACGATGGCAATCAGCCGCGCTGTGTTAGCCGCACCTTGGGGCCCGATCTGCCCGTACTCGCCCAGATGCCCGCGCAGGGCATCGATCGCCTGTGTCCGCTGCCGGATCAGAAGCTCGCGCCCGCGGAAGACCAGCCCCGCTTCCTGCGTCTCTTCGCTCTTCACGGGCACGAAACGCATCGTCGGGCGCAAAGCCGCCTCGCAGATGGCTTTGGCATAGGAAGCATAGTTCTTCTGCCGCTTCATGGAGGGTTTGACGTATGCGGGCGGGATCAACCGCAACCATGGCCCAACTTACCGATTTGCCGGCCCCAGAAGTGCGCGCCGCCGCGCCCATCACCAAGCCCCTCCGCGGCCGCTTCATACTCGGCCAGGGGTCGCAGCAGCGTCGGGATCGGGATCGGCGCGTCCACATCCCTCTCCCCGCCGACCGTCTCCGTGATCGTCTGGATCGTCCGGCCGGCGGCACCGGCAACCCCGGCGAAGTGGACCGGATCGACAATGCGCCCCCGCCGGCCGGCGCTGCGGGGTGGCAGGCCACCTCGACGCCCGCATGGGTGATGCGAACCGTCTCGGCCGCGACCAGCACGCGCACCGGCTCGCCGATCAGCCGTCAAGGCACCGAGTAGGCGTTGGTGTCCATCTCCACCGCGCAGTCAGGCCCGACGCGCCGGCTCAGTTCGCGCAGGGCCAGGAAAGGACCACGACCCTGCAACGGCTTCAGTGTCCCGGCTTCGTCACGGGCAAAGCGCAGCATCGGCGCCTCGCCGGTCATGCTGTGGACCCGCCGGTCGGCGATCTCGCGAGTCCATTGCACCAGATGCGCCTCCAGAGCCATGAAGCTGTCGAAGGCACGTCCGGCGATCGCGTTGCCCTTCACGTAGCCGACGCCGCGCTGGTCCTTGCCCTTCGTGCGCGGCCGGTAAGGCGCGCGGCTTCCTGCGTGATGGAGGTGCCTTGTCCAAGGAAGAATAAAGCGAGGTTAACGTGCGGAACGTTGAACTCCCGCGCATGCTCGTCGTCGGCGATGAAACCTCTTGCCTTCGATGGGATAGGCGTCCCGCTGCATGTTCGGCTAGCCGAGCACCCGCTTCAGGTCGGACTCGATCTGCCGCTCCACGTCCAGGTCAAGGCTGGTCGTGATGTGGTCCAGATGCGTCCGCATGACCCGCATGGCCGCGCCCGCGTCGCCGGCGGCGAGGCAGTCGATGATCTCGGAATGCTCGTCTGGCCCGCAGTTGTAATGCGCGCTGTCGCGATAGACGGCGGTGATCAGCGAACAGCGCGAGATCAGGTCCCGCAGGGTCGAGATCAGGAACTCGGACCCCAGCAGTTCGGCCAAGGACATGTGGAAGCCGCCCGACAGGCGAATCACGTCCGACACTGCATCGGCCTCTGCCGCGGCCCGCTCACGGGCGACATGCTTGCGCAGCTCGGCGATCTGGCGGGGTGTGATGCGCGGGGTCAGTCGCTCGATGATGCGCTCCTCGACCAGCTTTCGGGTGAAGAACACGTCGCCCGCCTCTTCGACGGTGGGGGCGGCGACCACACTGCCCCGGTTAGGCAGCAGCTGGACCAGCCCCTCGCTTGCCAGCCCGGCAAGCGCCTGGCGGATGCGGGCGCGGCTGACGCCGAAGATCTCGGCCAGCTGCTCCTCCTTCAGGCGGGTGCCGGGGCGCAGCCGCCGTTCGGCGATGGCCAGCCAGATCCGCTCGCCGATCTCGGAGGACGTAGGCGGCTTGTCAGTGGCGCCGTGCGCCGGGGTCAGACTGGCATCATTCATGACAGATCATCCTTGACTACAAACTTGTAGACAATACCGTAGGCGAAATCAACCGCTGCGGCGCCACTTCGACGGTGCCGCAGCACCTTCACTATCGACCCCGGGGGGTGAGATGGAGTTCGACTTTACTGCTCTTGAGGCGCAGGAGCGTTATCGGCTGCTGTCGAACTTCGTGGGTCCGCGGCCTGTAGCGCTGGTGTCCTCGGCGGGGCCGGAAGGCGGTCAGAATGCTGCCCCCATGAGCTTCTTCAACGTGTTCTCGCATGAGCCTCCGATCGTCATTCTGGGAATTCAGACCCGGCCGGACGGCGCCGTCAAGGACACGGTGCTCAACATCCGGGAAACCGGCGAATTCGTGGTCAACATGGTGGACCTCGCACTAGCACCGGGCATGCTGATCTGCGGGCTGCCGTTCGACCGCGACGTGGACGAGATCCGGACCGCGGGGCTGACGCCGTTGCCGGGCCGCTTGGTGCGCGCGCCCCGCATCGCCGAGGCGCCCTGCGCCATGGAATGCCTGGTGGAGCGGTTGATCGACTATGACCGACGGGTGATCGTGCTGGGGCAGGTCGTGATGATGCATGTCCGCCCCGACTGCCTGGACGCGGCCGGGCGCTACGTGAACCCCGAGTGCTATCATCCGATCGCGCGCCTGCACGCCGACAACTACGTCGTCGCCGACCGGCAGATCGAGCTGAAGGCCCCCGACATCGCATCCATCGTCGCTGTGCGCGAGGCCAAGCTATGATCCTGCACCTGATCAACCCGAACTCGACGCCGGGCATGACGGAAACGGCGCGCGCAGCGGCTGTCGCCGTTGCCTCGCCCGGCACGCGTATAATGGCCACCAACCCTATCGGCACTCCAGCCAGTATAGAAACGGCCCATCGATAACGCGGGGACATTCAGTGCCTGCTGCACGTCGCCGCCAAGCGACGGGCGCCTCAGGTAGACCGCGATGTCGGCGGGGGCGCCGGGGATCAGCCGCCCCAAGTCATCGCGCCCCAGCGCCCGCGCGCCGCCGAGTGTCGCGGCATCCCACATGTCGGCCGAGCGGACCGAGTTTGGCCCGCCTGCGATCCGGCCCGTGATCAGCGCGGTCAGCAGGTTCAGGAGCATGTCGGGGGGCGCAGTGTCGGTGCCCATGGCGATGTTGATGCCCATGGCCCGCAGCCCCCCGAAGGACCGCAGCATCGACCCCCCGCGTCCCGAGACCAGCGGGCAATGGACGACATGGACGCCATGCTCGGCGTAAAGCCGCAGGTCGGCATCCGTCGCCAAGATCGCGTGCGGTGCGATCAGGCGCGGCGAAAGCAGTCCCAGGCTCGCCAGCCATTCGGGGGCGGTAGTGCCGTGCAGGGTGCGCACGGTGTCCAGCTCCATCCGGCCCTGTGCCATGTGCAGCCGAATTGGGCAGCCCAACTCGCGGCTGGCGGCGTCCGTGCGGCGCAAGAGCTCGGCGGTGCAGGTTTCCACGCGGTCGGGCGCCAAAAGGCCGCGGACCAGCCCGCTGTGGCGGCCGTCATGGTTGCGGATGTAGCTGATCGCGGCGTCGAGGCCCGCAAGCCCCCGCGCTTCGTCGAAGACGGGGACCATGCGCCCAGGCCCCTCCAGCACCATCCCGCCCGAGCGGTAGGCCGGGCCAAGGTAGACCCGCAGCCCCATCTCGCCTGCCGCGTCGGCGGCGGCCTCGAACTCGGCCACCGTCTCGCCCCATTCGCGATAGAACAGGCTGGCGATCGGCGCTGCGGTGGTAATCCCGTTCAGCAGGAGCTGGGCGAAAGCGAAGCGTTTCTGGAACGCCAGTTCGTCCGGAGTATACATCTCGTAGGGGCCGCGTTCGACATAGCTTTGCGGCCAGACCCGGCCCTTCGCCCAACCCGGCTGATGGTCGATGGCGAGCACGGTCGTGTCCAGGTCGGACAGCGCATCAAGGTCGATCAGGCCGGGAGAGATCAGCGCCAGCCCGAAGTCGAGGCGCCTCGCGACCTCGCCGTCGAAGCGGCGGCCGACGAACAGGATGCGGCCGCCCTCGATCACCACCTCGCCGTCTGGGATCAGGCGGTGCTCGCCTTCACCATGGCCCAATACCCAACGAGCGGTCAAAAGGGTCCGACCGTCGGGGCACCCGCCCAGAGGCAGCGCGGACAACACTCGTCCGGCTGCGGGCGGTTCGGCGGGGCGAGTGGGCGCGGTCACGGCATCACCTGCCCGGCCAGCTCGCCCAGCCGCCCGGTGACGCGGCCGGCCTTGACGACCAACGGGCGCGGCGCGCCCCCGGCCACCGCATGGGCCAGCGTCCGGCCCTGCAGCAGTGTCAGGTCGGCAGGGTTGCCCACCTCGATCGCGTGGGCAAAGCCCATCACCTCGGCTCCGCCGACAGAACAGACATGCAGCGCGTGCTCCAGATCGACGTCCCGCCGGAAGCCGTTCTTCATCCCGATCACCTCGGCCCGGTGCAGCATGTCGGGCTTGCCCCATGGTCCCCAAGTGTCACGGATGCCGTCGCAGCCGGCGCCGACGCGCACGCCGGCGTCGCGCAACCGCGCGAGTGAAGGCACCGGAGCCGAGGGCGCACCGGTCGTCAGTATGGCAATGTCCAGGTCCGCGATCTCGTCGATTAGCGCCGCTGTGCGCTGCCAGTCGGGCGCGCCCAGGCAGAAGGCATGGCTGACCGCCACCCGGCCCTGCATTCCCAGCGCGCGGGTCCGTTCAAAGATCAATTCGAGGCTGAAGGCGCCCAGTTCGCCCAGTTCGTGGAGGTGGATGTCCACGGGCTTGCCGTGCCTTTCCGCCAGCCCGAAGACCACGTCCAAGGCCCCCTTGGGGTCGCGCTCCATCCCGCAGGGGTCGATACCGCCGACGACATCGGCCCCGTTTGCCAGCGCTTGGTCTAGCAACTCGGCGGTGCCGGGGCGGGCCATGATGCCGGACTGGGGGAAGGCGACGATCTCGATATCGATGACCCCTGCCAGCGCCTCGCGCGTGCGAGCCACACCTTCCAGAAGCGTCAGGCCGTGCTCCGTGTCAATGTCGACATGGCTGCGGATATGGGTCGCACCATGGGCTACCAGCCCCAACGCATGGCGCAACGACTGGCGATGTGGGTCGATGCCAATCCGGGCGCGCTGCTCGCGCTCGAAATCAATGCGTTCCTTCAGCGAGGCCCGGTTCTCGTTGACATGCCAGTCCATGCCCCAGGTGGTCTTGTCCAGATGCGTATGAGCGTCGATCAGGCCGGGGATCGCCAGATGGCCGCCGCCGTCCTCGACCGGAACGCCGGGTGCGTCGATGGCGGGCGCGATCTCGGCAATCAGTCCGCCGCGCACCAGAAGATCAGTGGGCGCGTCGCCCATCGGGCGAATGTTGCGGATCAGCAGGTCCATCGTCTTACCTCAGCTTGGGGTTCAGGGCGTCGCGCAGCCAGTCGCCGACCAGGTTGACCGACACCACCAGCAGCGACAGCTGGATCACGGGGAACACCACGACCCACCAGATGCCAGAAAACAGGAAGTCGTTGCCCAGCCGGATCAGCGTGCCCAGGCTGGGCTGGCTGGGCGGCATCCCGATGCCCAGAAAGGACAGCGTAGCCTCCGTCAGGATCGCCATGCCGAAGTTCAGGGTGGCGGCGACGAAGACCGGGGTCAGAGTGTTCGGCAGAATGTGATGGAACATCACCCGCCTTGCCGGGACCTTCAGCAGCCGGGCGGTGGCGATGTATTCGCGCTTGCGTTCGACGGCGGTCTGGGCGCGGACGGTGCGGGCATATTGCACCCATGCTGCCAACGTGATCGCCAGCACGAGCACGCCCGCTGCGCCGATCTCCCGCAGGTTGGCCGGCAGCGCCTGACGCGCGACGGCACTGACAAGGATTGCGACCAGGATGGTCGGGATCGACAGCAGGATATCGCCCAGTCGCATCAGGACCGTGTCGGTGAAGCCGCCAAAATACCCCGCGAACAGCCCGAACATCAGCCCGATCGCCAGTGACAGCGCGACTGACGCAAAGCCGATCACGATCGAGATGCGCGAGCCATACAAGATGGCTGACAGCATGTCTCGCCCCTGCGTGTCCGTGCCCAGCAGGAATGGCCACATCCCGTCGGAGTGCCAGATCGGCGGGATCTCGGCGTTCAGAAGGTCGAGTTGGCCAGGGTCATAGGGATTCTGGGGCACGTAAAGCGGCGCCGCGAAGGCAGCCAGCACCAGAAGCAGCAGCACGAGGGTTCCCAAGATCGCCGAGGGGTTGCGGGTGAAGGAATACCACAGGTCGCTCTTGCGCCAGCGCGCGATCCGACCGTCCGGTCCGTCCGAGGGCAGGATGGCGTCGGCGGGCAGGTTTACCTGCGGCTGGGTCGCGGGATCGGTCATGAAGGCGGCTCCCTTATTTCGTTTCGCGCAGCCGCGGGTCGATCACGGCGTAGGCGATGTCCACCGCCGTATTCAGTGCGACGAAGATGAAGGAGATGATGACGAGATAGGCCGACATCACCGGGAAGTCGAGAAAGGTGACCGCCTGTATGAACAGCAGCCCCATCCCCGGCCACTGGAACACAGTCTCGGTGATCAGCGCGAAGGCGATCAGCGAGCCCACGTTCATCGCCGTCATGGTGATGACTGGCATCAGGCAGTTGCGCAGCGCGTGGAGGAACCAGATGCGGTGACGCGGCACACCGCGGGCCCGGGCGAACTTGACGAAATCGGATCGCATCACTTCGAGCATCTCGGCCCGCACCAACCGCATGACCAGCGTGATCTGGTAGAGCGCCAGGGCAATCGAAGGAAGCAGCAGTGCTGCCCTGCCTGAGTGGGTCAGAAAGCCCGTAGACCACCAGCCCCAATCCACCACCTCGCCGCGGCCGAAGGCTGGCGCGATTCCCAGCGTCACTGAAAAGACCAGGATCAGGAGGATGCCGACCACGAAGCTGGGCAAGGAGACGCCGATGATAGACACCAGTTGCAGCGCCTCGGCATACCATCGCCCGCGCCCGATCGCGGTCAGAACCCCGAGCGGAAGCCCGATCGCGAGCGACAGGAAGGTCGCTACCAGCACCAGTTCCATTGTGGCGGGGAAGCGCTCGCCGATCAGGCCCAGCACCTCCTGCCCGTTGCGCCAGGACATGCCGAAATCGCCGCTCGCGGCATTGGCAACGAAGCGACCATACTGGACCAGCATCGGGTCGTTCAGCCCCATCCGTTCGCGCAGGGCGTCGCGGTCGGCCTGGGTCATCTGTTCGTTGGCCATCATCTCGACGGGATCGCCGGCCACCCGGAAGATGGCAAAGGCCAGAAACGCTACCGCCAGCATCACGAAGGCGGCGTTGAACAAGCGTCTGAGTATGAAGACCAGCATGTTCCTGCCTCGTCGGAAGAAGGGGAGGGACGGGGCCGCAGCGGCCCCGCCGACCGTGATCATTTCATCCGGGTCATCCAGTGGCGGACCTTGTTATCGGCCAGTTGGACCACGCTTTCGACCTTGTCCGACATCGCCCAGGCGATCGGCTGCTGGTGCAGCGGAAGCATGATCATGTCGTCCTTGACCATTTTCAGCGCCTGCGTCTGCAGCGCCAGACGTTTGTCCCGGTCCATCTCGGTCGAAGCCTGGACGATCAGCGTGTCCAACTCGGGATAAGACCAGCCGCCCCAATTGAAGACGCCTGCGGTTCCGGTCTTGGACTGCATCATCTGGACGAGGATGGAATAGCTGTCCAGCATCGGCTCGTTGGCCCAGGCGATCAGGTAGACGTCAGCCTTGCCGCTGGATCGCTTGGGCGTCTGCACTGCGGTCGGCCCGATGTCGAGCGTGGGCTTGAAACCCGCCCGGGTCAGCATCGACACCATGGCGTTGCAGATGTCCTCCTCGCTGACATAGGCATCGGTGGTGCAGATCAACGTGAAGGGCAGACCCTCGTGCCCGGCCTCTGCCAGCAGGGCGTTCGCGCGGGCGGCGTCGGCGGCCGGGAACTCATCCAAGGCTGCGTCATAGCCCGGAATCTCGGGCGAGACGACCGTGCCCGCGTTGCGGGACTTGCCGCGCATCACGCGCTTCTGGAGCAAATCCTTGTCGATCGCCAGTTCGAAGGCCTGGCGGACCCGCAGATCGTTGAAAGGGTTGTCACGCCCGTCGGCCAACTGGTCCCTGCGGTTGAAGCCCACCATCAGCGTCCGGAGGTCCGTCCGTTCCAGCACAGTGACACCGGGTGCCGCGGAGAGGCGCGCCACATCCTGAACGGGCGCTTCCTCGGTGAAGTCAATTTCGCCAGAAAGCAGGGCTGCGACGCGGGTGGCGGCCGAGGTGACGGGGGTGAACTCGATCCGGTCCAGGTTGTGGAGGGGCGTGTCCCACCAGCCGTCGTTCTTCAGCAGCACAGTCTTACTGTCGGGCACCCGGCTTTCCAGACGGAAGGGCCCGGTGCCGTTGGTGTTGAAGGTGGCGAAGCCCTCAACCTGGGCGCTGACATCGGTGGGCAGTTCCGAATTGTTGGCTGTCAGCCAGCCTTCGTCGAAGATGTGGATGTTGGTCAGGTCGTTCAGCAGCAGGGGATATGGGCCGGTCAGCTCGATCTCGACCGTATGATCGTCGATCTTCGTCGCGGACTTGTAGGCGGGCAGGTTCCCGCGAAGCGGTGAGGTTTCGTGGCTGACCCGGCGCAGCGAGGCAAGAACGTCGTCGGCCGTGAACTCGGCTCCGTCGTGGAATTTGACCCCCTCCCGCAGCTTGAAGCGCCAGACTGCGTCCGACACGACCTCCCATTCGGTTGCCAACGCCGGCTCGATCTCCAGCTTGTCGTTGTAGCGCACCAGCCCTTCGTAGACATGGTTGAGGAAGGCGATGGTGTAGCTGTCGCCGTAGGAATAAGGGTCGAGCGAGTAGATGTCGCGCTTCCCGCCCCAGCGGATCATGTTCTCCGCCCAGACGGGCGTTGCCAGCACGGCCACCGCCGTCACACCGGCTAGAAGTCCCTTGATGAGTCTCATCCTTAGTGCTCCCTGTGAAGGGCCCCCTACGATCTCGGCGCCGCCTTGGAGGCCAGAAAACCTGGCGGAGGGCGGCCCTACTCGGCCATCAGGGTCAGCCAGCTGCGCGGCTTGTTGTCAGCGCGCACACTCGCCTTTCGGTCTTGTTGCATGATCCTCTCCCCTGACCAGACAGGACGAGCCTTGACCAATGGCGTCAACGTGTCAACGAAATTGTAGACATTATTTGCATACAGTAAATGCAGTGCGATGCCGGGATCGCGCTCGGCAGACACAAGGAGGCGTGGAGTGGTCAGCGGGTGCCTTCAGCGTGGTGCTGTTTGCCCTTCTTCTGCAGGTCGCCTGCAACGCTGTTCTGAAAGGCAGCAGCGACACGCTGCTGACGACGAAGCTCGCCCTGCGCGCCTCCCAGTGTGCAGAGAGATGAGAGGCTTCCGGTCAACAGCTGGATCTCGAGCGGATCGCACGGGATCAGATAGGGCGAGGGGGAAATGTGACCGCCGACCCGGTTCCGGCTACGGTGTATTGGAGATCTCTGCTATGTGGGCGTCGAACTTGTGCCGTGAGACCGACGTGGTCACTGCAGAGCCAGTCGGAGAAGCCGCTGACTCGCGGTTGTCCGATTCGTCGGCGGTTGAAATGGCCGATGAGAAGCGAGTGGCTGGGACCACATGGACCGGGAAACCGGGCCGAAGAGGTGTTCCGGTCGTGACCGCCGACGGAAATTATCTTATTGGAAATAAGCTATAATTTCTATTGGTCGGAGCGAGAGGATTCGAACCTCCGACCCCCTGCTCCCGAAGCAGGTGCGCTACCAGGCTGCGCTACGCTCCGACCGTAGGTGGGGCAGGTAGCGCGGGGCGCGGCGGAATGCAAGGGCCGGCGGTCAGGGGCGGCGGGAAAATATGCGCGGGGCGAACAGGCGCGGGCCGAAGGTCGCGCGGGGCGAGACCAGCGCGTCGCCCGCCGCGTCCGAGGCGGTGACGGGGCTGGAGCGGCTGGCGCCCCGCGCTTCGCGCCAGAGGATGTAGATGCCCGAGCCGACGATGACCGAAAGACCCAGCAGCGTCGCGCGGCCCGGCAGTTCCGCGAACAGCAGCCAGCCCCAGAGAACCGCCCAGCCGATCTGGCTGTATTGCATCGGCGCGACGACGGCGGCCTCTCCCGTCCGATAGGCGAGGACGCTCAGCGCGCTGGCGCTGAGCGCGAGGACGGCGACGGCGGCGGTCAGGCCCAGATCTCCGACCGGCATGGGCCGATAGACGAAGGGCAGGGCGATGGCGGTGACGGCCACGTTCAGGACGATGGGCCAGAGGACTAGCACGATCGCCTGTTCCTGGCCGCCGATCCGGCGGGCGATCAGCGCCGCCAGCGCCCCGCCGAACGCGGCCGTCAGCGCGGCGGCGTGGCCAAGGGACAGCGCGCCGCTGCCCGGCCGCAGGACGATCAGCACCCCGACCAGCCCGGCGATCACCGCGCCCCAGCGATGCGGACCTACCCGCTCGCCCAGCATCGGGATCGACAGCACCGTGATGATCAGCGGCATGGTGAACAGGATGGCATAGACCTGCGCCAGCGGCAGCAGCCCGAAGGCGGTGGTGCAGGCGATGGCGTTGAGGCAGATGCAGCCGCTGCGCAGCGCCACCCAGCCGGGGTGGCGCGGGCGCAGCGAGCCGATGTCGCGCCGCGCCAGCAGCAGGACCGTCGCGGGGGGGAAGGACAGCACCGCGGCGAAGAACAGGATCTGGAAGGGCGAGTAGCCCGCCCCCAGAAGCTTCAGGATGGCGTCATGGCCGGCATAAAGCGCCATGCCGGCCAGACCAAGCGTGGCGCCGCGAAGATTCGCGCCGGCCATGGTCTCAGGCCAGCGCGTCCAGCGCCTGAAGGATGCGGTCGCCCATCTCCGAGGTGCTGACGGGGGTGCCGCCTTCCGGCCCCATCAGGTCGGCGGTGCGCGCGCCGTCGGCCAGCACCTTTTCCACCGCCCGCTCCAGCAGGTCGGCATCTGCGCCCTTGTCGAAGGAATAGCGCAGCGCCATCGCGAAGCTGAGGATGCAGGCGATGGGGTTGGCCTTGCCTTGACCCGCGATGTCCGGGGCGGAACCGTGGACGGGCTCATACAGCGCCTTGGGTCGCCCGTTCGCCGCCGGTGCGCCGAGGCTGGCCGAGGGCAGCATCCCGAGGCTTCCGGTCAGCATCGCCGCCGCGTCCGACAGGATGTCGCCGAACAGGTTGTCGGTCACGATCACGTCGAATTGCGACGGGCGGCGGACCAGCTGCATCGCGCCGTTATCGGCATACATGTGGGTCAGCTCGACCTCGGGGTATTCATTGTCGTGCACCCACTGGACCTCCTCGCGCCAGAGGATGCCGGATTCCATCACGTTCGCCTTTTCCATCGAGCAGACGCGATTGCCGCGCTTCTTCGCCAGCTCGAACGCCGCCCGCGCCACGCGCCGGATTTCCCCGCTGGTGTAGCGCTGGGTGTTCACGCCGACGCGGCCGCCCTCGTTGTCCGGGTTGTTGTCGTCGGCATGGATGCCGCGCGGCTCGCCGAAATAGACGCCCGAGGTCAGCTCGCGCACGATCAGGATGTCGAGCCCCGCCACCACCTCGCGCTTGAGCGAAGAAAAATCGGCCAGCGCGTCGAAACATTGCGCCGGGCGCAGGTTGGCGAACAGGTCCATCTCCTTGCGCAGCCGCAGCAGGCCGCGTTCGGGCTTCACGCTGAAGTCCAGATTGTCGTAGGCGGGCCCGCCCACGGCACCCAGCAGCACCGCGTCGGCCGCCTGCGCCTTGGCCATCGTCGCGTCGGTCAGGGGCGTGCCATGCGCGTCATAGGCGCAGCCGCCGACCAGATCCTCATCGATGGAAAAGCTCAGGCCGCGCTTGTCGCCGAACCAGCCGATGACCTTGCGGACCTCGGCCATCACCTCGGTCCCGATGCCGTCGCCCGGCAGGATGAGAAGGGAAAACTGGTCGCTCATATGGGCCCCTTTTTGCTGTCGCTCCTCGCCTAGACGCGAGGCAAAGCCGGGTCAAGCTCACGCCGAGTTGGCTTGCGGTCCGGGGCCGAGTGGGGCCTGATATGGGCGCACGGACAAGGGGGCGACCCATGAAGACGATCATTGCAGCGGCGCTGATGGCGGGGCTGGCCAGCGCGGCTTTTGCCGACGGGGGCATGGCGGTGCAGCTGCCGGACGTGTCGGCGATGCCAGAGGCCGAGGCGAAGGAGCTGATTGCGCAGCTGGCGCAGGTCAACGTGATCACCTCGAACTGCCCGGATCATGCGATCGGCAACGGCGAATGGACGCTGATCACCGGCACCGGCGACCGGCTTGCGGCGCGGCTGGGGCTGGACGCGCAGAGCTATGACCGCACCTATTTCGCCCCCGCCTTCAAGCTGCTGGACGATCCCGGCGCCTGCGACCGGATCGGCCCGACCGCCGGGCCGCTGATCGACCGGCTGGTGGGGATGGGCGGCGGCACGACGCCCATTGCGCAGTCGCAATAGGTCAGGGAAGGGCCAGATCGACCCAGACCAGCCGGTGGCGGGACGCCGCCCCCGCAACATCCGCCAGCGGCTCGCCCGGCGCGGGCCACAGGACGCCCGCGTCGGTCGTCGTCAGGCTGCGCGCGGGCAGCACGTAATCCACCCGCAGGTTGCCGGGTCCGTCCGCGCTCGGCCATTGCGCGGTGTCGAGCGCCGGCCGCCCGTTCTGGGTCGAATTGGCCCCGTCCTGCGGCGCGAGGCGTCCGCCTTCGCTCGCGGGCTCGGGGTCCTGCACATGCGGCAGAAGCAGGTCGAACGCCTCGCGCCGGCCGTCCCCATCGATGGCATCGAGGTTGAAATCGCCGAGGATCACGAACGGCGCATCGGGCAGGTGATGCGCCCAGAAGGCGATCTCGTCATGGTTGCGGCGGCCGTTGCGGTCCGTCTCCGGGTCGTCGAAGACCGGCGGCGTGGCCGAGAAGGCCAGCAAATGCAGCACCGTTCCGCCGACCGTCACCGGCACGTCCCAATGCGCGGTCGAGGACAGGCGCTGCGCCGCCGCGATCTCCTCGGGCACCGAAGGCATCAGGTTCCGCGGCAGGTCGCGCCACAGGAAGGCGGAATGGTCCGTCACCTCTCCCAACGGCAGGCGCGACAGCACCGCCATCCCGCCCTCGCCGGTGAAGAAGCCGAAGCCCTGCGCGTCGTCCGCCGTGCCCGTCCGCCCGTTGCCGTCGAGATCGAGACCGGTGGCCATGCCGCTGTTGGGCTGGGCGGCGAAGCGGTGAGGATAGGGGGCGCCCGCCTCCTCCAGCAGGCCGGCGAAGGCGGTCAGCGCCGCGCCGTGGTGATCCCAGTCGAAGCCGGTCAGCAGCAGCACGTCGGCATCCGCCGCCGCGACGATCTGCACCGCCGCCGCGATCTGTTCGTCCTTGCCGGACCGGATGTCGCGCAGCAGCAGCCCCGGTCCCTTGCGGGTCAGGTCAGGCGACCATGTGGCGACCCGCAGCGTCTCGGCGCTCGCCCCGAAGGGCGCCGCCAGCAGCAGGAAAAGAGCCGCCGCGCGGGTCAGACCCACGGTTGCGACTGCGCGATCCGCTGTTCGTAGCTGCCGATCGACGGCGCCTTCTCAAGCGTCAGGCCGATGTCGTCCAACCCGTTCAGCAGGTTGTGGCGGCGATGCGCGTCGATCTGGAACGGATATTCCGTCCCGTCCGCGCCGACGACGACCTGATTTTCCAGATCGACGGTCAGCCGCGCATTGGCACCGTTTTCCGCATCCTTCATCAGCGCGTCCACCGCCTCTTGCGGCAACACCACCGGCAGGATGCCGTTCTGGAAGCAGTTGTTGTAGAAGATGTCCGCGAAGCTGGTCGAGATGACGGCCCGGATGCCGAAATCCTTCAGCGCCCAAGGCGCGTGCTCGCGTGACGAGCCGCAGCCGAAGTTGTCGCCCGCGACGATGATCTGCGCCTCGCGATACGCCGGCTTGTTCAGCACGAAATCGGGCTTTTCCGAGCCGTCGGCGTTGTAGCGCATCTCGTCGAACAGGCTTTTGCCCAGCCCCGAGCGGTGGATCGTCTTCAGGAACTGCTTGGGGATGATCATGTCGGTGTCGATGTTGACCAGCGGCATGGGCGCGGCGATACCGGTCAGAGTGGTGAACTTGTCCATGTGGTCCTTTCGGGTCGCAAGGTGCCGCCCGGCCGGAAGCGCGCGGCGGCTGCAAGGTTGACGAGGGGGATGTCATGATCGGCTGCGTCGCGGAACGCTGGACACCGGGGATCGGCGATCCCGAGCCGACCGGCTGGCTGACGGTCGCCGCCTATCTGATCTGCACGGGGCTGGCCGTCGCCGTGTGGCGCAGGATGCCGCCGGGCAGCGGCGGGGGCTTCTGGGCCGTGCTCGCCGGGCTGCTGCTGTTCCTGGCGGTGAACAAGCAGCTCGACCTGCAGACCGCGCTGACCGCCACGGGGCGCTGCCTCGCGATGGCGCAGGGCTGGTACGAGGCGCGCCGGGCGGTGCAGGTCGGATTCCTGGCCGCGCTGTTGGTGCTGGTGGTCGGCTCGCTGGTGATCGGCCGCGACACGCTCGGCGGCAGCCTGCGCGAACACCGGCTGGCGCTGTCGGGCACGGCGATCCTCGGCGGCTTCGTGATGATGCGCGCCGTGGGCTTTCACGGCATGGACATGCTCATCGACCAGCGCCTGTTCGGGATCAGCGTGAACTACGTCTTCGAGAACGCAGGCCTCGTGCTGATCGCGCTGAACGCCATCGCCATCCTGCGGCGCCCGCAGAGGCGCGCCGCAGGACAGGTCTGACCGATCAGCGCCGAGGGGCATGGCGTCAGACCGTTTCCGCCATGACGTCGCGGACATCGACCAGATGCCCGGCGACGCCTGCGGCGGCGGCCATGATCGGCGACATCAGATGCGTGCGCCCGCCGCGGCCCTGCCGCCCTTCGAAGTTGCGGTTCGAGGTCGCGGCGCAGCGTTCGCCCGGTGCGAGCTGGTCGGGGTTCATGCCGAGGCACATCGAGCACCCCGCCAGCCGCCATTCGAAGCCCGCGTCGGTGAAGATCTGGTCCAGACCCTCCTCCTCGGCCTGAAGCCGCACCAGACCCGAGCCGGGCACGACCATCCCGCGCACGTTCGGCGCGAGGTGCTTGCCCTTCAGGATCTCGGCAGCGGCGCGCAGATCCTCGATCCGGCCGTTGGTGCAGGACCCGATGAACACCGCGTCGATGGCGATGGCGGACAGCGGGGTGCCGGGGGTCAGGCCCATGTAGTCGAGGCTGCGACGCGCCGCATCGACCTTGCCGCCGGTGAAGTCCTCGGGCGCGGGAACGCGGCCGGTGATCGGCAGCACGTCTTCGGGGCTGGTGCCCCAGGTCACGACCGGGGCGATGTCCTCGGCCCGGATCGTCACGACCTTGTCCCAGTGCGCACCCTCGTCGGACTGCAGCGTCCGCCACCAGTTCAGCGCGGCTTCCCACGCCTCGCCCTTGGGCGCGTGGGGGCGGCCCTTCACATAGGCGAAGGTCGTCTCGTCCGGGGCGATCAGCCCGGCGCGGGCGCCGCCTTCGATCGCCATGTTGCAGACGGTCATGCGGCCTTCCATCGACAGGCTGCGGATCGCTTCGCCGCAATATTCGATGACATAGCCGGTGCCGCCGGCGGTGCCGGTATGGCCGATGATCGACAGGGTGATGTCCTTGGCAGTCACACCGGGGCGCAGCTTGCCGGTGATCTCGACCTTCATGTTCTTCGACTTCTTCTGGATCAGCGTCTGGGTGGCCAGCACATGCTCCACCTCCGACGTGCCGATCCCGTGCGCCAGCGCGCCGAACGCGCCATGGGTCGCGGTGTGGCTGTCGCCGCAGACGACGGTCATGCCGGGCAGGGTCCAGCCCTGTTCCGGGCCGACGATGTGGACGATGCCCTGGCGCACGTCGTTCATCGGGTAGTAATTCACCCCGAACTCGCGGGCGTTCTTGTCCAGCTCGGCCACCTGCAACCGGCCCTCGGGGTTCTCGATCCCCTGAACGCGGTCGGCGGTGGTCGGGACGTTGTGGTCGGGGACGGCGATGGTCCGCTCGGGCGCGTGGACCTTGCGGCCGGACATGCGCAGCCCCTCGAACGCCTGCGGGCTGGTCACTTCATGGACCAGATGCCGGTCGATATAGAGCAGCGCGGTGCCGTCGGGCTGGCGATCGACGACATGGGCGTCGAAGATCTTGTCGTAGAGCGTGCGGGGGCCGCTGCTGGCGGGGGTCGTGCCGGACATGGCAAACTCGATCAATTGTGGAAAATCAGGGGTGGATCGTGGGCGCGACGGCGCGGACGATCAAAGTCGTGCGGTCACGGTCAGGCTGGCGCCGAAGAAGCGGCCGGGAAGGCGGACGCGGTCCTGAATGTCGAAATACCGGAACATGCCAGTGTTTATAGGCTCGCCGCGCCCCTGTTTCAAGCGTCATGCGGCCGCTTGCCGCATCGCCCCGGCTGTGTCGTGATGCAGCCATGGAAAGCTTGATCCCGGGAATCGCGGATGCCAGCGGGGCGCTGTGGTCGCAGATCACGGTGTTCTTCAAGCTGATGCTGCTGCCGCACCGGCTGTGGCAGGCGGCGGCCATCCTCGCGCTGGTCCTGCTGGCCCATCTGCTGCGCGCATTGGTCCGGCCGCGGCTGGACCGCTGGCTGCGCACCCGCAAGGGCTGGCCCAAGTGGCGGCTGCGGCTGGGGCTGCTGGTCCGGCGCAAGCTGCGGGTCATGATCTTCGCCGCGCTCGCCTGGGCGGTGGTGCTGGTGATGCGAGAGGTAACGTGGCCCTCGCGCAGCCAGCTGATCGCGCTGGCGGCGACGGTCGCGACGGCCTGGGTCGCCATCGACTTCGGCGTGCGGATCATCGCCAACCCGTTCCTGCGCCGGATCGTGCGCTGGGGCGCGTGGATCTGGGCGACGCTGTATCTGATGGGGCTGCTGGACCCGATGCGGGCGGTGCTGGACAGCCTTGCGCTGGATGTCGGCACGTTCCGGCTGTCGCTGCTGGACGTGCTGCGGGCGGTCGCGCTGGCGGCGCTGCTGATCGCGGTGGTGCGGGTGCTGTCGCGGCTGATCGCGGCGAGCCTTGCGCGGAATGCGGACCTGTCGCCCTCGGTGCGGGTGCTGACGACCAAGATCGTGCAGGTGGCGCTGCTCGCCGTGGCGGTGGTGTTCGGGCTTCAGGCGCTGGGGCTGGACCTGACCGGGCTCACGTTCTTTTCCGGCGCGATCGGGCTGGGGCTGGGCTTCGGGTTGCAGAAGGTCGTGTCGAACCTCGTCAGCGGGATCATCATCCTGCTGGACAAGTCGATCAAACCCGGCGACGTCATCAGCCTTGGCGACACCTTCGGCTGGATCGACGCGCTGGGGGCGCGCTATGTCAGCGTGGTGACGCGGGACGGCAAGGAATACCTGATCCCGAACGAGGATCTGGTGACCGGGCAAGTCGTCAACTGGTCGCATACCGACGAATTCGTGCGGCTGGACCTGAATTTCCGCGCCTCGTATCACGACGATCCGCATCTGGTCAGCCGCATCGCCATCGAGGCGGCGGCCCATGTTCCCCGCGTCTGCGAGGACCGCAAGCCGGTCTGCTGGGTCATCGATTTCGGCGAGAGTTCCGTGGAATACCTGCTGCGCTTCTGGATCACCGACGCCCAGCAGGGGCTGACCAACGTCAAGGGACAGGTGTTCCTGTCGCTGTGGGACGGGTTCCGCAAGCACGGCGTCACCATCCCCTTTCCGCAGCGCGAGGTGCGCCTCCTGCACCAGCAGGACACCGGCACCACCATCGCCGCGGACGAGCCGACGCCCGCCGACCGCGCCGCCTCGATCCGCGCCGGGATGGTGCCCACCGAATGACACCGGCGCAGGCCGAAGGCCGATCCGGCGAAATCGACAAATGGCTTCATTGAAAATCCGCCCTCCCGTGCTATCTTGGATTTATCCCGGCGCCGGGGAATTGCGGCGCGCAGACCGGAGGAAGTCCCCTGTCCACCACCGTCCCGTCGGCGGCAACGCCGACCGCGACCACCGCGACGACCAGCGATCAGTTGCTGGCCCGCATCCTGTCCTCGCTCGATGACGACAAGGCCGAGGATATCGTCACCATCGACCTGCGCGGCCGCTCGGCCATGGCTGACCACATGGTCATCGCCTCGGGCCGCAGCTCGCGTCAGGTCGGCTCCATCGCCGACAAGCTGGCCGAGCGTCTCAAGCAGGATCTGGGCCGCAATGTCCGGATCGAAGGCAAGGACACCGGCGACTGGGTGCTGATCGACACCGACGACGTCATCGTCCACGTGTTCCGTCCCGAGGTGCGGGAGTTCTATCAGCTCGAAAAGATGTGGATGCCGGCCGACGCGCTCGGCAGTCTGCGGGCCGACCGGGCCGCGCAGGACGCATCGCTGCCCATCGCGCAGTAACCGCTCGGGCGTCCGGCCATGATGCGCATCCGCATCGCGGCGGTCGGACGCCTGCCAGCCCGCGCCCCCGAGGCCGGGCTGATCAACGACTACCTGACCCGGCTCAATCAGACCGGCCGGGCGCTCGGCCTCGGTCCCGCCAGCGTGGCGGAGGTCGAGGATCGTCGCGGCGGCGGCATGCCGGCCGAGGCCGCGCTGCTGGCCCGCCAGATCCCCGACGGCGCGGCGATCATTGCCCTGGACGAGCGCGGGCGGCTTCTCTCATCCCCCGATTTTGCCGCGCAGCTTGGCCGCTGGCGCGATGACGGACGTCCCGAAACCGTGCTGCTGATCGGCGGCGCGGACGGGCTGGACCCGGCCCTGCGGGACCGCGCCGATCTGGTGCTGTCCTTCGGGCAGATGGTCTGGCCGCACATGCTGGCCCGCGTGATGCTGGCCGAGCAGCTCTACCGGGCCGCCACGATCCTCGCCGGCAGCCCGTATCACCGCGCCTAGGCTCAGCCCTCGGGCGGGGGCGGCTCGCGCCAGCCGTCGATGATCCCGATCGCCTCGTCGGCGGTTTCCACGAAGCGGATCAGGTCGAGGTCGCCGGGGCTGATGGTGCCGGCGTCCACGAGGCCCTGCCAGTCGATGATCCGCTCCCAGAACGCGCGGCCGAACAGCAGGAACGGCAGCCGCTTCATGCGCTGGGTCTGGATCAGGGTCAGCGCCTCGAACATCTCGTCCAGCGTCCCGAAGCCGCCGGGAAACACCGTGATGACCCGCGCGCGCATCAGGAAATGCATCTTGCGGATGGCGAAATAGTGGAAATTGAAGCTGAGCGCGGGGGTCACGAACAGGTTCGGCGCCTGCTCGTGCGGCAGCACGATGCCGAGGCCGATGGACGTGCCGCCCGCCTCTTGCGCGCCCTTGTTCCCCGCCTCCATCACGCCGGGACCGCCGCCGGTGCAGATCACCCATTCGCGCCCGCCCGTGCCCATGCTGCGGGCGGTCATCAACCGGGCGAAACGCTCGGCCTCGGCGTAGTAGCTGCTGAGCGCGGCGAGCGTCGGGGTGGCCGCGCCGGCCGCGTGTTCCGGGGCGGGAATGCGGGCGCCGCCGAACATGACGACGGTGCTTTCCACCCCCGCCTCGTTCATCAGCATCTCAGGCTTCAGAAGTTCCAGCTGCAGGCGGACGGGGCGAAGCTCCTCGCGCAGCAGGAAATCGGTGTCGGTGAAGGCCAGCCGGTAGGAGGGCGCGCGCGTCTGCGGCGTATCGGGTTCGCGCGCGACGATCCGGGCATCCTGATCGCTGTGGCGCAGCACGTTGCGGTGGTCGTCGTCTGCGGTCATCGTCACCCCTTGCACCCGGCCGGCGGCCTTGCGGCGTTGCGCGGCCCCGACGCCCCGCTTATAGCCCTGAGGCAAGAGTTTCCACCCGCTGCCGACAGGAGCCACCATGACGAACGCCGCGCTTGAATCCGCCATCGAGGCCGCTTGGGATACCCGCGACACCATCAGCCCCGCCACCACGGGCGAGGTGCGCGACGCGATCGAGGCGACGCTCGACGCGCTCGATTCCGGCAGCCTGCGCGTGGCCGAGAAGCGCGGCAGCGGCTGGCATGTGAACCAGTGGGCGAAGAAGGCGGTGCTGCTGGGCTTCCGCCTGAACGACATGGAGCAGATGTCCGGCGGGCCGCAGGGCGCCGCGTGGTGGGACAAGGTGGACAGCAAGTTCAAGGGCTGGGGCGACGAGCAGTGGCGGGCCGCGGGTTTCCGCGCGGTGCCCGGCGCCATCGTCCGCCGTTCGGCCTATGTCGCCAAAGGCGCGGTGCTGATGCCAAGCTTCGTCAATGTCGGCGCCCATGTCGGCGAGGGCACGATGGTGGATACCTGGGCCAGCGTCGGGTCCTGCGCGCAGATCGGGCGCAACGTCCACCTGTCCGGCGGCGTCGGCATCGGCGGCGTGCTGGAGCCGATGCAGGCCGGCCCGACGATCATCGAGGACGACTGCTTCATCGGCGCCCGGTCCGAGGTGGTCGAGGGCGTGATCGTGCGCGAGGGCTCGGTCCTCGGCATGGGGGTCTATCTGGGGCAGTCCACCAAGATCGTGGACCGCGAGACCGGCGCGGTCAGTTATGGCGAGGTGCCGGCGGGCTCGGTCGTGGTGTCGGGTACGATGCCGTCGAAGAACGGCGTGAACCTTTACTGCGCGGTGATCGTCAAGCGCGTGGATGCGCAGACGCGCAGCAAGACCTCGATCAACGAATTGCTGCGCGACTGACGCGCACGGCGCGGTTGCTGCTGTGCCCCGGCCGGGCGAAACTGCCCGGCCGGGGCAACAAAAGTTGCTTTGCCTTTGAACCGATAGCACTTTTGGCGCGTTTCCCGCTGAGAACCCCTCGGCACAGGAGACTATCGCATGGAAGGACTCGGTTGGCTGGCGGCCATCATCGTCGGCGGTCTGGCGGGTTGGATCGCCAGCAGCATCATGAAGGCCGATACCGGCATCTTCTTGAACATCATCCTCGGGATCGTCGGCGCGGTCGTCGCCAACTTCCTGCTCGGCCTCTTCGGCGTCAATTTTCAGGCGGGAAGCTGGCTGGGACAGGGCATCGCCGGCCTGATCGGCGCCGTGATCCTGATCTGGATCGTCCGAGCGGTAAGACGCTAGGACCGCATACAGGCAGAAGACTGGAAGAACCCGCGGTCCGCCGCGGGTTTTTCTCATGGAGCGGGCGGGCAGCGGCCATTTCGCCCGGTGAGTGATGCGCGGTTCGAGCGGCATCTGCCGATGGATGTCGAGCGGCATGGCGTCGCCCTTGTGCAGTGGTGCTTACCCACTTCTACGGCAAGGACGGTTTCCAGCGGGTTAACGCCCGGAACTTGCGCCTCATTCCAACCATCGACGAGAAAGGGGGCCAGAGGCCCCCGTTTCCGTCAGCGCAGCTGCCCCAGCAGGACCGAGGTCGCGTAGCCATCCGGCGGCTGGCCGATGGAACGCTGGAAGGCGGAGATCGCCTCCATCGTGCCGGTGCCGATCTTGCCGTCGATCTCGTCGTTGTAGAAGCCGCGGCGGGCCAGCAGGCGCTGGATCTCGAACCGCTCGTTCTGGGTCAGCGGGCGGTCGCTGCGCGGCCATGACCCGGTGATCCCCGGACGGCCGGCGATCGCCTCGGCCAGATAGGACACGCCGAGCGCGTAATTGTCCGAGTTGTTGTAGCGCAGGATCGACCGGAAGTTGTCGAGGATCAGGAAGGCCGGCCCGCGCGCGCCCGCCGGGCGGATGATCGAGCCGGTGCCCTGCGGCAGCGCCCGGCCGTGCATCGGGCGCACGCCCGCCGCCGCCCATTGCGCGGTGGACCGGCGCGTCGCCTTGCCCACGTCGCTGAAGCCCGCGGGCAGCACCACCTCGGTCCCCCAGGCCTGACCGCGATTCCAGCCGTTGCGGGCCAGATAGGCGGCGGTCGAGGCGAGGCTGTCGGTCGGATCGTCAGACCAGATGTCGCGCCGCCCGTCGCCGGTGAAGTCCACCGCGTATTCGAGGAACGAGGTCGGCATGAACTGGGTGTGCCCCATCGCGCCCGCCCACGAGCCGAGCAGATGCGTCGGGTCTGTGTCGCCCGCCTGGATGATCCGCAGCGCGGCGACCAGCTGGTTCTCGAACATCTCGGCGCGGCGGCCGTCATAGGCGAGCGTCGCGAGCGACGGGATGACCTGCATCCGCCCCCGGTTCGAGCCGTAGTTCGATTCCATCCCCCAGACGGCCAGCACGATCTCGCGCGGGACGCCGTAGCGCCGCTCGATCTGGCTCAGCACGCCCGCGTGGCGCGCGGCCATCTCGCGGCCGGTGCGGATACGCTCGGGCGAGACGGCGCTGTCGAGATACAACCAGACGGGGCGCGTGAACTCGGCCTGACGGCGGTCGAGGCGGACGACATCGGGGTTGTATTGCGCCAGCGCCATCGAGCGGTCGAAGGTCGCGGGCGAGATGCCGCGCGAGATGGCGCGGGGGCGGAAATTCTGCACCCAGCGTTGCAGGCCCGCCGCGTCCTGCGGCGAGGCGGCGGGAATCGCCGCCGGGGTCACGCTGCTGCCCGAAGGTCCGGGGGGGGCCACGGCGACGCCGCAGGACCCCAGCGCCGCGATCAGGACCGCTGAAACCGCGAGGCGGGAAAGGAAGAAGCTCATTGTCACTGCCCGTTCGTTCTTGAAAGCTGCTCTTTTTCAGTCAGCCTAGCGCAGCCGGGCAGGGGGGAAAACCCAAACCTCGCCTTCAGCGCGAATCGCCGGTCGGATCGTCGAAGAACGGCTCCATCTGCGCGACGATCACGGCGTTTTCCTCCAGCGCGCGGGCCATCAGGGCGCGTTCCTCGCCCGGTATCTCGTCGCCGCCGGCCAGCCGTTCGTCCAGTGTGCCGTAGCCCTGCACCTCCAGCGGGGCGAGGTCGGCCTGTTTCAGCACCGCCACCGTCTCGCGCACCGCCTCGGCCTGATCCTTGCCCGAGGCATAGCAGATCAGCGCCGCGCCGGTCGCGCCCTTCGGAAGGCCGTCGCCGGGTTTGCGGCCGACCTGGACCAGCAGCGTATAGACCTGTTGTGCCATGCTTCGCCCCCTGCGATGGTGCCGCGCCACAAGGCAGGGGGATGGGGGATGAGCCGCAGCTTGGCAAGGGTCGAGGCCGCTTTGATCGCGGCGGGGCTGCCGGTCCGCGTGATCGAGGCGGGCGAGTGCCGCACCGCCGAGGCCGCCGCCGCGTCGGTGGGCTGCGCGGTCGATCAGATCGCCAAATCGATCATCTTCCGGGGCGAGGACAGCGGCCATGTGGTGCTGTTCATCACGGCGGGCGGCAACCGGGTCGATGCCGCCAAGGCCTCGGCTGTCGCGGGGCAGAGGCTCGGCAAGGCCGATGCCGGGCTGATCCGGGCCGAGACCGGCTTTGCCATCGGCGGCGTGGCGCCGGTCGGCCATCTGCGGCCGGTGGCGGCCTTCTGGGACCCGCGGCTGTCCGATTTCGACGTGGTCTGGGCGGCGGCAGGGACGCCGCGCCACGTCTTTTCCGCCGCGCCCGCCGACCTGCTGCGCGTCAGCGGCGCCGCGCCCGCCGATTTCACCGGCTGAGCGTCAGTCGAGCTGCGGCAGCTCGCCGGTATCCAGCAGCCGCGCCTCGGTCCAGCCCCGGTTGCCGCAATTGTCGCAGGGCTGGTCCTGCCTGACCTCGCCCGAGCGGCGCAGGTTGCCGCATTCGGCGCAGCAGAGATGACCTTCGACCGTTTCGCCGGGGGTGCGCAGGGTGACGTGCCGCATCATGTCGTCCGGCGGCAGCAGGGACAGTCCGGGCGCGGGTTTGCGGCGGCCGAACACCGACATGCCGCCGCCTTCCTCGACGAACGCCATCTCGACCTGGCCGAGATTGGCGACGCCCAGCCGGCGCAGCATGCTGCGGACCTCTTCCATCGACATATCGCTCGCCTTGCGGCCGGGAATGCTGATGCAGCCGTCGCGCACCACCGCGATGGGGCGTCCGTCGATCACCTGGTTGGCGCGCTTGGACCGCGCCGCGATCGCATCCAGCGCCTTGTTGAGCATCACGATGACAGTGATCGCCAGCATCGCCTGCAACAGCGGGACATCCGGGTAGAACGTGGCGTCGCCCACGGCCGATCCGAGCGCGATCACCAGCAGCATGTCCATCATGGAAAGCTGCGCCACGCTGCGCCCGCCGATCCAGCGGACCAGCGTCAGGGTGTAGCCGTAGATCACGACCGTCCTGAACAGGATTTCCAGATAGAACAGGGGTGGATGCTCGCCGAAGAACATCCGCGCAAGATCGAAGGGAATGACGGGGTCTTCCATGGCCGCTCCGTGAAGGCCGGGGCGGCAACCGGCCCGCGGCACTGGCCTTCATGGCGAAGGCCGCCGGCGCGTGCAAGAACCTCAGCGCGGAGTCAGGCGGCCTGCGAACTCGGCGAAGATCCGGGCATAGACGTCGCGCTTGAAGGGAACGATGCGCTGGATCAGATCGTCCGGGGCCATCCAGGCCCAGCGGCTGAATTCGGCGTGTTCGGTTTCAAGGTTCACATCGCTGTCGTCGCCATGAAAGCGCATCAGCACCCATTTCTGCCGCTGGCCGCAGAAGCGGCCCTGCCACATCCGGCCCAGAAGCTCGGGCGGCAGGTCGTAGCAGATCCAGCCCTCGGTCTCGGCCTCCACCTCGACCAGATGGGGGGACAGGCCGGTTTCCTCGCCCAGCTCGCGCAGCGCCGCCTCGCGCGGGGATTCGCCCGGATCGATGCCGCCCTGCGGCATCTGCCAGGCGTCGCCGGGGTTGTCGATGCGCTGGCCGGCGAAGACCAGCCCCTGATCGTTCACCAGCACCACCCCCGCGCAGGGTCGATAGGGCAGGCCGAGGGGGCCGGTCGCCTCCTCTCCCTTGTCGGTCACGCCGTCATCGCTCACGGGCGGGGCACCGGATGGTTCGCCGGGCGCGCCACCGGGGCGCCGGGGTTCTGGCCGGGCGCGGCGTCGGTCTGGTTGTCCACGGCGTCCGGCACGGGCTCGCCCGTGGTCGCGTCTTCGCCGGTCACGGCGGGTTTGGCCGCAGCCGGGACTTCGGACGCGCGATAGTTCACCGCCGCCAGACCCTTGAGGATGTCGATGGCGTAGGCGAGCTGATAGTCTTCCTCGCGCAGCTTGGCCGTCGCCTCCACCTGCTTGGCCTCTTCCTCGATCTGCTGCTTCATCTCGTCGCTGATCGAATCGTTGTTCAGCGCCCCGCGCAGGTCGCTTTCCGAGGTGTTGAAGTTCGACGCGCTGCGGGGCTTGTCGTCCTCATCCTCCTGCGGGCGGGCCGGGGGCTGCTGGACGATGATGTCGGGGTTGATCCCCAGCGCCTGGATGGACCGGCCCGAGGGCGTGTAGTAGCGCGCGGTGGTCAGGCGGATGGCGCTGTCGGATGTCACCGGCATCACCGTCTGGACCGAGCCCTTGCCGAAGCTCTTGGTGCCGACGACGATGGCGCGGCGGTGGTCCTGAAGCGCGCCGGTCACGATTTCGGACGCGCTGGCCGAACCGCCGTTGATGAGCACGACCATCGGCTTGCCCTGCGCCAGATCGCCCGGTTCCGCGTTCCAGCGTTCGCTGTCCTCGGGGTTGCGGCCGCGGGTCGAGGTGATCTCGCCCGCGTCGAGGAACGCGTCGGACACCAGCACCGCTTGATCCAGCAGCCCGCCGGGGTTGTTGCGCAGGTCGAGGACGAACCCCTCCACCTCGTCGATGCCGCCGGCTTCCTCGATCGCCTGATCCATCTGCGTCTGCAGGGTGGAATAGGTCTCGTCGTTGAAGGTGGACACGCGCAGGACGATGGTGTCGCCCTCGGTCCGGGTCTTGACCACCTGCAGCTTGATCGTGTCGCGCATGATCGTGATGTCGAAGGGCTCGCTTTCGCCCTCGCGCAGGATGGTGATGGTGATCTCGGACCCGACCGGGCCGCGCATCTTCTCGACCGCCTGATCCAGCGACAGGCCCATCAGCGATTCGCCGTCAACATGGCTGATATAGTCGCCCGCCTGCACACCCGCCTCGGCGGCGGGGGTGTCGTCGATGGGCGAGATGACCTTGACGAGCCCGTCTTCCTGCCCGACCTCGATCCCGAGGCCGCCGAAGCTGCCGCGGGTCTGGGTCTGCATGTCTTCGTAATCGGACGACGACAGGAACGAGGAATGCGGGTCCAGCGAGGTCAGCATCCCGTTGATCGCCGCCTCGATCAGGGTCTTGTCGTCCACCTGTTCCACATAGTCGCGGCGCACCCGTTCGAACACGCTGCCGAACAGGTCGAGTTCCTGATAGACGGAGGCATTGCGCCCGGATTCCTGCGCGATCAGCGGCCCGGCGAGCTGCGTCGTGACAAGAACCCCGGCCAGCGTGCCGGCGATCCCTGCTATCAGATAGTGCTTCATTCGGTTGTCCTGACCTGCTGAGCCTGCCCCACAACCGGATTCATCACGAACCAGTCGGCAGGGTCCAGTGTTTCCTTCCCGTGACGCAATTCAAGATACAGCGTCTCGGTCTGGCCCGCGATGCTGCCCGTCGCGGCGTTGGCCACGAAGGCGGGGCCGAATTCCGTGGCTGAGCCTTCCTGCCCGCCCATCAATCCCAGAGGCTCGCCGGCCGACAGGACGTCGCCGATCTCACCGAAAACCTGATCTAGTCCGGCGACGACCAGAAGATACCCGCGCGCGGGTTCAACGATCATCACGTTGCCGTAATCGAGCAGCGGCCCGCGATAGCGGATGGTCGCGGCCCATGGCGTCGTGACCAGCGCGGCGGGGGCGGTGGCGATGGTCAGGCCGGGGCGTTCGACCCCGGCCGCGTCGGGCTGGTTGTAGCCGCGCAGCACCGTGCCCATGACCGGCAGCGGCAGGCTGCTCTGCGCGCCCTCGAAATCCGCCATCGGGGCGCCGATGTCCTTTTCCATCCCCGCAATGCCGCTGGCAAAGGCGTCCAGCGTGTCGGCGGACTGGATCAGGGTGCGCACCTCCTCGGGCGCGTCGCCGAACCGGACCGGCAGGGACGAGCGGTCCGTCACCGCCGAGGCGAGCAGGCGCCGCGCCTCCTGCACCTGGCCGAGCCCTTCGGCCAGCGTGTTGGCGGCGCTGGTTTCCAGCGCCCGGACGGTCGCGATCTCGTCCAGATCGTCCTTGAGCTTGTCCGCCTCGTCCTGAAGCGCCGGGACGACCGAATGGAGGATCATGCCGGATCGCGCCGTGCTGGTCGGCCCGGCCGGGTGCAGCAGCAGCGCCGTTTCGGGCGAGCGCTGCATCGTCGTCATCACCCCCAGCACCCGGCCCAGCCGGTCGCGGCGGGCGTCGAACTGCTCGCGGATCTCGGCCTCGCGCAGGCCTGCGCGGCGCAGCCCGTCGCGCAGGGCGGCAAGGCCGATCTCGTAGGCGCGGATGATTTCCGTCAGCGCGACGACCTGATCGTCCTTGGTCAGCGCCTGATCCATCTGCCCCAGCGCCGAGCGCAGCTGCTCGGCCGCAAGCGCCGCGTCGCGCGCCGCCGCCTCGGCCGGATTGATCGGCTGGGCAGCAAGCGCCGGGGGCGTCGCCGCCAGCAGACCGGCGAGCAGGGCCGTAAGGACCGGACGCAGGATCATGCGCGGCGGATCAGCGAATGGCCGGTCATCTGCTCCGGCGGCTCGATGCCCATCAGCTCCAGCACCGTCGGCGCGACATCGGCCAAGCGCCCGTCGATCACACCGGCGCCCGCCGGGCCGCCATAGACGATCACCGGCACCGGGTTGGTGGTGTGGGCGGTGTGCGGGCCGCCGGTTTCCGGGTCGATCATCGTCTCGCAGTTGCCGTGGTCGGCGATGATGACCGCCGCGCCGCCCGCGCGGTCCAGCGCCGCCAGCATCAGGCCCACGCCGTCATCCACCGCCTCGCAGGCGCGGATGGCGGCGGACAGGCTGCCGGTATGGCCGACCATGTCGGGATTGGCGAAGTTCACCACGATCAGGTCGTAGCCCGCCCCGATCGCGCCGACGAGCCGCTCGGCCACCTCGGGCTCGGACATCTCGGGTTGCAGGTCGTAGGTGGCGACCTTCGGACTGGCCGGCATGAAGCGGTCCTCGCCCGGCTCGGGCGCCTCGCGGCCGCCGTTCAGGAAGAAGGTGACATGGGGATATTTCTCGGTCTCGGCGATGTGGAACTGACGCAGCCCGCGCAGCGAGACCCAGTGCGCGAGCGTGTTCTCCACCACCTGCTTGGGATAGGCGGCGGCAATGAATTCGCTGTGGCGGGCCGAGTAGTCCACCATCCCCAGCACGGCGGACCAGCGGGGGCGGCTGGCTGTGGGGAAGGCGGTGAAATCGGGATCGGCCAGCGCCGCCATGATCTCGCGCGCGCGGTCGGCGCGGAAGTTGAGGCAGAAGACGCCGTCGCCGTCCTTCGCCCCGGCATAGCCCGAAAGCACGGTGGGCTGGATGAACTCGTCGGTCTCGCCGCGGGCATAGGCGGCGCTGACAGCCTCGGCAGCATTCGGCGCGGTCAGCCCCTCGGCGCGGACGATGGCGGCATAGGCGCGGCTGACCCGGTCCCAGCGGTTATCGCGGTCCATCGCGAAATAACGGCCGATCACGGTGCCGATCCGGGCCCCTTGGGGCAGGGCGGCCTGTAGTGCGGCAATGAACCCCGGCGCCGATTGCGGCGGCACATCGCGCCCGTCAGTGATCGCGTGGACCACGACCGGCACCCCCCGTTCGGTCATCGCGCGGCAGGCGGCGACGATGTGGCTGACATGGCCGTGAACGCCCCCGTCCGAGACGACGCCCAGCAGATGCGCCGTCCCGTCCGCCGCCGAGACGCGATCCGCGAAGCCGGCAATCTCGGGGTTCTGGAAGAAGCTGCCATCCTCGATGGCGAGGTCGATCTGGCCCAGATCCATCGCCACGACCCGGCCCGCGCCGATATTCATGTGCCCGACCTCGGAATTGCCCATCTGCCCGCGCGGCAGGCCGACATCGGGGCCATAGGTGATGAGCGTGGCGTGCGGGCACTCGGCCAGCAGCCGGTCCATGTTCGGCGTGCGGGCCTGATCGGGCGCGCTCTGCTCCGGCCGGTCCGAGATGCCCCAGCCGTCGAGGATGCACAGAACGACGGGTTTCGGAGCGGTCATCGCATGGCCTTTCGCGGAAGGGGCCGGATTTCGCCGGTCGCGGGTTTTTACGCGCACCCGTCGCAGGGGGCAAGCGTGGGGGCAAGCACGTCGCCGTGGACGCGGGCCGGACTTGGGCTTAGGTTCGCCGCATGAGAATCCTCTTTCTTGGCGATGTGATGGGCCGTTCGGGCCGCCGGGCGATCACCGACCGGCTGGCTGCGCTCAAGGCCAGCCTCAAGGCCGATTTCACGATCGTGAACGGCGAGAATGCAAGCGGCGGCATGGGCCTGACCGCCGCCCATGCGAAACTTCTGCTGGACGCCGGGGCCGACTGCCTGACGCTCGGCGACCACGCCTTCGACCAGAAGGACATGCTGTCCTTCATCGACACCGAGCCGCGCGTCCTGCGCCCCCTGAACTACGCGCGCGAGGCGCCGGGGCGGGGCTTTCGGGTGTTTTCGGACGCGCGCGGGCGCAAGGTGCTGGTGCTGCAGGCGCTGGGGCAGGTGTTCATGAAGCGCCCCTTCGACGATCCCTTCAGCGCCGTCGACGCGGTGCTGCGCGCCCATCCGCCCGGCGGCATGGTGCAGGCCGCCGTGCTGGACATCCACGCCGAGGCGACCAGCGAGAAGATGGCGATGGGTCATTACTGCGACGGCCGCGCGAGCCTCGTGGTGGGCACCCACACCCATGTCCCGACCGCCGACACCCAGATCCTGCCGCGCGGCACCGCCTATCAGTCCGACGCGGGGATGTGCGGCGATTACGACAGCGTCATCGGCATGGACAAGGCCGAGCCGATGCGCCGCTTCCTGACCGGCATGGGCCGCGACCGCTTCACCCCCGCCGAGGGCGAGGCGACGCTGTCCGGCGTGCTGGTCACGACCGACGACCGCACCGGCCTTGCGACGGCGGTCGAGGCGCTGCGCGACGGCGGACGGCTGGTGCCGACGCATGGGATCAAGGGCTGACGCCGCGCTGATGCACGGCCTCGCATCGGCGGAAGCGGCCCGCTCCAACCCCCTCCGACTTGCGCCGGACGGGTTTTTCCGGCACCTCCGCCCCGGCGGCAGACGCGCAGAGGTTGCATACGCATGTTCGGTTTCGCACTGACCGGCCAATCGGCCGCCATCGCCGTGCTGGTCATCATCGCCATCACCTTCGTCCTGTTCGTGCGGGAAAAGCAGCCGCCCGAGGTCGTCGCCATCGGCGCTGCCGCGCTGATGCTGGCGCTGGGGCTGCTGCCCCATCGGGACGCGGCGGCGGTGCTGTCGAACTCGGCCCCGTGGACCATCGCCTTCATGTTCATCATCATGGGCGGCCTGCTGCGGACCGGCGCGCTCGAGGCGCTGTCGCGTCAGGTGGCGAACCGCGCCGATACCCAGCCGGTGCTGACGATCTGCGTGCTGTTCGCCTTCGTCGCGGTCGCCTCGGGGATCATGAACAACACGCCGGTCGTCGCCGTGATGATCCCCATCGTCATCCAGGTCGCGGCGCGTGCCAATATCTCGCCCAGCAAGCTGCTGATCCCGCTGAGCTACTTCACCGTCATGGGCGGGATGCTGACGCTGATCGGCACCTCGACCAACCTGCTGGTGGACGGGGTCGTGCAGGACCGGGGGATGCAGCCCTTCGGCATCTTCGACATCCTGCCGGTGGGCGTCGCGGTGACGCTGGCCGGGGGCGCCTTCATGGCGCTGGTCGGCCACCGCCTGCTGCCCGACCGGGCCAGCCTGTCCGGGTTCCTGACCAACCGCGCCGAGATGAAGTATTTCACCGAGGTCGCCATCCCCGAGGACAGCAGCATCGTCGGCATGAACGTCAATGACGTGAAGATGTTCAAGCGCGACGCGGTGCGGGTGATCGACGTGCTGCGGGGCGACGCCTCGCTGCGCCGCGACATGGCGAATGTCGTGCTGGAGCCGGGCGACCGCGTGGTGCTGCGTTCGGAAATGGCCGACCTGCTGGAGATGCAGAAGAACAAGGACCTGCGGGCGCTCGACAAGCTGTCCTCGGTCCAGACCACCACGGTCGAGGTGCTGATCTCGCCCGGCGCCCGGATGATCGGCCGGCGGCTGGGGGACCTGCGCCTGCGGCGGCGCTATGGCGTCTATCCCATCGCCGCGCATCGCCGGAACCAGAACTTCGGCCGCCAGCTCGAGGATCTGGAGATCCGCGTCGGCGACACCCTGCTGCTGGAAGGCGCGCCCGAGGATATCGCCCGGCTGGTGTCCGACATGGACCTGACCGGCGTGACGCATCCCACGACCAAGCCGTTCCGCCGCCGCCACGCCCCCATCGCGATCGGGGCGCTGCTGTTCGTCGTCGTGCTGGCGGCGCTCGACCTCGCCCCGATCATGGCGCTGGCCTTCGTGGCGGCGGCCGTGATCCTGCTGACCAGCTGCGTCGATCCCGACGAAGCGTTCGATTTCGTCGAGGCGCGGCTGCTCGCCATGATCTTCGCCATGCTCGCGATCGGCGCGGCGCTGGAGCATACCGGCGCTGTCGAGCTGATCGTGGACGCGGTGGCGCCGTGGATGCAGGGAATGTCGCCCTTCTGGACGCTGGTCTGCGTCTATTTCCTCGGGCTCGCGCTGACCGAGGTGCTGTCGAACAACGCCGTCGCCGTCATCCTCACCCCCATCGCCATCGAGCTTGCGCTGCAGCTTGGCCATGACCCCCGCGCCTTCGTGGTGGCGGTGATGTTCTCGGCCTCGGTCGCCTTTGCGACGCCGATCGGCTATCAGACGCACATGATGGTCTATGGCCCCGGCGGCTACCGCTTCAGCGACTTCCTGCGGATCGGCATTCCGATGGACATCGTGACGGGCATCGTCGCCTGCCTAACGATCCCGCTGTTCTGGCCGCTGTAGTCAGGCGTCCATCGCGCTGCGCACCGCCGCCTCGGCCTGCGCGGCAAGGCGCTTGCGGTCCTGCCCCGCGACCGGGATCGGCGGGTGCAGCGTGACGGTGACGCTGCCCTGACGCGGCTGGGCCAAGACCGCCAGCAGATGCGGGCCCAGATCCATGTCGCCCCACCAGCCATAGAAGCGCGGATCGCGCCCCGGCGGCGCGTGATAGCTGGCGGTGACCGGCTGGACCGCCAGCCCCTCGGGCAAAGCGGGATCGAGGAATCCCTGAAACAGCGTCGGCTTGAACGGCAGGACCCGGCGGCCGTCGGTGCTGGTGCCTTCGGGAAAGAACAGCAGCCGGTGACCGGCGGCTGTGCGGGCGGCGAACTCGGCGGCCTGCTGGCGGGCGAGGCGCGGGTCGCGGGCGACGAAATGGGTGTTGGTGACGCGGGTCAGGATGTTGATGCCGGGCCAGCCCGCCACCTCGGCCTTGCTGACGAAGAACACCGGCATCGCCGCGTTCAGAACGAGGATGTCGAGCCAGCTGGAATGGTTGGCGACCACCGTGCCCGGCCCGCGCATGGGCCGCCCGATGCGCCGCCAGCCGATCCCCATGCACCACAGGCTCAACCGGCAGACGCCCTGCACCCACGGCCCGGTGACGGGGCGGCGCGGGCCGGCGGCCAGCCGCTCACCCGCGCGCAGCGGCAGAAGCAGCAGGACACCGATCAGCAGGACCGAAACGACCGCCGCCCCCCGCAGCGCCACCAGCACCCAGCCGGCCGGCCCGATCCGGGGCAGGGGCGGAGGGGTTCCGCCGCGCCACGTGGCCTCGCGCCCGGTATAGCTGGCGGCCTCGGGCGAGGGCGGGGTCATGCGCTCTGGCCGCGGCCTTCGTAGAACCGGCGGTGGCGACCCGACATCGCCTGGGTGTCCATCAGCAGCAGCACGTCAGTCGTGTTGAACGCCCGGTCCACGAAGGCGCCTTCGCCCACGACCCCGCCGAGCCGCAGATAGGCCTTGATCAGCGGCGGCATCGCCAGCAGCGCCTCGCGCCGGTCCAGACCGGCTTCCGGGATCAGGTCCATGCGCTGATAACCTTCGGGCAGGGCGACGGGGCGGATCGCCTCGGGCGCGAGGTGGTGGTGATGCAGCCACGACAGCGCCGGAGCGAGGGGCGCCGGGTCGGTGCCGTGGAAACTGGCGACCCCGAACAGAACCTCCAGCCCGCGGTTCAGCACATAGTCGGCCAGCGCGTTCCACATCAGGAACATGCCCGAGCCGCCCCGATAATCGGCATCCATGCAGGACCGGCCCAGTTCGACCAGCGTGCGGCCCGAGGCCTTCAGCCGAGTCAGGTCGTATTCGGAATCGCAGTAAAAACGGCCGAACGCGTGGCCCCGGTCGCCCGGCAGGAGGCGATAGACGCCGACGACATGATCCAGCGCCGCCGGATCGCGGCGGGTGTCCACCAGCACAAGGTGATCGACAATGGGGTCGAATTCGTCCCGTTCGAGCCGGTTCTGGTGGTCGACCAGCGGGCCGTCGCCGCCCAGCTCCTCGACGAAGACGCGGTAGCGCAGGCGCTGCGCGGCGAGCAGGTCGGCCTCGTTGGCCGCAAGGCGGATCTCGAACCACGAGGCGTCGGGCGTCATGTGCTCTGTCCCTTGTGGTGGAGGATGAGGGTTGTCTAGGGTCCGCGCGGCTTCCGTGCAACCCGGCTGATTTTCGCTCATCACGGGAACATGACTCCCGCTTGACGTAACCGGGGGTTGCATTATGGTTCAGTTCATGCCGGCTCCGCCATCCACCAGTTCCAGCCTGACCCGCGACCCGTCGATGACCTGCTTTCCGGCATCGGCGAAGGCGACGACGATGCGGTCGCCCACGCGGGACTGGACCTGCCCGACGCCCCAGTCGGGCGCGCCGGGGTGACGGACCATCATTCCAGGTTCCAGGATTTCATTCATGACGATTTTCCCCCTGCTTCCCGTCTGCCCGCGCGGCTGCCCTCAGGCTAGCCGGTGATGGATTGCACGACCAGTCCGGCCCTGCCGGCCATCGCCGCCGAACGGCTCGCCGCGCTCGTCGCCTCGCGGCTGTGCCATGACCTCGTCTCGCCGCTGGGCGCGATCGGCAACGGGGTCGAGCTGATCGAGATGGGGGGGCCGCCCGCCCCCGGCCCCTCGCCGGAGCTGCAACTGATCGCCGACAGTGTCGAGGCGGCGCGGGCGCGGATCCGCGTGTTCCGCGTGGCCTTCGGCCATACCGCGCCGGACCAGCGCCTGTCCGTGGGCGACCTGCGGAACCTGCTGCGCGACATCGGCAGCGGCGGCGGCGCGGGCGGGCGGCTGCAAGTGCAGCTCGACGCCGAGGGGGACCTGCCGCGCGGCGAGGCGCGGATGATCCTGCTGGCGGTGATGTGCCTGGAAACGGCGCTGCCATGGGGCGGGCGGGTGCTGATCTGCCGCGGCGCGCAGGGCTGGCGTCTGGTGGCCGAGGCCGCCCGCACCCGCCCGGCGCCGCATCTCTGGGCGTGGCTGCAACCGGGCCGCTCGCATCTGGAGGAGCCTTCCGCCCCCGAGGTGCAGTTCGCGCTGCTCGCCGCCCATGCACTGGCCGCGGGGCGCCCGCTGGCGGGCGAGCTGGACGAGAGCGGGGCGGAGATTTCGTTCTGAGGGGGCGTCTGAGAGGGGCGGGGCGCTCATCGGGACAGTCGAGCCCGCAGCGCACCCATTCGCCGCGAGATGGGCCGGCACGAGGGCGTCCGTTGATATGGGCGGAAGGGAGCTCCCGTCTTTCCCGCAGGAGGCGGTCTGTCGCGCGTCCGGTCAGTAGCCAGTAACGCCACCGCCGACTTCACGACCTGCCCGCGATACCCGCCCGGTTCGCCCAAAGCGGACCGGGACGCGCCCGCCCGCCCCTTGGCGGGCGCGTTCGCGCCCACCCGTGCGGACGCGTCCTTCCGTCGCGCAGGCTTTGCCGAACCGCCCGAAAACGGGCTTGTGGCCCGTTTTCTTCAGCGGCGTTGATTATAGGTGGCGATGGGTCCGAAGCGATCGGTGCCTCCGTCACCAGCCGCTCAGGCCCGAACTGCCCCGTCGCCCGTCACCAGATACTTGAAGCTCGTCAGCTGCTCCGCGCCCACCGGTCCGCGGGCATGGATCTTGCCCGTGGCGATGCCGATTTCCGCGCCCATCCCGAACTCGCCGCCATCCGCGAACTGGGTCGAGGCGTTCCGCATCAGGATCGCGGAATCAAGCTCGCGGAAGAACCGCTCGGCGGCGGCGTCATTCTCGGTCAGGATCGACTCGGTGTGGCCGGAACTGTAGCGGCGGATATGGCCGATCGCGCCCTCCACCCCGTCCACCAGCTTCACGGCGATGATGCTGTCCAGGAACTCGTGGCCGAAATCTTCGGGGGTGGCCGGGACGGTGCCGGGGATATTCGCCAGCTCGCCCTCGGCCCGGACCTCGACGCCGGCGTTCAGCAGGTCGCGGATCAGCACGTCGCCGTGCCTGCTGTAGAACTCCCGGTCGATCAGCAGGCACTCGGCCGCGCCGCAGATACCGGTGCGGCGGGTCTTGGCGTTCAGCACCACGCGCCGGGCCTTTTCCAGATCGGCGTCGCGGTCGGCATAGACGTGGCAGATCCCCTCCAGATGGGCGAAGACCGGCACCCGCGCCTCGGCCTGCACAAGGCTGACAAGCCCCTTGCCGCCGCGCGGAATAATGACGTCGATCAGCCCCTGCGCCCGCAGCATCGCCGTCACGGCCGCGCGGTCGCCGGTCGGCACCATCTGGATCGCCGCCTCGGGCAGCCCCGCCTGGCGCAGCCCCTCGGCCATGCAGGACAGGATCGCCGCCGAGGAATGCAGCGAATCCGATCCGCCGCGCAGGATCACCGCGTTGCCCGACTTCACCGCCAGCGCGCCCGCATCGGCGGTCACGTTCGGGCGGCTTTCATAGATCACGCCCAGCACCCCCAGCGGGGTCGAGACGCGGCGGATATGCAGCCCGGTCGGGCGGTCCCATTCGGCCAGCACCCGGCCGACCGGATCGGGCTGCTCGGCCACCGCCCGCAGCCCGTCCGCGATGCCGCGCACCCGCCCCGAATCCAGCCGCAGCCGGTCCACCATCGCGAGGGGCAGGCCCTTCCGCTCGGCATTGACCAGATCCTCGGCATTGGCGTGGAGGATCTGCGCCTCGCGCTCGACCAGAAGCTGCGCGGCGCCGATCAGGGCGGCGTGCTTGCGCTCGGCCGAGGCGACGCTGAGCGAGGCGGCCGCCTCGCGCGCGCGGGCGCCCATGCGGGCGATCAGCTCGTCGGCGGTCAGGGTTTCAATCCCGTTCGAGGTGTCGTCCATCATCGCGTTCTCATCCTGTGGGGCGCCGTCATCCGCCGGTTCGCGCGGGGCGCTCGAACCTGGCGGCAACATAGTCGCTGCGCGTGGCGGCGGCCAGCGCCCGTGTCTGGGGGCATCCGTGAGGGCGCAATATACGAGGAAAAGGGGGGGAAGGTGCAGGATTCTGTTGCCAGGCTCCTGCGGGCCCCGCCTTACGCTGCTAGGCGGAAGGGCTTAGGTTTCGGTTACCCGAGCTGCTTACGCAGCCAGAGCGACCGGAGCACGGTTGTCGTTGGCAACTGTACTTTTCGCACCGATAACGGTGGTAGCTCACCGAGACAAAGCTAACAGCTTTAGACGTTCGTCGATCCTGTTTCGGCCCCATGTGCCCCCAACGAGGGAGTTTGGTGGAGCCGCCGGGTACCGCCCCCGGGTCCGATCCGGTTATTACCTGCGCGTTTATGTCCATAGTCCGGGCGAACCCGGACACAGCCAATCTAGGAAGCCGCGGGGCGGCTGACAAGGGTTATCTCGGGGACCGTCTCGCGGCTTCGGGGCAGGACCGGTACACGGCGCGGTGAGGAAACGAACCCGGCTCCGGCGCGTTGAAGGGCGCTGACCATGAACGAAGGATAGATCACGATGCGTTCCCTTGTCCTGCCGCTCGCCCTGATGATGCCGCTGGCAGCGGTGGCCGCGCCCCCCGCCGACGACGCGCCGAGGCTGTCGCAGATCGCCGCGACGGTCGAGGCCGAGCTGGGCGACGACCTGCATTATGTCGAAAGCATCGAATGGGATAATGACGGCTACTGGGAAGTCGAATACCGCACCCGCGACGGCCGCGAGGTCGAGGTGGACATCGACCCGATGACCGGCCGCCCGCGCTGATCCGGCACAGGGGCTGAACGGAAGGGGCCGCGCAGGAAGCGCGGCCCCTTCACCTTCTGCGAGTCACCTGTCGCGCGGCGCGGTCAGGCCTTGCGCCAGTCGATCACGACCTGCGTCTGGGTCACGATGGCGGCGGGCTTGCCGTCCCCGCGCGAGATCGTCGTCTGCCACACCATCGTCGTGCGGCCCCGGTGAAGCGGCACGCAGCGCGCCGTCGCCTTGTCGCCCACGCGGATCGGACGCAGGAAGTTGGTCTTGCTTTCCAGCGTCGTGGTGGACTTGCCCGGAGGCAGGTTGATGATCGTCGCGGTGCCGCCGATATTGTCGGCCAGCGCCATGATCGCGCCGCCATGCATGACGCCGTTGCGGTTGGCCAGTTCGGGCGTCACCTCCATCTCGGCCACCAGCTCGTCCTTCTGGACAGAGATCATTCGGAAGCCCAGCAGATGCGCAAAGGCGGGCTGGTCGAAGGCGATGCGTTCCTGTTCGTCGCGATCCATATGTGGGTCCCGGTCCGGGGCCGGCCCCTACACGAGCCGGCCGGGTTTCGTCAGCGCGCCGCCTGGCTTGCGTTGAAGTAGTCGTAGGGCAGCTCGGCGATCCGCATCCACTGCTGCTGCTTCAGCCAGTAGGCCGACCACTGCTCATAGACCTTGCGGAAGTTGTCGTTCGACTGCGCGTATTCGTCATACAGCTTGCGCGATTCCGCGAAGGCGGCGGCCAGAACGTCGTCGGGGAAGGCATGGACCTGCGCGCCCGCCTGCACCAGCCGCAGCAGCGCGTCGGGGTTGCCGTTGTCGTATTTGGCGATGCAGTGGGTCATCGTCTCGGCGCAGGCGGCCTCCAGCGCGGCTTGGAAATGCGCGGGCAGGGCGTTCCAGCGGTCGAGGTTGACGTAAAGGCCGACGTTCGCCGTGCCCTCCCACCAGCCGGGATAGTAGTAATGCGGGGCGACGCGCTGGAAGCCCAGCTTCTCGTCGTCCAGCGGCCCCGAGAATTCGGCCGCGTCGATGGTGCCGCGTTCCAGCGCGGCGTAGATGTCGCCGCCCGCGATCTGCTGCGGGACGACGCCCAGCCGCGACAGGATCGTGCCGCCCAGCCCCGCGATCCGCAGCTTGAGGCCGTTGAGGTCCGCCACGGACGTGATCTGCTTGCGATACCAGCCGCCCATCTGCGCGCCGGTGTTGCCCGCCGGAATGGTGCGGACGTTGAACGGAGCCATGAACTCGTTCATCAGCTCCAGCCCGCCGCCGTAATGCAGCCAGGCGATCGTCTGCCGGGTGTTCAGGCCGAAGGGCAGCGAGGTGTCGAAGCCCCAGGTCGGGTCCTTGCCGATGTTGTAGCTGCCCAGCGTGTGCGCGCACTCCACCGTGCCGTCGGTCACGGCGTCCAGTGCCTGAAGCCCCGGCACCAGCTCGCCCGCCGCGAAGGGCTGGATGGTGAAGCCCCCATCCGTCATTTCGGCGATGCGGCGCGAGAGCTGGTCGGAAATGCCGTAGAGCGTCTCGAGGCTTTTCGGATAGCTCGAGGTCAGGCGCCAGCTGACGGTGGGCTGGGCCTGCGCCAGCGCGGGGGCGGCCAGCATCGTGGCGGCAGAGCCGACTGCGGCGGTGGACAGGAAGTCGCGACGTTTCATGGTATCTTCTTTCGGGTGAGGCAGTCGGAAAGGGGCGGGGCCGACCGGCCGCGCCCCGCCTGTGTCAGAAAGGACGGATCAGAACCCGGCCTTGATCTTCTCGAACTCGGCAAGCTGACGCTCGCGCTGCGCCGGGTCGTTCGGGGTCTGGGCCAGCAGCGGCACGTCCACCTCGCTGAGGCCGGCCTGCACGCGCGGGTCGTCCTTCACCAGATCCATCCCGGCGTTGGTGGTGTGGCCGTAGCCGACGACATCCAGCACGCCCTGCGCGGCCGACGGGTCCAGCCAGGCGTTGATGAAGTCGTAGGTCTTGTCCTCGCTGCCGGGCCCGTTCTTGAGGTTGATGAACCCGCAGAAGAAGGTCGAGCTGCCCTCGGCCGGTTCGCGCTGGAAGCCGATGGGGAAGTTTTCTTCGGCAAGCTGGGTCGGGCTGTCGTTCCACGACCACGCCACGTCCACCCCGCCAGACGCCATCATCTGGTTCAGCGAGGCCGGGTCGGTCCAGTAGGCCTGCACGTTCTGATGCGCCTGCCGCAGCCAGTCGGCGGCGGCGTTGAACTGCTCGTCCGTGACCTCGGTCCAGTCGGTCGTGCCGGTCGCGAGATACCCCAGCGCCCAGACGTCATCGGCTGAATCGGGCAGGCTGGTGCGGCCCTGATAGGCGGGGTTGACGAAGACGTTCAGGCTCGCCACGTCCTCGGCGGGGACGTTCTCGGTGTTGTAGGCGATGGCGGTCGCGCCCCAGTCGGTCGGGATGTACCAGACGCCCTCATCGTCCTGGAAGATTTCGGAATCGAGGAAGCGGGGGGCAATGTCGGCGAAGTTCGGGATGCGCGAGGTGTCCCACGGGTCGATCAGCCCGGCGTCGCGGTATTTCGACACCATCTGGCTGCACGGATGGGCGACATCCGCGCGAAAGCCCGAGGCGAGCTTCTGATACGCCTCGTCGTCGTCGCCATAGAAGGCAAAGGTGGGCACGTCGCCATGCTGGTCGATGTATTTCTGGAAGATGCGCGGGTCTTCGAAGCCGGACCAGTCGAAGACGGTCAGCTCGGCGTCGGCGGCCAGCGCGGGGGTCGTCATCAGGGCCAGCAGCATGGCCGTCGAGCGCAGGTAGGTCATGGGTCGTTCCCCTCCAAGGTTTGGGCGGAACGCTAACCGCGCCGGGCGCTTGGCGGCAAGATGGCAAATCGACGGTAAGGGGCGGGAGCGCGCGTGTTCCGGGCGCCGCCAGCGATGTCAACCGATTTTCTTTGTTTTCGGGGGTGATTCGTGTTACAAGACTTCCACATTTGTTCTGGGGCGAGGTGGTTTTTGCTGCGTCGTCCCAATCAGACTGCCCGGTCCGCCGTCTGCCCGGTGGACTAACAACAAGCTCAACGGACCCGGGGCGGGGCGACCCGTCCGGGTTTTTTTGCGCCCGCCCTCCGGGGCGCCTGGAAGGAAGCTCGATGTCGAAGACCAAGAAGAATGAATTCCGTCCCGATGATTTCGTCGTCTATCCGGCGCATGGCGTCGGCCGTATCGTGTCGATCGAAGAGCAGGAAGTTGCCGGCCTGCGTCTGGAAATGTTCGTGATCTCGTTCGAAAAGGACAAGATGACCCTGCGCGTTCCGACCGCGCGCGCGACCGCGATCGGGATGCGGGGCCTCGCCTCGCCCGATCTGGTGGACCGCGCGCTGGAGACGCTGAAGGGCAAGGCCCGCGTCAAGCGCGCGATGTGGTCGCGCCGGGCGCAGGAGTATGAGCAGAAGATCAACTCGGGCGATCTGCTGTCGATCGCGGAAGTCGTGCGCGACCTGCATCGCAGCGACGACCAGCGCGAGCAGAGCTATTCCGAGCGTCAGCTTTACGAAGCCGCGCTGGACCGCCTGACCCGCGAAGTCGCCGCCGTCAGCGGCATCGACGAGGGCGGGGCGCAGAAGAAGGTGGAATCGGTCCTGACCTCGCGCGTCGCAGCCTGAGCCGCCGCCGTTTGAATTGAAAAGGCCCGCCTCGCGCGGGCCTTTTGCGTTGCTGGGCGATGCCGGGCCGGGATCACACCAGCCGCGCCATGATCCGTGCCCAGCTTCGCGCCCCACGGGAGAAGCTTTCGACGTTGTATTTCTCGTTCGGGGAATGGATGCGGTCGTCGTCGCGGCCGAAGCCGATCAGCATCGTGTCCATGCCGAGGATCGTCTGGAAATCCCCCGCGATGGGGATCGAGCCGCCCGCGCCGATGAACGCCGCCTCACGGCCCCATTCCTCACTCAGCGCCTCCTTCGCCGCGGCGAAGGCCGGGTCGGATATGTCCATGCGGCTGGCGGGCGAGTTGCCGTGGCCGATGAATTCGACGGTGCAATCCTCGGGGACGAAGCGGCGGACATGCTCGCGCAGCGCCGCGCGGATGCGGTCCGGGTCCTGCCCGGCGACCAGGCGGCAGCTGACCTTCGCGCGGGCCTCGGCGGGCAGGACGGTCTTGAATCCCTCGCCCGCATAGCCGCCGGCGATGCCGTTGATCTCGAACGTCGGGCGCGACCAGACCATCTCCAGCCCCGAGCGGCCCTTTTCACCGATGGGCTGCTTGAGGCCCACGCGGGACAGGAATTCCTCGGTGTCGAAGCCCAGATCGTCCCAGTCGGCGCGAAGCTGGTTCGTCAGCTCCTCGACGCCATCGTAGAAGCCGGGCAGGGTGATGCGCCCCTCGGCGTCCTTCACGGCGGCCAGCGCGTTCGCCAGCACCTGCACGGGGTTCGCGGCAAGGCCCCCGAAGCTGCCCGAATGCAGGTCGCGGTCGGCGGCGCGGATCACGATCTCCTCGCCCATCAGGCCGCGAAGCTGGGTCGTGATCGCGGGCCGCCCGTCCGAATAAAGCGAGGTGTCGCAGATCAGCGCGAGGTCCGCGCGCAGCTCGTCCTCGTTCGCCGTCAGGAACGGCTGCAGGCTGGGCGAGCCGGATTCTTCCTCGCCCTCGAACAGCAGCGTCAGGCCGTCAGGGACGCGGCCATGCACGGCCTTCCACGCCCGCATCGCCTCGACGAAGGTCATCAGCTGGCCCTTGTCGTCGCAGGCGCCGCGGCCGCGGATCACCGGGCCGTCGGGCGTATCCTCGATGGCCGGATCGAAGGGATCCCGGTCCCACAGATGCAGCGGATCGACCGGCTGGACGTCGTAATGGCCGTAGAACAGGATCTTGCGCCTCCCGCCCGGCGCGGAGTGGGCGACCACCATCGGCTGCCCCGCCGTCTCGCGCACCGCGGCATCGAATCCCAGCCCTGCCAACTGATCGCGCAGCCATTCCGCCGCGCGGCGGGTGTCGGCATCATGGGCCGGATCGGTCCCGACCGAGGGGATGCGGATGAACTCCTTCAGCCGCTCCAGCGCCTCGGACAGGCCCGCGTCCAGGCTGGCCAGAACCCTGCCCAATGCCTTGTCATCCTTCATCGTGCCGGCCTTTCCCTAGTCGTTTCATCAGGTTCTTCTGCGCCCAAAGGTCGCATGAATCGCCCGAGGGGCTGTCAAACGCGGACCGTTCGGCTTATCAAGTCCAGAAGCTTTGCGGCCGGACGATGGCCGCACCCAGCCAGATACGCAAGGGAACGCTCATGGATTACGAAGCCGCTCTGGATCTCGCGCTTGGCCGGCTGCACGAGGAAGGCCGCTACCGCACCTTCATCGACATCGAGCGCCGCAAGGGCCATTTCCCGCAGGCCATCTGGACCCGCCCGGACGGCACGGAACAGGAAATCACCGTCTGGTGCGGCAACGACTACCTGGGGATGGGTCAGCACCCGGCGGTGCTGGGCGCCATGCACGAGGCGCTTGACGCGACCGGCGCCGGATCGGGCGGGACGCGCAACATCTCGGGCACCACGGTCTATCACAAGCGGCTGGAGGCGGAACTCGCCGATCTGCACGGCAAGGAAGCGGCGCTGGTCTTTTCCTCGGCCTACACCGCCAATGACGGCACGCTGTCCACGCTGCGCAAGCTGTTCCCCGGCCTCATCATCTATTCGGACGAGCTGAACCACGCCTCGATGATCGAGGGGATCAAGCGTTTCGACGGCGCCAAGCGCATCTTCCGCCACAACGACGTGGACCACCTGCGCGAGCTGCTGGAAGCCGACGATCCGGCGCTGCCCAAGCTGATCGCCTTCGAGTCGATCTATTCGATGGATGGCGATTTCGGCCCGATCGAGGCGGTCTGCGACCTGGCGGCCGAGTTCAACGCCCTGACCTATCTGGACGAGGTCCACGCGGTCGGCATGTACGGCCCCCGCGGCGGCGGCGTGGCCGAGCGGGACGGGCTGATGGACCGCATCGACATCTTCAACGGAACGCTGGGCAAGGCGTTCGGGGTCTTCGGCGGCTATATCGCCGCCTCGGCGAAGATGTGCGACGCGGTGCGCAGCTATGCGCCGGGCTTCATCTTCACCACCTCGCTGCCGCCGGTGATCGCCGCCGGGGCGGCGGCCTCCATCGCGTTCCTCAAGACGCCCGAGGGGCAGGTGCTGCGGGACGCGCAGCAGACCAACGCCCGCATCCTCAAGATGCGGCTGCGCGGGCTGGGCCTGCCGATCGACGACCGGGGCACGCATATCGTGCCGGTCCATGTCGGCGATCCGGTCCACTGCAAGATGCTGTCGGACCTGCTGCTGGACGAGTTCGGCATCTACGTCCAGCCGATCAACTTCCCCACCGTTCCGCGCGGGACCGAGCGGCTGCGCTTCACGCCATCGCCGGTGCATGATCCCAAGCAGATCGACCGGCTGGTGCTGGCGATGGATGCGCTCTGGTCACGCTGTGCGCTGAATCGCGCCCACGCGGTCGCCTGACCCCAAAATCAACGGGTGCCGTCCTCGCGGACCCGTGATAAGATTTCCTCAATCAAAACGTGCCAGATTCGCGTTAAAGCGGTAGTGGCAAACTCTTCGAGTATTGGGGCAGGCGCAGATGATCGGCATGCGGACGGAACGTCCGGCCAACGACAATTCTTCCGAGGTGCGGTCAGCGCCCCGGTTCGACGATTTCGAGATGCGGCTGGGCGATGTGATGCGCGGGGAACGCGCGACGCTGGGCAAGTCGCTGCTGGACGTGCAGCGCGAGTTGCGCATCCGCGCGAGCTATGTCGCCGCGATCGAGAATTGCGACGTCTCGGCCTTCGACGCGCCCAGCTTCATCGCCGGCTATGTCCGCTCCTACGCCAAGTATCTGGGCATGGACCCGGACTGGACCTTCCGTCACTTCTGCGAGGAATCGGGCTTTCAGCCGGTGCATGGCATGGCCCCCGCCGCCTCCGGTCCCAAGCCACAGCGCCGCCCCGCCGATCCGGCCGAGGCGCTGGCCAATCCCAAGGCGCTGTTCATCCCCCAGCCGGAAAGCTTCTGGTCGGGGATCGAGCCGCGGGCCATCGGCTCGATCGCCGTGATGGTCGCGCTGGCGGTCGGGCTCGGCTATGGCGGCTGGTCGGTCCTGCAGGAGGTGCAGAAGGTCCGGCTGACCCCTTCGGACCAGTCGCCGGGCATCGTCGCCGCGCTGGACCCCGTGCAGGAGATGCAGGCCCCCGAGCTGTCGCAGGACCTGGCCGCCATCGACCTGCCGCAGCCCGAGGCGCTGGACCGCATCTATCGCCCGCAGGCGCTGGAAGTGCCGGTGATGACGCCGCGCGACGGGCCCATCGCCGCCATCGATCCCGGCCTGCCCGACCCGATGGAGGAGGCGATCCAGACCGCACTGGCGGCGACGCCTGCCCCCGATGCGGCGGCGATGGCGCATGGCCCGCAACTGCCGGCGGGGCAGGACCAGGCGGTCCGCACCGTCGCGGCGGACGCGGCCGAACTGGAACTGCTCGCCGTGCGTCCCGCCTGGGTGCGCGTCAGCAGCGCCGATGGCACGGTGATCCTGGAAAAGACGATGGACGCGGGTGAGCGGTTCACCCTGCCCAAGCTGGAGCAGCCGCCGGTCCTGCGGGCGGGCAACTCCGGCGCGGTCTATTTCGCGGTCAGCGGCCAGACCTACGGCCCGGCGGCCCCCGGCGCGCAGGTGGTGAAGAACATCGAACTGTCCCCCGCCGCCCTGACCGAACGCTTCGCCGCCGCAGATCTCACCTCGGACCCGGAACTGGCGCAGATGGTGGCGCTGGCCTCGGCCGCGCCGCTGATCGGCGAGCCGGAGGAGGCAGGCGCGGGCGGCGCGGCCCCGCCGACGCCGCGGCCGGGGGGCTGACACCAGACCCACGCTCAAGGCCGCGCTCAAGGCCATGCTCACGGGGATTCGCTTGGCGCGGCGGTTGCCCCGCCGTGCCTGTCGGCTTATCTGGGGGCCAGCAGCAAAAGGCACGAGGCGCATGAGCCACAATCCCATCCGTCCCTGGCGCAACATCGACCGTCGCAAGTCGCGGCGGATCATGGTGGGTAATGTTCCGGTCGGGGGCGACGCGCCGATCAGCGTGCAGACGATGACGAACACCGATTCGTCGGACGTGCGCGCGACGCTGGCGCAGGTGATCCAGGCCGCCGACGCGGGCGCCGATATCGTCCGCATCTCGACCCCCGACGAGGGCTCGACTCGCGCCCTGCGCGAGATCACGCGGGAAAGCCCGGTGCCGATCGTCGCGGACATCCATTTCCACTACCGCCGCGCCATCGAGGCCGCCGAGGCCGGCGCCGCCTGCCTGCGGATCAACCCCGGCAATATCGGCGAGCCGTCCCGCGTGCGCGAGGTCATCAAGGCCGCGCGCGATCACGGCTGTTCGATCCGCATCGGCGTCAACGCCGGCAGCTTGGAGCGGCACCTGCTGGAGAAATACGGCGAGCCGTGCCCCGACGCGATGGTGGAAAGCGGCCTCGACCACATCAAGCTGCTGCAGGACAACGACTTCCACGAGTTCAAGATCAGCGTGAAGGCGTCCGACGTGTTCCTCGCCGCCGCCGCCTATCAGGCGCTGGCCGAGGCGACGGACGCGCCGATCCATCTGGGCATCACCGAGGCGGGCGGCCTGCGCGGCGGCACCGTGAAATCCGCCGTCGGCATGGGCAACCTGCTGTGGTCCGGCATCGGCGACACGATCCGCGTGTCGCTGTCGGCCGATCCGGTGGAAGAGGTGAAGGTCGGCTACGAGATCCTGAAGTCGCTCGGCCTGCGCACGCGCGGGGTGCAGATCATCTCCTGCCCGTCCTGCGCGCGGCAGGGCTTCGATGTCATCAAGACGGTCGAGGCGCTGGAGCAGCGGCTGGAACACATCAAGGTGCCGATGAGCCTGTCGATCATCGGCTGCGTGGTGAACGGGCCGGGCGAGGCGCTGATGACCGATCTCGGCTTCACCGGCGGCGGCGCGGGCAGCGGCATGGTCTACATGGCCGGCAAGCAGAGCCACAAGATGAGCAACGCCCAGATGATCGACCATATCGTCGAACTGGTCGAGCAGCGGGCCGAGGCGTTGGCGAGCGCCGAGGAGCCCTCAGCGCCGGAATTGGCCCGCGCGGAAGGCTGACGCCGACCAGATCGCCAGCGCCGTCCAGATCATGGCGAAGGCGATCATGTACCAGCGGGTGAACACCTCGCCGAAGATCACCACCGCGCACAGGAATTGCAGCGTCGGGTTCAGATAGCCGATCAGCCCCACCGTCGCCATGTCCACCGACCGGGCGGCGCGGGCGAACAGCATCAGCGGAATGGCCGTCATCGGCCCGCACATGACCAGCAGGACGCTCGTCCACAGGTCGGACCCGAACGCGCCGCTGCCAAGGCCGGGCAGCAGCCCCAGATGCACCAGCGCCAGCCAGCCGAGCGCCAGCGGCGCCAGCACCGCGACCTCGGCCGTCACCGACTGCACCGACCCCAGCGGCAGCGCCTTCTTGATGACGCCGTAGAAGCCGAAGGTCACGGCGATGATGAGACTGATCCACGGCGCCGCCCCCAGCCCGAGGGTCAGCACCACGACGGCCGACGTCGCCAGCGCGACCGCAAGCTTCTGGAGCGGCCGCAGCCGCTCGTGGAACAGCGCCACGCCGAAGAGGACGGCGACCAGCGGATAGATGTAGTAGCCGATCGAGGATTCGACGACATGGCCGTTCTGGACCGACCAGATGAACACGCCCCAGTTGGCCGAGATCATCACCGCCGCCAGCATGACCCGGTGCAGATGGGGTGGACCCAGCGCCTCGCGCAGCCGGTGCAGCCTGCCCTGCACCGCCAGCACCCCGGCGAACAGGACCAGCGACCAGATCGTGCGGTGGGCAAGCACCTCGGGCGGGGGAACGTGGCGCAGCAGGTAGTAGAAGACCGGCGAGGTGCCCCAGATCACGCAGACGCCGATCATGGACAGAATGCCCCTCGTCCGCTCGGTCACGTGTCGCTCTCCGTCTCTGCCCGCCGCCCGCCATGCGCCCGATCCGCGCGTTCCGCAAGGGTGGCGGGGGAGGGCGGGAAGCGGACATGAAAAGACCCGCCCGCGGCTGCGGACGGGTCTGATGCGGAACCGCGGAGGGAATCACATGCGGCGGGCGACGTCTTCCCAGTTCACGAGGTGGTTCAGGAAGTTTTCCAGATACTTGGGACGCACGTTGCGGAAGTCGATGTAGTAGGAATGTTCCCACACGTCGCAGCCCAGCATGGCGGTCTGGCCGTGGCACAGCGGGTTCACGCCGTTCTCGGTCTTGGTGACTTCCAGCTTGCCGTCGGCGCCCTTGACCAGCCACGCCCAGCCCGAGCCGAACTGGCCGACCCCGGCCTCGGTGAACTTCTTCTTGAAGTCATCGACCGAGCCGAAGCTGTCCTTCAGCGCCTTTTCCAGCTCGCCGGGCATGGCGCCCGATTTCGGCGACATCATCTGCCAGAACTGCGCGTGGTTCCAGTGTTGGCTGGCGTTGTTGAAGATGCCGTTCTGGGCCACGGCGCCCTTTTGATAGGTGCCCTTGACGATGTCTTCCAGGCTGGCGTTCTCCCACTCGGTGCCCTTCACCAGCTCGTTCAGCTTGTCCACGTACGCCTTGTGGTGCTTGTCGTGGTGGTATTCCAAGGTTTCCTTGGACATGCCGTTCGCCGCCAGCGCGTCGTGGGCATAGGGAAGGTCGGGAAGCTCGAAGGCCATGTCATTTTCCTTTCGGATCAAGATGAAGGGTAATGTCAGCTAGTCCACCCGAATGGGTGGCGCGGCTCGCACCCAAACGCAACCCCCGCGCCGGCAGTTCCCTCCGCCGGGGCGCGACGGGCGCATTGGCAAAGGGGCGATCCGGTGTGTAGAAGGGGCGGGAAAAAGGTTCCGGGGACCGCATGGCCAATCAGAATGACAGCTTCATCGACGAGGTGACCGAGGATCTGCGCCGCGATCGGCTGTTCACGCTGATGCGGCGCTTCGGCTGGATCGTGGTCCTGCTGATCGTGCTGCTGGTCGCCGCGTCGGCCTGGCGCGAATATGCCGGGAACCGGGCCGCGACGCGCGCGCAGGCCTTCGGCGACGCCGTGATCGCGGCGCAGTCGCAGGCCGAGGCGGCGGCGCAGGCCGAGGCGCTGGCGGCCATCGATCCGCTGAACTCCGCCGGGCGGGCGATGGTCCGCGACCTGCTGACCGCCGGGGCCGAGGTCGAGGCGGGGCAGGGGGCCGAGGCGGGCCAGCGGCTTGCCGCCGCTGCCGAGACGGCCGATGGCGACGAGGTGGTGATGGCGCATCTCGCCTCGCTCAAGTCGGTGCTGGCGCAGGGCGAGGCGATGGACCCGCCCACGCGCGACGCGGTTCTGGCGACGCTCAGCGCGCCCGGCGCCCCGTTCGAGCTGCTGGCGCTGGAGCTGAAGGCTGTGGCCCTGATCGACGCGGGCCGCCCCGACGACGCCATCGCCCTGATCCGGCAGATCCAGCTCAAGGATGGGCTGACCGAGACGATGCGCCGGCGACTGTCCGAAATGCTCATCACCCTTGGCGTCGATCCCCAGCCCGAAGCGGACCTGCCCGGCAACGTGCCGGCGACGCTGCCGGCCGGCTGATCCGACCCTGACCTTCGCGCCGGCCGTGCTGGCCGCGCGCCGCCCCAATGTCCGCCCGAAAGGATGCCGCGATGTCCAAGCTGACCCTGACCGTCACCGCCATCTGCGCGGCGCTTGTGCTTGCCGGCTGCAACCGCGGCGACCCGCCGCTGCCCGGCACCCGGCTCGACCCGCGCGAGGTCGTCTCGCCCGGCGGGCCGCAGATCGTGGACGGCAATCCCGTCACCTCCACTGCGCTGAACCTGGCCGCCCCGCGTTCCTTCGAGTGGCCGCAGCGGGCCGCGAACGCCGCCCATCTGATGCCGCACGCGGCGCTGACGGGCGGCACGCAGCTTCTGTGGTCGGCCCGGATCGGCGAGGCCGCGGGCCGCCGCCACAGCATCACCGCCGATCCGGTGGTGGCGGGCGGGCGCGTCTTCGCCATGGACAGCCGCGCCCGCGTGACGGCCACCGCGCTGTCGGGCGGCACGGCGTGGAGCGTGGACCTGAAGCCCGCCTCCGAGAGCGGCGACAGCGTCTCGGGCGGGGGGCTCGCCTATGACGGCGGCACGGTCTTCGTGACGACCGGCTGGGGCGAACTGGTGGCCGTGGACGCGGCGACCGGCGGCGTGCGCTGGCGCCAGGGGGTCGAGGCCCCGATCGGTGGCGCCCCCACGGTGGCGAACGGCACCGTCTATGCCGTCGCCCGCGATTCGACCGGCTGGGCCGTGCGCGCCAGCGATGGCCGGGTGCTGTGGACCGTGTCGGGCATCGCCGCGCAGACGGGCGTGACCGGCGTGTCCGCCCCGGCGGTGTCGGGCGACACCGTGGTCTTCCCCTTCGCCTCGGGCCAGCTTCTGGCCGTGGACACCGCCACCGGCGTCGAGAAATGGAGCGCGCAGGTCGCCGGCACCCGCCGCGGCCGCGCCATCGCCTATATCCGCGACCTGACCGGCGATCCGGTGATCGCGGGGGATACGGTGCTGGCGGGCTCGTCCTCGGGGCGGATCACCGCCTTCGACATGGCGACCGGGATGCAGCGATGGTCGGACAAGGACGGCGCGAACAGCCCGGTGCTGCTGGCGGGCGGGTCGGCCTTCGCCGTGAACGATCAGGCGCAGCTGGTGCGGCTGGACGCGGCGGCCGGCGGGCGCATCTTCGCGGTGCAGCTGCCCTATTACACCGACCGTCGGGTGCGGCGGCAGGATCGCATCGTCGCGCATTACGGCCCCGTGCTGGCCGGCGGGCGGCTGTTCGTCGCCTCCAGCGATGGCGTGCTGCGGGTGTTCGATCCGAACTCCGGCGCGCTGGTCGGACAGGGGGCGATTCCCGGCGGGGCGGCGACGGCCCCCGTCGTGTCGGGCGGCACGCTTTACGTCACCGGCCGCGACGGCCAACTGCACGCGTTCCGCTGATGAGCTTCACCCTCGCCATCGTCGGACGCCCGAATGTCGGCAAGTCCACCCTGTTCAACCGCCTCGTCGGCAAGCGGCTGGCGCTGGTCGATGACCAGCCCGGCGTGACCCGCGACCTGCGCGAAGGCGACGCCCGGCTGGGCGATCTGCGCTTCATCGCCATCGACTCCGCCGGGCTGGAGATGGCCGAGGATGACAGCCTGCAAGGCCGCATGCGCCGCCTGACCGAGCGGGCGGTGGACGAGGCCGATATCTGCCTGTTCGTGATCGATTCCCGCGCGGGCGTCACCGCTGCCGACGAATATTTCGCCGACATCCTGCGCAAGCGGGCGCGGCATGTCATCCTCGTCGCCAACAAGGCCGAGGGGCGGGCGGGCGAGTCGGGCTTCCTCGAAGCCTATTCGCTGGGTCTCGGCGAGCCGCTGCGGGTTTCGGCCGAGCATGGCGAGGGGTTCGACGACCTCTACGGCATCCTCGCCCCGCTGGCCGACCGGATCGAGGCGGAACGCCCCGCGCCGATCGTGCCGGAAACAGACGTCGCCCTGACCGACGAGCAGGCCGAAAGCGGCGAGGGGGCCGAGGACTGGCGCCCCTCCGTCGCGCGTCCCTTGCAACTGGCGGTGATCGGGAGGCCCAATGCGGGCAAGTCCACCCTCATCAACAAGATCATCGGCGAGGATCGGCTGCTGACCGGCCCCGAAGCCGGGATCACCCGCGATTCCATCAGTGTCACGACCGAATTCATGGGCACGCCCATGCGGATCTTCGACACGGCGGGGATGCGCCGCAAGGCGAAGATCTCGGACAAGCTGGAAAAGCTGTCGGTCGCGGACGGCCTGCGGGCGGTGCGCTTTGCCGAGGTGGTCGTGGTGCTGCTGGACGTGGCGATCCCGTTCGAGCAGCAGGACCTGCGGATCGCGGATTTCGCGGAAACCGAGGGCCGCGCGGTGGTCGTCGCCGCGAACAAGTGGGATCTTGAAGAAGACAAGCCCCACAAGCTGAACGAACTGCGCGAGGCGTTCGAGCGGCTTCTGCCGCAGCTCAAGGGCGCGCCGCTCGTCACCGTCTCGGCGCGCACGGGCAAGGGGCTGGACCGGCTGCATGCTGCGGTCCTGAAAGCGCACGAGGTCTGGAACCGCCGCATCTCCACCGCGAAGCTCAACCAGTGGCTCGGCGCCATGACCGAGGCGCATCCGCCGCCCGCGCCGGGCGGGCGCCGCATCCGCCTGCGCTACATGACGCAGGTGAAGACCCGGCCGCCGGCCTTCGTCGTCATGGCGACCCATGTGGACCAGATTCCCGACAGCTATCAGCGGTATCTGGTGAACGGGCTGCGGATCGACTTCGACATGCCGGGCACGCCGATCCGCCTGACGTTCCGCGATCAGGGGGCGAAGAACCCCTACAAGGACAAGAGCAACAAGCGCCCGACCGGCGCGCTGGCCAAGCACAAGTCCCGGCAGCGCCCGAAGGATTCCTAGGTCGTCACCCGCACCAGCACGACCGCCATCGTCGCGATCCCCAGCACGCAGGCGGTCGAAAGCGTCGTGCTGAGCCCGAGGCTGGCGACCGCCACCCCCAGCATCGCCCAGATGATCGCCAGCGCGTAGGTCACGTTGTTGCCCAGCCACAGCTGCACCTGCGCCCCGATCAGCGACAGGGCCAGCAGTCCGCAGAGCGCGGCCAGCTCGCTCTGCAGGTTCAGATGCAGCCGCGCCAGCGCGACCGCCGCGCCGGTCGCGCCGACGGTCAGCCAGCCCGCGATCAGTCCCAGCGGCCAGTCCACCGGCTCGGTCGGCTCGGGGTCGGTCAGCAGCCCGGCGACGACGCCGACCGGCGCGCCCAGTGCCAGCGTCATTCCCAGCGCCGGCGAAGCCGTCGAGATCCACGGCCAGACCGCCCCGGCGGCCAGTCCAAGCAGGACCAGCACCGGCAACCGCCGCGGAAACCCGCTCTGCCAGCGCAGCGCGATATAGGCGGCGCAGCTCAGCATCACCGCGATCAACAGCCCCCAGAGCCAGATATTCACCGGGTTCTGGACGATGCTCACCAGATCGTCGGCGGCGATCAGCGCCCCGGCGCCGTTCTGCATCGCATATCGCTCCAGCATCTCGACATAGCTCAGCGAGCCGCGCCGCAGCACGGGGTCGGGGCGCAGCGCGACGAGCAGCGCGCCCGCCGCGAAGAACGCGACGACGAAGGATTCAAGCCATGCGCGCATCCACCGGTCCATCCTCAGGAACGCGGCGCCGGGCAGGCAGGTTGCGTCGGGCCGCCTCCGCCGCCCTCAGGCAAGCGATCCGTCGCGTCCCAGCCGGATCGCGCCGCCGAGATAGGGGTGCAGAACCGCCGGCAGTTCGACCGAGCCATCGGCCTGCTGGCCGTTTTCCAGCACCGCGATCAGCGTGCGGCCGACGGCGAGGCCCGAGCCGTTCAGCGTGTGCACGAACTCCGGCTTGCCGCCGCCTTCGGGGCGATAGCGTGCGTTCATCCGCCGCGCCTGGAAATCGCCGACATAGCTGACGCTGGAAATCTCGCGGTAGGTGTCCTGGCCGGGCAGCCACACTTCCAGATCGTGGGTGATGCGGGCGCCGAAGCCCATGTCGCCGGTGCAGAGCGCCACGGTGCGATAGGGCAGACCGAGCGCCTCAAGCACGGCCTCGGCGCATTTCGTCATCCGTTCATGCTCGGCAAGGCCGTTTTCGGCGTCGGTGATCGACACCATCTCGACCTTCTCGAACTGATGCTGGCGCAGCATCCCCGATGTGTCGCGACCCGCCGAGCCTGCCTCGGACCGGAAGCACTGCGAATGGCCGACCATCCGGCGCGGCAGCGTGGCGTGTTCGACCAGATCGCCGTGGACGGTGTTGGTCAGCGTCACCTCGGCCGTCGGGATCAGCCACCAGCCTTCGCGGGTCTGATAGCTGTCCTCGCCGAATTTCGGCAGTTGCCCGGTGCCGAGCATCATGTCGGACAGGACCAGAACCGGCGTCCAGGTTTCGGTCAGCCCGTGCTTGTCGATGTGCATGTCCAGCATGAACTGCGCGAGCGCCCGGTGGATGCGGGCCACGCCGCCCGACAAGACTACGAAGCGCGAGCCGGAGAGCTTGGCGGCGGTGGCGAAATCCATGCCGGGCTTCACGCCGGGAATGTCGAAATGCTCCAGCGGCGGGAAGTCCAGCGCGCGCGGCTCGCCCCAGCGGCGGATTTCGACGTTGTCCGTCTCGTCCTCGCCGTCCGGCACGCTGTCCAGCGGCAGGTTGGGAATGGTCATCAGCAGGTCGTTCAGTTGCCGGTCCAGCGCCTCGGCCTCGGCCATCATCGCGGCGATCTGCGCCTTGCTGTCGCCGATCAGCGCCCGCAGCCGCTCGAACTCGGCCTCATCCCCGCGCGCCTTCGCGGCCCCGGTTTCCTTGCTGGCGCGGTTCTGTTCGGCCTTCGCCTCCTCGGCGGCGTTGATCCGGGCGCGGCGGTCGGCGTCGAGCGCAAGGATTTCCGCCGACATCGGCGCGAGGCCCCGGCGGGCAAGGCCCGCGTCGAAGGCTTCGGGGTTTTCGCGGATGGCGCGGATGTCGTGCATGGCGGTCCCTTTGTCTCGGCGCCCCCCGGATAGCGCAGGCGGGCGCGTGACAAAAGGGGCGGGTCAGCGGGCCTCTGCGTCCTGCAACATTTCCGCGACGGCGGGCCAGAACGCCTCGCGCCCCGGATAGCCCTCGATCCGGCCGATTTCCTTGCCGCCTTCCAGCAGGATGAAGGTCGGCGTCACCCGCGGGCGGCTGGCGAGGGCCAGTCCGTTGGGCCAGGGACCGTCGAAATCGACATGCAGCAGGGGCGCGGCGCGGCCCTGCGGGTGGGCGGCGTAGGAGGGCAGGATCTCGGCCCGGAACTGGCGGCAGAAGGGGCAGCCGGGGCTTTCCACCATCAGCATCTGCCAGCGCGCGCCCCCGGCATGGGCACCGAAGGCCAGCAGGATCAGGGTGCAAAGGCTGAGGATGCGGAGCATTCCGCCTTGGTAGGGCCGCCCCCGCGCCGCCGCAATGGCGCATGGCTTCACATCGCCGGCAGGGGCGACTACGACTCGCCGGGCCGTTGTTCGAGAGGGCCCCGGATGGACGACCTGCCCGAAAAGCTGACCCGAGGCGACCGCCGCGCGCTGGCCCGCGCGATCACGCTGGTGGAAAGCACCCGCCCCGACCACCGCGCCCGCGCCATCGATCTGCTGGCGGCGCTGCCGCCCCGTCAGGCGCTGCGGATCGGGCTGTCGGGAACGCCCGGCGTCGGCAAGTCCACCTTCATCGAGGCGTTCGGCCTGATGCTGACGGGGCAGGGGCTGCGCGTCGCGGTGCTGGCGGTCGATCCGTCCTCGGCCCGCTCGGGCGGCTCGATCCTCGGCGACAAGACCCGGATGGAGCACCTCTCGCGCGAGCCGCGCGCCTTCATCCGCCCCTCGCCCAGCCGCGCCGAACTCGGCGGCGTCGCCCGGCGCACGCGCGAGACGGTGCGCCTCTGCGAGGCGGCGGGCTTCGATGTGGTGCTGGTCGAGACCGTCGGCGTCGGCCAGTCCGAGACGCTGGTCGCGGACATGACCGACCTGTTCGTGCTGCTGCTGGCCCCGGCGGGCGGGGACGAGTTGCAGGGCGTCAAGCGCGGCATCATGGAGATGGCCGACCTGATCCTCGTCAACAAGGCCGATGGAGAGTTGCGCGCCACCGCCATGCGGACCGTCGCGGATTACGCCGGCGCCCTGCGGCTGCTGCGCAAGCGCCCGCAGGACCCGCCGGGATTCCCCAAGGCGCTGCCGGTCTCGGCGGTGGAAGGGCAGGGGCTGGAGGGCGCATGGGCCGAGATGCAGGCGCTGGTGGACTGGCGGCGCGAACACGGCCATTTCGACCGCCACCGGGCCGAGCAGGCTCAAAGCTGGTTCCTTGCCGAGGTCCGCGCGGGCCTGCTGGCGCGGCTGTCGCAGGAGCCCGCCGCGACGCTGCTGCAGACGTTGGGCGCGGAGGTGGCGATGGGCCATGCCGATCCGGTGGCGGCGGCCGCCGAGATGCTGGACAGCCTGCGTTAGCTTTCTGAATGAAACGCCCGAAGTTCGGCGGCAGGCCCGCGCGAATCGGGTAGGATGGGCTTCATGGACACGCTCTTCACCCTTCCCGACCCGGCCACGCTCTACCGCGCCCTGCTGGAACGCGACCCCGCGTTCGAGGGGCGGGCGCTGGTCGGCGTCACCTCGACCGGCATCTTCTGCCGGCTGACCTGCCCGGCGAAGAAGCCGCGGCCTGAAAACTGCCGCTGGTTCGACGGACCGGCGGCCGCGTTGGCGGCGGGGTTCCGGCCCTGCCGCCGCTGCCACCCCCTGGGCGCGCAGGCCGAGGGCGATCCGGTGATCGCCCCGCTGCTGGCGGCGCTGCGGGACGACCCCGCCCGCCGCTGGTCCGAAACGGACGTGGCGGCGCTGGGGCTGGACCCCTCGACGGTGCGGCGGGCCTTCCGCCGGCAGTTCGGGATGACGTTCCTTGAACTCGCCCGGCAGATGCGGCTGCGGGCCGGGACCCGCGCCCTGAGCGCCGGCGCCCCGGTGATCGAGGCGCAGCTCGAGGCGGGCTTCGACAGCGCCTCGGGCTTCCGCGAGGCCTTCGCCCGGCTTTTCGGCGCGCCGCCGCAGGCGCTGCGGACAGGGGCGGGGCTGTCCGCCGACTGGATCGACACGCCGCTTGGCGGGATGATCGCGGTCGGGGACGCGGAAACCCTGCATCTGCTGGAGTTCGTGGACGGCAAGGGGCTCGCCGCCGAATTGCGGGCCCTGTCCAAAGGGGCACAAGGGATCGCCTTGGGCCGCACCCCCGCGATCGACCGGACCGAAACCGAGCTTGCCGCCTTCTTCGCCGGCCGGCCCGATGGCTTCACCGTGCCCCTCACCCTTCACGGCACCCCGTTCCAGCGCCGCGTGTGGGAGGAGTTGCGCCGCATCCCGCCGGGCGAGACGATCAGCTATGCCACGCTGGCGGGCCGGATCGGCCAGCCCACCGCCACGCGGGCGGTGGCGCGGGCCAACGGGGCGAACCAGATCGCCATCGTTGTGCCGTGCCACCGGGTGATCGGCGCCGATGGCAGCCTGACCGGCTATGCGGGCGGCATCTGGCGCAAGCAGGCGCTGATCGAGGCCGAACGCAGGCTCGCCGCCGCGCGGCACGGCGATTCGGCCTTGACGCAGGGGGCCTGAGCGCCTAATCACGCGCAACGGATTTCCGGGCGCTGCCTTGGCTAGCGCCCTTTCATTTTCGGTGCCGCCCAAACGATGCGGTTGCCCGAGCAGCGAAGGAAACAGATCATGTCGCGCGTGTGCGAACTGACCGGCAAGGGGCCGATGACCGGCAACAACGTGTCCCACGCCAACAACAAGACCCGTCGCCGGTTCCTGCCGAACCTGAACGACGTCACGCTGATCTCCGACAAGCTGGGCCAGTCCTATTCGCTGCGGATTTCGGCGCACGCGCTGCGCTCGGTCGATCACCGCGGTGGGCTGGACGCGTTCCTCGCCAAGGCAAAGGACGCCGAGCTGTCGGCCCGCGCGCTGAAGATCAAGCGGGATCTGGCGAAAGCCTGATCGGCTGACCTGCGAATTCCTACGGCCCCGCTCCTTCCCGGAGCGGGGCCTTTCGCATGTCGGCTTTGCGTTTCCCGCGCGGCCCGCTAAGCCTTGGTCATGCGCCCGGGCCTGCATCTTCTTCTGATTCTGCTGATCGCGGCCACCAGCCTCTCGCTGGGGTCTGCGCGGGGGCAGGCGCGGGTGGCGGGGCAGATGGTGCTGTGCGACGGGCACGGCGTCACCACCGTCGCCGTCGATGCCAGCGGCAATCCGGTCGAGCGGGTCGTCATCTGCCCCGACATGGCGCTGTCGCTGCTGGCCGCGCTGGACGTGCCGCCGCCGGAGCTTCCCCGGCGGCTGGCCGCCGTCCTGGTGGTTCCGCTGCCAGCCGCCCGCGACGGCGCGGGCCTCTCCGTCATCGTCAACCAGCCGCGCGGCCCCCCGGCCTCGTCCGCGCTGACCTGACCTTCCAACCATCAAAGACGGACCAGACCCATGAAAACCCTGATTTCCGCCGCGCTTCTGGCGCTGACCCCCATTGCCGCGCTGGCCGAGGCCCCCGGCATCACCGCCAGCGACGCCTATGCGCGTTCGGCCAACCCCCGCTCGGGCGCGGCCTTCATGACCATCGAGAACGCGAACGCGAACGATTGCGTGCTGAGCGCCGTCGCCTCGGACGTGACCGAGCGGGCCGAGTTGCACACCCATCAGGAAACCGACGGGGTGATGAAGATGACCCCCGTCGAATCCGTCACCATCCCGGCGGGCGGCAGCCATCCGCTCGCGCGCGGGGCGGACCACATCATGCTGATGGCGCTTGAGACGCCGCTGAATGACGGCGACACCGTGAACATCACGCTGGATCTGGGCGATTGCGGCACGCTGCCGGTGGCGGCGGTCGTGGACAACGCGCGCCAGCCTGACGCGGCGGCGGGCGGTCATGCTCACGGTCACGCCGCGCACTGAGCGAACAGGACTCAGCGGCCGGCGCGGAACGCTCCGCGCCGGCCGTGTCCTGCGTGGCTATTTCTGCCACCCGCGCAGGCGCAGCGCGTTCGTGACCACGAACACCGACGACAGCGCCATCGCCCCCGCCGCCAGCATCGGCGACAGCTGCGGGCCGCCGAAGGGCACCAGCGCCCCCATCGCGACCGGGATCAGCGCGACGTTGTAGGCGAAGGCCCAGAACAGGTTCTGCCGGATGTTGCGCATCACCGCGCGGGACAGCCCGATGGCGCGCGGCACCCCGCTCGGATCGCCCGAGGACAGCACGACCTCGGCCGCCTCGATGGCGACATCGGTGCCGGTGCCGATGGCGATGCCGGTTTCTGCCGCCGCGAGGGCAGGGGCGTCGTTGATCCCGTCGCCCACGAAGACGCTGCCCGGCCCCATCGCGCGGATCGCGTCCAGCTTGCCTTCCGGCAGGACGCCCCCGACCACATGGTCGATCCCCAGCCTGCGCCCGACCGCATCCGCCGCCGCCTGCACGTCGCCGGAGATCATCGCGGTCTGCAGGCCTTCCTCGTGCAGCGCCGCGATGGCCCCCTTGGAGCTTTCCCGCAGCGGATCGGCCATCCCCATCACCGCGACATGCCGCCCGTCCACCGCCAGATGGATCGGCGTCGCCGCCTCGGCCGCCAGAGCATCGCCCCGCGCGGCCAGCGCTGGATCGGCGGCGATGCCGGCCGCCTCCAGCGCGCCGCGATTGCCCAGCAGCACGGCGCGGCCTTCCACCGTGGCGCGAAGGCCCCGGCCGGGCAGGGCCGAGACGTCCTGCGCGGGCGGCGCGTCGATCCCCTCGGCCGCCGCCGCCGCGACAAGGGAAGCGGCCAGCGGATGTTCGGACCGCGCCTCGGCCCCGGCGGTCAGGCGCAGCGCCTCGGCCCGGTCGATCCCGTCGGTTGCCAGCGCGACCAGCGTCGGGCGGCCTTGCGTCAGCGTGCCGGTCTTGTCGAAGGCGACAGTCTTCGCCTCGGCCAGACGTTGCAGCCCGTCGCCGCGCCGGAACAGGATGCCGAGTTCTGCCCCCCGCCCGGTGCCGACCATGATCGACATCGGCACGGCAAGCCCCATCGCGCAGGGGCAGGCGATGATGAGAACCGAGATCGCCGCCACCAGCGCATGCGTCACCCGCGGTTCGGGGCCGAAGATCAGCCACAGCGCGAAGGCCAGCACCGATAGCGCCAGCACCACCGGAACGAAGACCCGCGTCACTCTGTCCACCAGCGCCTGCACCGGCAGCTTCGCGCCCTGCGCATCCTCGACCAGCCGCACGATCCGGGCCAGCGCCGTGTCGGCCCCCGTCGCCGTCACCCGGAAGCTGAGCGGGGCGGCGCCGTTCACCGTGCCGCCCGTCACCGGATCGCCGGGGGATTTCGTCACCGGCACCGGCTCTCCGGTCAGCATGGATTCGTCGATGAGGCCGCTGCCTTCGGTCACGACGCCGTCCACCGGCAGCCGCTCGCCCGGCAGAACCGTCACGATGTCGCCGGGAACAAGCTGCGTGACCGGCGTGTCCACTAGCCGCCCGCTGCGGTTCACATGGGCGGTGTCGGGCGCGAGTTCGATCAGCTTGCGGATCGCATGACCTGCCTGACCCTTGGCGCGGGCTTCCAGCCAGCGGCCCAGCAGGATCAGCGTGACGATCACCGCCGCCGCCTCGAAATAGACGGCGCGGCTGTCGGGCGGCAGCAGGCCGGGGGCGAAGGTCGCGAAGGTCGAATAGAGGAACGCCGCCCCCGCGCCGAGCGCGACGAGGCTGTTCATCTCGGGCCGGCCCTGCAGCAGCGCAGGGATGCCGATGCGGAAGAACATCCGCCCCGGCCCGACGAGCACGGCGAGGGTCAGAACGAACTGGGCGATCCAGAGAAGCTGCGTGTCCACGCGCGCCAGCAGCCAGTGATGGAAGCCGGGGATCAGGTGGCCGCCCATCTCGACGACGAAGATGGGCAGGGTCAGCGCGGCGGCGATCCAGAAGTTGCGGCGCAGGCGGTCCGCCTCGGCCCCGTGGCGGTCGGCGGCGGATTGCGGGCTGGCGGTGCGGTCCTCGACGGGCGTGACCGGATAGCCGGCCTTGTCGCCGGCGGCCGTGAAATCGGCGGCGGGCACACCGGGCACATGGCTGACCGTGGCGGTCTGGGTCGCAAGGTTCACCTGCGCCGAGACGACGCCCGGCACCTGCGCCAGCGCCCGCTCCATCCGCCCGACGCAGGATGCGCAGCTCATCCCATCGATGCTCAGGCGGGTGGTGGCCATCTCGGCTTGATAGCCCGCCTCGGACACCGCCTCGACGGCTTTGGGCAGGGCGGCGGGGTCGGTCAGCTCCAGCGTGGCGCGCTGGGTGGCAAGGTTGACGGCGGCGCGGCCCACGCCCGGAACCGCCGAAAGGGCGCGTTCGGCGCGGCCGACGCAGGAGGCGCAGCTCAGCCCGTCAAGCTGCAGTTCGATCTGTTGTGCCATGGTATCCTCTTTGGCTGGAACATGCGTTCGGGGCAAAGAGGATGCGCGGCGGCGCCTGCGGGCGGCCGGGCGGGCGGGCCGCTGCCTCATGCGGGCGCGGCGGGGCGAGATGCACCGGCGGGTGGACGGGCGCGGTGCGGGCGGTCAGCCGCCGGCCCCGCTGGAAGCAGCGACAGGCCCGGTCGCCCCGGCCGTTGCAGTCATGCGCGGCGCGGACGGCGGCCCGGCGGGGCGGGACAGGCGACAGGCTTTTGCAGCAGGACATGGCGGCTCCTTCCAGTGGAGGATATGTGCCCTGCGGGCACCTCGTGCAAGCGGACCGCCGCCGGGTCACGCCGCTTTGAGTTGATCGGGGCGGGCCGAGCCGGTAATCGCAGGTAAAACGACACGCAATATCAAAGGGACGGACATGAACCGCCGCAAGCTCCTGACGCTCGGACTGGGCCTGCCCCTTGCCGTCATCGCCGCGCCCCGCCTCGGCATCGCCCAGGCCGCCGATCCCTATGCGCCGGTCGAGGTGCCGATCCGCGAAGGTTTCGAGGTCGGCTCGATCGTGGTCGTGTCCAAGGACTACTTCCTCTATCACGTCATCGCGCCGGGCCGGGCGATCCGCTACGGCGTCGCCGTCGGCACCGCCGAGCTGGTCTGGCGCGGCCGCGCGCTGGTCGGGCGCAAGGTCGAATGGCCGAGCTGGACGCCGACGGCGGCGATGATCGAGCGCAGCCCCGAACACTACGCCAGATACAAGGACGGGATGCCGGGCGGCCCGCAGAACCCGTTGGGCGCCCGCGCGCTGTATCTGCACACCGAAAGCGGCCACGACACTGCCATCCGCATCCACGGGACGACCGATCCGGGCTCCATCGGGCGCTCGGTCTCGAACGGCTGCATCCGCATGCGGAACGAGGCGGTGATGGACCTGTTCGACCGGGTGCCGATCGGCACGCCCGTTTACGTTTACTGAGCCCGCGCCGGGATCGACGGATTGCCGGAGCCCCGCAGGCTGACGCTGACCTCGTTGACGGACCCTGCGCTTGCGGGGTTCGACGAGGTGATCGACGTGCGCTCGCCGTCGGAATACGCAACCGATCACATGCCGGGGGCGATCAACCTGCCGGTGCTGGACGACGCGCAGCGGGCCGATGTCGGCACCATCTACAAGCAGCAATCGGCCTTCGACGCCCGCAAGATCGGCGGCGCGCTGGTCGCGGCGAACGCCGCGCGGCATATCGCCGGGCCGCTGGCGGATCGTGGCGGCGGTTGGCAACCGCTGCTGTATTGCTGGCGCGGCGGGCAGCGCTCGGGTTCGTTCGCGACGATCCTGGGCCAGATCGGCTGGCGGGTGGCGGTCGTGGACGGCGGCTGGAAGACCTGGCGGCGGCTGGTGCTGGAGCAGGTCGAGCAGCGCGGCCCGGCGTCGAAGCTGCTGGTGCTGGACGGCAATACCGGCTCGGCCAAGACGCGGATATTGGGGCTGCTGGCGCGGCGCGGGGCGCAGGTGATCGACCTCGAGGGGCTCGCCAACCACCGCGGCAGCCTGTTCGGCGCGATGGCAGGCGGGCAGCCGCCCCAGAAGCTGTTCGAAAGCCGGCTGGCGATGGAACTGGCGCGGCTGGACCCGGCGCGGCCGGTGGTGGTCGAGGCGGAAAGCTCGCGCATCGGCGAGGTGATCCTGCCCCGCGCGATGTGGCACGCGCTCTGCGCGGCGCCGCGCCTGCGGCTGTCGGTGCCGGCCCGCGCGCGCGCCGAGTTTACGGTGCAGGCCTATGCGGACCTGCTGACGGATGCCGGACGGATCGAGGAAGCGGTCGCCCGCCTCGCCCATCTGCACCCCGCCAGCCGCATCGAGGAATGGCGCGGCCTCGCCCGCGCAGGGCGCTGGGCCGATCTGGCCGAAGGTCTGATGCAGGCCCATTACGACCCGCGCTACCTGAGCCACCGCGCGCGCTATGCCGAAGCCGAGATCGGCGTGATCGAACTGGATGCCCTGGAGGGCCCCGCGCCGGAGCGGGCCGCAGCGGAGATCGAGGCGGTGCTGCGGAGCGAAGCTTTCACTGGGTTCGCGGGCCGGATCGGGCAGGCGGCAGACGCGCGTTCGGCCTTGACCCCACCGGAAGCGGTCCTCGAAACCGGCCTCACCGATGCCGGAACCTGCACCGAAGCGGCTCGTGCGGCGAGCCGCAAGGCGACGTAGGCCGCCGCTGCTGCGAAGCTGCCCGATCGGCCGGGGTCAGGGTTCGGTCGGAGCGCTGCCCAGTATATCGTCCACCCATGCCGGAACCGTCATCGTCGCCGGTCCGGCGAGGTGCCGGTCGAACAGCGGCGAGCTGCGGCGCGGATCGAGGTTGATCTCGACGCATTCGGCGCCGTGGTCATGGGCGATCTCGACGAAACCGGCGGCCGGGTAAACCTCGCCCGAGGTGCCGATCGCCGCGAAGATGCTGGCCGCCTGCAACGCGTGAAGGATCTCGTCCATCTGCTGCGGCATCTCGCCGAACCAGACGATATCGGGGCGAAGGCTCGCCTGTCCGCAGGACGGGCAGGGATCGTCGGTCGTCAGGTCGCCATCGACCTGAAAGCGATGGCCGCAGTTTGCGCAGACGCCGCGGTTCAGCGCCCCGTGCATGTGGACGACGCCACGCGCGCCCGCACGGTCAAGCAGGTCGTCCACGTTCTGCGTCACCAGCATCACGTCGTCCCGCAGGGACAGCCGCGCCAGCGCCCGGTGCGCCTCGTTGGGCTGCGCTTTCCGGGCCTGCCGCCGGCGGTCGTTGTAGAAGCGCTGGACAAGATCGGGGTTGCGGCGGAACGCCTGCGGAGTCGCCACATCCTCGATCGCGTGCTGTTCCCAAAGCCCGCCACTGTCGCGAAACGTTGCCAGGCCGCTTTCGGCCGACAGCCCGGCCCCGGTCAGGACCACGATCCGGGTGGCGGTGCGGGGTGCGTCGGCCCGGCTCACGTCGGCATGCCTCCTCAACGCCCGCAATAGGCTTGGGCTGTCGAGGCGAAGTTCTTGTAGCGGGCCCAGAATGCGTTGTCGGCATTGCTCTTGGACATCCGCACGTCCTGCGCTTTCTGCGCGTCGCGGAAGAAGCTCGCCGCGCGCCGCTGGTCGGCCCGCGACAGCGTCAGGTCGGCCGCCTGCTGGATGCAGCCGCAGAGCCGCGCGGAACTGCGGCGGTCGGACCCCTTGCAGGCTGAATCGAGCGGACCGGCGACGGCGAAGGGCGCGGTCAGCACGACCGCCGCGATGATGACTGCGGGTTTCAGCATGATCTTTCGTCTCCTCGTGAAGCCACCGTTTGGCCGGCGGTCGGTTCTGAGTCCGCGACGGACGGGGGAATCTGAGTCCGCGCGTGACCTCCGAAAACTACCAGAAAATGCCGGTTGTCACAACGATGGCAACCCCTCGGGTTGAGGGTGCCACGCTCCGCCCATCCGTCTGGTGGTGCTGCGGCGTTGTCGTTTGCGCCAAAGCGCACATCGAAGCGGTCTGCATCCCGATGCAGGCGACCCGAGCTGGAGCGCTGTCCCGGCCGAGAAGGTTTCTGCAAACGGCGCCGTTTCGCCCGGACTGCCCTCTTCCGCGTCAACCCACGCTTCGACGCAATAGCATCAGCGCGTTGGAATAGCCCGTCTGCGCGCCGGTGCTTGCCTGCGACCGGATCAGGAAGCGCTGGATCAGCTTCTCCATGTTGGCCGGATCGGCGAGCGCCTTCGCTTCCGTCGTGCCGAACAGCTTTCCGGCGGCTGCGCTGAATTCCTCCAGTTGGCGGTCGAGGGGCAGCTTGCCGTAGGCGGTGCCGAACCCGAAAGCGCCGGCCACGACCTTGCGCAGAGGTGTCGATCCGAGGATCTGATACCATTTGGTCTTGTCGGTAGATGGTGCCCCGGCAATCGAGCCGAGTTCGCGCCGGGCATAAAGAGCGACGCGAAGGTCGGGGTCCACATTGCCGATTCTGATCTCCAGCTCGGCCTGCTTGTGCCGGTCGATCACCTCCTCGACACTCGTCCCGGCGGGCGTGGCCATGGCTGCGGATATCGTCTCGGCAAATCGCGCGTAACGCTTGTCGCTGAGCCGGTTCGCAAGGCTCGTCGGATCCGCGAGATCGGATTCGAGAACCTTGCGGATGAAGAAGCGGTTCTGAAGGTCGCCTTCAAGCCCGGCGGATGTCAGGGCGATCTTCATCAGCCGATAGTCCGACACGAATTCTTCCGGCGACGCGACGGTCTTCATTTTCTCGCGGAAGTAGTCGTGATCGCGGATCAATGCCGGGTCCTTCGCCACGATCGCCTGCTGGGCTGCCATGGTGCGGTTCAGCACGCGCCAGCCGGCATAGCCCGGCAGGCCGATGGCGACCGATCCGGTCATTGCGCCCTGGCGAGAAGCCGCGCCTCTCGCGGCAGCAACCGGCGGAGTTGCCGGAGCACCTGGTAGTAGTTCCCCAGCAGTGCCGCGGCCGATGCATCGTCGATCATCAAACGGCTGTCGCGGTCCGAAAAGACCTGCGAGAGCTGTTCGAGCCCTGCGATGAGCTGAGCGTGCCCCTCGGCGGGGTCGGCATCGCCCGACAGCAGCAATTGCGCGACGTAGCAGACGCGCGAAACCGGGGTGCTGACCTGATCGGGATGCAGCGCGTCCTTCAGCCGCAGAATGTTGGCATTCGGGCTGCGGACCGAGATGCTGGCGCGACGGTCCCCGTTCTGAATGACGGCGCCGTTGATCAGCACACGCTCGTTCGGCGCCAGCTTGATGACAAGTCCGGTCATTCAGGCCCCCGTTCCGCGCAGCCCGGCCATGATGCTGGCATTGATGTCGATCAGCGGGGAAAGATCGCCTTCGCCAGCCGCGACACGAAAGCCGTGGCGGATCGAGAACAGCGCCAGCGACAGCAGCTGCGCCTTCAGCGCCTCGGGCAGCGCATTGTCCGGCAGGACCAGATCGGACGCGAGGGCGGACCAGAGCTGGGTGTTCATGTGAACCGCCTCGCTGGCGAGCGCGCCGCGCCCGGTCACGTCGGCCGCCTTCAGGCGGCGGGTCACGCGGGCGAAGCTGTCGTATTCATTGTCGCGATCGGTACGGATCTGCGGCGCGGCGAAGGGGGTGCCGGAGACAAAGACAGGCGCATTCATGCAGACGGCTCCTTGGGCAAGGTTGCGCAGGATGACGGACGGGGCGCCGGTTCAGCGCCCCGCCCGCTTGGATCAGCGGAACAGCGACAGGATCGACTGCGGCGCCTGGTTGGCGATCGACAACGACTGAAGGCCGAGCTGCTGCTGGGTCTGCAGCGCCTGCAGGCGGGCAGAGGTTTCCTCCATGTTGGCATCGACCAGTGCCCCGACCCCGGATTTCATGGAATCGGAGAGCTTCGAGATGAAGTCGGCCTGGATGTCGATGCGTTTGCCGGCTGCGCCATAGGTCTGCGCCGCCGTCTTCGCCGCACCGATCATCGTGTTGATGCTGGTCATCGCCGCTGTGGCGGCTGTTGTGGCCGCTGCGTCGTCAGCACCAGTCACGGTGAGCGTCTCGAGCGCCGCAAGGACACCGGGGGTGGCGCCATCGACGGACAGGTTGGTCAGCGTGACCGCAATCTTGCCCGGCGTGCCTGCCGTCGCGCCGCCGACCATGGACGACAGCACGTTGTAGCCGGTTTCGCTGCCGTTCACCAGGTTCTTGCCGTTGAACTGCGACGAGGCCACCACCGACTTGATCTGGTCACGAAGAACCTTGATGTCTTCGTCCAGCGTGGCGCGATCGACGTTGCCGTCCTGCGCCTGCACGACCACGTTCCGGACTTCCTCCAGCAGGTTCGTCACGGTTTCCGCCGCCTGACGCGCGGTGCCGACAGCCTGCGCGCCCATCGACAGGCTGGTCGAGATCGACTTCATCCCGCCGACTTCCGATTCCATCGTCTTCGCGATGGCCCAGATCGCGGCATTGTCCTTGGCAGTCGCCACGGCCTTGCCGGTCGAGATCTGGTCCTGGGTCTTCGCCAGATTCGCGTTGATCCCCTTCAGGGTCTGCAGCGCCACCATGGCGCCGTTGTTGGTCAGAATGCTGGACATCTTGTCCCTCCGTTGAGATGGGCGTTTTCGCCCGAGGTTGATCCAGGGCCTTCTGACCCGCGGGCTTCCATTTTGCCCCGCACCATCCGATGCGTTCACCGTTCTAGCAGTGATGTCCTAACGATTACTGAACTCCGCCGGGCAGCGCGAATGTTTTGGGGGAACGAATAGATTCAAAATTTATGGATCTGCCCGCGGCTGCCCGGCTCCACGCGAATTCGGCCGGTCGTATCATAGATATTCAGACTCACCGCCGTCTCGCGCGCTGCGATGACACCATCCACCGCCGCCTGAACCCCTTGTCGCTGCGCCTCCGACAGCGCGGCCAGACGTGCGATGGCCGCGCGGCACGCAGGAACTGACGCGGTTTCGATCATACCCGCGCCAAGGGCCTCCTCGAACCGGCCGAGCAGCGCTTCAGCCTTGGCAGGGTCCATTTGCGCCAGCGCGATGCCGGCCTTTTCCAGCAGGTCCAGCGGGTCATTCATGAGAAAGCGCCCCTTGGCGAACCAGTTTCAGATCCACGTACCGCGACAATGCGCCGGCGCGCTGTTCGGTGAGCCAGCTGGCGAACTGCGCCTCGCCCGCGCCGCCGGAGAAATCGGATGACGAATCATCGACTCCGACGTGCTTCAGCATTTCGGTCAGGAACGCAGCTTCCAGCCTGTCGGCGCTGGCTTCGAATCGAGCCATGGCTGTGGCGGGGTGAGAAATAGGTTCGATTTTCATTATCTTGACCTTTGTGATGTCAACTGGGCATGGAATATCAGGGATGGGTAAACAATTCGTAATCAGTCGAGGGTAGAAGGGGAGTCGCAAGGGGGATTCGATGAACGCGCAGGCAATATGGATTGGCACGTCTGCAATGATGGCCCGGACCAGGCCGGCACCGGCGCTTTCGTCGGAGCCTTCGAATGCGCTCGCATCCGAGACCGGCTTCGAGTGTCTGCTTACTAGGGTGAGGATCGTTTCGGAGACTCGTGCCGATTCTGTCGAGGACGAGACGCCGGCGGCGGACAGCGGCGTCCGGGAAGATGCCAATTCTGAGCCGGTGTCCGATGCGGTGTGCGTCAGGAGGTGTTCGTGTTCCGACGATGCCCCGGCCCGCGACGCGCGGCCGTCGGGTCTGGGGGAACTGGCTCCCCGTGTCGGAGATGGACCCGACCCTGACCCGTTCGAGGCGATGGACCGTGTCGCCCATAACGCGGCCGAAGAGGTCGGAAATATCTTTGGCGCGAGCGTCGCTGCAAACTTACCTGCCCCGGTGCCGTGGACGCTCGGCCCTCTGCGTGAAGCCGAATCACAGCCGGCTCGGGGGCCATATCCTCTCACCTCAGCAGAACGGGGACCGGAGACAGGCGGTGCCCATCTTTTTTCGGCCTCGGCCACCAGGAGTGCGCGCCTGCCGGTTGGAGCTGCAGCCGCAGAGAACTGGGCATCTATCGGGACGATTGGCGAGGTCTCTCCGCAGGGAGATTTGCCGGAGGGCGCACGATTCGAGGTGGGAGACGCGACCGCGGGCCCCGCACGACCCGCCGAGTGGGTGGGGAGGCAGGTTTTCGGCAACTCGGTGGACGCGAAGTACTCGTTGCTTGCGGCGGATATCGGGGCATCAACCGGAAAGGCTTGCGCTTCCTTCGCGAATGGCGGGACTGAACTTTCTGCTGCTGGACTCGAAAGCCGAATGCGCTCTGTCGAAGGGGACGGCTCGCTTCGGCCCGCCCCCGCACAGGGCTTCAGCGGGCTTCCTGACGTTGCCACGGGCGCGACGGTGAGACGTGAAGCTGCCGTCGGAGCGGGCGCGGCAAGCTTGCCTGTCCCAGGCATGTGCCCGGAGGATTTTCCTTCGACGTTGCCCGAGGGTTCGGAGGAGGCAGTGCGAGATGGGAGCGCCCTCGAGGGGCGCGCGCAAGTCTTCTCACGCGCTCTGGAAGGGGCGGAGCGAGCGCAGATGCCGGACGTCTTCGCGCGATATATGCCGCCCACAGCCGTCCTGCCAGCCGGTCCTGTCGAGGATCTCGCGGGGCAACAGTCCCGGTTGCCAGCTACGGTCGCGCCTGCTCCGCACCTGCAACTGGCGGATGGGATCGTCGCCGCGCGGAATGGCGTGGTCGAGATCACGCTCAACCCCCATGAGCTCGGGCGCGTGAGGGTGATGATCTCGGGCGACCGGACGGATCTGCAGGTCGGCATGATCGTGGAGCGGTCCGATACCTTGGACCTGCTGCGTCGCCATGCCGACCTGCTGCTGCGGGAACTGAAGGACAGTGGCGTGGGTAATGCGCAGCTGGAATTTGCCCGCCAGGACGATGGCCGGAACCCCGAAAGCGCGCCGGGCGGCGGGCAGCGCGAGGCTGGAAACGGTGGCTCCGGTCCTGAACGCGGCGTTGGTCCACGCGATTCAGGCGCTGCGTCCGAAAGCGCACAAGGGAACGCTGGAGCAGATGGGCGGATCGAAGCGGGCCGGCGGCTCGACATCAGGATGTAGGGAGAATGACATGATCAGTGCAGCCAGCCCGGTGGGGGCGGGGCATACAGCGGCCGCTTCGGGCGCGACGACGGCCTCGTTCGCGGGCGGGGATTTCCAGACGTTCCTGAAGATGTTGACCACGCAGATCAAGAACCAGGATCCCCTCAACCCGATGGAGGGATCCGATTTCGCCGTCCAATTGGCGACGTTCTCGGGTGTGGAACAGCAGGTCCGCACGAACGATCTTCTGGCCGCGATGGCGGGGAAATCGAGCGGCGGGCTGGCAACCGTTGCCGACTGGATCGGCAAGGAGGTGCGCACGACCGATCCCGTGGCCTTCGACGGCGCAGCCGTCACCCTGACGCTGGAGCCGGAGCCGGATGCCGATCAGGTCATCCTCGTGACGCGTAATGCGAACGGCGCAGAGGTCTCGCGCGAGGATGTCGGGCTGGGCACCGGCGATGTGGACTGGATCGGGCGAAGCTCAAGCGGCGCGGTGCTGCCGTCCGGGCGTTATTCCTTCAGCTTGGAAAGCCTGCGCGACGGCAGCCCGATCGGCAGCTCTCGCGTGGGCGCCTATGCCCGGGTCACCGGCGCCGAGATCACGGCGAATGGCGTGCAGCTGTCGCTCGCCGGCGGTGCGAGCACGATGGAGCGCGATGTGACGGCGCTGCGGTCCGCTGGCGGATGATGAAGGATGTGGCTTCATCTTCGGCCCCGCGTTCCGCCGCATCGCTTCGGCGGCCTCAGGCGTCTTCTTCAGGATGACCGCGGCCTCTGCATCCGTGTTGTTCGGTATTCACCGGCGCGGAACCAACTGCGCCGAGCCGATCTCGTTACCCGGCGACGAGCCCCAGCACCACGCCCAAGGCGAGCAGTGCCACGCCTGCCAGCGGCCAGAGGAAACCGCGGCCCTGTTCGACGCGCAGGGTCCGGGTCGGATGGGCCAGTTCGGTCAGGCGCGACTCGATCAGGTCGGGCATGAGCGGGCCGAACCGGCCGAGCGTCTGGATGATCCGCAACATGTCGCGGGCGGCGGCGCGGGGACCGAGATTGTCGCGGATATAGGCCTCGACCACCGGGCGGGCCGCCTGCCACATGTTCATCTGCGGGTCCAGCGAGCGGGCGACACCCTCGACCACGACCATGGTGCGCTGCAGCAGGATCAGTTCGGTCCGGGTCTGCATGCCGAATTTCTCGGTGACCTCGAGGAGATAGGCGAGCAGATTCGCCATCGAGATCCTGCTCGCGTCGGCGCCGAAGATCGGCTCGCCCACGGCGCGGAGGGCGCGGGCGAATTCGGCCATGTTGCGATCGCTGGGAACGTAGCCTGCTTCGAAATGCACGCGCGCGACGCGGTGATAGTCGCGCTGGATGAAGCCCATGATGATCTCGGCATACACGCGGCGGGCGTATTCGTCGATCTCGCCCATGATGCCGAAGTCGAAGGCCACGATATCCCCATCGGCGGCGACCCGCAGGTTGCCCTGGTGCATGTCGGCGTGGAAGAAGCCGTCGCGCAGCGCATGGCCAAGGAAAAGCTGGATCAACCGCACCGCGATCGCGTCGGTGTCGTGACCTGCGGCCCGGACTGCCGCGACATCGCCCATGGGGATGCCGTGCATCCAGTCGCTCGTCAGCACCTGCCGCCCCGACAGTTCCCAATGGGGTCTCGGGATCGAAAAACCTTCGTCATTTTTCGTGTTCTCGGCGAATTCCGACGCCGAGGCGGCCTCGAGCCTCAGGTCAAGCTCGCCCATCACCACCGATTCGAAATGGCTGACCACGTCGCGGGGCCGCAGCCGGCGGGTCGCGGGCGAGAGCCACTCGATCATGTTGGCGGCGAAATGGAAGGCGTCCAGATCGCGGCGGAACGCGGCCTCGATCCCCGGACGCAGCACCTTGACCGCCACCTCCGCCCCGGTGTCGGCGCGCCGCGCATGGTGGACCTGCGCGATGGAGGCGGCGGCCAGCGGCTCGGAGAAGTCGATGAACATCGTGTCCACCGGGCGGCCCAGCTCGGCCTCGATCATCGCGCGCGCGGTCCGGGTCGGGAAGGGGGGCAGGCGATCCTGCAGCATGCGCAGCTGGTTCGCGAGGTCGGCGCCCACCACGTCCGGCCGCGTCGACATGATCTGCCCGAACTTGATGTAGGCGGGCCCCAGCGCGGTGATCGCGCGGGTGATGGGCGGCAGCGCCGGATCGCCCTTGTAGCCGAGCCATGCGAAGGGCCAGCCGAGGATGCGCGCGGCCAGCCGCACCCGCGGCGGGGCCGCCATCGCGTCGAGCGCGGCGCCCATCGCGCCGGTGCGCTGGAAAGTGGCGCCGGTGCGGATCAGGCGCCAGATGTTATGGGGTCCGCGCATGAATCAGAGCTTCCAGCCCGAATGCAGCGCGGCAATGCCCATCGACAGGTTGCGATACTGCACCCGCCCGAATCCCGCCTGCCGGATCATCGTGGCGAAGCTTTCCTGATCGGGAAAGCGGCGGATCGATTCGACGAGATACTGGTAGCTGTCCCGGTCATTCGCGACGAGCTGGCCCAGCGGCGGGATCACGTTGAACGAGTAACGGTCATAGGCCCATTGCATCGCCGGCACCGGCAGTTGCGAAAACTCCAGCACCATCAGCCGGCCGCCGGGTTTCAGGACGCGATACGCCTCCGCCAGCGCGTCGGGGATGCGGGTCACGTTGCGGATGCCGAAGCTGATCGTGTAGCGATCAAAACTCGCATCCGCGAAGGGCAGCGCCATCGCATCGCCCGTGACCCAGGCGAGGCGGTCCGACAGGCGATCCGCCTGCGCCCGCTTGCGCCCCTCGACCAGCATCGATTCGGTCATGTCGCAGACCGTCACCCGCGCGCCCGGCGCCCGGCTCAGGAAGCGGAAGGCGATGTCGCCCGTGCCGCCCGCCACGTCCAGCAGATGCTGGCCATCGCGCGGCGCCAGCCAGTCCATCATCGCGGTCTTCCACAGGCGGTGGACGCCGACGCTCATCAGATCGTTCATGATGTCGTATTTCGAGGCGACGCGCGAAAAGACGCCGTGGACCAGCCCGGCCTTTTCATCCTCGGCCACGCTACGAAAGCCGAAATGCGTTTGCTTGGGCCGCTCGTCGTTCATAGGTCTGCATCCAGTCGCCGGTTTCGCGCGGCACAATGCGATGAACGGGGTCGGAATGCCAGAACTGCCGGAGGTGGAAACCGTCCGCCGTGGCCTTGCGCCGCATCTGGAAGGGCGCGTGATCGCGCGGGTGGATCAGCGCCGGCCAGACCTGCGCTGGCCGATGCCGGTCGATCTGGTGCAGATGCTGACGGGCGCGCGCGTGACGGGCCTGCGGCGGCGGTCGAAATACATTCTCGCCGATCTGGACCGCGGGGCCAGCCTGCTGCTGCACTTGGGCATGTCGGGCCGGGTGCGGATCGAGGGCGAGGGGCAGGGCACGTTTCACCGCGACACGTCGATCCTGCCGCAGCACGATCATCTGGTGCTGACGACCGATCTGGGTACCACCATCACGCTGAACGACGCAAGGCGCTTCGGGGCCGTCGATCTGGTGCGCGAGGGGGAGGCGCATCCTCTGCTCGCCAGGCTCGGGCCGGAACCGCTCGGCCCGGACTTCACGGCCGAGCGGCTGGCCGATGCGCTGGCGGGCCGCCGCGCGCCGATCAAGACGGCGCTGCTGGATCAGCGCATCGTCGCGGGGCTGGGCAATATCTATGTCTGCGAGGCGCTGTTTCGGGCCGGTATCCATCCCACCCGCGCGGCCGGGCGGATCGGTCGGGCGCGGATCGGCGAACTGCACCGGCAGATCGGCGAAGTTCTGGCCGATGCGATCGCCGCAGGCGGCTCCAGCCTGCGCGATCACCGCCAGACCTCGGGCGAGCTGGGCTATTTCCAGCACAGCTTCCGCGTCTATGGGCGCGAGGGGCAGCCCTGCCAGCGCGAGGGTTGCAGCGGCATCATCCGGCGGATCGTGCAGGGCGGCCGCTCGACCTGGTATTGCCCCGTCTGCCAGCGCTGAGCCGCCGTCCGGGCTTCCGCCGGCAGTGGTGATTTGCTAACGAATGCCAAGTCATATGGAGACACGCGATGGCCTATCAAACGCTGATCGTCGAGATCGAGGACAAGGTTGCCCTGATCCGGCTGAACCGCCCCGAGGCGCTGAACGCGCTGAACGGCCAGCTGATCGGCGAGCTTGCGCAGGCCGTGGCCGAACTCGACGGGAACGAGAAGGTGCGCTGCATCGTCCTGACCGGCAGCGAAAAGGCCTTCGCCGCCGGCGCCGACATCAAGGAGATGGCCGGCAAGTCCTTCGTCGATGTGTTCGAGGGCGACCTGTTCGGGGCCGAGATCGACCAGATCGCCCGCACCCGCAAGCCCATGATCGCCGCCGTGGCAGGCTATGCGCTGGGCGGGGGATGCGAGCTGGCGATGATCTGCGACTTCATCATCGCCGCCGAGAACGCCAAGTTCGGCCAGCCCGAAATCAATCTGGGCGTCGTGGCCGGAATCGGCGGCACGCAGCGGCTGTCGCGTTTCGTCGGCAAGTCCAAGGCGATGGACATGAACCTGACCGGCCGCTTCATGGATGCCGCCGAAGCCGAGCGTTCGGGGCTGGTGAGCCGGGTCGTGCCCGCCGACAAGCTGATGGAGGAGGCGCTGGGCGCCGCCCGCAAGATCGCCGCGAAGTCCGCGATCGCGGCCAAGGTCGCCAAGGAGGCCGTGAACCGCGCTTTCGAGACGACCCTGCGCGAAGGGCTGCTGTTCGAGCGCCGGGCGTTCCATTCGCTGTTCGCGACCGAGGATCAGAAGGAAGGCATGTCCGCCTTTCTGGAGAAGCGCGAGGCGCAGTTCCGCGACCGCTGATCCGCCATCCCGCTGGCCCTCCCGGATTCTTCCGGGAGGGCGCTTGACTCAGCGGGAGGCCTTCCATAGAAGCACGGCTTCAGGATTTACCCGTTTCACTATCGCACCGTATCGGAACCGCTCAAGACATGGCCAACACGCCCCAGTCCAAGAAGCGCGCGCGCCAGATCGAGCGCCGCACCGCCGTCAACAAGAACCGCCGCTCGCGCATCCGCACCTTCCTGCGGAAGGTCGAAGAGGCGATCGCCGGTGGCGATCCGCAGGTCGCGGCCGACGCGCTGAAGTCCGCCCAGCCGGAACTGATGCGCGGCGTCTCGCGCGGCGTCGTCCACAAGAACACGGCCGCCCGCAAGATGTCGCGGCTGTCGGCCCGCGTGAAGGCGCTTTCGGCCGCCTGATCAAGGCCGGACGGGCGGCTGTGCGCCGCCCTTTCCCTGCTTGTAAGACCCGCTCAGGCGCATCGGAAGATGCGCCTTTCGGCGTTTCAGCGTCCTTGATTTTCCACGTTTTTTTCGCGTGTTGCGTGTGCCAGATTCGATTGAGCAAAGATCCTGTCAAGCGCGAAGATCGGTTGCGGGGGCCTGGCCGTTGGGCGTAGCTTTGGTGATGCGATTCACGTCGCGCCAATTCGGGGACTGATTGCCCGCCTCCGGTTCTGCCACCGGAACAGGGCGACCGGCAGCCAAGGTCAAGGGGCCACTGCCGGGAACGCTGCTCGACTGCCTGCCAGCAGTCATGCCTGCGTTCTGTCGGACAAATTCACCGGCCATCCGGCCTTCGCCAACCGGCTTTCGCCGGAGGGGTGTCTTTGTCCGTGTCCTCCGGTCGGCGTGAGTCGCTGTTCCGCCGCTCCGCCGGCGGGGTGATCGGGGACAAGGACGAACGAGCGATGATGGACAGGATCTGGGGCCAGGCCAAGGGCGAGCTTGAGCAGCTGGTCGGCGCGAACAACTATGCCAACTGGATTCAGCCGCTGCGGCTGGCCGGGCTGGAGGATGGCACCGCCAATCTGATCGGCCCGACCAAGTTCCTGTCCGACTGGGTGTCGCGCCACTACGCCGATTCCATCCTCAGCGCGCTGACCCGCCAGGGCTGCGCGGTCGAGCGGCTGAGCATCCGCGTCGATCCGTCCCGCATCGGTGCCGCACCGTCCGCAGCCCCGGCGGCCCGGCCCGCGGCCGTCCAGCCCGCAGCCGCGTTGCGCCCGCCCGCCCGCGCCGAGGAGGAGCTGACCTCGCCGCTCGATCCGCGCTACACCTTCGACAATTTCGTCGTCGGCAAGCCGAACGAGCTGGCCCATGCCGCCGCCCGGCGCGTGGCCGAAGGCGGCGCCGTCGCGTTCAACCCGCTGTTCCTTTATGGCGGCGTCGGGCTCGGCAAGACGCACCTGATGCACGCCATAGCCCGCGAGCGGCAGATCCGGCATCCGGGATCGCGCATCCTCTATCTCTCGGCCGAGCAGTTCATGTATCGCTTCGTGCAGGCGCTGCGCGAGCGCACCGTCATGGACTTCAAGGAGATGTTCCGCACCGTGGACCTGCTGATGGTCGATGACGTGCAGTTCATCGCCGGCAAGGATTCCACGCAGGAGGAGTTCTTCCATACGTTCAACGCGCTGGTCGATCAGGGCAAGCAGATCGTCATCTCGGCCGACCGCGCGCCGGGCGAGATCAAGGACATGGAGGAGCGGATCCGCTCGCGCCTGTCCTGCGGGCTGATCGTGGATCTGCACCCCACCGATTACGAGCTGCGCCTGTCGATCCTGCAATCCAAGACCGACCTTTTCCGCGCCACCTATCCCGGCCTCGTCCTGAAGGAGGGCGTTCTGGAGTTCCTCGCCCACCGCATCACCTCGAACGTGCGGGTGCTGGAGGGCGCGTTGCAGCGGCTGTTCGCCTTCGCCAGCCTGATGGGGCGCGAGATCGATCTGGACATCACGCAGGAAAGCCTTGCCGACATCCTGCGCGCCTCGGACCGCAAGGTCTCGATCGAGGAGATCCAGCGCAAGGTGGCCGAGCATTACAACATCCGCCTGTCCGACATGATCGGCCCGAAACGGGTGCGGACGCTGGCCCGGCCGCGGCAGATCGCGATGTATCTTTCCAAGCAGATGACCAGCCGCAGCCTGCCGGAAATCGGCCGCCGCTTCGGCGGACGCGACCACACCACGATCATGCATGGCGTGCGCAAGATCGAGGAACTGCGCGCCCAGGACCACAGCCTGGCCGAGGATATCGACCTTCTGCGCCGCACGCTGGAAGCCTGAGCCCGCAGAAGGCTTGACCATACCAAGCGTTTGAACAAACTGTGCTCCGCCGCGCCGCCGCGGCGGGATGCGACGACAGCGAAGGGCAGGACCCATGAAATTCTCGATCGAACGGGCCGTGCTGGTCAAAGCCGTCGCCCAGGCGCAATCCGTCGTCGAACGCCGCAACACCATCCCGATCCTGTCCAACGTGCTGATCGAGGCGCAGGGCGACACCGTCAGCTTCCGCGCGACCGATCTCGACACCGAGGTCGTGGACAAGGCCCCCGCGATGGTCGAACGCCCCGGCGCGACGACCGTTTCCGCCGCGCTGCTGAACGAGATCGCGCGCAAGCTGCCCGATGGCGCGCTGGTTTCCATCGCCGCCGACGCGGCCGAGGGGCGGTTGAGCGTGCAGGCGGGGCGGTCGAACTTCAACCTCGCCACCCTCCCGCGCGAGGATTTTCCGGTGATGGCCTCGTCGGAATACGCGGTCAACTTCACCGCCCCCGCGGCGCTGCTGCGGCGGCTGTTCGACAAGTCGCGCTTTGCGATCTCGACCGAGGAGACGCGCTATTACCTCAACGGCGTCTATATGCACGTCGCCGACGGGCCGGATGGCAAGCTGCTGCGCTGCGTGGCGACCGACGGGCACCGGCTGGCGCGGATCGACGCAGCCCTGCCGGAAGGGGCGGGCGACATGCCCGGCGTGATCGTGCCGCGCAAGACCGTGGCCGAGCTGAAGAAGCTGCTGGACGACGACGAAGCGCAGATCGCCGTGTCGGTCAGCGAGACCAAGGTGCGCTTTGCGACGCCGACGCTGACGCTCACGTCCAAGGTGATCGACGGCACCTTCCCCGACTACACGCGCGTCATTCCGCAGGGGAACACCCGCAAGCTGGAGGTGGACGCCAGCGACTTCGCCCGCGCGGTGGACCGCGTGGCGACGGTCAGTTCCGAACGTTCCCGCGCGGTGAAGCTGGCGCTGGACGAGGACCGGCTGATCCTGTCCGTCAACGCCCCCGACGCGGGCGCGGCGGATGAGGAACTGGCGGTCGCCTATGCCGACGATCCGCTGGAGATCGGCTTCAACGCCAAGTATCTTCAGGAAATCGCCCAGCAGGTGGACCGCGAGAACGCCGTGTTCCTGTTCAACGGCTCGGGCGATGCGGCGCTGATCCGCGAGGGCGGCGACGAATCCGCCGTCTATGTCGTCATGCCGATGCGCGTGTGACGCCTGAGGGCGCGGACGCTTTCCATCCCGTGCTGGAATCGCTGGCGCTCGCGCAGTTCCGGTCCTGGGCGCGGCTGAACCTGCCCTTCGATGCCCGCCCGCTGGCGATCTTCGGCGCGAACGGGGCCGGCAAGACCAACATCCTCGAAGCGGCGTCGATGCTGTCGCCAGGACGCGGGCTGCGGAATGCGACCCCCGGCGATCAGGCGCGGCAGGGGCCGGATGCGGGCTGGCGGATCCGGGCGGCGATCGGCGGGCGGGAGGTGGAAACCGCCGCGCCGCCGGGCGAGCCGCGCAGCGTCACCATCGACGACAAGACCCTGCCGCAGGTGGCGCTCGGCGGGCTGATGCGGGTGATCTGGCTGACGCCCGCCATGGACCGGCTGTGGACCGACCCGCCCGAATCGCGGCGGCGGTTTCTCGACCGGATCACCCTGTCGTTTCACCCCGACCATGCCGCCGCCGCGCTGACCTATGAGAAGGCGATGCGCGAGCGGAACCGGCTGCTGAAGGAGGATTCGCGCGACGCGGGCTGGTTCCGCGTGCTGGAAGCGCAGATGGGGGAATCGGGCGCGGGGATCACCCGCAACAGGCTGGACGCCATCGCCCGGATCGCCGAGGCGCAGCGCGGGGCCGAGACGGCGTTTCCCGCCGCGAACCTGACGCTAATGCCGGGCGAGGGGAGCGCCGACGATCCCGATCCGGCCAGCATCGCCGCGCGACTGGCGCAGATGCGGCCCCGCGATTTCGCCGCCGGGCGGACGCTGACCGGCCCGCATCGCGCCGATCTGGGGGCGCATTGGGGGCCGCAGGACATGCCCGCCGCGCTGAGTTCCACCGGCGAGCAGAAGGCGCTGCTGCTTTCGCTGATCCTCGCCAACGCCCGCGCGCTCGCCGCCGAGCGGCCCCTGCTGCTGCTGGACGAGGTGGCGGCGCATCTGGACGCGGGCCGCCGCGCCGCGCTTTACGACGAGATAGCCGCCCTTCCCGCGCAGGCGCTGCTGACCGGAACCGGACGCGAGCTGTTCGCGGCGCTGGACGGACGGGCGCAATTTCTGCACGTTCGTCGCGAGGGCGGGATTTCCACCGCCGGGATGGAGGGCTGACATGCTGCCCCGCAACCGCGTCACGCTGATTACCCTGGGCGTCGCCGACCTGCACCGCGCCGCCCTTTTCTACCGTGAATGGGGCTGGGTGCCGCATCCCGGCTCGCCCGAGGGGCTGGCGCTGTTCCAGATGCACGGCGCGGCGCTGGCGCTGTTTTCGCTGGACGAACTCGCCGCGGACCAGAACCGTCCCGCTGGCGAACTCGGGACCGGCGCGGCGACGCTGGCCCAGAATTGCGAGGATACGGCCGAGGTGGACGCCGTCTTCCAATCCGCGCTCGATCTTGGCGCGACGGCCCTGAAACGCCCGGAAAAGACGCCGTGGGGCGGCTATTCCGGCTATCTCGCCGATCCCGACGGCCATGTGTGGGAGATCGCGCATAATCCCGGCTGGCCGCTCGATCCCACCGGATCGCTGACCCTGCCTTGATGGAGTGGCAGGGCGAGGCGACGGTCCTGGCCCGCCGCCGCCATGGCGAGAACGCGGCGATCCTGACCGTCTTCGCCCGCGACGCCGGGGTGATGACCGGCGTGGTGCCGGGCGGGGCGGGCACACGGCGCGGACCGTTGCTGCAACCGGGCAACCGGCTGGCCCTGCGCTGGCGGGCGCGGCTGGCCGAGCAGATGGGCAGCTTCTCGGTCGAGCCGGTTCTGTCCCGCGCCGGGCTGATGGACGACGCGGACGCGCTGGCTGCGCTGAACGCGGTGACGGCGCTGCTGGCTTATGCGCTGCCCGAGCGTGACCCGCATCCGCGCCTCTGGGACCGGACCGAATCGCTGCTGGACGCGCTGCCGCAGGGCGGCTGGGCCGGGGATTACGTCCGCTGGGAGGTCACGCTGCTGGACGAACTGGGCTTCGGCCTGACGCTGGACCGCTGCGCCGTGACCGGGCGCAGCGAGGGGCTGGCCTATGTCAGCCCGCGCACCGGCCATGCCGTGACGGCCGAGGGGGCGGGCGAATGGGCGGCGCGGCTTCTGCCGCTGCCCAGCCCACTGGGCGGCCCGTCGGGCGGAATGGCCGAGGCGCTGGCGCTGACCGGGCATTTCCTGAACGCCTATCTGGCCGAGGGGCAGAAAGGCCAGCCGCTGCCCGCCGCCCGCGCGCGGCTGGTCGAGCGGCTGTCGCGCGGGGCTGCTTAGCCCCCCGTCCGCTCCAGCGTGATGTAGGTCGGGCCGATGATCTTCAGCACCCCGCCTTCCCAGACCGCCTGCTGCGCCTGGGTCAGCGCCTCGAACAGCCGCCCCTCGAACCCCTTGTGGCCGCAGGGGATGTCGGTCCAGTTCATCGTCGAGACGTGAATGTTCGGCAGCGTCTGGGTGTTGACGGCGGTGAAGGTGTTGCACGGCCCGCGCCCCTCGATCTTGCCCGGCCCGAGGCGCACATAGCCGTCGCGGGTCGGCACAGCCTCCTTGCCGAAGCCGACGACGACATAGTTCCCATAGGGCACGCCGCCTTCGGACCCGACGCCGGCGGGGGCGCCGGTCGGCTCGCAGGCGGAAAGGGCGGCGATGGCGGCCGTGGCGGCGGCAAGGCGGATGGCAGTCTTCATGGCAGTTTCCCCCGATCGGTCATGGAGGGCGAACGCCGGGGCGGCGCTCGCGTTCCCGTGAAAGTTCAAGGATATCATGCCCGTGGCAGATCGGCCACGCGCGGGCGGTCAGCCCAGCAGACGGCGGGCGATCACCTGCGCCTGAATCTCGGCCGCGCCCTCGAAGATGTTGAGGATGCGGGCGTCGCACAGCACCCGGCTGATCGGGTATTCCAGCGCGAAGCCGTTGCCGCCGTGGATCTGCAGCGCGTTGTCGGCCGCCGCCCAGGCGACGCGCGCGCCCAGCAGCTTGGCCATCCCGGCTTCCAGATCGCAGCGCTTGCCCTGATCCTTCTCGCGCGCCGAATGATAGGTGAGCTGGCGGGCAATCATGATCTCCACCGCCGTCATCGCCAGCTTGTCGGCGACGCGCGGGAAGGCGATCAGCGCCTTGCCGAACTGCTTGCGGTCCAGCGCATACTGCATCCCCAGCTCCAGCGCCGATTGCGCGACGCCGATGGCGCGGGCGGCGGTCTGAATACGCGCCGATTCAAAGGTCTGCATCAGCTGCTTGAAGCCCTGTCCCGGCTGCCCGCCGAGCAGGTTGTCGGAGCTGACCTTGAAGCCGTCGAAGCCCAGCTCGTATTCCTTCATCCCGCGATAGCCGAGCACCTCGATCTCGCCGCCGGTCATGCCGGGGGTGGGGAAGGGGTCTTCGTCGGTGCCGGGGGTCTTCTCGGCCAGGAACATCGACAGCCCGCGCCAGTCGGTCGTGTCGGGATCGGTGCGGGCCAGCAGCGTCATCACATGGGTCCGCGCGGCGTGGGTGATCCAGGTCTTGTTGCCGGTGATCTCCCACCCGTCCTGGGTCCGCACGGCGCGGGTCCGCAGCGCCCCGAGGTCCGAGCCGGTGTTCGGTTCGGTGAAGACGGCGGTCGGCAGGATTTCCCCGCTGGCGAGCAGGGGCAGCCATTTCGCCTTCTGCTCCTCGGTCCCGCCGCCGAGGATCAGTTCCGCCGCGATCTCGGACCGGGTGCCGAGGCTGCCGACGCCGATATAACCGCGCGACAGCTCCTCGGAGACGACGACCATGCTGGCTTTCGACAGGCCGAGGCCGCCATGTTCCTCGGGGATGGTCAGGCCGAAGACGCCGAGCTCGGCCAGTTCGACGATCACCTCCATCGGGATCAGCTCGTCGTTCAGGTGCCATTCATGCGCGAAGGGCACCACCCGCTCGTCGGCATAGCGGCGGAACTGGTCGCGGATCATTTCCAGATCGGCGTCGAGCCCGGTCGCGCCGAAGGTCGCGCGGCCCGCGTTGTCCTGCATCAGGGCGACCAGCCGCGCCCGCGCCTGCGGCGTGTTCCCCGCCATCGCCGCGCGCGCCGCGTCCGAGGGTTGCCAGTCGATGCCGAGGTCCGACAGCCGCGCGAACTCGGTCTGGCTCATCGGGATGCCGCCGGCGATCTGGGCGAGGTATTCCCCGAAGGCGATCTGGAGGAGGAGCGATTCCGTCTCCCCAAAACCGTCGCCCAGCTCTCCGGCCCAGCCCGCCATCTGCCGCAGCGCCTCGACATAGGTCGCGAGCCATGACAGCGCGTGGGCGGCGTGCTGGTCCTGCTCCAGCGCCTCGGCATCTACCTTGCCGCCGCCGACGCGGGCCTTCAGCGCTTCGGTGGCGCGGGCGAGCAGGGCGCCCAGTTCGGGAATGACCGCCTGCGCATCGGCAGGGGAGAAGGGGGCGCGGGCGTCGAGCATCGGGCAGTTCCTGCAATGAATCGGTTTGGCTGCTGGTAACCTCTTTGCAGGTGCAGCGCAATGTTGCTGCGCCAAAGGGTTCGTTCCTGTATCATTGTTGCGTGGCGTCGGCCGCGAGTTCTACATGGCGGGCTTCGCCGCTCATCCGCCCGGAAGCACCCCTTGCCAGCGCCCGGCCCGCCGCTAGGGTGGCGGCCGATGTTCGGCCTCGATCCTCATCTCGTCTGGCTGGCGCTTGGCGTCACCTTCTTCGCGGGCTTCGTGAAGGGGGTGATCGGGTTTTCCATGCCGATGATCATGATGTCGGCCTTCGGCTCGTTCCTGCCAGCGCATGTGTCGCTGGCGCTGCTCATCATGCCGACGCTGGTGACCAACCTTCAGCAGTCCACCCGGCAGGGCCTGACCCCCGCCATCGAATCGGCCAGGCGCTTCGGCTGGCATATCGGGATGGTGGTGCTGTTCATGTTCGTCTCGGCCCCGTTCGCGCGGGTGCTGCCGCAGTGGGTGATGTATCTGGCGCTCGGCGTGCCGATCATGGTGTTCGCGCTGTGGCAGCTTTCCGGGCGGCCGATGACGCTGCCGATCCACCACCAGCGGCGGGCCGAGATCGTCAGCGGCGTCATCGGCGGGCTTTACGGCGGCATCTCGGGCATCTGGGGGCCGCCGCTGATCGTCTATCTGCTGTCGATCGGCGCCTCGAAGATCGAGCAGATCCGCGTGCAGGGCGTCGTGTTCCTGATCGGCGCGGTGGTGCTGGTGGTCGCGCATCTGTTAACCGGCATCCTGAACCCGCAGACCTTGCCGCTATCGCTGCTGATGGCGGTGCCGGCCATTCTGGGGATGCAGTTCGGCTTTGCCGTGCAGGACCGGATGAACCTGATCCAGTTCCGCCGCTGGACGCTGGTGCTGCTGGTGCTGACCGGCGCCAACCTGATCCGCCGCGCCCTGACGATGTAAGGCCTCCTATGACCGACCCCGCCGCCCTGACCGCCCGCCTGATCCGCTGCCCCTCGGTCACGCCCGAGGAGGGCGGCGCGCTGGAACTGCTCCGCGCGCTGCTCGAACCGGCGGGCTTCACCTGCACCCGCGTGGACCGGAACGGCACACCCAACCTTTACGCCCGCTGGGGTGCCAAGGGCGCGCGCAGCTTCGGCTTCAACGGCCATACGGACGTGGTCCCGCCGGGCGATCCGGCCAGCTGGACCCATCCACCCTTCTCGGGGGCCGAGATCGACGGGATCATCTGGGGCCGGGGCGCGACCGACATGAAATCCGGCGTTGCCGCCTTCGTGGCCGCCGCCATCGACTTGGTGACCCAGACCCCGCCCGACGGCGCCGTGATCCTGACCATCACCGGCGACGAGGAGGGGCCGTCGCGCGACGGCACCCGCGCCATCCTCGACTGGATGGACGCCAATGGCGAGCGGATGGATGTCTGCCTTGTCGGCGAGCCGTCCAACCCCGAGGTGATGGGCGAGATGATCAAGATCGGCCGCCGCGGCAGCCTGACGGCGACCATCACCGCCACCGGGAAACAGGGCCACGCCGCCTATCCGCACAAGGCGCTGAACCCGCTCCACCCGCTGCTGCGGCTGCTGGAGGGGCTGACCGCCGCGCCGCTGGATCAGGGCAGCGAGCATTTCCAGCCGACGGGGCTTCAGGTCACGACCATCGACGTGGGCAATACCGCGTCGAACGTGATCCCGGAAAAGGGCCGGGCGGTGGTGAACATCCGCTTCAACGACCTGCACTCGGGCGACAGCCTTATCGCGATGCTGCGCGAGCGGGCGGCGGCGATGGAGATGGAAACCGGTGTGCGCTTCGACGTGGATATCAGGCTTTCGGGCGAAAGCTTCCTGACCCGGCCCGGCCCCTTCGTCGATCTGGTGCGCGGCGTCGTGGCTGATGCCTGCGGGACCGATCCGGTGCTGTCCACCTCGGGCGGCACCTCGGATGCGCGCTTCATCAAGGACCACTGCCCGGTGCTGGAATTCGGTCTCGTCGGTGCCTTCATGCATCAGGTGGACGAGCGGGTGCCCGCCGCGCAGGTGCGCCAGCTCAAGGACATCTACCAGACCATTCTGGCGCGGTATTTCGCATGATCCCCAACGCGGCCATCACGCGAACGGACGATCTGGCCGCCTGCCACGCCATCCGTCGGACGGTGTTCATCGAGGAACAGAACGTCCCCGAGGCGCTGGAGATGGACGATCTGGACGCCGCCGCGATCCATCTTCTCGCGGTCGAGGGCGGCCGTCCGGTCGGCACCGCGCGGCTGCTGATCGACGGCGAGACCGGCAAGATCGGCCGCGTCGCGGTGCTGGTCGAGCATCGCGGCAGCGGCCTCGGCGCGGCGCTGATCCTTGCCGCGCTGGATGAGCTGCGGACCATGCCCGGCGTCACCACCGCAAAGCTGGGCGCGCAGCTTCACGCGCTGGGGTTCTACGAGAAGCTGGGCTTCACCGCTCGCGGGCCGGTCTATGACGACGCGGGCATCCCGCATCGCGACATGACCCGGCCGCTTTGACATGCCCGTCATCCGCCCCGAACTGGCCGAGCGGCTGCGCCCCTGGCGCGAAGTGGCCGCGGCGGCGCTGGTCGCCGCATTCGGGGCGTGGGTGTTCAGCTGGGGCGGGCTGGTCTATCAGCCGCTCGGCCTTGCCGTGATCGCCGTCGCCCTTGTCTGGGGCACCGATGCCCGCCGCCGGATGCGCTTTCGCCGCGACATCGCCGCGCCGGGCGTGGTCGAGCTGATCGAGGGCGCGGTCCGCTATTACGGCGCCGAGACCTTGGGCGGAGAGATTGCCTTGCGCGATCTGGTCGAGGTCCGGCTGCTGCGCCTGAAGGGCCATCCGCATTGGCGGCTGCGCAGCAGCGACGGGCAGGCGCTGCTGATCCCGGTCGAGGCGGCGGGCGCGGCGACGCTCGCCCACGCCTTCGCGGCGCTGCCGGGCTTCGATCTGGCCGAGGCGGCGAACGCGCTGGACGCCGAAGGCGAGACGTTCCGCACCGTCTGGCGCCGCAGCGAATAGCCGATCCGTCAGCGCAAAAGGAAAGGCCGCCGGTTTCCCGGCGGCCTCCATCGTCTCTCGCGGCCCGCTTACTGGGCGAGCAGGTTGGTGATCCGGCGCACCGAGGCGCGGCGGTTCTCGCGGATGTCGCCTTCGGCCGGGACGCGCAGGAACTGCTCGCCATAGCCCTGCACGACCATGTTTTCCGGCGGCACGTTGAAGTATTCGGTCAGCGCCAGCGCCACCGATTCGGCCCGGCGGTCCGAAAGCGCGAGGTTCATCGCGTCTCCGCCCACCGTGTCGGTGTGGCCTTCGATCATGAAGATTTCGCGCGGGTTGCTGCGCACCGCCTCGGTGATGACGCTGCCGAGCGTCGCGAGCTGCTGCGCCTGCGCCGGCTCGATCGCGGCCGAGCCGGTGTCGAAGGTGATCGCCTGAATGTCCACCGGAGCGACCAGCGCCCGGACGGCGGGGATGTTGCGGACCTGGTTCAGCGTGAAGGTGCGGTCCACGCCAACCTCGCGCCGCAGGGCCTCGCGCAGCGCGTCCTCGGTCACGGGGCCGGAGGCGTCCAGCACCGGCCGCGCGGGCGGCGGCAGTTCCGAGACGATGACCGGCTGCACGTTCGCCGTCTCGTCGATCAGCGTGGTGGCGGTGCCATCCGGCGCGACCACCGACCGGCGCAGCACCCGCAGATCGGCGTCGCGGATCGTCACCACCCGGCTGCCATCTTCGCGCAGGACCGTGGTGCGGCTGGAGCCGTCGTTGAAGTTCTCGGTCTGCACGGTCGAGCCGGGCTGAAGCAGCAGGGCGTTGTCGTTCTTGATGACTTCCTGGCTGCCATCGGGGCGGGTCACGACGAGCCGGTCGCCGGTGTTCAGCGCAACCTGCCGGTTGTTGGGCAGCATCTGCCCGACGACATAGCCCGCAAGTCCCGCCAGCGCGTAGTTGAGCAGGTCGTTGTCGTCGTCATCGTCGTCGGCCTGGCTCTGCGGCGCCTGCGTGGTGACGGTCCCGGCCGTGTCGGCCGCCGCGCCGGGCTGCTGCCCGCCGGCGGCCGCCGCTGCCGCCGCCGCGGCGGCGCTGATGCTGGTCGCGAAGTCCTCCTGCGAGGAGCGGGCGTTTTCCTCCGTTACGGTGGTTTCCACCACCTCGGCATCGGCGGCGGTGTCGTCCCCGGCGCTCAGCGCGGCGACCGGCTCGGCCGGTTCCACGGCCTCGGCGGCTTCGCGGGAAGCTTCGGTCTCGACGGCGGTCGCCTCGGGAACCGCCTGCGCCTCGACCTCGGCCGCGGGGGTGCCTTCGGCCGCGGGCGTTCCGGCGAGCGCGTCGCGCAACTCATCGACCGTGGGCGTCGCGCCCTCGGCGGGCGGGGCAGCGTCGGCGGCCGTTGCGTCGGTCGGCGGTGCCTCGGTGGTCGGAGCGTCGGCAGCGGTCGTCGCCGCATCCGCATCGGCGGCCGGAGCGGTGGCCGGGTCAGCCTGAGGCGCGTCCGCCGGGGTGGCGGCCGTCGGCGTTTCAGCCGCAGGGGCGTCGGCGGCGGCTGGCGTATCCGCCGGAGTATCGGCGGCGGGAGCATCCGTGGCGGGTGCGTCAGCGGCGGAGGCCTCGGCCGCGGGAGCTTCTGCGGCTGCATCCGTCGATGCGTCGGCTGGCACGTGGGCGTCGGCCTCGACGGCGGGTTCTTCCGCCGCATCGGCCTCGGCCTGCGATTCGGAGAGCGCCTGCTCCAGATCGGCCGCGTCGGGCAGTTCGGGTTCCGGCGCCGTTTCGGTCACTGCTTCGGCAGCGGGGGCCGCGTCGGCAGGTGCGGGCTCGGCGCTAGCGGCCGGTGTCTCGGAAGCGGCGGAAGCATCCGGCGCGCCCGCTTCGGCGGGTTCCGGCGCGGCTTCAGGTGCGGGCGCGGCCTCGGGCGCCGGTGCGGCGGCAGGCTCGGCCGGTGCTTCGCTGGCGGCGGCCTCGGGAGCAGGCGCTGGCTCCGCTGGGGCCTCGGCGGCAGCGGGTGCCTCCGGCGCGGGCTCGGGGATAATCTCGGGCTCCGGCGCGGGGTCCGCCGGGGCGGCATCCACCGGCGCTTCGGCGGCAGGCGCCGGCTCGGCGGGCTGTTCCGGCGCGGCGTCCGGCAGCGGAACCGGCTCGCCCGCCGGTGCGGCGTCGGTGGCGGTTTCCCCCGTATCGGCCTGGGCCAGCACCCGCGCCGCCGCGCCATCGGCCGCGCCGAGGGTCATCATGTCGGCGCGCGGCGCCTGCATCTGCACGGCGTTCGGGTCAAGCGTCAGGGTGCCGTCGGCATCCGCCCGGTGGGTCTGCATCTGCTGCGGGGCAAGGAACATCGCGCCGTCGGGCGCCACCTGCACCGCGATCCCGCGCGGGGTGAAGCGGATATCGGCCGGGCAGGGCTGCGGCGCGTTCATCGGGCAGGTCAGTTGTTCGGCGTTCAGCCCGGCATCCAGCTCGATTTCAAGCGCCGCTTGAAGGTTCGGCATCTGCACCGCGCGGTCCGAAGCCGCCTGCGCCGCCTCGGCAGCGGTCATGTCGGCCGTCACGGCGGCCTGAGCGATGCTGGCCTGCGGCAGCAGCAGCGCGACGCCTACGGCGATGGCGGTCGAGTTGTTGAAGATGCGGCGCATGTTTCCTCCGGCTTTCCTGTCGGTTCGGGCGCGCGGACGCGCCCCATTCTGCGGACGGTAACGATCTACAAGCCGTGGCGTTCCCGACATCGGCGTGAGGGGCCCGTGAACGCGGCATTGAACCCCAAAGCGTCACCGCATATCCATTGCCGTGACATCCGAGGAGAAAGATCATGGCCTTGAAGCCCAAGGACGCGCCCGACCTGAACCGTTTCGACTGGGAAGACGCGCTGCGTCTGGACGGCCAGCTTTCCGAGGAGGAGCGGATGCTGCGCGACGCCGCCCGCTCTTACGCGCAGGAAAAGCTGCAGCCGCGCGTGATCGAAGCCTATCGCGAGGAAAAGACCGACCCCGAGATCTTCCGCGAGATGGGCGAGATGGGCCTGCTGGGCGTCACGGTTCCCGAGGAATATGGCGGGATCGGCGCTTCCTACGTGGCCTACGGCCTCATCGCGCGCGAGGTCGAGCGGGTGGATTCGGGCTATCGCTCGATGATGTCGGTGCAGTCGTCGCTGGTGATGTATCCGATCTACGCCTACGGCTCGGAAGAGCAGCGGAAGAAGTACCTGCCGAAACTCGCCAGCGGCGAGTTCATCGGCTGCTTCGGCCTGACCGAACCGGATGCCGGATCGGACCCCGCCGGAATGAAGACGGTCGCGAGGAAGACCGCGAACGGCTATGTGCTGAACGGGTCCAAGATGTGGATCTCGAACTCGCCCATCGCGGATGTGTTCGTGGTCTGGGCCAAGTCCGACGCGCATGGCGGCAAGATCAAGGGCTTCGTGCTGGACAAGGGCACGAAGGGCCTCTCGGCGCCCAAGATCCAGGGCAAGCTGAGCCTGCGCGCCTCGATCACCGGCGAAATCGTCATGCAGGACGTCGAAGTGGGCGAGGATGCGCTGCTGCCCAACGTCGAAGGGTTGAAGGGTCCGTTCGGCTGCCTCAACCGCGCCCGATACGGCATCAGCTGGGGCGTCATGGGCGCGGCCGAGTTCTGCATGCACGCCGCGCGGCAGTATGGTCTGGACCGTCACCAGTTCAAGCGCCCGCTGGCCAACACGCAGATCTACCAACTCAAGCTGGCCAACATGTTGACCGAGATCACGCTGGGGCTGCAGGCCAGCCTGCAGGTGGGGCGGCTGATGGATGCCGCCGAGGCGGCGCCCGAGATGATCAGCCTCGTCAAGCGCAACAACTGCGGCAAGGCGCTGGATATCGCCCGGATGGCCCGCGACATGCACGGCGGCAACGGCATCTCCGAGGAGTTCCAGGTGATGCGCCACGCAGCCAACCTCGAGACGGTCAACACCTATGAGGGCACGCATGACGTCCACGCGCTGATCCTCGGCCGTGCCATCACGGGCTTGCAGGCGTTCTATTGATCTGCCGGACCGGGGGCTTCGCGCCCCCATGAATGGGCCCCGAAGGCCCATTCATCCCCGCGGGATGTTTCCGGCCGCCCGAGGGGGCGGGGCTGGTGCCGAAAGGGCTTGAAAAATCCTTGTTTCCGCACCATATGGCAGCGGTCCACAACATCCGTGGGCCGCTTTCAGGAGAGACCATGGCCAAGGAAGAGATGCTCGAATTCCCCGGCGTCGTGACGGAACTCCTGCCCAACGCGACGTTCAAGGTCGAGCTCGAGAACGGCCATGAAATTATCGCGCATATGGCAGGAAAGATGCGGAAAAACCGCATCCGCGTTCTCGCTGGCGACAAGGTGCAGGTCGAGATGAATACCTACGACCTGACCAAGGGGCGGATCAATTACCGCTTCAAGTAACGAATCAGGCAGCCGGGACAGGCCGCGTCTGGTGCTGGCATCGGCCAGCCCGCGGCGGCTGGACCTGCTGGCGCAGATCGGCATCGTTCCCGACGCCGTCATTCCCGCAGACATCGACGAAACGCCCTTGAAGGGCGAGCCGCCGCGCGACTATGCGCGGCGCATGGCGTCCGAGAAGGCGGCGGCCGTGACCAGCGGCGCCGGTGGCGCGGTGCTGGCCGCCGATACGGTCGTGACCGCCGGGCGGCGCATCCTGGGCAAGCCTGAGGATGAGGCCGAGGCGACCGCCTTCCTGCGCCTGCTGTCGGGCCGCCGGCACAAGGTGATGACCTCGGTGACATTGCTGCATGAGGGCCGCGCGCGGGACCGGCTGGTGGAAACCACGGTCCGTTTCCGCCCGCTGACCGCCGCCGAGATCGCAGCCTACGTCGCCACCGGCGACTGGCGCGGTAAGGCCGGCGGCTATGGAATCCAAGGCCCGGCGGCGGCGTTCGCGCCGTGGCTGCAGGGATCGTTCACCGCCGTCGTGGGGCTGCCGTTGGCGGAAACCGCCGGGCTGCTGGCATCCATCGGGATCAGGGGACAGGCATGAAGGGCAGGCAGGTCGTTCTGGGGCATCTCTGGGGCCGCGAAGCCGCCGCGCTGATCGTCGATGGCCGGCTGGAGGATCTGGCGCTGGACGCTTCCGCCCTGACGCCGCTGCCGCCCGGCGCGATCTGCCGCGGCGTGGTGGACCGGCTGGTGAAGGGGCAGGGTGGCGTCTTCCTGCGTCTGCCCGGCGGCCAGCGCGGCTTCCTGCGCGAGGCGAAGGGCCTCTCCGAGGGGCGCGCGCTGATCGTGCAGGTGAGCGGCGTCGCGGACGAGGGCAAGGCGATCCCCGTGACCCAGCGCGCGCTGTTCCGCGGCCGCAACGCCATCGCGACGCCCGGCGCGCCGGGGGTGAACGTCTCGCGCCGCATCCGCGAGGATGATCTGCGGGACCATCTGGTCCGGCTGGGAGAGGCCGCGCTGGCCGAGGCCGGCGCCCCCGAGGGCATGGGCTTCGTGATCCGCACCGCCGCCGCCGAGGCGGATGATGTGGAGATCGCGGCCGAGCTTCTGGAGTTGGCGCAGCTTGCCACACAGGTCATGGCCGACCATCAGGGCGGGCCGGAGCTGCTGGTGGATGCGGAAACTCCGTGGCGGGCGGCGTGGATCGACTGGGCCGACCCCGCGCCCGACGCCATCGACGACACGCCCGGCGCCTTCGACGCGCACGGCGTGACCGACGCCGTCGAGGCGCTTCTGGCAGGCAGCGCGCCCCTGCCGGGCGGCGCCCACGCGGTGATCGAGCCGACCCGCGCCTTGATCGCGGTGGACGTGAACACCGGCCCCGACAACTCCCCCGCCGCCGCGCTGAAGGCCGACATCGCGCTGGCCCGCGACCTGCCGCGCCAGCTTCGCCTGCGCGGTCTCGGCGGGCAGGTGGTGATCGACTTCGCCCCGATCCCCAAGCGCGACCGCGGCACGCTGGACCAGGCCCTCCGCGCCGCGTTTCGGGCCGAGGGAACCGAGACGACGTTGATCGGTTGGACGGCAATGGGGCTTTACGAACTCAGCCGCAAGCGCGACCGTGCGGCCTTGCAGGCGCTGGCCGCTGCGGGAGGGGGCGTGTGATGGTCTGTCCGATCTGCGGCAAGGAAAGCGATCCGAAATACCGCCCGTTCTGCTCGCGCCGCTGCGCGGACGTGGACCTCGCCCGCTGGCTGCGCGGCGACTACACGATCCCCGGCGAGCCGGCCCCGACGCCTCCGACGGAAGATTGACGCCGGAAGCTCGACGCTCGCACGATTCGGGCTGGACAGGGCCAGCGGGGTTGTCTAGTTACACGCCACCCCGCCCCACAGGCTTGGGGCCACACCCCGAACGGGGCCCGGATAGCTCAGTTGGTAGAGCAGCGGATTGAAAATCCGCGTGTCGGCGGTTCAAATCCGTCTCCGGGCACCACTTCCATTTCATCGAAATTGCCCTGGTCTTGGCATCACCTGCCGCACCGTGATGAGTTGACGATAGGTGGCACAAGCTGAGCCGCTGCGAACTGGGCAGCGTTGATCCGCTCCAGAGATTCGTGGACCTCGGAACGCAAGCAGCGAACGCCAGGGTTATCCGTTCAGCGAACACCACGGCGGACGGCGCGTTCCAGCGCATCGAGGAAGCGGGACCGGTCCGCCTTCGTGAAGCTGCGGCCGCCGCCTTGCCGGAACGGGTCGGCGGCGCGCAGGTCGGCCAGCAGGTCGCGCGTCGCGAGGGCGTTGCCGACGTTCTCCGGGGTCAGCGCCGCGCCGTCGTGCTTGAGAACCTGCGCTCCGGCCCCGACGCATCTTGCCGCCAGAGGGATGTCGGCGGTGATCACCACGTCGCCCGGACCGGCGCGGTCGGCGATCCACTTGTCGGCCTCGTCCGGGCCTTCCGGCACGATCACCGTCTCGACCAGCGGGTTCGGCGACGGTCTGATCCCGCCATTCGAGACGATCAGCACGCGCAGACCGTGCCGCGTGGCCACGCGCTCGACCTCGGCCTTCACCGGGCAGGCGTCCGCATCCACATAGATTGCCATCGATCAACGCCCCGTGTCGCGAGAGTTCTGGTGCAGCGGCTGGCCGCTTCTGCTCGATGCAGCATATTCCGGCGGGGGCGCAAGGGTCAGTAGGGCGGGCGTTCATGATCGCTCGGCTTCCAACCTGCCGGCAGTGAAAGAAGGCAGGACGCGGTCATCGCACCAGCAGCACCGGCACCTGTGCCTTCTGAAGGATCGCCGTGGTGGTGGAGCCCACCACCAGGCTGCGGATGCGCGAATGGCCGTAAGCGCCCATCACCAGGAAATCCGAGCCGCTGGCCCGCAGATGAGCGAGGATCGCCGCCTCGGGCGCGCCGGGCAGGATCTGCGTCGTCGCGGTGATGCCGCTTTGCGCCAGCGCGGTCTGCGCCTGTGCCAGCGACGCCTCGGCCTCCGGGCCGTTCCCGGCGCGCACGATCTCGATCTCGATGCCTCGGTAGGCGGGCAGCCGGGTCACGCGCTCGACCGCGCGGCGCGCCGACGGGCTGCCGTCATAGGCGATGGTGGCGCGCCTGATCTGGGGCATCTGCCGCGGCGCCATCAGCACCGGCAGCTTCGCGGCGCGCAGGAGGCGCTCGAAGTTAGAGCCCAGATGGCCGCGCGCCTGATCGGCAGTCTCGCCGCGCTTGCCGAGGACGAGAAGGCCGCCCCCATGTTCCTGCGCAGCCACGCTCTCCAGCAGGTCGCCCTGACGCAGCTGCGAGGTCACGCGGCTCACGCCGGCAGCCTCAAGACGCGCGGTCGCGTCGTCCAGCAGTGCGCGGCCCTGCACCATCGCCAGTCCGGCCCGCTGCTCGTCGAGTGTCGCCAGCTGGCTCAGCAGGGTCGAGCGCGCGCCCAGCCCGATCTCGCCGGACAGGTCCGGCTTCGGGAGCGGCTTGGGCGGCAGCACATGCAGCAGATGCACCGGCGCCTCGTTGCGCGTGGCGGCCCAAGCGGCAAGGTCGAGCACCGGGCGCGCGAACGCGGATCCGTCGATCAGGGCGATGATGGTGTTGGTCACGTCCGTCTCCTCAATGCGCCGCAAGCTTGTCGGTGGCGCCCGGCTTGTCGTGCAGCGCCAGCCGGTCCACGATGGTGGCCGAAGCCTCGTTCATGCCGGTGACATCCACCTCGGCCCCGTCGCGGCGGAACTTCAGCACTGCGGTATCCAGCGCCTGCACCGACGAGATGTCCCAGATATGGGCGCGGCTGACGTCGATTGTCACCCGCTCCACCGCCTCGCGGAAGTCGAAACCGGCCATGAAGTCCTCGACCGAGGCATAGAAGAGCTGCCCCTCGATGACGTAGGTGCGGTGGCGCCCGTCCCCGGAAAGCGTGGAGGTCACGCGGAACAGTTGGGCGATCTTGGCGGAGAAGAAGATCCCCGACAGCAACACGCCCACCAGCACCCCGATGGCGAGATTGTGCGTCCAGACCACCGTGGCCACGGTCGCCAGCATCACGGCCGAGGACGATCGGGGATGCGTTCGCATGTCGCGGATCGAGGACCACGAGAAGGTGCCGACCGACACCATGATCATGATCGCGACCAGCGCGGGCATCGGGATGATCCGCACGAAATCGGACAGGAACACGACGAGGATCAGCAGCACCGCGCCCGCAACGAAGGTGGAAAGCCGCCCCCGTCCCCCGGACTTCACGTTGATCATCGACTGGCCGATCATCGCGCAGCCCGCCATGCCGCCGATGAAGCCGGTGGCCGTATTCGCCAGCCCCTGGCCGATGCATTCCTGATTGCGATTTGAGGTGGTGTCCGTCAGCTCGTCCACGAGGTTCTGGGTCATCAGGCTCTCCAGCAGCCCGACCACGGCCACGGCCAGCGAATAGGGGAAGATGATCGCCAGCGTCTCGAGGTTCAGCGGCACGTCCGGGATCAGGAACACCGGCAGCGTGTCCGGCAGCGCGCCCATGTCGCCGACCGTCCGCACGTCCCAGCCGGTCGCCCAGACCAGCGCCGTGAGGATGAGGATCGTGACAAGCGGCGAGGGGATGGCGCGCGTAAGCCTCGGGAACAGGTAGATGATCGCCAGCGACGCCGCGACCAGCGCATAGGTCAGCCATCCGACGCGTGCGGGATCAAGCTCGGGCAGTTGCGCCATGAAGATCAGGATCGCCAAGGCGTTGACGAAGCCGGTCATCACCGACTTCGAGACGAAGCGCATGAACCGCCCCAGCTTCAGCAGCCCCGCGCCGATCTGGATCAGCCCCGCCAGCACCGTCGCCGCCAGCAGGTATTCCAGCCCGTGGTCGCGCACCAGCGTCACCATCAGCACCGCCGTGGCGGCCGTCGCCGCCGAGATCATGCCGGGCCGCCCGCCCACGATGGCGGTGATGACCGCGATGGAGAAGCTGGCGTAGAGCCCGACCTTGGGGTCCACCCCGGCGATGATGGAAAACGCGATCGCCTCGGGGATCAGCGCCAGCGCGACGACCAGACCGGACAGCAGATCGGCGCGGATGTTGCCGAACCATTGATCGCGATAATTGGGAAACAGCGTCATGAGGTATCCTGTGGCGACCCTTCGGGCCGTCTCATCGATCTTGCGAGAACAGGTTGTCCGGCGGATCGGCGGCCGGAAGAGCCACCCGGAATTGCACCGGGTCCATGCGGTATGCCGCGCTGTTAGCGGCTCGGGGCTGCCTTGCCAAGCGCCTCAAGCCGCCTCCGCTCGGTCGAGGCGACTGCGAAGGGGCGAGCTCGCGCGCGACAAGGCGGCTCCCCAGCGCGGCGAAAGCGGCTCGTCCCCTGACGGGACATGGCCATTCCGGCGAGCGTTCGACTACGCTGCCCGCGCAGTTTCGATCCAACGTGCCTGAGAGGAAAGACAGATGGTCAACATGGAAGGCAAGGTCGTTCTTGTCACCGGGGCGAGCCGCGGCATCGGGGCCGCGACGGCGCGCGCGTTCGCCTCGGCGGGCGCGGTCGTAGGCGTGATGGCGCGGGATCAGGCAGCGGTCGATGGCCTTGCATCCCAGATCGGCGGCATCGCCCTGCGCGGTGACGTCGCCAGGGCGGCAGACATGGAAAGGGCCGTGGCCGCGCTCCATGAACGCACCGGGCGGCTCGATGTGCTGGTGAACAACGCCGGCGTCATCGGGCCCATCGCCGATCTTGCCTCCGCCGATCCGGGCGAGTGGGCGCAGGCCATCGACATCAATCTCAAGGGGGTCTTCCACGGGATGCGGGCGGCGCTTCCCGTGATGCGCGGCCACGGGGGCGGAACGATCCTGACCGTGGGGTCGGGCGCCGCCCACGCGCCGCAGGATGGATGGAGCGCGTATTGCGCCAGCAAGGCGGGCGCGTGGATGCTGACCCGCGCGCTGGACCACGAGGCGCGCGCCGATGGGATTCGCGCGATCAGCCTGTCGCCGGGCACCGTGGCGACCGACATGCAGGCGGCGATCCGTAGCAGCGGGATCAACCCCGTCAGCCAACTTGACTGGTCGGTGCATATTCCGCCCGAATGGCCGGCGCGGGCGCTGGTCTGGCTCTGCGGTCCGGCGGGGAACGAGTTTCTCGGGGCGGAGGTCTCGCTCCGGGACGAGGCGATCCGCCGCCGCATCGGGCTGATTGCCTGATGGGGGTAGTAGCGGACAGGACGTGACGCCGAGGGGCCGGGCGACTCGAAGCGGTGCCACGCTGCCTGCTCCGGCACAGCCGCCGCAGCACGGCAGGCCCGCGATGCGGCGTCGGGCCACCGGGGCTGAGGGCCACCACGGACCGCTGGAAGCAGCTTCGCCAATCGTTCTGCGCCTGGCTCGGTGAGGCAGCCGGTCGCAGCGTCAGAAGCAGCTTTCCAGCAGGGCGCGGGTGTTCTCCAGCGTCATCGCCACCGGGTTGCCGCCCGTCGAGGGATCGTCGAGGGCCTCCTGCGCGAGGCTGTCGAGGTCGTCCTTGGGAACGCCAAGGGCCGTCAGGTTCGGCGGTATCCCCATGTCCGAGCGCAGCTCCAGAACCCGGTCGCGGAAGCCGTCGAAGCCGCCGGCGATCCCCAGATAGGCGGCGGCACGGGCGATGCGCTCCTCGATCGCGGGGCGGTTGAAGTCCAGCACCATCGGCATCACCACGGCATTCGTAGTGCCGTGATGGGTGCCGTAGCGGGCGCCGATCGGGTGCGAGAGCGAGTGGATCGCGCCGAGGCCCTTCTGGAAGGCCACCGCGCCCATCGACGCCGCCGCCATCATCTGCCCGCGCGCCTCGATGTCGCCGCCGTCGGCATAGGCGCGCGGCAGGTATTCGTTGACCAGCCGCAGCCCTTCAAGCGCGATGCCCTGGCTCATCGGGTGGAAATGCGGCGAGGAATAAGCCTCGAGGCAATGGGCGAAGGCGTCCATGCCGGTTCCGGCGGTGATCGCCTTGGGCATCCCGACCGTCAGCTCCGGGTCGCAGATGACCACCGCGGGCAGGATCTTCGGGTGGAAGATGATCTTCTTCACATGGGTTTCGCTGTTGGTCAGCACCCCCGCCCGCCCGACTTCGGACCCCGTGCCGGCGGTAGTCGGGACGGCGATGATCGGGGCGATGCCGCCCGCATCGGCGCGGGTCCACCAGTCGCCGACATCCTCGAAATCCCAGACCGGGCGGCTTTGCCCCGCCATGAAGGCGACCAGCTTGCCCAGATCCAGCGCCGAGCCGCCGCCGAAGGCGATCACGCCGTCGTGGTTGCCTTGCCGGTAAGCCTCAAGCCCGGTGGCAAGGTTCGTCTCGTTCGGGTTCGGATCGACCTCCGAGAACACCGCCCGCCCAAGGCCCGCGTCGTCGAGGACCGCCAGCGCCCCGGCGGTGATCGGCAGGCTCGCCAGCGCCCGGTCGGTCACCAGCAGCGGCCGCGCGATCCCGGCGGCCTTGCAGGCGTCGGGCAGTTCGGCGATGCGGCCCGCGCCGAAGCGGATTGCGGTGGGATAGGACCAGTTGGCCTTCAGCGTCATGGCTTCACCTTGCGGAAATGGATCGTGCGCGGGCGGGTGACGGCGCGGTAGCCGAGGGACGACATCGACGCGCCGCGGCCGGTGTCCTTGACCCCGGTCCATGCGCCCGCCGGGTCGATATAGTCGGCGCGGTTCATGAACACGGTGCCGGTCTCGATCCGCCGGCCGATCGCCTCGGCGCGGCCCGGATCGGCGGTCCAGAGCGAGGCGGTCAGCCCGAAGTCGCTGTCGTTCATCAGCGCCAGCGCCTCGTCGTCGCCGCTGACCGGCATGATGCCGACCACGGGGCCGAAGCTTTCCTCGCGCATCACGCGCATCGAATGGTCCACCCCGGTCAGGATCTGCGGCATCAGATAGGCGCCGCCATCGTCGGCGGGGAAGTTCTGCCGCTCGATCAGCGGGGTGGCCCCTGCGGCCACGGCCTCGGCGGTCTGGTCGCGCACGATCTGCGCAAAGCGGGCGCTGGCCATCGGGCCGAGCGTGGTCTCGGCCTCGAACGGATTGCCGAGTTGCAGCCTGTTCACCCACTCCACCGACCTGCCGACGAAGTCGTCATAAAGCCGCTGGTGGACATAGACCCGCTCGATCCCGCAGCAGCTCTGGCCCGAGTTGAACATCGCCCCGTCCATCAGCACGTCCACCGCCCAGTCGAGATCGGCGTCCTCCATCACATAGCCGGGGTCCTTGCCGCCAAGCTCCAGCCCGGTCGCGGTGAAGGTGCCCGCCGCCGCGCGTTCGATGGCCGCGCCCCCGGCGACCGAGCCGGTGAAGTTCACGAAGCCGAAGCTGCGGGCGCGGATCAGTCCTTCCGTCGTGGCATGGTCGAGGATGAGGTTCTGGAACACCGCCTCTGGCACGCCGCCCGCGTGCATCGCCGCGGCCAGCCGCTCGCCCACCAGCGGCGTCTGGCTGGCGTGTTTCAGCACCACCGCGTTGCCCGCGACCAGCGCCGGAACGATGGTGTTCAGCGCCGTCATGTAAGGATAGTTCCACGGCGCGATGACGAGGATGACGCCGTGCGGCACCCAGTCGATCCGGCGCTCGAACCCGGCGTCGGACTGGGTGACCAGCGGCGCCAGCGCCTCGGCGGCGATGCCGGTCATGTGGGCGGCGCGTTCGTTGATGCCGCCGTATTCGCCGCCGAAGCGGACCGGGCGGCCCATCTGCCAGGCGAGTTCCTCGACCACGCGGTCCTTCATGGCGTTCAGTGCCTCGATCCCCGCGCACACGCGGGCGATGCGCTCGTCCAGCGGCAGCGCGGCCCAGGCGCCCTGCGCGGCGCGGGCGCGGGCGACGGCGGCGGTCGCCGCCTCAAGGCTCAGCGCCTCGCGTTCGGCGTAAGGCTCGCCGTTGACCGGCGAGATGCAGCGGATGATGGTCAATCGCGTCTCCCTCGATGCGGAATGTTCGGGCGGTCAGGCCCGCTCGAACCCGTGCTGAAGTTCCCAGTCGGTCACGACGAAATCGGCGCGCTCGACCTCCCAGCGGGCGTTGCGGACGTAGTGGTCCACCACGTCATCGCCCATGGCCCGGCGCAGGAACGCGGACCGCTCCAGCAGGTCGGCGGCGTCGCGCAGCGTCTTCGGCAACTCCGGCGCGCCCGCATCGCCATAAAGATCGCCCGCGTGCTGGTCCTCAAGCTCCAGCCCCCGCTCGATCCCGTCCAGCCCCGCCGCCAGTTGCGCGGCAAGGGCGAGATAGGGGTTCAGGTCCGCCCCGCCCACGCGGCACTCGACCCGCACCGCCTCCGTATTCTCGCCGCAGATGCGGAACCCCGCAGTGCGGTTGTCCACCGACCAGACGACCTTCGTCGGCGCGAACAGGCCCACGCAGAAACGCTTGTAGCTGTTGACATAGGGCGCCAGGAAAAAGGTCATGTCCGAGGCATGTTCCAGCAGCCCGGCGAGGTAGGATCGCATCAGCTTCGACATGCCGAACTCGGCATCCCGGTCGAAGAACGCGCTTTCCCCGCCGCGAAGCAGCGACTGGTGGATGTGGCTGGATGAGCCGGCCTTGCCGTGGCGATACTTGGCCATGAAGGTGGCCGAGACGCCCTGCAGATGGCAGATCTCCTTCACCGCGTTCTTCACCAGCACATGATTGTCGGCGGTGTCGAGCGCGTCCGAATAGCGGATGTTGATCTCCTCCTGTCCGGCATCCGCCTCGCCCTTGGAGCATTCGACCGGAATGCCCGCGTCGTAGAGACCGTTGCGGATCGCCCGCATCACCGGCTCGTCCTTGGTGGTGCCGAGGATCGAATAGTCGATGTTGTAGCGGGTGTGGGGCACGATCTCGCGCCAGCCGCGATCCGCCAGCGTGTCGTAGCTGTCGCGGAACAGATAGAACTCAAGTTCCGTCGCCATCATGGGCGTCAGGCCCATGTCGGCGGCCCGCGCGATCTGCCGTTTCAGGATCGCGCGGGGCGAGACGGGGATATCCGCGTGGCCGTGATGGTCCATCACGTCGCACAGGACCAGCGCCGTGCCGGGCAGCCACGGGATGCGCCGCAGCGTGGACAGGTCGGGCTTGTGAGCCCAGTCGCCGTAGCCGCTGGACCACGAGGCGGCGGCATAGCCTTCGACGGTGGTCATCTCCAGATCGGTGGCGAGCAGGTAGTTGCAGCCATGCGTCTCGGCCATGCCGGTTTCGACGAAATGGCGGGCGTGGAAGCGCTTGCCCAGCAGCCGGCCCTGCATGTCGATGATGGCGGTGACGACGGTGTCGATCTCGCCCGCCGCGACGGCGGCTTTCAGTTGGTCCGGGGTCAGGTTGCCGGGCATGTCTCGCTCCACGTATCGGAAAGGCGCGGCCCTTCGGCGGGCCGCGCGGGGGCAGGGGCTGCCGCTCAGTAGCGGTAGGGCGCGCCCGCCTTGAGCATGGTCGCGTTGTAGCGTTTGAAGATTTCGACCACGCGGGCCTTGGTCTCGGATTCGGCGGCGACCTCGTCCCAGAACTTCTCGGCCGCCGCCTCGACCTGCGCCCATTCCTCGGCGGGGATGGTGGTCAGTTGCAGCTTGGGGCCGTTGACGCGCAGATCGGCCTCGCCGCCCCAATACCACCATTGGCGATAGTAGTGCGACTGTTCGAAGCAGACCCGCAGCAGTTCCTTGAGATGGTCGGGCACCTCGTTCCAGCGGTCCTGATTGGCGAAGAAATGCCCGATCCACGCGCCCGAGATGGGATTCGTCAGGTAGTAGCTGGTCACGTCGGCCCAGCCCACGGTGTAATCCTCGGTGATGCCCGACCACGCGACGCCGTCGATCTCGCCGGTTTGCAACGCGACCTGCACGTCCTCATAGGGGATCTGCACCGGCACCACGCCGAACTGGGCGAGGAAGCGGCCTGCGGTCGGGAAGGTGTAGATGCGTTTGCCGTTCAGGTCGGCGAGGCTGTTGATCGGCTCGCGCGTGGCGAAGTTGCAGGGGTCCCACGACCCGGCCGAGATATGCTGGATGCCGACCTTGGCGTATTCCTCCTCCCAGATCTGCTTCAGGCCGTACTGGTTGAACAGCACCGGCACATCGAGGCTGTAGCGCAGCGTCAGCGGGAAATAGCCGCCGAAGACCGTGACCTCGGTCGGCGACTGCATCGAGTCGTCGTCCGACTGCACGGCGTCGATGGTGCCGGACTGCATGGCCCGGAACAGCTCGGACGTGGGGACGAGCTGGTCGGCGTAGTAAAGTTCGATCTCCATCTGCCCGGCGGCGATCTTGTTGAAGCTGTCGATGGCGGGCTTGGCGACATGCTCGCCCAAAGCCGCGCCGGCATAGGTCTGCATCCGCCAGCGGATCGGCGCGTTCTGCGCGATGGCGGGGGCGCCAAGGGCCGCCGCGGCACCGCCGAGCGCGCCTGTGGCGAGGAACTTGCGTCTGGTGGTCATCTTCTCCTCCTTGCGGGTTTCAGGGGCGGTTCAGCCGCCCTCGGGGTTCATTTCGAATAGACGAGGTTCGGCAGCCACAGCGCGATCTCGGGGAAGCGCATGACGATGCCGAGGGTGCAGAGCATCAGCAGCACGATGGGCACGATGGAGCGGTAGATGTCGGCCAGCGTGACATGGTCCGGCGCCATCGCCCGCATCAGGAACAGGTTATAGCCGAAAGGCGGCGTGATGTAGGCGATCTGGCAGGTGATGGTGTAGAGGATGCCATACCAGATCAGCACCTGCTCGGGCGGAATGCCGAGGTCGAGTTTCGCCACCAGCGGCACGTAAAGGGGCGCGACGATCACCAGCATCGCGGTGTCGTCGAGGAACATCCCCATCACCAGGAACGACGCCTGCATCAGGATCAGCACGCCCCAGGGCGACAGGCCGAGTTCGCCCAGGAACAGCCCCTCGATCGCCCGCACCGCGCCGAGGCCGTCGAAGACCGCCCCGAAGGCCAGCGCGGCCAGCAGGATCCACAGGAACATGCAGGTGACGCCCAGCGTCTGGACCGAGCAGATTTCGAACGCCCGCTTCGTCATGCGCCCGCGCAGGGCGGCGACCAGCGTGGTGACGCTCGCGCCGATCACCGACGCCTCGACAAGGCTCGCCCAGCCATAGAGGAACGGCCCCATCATCGAGGCGAAGATCACCACCGGCAGGATGCCCGCGCGCAGCAGCCGCCACTTCTCGGCGGGGGCGATGTCCCGCTCCGCCTTCGGCAGCGCCGGGCCGAGCGACGGGTTCAGCCCGCAGCGGATCACCACGTAGATGATGAAGACCGCCGCCATCAGCAGCCCCGGCAGCATCCCCGCCAGCCACAGCTGCCCGACCGGCTGGCGCGCGATCATCGCGTAAAGCACCAGCACCACCGAGGGCGGGACGAGGATGCCGAGGCTCGATCCCCCCTGAATGACGCCGGTGATCATCACCTTGTCGTAGCCGCGTTTCAGCATCTCGGGCAGGGCGATGGTCGCGCCGATGGCGAGGCCCGCGACCGACAGCCCGTTCATGGCCGAAATCAGCACCATCAGCAGCACCGTGCCGATGGCCAGCCCGCCGGGGATCGGCCCGAACCAGACGTGGAACATGCGGTAAAGATCGTCCGCCATCCGCGTTTCGGACATGACGTAGCCCATCCAGACGAACATCGGCAGCGTCAGCATCGGATACCAGTTCATCAGCTTGATGGCGCTGGTGAACGGAATGGCCGACCCGCCCGTGCCCCACAGCAGGACCGAGGCGAGCGCCGCGACAAAGCCGATGACCGCAAAGACCCGCTGCCCCGTCAGCAGCAGGATCAGCATCCCGCCGAACATGACGACCGCGATGTATTCGTAGGGCATCAGAACTCCACTCCGCGCAGGAAGGCGATGTCGCGGATCAGGAAACAGATCGATTGCAGCAGCATCATCAAAGCGCCGGTCACGATGATGATCTTCACCGGCGCGAGATAGGGCCGCCAGACCGAACGCGACCGCTCGCCCACGTCCAGCGCATAGATCACGCTGTCGAGCCCGCCCCAGATGATGATTGCCAGAAAGGCGATCATCGCGAAGACGGTGACGATATCGATCATCGCCCGGCGGCGCGGCGACCATCTCTGGTAAAGCAGGTCCATTCGGACGTTGCTGCCCAATTGCAGCGAATAGGCCCCGCCGAGCATGAAATAGGCGACCAGCGTGAATTGCGACATTTCCTGCGTCCACAGCGGCGGACGGAAGAACGCCTTGGCGATGATCGACCACAGCAGGATGCCGCCGAGAGCGAAGAACAGGTAAAGCGCCATTCGCCCGACATAATAGTTGAAGCCCTCGACCACGCGGACAAAGGCGACGATCCAGGCGGGCATCATGCGATCCTTTCCAGCGCGGGCATCGCCTGAAGGGCGCGGGTCAGGGCGTCCGCCAGATGCGCGGCCACCGCCTGCTGCCCGGCCGCGCCGGCCAGCAGATCGTTGCGGATTTCCAGCATCGCGTGGGCCAGTCCATGCGGGGTGGCGTGCAGCTTGAGCGTATGGGCGACGCCGTCTGCGGCCGAATAGGGCTGGTTCAGCGCGGCCCGCAGCGGCAGGTCGCGGGCGGCGTCGAACAGCGCCTGCGCAAAGCTGGCGTCGGTGTCGTGGATGATGCCGAATTCGACCTCGCGCGTCTGGCCGAACCAGACCGGGGTGAAGCTGTGGACCGTCACCAGCACCGGCCGCCGCCCCCGTGCGAGCGTTCGCGCCAGTTGCCGCGTCAATGCGGCCTGAAACGGCAGATAGATTTTCTCGGTGCGGGTGATCCGGCCCTCGGCGTCGAGATCGAGATTGCCGGGAATCTCGAATATCTCGGACCGTCCCGCACAGGCGGAAGGCGAATCCGGCGGGCGGTTGCAGTCATAGACGAGCCGCGAGGTCGTGCCCGCCACCAGGGGCGATTCCAGCCGGTCCGACAGCGCCCGCGCAAGGCCGATCGCGCCGGGATCCCATGCGATATGCGCCTCGCGCGCGGCGGGATCGAGGCCGAGATTCCCGAACTCGGCGGGAATGGAATTGGACGCATGTTCGCAGACGAACAGAAACGGTCCCGCCGCCTCGCCGTTGCGCAGATCGACCTCTCCGATCATAAGCCCCTCCCTTGACTTGCCTTGCAGGGTGACTTTCCTGCGGCGATCCGTCAATATCATTTCGCGGTTGCGCGCCGCTGTTAAAATTCTTCCAGAACACGAAAGCCGCAGATCCTGCGTCCGCACCGGCCGATGAAAGGGCCCGCTTTATGCAGCAGCAGACCATGCTCGACCGCCTGCATGCGGCGGCGCCCGTGCTGACTCCGGCCGAACGTCAGCTGGCCGCCCATCTGCGGCGCAACTATCCGGTGGCGGGCCTCGCCTCGATCACCCGGCTGGCGAGCGCGGCGGGGGTCTCCTCGCCCACCGTGCTGCGGCTGGTGCAGAAGCTGTCCTTCCGCGGCTATCCCGAGTTCCAGGCGGCGCTGCGCGACGAGCTGGAGGCGCAGCTCGTCTCGCCGCTCGCCAAGCACGAGCGGTGGTCGGGATCGGCGCCCGAGGAGCATGTCCTGAACCGCTTCGCTGCCGCCGTCGCCGAAAACGTGCAGGCGACGCTGGGGCAGGTGGACCCGGCCGAGTTCGACGCCTGCGCGGCGCTGCTGGCCGATCCGGGGCGGCGGGTCTGGGCGGTCGGCGGGCGCATCACCCATACGCTGGCGGATTATCTCTGTGTCCACCTGTCGCTGATCCGGCCCGGCGTGCAGCTGGTGCCCGACGCCGCCACCGGCTGGCCGCCCGCGATCCTCGACCTGACGCCCGGCGACGTGCTGGTCGCCTTCGACATCCGCCGCTACGAGGCCGCGGTGCAGGCGATGACGGGGATGGCCGCCGATGCCGGGGCCGAGGTGATCCTGCTCACCGATCAGTGGCTGTCGCCCGCCGCGAGCCGCGCGTCCCATGTCTTCGCCGCCCATGTCGAGGTGCCCTCGGCCTGGGATTCGAACATGGGCCTGCTGCTGCTGGTCGAGACGCTGCTGGCGGCCGTGCAGGCGCTGACCCATGACGAGACCCGCACCCGCATGGCCCGGCTGGAGGAGCTTTACGGGCGCAGCAGGGCTCTGCGCCCGCGCTGAGCCGTCACCAGCGGGCCGCCGCAGGGAAGACGTTGCAACCGGACCCGCGCCTTCAGAGTTTTCCCGTGCCGCCGCCGGTCATCCGGCCATCGCCTTCGAGTGGGAAACGACCATGACCGAACCCGACGACACCGCCCCCACCGCGCCCATGCGCGATCAGGAGGGCGAGCGCGCCGCGCTTCTCATCATCGACATGGTCAACCTGTTCGACTTCGCGGGGGCCGAGGCCGTCAAGCCCGCCGCCCGCGACGCCGCCCACGCCATCCTGCGCCTGCGCGAGCAGGTGGAGCAGCGGGGCTGGCCCGTCATCTACGTCAACGACAATTTCGGCGAGTGGCATTCCGAACGCTCGCGGCTGGTCGAGCGGGCGCTGGAGGGTGGCCACAACCCGGTCACGGCCCTGCTGAAGCCGCGCGAGGATGATTTCTTCATCATCAAGCCGCAATTCTCGGGCTTCTACGCGACCAACCTGCAGGTGCTGCTGCCGAAGCTGGGGGTCACGCGGCTGATCCTGACCGGCGTCGCCACCGACATCTGCGTGCTGTTCACCGCCGCCGACGCGCATATGCGGGACTACGACCTCTGGATTCCCGGCGACGCGGTAGCCGCCGAGTCGGCGGAGCGCGGCCGTTGGGCGCTGGAGATCATGGAAGGCAGCATGAGCGCCGCGACGGATGCGACGGACGAGCTTTCGCTGGCCGACTGGCTGGCGCGACTGGAGGATTGAGCGGGGGCGTTCCCCCGCCCGCTCACCCCATCCAGCGCGCCGGCATCAGCCCGCGCAGCGCGTTCCCGACCCACAGCCGCACGCGCGGCAGATCGCCCGCGAGCAGCGTTTCTTCGCGGCATTGCCCGCTCTCCAGCATCTCCGCCCGCAGCACGCCGGCCAGCAAGCCGCTGGACAGGGGCGGCGTGCGCAGCCCCGCGCCCCGGTCGAAGAACAGCGTCGTGATGGTGCCGTCGCAGACCTCGCCCCGTTCGTTCTGGAACAGCAGCTCATGCAGCCCGTCCGGCATCGCGGCGCGGGCCTCGTCATAGGCGGCGCGGCGCGTGGTCTTGATCCGCAGCCAGAGGTCCGCCGAGTCCAGCCGGGCAGGGGCCATCCCCAGCCGCCATTCGGATGGCGAGGGGGGCAGGGGCGCCCGCGTCACCTCCAGCGCGCCGCCCCTGTCCAGCGTCAGCCGCAGCCGGGCGGGCGTGCCGGGCTCGCCCCGCAGCGCGGCTCGCGCGGCTTCCGCGTCGCAGGGCCAGCCGAGCGCCGCCGCGCTGGCGGTCAGCCGCGCCAGATGGCCGCCGATGCGCGGACATGCCGCGCCGTGCCACAGCACCGTCTCGATCAGCCTCAGCGCGGGGTCGTCAGCGGCAGCGCGAAACGGGCTTTCCACAGCGCCTCCTCCCATTCCGATTCCGCCGTCGAATCCTGCACCACGCCGCCCCCGACATTGAGCGTCACGCGCCCGTCCGGCCAGACCGACAATGTGCGGATCGCCACGGAAAAGCAGCCCGACCCGTCCGGCGCCATCCAGCCGAGCGTGCCGCAGTAGACGCCGCGCGGAAACGGCTCGATCTCGCGGATGATCTCCATCGCGCGGATCTTCGGGGCCCCGGTGACGGAGCCGCAGGGAAACAGCGCCCGCATCAGCGCGGGCAGGCTGGCGGGCGCGGCAAGCTGGCCGGTCACGCGCGAGCTCATCTGGTGGACCGTGGCAAAGGAATCCACGGCGAAAAGTTCCGGCACCCGGACCGAGCCGATGCGGCTGATCCGGCCGATGTCGCTGCGCAGCAGGTCCACGATCATCAGGTTCTCGGCCTGGTTCTTTTCCGACGCCGCCAGCGCCGCCGCGAGTTCGGCATCGTGCGCCGGGTCGGGGTCGCGCGGCGCGGTGCCCTTCATCGGGCGTGTCTCGATCATGCCCTTCGCGTCAAGCCGCACGAACAGTTCCGGCGAGCGGGACACGACCACCGGCCCGCCCAGATCCGCAAAACCGCCGAAGCCGACCGGCTGAAGGCGTCGCAGCGCATGATAGAGCCCCGCAGGTGAGCCGCGTTCCAGCCGGCTTTCCAGCGGGAAGGTCAGGTTGACCTGATAGCAGTCGCCCGCGCCGATATAGGCCTGCGTGCAGGCGAAGGCGGCCCCGTAATCGCCGCGCGAGATCAGCGGGCGCAGGGGGGAAAGCCGGATCTCCTCCTCCGGCGGCGCGAAACCATCCGGGGCGTCCGGCGCGTCGAAGACCCCGAAGGCGAGCAGCGGCCCCGTGCCTGCGGGGATCAGCGGCAGCAGCCGGTCCTCCAGCGCATAGCCCGCCTCATAGGCGATCCACCCGGCGATCCATTTGCCCGCGCGCCGCGCCGCCTCCAGCCGTTCCAAGGCGGGCACGACCTCGTGCGGCGCGCAGGCCGTGACCCGTTCGCGCCGGTTGCGGAACAGCACAGGGCCGCCTTCCGGGCCGAATTCGCAGAATATCACACGCGCCCTCCGCAAGCGGGTTCCCGGCCCAGCCATAGCGCCGGGCGGGCCGTGCTGTACTCCCCGGCGAGTGAAAGCGCCATGCGGGCGGCTGCATCCCGGACGGCAGCCGGCCCGCCATCACAGGCGGGCCGTCTCGCTTTCCGGCCGGCTCAGGCGACTTCCGCGAGGTCCGGCACCGCGTCCAGCAGCATCTTTGTGTAGTCCGCCTGCGGGTGGTCGAAGATCGCGTCCACCGGCCCGCTTTCGACCAGCACGCCCCGATGCAGCACGCCCACGTCGTTCGCCATCTGCCGGATCACCGCGAGGTTGTGGCTGATGAGCAGGTAGGTCAGCCCGAACTCGGACTGCAACTCGCTCATCAGGTCCAGCACCTGCGCCTGCACCGACACGTCCAGCGCCGAGGTCGGCTCGTCGCAGACGATGAACTCGGGCTGGCTGGACAGGGCGCGGGCGATGGCGATGCGCTGGCGCTGGCCGCCGGAGAACTCGTGCGGGAACTTGCGCATCACGACGGGGTCCAGCCGGACCTTGCGCAGCAGGTCGGCCACGCGGTCCTCGACCTCCGAGCCGCGGGCGAGGCCCAGCACCCGGATCGGCTCGGCGATGATGTTGCCCACCCGCCAGCGCGGGTTGAGGCTGGCATAGGGGTCCTGGAAGATCATCTGCACCGCCCGGCTGCGCGCCCGCTGCGCGGCAGAGACGGACCACACGTCCATCCCGTTCACGACCACGCGGCCCGCCGTCGGCTCGATCAGCCCGGCGATCATCCGGGCGCAGGTGGATTTGCCCGAACCGGATTCGCCGACCAGCCCGTAGGTCTCGCCCTTGCGGATGCGGAACGAGACGTCGTTGACGGCGCGGAAGACATTGCCGGGGCGGCGCAGCAGGCGGCTGATGACCCTGGACCCGACATCGAAATCCTTGGTCAGGCCCCGGACGTCCACAAAGGCGGGGGCGCTGTCCTCGGGCGCGGGGGGCGGGGCGTCGCCGCTGCGGGCGATGGTCGGGATCGAGCCGATGAGCTTCTTCGTATAGGGCTCGCGCGGGTGGCGGATGATCTCGGCCACCGGGCCGGTTTCCACGACCTTGCCCGCGTTCATCACCATGATCCGGTCGGCGATCTGCGCGATCACGCCCATGTCGTGGGTGATGAGCATGATCGCCGTGCCGCGCCGCTGGCAAAGCTCCTTCAGCACGCGGATGATCTGCGCCTGCACCGACACGTCCAAGGCCGAGGTCGGCTCGTCCGCGATCACCAGCTCCGGGTCGGCGGCGATGGCGAGCGCGATCACCACCCGTTGCCGCATCCCGCCGGAAAACTGGTGCGGATAGGCGTTGATCCGCTGGCGGGCGTCGGGAATCCCGGCCTCCTCCAGCAGCGAAATCGCGCGTTCCAGCGCCTGGCTCTCGGTCAGCGGCATGTGCTGGCGGATGGTTTCCACCAACTGGTCGCCGATGGTGAACAGCGGGTTCAGCGAGGTCAGCGGGTCCTGCATCACCATGCCGATCCGCTTGCCGCGCAGATGCTGCATCTGCTCTTCGGGCAGGGTGTCGATGCGGGCGCCGGACAGGTGGACCTCGCCCGAGGTGATCTGGCCCGGCGGCTCCAGCAACCCGATCACGGCAGAGCCGGTCATCGACTTGCCGGCGCCGGATTCGCCCACGACGCCCAGCACCTCGCCCCTGGCGATGTCGAAGCTGACGCCGTCGAGCGCCCGGAAATTGCCCCGGCGCAGCGGGAAATCGACGACCAGATCGCGGACCGAAAGGACGGGAGCGTTCATTTGCGCAGCCTCGGGTTCAGCGCGTCGCGCAGCCAGTCGCCCAGCAGATTGACCGAAAGCGCCAGCAGGATCAGCGTGATGGCCGGGAAGGCGAGAATCCACCACTCGCCCGAGAACAGGAACCGCTGGCCGATGCGGATCAGCGTGCCGAGGCTCGGCTGCGTCGGCGGCACCCCCACGCCGAGGAACGAGAGCGTCGCCTCCTCGATGATCGCCAGGGCGAGGCTGATGGTGGCGATGACCAGCACCGGGCCGAGGACGTTCGGCAGCACATGCCGGATCGCGAGCGCGACCGGATGCCGGCCCAGAAGCCGGGCGGCGGAGACGTAGTCCTTCTGCCGCTCGACCATCGTCGTGCCGCGCACGGTGCGGGCGAACTGCGCCCAGTTGGACAGGCCGATGGCTAGGATCAGCACCCACACCGCCGTCTGCTCCTGCCGGGCGGCCGGGATCAGCCCCTGCGCCACGCCGAAGATCAGCAGCGCGATGAGGATGGCGGGAAAGGAAAGCTGCACATCCGCGATCCGCATGATGAGCGAGTCGAGGAAACCGCCGCGATACCCCGCCGCCAGCCCCAGCGACACACCCAGCGCCATCGCGAACAACGTGGCCGAAAAGCCCACGAACAGCGACACCCGCGCACCATACATCAGGGTGGACAGCATGTCGCGGCCCTGGTCGTCGGTGCCGAGCAGGTAGGTTTCGCCCGACAGCGACTCGCCCCCCGGCGGGGTGAAGCCGTCCATCAGGTTGACGGTCGCCGGCTGGAACGGCGTGTGCGGCGCAAGCCACGGCGCGAAGGCCGCGGCAAGGATCAGCCCCAGCGCCACGATCGAGGCGATGATCGTGACCGGCGAATGCGAGTAGGACCAGAAGATGTCGCTGTCGCGGACCCGCTGCCAGCGGGTCCTGGGGGTCGAGATGACGGGATCGGTCGGTTCGGTGGTCGGGTCGGTCATGTCAGTGCCCTCCGGCGCGGCCCTGCACCCGCAGGCGCGGATCGACGAGGTAATAGAGGATGTCCACGATCAGGTTGATGGTGACGAAAACCAGCCCGACCATCATCAGATAGGCCGCCATGACCGGCACATCGACCGCCTGCACCGAGTTGATGAACAGCGAGCCGACGCCCGGCCACTGGAACACCGTTTCCGTGACGATGGCGAAGGCGATCACCGAGCCGAGTTGCAGGCCGGTGATGGTGATGACGGGGACCAGCGTGTTCTTGAGCGCGTGACGGAAGTTGATGATCCGGTCCGGCAGGCCGCGGGCGCGGGCGAAGCGGATGTAGTCGCTGCGCATCACCTCCATCATCTCGGCCCGGACAAGGCGCATGATCAGCGTCATCTGGAACAGCGACAGCGTGATCGCCGGCAGGATCAGCGAGCGCAGCCCGCTTTCGGTCAGGAACCCGGTGCGCCACCAGCCGAAATCCACGGTCGCGCCGCGCCCGTTCGACGGCAGCCACTGCAATTCCACCGCAAAGATGTAGATCAGGCCGATGCCGATCAGGAAGGTGGGCAGCGACACGCCGACCAGCGACAGCGTCATCACCACGCCCGACAGGAACGACCGGGACCGCAGCGCGGTGAAGATGCCCATCAGCACCCCGATGACCACCGCCATCGTGGCGGATACGAAGGCCAGTTCCAGCGTGGCGGGCAGGCGGTCCAGGATCAGCCGCGTCACCGGCTGCTGCAAGCGGTAGGAGATGCCGAAGTCGCCCCGCAAGGCGTTGGTCAGGAAGTTCCAGAACTGGACATAGAACGGATCGTTCAGCCCCAGCCGCTCGCGCATGAGTTCCTGATCTTCCAGCCGGGTATCGACCCCGGCCATCGAGACGATGGGATCACCGACATAGCGGAAGATGAGAAAGGCGATCAGCGCGACCACCAGCATCACGATGACGGACTGGAAGAGCCGCTTCAGCACGAAGGCGAACATGGCAATGATTCCTGCTGGTCACTTCTGACGGCGGATCGGGGCGTCTTGCATGGCCGGGAAATCATGCGCAAGCGTGACGCCGGGACACTTGCAGGTCGGCCCGCCGCCCCGAAAGGCGGCAGGCCAGGTTCAGGATGCGGACCTCAGTCGAAGGTCACGCTCATCATCAGCGGCTGGTTTTCCGGGTGAACGTCGATGTTGACGCCCGCGCGGGTGGCATAGGCCAGCAGCTGGTTGTGGATCGGCAGCATCACCCGGTCGGCCTGCACGACCTCCCAGATTTCGGCGATGGTGGCGTTGCGCGCATCGAGGTCGATCTCGGTTTCCAGCGACTCGATCTTGGGATCGAGTTCCGGGTTGGAATACAGCCCGCCGTTATGGCGCCGTAGCTGCCTTCCTTGGTGTGGACCAGATCGTTGAAGATATAGGCCGAATCGAAGGTCGGAACGCCCCAGCCCATCAGGTAGAAATCGCTCTGGTTGCCGGTGATGAGCGGCGAGTGCTGCGCGATGGGACGCGAGGCGAGGTTCACCTGCACGCCGATCCGCGCCAGCATCCCGACCACCGCCTGCGAGATCGCCTCGTCGTTGATGTAGCGGTTGTTGGGGGTGTCGAGCGTGATCGTGAAGCCGTCCGGGTAGCCCGCCTCGGCCAGCAGTTCGCGCGCGCGTTCGGGGTCGGGGGCGGGATACTTGTCCAGCTCCTCGGTCCAGCCGTTCACGAAGGGCGGCGAGGCGACGCCCGTGGGATCGGACTGGCCGCGCATCACGACCCGCTGGATCGCTTCGCGGTCCACGGCCAGATGCAGCGCCTCGCGCACCAGCGGATTGTCGATCGGGTTCGAATCGGTGATGTTCGACGACTTCAGCGGCTCTTCTCCGAAGCGGTAGCCCAGATAGATGCTGCGGTTCTCGGGGCCGGTGGTGACGGTGATGCCGTCGCTGGATTGCAGCCGCTCGATGTCCTGCACGGGAACGTCCTGCACGAAATCGACCTCGCCCGACAGCAGCGCCGCAAGCCGGGTCGCGTTCTCGGCGATCGGGGTGTAGATGATTTCCGTCACCTGCGGCGGTGTTTCGGCCCAGTGATTCTCGAACAGGGACATGACGGACCGCACGTCCACCTCGCGCTGGGTCAGCGTGTAGGGGCCGGTGCCGTTGGTGTTGCGGACGGCGTAGTTGTCCTCGCCCGCCGCATAGTCCTGCACCTCGACGACGTTGTTCGCCTCGGACCATTCGCGGTCCATGATGAAGGTGTTGGTCAGGTTTTCGGGATAGATCGGCGACGGCCCCTTCATGTGGACCTCGACCGTGTGGTCGTCCACCGCCACTACGCTGTCCACGCCGACGTGAAGCTGGCGCATGTTCGACGCCTGGCTGCGCGCCCGGTCGAGCGAGAACACCACGTCATCGGCGGTGAACGGCGCGCCGTCGTGGAAGGTCACACCCTCGCGCAGCTTGAACACCCAGACGTCGGGCTCGCCTTCCTTGATGCCCCATTCGGTCGCGAGGCGAGGGGTCAGGCTGCCGTCCACGGCCCGGTCCACCAGCGTCTCGTAGATGTGGTGCAGGAAGTTGTGGTTGGTCCCGAGGTTCTGCGCGTGCGGGTCCAGCGTCGTCGCGTCCGCCGCCTTGGCCCAGCGCAGCGTCTCGGCCGCGACGGGACCGGCCAGCACGGTCGCCGACAGCAGGGTCGCCGTCAGCAGCTTGTAACGATGTTTCATCCTCGTATCCTTCGATGCCAGATTGTTGGTCACGTTGCCGTGCGCTTCGCATTTCTGCAACAGGTTCCGGGGGGATGACGCCGGCCGATCCCGGCGTCTCAGCCCGTTCCCAGCACCTCGCCGACCGCCTCGGTTGTGGCCGCGACGATGGTGTCCGCCTCGCCGGGCGTCAGGCACAGCGGCGGCGCGAAGCCGATAATGTCGCCCTGCGGCATCGCCCGCGCGATCACGCCGCGGCGCAGCATCGCCGCCGCGACCTTGCCGCCGATGCCCTCGCCCGCGTCGAAGAACGCGCGGCCTTCGCGATCCTTTACCAGTTCCACCGCGCAGAGCATGCCTTCACCCCGGACTTCGCCGACATTCGGGTGATCGCCGAGCGCCGCCCGCATCCGCTCGTTCAGGTAAGCGCCCACGCTTCCGGCGTTCCCGACCAGCCCCAGATCGTCGATCAGCTTCAGGTTCGCCACCCCCGCCGCAGCGCCGATGGGGTGGGCGGAGTAGGTCCAGCCGTGGCCGAAGACGCCGTTCTCGTCGGTGCCCTGCATCAGCACCTCCCAGATACGGTTGCCGACGATGGTCGCCGATAGCGGCGCATAGGCCGAGGTCAGCCCCTTGGCGCAGGTGATGAGGTCGGGCTTCAGCCCGTAATGGTCCGAGCCGAACATCGACCCCAGACGCCCGAAGCCCGTCACCACCTCGTCCGCGATCAGCAGGATGTCGTGCCGGGCCAGAACCTTCTGGATCGCCTCCCAATAGCCCTTCGGCGGCGGCACGATGCCGCCCGTGCCCAGCACCGGCTCGCCGATGAAGGCGGCGATGCTGTCCGCGCCCTCGGCGGCGATCAGCTTTTCCAGCTCCTCGGCGCAATGGGCGCTGAACTGCTCCTCGGTCATGCCCGCATCCTTGCGGCGGAAGTAATAGGGCGCCTCGGTATGGATCACCTGCGCCAGCGGCAGGTCGAACTTGCGGTGGAACAGTTCCAGCCCCGTCAGCGAGCCGGTCATCAGGCCGGAGCCGTGATAGCCCCGCCAGCGCGAGATGATCTTCTTCTTCTGCGGCAGGCCGCGGATGTTGTTGTAATACCAGACCAGCTTGACGTTGGTCTCGTTCGCGTCCGACCCCGACAGGCCGAAATAGACCCGCGCCATGCCTTCGGGCGCGCGGTCCATCACCATCTTCGCAAGCGTGATCGACGCTTCCGAGCCGCTGCCGGCATAGGCGTGGTAATAGGCCAGCTCGCGCGCCTGCGTGGCGATGGCCTCGGCGATCTCGGCCCGGCCATACCCCACGTTGACGCAGTAGAGCCCCGCGAAGCCGTCCAGCAGCCGGTTGCCGTCGCGGTCGGTGATGTGGCAGCCCTCGCCGCCCGTCACGATCCGCTGCGTGCCCTCGCCGCGGGCGAATTGCCCCAGATGGGTCGAGGGGTGGAAGAAGCTCTCGCGGTCCCACTTCGCCAGTTCGTCGTTGCTCAGCATCGTTTCCTCCTCATTTTCCACCGCCCGGCCTCCGCGTAGCCGTCACGGCACGATTCCTTCCAGCTCGCGCGGGCCGGGCCCTTCCATATCCTCGGCCCCGCCGACCTCGACCCCCACCACGGCGACGCAATCGCCGGGCTTCACGATCCCCGGAACGTGCCGCGCGGTCAGGATGCCCGAACGCTGCGCCGGCAGCACGGTCGGCGCGACCCCCGTCCGGCCCGTGGGCCAGAGCCGGGCGATGGCCTCGCCCTTCGTCACCCTGTCGCCGAGATCGGCCTTGAACTCGACCAGCCCGCCATCCTCGGCGAAGACGAAGCAATCGGCGTCGGGCATGTCGAGCCAGCGGGTCTTGGCTTTGGGCACCTCGCCCGGCAGGATGCCGCAGGCGGTCAGCACGTTCCGCAGGCCCTCCCGCGCGATCCGCACCGTGCGGGCGGTGGCGGTGCCGCCGCCGCCAAGCTCGGTCGTGACGAAGACCTTGCCCATCTCCTCGGCGGCGGTGTCATACATGCCGATGGCGTCGATCTCGAGCATCCGCACGGACCACGGCGCGCCGAACGCCTCGACCAGCTCGAAGGCGCGGGCCTCCTGCGTGCGGGTGGCGGCCTCAACGCCGGGCAGGATATGGGCGGCGCAGAAGGGCAGGAAGTCCAGCGTCTTCCCGCCCGAGTGGAAGTCCAGCACCACGTCCGCCATCGGCAGCAGGATCCGCTGGAAGTAATCCGCGATCTTCTCCGTCACCGTGCCGTCCGGCCGCCCCGGAAAGCTGCGGTTGAGATTGCCGCGATCGATGGGCGAGGTTCGCGTTCCCGCCGCGAAGGCGGGCTGGTTCATCGCCGGGATGATGATGAGCCGCCCGCTGACGTCTTCGGCCGCCACCGTGGCGGCGAGGTCGAACAGCGCCAGCGGCCCTTCGTATTCGTCGCCGTGATTGCCGCCGGTCAGCAGCGCGGTCGGCCCGTCGCCGTTCTTCACCACGCTGATCGGGATCACGACCGAGCCCCAGGCGGAATCGTCGCGGCTGTAGGGCATGCGCAGGAAGCCGTGCTGGATGCCGTCGCGGTCGAAATCGACCGTGGCGAGCATGGGCGAGGGGCGAAGATCGGTCAGCTGCACGAGCATCGGCTCAGTCCTTCACGAACAGCTTGCGGGGGACATCGGCCAGAAGCTCCGGCGCGCCCTCGGTGATGACGAGGGATTCGGTGATCTCCAGCCCCATCTCGTCGGACCAGAGGCCGGTCATGAAGTGGAACGTCATGCCCGGCTGCATCACGGTCCTGTCGCCGGGGCGCAGCGACATGGTGCGCTCGCCCCAGTCGGGCGGGTAGCTGACGCCGATGCCGTAGCCGGTGCGGCCGTCCTTGACGATGCCGTATTTCTTCAGCACGTCAAAGAACGCGCCCGCGAACTGCTCGCAGGTGTTGCCGGCGCGGGCAGCGTCGAGCCCGGCCTCCATCCCCTCCAGCACGGCCTTCTCGCCCTCGATGAAGACCTGCGGCGGCTTGCCGAGGAACACCGTCCGCGACAGCGGGCAATGGTAGCGGTTGTGGCAGCCGGCGATCTCGAAGAAGGTGCCCTCGCCCGCGCGCAGGGGCTTGTCGTCCCAGGTCAGATGCGCCGCCGCCGCCTCGCGCCCCGAGGGCAGCAGCGGCACGATGGCCGGGTAATCGCCGCCGAACGCCGCCGTGCCGCGGATGCCAGCGTCGTAGATCTCGGCCACGAGGTCGTTCTTGCGCATCCCCGGCTCGATCACCTCGACGATGCGGCGATGCATCTCGGTGACGATCGCGCCCGCTTTCCGCATGTAGTCCAGTTCGGTCGGTGACTTCACGGCCCGCTGCCAGTTCACGAGGCCGGTGGTGTCGCTGAACCGCGCGTCGGGCAGGCCCGCCTGCAGCGCGGCGAAGGCGCGGGCGGTGAACCAGTAGTTGTCCATCTCGACCCCGATGCGCTTCGCGCCCCAGCCCTTGTCCCTGAGGATCGAGGACAGCAGGTCCATCGGGTGTTTCTGGGTGTTCTGCACGTAGTCGTCGGCGTAGCCGATGATGCTGCCCTCGGCGATGTAGGCGGTGAAGCGCGCCCCCACGGCGTCCATCGCGCGGCCGAAGAAGATGGGCTCGCCCTCGGGCGGGACGACGACGCACTGATGGACGTAGAAGGACCAGCCGTCATAGCCGGTCAGCCAGTTCATGTTGCTGGGGTCGGTGACGATCAGCAGATCGACGCCCTCCGCCTCCATCGCGCGGCGGGTCTTGTCGAGGCGCTGGGCATATTCCTCGCGGGTGAATTTCAGGGCGATGTCGGGCATGATGCGGTCCATCAGGGGGTGAAGCGTTGCCCCGCCCCGGCCGCCTCGGCGCGGGTCAGCGCGAGGGCGGCGATGGCGGTGTCCTGGATGCCGGTGCCGGTGAGGTCGGCGATGGTGATGGCCTGCGCGTCGGGGCGGCCGGGCGCGAGGCCGGCGACGATCTGGCCGAGTTCGGGCAAATCCTTGTCGGCCGGGATCAGCCCCGCGGCGACGGCGTGGTGAAGCTCGCCGAGGCGGCGGGTCTGCGCCAGCCTGTCGGCGACGTAGGTGGCGCGGGCGAGCAGGGCGGGGGCGAGTTCGTTCTTGTGCTCGGCGTCCGAGCCCATCGCGGTGATGTGGGTGCCGGGGTCGGCGTCCGACAGGATCGGAGAGGGGGCCGGGGTTGTCGTCAGGATCACGTCTGCGCCCTTCGTGGCGGCTTCGGCGGTCGCCACAGGAGTCACCGGAACTTCCAGCGCCCCGCTCATCTCCCCGGCAAACGCCTCCGCGCGGGCCGGATCACGCGCCCAGACCCGCGCCTCGCCGATCCCCCGGACCAGCGTCAGCGCCCGAAGCTGCATTCGCGCCTGCATCCCCGCACCCAGCACCGCGGCGACCCGCGCATCCTTCCGCGCCAGATGCCGCGCCGCCACGGCCCCGGCGGCGGCGGTGCGGGTGTCGGTCAGGTAGCCGTTGTCCAGCAGCAGCGCCTCGACCAGCCCGGTGCGCGCGGACAGCACCACCATCATGCCGTTGGTCGAGGGCAGCCCGAGCGCCGGATTGCCGAAGAAGCCGGGGCTGATCTTGATGGCGAAATGGTCGAGGCCGGGGATGTAGGCCGTCTTCACGTCCACCTCGCCCCGATGCTCGGGGATGTCGAGGCGCAGGACCTCCGGCATCGCCACGGGCTTGGTCGCGAGCGCGGCGAAGGCGGCTTCGATGCAGTCCACCGCGGCAAGGTCCAGCGGCACCAGCGCCCGCAGGTCGGTCTCGGTCAGGATCGTGACGGGCGGGCGGTTCATGCGGCCTCCGGCCCGTTCGCGCCGGCGAGGATGCGGGCGTGCAGCGCGGGGTCGATGTTGCCGCCCGACAGGATCGTGACCACCGGCCCCGTGGCCCGGACCTTGCCCGCAAGCAGCGCGGCGGTGCCGACGGCGGCCGCGCCTTCCACCGTCTCGCCCAAGGCCACGAGGTGGCGGATGGCGGCGGCGATCTCGGCCTCGCTGACCAGCACCGCGCCGTCCAGCAGCGCGCGGCAGATCGGAAAGGTGACGCGGTTTTCCAGGCCGATGCCGCCGCCGAGCGAGTCCGCAAGGCTCGGCCCCTCCACCACCTCCACCGGCCTTCCGGCGGCAAGGCTCGCGGCCATCGCCGCGCCGGTTTCCATCGTCACTCCGATGACCTTCGCGCCGGGCCGCAGCGCCTTCACGGCGACGGCGACGCCCGCCGCCAGACCGCCGCCCGACAGCGGCACCAGAACGGTTGCGGCCTCGGGGCAGTCCTCGGCGATCTCCAGCCCCAGCGTGCCCTGACCGGCCACCACCGCGGGATCGTCGAAGGGCGGGATCGCGGTCAGCCCGTCCCCAACGGCGGCGCGGGCGACCTCGGCCATCGCCTCGTCCTGACTGGCGCCCGCGATCCGCAGCTCGGCGCCAAGCGCGGCGATCGCGGCGATCTTGTTAGCGGGCACCAGCCGCGACAGGCAGACCACCGCCCGCACCCCGGCCAGCCGCGCCGCATGGGCGAGGGCGCGGCCGTGATTGCCGGTCGAGGCGGTCACGACGCCGCGCGCCAGCCGCTCGGGCGGCAGGGACAGCAGCGCGTTGCTCGCCCCGCGCAGCTTGAAGCTGCCGGTTTCCTGCCGGTGCTCGGCCTTCATCGCCACCGGCACGCCGAAGCGGTCCGTCAGCACCGGATCGGACAGCAGCGACGTCCGCCGCACCCGTTCCGCGATGCGGTCGCGCGCGGCGAGAATATCATCCAGCGCGACCGCAAGCCCTGTCATGATCGCCCCATCGGCAGCGTCATCAGCCTGCCCGGCCCCGCCGCGCCCTGATCGCCGCAGGCGCGCAGCGCCGCCCACGCGGTGGCGTGGTTGGCGGACACCGCCGGGATGCCGATGGCCGCCTCGATCCGGTCGATCACCTCTGCCGCGCGGACGGCGGTGCAGGCGAAGAACAGCGCCTCGCTGCCGGGGGCCACGGCGGCGCGGGCCGCCTCGACGATGCTGTTGTGGGAAATCCGCGCCATCGCCCGGTCGTCGGTCAGGCCGAGGCTGGTGACGCCCGCCAGATCGAACCCGCCCGCCGCAAAGCACTCCGCCATCGGCCGCGTCGTCTCGGCGGTGTAGGGCGTGACCAGCGTGATCCGCCGCGCCCCCAGCGCCCGCAGCGCCGCAAAGCCGGCCGAGATCGGCGTGATCGGCTCGGCCCCCGGCTTGCCCGCCGCGATCGCCTCGCGCACCGCCACGTCCCCGATCACCACCGAGGCCGAGGTGCAGCTGTAAACCACCGCGTCCAGCGTCTCGCCCGGCAGGATCAGCGCCGCCGCCGCCGTCAGGTCGGGCCCCATCGCGGCCAGCGTCTCGGGCGTCACCGGGTTGGCGAAGGGAATCCGTGTCGTGTGGACCGCGATACCGCGCGGGGTGAGCGCAAGCGCGTAGTCCATCTCGGTCGTCATGTCGGTCGCCAGCGCGATCAGGCCGATCCGGTGCGGGATCGGCTCGGCATCCAGCCGGACGGGCGGGGGAGCGGCGCTCACCGCGGCGCCCTTCCGAAGCGGCGTTCCAGCCAGCGCAGGCCGACGACCGAGATCAGGCTGATGACGAGGAAGAACACCCCCACCAGCGTCATCGGCTCGACATAGCGATAGGTCGTGTTGGCGACGATCCGCGCCTGGCTCATCATCTCGACCACGGTGATGGCGGTCAGCAGCGGCGTTTCCTTGAACATCGCCAGCAGGTAGTTCGCCATCGCGGGGACCATCGGCGGGATCGCCTGTGGCAGGATGACGTTGATCCAGGTCTGCCGCGCGGTCAGGTTGGTCGCCTTCGCCGCCTCCCACTGGCCGCGCGGCACGGCCTCGATGCCGCCGCGATAGACCTCGGCGGCATAGGTCGCGTAATGCAGCCCCATGCCGATCACCCCGGCGGTCAGCGCGGGCAGGCGCAGGCCGATATCCGGCAGGACGTAGAAGATGAAGTAGAGCTGCACCAGCAGCGGCGTGCCGCGGATGAACTCGACGATGAACGAGGTCGTCCGCGACACGATCCGGTTCGAGGACCGGCGCAGCACGGCGAAGACCAGCCCCAGCACCGCGGCGACTGCGGCCCCGAGGATCGTGGCGAGGATCGTCACCTTCAGCCCCGACAGCAGGACCGGCGTGATCTCGGCCGCGAATTCCCAATCCCACTGCATCAGCGCACCCCGTCCAGCCCGCGCGTCACCCGCCGCTCGATCCGGCGGATCAGGGTCGAGAGCGCGAGCGCCATGAGGAAGTAGAGGATCAGGATGGTCACGAACGGCACCAGCGTGTTTCCGGTCTGCGACCGCACGATCTGCGCCTGAAAGGTCATGTCCGAGAGCGAGATCAGCGACACGACCGCCGTCGCCTTCAGCAGTTCGATGGCGTTGTTGCCGAAGGTCGGCAGCATCAGCGGCAGCGCCTGCGGCAGAATGACGTGACGCAGCCGCTGCCAGCGCGACAGGTTCAGCGCGACCGTCGCCTCATGCTGGTCGCGCGGCACGGCGAGGATCGCGCCGCGCACCACCTCGGCCCCGTAGGCGCCGACATTGAGGCCGAGCGCCGTCACCCCCGCCTGCATCGGCGTCAGCGACACGCCCAGCATCGGCAGCACGAAGTAGATCCAGAACAGCTGCACGAAGATCGAGGTGCCGCGGAAGAACTCGATGAAGGCCGTGGCGAGCCAGCGCACCGGCGGCCACGGCGCGATGCGGCCCAGCCCGGCGACGAAGGCGACCACCAGCGCCACCGCGCAGCCCATCACGGTCAGCTGCACGGTCACCCATGTGCCCTGAAGGATCAGCAGAAGATATCCCGGCCAGTCGCCCATGCGGCCCCTTGCCTGATTTCGGTGAAAGATATGCGCTGCGGGGCCAGAACCCCGCAGCGCCCGTTCAGCCCGGCGCGGTCATGCGCGCGCGGATCATTCCTGCGCGCAGAGCGTGTCGCGGTCGGTCGAGATCGCCGCCTCGGCCGAGAAGCCGTAGGGCTCGATGATCTGCGCGAACTCGCCCGATTCCTTCAGCGCCGCCAGTTCCACGTCGAAGGCGTCGCGCAGTTCGGTGTCGCCCGAATGGAACGCCACCCCGTCGCAATAGACCGGCGCGCCCTGCACGGGGGCGAAGACTTCCAGGCTGGAATCCCCCGACTTCACCAGCAGGTCGTTCAGCGACAGGACCGGCAGCGAATAGGCGTCGATGCGGCCCTGCTGCAGCATCGTCAGCCCCGACTGCGGGTCCGGCACCACGACCAGCCGGTCGCGCGGAACGCCCGCGTCCAGCGCCAGCCGCTCCTCGGTGCCGCCGCCGGGCGCGCCGAGGCGGGCAGTCTCGTCATTGGCGAAATCCTCGTAGGACTGGAAGCCCTTAGGGTTGCCGGCGGGGATCAGCAGCGCCTCGGCGTCGCACAGCACGGGCTGGGAATAGGCGACGGCGGCGCAGCGGTCGGGCTTCATGAACAGCCCGGCGGCGATGGCATCCACCCGGCGCGCCTGAAGGCTGGGGATCATCGCGCCGTAATCGATCACCTGGGCGTCGAGATTCTCGACCCCCAGCCGCTGGAACACCGCCCGCGCCACGTCAGGCGCCGCGCCCGAGACGTTGCCCGAGGAATCGATGGCGGTGAAGGGCGGCTCGTTGCCGATGGCGATGGTCGCCGTCCCGTCGGATTTCAGCTCATCAAGGGTCACGGCCGACGCCATCGCCGGGGCGGCGGCGAGCATCATTGCAGCCAGCACACAGGTTTTCATGGTCTTCTCCGCTGTTGGACTTTTTTCGTTGGGCGTGTTCGTGGTCAGACGCGGTGGCCCGCGGCGATGATCTTGTGCAGGAAGGACTGGGTCCGCTCCTGCACAGGATTGGTGAATATCTCTTCGGGCGGGCCCTGTTCGCAGATCCGCCCCCGGTCGAAGAACAGCACGCGATCCGCGAATTCGCGGGCGAACCCCATCTCGTGCGTGACCAGCAGCATGGTCATGTCGGTTTCCGAGGCGAGGCGCTTCATCACCTCCAGCACCTCCTCGACCAGTTCGGGATCAAGGGCCGAGGTGACTTCGTCGAACAGCATGATTTCCGGTTGCAGCGCCAGCGCGCGGGCGATCGCCACGCGCTGCTTCTGCCCGCCCGAAAGCTGCGCGGGCATGGCGTCTTCCTTGTCAGCCAGCCCCACCATGTCCAGCAGGCCCCGCGCGTCGGCTTCGGCGTCGGGGCGCGGCTTGCCCTGCGTCAGCACCGGGGCCAGCGTGATGTTGTCCAGCACCGACTTGTGCGGGAACAGGTTGAAGTGCTGAAAGACCATGCCGATGTGCCGGCGCATCTTGTGCAGATGCGCCTCGTCGGCTGGCACCTCGGCGCCGTTCTTTTCCATGTGATACAGCGGCTCGCCGCAGACCTCGATCCGCCCGCCGGATATGGGCTCCAGCGTCATGAGCATTCGCAGGATGGTCGTCTTGCCGGAGCCCGAGGGGCCGATCAGCGCCAGTTTCTCGCCCTTCTCGACGTCGAAGGACATGCCGTCGATGACGGTCAGCTTGCCGAAGGATTTCTGAAGATTCTCGATGCGGATGATGGGTTCGGTCAAAAAGGTCTGCCCCCCTGGGCTGGTTCGGGGTCAGCATTGTGATGCATCTGGGTCATGTCAATCCGAAAGTCGGATCATTACAATCTGGGGGTGTGGGCAGGGGTGGCTGACCCCGTAACTGCCTAGATCATCGGCAGGATCGGCTCGACCGTGCGGGCCATCATGCCGGATATGACGCCGAGCGCATGCCGCAACTGACCCATGTCGGCCGAGCCGAGCGCGATTCGCACCGCGCCGCCGCCGCTGCGTTCGTTCAGCCGGAAGGCGCGGCCCGAGGCGACGGCCACGCCGCGCGAATGGGCCAATGCGACGAAATCATCCTCGGGCGCGTCGGGCGGCAGTTCCAGCCACAGATGCAGGCTCTGCGGATGGGCGCGGAACGGCAGGCCCGCCAGCATCTGCGCGGCCAGCGCGTGGCGTTCCGCCAGCGCGCCCCGCTGCCAGCCGATCAACTCGGCCACCGTGCCATCGGTCAGCCAGTGGCTCAGCAACTCCACCATCACCGGGGTCGCGACCCAGTTCGTGACCAGATGCCGGTTCGCCGCCGCCGTCGCCAGCCGTTCCGGCACAACCAGATAAGCAAGCCGCAGGCCGGGCAGGGTGATCTTGGTGAAGCCGCTGACATGCAGCACCCGTTCGGGGGCGAGGGCCGCATAGGGGGGCGGGCGGTCCACGATCAGCGCGTTCAGCACGTCGTTCTCGATGATCGTCAGATCGTGGCGGCGGGCCACCTCGACGATCTCGGCCCGGCGATCCGCCGGGGAGAGGACGGCGCGCGGATTGATCGCGGCGGGTTGCAGATAGACGGCCCGCAGCCCGCCCCGCCGCGCCGCCCGGTCGAGCGATGCCGGCACGACCCCGTGGTCGTCCACCGCCAGCGGCTCCAGCTGCAGGCCCAGATAGCGGGCCAGCGGCATCAGCAGATGATGGGTCAGGTGCGCCGCCGCGAGCGTTCCGCCCGGCGGCACCGCCGTCATCACGGCGGTCGAGATCGCGGGCGTCGCCCCGTCGGTGATGACGATCCGGTCGGGACTCGCGTCGATGCCGCCCTGCGCCAGCCAGTCCGAGGCGACGTGCTGATGCGGCGGCATGATCGAGTTCGGCCGGAACGACAGCGCGTCCTGCGGCGGCATGTTCTGCGCCAGCCATATCAGCCCCTCGCGCATCCGCTCCACATGCAGGCGGTCGGTGACGGGCTTGAGGATCGACAGATCCACCACCTCGCCGCTGCGCTGCACCAGATAGGGCGGCCGCGTTTCCGCCGCCGCCGGCAGCACGAAACTGCCGCGCCCCACCGCCCCCGCGATCAGCCCGCGGCGGATCAGCTCCTCATAGGCGCGGGACACGGTCTGGAGCGACAGGTCCAGCCGATGCGCAAGCTGGCGCTGCGGCAGCAGCCGCTCGCCCGCCGCCAGATCGCCGCGCCGGATCGCCTGCGCAAGCTGCTCGGCCAGCGACAGATAGGCCGGTCGGGTCAGGCTGGCGCGGTCGGGCATCCACGATGTCATGATTTGCTGCTAGCGCATCGGCGCGAAGATGCAAGACATTGCGGAATTGTTCTGGCAACGGCGGCTGGCCCCTGTTCGGCGACCTGCCCGGCCTTGCCCCTGGCCTTTTCATGCTCGAGCGCGTTGAGCAGTTCGATGGTGGAGAAGAAGCGGGCCTTCTGGCGGTGGTGTTCGATAGCCTGGATGCCCAAGGCGGTCGCGACATGGGTCCTGCCGGTGCCCGGCCCGCCGATCAGCACAACGTTCTGCGCGCCGTCGATGAACTCGCAGCGGTGGAGCTGGCGCACCGCGGCCTCTTGATCTCGCTGGCCGAGAAGTCGAAGCCAGCCAGATCCTTGTAGGCCGGGAAGCGCGCGGCCTTCATGTGATAGGCGATGGAGCGCACCTCGCGCTCGGCCACCTCAACCTTCAGGAGCTGCGTCAGGATCGGCACGGCGGCCTCGAAGATTGGCGCGCCTTGCCCGACAAGATCGGCGACGGCCTGGTTGTTCGGTCCCGGCATCTGATGGATCGGGTTGAGGATGAATCTGTCCGACTCTGAGATGCAGACCTTGCAAATTTAATCACAGGGGTTGAGGCCGTTCAGCGTCTTGAGCCGACGCGCGAAGTTGTCGGCGGCCATGAAGTCGGCCAAGTGCGCGCGCAGCTGGTCGTGATCGTCGTAGTGGAAACGCTTGACGGTCGCCTCCCTGATCGTGCGGTTCATCGGCTCGACCGGGCCATTGGTCCACGGATGATTTGGCTTCGTCAGCCTGTGCTCGATCCCGTGGGCCTCGCAGATCATGTCGAAGCGCATCTGCCGTGACCAGGGCGTGTTCCGATTGCGCGGCTGGTCGGCGAACTGGATGCCGTAGCATGTTTGGAATGAAGCGCTGAAGAGGGCTATGGCCGCGCGCGAAGCCAGCAATTTGCGCAGCGGGCGGCCATAGCCGGGGCTCAGGTCTCTATGGTGGTTTTGCGAACCACACCTCAGAGGAGACCCCGGCCATGACCAAGGCCCATGATACGACGGGTGCCCGCGTTCTGGTAGGCATCGACATATCGAAGCACCGCCATGAGGTTCTGATCGCCGTGCCCGGCAAGACGCGGCGGCGACGGATGACGGTCCTGAACACCGCGGCCGATTACCGGCGCCTGATCGAAGCTCTGCGCGGCTTCGAGCTGCCCGTCACGATCGGGTTCGAAGCGACAGGCAATTATCACCGCGCCCTGATGTTCGCCCTGGGCGCCGCCGGCTTCGAGTTGAAGCTGGTTTCCTCGGTCGCGCTCGCCCGCACCCGGGAGGCGCTGCACAACAGCTGGGACAAGAACGACCCGAAGGACGCCCAGGTCATCCTGCACATGCTCCAGATCGGCGCCGTCCAGGTCTTTCACGACCCTCTGGTTGCCGGCACCAGCGACATCCAGGAATTGTCGAAGACCTACGAGATGGTCGCACGCTCCAAGACCGAGTTGTGGCATCGGATCCTGACCCACTACCTCCCGCTCTACTTCCCGGAGGCGGACCGGTTCCACCGCAGTTCGCGGGGCGACTGGTTCTTCGCGTTCCTGGAGGCCTTCCCATCGCCGCACATGATCACGGCGATGGACAAGGAGACCTTCATTCAGGTGGCGTGGCCGGTGATCGGTCGTCGCGTGAGCAAGGCCGCTCTTCTGGCGGATATCTACGAGACCTCAAGGACTTCCGTGGGCCTGCCCGTGGCACCGGACTCAGATGCGATAAGCATGTTCCGCCTCGTGCTCGCCCAGGGGCGCAGCCTCATCCAGCAGCGCAATGCCATTGAGGCGCGCGCCGCCAAGCTTCTGGGAGATCACCCGGATTATCGCCTGTTGCGCACGATTCCGGGTATCGGCCCGATCAATGCGCTTGCGGTGCTGGCCGAGGCCGGCGACCTGCGGCGCTTCCGCCATCACCGGCAGTTCCTGAAGTTCTGCGGTATGGATCTGGCGACGGTGCAGTCCGGCCTGTTCCGCGGCAGAAGCAAGATCTCGAAGTATGGCAATGCCCGGCTGCGCCGCACACTCTGGCTGGCCGGTCAGACGGCCGTGCTCAAGCCGGCCAACAGCTTCCGCGACAAGTTCGAGCGCTACATCGCGCAAGATCGGCACAACCCGGATCTCCGTCCACCCCGAGCTGACGCCCAGGCAGATGCTCGAACTCGGTGTGTTCTGCGGGAAATATCTCACCGACTGCCGCGCGGAGTTCCCCGCGAGCTGGTTTGCACGCGCCAAGCTCGCGCCCGCCCGCCGCGACTGTTCCCTGAACTATTTCGGCGTGGACGCCAGCCAGCCCCTGTCGGAATGGCGACGGAAGGGGTGGATACATCCTGATGATCCGCGCGGCTGGTTCCAGTGGTATTGCCGCTGTTATCTGGGTCGCCGCCTGCCACAGGAGGACGCGCGCCAGATCGGACGCTGGAATGCGATGAGGCGGCACGTGTCGCAGGTGAGAAGAAACTGCGAGCCGGGCAATCCAATGTGCAGGCCGCGCCAGCGCCAGGCGCTCTTGCATTGGGCCTATGACAGCCGGAAAATTTAAGGTTACCGCCGGTTCGCGAAGGTCGATTGGCTGAGGCGCGACATCGCCGGCGAGCTTCATGGCCGGAGTATATCTCGCTACATGCTGACGAACGCGCCCTGCCTGGTCTTCCATTCTTCCGGGAGCACAATGAGCGTCAGTTCACTGGCTGCGAAGATTTCGATCCGGGTTTCGGTCGGCCCTCGGTTGGATTGTCGGAACGATACAGATTTTTTCGTAGTAGTCATCATTATTAATCAATGGCTTGCGGCCAATTCACCAAATCGGCGCAGGCAACAGGTCGGGAGAATATTGCGCCGGAGAGAGCGCTTCCGGGCCTCCTGGCGGCAGGGCCAGTGCTCAGTTCGTCCCGCATAACCCTCGAAAATAACGGAAAAATCCGGCCGCAGCCGGATGGGGAGAACGCTTTCGCGCGGGCAAGTGGCGGAGGCGGTGGGATTCGAACCCACGGTGGAGTCCCCCCCACGTCGGTTTTCAAGACCGGTGCATTAAGCCACTCTGCCACGCCTCCCGCAGCGCGTCTGGTTAGCGCAACCCGCGCGTCCCGGCAAGGCGCTTGTCGCGGTCCCACGTCGCTGCTAAGTCCGCGCCATGAACGCGCGCATCGCCATGATCTGCCGCATTACCGTCTGACACAGGGACAGGCGGGCCGTTCACGCGTGACCGAACCCCGCCGAAGGGGGCCTCATGGTCGAGATCAAGCTGACCAATACCCGCACGCGCCGCAAGGAGGCGTTCGTGCCGATCGACCCCGCCGATGTGCGGATGTATCTGTGTGGGCCGACCGTCTATGACCGGGCGCATCTGGGCAATGCGCGGCCGGTGGTGGTGTTCGACGTGCTCTACCGGCTGCTGCGGCATGTCTATGGATCCAGGCATGTCACCTATGTCCGCAACTTCACCGACGTCGATGACAAGATCAACGCCGCCGCGTTGGCGCGCAAGGAGGCGGGGGATCCGCGCAGCCTCGAGGACCTGATCCGCGCCCGGACCGAGGAAACGATCGGCTGGTATCATGCCGACATGGATGCGCTCGGCGCGCTGCGGCCCGACCATGAGCCGCGGGCGACCGACTACATCCCGCAGATGATCGACATGATCGCGGACCTGATCGCCAAGGGCCACGCCTACGAGGCGGCGGGGCATGTGCTGTTCGATGTCCGCTCCTATCCTGCCTATGGGCAGCTTTCAGGACGGTCGGTGGACGACATGATCGCGGGGGCGCGAGTGGAGGTGGCGCCGTTCAAGCGCGATCCGATGGATTTCGTCTTGTGGAAACCGTCCAGCGGCGACCTGCCGGGTTGGGATTCGCCCTGGGGCCGAGGGCGGCCGGGGTGGCATATCGAGTGCTCGGCCATGTCGGCCGCGCTGCTGGGGGAGAGCTTCGATATCCACGGCGGCGGGATCGACCTGCAATTTCCCCACCATGAGAACGAGATCGCGCAAAGCTGCTGCGCGCATCCTCAGGCCGATTTCGCCCGCGTCTGGCTGCATAACGAGATGCTGCAGGTCGAGGGGAAGAAGATGTCCAAGTCGCTGGGCAATTTCTTCACGGTGCGGGATCTGCTGGATCAGGGGATATCGGGCGAGGTGATCCGGTATGTGTTCCTGATGACGCATTATCGCAAGCCGATGGACTGGACGGCGGAGAAGGTGCGGGAGGCGGAGGCGACCTTAAGAAGATGGCGTGGCATAGCCGGTGGCGTCACACAATCCGGGACAGCAGCTTCTGAAATCGTGACCGCGATTGCAGATGATCTCAACACACCGGAAGCCCTGGCCGCTTTGCACGAAATGTATCGGTCGATTACTCGACTCGAGCACCGAATTGCGTATTACGAGGATGAGTTTCCTTCTGTTGGTGATGAAATTGCCGACTTCGTGACTTCGGCGCAGGCGCTTGGTCTGCTTCTCCCCGAAATTGGCGAGTGGTTGGAGATTGCCGACGAGGTGGGCGAGCGGATCATGGAGATTGCCATAGCGCGGCGGGATGCACGGCAGGCACGGGATTTTAGCACCGCGGATCGAATTAGAGCACAACTCGAAGCTGCGGGAGTGCTCATTAAGGATGGTCCAGGCGGCGCCATCGCTTGGGAACGCGGTCCAAACTTTGATCCGGACAAGTTGGACGGAATCCTATGACCGCCCACCTCACCCTCTACGACACGACCCTCCGCGACGGCCAGCAGACCCAGGGCGTGCAGTTCTCCGCCGCCGAAAAGGCTGAGATCGCGAAGATGCTCGACACGCTCGGCATCGACTACATCGAGGGCGGCTGGCCGGGGGCGAACCCGACGGACAGCGACTTCTTCGCCTCGGCGCCGCGGACTCGCGCCACGATGACCGCCTTCGGGATGACCAAGCGGGCAGGGCGGTCGGCCGATAATGACGACGTGCTCGCGGCGGTGCTGGATGCGGGAACGAGCGCCGTCTGCCTCGTCGGCAAGGCGCACGACTATCATGTGCGCGAGGCGCTGGGGATCTCGCTGCAGGAGAACCTCGACAACATCGCCGCCTCGGTCGTGCATGTGATCGCCAAGGGGCGCGAGGCGATCTTCGATGCCGAGCATTTCTTCGATGGCTACGCCGCGGACCCGGCTTATGCGCTGGACTGTCTGCGGGCGGCCCAAGGCGCTGGCGCGCGCTGGATCGTGCTGTGCGACACCAATGGCGGCACGCTGCCGGCCGAGATTGGCCGCATCACCGCCGAGGTGATCGCCGCCGGTATCCCCGGCGACCGGCTCGGCATCCACTGCCACGACGACACCGGCAACGCGGTGGCCTGCACCCTCGCCGCCGTGCAGGCTGGGGCGCGGCAGGTGCAGGGCACGCTGAACGGTCTGGGCGAGCGTTGCGGCAATGCCAGCCTGACCACGCTGATCCCGACGCTGGTCCTGAAGGAGCCGTTCCGCTCGACCCTGACGACCGGCGTGACGCCCGAGGCGCTGGCCGATCTGACCCGCATCTCGCGCCGGCTGGACGAGATCCTGAACCGCGCGCCCTCCCGCGCCGCGCCTTATGTCGGCACCTCAGCCTTCGCGCACAAGGCCGGGCTGCACGCCAGCGCGATCCTGAAGGCGCCGCAGACCTATGAGCACGTGGACCCCGCCACGGTCGGCAACGAGCGGGTGATCCCGATGTCCAACCAGGCCGGGCAGTCGAACCTGCGCGCGCGTCTGGCCGGGGCGGGGATCGAGGTGGACCGGGGTGACGCCGCGCTGTCCCGTATCCTCGATCTGGTGAAGTCGCGCGAGGATCAGGGTTATGCCTATGATTCCGCGCAGGCCTCGTTCGAGCTGCTGGCGCGGGCGGAACTCGGGCGGTTGCCGCATTTCTTCGAGGTCGAGCGCTACCGTGTCACGGTCGAGCAACGGCTGAACGCCAAGGGGCACCGCATTTCGGTGGCCGAGGCCGTGGTCGTTCTGCGTGTCGGCGACGAGCGGGTGATGTCGGTCAGCGACGGCACGGATGCGGCGGGGCAGGATCGGGGACCGGTCAGCGCGCTCTGGTCGGCGATCGCAAAGGATCTGGGGCCGTGGCAGGGCTCGATCGACGACATGGCGCTGGCCGATTTCCGGGTGCGGATCATCGGCGTGGGGGTGGACGCGGTGACCCGCGTCACCATCGATTTCGTGGACGGGGCCGGGCGGTCCTGGTCCACTGTCGGCGTCTCGGCCAATATCGTGGACGCCAGCTTCGAGGCGCTGATCGACGCGATCCGCTGGAAGCTGATCCGCGATGGCGCGGCCGCATGACCGAGGCGCTGGCGTCGCAGCTTCGACAGGACGATCCCGACCGCCACGCCATGGCGCTGCTGGCCCCGCCGAAGGCGCGGGCGCGGCTGGTGACGCTGTATGCGCTCAACCTGGAACTGGCGCGCACCCCGCTGGCCGCGCGCGATCCGATGATCGCGGAGATCCGGGTGCAATGGTGGATCGACCGGCTCTCGGCGTTGGCGGACGCACCGCCTCCGCCGCACGAGATGCTGACGCCGCTTCATGATGCCTGGGGCGCCGATGCCGCTCGCCTGTCGGCACTGGCCGAAGGAAGGTTGCGCGACGCCGAGCACCGCCCGTTCGAGGATGCGGCCGAACTGCGCAGCTATATCGACGCGACCGCGGGGACGCTCATGGCCGCAGCGGCGCGGGCGGTCGGAATGCCGGAACCGGCCGGGCCGGTCATCGCCGCTCAGGCGCGCGGGGCAGGGCTGGCCGCTTGGCTGGGGGCCGAGCCGACGCTTTCCGCCATGAACCTCGGTCTGCGCGATCCGGGCTCCGCGCGGGCGCTCGCGGTCGAGGGCATCGAGGCGCTGGCGACGGCACGGCAGGGCCGCCATCTGGTGCCCCGGTATGGGGCGGCGGCCCTTTATCCCGGCACGGGTGCCGAGGCTCGGCTGCGCGCCCTCGCGGCGGGGGAGGCGCTGCCGCCGCCGCCCTCCGACTTCGCCCGCCGCGCGGCGCTGATGCGGCTGGCGCTGACCGGCCGCTGGTGGGGCCGCCGTTAAACGGATCTTCAGCTTTCCGTGCCAGACATTCCGCCATGTCTGTTGACGGAGCCGCCATGTTCCACCCAGCCCTTGCCGCGGACGGACCATGAAGCCGGTCCGGGTTCTGGTGATCGACGATTCCCTGACGATGCGGCGGCTGATCCGGCTGGCCCTGACCGCCGATCCCCGGATCGAGGTCGTGGGCGAGGCCTGCAACGGCTTGCAGGCCCGCCAGAAGATCGCGGAGCTGCGCCCCGAGGTCCTGACGCTGGATGTCGAGATGCCCGACGAATCGGGCCTCGCCTTTCTTGCGCGGCTGATGGCAGCGCGGCCGATGCCGGTCGTCATGGTCTCGGCCGAAACCCACGCCGGCAGCGCCGCCGCGATCGAGGCGCTGTCACTCGGCGCGGTGGAGTGCATCGGCAAGCCTGCCTTCGCCGACAAGGCGGAAACATTCGCGATGCTGCCGGACATCGTCGTGGCCGCGGCGACCGCACGGGTGCGGCCGCGCGCGGCGCGCCCTGCGCCCGCCCCGGCGGGCCGCGTGCCGAAGGGCGCGCAGGATTTCGCCTGGAACGGCCGTTACGTCCTCATCGGCGCCTCGACGGGCGGAGTTGACGCGCTGCAGCAGATCCTCGCCAGCTTCCCGGCGAACTGCCCCCCCACGGTGATCGCCCAGCACATGCCCGGCGCGTTTCTGGCCAGCCTCGTCCAGCGGCTGAACCGCACCCTCGCGCCGGAAATCACCCTCGCCCGCGACGGGGCGCGGCTGAGGCCGGGTCAGGTCCATATCGCGCCCGGCGGCGAGGCGCATCTGACGATCTCCGGCGGCAAGCCCGCGTGCCGTCTGGAAGCGGGGGACAGGCGCAATTGCCACCGTCCCTCGGTCGATGTGCTGTTCGAATCCGCGGTGCCGCTGCGGCGCCGCGCCATCGGCGTGATCCTTACCGGCATGGGCCGCGATGGCGCCGCCGGGTTGCTGAAGATGCGGCAGGCCGGCGCGATCTGCCTGGCGCAGGACCGGGACAGCTCTGTCGTCTGGGGCATGCCCGGCTCGGCGGTCGAGATGGGGGCCGCCGAACGGGTGCTGCCGCTTTGCGAACTGGGGCCGGAAATCCTGAAATCGGCCAGCCGTTCCGCGGTGCCGGCATGACCCGGCTGAGGGCGGCCTCCCGGTCAGTCTCGGGTGACGCGGTAATTCCCCTCGGGCAGGTTCAGCGCGGCGCGGAGTTCGTTCAACTGCTCGATGCTCAGGACAACGGTGCTGAGCGCATCCGTATCGGCATCCGCCTGCGTGATCACCACCCGGTCGTCGAAGGCGGTGATGACCACGTCCTCCAGCAGCGGCCTGCGGCCCTGGCGGACCTCGTCGATCAGCGTGACGACGGTCGCGTCGAAGTCGTGCTCGATCGTGAACATGCGGCCACTCCCCTGATCGGCTTGGGCGAGGCCGAACAATCGCGTGATGGGGGGACAAGTGCAACCGCCCCCGTGGCGCGGCGTCCCGATCGTGATTATGGTGCGTCAGACGAAGGCGCCCATGAGAGACGACCAGACGATGTTCCAGACGACCCAGCAGGCCCGAAACTCCGCCCCGACCGGAACTGTCCGGTCGCTGGTCGCCGCAGTCATGGCCGCAGCCGTCCTTTCGGGCTGCGTGGCGCCGGTGGTGGGCACCGGGCCGCAGGATGTCGCGATCGTGCGGGAGCCGGAGCCCGATGCGCCGCATCCCTCGACCAGAGAGGCGGCGGCGAACTTCCTGTCGGTCCTGCGCACGATGGAGCCGGCGATCGAGCGCGAATGCCTCGCCCGCCGCCGGACGCCGATCAACTGCGACTATCAGTTCGTCGTGGACGACCGCACGGGGCTGGAGGCGAACGCCTTCCAGACGCTCGACAATCAGGGCCGTCCCATCATCGGCTTCACGCTGTCGCTGCTGACGCAGGCCCGCAACACGGACGAGCTGGCCTTCGTCGTCGGGCACGAGGCCTCGCACCACATCCTGAACCATCTCAGCCAGCGCCAGTCGGCCGCCTCGGCCGGGGCCGTGATCGTCACCGGCATCGCGGCGGCGAGCGGGGTCAGCCTTCCTTCGATCGAGGTGGCGCAGCGGATCGGGGCGCAGATGGGGGCGCGGTATTATTCGAAGGAATGGGAGCTTCAGGCCGACTATCTCGGCGCGATCATCGCGATGAAGGGCGGCTACGATCCGGTGCGCGGCGCGAAGTTCTTCGAGCGGATGCCCGATCCCGGCGACCAGATCCTCGGCTCGCATCCCAGCCGGGCGGCGCGGCAGGCGCAGGTCACCCGAGCGGTGAGCGATGTGAGAACGGGCCGGGCGAGTTGACTGAAGTCAGCCGGGTAGTGGCGCAAATGGCACAACGGCACACCATTGCATACGGATTGCAACCTTCTGGTTAATTAACGATTCCCAACTCGCATTGGGCTCGGCAAAAATCCGCTTATCGAGTCGAGGGAAGCGGAACGTGATTGGCGTAATCCTGTGGAGCAATGCGGACCAGAAACGGGCGGTCGTCTGGTGCGAGAACAATGGCGGGCTCGCTTATCTCGAATCCGCCGCGGATTTTCTGGACGCCGGCTGGCCGGACTGCGGCGAGATCGTGCGCCTGAGCGAGGAACGGGCCGCCGGTTTCCATTATGCCCGCCGCGTCACCCGCTGGGACGATGCGCAGGTGAGAAGGCCGCCGCCGCACCGATCCGCAACCCACGCGGCCGAAGCGGCACCTGCGGATGAAAGCGCCCGGTGGGGCCGTGCCGTTGCCGCCTTCTAAGGCTGGCAGTTGCGCCATTGCACCTGCGCCGCGCGCTTCCCTACGCCGCATGGGAAATTCCGCTAACGGCGTGACGGCCGGGACGACGAATCGTCCGGCCGCCGATCACTTCGGCGCCGCTGCCCCTCGTGCGAGCGCCGCCACCCCGGTCCGCGCCAGATCGCACAGCCCCAGCGGTCGCATCATGTCGGCGAACGCCTCCAGCTTCTCGGGCGCGCCGGTGATCTCGAAGACGAAGCTTTCCAGCGTCGAATCGACCACCTTCGCCCGATAGATATCCGCGATCCGCAACGCCTCGACCCGCTTGTCGCCGGTGCCGCAGACCTTGAAGAGACCCAGTTCGCGCTCGACGAACGGCCCCTCGACGGTCAGGTCGTTCACCTGATGGACCGGCACGATCCGGCCAAGCTGCGCCTTGATCTGTTCGATCACCGACGGGGTGCCGCGCGTCACGATGGTGATGCGCGAGCGATGCCCCGCGTGGTCGGTTTCGGCCACGGTCAGGCTGTCGATGTTGTAGCCGCGGCCCGAGAACAGGCCGATCACCCGCGCCAGCACCCCGGATTCGTTATCGACCAGCACGGCCAGGATATGCCGCTCCTCGATCTGCGCGTTGGGGTCGCGCAGATCGTAGGCGGAGTGGCTGGATGCGCCTTGCGCCAGTTTCAGTGCGGACATGACGTCTCTCCTCAGACCAGCACGGCGCCGTCGCTCTGGATGGCGGAGCCGATATCCTCGGCCGCCTCCATGTCGCCCAGCAGCATTTCGTTATGGGGCTTGCCCGACGGGATCATCGGCAGGCAGTTCTCGTGCTTCTCGACCAGCACGTCGAGGATGAAGGGGCCGTCATAGTCCATCATCTCGCGGATCGCGTCGTCGAGTTCGGCCGGATCGCTCACCTGCCGGCCCGCGCAGCCGAACGCCTCGGCCAGCTTGACGAAATCGGGCAGGCTTTCCGACCAGGACTGCGAGTAACGCTCGCCATGCAGAAGCTGCTGCCACTGGCGCACCATGCCCAGCCGCTCGTTGTTCAGGATGAACTGCTTGACGGGGGCGCGGAACTGCACCGCCGTTCCCATCTCCTGCATGTTCATCAGCCAGCTGGCATCGCCCGCCACGTTGATGACCAGCGCCTCGGGGTGGGCGACCTGCACCCCGACCGAGGCGGGCAGGCCGTAGCCCATCGTCCCCAGCCCGCCCGAGGTCATCCAGCGGTTCGGCTCGTCGAAGTGCAGGAACTGCGCGGCCCACATCTGGTGCTGGCCGACCTCGGTCGTCACGTAGCGGTCGCGGTCACGGGTCAGCGCTTCAAGCCGCTCCATCGCGTATTGCGGCTTGATGGTGCTGGCCGAGGGGCGATAGGCGAGGCAATCGCGCGCCTGCCAGCGCCGGATCTGGCCCCACCAGTCCCCGACGGCATCGGCATTGGTGCGGCTGCCGCGCGATTTCCACAGCGCCAGCACCTCCTTCAGCACCTCGCCCACGTCGCCGACGATGGGCAGCTCGACCCGGATCACCTTGTTGATGCTGCTGGGGTCGATATCGACATGCGCCTTGATCGAATGGGGCGAGAAATCCGCGATGCGCCCGGTGATCCGGTCGTCGAAGCGGGCGCCGAGCGCGATCATCAGGTCGCAGCCATGCATCGCCATGTTGGCTTCGTAAAGGCCGTGCATCCCCAGCATCCCCAGCCACGCCCTGCCGCTGGCGGGGTAGGAGCCGAGGCCCATCAGCGTCGAGGTGACGGGAAAGCCGGTCGCATCCGCCAACTCGACCAGCCGCTTGCTGGCCTCCGGCCCGGAGTTGATGATGCCGCCGCCGGTATAGAGGATCGGCCGCTCGGCGCGCTCGATCAGCTCGACCAGCCGCGCGATCATGTCGGTGTCGCCCTTGGTCGTCGGCTGGTAGCGCGTGTTGTCCACTTCCTCCGCGCCGACATAGGCGCCTTCGGCGAACTGGACGTCCTTCGGAATGTCGATCAGCACCGGCCCCGGACGGCCCGAGGTCGCGATGTGAAAGGCGCGGTGGATCGTCGCGGCGAGCTCGTCCGTTTCCTTCACCAGCCAGTTGTGCTTGGTGCAGGGGCGGGTGATGCCCACGGTGTCGGCCTCCTGGAAGGCGTCGGTGCCGACCATGAAGGTGGGCACCTGACCCGACAGCACGACGATCGGGATCGAATCCATCAGCGCGTCGGTCAGCCCCGTCACCGCGTTCGTCGCGCCGGGGCCGGAGGTCACCAGCACCACCCCCGGCTTCCCGGTCGAGCGGGCATAGCCCTCGGCCATGTGGACCGCGCCCTGTTCGTGCCGCACGAGGATGTGCTGGATGTCGTTCTGCTGGAAAATCTCGTCGTAGATGGGCAGGACAGCGCCGCCGGGATAGCCGAATACGGTATCGACACCCTGATCGCGCAGGGCTTCGACCACCATTCTCGCACCCGTCATCGTTCGGGACATGTCCATTTCTCCATCAATCCAGATCGTTACGCCCGCAAGGCGCTGCGATGGGCCCGCTGCGTCGCGGCAAACTAGGGGCGCTTTGCAGCAGGGTCAACAGGATCTATCGAGAAAAGTAACGTCCCGGTCGCAGATTTTGAAATTATATTTCTGGAACTATCGGTCGAGCGGAAGATCGATACGCGCGACCTGCTCGACGATCGGATCGACGGAAAGGGGGTGGATATCGGCCTCATGCGTCTGCGGGTCGCCCATATCCTGCCAGACGCCGCCCTTGTAGATCTCCAGCGCGCTGAACCCGGCCTTGTAGGCCATCTTGCGGCTGCCCGGCACCCAGTAGCCGAGATAGACATAGGGCAGCCCCGCCTGACGAGCCATCTCCACATGGTCGAGGATCATGTAGGTGCCGAGGCTCGCCTCGGGCATGGCCGGGTCGTAGAAGCTGTAAACGAGGCTCAGCCCGTCATCCAGAACGTCGGTCAGACAGACGGCGTGCAGCGGACCGTTCACCCGGCTCATCCCCTCGGGCGGGGCGCCGCGGTATTCGACGACGCGGGTGCGGACCGGCGTCTCCTCGATCATGGCGGCGAACTCGAACACGTCCATGTCCGCCATGCCGCCATCGGCGTGGCGGTCGTCGAGGTAGCGGCGGAACAGCTCATACTGCTCCTCGGTGGACCAGGCGCTGGTGGCGCTGCGCTCCATCCCCGCGTTGCGGCGGATCAGGCGGCGCTGGGTGCGGCTGGGACGGAAGTCGCGTACCCGGATGCGGGCCGACATGCAGGCCACGCAGCTTTCGCAGCTCGGGCGATAGAGCACGTTCTGCGAACGGCGGAATCCCTGCCGCGACAGCACGTTGTTCAGCGTCTGGCCGGCATCGGGGGTCAGGGCGGTGAACAGCTTGCGCTCGGCCCGGCCGTGCAGATACGGGCAGGGCTGCGGGGCCGTGACGTAGAACTGCGGCGCATTCGGCAGGGTATGACGCATCAAGCGGCGGACCCTCCACATTGCGGTGCGGCCGACCTGTCCGTGGTCATCATCGTCCAGAGCGGCGGCATGGCGGGACTTCGCTGGTCATGGTAACGATGCAAAACCTAGCAACTGTTTCCCTGCCCGCCAAGCGGCGAACAGCATATGTTTGCCCGCGGCCGCGATTGACGGCGCCAAGGGCGCGGCTAGGGTGCGCGGATGGATTTCGCCGCCCGGATCACCCGCCTTCCGCTTCCCGTCGATGACCCGCGCGGCCGGTCGGCGGCGGCGCTGTTCCCGGACGCGCCGCCGAGGCTTGAAGGCCTGATCCGCGGCGCCGCGGGGTCGAGCCCGTATCTGGCCGGGCTGATCGAGCGGGAGGCCGCCTGGCTGCTTCCGGCGCTCGAGGCAGGCGACGTGGTCGCCCGCGAGACGGCCGGGTTCGATTCGCTCACATCCGCTGAACTCGGCCCCGCGCTGCGGCGGGCGAAACGGCGCGTCGCGCTGTGGGTCGCGCTGGCCGACCTTGGCGGCGTCTGGCTTTTGGAACAGGTGACGGGCGCCCTGACCGGCCTTGCCGACCGCGCCACCGATCTCGCTTTGCGCGCCCATGTCGCAGACGAGGCGCGGCGCGGCAAGCTGCCCGCCCCCCGCGAGGGGGCGTCGCCGGTCGCGGCGGGCATCTTCGCGCTGGCGATGGGGAAGATGGGCGCGGGAGAGCTGAACTATTCCTCGGACATCGACCTGATCGTCCTTTACGACGACACCGCCTATGCGCCCGCCGATCAGCCCGAGGTTCGCGCGGCGCTGATCCGCGCCACGCGCAAGGCGGCCGCGACGCTGTCGGACCAGACCGAGCATGGCTATGTCTTCCGCACCGACCTGCGGCTGCGGCCCGACGCGTCCGTGACGCCGGTCTGCATCTCGGCTGGGGCGGCGCTCGCTTATTACGAGGCCGAGGGCCGAAGCTGGGAACGCGCCGCCTATATCAAGGCGCGGCCCTGCGCGGGCGACATCGCGGCGGGCGAACGGTTTCTGCACGAGTTGCGCCCTTTCGTCTGGCGCCGCCATCTGGATTTCGCGACGGTGCAGGACACCCACGACATGCGCCGCCGCATCCGCAGCCACAAGGGGCTGCACGGGCAGGTCCAGGCAATGGGCCACGACATGAAGCTGGGGCAGGGCGGCATCCGCGACATCGAGTTCTTCACCCAGACACGCCAGCTGATCGCCGGCGGGCGCGACCCCGACCTGCGGGCCCGTGCGACGGTCCCGGCACTCGCGGCGCTCGCGGCGAAGGGCTGGCTGCCGCAATCCGTCGCCGACGAGTTGACGGGGCACTACCGCCGCCACCGCGACATCGAGCACCGCATCCAGATGGTGAACGACGTCCAGACCCACTCGCTGCCGATTGCGCGAGAGGCCTTCGCCCGTGTCGCCGCGCTGGACGGTGCGTCCGATCCCGCGGCTTGGGGCGCGGAGGTGGTCGGGCGGCTGCACCGGGTCGAGGCGCTGACGGGCGATTTCTTCGAACCGGATACTTCGGCGGATGAGCCGCCGATGCCGGAACTGGCCCCCGAAACCGCAGAGATGGTCGAAGGCTGGCGGGCCTATCCGGCCCTTCGCTCGGGCCGCGCGCAGGAGCTTTTTTCCCGCATCGAGCCGCAGATCCTTGCCCGCATGAGCCGCGCCGCGCACCCCGAAGAGGCGCTCGCCCGCTTCGACAGCTTCCTGCGCGGCCTGCCGGCCGGGGTGCAGCTCTTCTCGCTCTTCGCCTCGAACCCGCAGCTGATCGACCTTCTGGCGGATATCTGCGGCACCGCGCCGGGGCTTGCGGCCTATCTCGCGCGCCATCCCGAGGTGCTGGACGCGGTGATCGCCGGCAGCTTCTTCGCGCCCTGGCCCGGCGCGGGCGGGCTGCGCGAAGCGCTCGACGCGCAGCTTGCCTCCGCGCTGTCCGGGCCTGCGGGCAGCTACGAACGGGCGCTGGATGCGGCGCGCCGCTGGGCGCATGAATGGCAGTTCCGCGTCGGCGTCCATCACCTGCGGGCGCTGATCGGGGCGGACGAGGCGGGGGGGCAATATGCCGACATCGCGGACGCGGCCATCGGCGCGCTGTCCCGCGTGGTCGCGCAGGACTTCGCCCGCCGCCACGGGGCCGCGCCGGGGCGGGGCGCGATCGTCATGGGCATGGGCTCGCTGGGCGCGCGGCAGTTGAACGCGCAGTCGGACCTGGACCTGATCGTGATCTACGATGCCGGCGGTGTCGAAAGCTCGGACGGGCCGCGCCCGCTTGCCGCGCGGCCCTATTACGCGCGACTGACGCAGGCGCTGCTGACGGCGCTGTCGGCGCCCACCGCCTCGGGCCGCCTCTACGAGGTGGATATGCGCCTGCGCCCCTCGGGGCGGCAGGGGCCGGTGGCGACGTCGCTGGAATCGTTCCGCAGCTACCAGATGACCGAGGCCTGGACCTGGGAGCATCTGGCGCTGACCCGCGCCCGCGTTATCGCAGAGATCGGGGCCGGGGCGGAGCCCCTTGCGCAGGACGTCGAGGCGCTGCGGGTGCAGGTTCTTGGCGAACGCGGGCAGGACCCTCGGGTGCTGCCCGAACTGGCCGGGATGCGGGCGCGCATTTTCGCGTCGAAGGCCCCCGATGGCCGGTGGGAGGCCAAGAGCGGCCGCGGCCGCCTGCAGGATGTCGAGCTGCTGGCGCAGTCCCTGGCCCTTCGCGCCGGATCACCGGCCCGCGCCACCCCTGCGCAGATCCGCGCGGGCAAGCGCGCCGAACTGATCGCGGGCGATCAGGCTGAGCGGCTTGCAGGCGCGCACCGCTTCCTCTGGCGGCTCCAATGCGCCGCGCGGCTGCTGACCGACGGCGCGCTCGACATGGAGACGGTGGGCCGCGGCGGGCAGGACTTTTTGCTGCGGGAAACAGGCGCGGAGTCGCTCGACGCGCTTGCCGCGGCGCTTACCGCGATGGTCGAGGAGGCGGGGAGCATCGCCGACGAGCTGGTGGGCACCGCCGTGGCCGCCGAGGGGTGAGTCGTGACCGGGCCGCGAAGCGAGCAAGCCGTCCGGCGGTGCCAGCGGCTCAGCGCGGCCGGTCCTTGGCGGTATCGACTACCTTCCGCGTGATCGAGGGCCGCTCGGAGGCAAGCCAACTCGGGGTCGCATCACAGCCGGAGAAATTGCCCTACGCCCGGCTCAGCTCACGTTCCCCCGAATTGGGAGCGAGAGCGGCGGCAGCGGATCGGCGCGGCTGGCGGCACAAGCCGGGTCGTGTCCTGCTTCTGCTTCCTCCCTCGCTGCTGCTTCGACCCGGTTCCCGAGCGTGACCAGCGGAAGCAGCGCCTCGGTCGGTTCGGCAACGACCGCTTCTTCGGTGCAGTCCACGCCGTGCTGGGTCTTGTCCCAGTAGAACGGGTTGACCACCACCTCATAGAGCGCCTTCCACGCCGCAAGGCACCCGAGCGGGAAGTAGAGATGCATCGTCGGCGCCCAGGTCCAGAGGCCGCGATGACCCGTCCGGCGAACCGCCCAGATGCCGATGGCCATGTTCAGCAGCTCGGACGCCACGAAGATCGTGAACAGCACCGGCACCCCCAGCCCGCCCCAGAGCCCGGCCAGCGGCTCGCGCAGCGGATGCGGCAGGCCGAGGCTGAGCAGCCAGAAGCTCCACAGCAGCGGGGCGAGCAGATATTGGGTCAGCATCCCGATGAACTGCACCTGAAAGCCCAGGAACGCCCGTGTGCCGATCTGCCGCCACAGCTGCACCGGGGTCCGCATGTGGACGCCCCAGGTCATCGCGTAACCCTTGAGCCAGCGCGAGCGCTGTTTGATCCACGGAATGGCGCGGCAATTCGCCTCTTCATGGGTGGTGAAATCCGCCACTTCGATCCGCAGCCCCATACGCGCCAGCCGCACACCGAGATCGGCGTCCTCGGTCACGTTCCAGGCGTCCCACGCGCCCGACCGCTCCAGCGCGTCGCGGCGGAAGAACTGGGTCGTCCCGCCCAGCGGGACGATCAGGCCAAGCCGCGAGACGCCCGGCAGCACCGCCCGGAACAGCGCCGCGTATTCGATGGTGAAGCAGCGCGAGAGCCAGTTGGTGCGCGGGTTGTAGAAATCCAGCGCGCCCTGCACGCAGGCGACGTCGGGCGCCGCGGTGGCCATGTGGCGGGCGACCTTGTGAAGCTGGTCCGGCTCGGGCCGGTCCTCGGCGTCCCAGACGCCGATGATGTCGCCGCGGCAGAAGCTGAGCGCGTAGGTCAGCGCGCGCGGCTTGGTCCTGATCGGCCCGTCCGGCACGATCACAACCCGCAGCCAGCGGGGCAGGGCGGCGCCTTCCAGCGCGGCGCGGGTGATATCGTCGGTTTCCTCGACCACCAGGATGATATCGCTGAGTTCGCGCGGATAGGTCAGGCGCGAGAGGCGGCCGACCAGCTTGGTCGCGACGTCAGCTTCATGGAACAGCGGCACCATGACGGAGATCAGCGGCAACTGCCCCTTGAGTTCCGGCGGTGGCGTGGCGACAGCGCGGGCGCGCAGCGTGGCGCGGAACGCCGTGATTTTCAGCGCGATGCTGCCGAGCAGCGTCAGCGTCGCCCACAGGGTCAGCGCCGTCAGCAGGCCCAGCGGGGCGAGCAGCAACCCCAGCGCCAGTGCCGCCATAACGGCCAGCGCGACCTGTCCGGCGCGGCGTTCGTTCCGTGTGCGGCAGCTCAGCGCGCCGTCCACCCGTGTCTCGGCCTGCCGGATCAGCGCGGTGCGGCGGGCGGTCAGGATCGCCTCGCGCGCCCCTGTGGGTGAACAGAGCAGCATCCGCACCGTCCCGAAGCTGGCGGGCAGACGGGGAGCCAATGCGGCGAATTCCTCGGGGCGGGACGCGGCGACATAGGCCGCCCCGCCGATCCGCCGCCACGGGACGATGCCGGCGTTGAGGCAAAGCTCCGCCCCCGCCTCGTCGATCAGCCGCGCGTCGGGCGGGGTTTCCACCAGGTCCGGCACCGTACTGCGCCACTGGCGGGACAGGGCGCGGGTCAGCGCCGCTTCCGTCACCCAGCCGTGGGCCAGCAGGATTTCCCCCAGCGGCACCGCCTGCCGCTGGCGCATCACCACCGCCTTGAGCAGATCGCCGGGCGCGACCGCCCCATCCTCGATCAGGATCTGCCCGAGCGGGCGCAGGTCGCGCGCGGGCCGGGCCGCGGCCTGCGCCTTCGCCGCCGCGTCGAGCCGCGCCCGGCCCAGCCGCCCGTCCCGCAGCCGCGCCTGCAGAGAGATCACCTGCGCGGCGCGGGCGGGTTCGGTCTTCGGCGCTGTCGTGGCGGACATGGCTGCTTCCCTGACAAGTGTCAGGACCGCTATGCCCGAGCAGAGGTTAAGGTCGCGTTAACAGCCGCAGGTTGCAGCCGTCACGCGCGCCGCTCGGTCATCGCCTTCGTGAACCGCTCGAACAGATACGAACTGTCCTGCGGGCCGGGGCTCGCCTCCGGGTGGTGCTGGACCGAGAAGACCGGCCGACCCGTCAGGCGGATGCCGCAGTTCGAGCCGTCGAAAAGGCTCACATGGGTTTCCAGCACGCCTTCGGGCAGAGTCTGCGCGTCCACCGCGAAGCCGTGATTCATCGAGGTGATCTCGACCTTGCCGGTTTCCACGTTGCGGACCGGGTGGTTCGCGCCGTGATGGCCGTGGCCCATCTTCACCGTGCTGGCCCCGACCGCGAGCGCGAGCATCTGATGACCGAGGCAGATGCCGAAGATCGGCAGGTCACGCTCCAGCAGCGTCTGGATCATCGGCACGGCGTATTCGCCGGTCGCCGCCGGATCGCCGGGACCGTTCGACAGGAACACGCCCTCGGGGTCATGGGCCAGCACGTCCTCGGCCGTCGCGGTCGCGGGCAGGACCGTCACATCCGCGCCGGATGCGACCAGCGAGCGCAGGATGTTGCGCTTGGCGCCATAATCGATGGCCACCACCTTGAACGGCTTTTCAGGCCGCGAGGGCGGTTCGAACCCGTCGGGCCAGACCCAGAGGCCCTGATCCCACGTATAGCTCTGCCGGGTGCTCACCGCTTTCGCCAGATCGAGCCCGACGAGGCCCGTCCAGCCCTTCGCCTTCGCCACCATGGCGGCGGTGTCGAAGTTGCCCGACGGATCATGCGCCAGCACCACATGCGGCGAGCCCTGCTGGCGGATGGCACGGGTCAGGCGGCGGGTGTCGATGCCGCCGATGCCGATGCGGCCGCGCCGCTCCATCCAGTCGGCCAGATCCGAGGTCGCGCGCCAGTTCGACGGCTCGGTCGGGTCCCACTTCACCACGATGCCCGAGGCGACGGGCTCGGCGGATTCGTCGTCCAGCGCGGTGACGCCGGTGTTGCCGATATGGGGGAAGGTGAAGGTCACGATCTGGCTGGCATAAGACGGGTCGGTCATGATTTCCTGATAGCCGGTCATGGCGGTGTTGAAGACCAGCTCGGCCACGACCTCGCCAGTCGCGCCGAAACCAAAGCCGTGGAAGATCGTTCCGTCGGCAAGCGCAAGGCAGGCGGTCGGTTTCGGCATGTCGTTACTCCGGCAAATCGGCGGGATTACTAGGGGGGGCGGGCCGCAGCGTCAAGGCCGCTTGACCCCGGCGGGCCGCCTGCGCGACACCGCACGCGAACCGTTGGCCGAGAGAGCGAGGATATCATGGAACTGCGCGAACGTATTGCGAGCGCCACCAAGGACGCGATGAAGGCCCGCGACGCCGCCCGGCTCTCGACGCTGCGGCTGGTGGGCGCGGCCATCAAGGACCGCGAGATCGCCGCCCGCGGCGAGGGCGGGCCGGATGCGTCCGGCGGGCTGTCGGGGGATGAGCTGGTCGCGCTGCTGTCGAGGATGGTCAAGCAGCGCCAGGAATCGGCCCGCGCCTATGAAGAGGGCGGCCGTCTTGAACTGGCTGAGCGGGAGCTTGCGGAGATCGGCATCATCCAGGAATTCCTGCCGCGCCAGCTCGATCAGGCGGAAGTCGCCGCCGCAGTGGACACGGTCATCGCGGATCTGGGCGCCGAGTCGGTGCGGGACATGGGCCGGGTCATGGGCGAGCTGCGCGCCCGTCATGCGGGCCAGATGGACTTCGGCGCCGCGGGGGCGCTGGTCAAGGCGCGGCTGATGGGCTGAGCGCCTGCCGCTGGACTGCGGGCGCGCCTCGGGCGGTGTAGTCCGCCCGAAGCGCGTTGCAAATTTCAAGGGCACCGGGCGCGCGTTGCTCCCGGTGTCAGTCTTTTAGCCCTGCCGCGTCCCGGATTTTGGCGCGCGCGAGGGGCGGCGGGCCGGGCGCTTGCGCGTGACCGCGCCGGCGAGGCTCGGCTTGCCGCCGGGTTTGCGGGCGGCGGGCACGGGACCGGTGGGCGGCTCGCCCCCGATCACCGGGATCGCGGCCTTGATCGCCTTCTCGATCGCGCGCAGCTCTCCGACCTCGGCGGGCGCGCACAGCGCCACGGCGCGGCCGTCGCGGCCCGCGCGGGCGGTGCGGCCGATGCGGTGGACGTAGTTTTCCGGCACGTTCGGCAGGTCGTAGTTGTAGACATGCGCGACCTCGGGGATGTCGAGACCCCGCGCCGCCACGTCGGTCGCCACCAGCACATGGGTCTGGCCCGCGCGGAACGAGGCGAGCGCCCGCTCACGCTGGCCTTGGCTCTTGTTGCCGTGGATCGCGTCCACCTTGAAGCCCCAGTCGCCCAGCAGCTTGCGCAGCTTTTCCGAGCCGTGCTTGGTGCGGCCGAAGACGATCGCCAGCTCGCCCGGATGCTTGCGGAGGTAGTCCGCCAGCAGCGCGGCCTTGTCGCCCTGGTTCACGAAATGGACGCCCTGCGCGATCTTCTCGGCGGGGCGGCCGGGCGGGTTCGCCTGCACCCGGACCGGCTCCTGCAGGTAGCTGTCGGCAAGTTCTTCCATCAGCTTGGGCATGGTGGCCGAGAACAGCAGCGTCTGGCGGTCGGCCGGCAGCAGCTTGGCGATCCGGCGCAGGGCGTGGATGAAGCCGATGTCCAGCATCTGGTCGGCCTCGTCCAGCACCAGGTAATGGGTCTGGTCGAAGCGGATGGCGCGGCGCTCGATCAGGTCGATCAGCCGGCCCGGCGTCGCGATCAGCACGTCCACGCCCCGCGCAAGCCGGTCCACCTGCACGTTGATCGACGCGCCACCGACGACGCGGAACGCGCGGATGCCGGTGCCGACGGCGTAAGCCTCGACGTTCTGGGCGATCTGGGTCGCAAGCTCGCGCGTCGGCGCAAGGATCAGGGCGCGGCAGGTGCCCGGCTCGGGACGCTTGCCCGCGACCAGCAGGCGGGTCAGCATCGGCAGGCCGAAGGCCGCCGTCTTGCCGGTGCCGGTCTGGGCGAGGCCCAGCAGGTCGCGCCCCTCGACGATCGCGGGGATCGCCTGCGCCTGGATCGGCGTCGGCTCGTTCAGGCCCAGATCGGGCAGGTTGATCGCCACGCGCGGGTCGATGCCCATGCGGGTGAAGGGGGTGTCCATGTCGGGGATGGCGCGGCGGATGAAGGGCTCGGCCTCGGCCCGTTCCTTCTTGGCGCGGCCGGGGCCGCGGCGGGCGTCGAAGCCGGCCGATTTCGGCTTGCCGCCGTGGCCATGGCTTTCGCCGCGCGGGGTGTTGCGGTCGCCGCGCGGGGCGCCGGGCTTGCCGTGAGAGGGGCGCGCGCTGCGCTGGCCCGCGGGGCGGGCTTCGGTGGTGTGTTCAGTCATGTCTCGTCCTGTCGCCAGGCCCCCGTATCGGGCCGCGAGGGTGCCACGGCCCGGAATCGGACGCGCGGAGTGCAAAGGGCGCGGGTCAGATACGAAACCCGCCGGCAACCCTTGCGTGACATGGGAACCTGATGAGGCGCCGGACCCTGGCAGGAAACCTGCGGCTGCTCACGCGGCAGCGGATGTCGGCTCGCTCCAGATGAGGGATCGCCCCCCGAAAGTCAAGACGCGCCCGACATCTGCCCGAAACGCCGCCACAGTCACGGTGTGGTGATCTATCAATTGTTAGTCGATCCAGACGCCGGGCTCGCGCGTTGAACCCTCATCGGAGGGCGCATCCGGCGCACCGAACCATGCTGCTGACACAGCGGCATCTTCGCATCAACGATCATTCGGGAGCGAAAGAACCATGCAGGATGACTGGAACTGGAACGACGATCGACGCCGTGGCGGCTCGGACTGGGAACGCCGCGCTGGCCGGAGCGACGACTGGCGCGATGATCGCTCGATGCGCGGCCGGGAGGATTATTCCAGCCGCACCAACTGGCCCGACCGCAACGCGGGTGGCGGCTACGGCGGCGGCTATGACCGCGACTGGGCCAGCCGCGATTCCGGTGGCCGCGACTATGGTGGCCGCAACTATGGGGGCGGCAACTACGGCAGCAGCTATGGCGGCGGCGACTACGGCAGCCCCGAATACGGCCGCAGCAACTATGGCCGGGGCAACTACTCCGGTGGCGGCTATGGCGGCGGCTTCAGTGGCGGCGACTATGGCGGCGGCGCGGGCGGGCGCGGCTATGGCCGCAGCAACTATGGGGGCGGATACGAAGACCTCGGCCGCTCGGGCGCGGGCAGCCAGTATCGCGGCATGACCGGCGGCGGCTATGGCAGCTATGGCGATGTCTATTCGGACGACGGCATGAGCGCCCGCGGCGCGCAGGACTTCGGGCAGGGCTATGGCTCGCGTGAAGGTTCCTATGGGTCCGGCTATGGCGGTTCGGGCTATGGCGGTTCGGGCTACGGCGGCTCCGCCTATGGCGATTACGGCCGTTATGGCGCCGCTGGCGCCGCCGGGGCCTATGGCGGCTCCGGCAGTTCCGAGCGGGACGAGCATGGCTGGACCAAGACCTACCATCGCGGCAAGGGGCCGAAGGGCTACGCCCGGTCGGACGAGCGCATCCGCGAGGATGTCTCCGACCGGCTGAGCGACGACGCCTCGCTCGACGCCAGCGATATCGACGTGAGCGTGGACAGCGGCGAGGTGACGCTGTCCGGCACCGTGGACAGCCGCCGCGACAAGCGCCGGGCCGAGGACATCGCGGACGACATCAGCGGCGTGAACCATGTGCAGAACAACCTGCGCGTCTCGTCGCGGGACTCGTATTCCTCGGACGCCAGCAACGAGTGATCGGCCCGCCCGGTCACGGCAAGGCCCCGGCGCACCTGGCCGGGGCCTTGCGCATTTCGCGCCTTCGGGGTTGCGCGCGGGACGGTCGGATGTGAACCTTTCCCACGACCCCGCGTCGCCCTTCGCGCCATCCGAGGAGACCGCCCGTGATCCGACCCTTCGTCCTGTCCGCCGTGTTCGCTGCCGCGCTAGCCTCGACCGCCACGGCGCAGGTCGTCGTGTCGTCCAAGATCGACACCGAAGGGGGCGTGCTGGGCGAGATGATCCTCGCCGTGCTGACGAATGCGGGGATCGAGACGGATAACCGCCTGCAACTCGGGGCGACGCCGGTCGTGCGGCAGGCGCTGGTCGCGGGAGAGATCGACATCTACCCCGAATACACCAGCAACGCCGCCTTCTTCTTCAACCGCGCCGACGAGCCGATCTGGAAGGACGCCGCCGCCGCCTATGCCGAGGCGAAGGCGCTGGACGCCGAGGCGAACGATCTGGTCTGGCTGACTCCTGCGCCCGCCAACAACACCTGGGGCATGGCCCTGCGCCGCGACGTGGCCGAGCCGGCGGGCGTCACCACTTTTTCGCAGTTCGGCGAATGGGTCGCGAATGGCGGCGAGGTGAAGCTGGCCGCCTCGTCCGAGTTCGTGAACTCGCCCCCCGCGCTGCCCGCGTTCCAGGCGGCTTACGGCTTTACCCTTGGTCCCGACCAGTTGATCGTTCTGTCGGGCGGCGACACGGCGGCGACCATTCAGGCCGCCAGTCGGCAGACGAGCGGCGCCAACGCGGCGATGGTCTATGGCACCGACGGGCAGATCGCCTTCGCCGATCTTGTGGTGCTGGAGGATGACAAGCAGGTGCAGCCCGTTTACCAGCCCGCCCCGGTCATCCGGCAGGAGGTGCTGGCCGAATATCCGCAGATCGAGGAACTGCTGGCCCCCGTCTTCGAAAAGCTGACGCTGGAGACGTTGCAGGATCTCAACGGCAAGGTTCAGGTCGAGGGGCTGTCCGCGTCCGATGTCGCGCAGGAGTTCCTGACCGCGAACGGGCTGCTGCCCTGAGCCGCCGGTGCGGGGCCGGATCTCGATCCTGCTCGTGCCGCTGGCGGCCTCGGCGCTGCTGCCTTTCGCGGTGTTCCGCGCCAACCGGATCGCGGCGGGCGAGCCGCGCAGCCTGATCGAGACGCTGGGAACCGCCGGGGCCTCTGCGGCGCTGCTGGCGCTCGGCCTTGCCATCGCCGCGCTCATGGTGATCCGGCAACCGCTGTGGCGGCTGGGCGTGGCCGTGCCGCTGCTGGTCTCGCTCGTGCTGGCGATGGGCTGGGGCGCCGCCCGGCTAGGGGCCGATGCGCCGACTGCCGCGCGGATAGGGCCGGGGGCAGGCTTCTGGATTGCCCTGACGCTCGCCGGGCTGCTGCTGATCGACGCGCTGGCGCGGCTGCGGCCCGGACCCGCCGCGCGGCTCGGCTTCGCCGCCGGCGCCGTCGCGCTGGTCTGGCTGCTGCTCGGCTCGGGCGTCTTGGCGGAACTCTCGGTCATGGAGGAATACCGCAGCCGCAGCGCCGCGTTCTGGCGCGAGGGGGGGCGGCATCTGTGGCTCGCCTTCGGCTCGTTCGGGGTGGCGATGGCGGCGGGGGTGCCGCTGGGGATCGCGCTGGCCCGCGCCCCGCGCCTGCGCCAGCCGGTGCTGGGGGCGCTGACGGCGGTGCAGACGATCCCGTCCATCGCGCTGTTCGGCATGCTGATCCTGCCGCTGGGCTGGGTCGCGGCGAATCTGCCCGGCGCGGCGGCGCTGGGCATCCGCGGCATCGGCATGGCGCCCGCCTTCGTGGCGCTGCTGCTCTATTCCCTGCTGCCGATCGTCGCCAATACCGTCGCCGGGCTGACCGGGGTGCCCCGCAGCGTGACCGAGGCCGCCGACGGCATGGGCCTGACGCGGCGGGAGCGGCTGTGGCGGGTGGACATTCCGCTGGCCGCGCCGGTCATCGTGGCCGCGGCGCGGATCGTGCTGGTGCAGAATATCGGCATGGCGACGGTCGGCGCGCTGATCGGGGCAGGGGGCTTCGGCACCTTCGTCTTTCAGGGCATCGGCCAGACCGCGACCGACCTGATCCTGCTGGGCGCCCTGCCCACCGTGGCGCTGGCCTTCGTCACCTCGGCAGTGCTGGACGCGGCGGCGGGGCTTCTGCCGGGGGCCGCGCCGTGATCGAGTTCCAGTCGGTCAGCAAGCTCTATGACGGCCTTGCCGCGGTCGACGATGTGTCGCTGACGCTGGAGAGGGGGACGCTGACGGCGGTGGTCGGCACCTCCGGCTCGGGGAAATCGACGCTGCTGCGGATGGTCAACCGGCTGGTCGAGCCGACCTCGGGCCGGGTGCTGATCGACGGGGCCGACACGGCTTCGGTGCCGCCCGCGCAGCTTCGGCGGCGGATCGGCTATGTCATCCAGGATACGGGCCTGTTTCCGCACTGGTCCGCCGCCCGCAACATCGCGACCGTGCCGGAACTGCTCGGCTGGCCGAAGGCGCAGATCCGCGCCCGGGTGCGCGAGTTGATGGAGGTGCTGCAGCTCGATCCCGACGCGATCGGGCCGCGCCGCCCGCACGAGCTGTCGGGCGGGCAGGCGCAGCGGGTCGGCGTCGCCCGCGCGCTTGCTGCCCGGCCCGCACTGCTGCTGATGGACGAGCCCTTCGGCGCGCTTGATCCGGTGATCCGCGGGCAGGCGCAGGCCGACCTGCGCCGGGTGCAGCGGCAGCTTGGCACGACGGTGATCCTCGTGACCCACGACATGGCCGAGGCGATCCGGCTCGGCGACCGTATCGCCGTGATGCGCGAGGGCCGGATCGAGCAGTTCGCCGCCCCGGCCGAGATCATCGCCGCCCCGGCCACGCCCTTCGTCGCCGACCTGCTGGGCGAGGGCGACCGCGCGTTCCGCCTCATGTCCCTGCGCCCCGCGCGGGAGATCGCCGAGCCGGGCGCAGCCGAGGGGCCGATGCTGCCCGCCGGAAGCTCGCTGGCCGAGGCGCTGGCCGAGATGATCTGGACCGGCCGCGACCGCCTGCCCATCGCCGGCCCGGACGGCCGCGCGGTTGGCGTCGTCCGGCGCGATGCGGTGATCCGCGCGGGCCGCCCCGAGGCGGGACCGGAATGAGGCCGGCGGGCGTTCTGCGGCTTGCCCTGCTGGCACTGACGGCGGCCTTCCTGCTGTTCCCGGCCCTGTTCGCGCCGATGCTGCGCCCGCTTGCCCCGCCCAACATGCCGGTGATCTATGACCGTGCGAGCCTGTCCAGCCTCGCCCTGTCGCATCTGGCGCTGGTGGCGGCGGCGATCATCCCCTCGGCGCTGCTGGCGTCCGCGCTGGCGATCCTCGTCACCCGCCCGGCAGGGGCGGAGTTTCTGCCGCTCTCCCGCGCGCTGGTCGGCTTCGGCCAGACCTTCCCGCCCGTGGCCGTGCTTGCGCTGGCGGTGCCGGTGGTCGGCTTCGGGACGTGGCCGACACTGATCGCGCTGTTCCTTTACGGCCTGCTGCCGATCTTCGAGAACGCGCTCGCCGGGCTGACCGGCGTTTCCGGCGCGGTCCGGCTCGCCGCCGACGGCATGGGCATGACGCCGGGCCAGAAGCTGCGCCGGGTCGAGCTGCCGCTGGCGCTGCCGCTGATGATCGAGGGGGTGCGCATTTCCGCCGTGATCGCGGTCTCGACGGCGGCGATCGGCTCGACCGTCGCGGCGCGCAGCCTCGGCGAGGTCATCATCGCCGGGCTGAACGCCAACAACCTGTCCTTCGTGGTGCAGGGCGGGCTGCTGACGGCGGCGCTGGCGTTGATCGTCTATGAGGCGCTGGGCATGGTGGCGGAAGCCGCGCGGAACCGGCTGGGCCTTCCTGCGGAACCCGCATCAAGGCCGGCCGGTTGAGTGGCGATGTAACGAAAGGGACTTTCGCCATGAAATTTCTCGCCGGCCTCTCGGCTCTCGCCCTTCTCGCCAGCCCCGCCGTGGCGCAGGAAGCAGGCACGACGACCTCGGAGCAGATCAATCCGCAGGCCTATATCGGCGTCTGGCACGAGATCGCCAGCTCGCCCATGCCGTTCCAGGCCGCCTGCGAAGGCGGGACGACCGCGTTCTATGAACTGGCCGACGCGGAAACGCTGCGGGTCGTGAACCGCTGCGACACGGCGAACGGGCAGGTCATGGGGGTGATCGGTACGGCCGAGGTGGTGGACGGCAACCTCAACACCTTCGAGGTGACGTTCCCGCAATCGCCCGAGGATGCGCCGGGCGTCAATTACGAGATCGTCGCGGTGGGCGAGGCGCAGGATGGCAGCTATCCTTGGGCCGCCGTCCGTTCGCCGGGCTCGGACTATGCGTGGATTCTGGGCCGTTCGGCCGAACTCGATGCGGCGGACCGCGAGGCGGCCGAGGCGGCGCTGACCGAAGCGGGCGTCGATGTCTCGACCCTGAACGACACCCGGCAGCCGCCCCAGAGCTACGATCCGGCGCAGCCGCCCGCGGCGAACTGAACCGGCTCAGGCGCGGTCGGTGCTGTCCATCCAGATCGTGACCGGCCCGTCATTCAGCAGCGAGACCTTCATCTCGGCCCCGAACTCGCCGGTTTCGACCGGCAGGCCCAGGTCGCGCAGCGCCTGCGCGAAACGCTCGTAAAGCCGCCGCCCCTCGTCAGGGGGTGCGGCGGTCGAAAAGCCGGGGCGGTTGCCGGTGCGGGTATCAGCGGCCAGCGTGAACTGGCTGATGACCAGCGCCGCCCCGCCGACATCCTGCACGGAACGGTTCATCTTGTCCGCCGCGTCGCGGAAGATCCGCAGCTTTGCGACCCGCGCCGCCAGCTTGTCGGCGGCGGCGTCGTCATCGCCCTGCATCGCGCAGACCAGCACCAGCAGCCCCGGCCCGATGCGGCCCACCTCGCGCCCCTCGACCTCGACCGAGGCATGGGCGACCCGCTGGATGAGCGCCCGCATCTCAGCGGCCCAGCATGACGCCGAGCACCACCGCCATCAGCCCGATCATCGAGGCGCCGAGCGCGCCCATGTTGACCGCGACGACCTTCTGCATCCGCGCCCGCATCGCCCCGTCCTCCAGCTTCGCGCGCTTGGCGCGGCCGACGGTGACGATGCACCAGACGATGCCCAGCAGCCCCGCGAGGGTCAGCAGGGCGCCGCCCCAGATCAGCAGGTCGAATACGGTCATCGCGCGGCTCCTCGGCCCTGGTGAAGCACTCCGCTGCGGCCTAGCGGCGATTGCGCGGCCCGGCAAGACGGCCTAAGGGTCGCGCCCTGACGGATCGCGGCCAAGCCGCGCGCAAGAGCGAACGGGGACAGGATGCAGGACGACACCAGCTACGGCGTCGCGGCCGGAGAGCTGCGGCAGTTCATCGAGCAATACGAACAGCTGGACGCCGAAAAGAAGGACGTGGCCGAGCGCCAGAAGGAGCTGATGGCCGAAGCGAAGGCGCGCGGCTACGACACCAAGGTGATGCGCAAGGTCATCGCCCTGCGCAAGCGTGACAAGGACGACGTGGCCGAGGAAGAGGCGATCCTGGAGATGTACAAGTCCGCACTCGGGATGCAGTGACGGCAGGACAGGGCGAGCGGCCCTGGCGCCCGGCGCGGCGTCGGGCGCTGCCCTCCCGCTGCCGTGGATGCGCGTTCCGCCGGGCTCCGGTGATCTGACGGCCGGAGTGCTGCGTCTTCGCAACGCCCCGCCCGCAGGCTGCGCGTCTCGTGTGGACCTCGGGCCGGTCGTGGTGAAATATGGCCTCCAGTGGAGGAGGCGACATGACCCAGATCGACCTGAACTCGGACCTCGGGGAAGGTTTCGGCCCGTGGAAGATGGGCGACGACGCGGCGATGCTGTCGCTCGTCTCCAGCGCGAACGTCGCGGCGGGCGGCCATGCCAGCGATCCCGAGACGATGTTCGCGACCCTGACACTGGCGAAGGAACGCGGCGTCGTCGTGGGTGCCCATCCCGGCTATCCCGACCGCGAGGGGTTCGGGCGGCGCGTCATCCCGATGCGCCCCGAGGAGATCGGGCGCATGGTCGCGGCGCAGACGGGCGCGCTGTCCGCGCTGGCGGCGCTGGCGGGGACGAAGGTGCGCTTCGTCAAGCCGCACGGGGCGCTGGGGAATCTTGCCGCCGCCGATGCGGACGTCGCCCAAGCCATCGCCGGGGCGGTGCGCGGGGTGGATCGCGGCCTTTCCATTCTCGCGATTTCCGGCACGGCGCTGGAACATGCCGCGCGGGACGCCGGTGTGGAGGTGTTCTCGGAAATCTTCGCGGACCGGGCCTATCTGCCCAGCGGTCAACTCGTTCCGCGCAGCCAGCCGGGCGCGGTGCTGCATGATGTCGAGGCGGTGGCGCAGCGGCTCATCACCTTCCTGCAGGACCGCCGGATGCCGGTGCTGGACGGCGAGCCGATCGAGCTTGCGGCCGATTCCATCTGCGTGCACAGCGACACGCCCGGCGCGGTCGAGATCGCGCGGAAGCTGCGCACGCGGCTGGAAGCGGCGGGCGTCACCATCGCCCCGTTCCTGAAGGACTGACGCCCGTGACATTGCGCTTTGCGCCCGTGGCCGAACACGCCCTTCTGGTGGAACTGGGCGAGACCATCGACGACGCGACCAGCGACCGGGTAGTCGCGCTGGACCGCGCCCTGGCCGCCTCGCCGCCGCCCGGCCTGCGGGAGGTGGTGCCGGGGATGGTCAACCTGCTGGTGGATTTCGACCCCATCGTCACCGACCACCGCGAGATCGAGGCGGCGGTCCGCGCCTGCCTCGCCCGCCCCGCGCCCGAGGGCCGGACGGGCGGCCTGCGCGAGGTCGAGATCTGCTACGATCCCGATCTGGGCCCCGACCTGTCCGCCGTGGCCGAGGCCAAGGGGATCAGCGTCGATGACGTGATCGCCGCGCATCTGGGCGGCGACTACACGGTGCGGATGTATGGCTTCACCCCCGGCTATGCCTACATGTCGGGCACCCCCGCCGCGATCCAGCTGCCGCGCAAGCCGGCGGCGATCCGGGGCGTTCCGGCGGGCAGCGTCATCATCGCCGGGCCGCAATGCATCGTCACCACGCTGCTGATGCCCGCCGGCTGGTGGGTGATCGGCCGCTCGCCCACCCGGATCCTGACTGGCGACGAGGACCGACCGTTCCTTTTTGACGTGGGCGATCACGTGCGGATGCGCCGCATCTCGCGCGAGGAATACGAACGCAAATCGGCGGAGAACGCATGACCACCACCCGCCTTCGCGTGACCTTCGCCGGACCGCATGTCTCGTATCAGGACGGCGGCCGCCTCGGCCTGATGCGCTTCGGGGTTCCCGAGTCGGGGCCGATGGACCGCACTGCCCACGCCGCCGCGAACCTTGCCATCGGCAACCCGGCGGAGGCGACCGCCATCGAGGTCTCTCCCGCCGGTCTCACCGTCGAGTGTCTGGAGGGCGGCGTCACCTTCGCGGTGGCGGGCGGCGGCTTCGTGATGGACCACGCCGGAACCCGCGCCAGCGTGTGGGAAGCCCGAACGCTCCGCGCGGGCGAGACGCTGCAGATCCGGCGCGGCCACTGGGGAAGCTGGACCTATCTCGCCCTCGCCGGAGAGGTGCAGGCGCCCGTCTGGCTGGGACACACGGCCACGCACACGACCTCGGGCTTCGGCGGCGGCCTGCTGGCGACGGGGGCCGAGATCACCGTCGAAGACAGCCGGATCGAACCTGCGCGCGAGCGCAGCTTTCCGTGCCCCGTCTTCGCCCGGCCGACCGGCCATGCCCGCATCGTGCTGGGCCCGCAGCACCATCATCTGCAACCCGAGGCGATCACCGCGCTGCTTTACGGCGCGCACCAGCTTTCGGATTCCTATGACCGCATGGGTGTGCGCCTGCGCGGCCCGACGCTGCCGATGCGCGACGCGCTGTCGATCCCGTCCGAGCCGATCGTCGCGGGCTCCATCCAGGTCGCGGGCGACGGGGTCGCCACGCTGCTGCTGCGCGACCACCAGACCACCGGCGGCTACCCCAAGATCGCGACGGTCGTCGCCGCCGATCTGGACCGCACGGTGCAGCTTCGGCCGCGCAGCCGGATCGCCTTCGACGCGGTCTCGCCCGAGTCGGCGGTCCGCATCGCCCGGCTCCATGCGCGGCAGCGCGAGGCATGGCTGGCGACGCTTTCCAAGAGGCGCTGACGAGGCAGGACCGATGAAGTAGGCGGGATTTGCCCGGATCTGGCGGAAATTGGCTTACCTTCATCAGCGTATGTAACATAATTGCCACAGGAACGAAGCGAGAAGCCGGGCGGCCACGGGACAAACGCGGAAGGCGAGCCTATGTCCACTCCATCAACGAAAACGGAGTGATTTCCATGATCAGAACTTCCTTCCTCGCCGCCGCCGCTCTGGCCGGCACCGCGACCATCGCCGCTGCGGGCGGCTATGTCGCCCCCGTCGTCGAAGCCGAACCGGCCGCGCCGATCGTCGTGGCTCCGGTCACGCCGACGCTGGACTGGACCGGCTTCTACGCTGGTGCGCAGATCGGCAAGGTTGACGGCGAGATCGAAGGCGTCGATGACTACGATGGCAAGCACTTTGGCGTGCACGCCGGCTACCTGCGCGACTTCGGCCGCTTCGTCGGCGGTGCCGAGCTGTCCTATGACAAGCTCGACGACCTCGAGGTGGACAACTCGACCATCGACGGCGATGGCGACCTGATCCGCGCCAAGCTTCTCGCGGGTTACGACGCAGGTCGGATCCTGCCCTACGCGACCATCGCCGTCTCGCATCTCGACGTTGACTTCAACGGCTTCAGCGACAGCGAAACCGGCTTCGGCTATGGCGTCGGCGTGAAATTCGCCGTCTCGCCGCGCTTCCTGGTCGGCGCCGAGTGGATGCGCAACGACTTCGAGTTCTCGGAGGCTGGCACCGATTTCGACATCGAAGCCGACACGTTCAGCATCAACGCTTCGTACAAGTTCTGAGCCTCTCTCTAGGCTTGAACAAGGAAAGGCGCCGCATCTGCGGCGCCTTTTTTCTGGCCTCCCGTCGAGCGGATGAACGCAGCCTTATTGGCCTGGCGCAGCGTCGGGACCTTATTTCGAAAATATTGGTGCCGGTTGCAGGAATCGAACCCGCGACCTTCTGATTACAAATCAGCTGCTCTACCAGCTGAGCTAAACCGGCCGTGACGTGATGCCTAGCGCGCGCCGCCCGCCCGCGCAACATGTCCCTGCGTTTGACTGTGGCGGCGTTGCGGTTAGTGTGCGCCGCGCCGGCCACGGGGCCTGAGAACAAGGACGGACGATGAAGGCGGCATTCTACCTGGGCGTTCACGGAACCGAGCCCGAGCGCACGATCCGCGCGCTGATGGACAATCGCGGCTGGCTGCTCGAGAACGGGGTCGAGCCGATCCCCCCCTCGCGCCATCGCGGCCTGTTCGAGGAGGCGCTCGCGGCCCTGTCCGGCGGGGCGGCGACCCCGGAGATGGAGGAGGTGCTGCTCGATTCCATCCTCGACAGCGACGATCCGCAGCGCATCATCATCTCGCAGCCGGCGCTGATCGGGGTTCCGGCCCGCTGCCTGGCCGAGCCGGGCTTCTTCGCCGCCGCCGGTCCCAAGATGGTGGCCGCCGCGAACCTCTTTCCCGGTGCCGACGCCGAGTTCTTCATGGCGCTGCGCAATCCCGCGACGCTGATCCCCTTCATGCTGGACAAGATCGATCCCGGCCGCGCCGGTCAGCTGATGGCGGGGCGCGATCCCGAATCGATGCGGTGGGCCCCGGCGATCCGCCAGATCCTGCAATCCATCGGCCGGCGGCGGCTGGTGCTGTGGTGCCATGAGGATTCGCCGCTGATCTGGCCCGAGGTGCTGCGCCGCCTCTCCACCATCCCGGCGGACGTGCCGCTGCGGGCCGGGCTGGCGGCGCTGGCCGACGTGCTGACCGACGACGGCATGACCGAGCTGCGCGCCGCGCTGAAGGCCGCGCCGCGGCTGACGATCGATTCCCGCCGCGACATCTTCTCGCAGACGCTCGAACGCCACGCCCGGCGCGACGCGATCGAGACGACGATCATCCTGCCCGGCTGGACGCAGGACCGCGTGGACCGGATGACCGCCGCCTATGACGAGGACGTGGCCGAAATCGCGGCCCTTCCGGGGGTCGAGTTCATCGCCCCCTGAGCGAAGGCTCAAGCGGCTTTGCGCCGCGGCATCGAGGGAGGTGGTAGGCCCGGAGGGACTCGAACCCCCAACCAAGGCGTTATGAGCGCCCTGCTCTGACCATTGAGCTACAGGCCCGGCCGCCGGTCGTTTCGGGTCCGGTGTTGCGGCTGTCGCAAATGTGGGTTTGCGGGTCAAGTCAAACTGTCCTAAGGCAGCGAAAACCGGGTCAGTGGGGATTTCATGAGCATCAGCTATCGCGACGCGGGCGTGGACATCGACGCGGGCAATGCGCTTGTGGACAGGATCGGGCCGGCGGCGGCGGCCACGAAGCGGCCGGGCGTGATGGCGGGGCTGGGCGGCTTCGGCGCGCTGTTCGATCCCCGCGCGGCGGGCTACGACGATCCGGTGCTGGTCGCCGCGACCGATGGCGTCGGCACCAAGCTGCGGATCGCGATCGACACCGGCATCGTGGACAGGGTGGGCATCGACCTCGTGGCGATGTGCGTCAACGATCTGGTCTGCCAGGGGGCCGAGCCGCTGTTCTTCCTCGACTACTTCGCCACCGGCAAGTTGAGCGTGGACGAGGCCGCTCGCGTGATCGAGGGGATCGCCGAGGGCTGCCGGTTGTCCGGCTGCGCGCTGATCGGCGGCGAGACGGCCGAAATGCCGGGCATGTATGCGGCAGGCGACTTCGATCTCGCGGGCTTCGCGGTCGGCGCGATGCAGCGCGGGACGGAGCTGCCGCGCGGCGTCGCGGATGGCGACGTGCTGCTGGGGCTGCGCTCGGACGGGGTGCATTCCAACGGGTTTTCGCTGGTCCGCAAGGTGGCCGAGGCGGCGGGGCTGGGCTGGAACGACGCCAGCCCCTTCGGCGAAGGCACGCTGGGCGAGGCGCTGCTGACGCCGACCCGGCTCTATGTCCGCCCGGTGCTTCAGGCGATCCGCGCGGGCTGCGTCCATGCCGCGGCCCATATCACCGGCGGCGGGTTGACCGAAAACCTGCCGCGCGTGCTGCCCGAAGGGCTGGGGGCGCAGGTGGACCTGGATGCCTGGACGCTGCCGCCGGCCTTCGCGTGGCTGGCGGAAGCTGGCGGGATCACGCAGACGGAGATGCTCAAGACCTTCAACAGCGGCATCGGCATGGTGCTGGTGGTCGCCGCCGACGCCGCCGAGGTGGTCGAGACGCTGCTGGTGGAGCAGGGCGAATCCGTGGTGCGGCTGGGGCATGTCGCACCCGGCGAGGGAGTGGATTATCGCGGCCAGCTTCGGTGAAGCGGGTCGCCATCCTGATCTCGGGGGGCGGGTCGAACATGATCCGCCTCGTCGAAAGCATGACCGGGGATCACCCGGCGCGGCCGGTGCTGATCGCTTCGAACGATCCCTTCGCCGCCGGGCTGGCGAAGGCCGAGGCGATGGGCGTTCCGACCGCCGCCGTGGATCACCGGGGCTTTAGGGGTGACCGCGCGGCGTTCGAGGCGGCGCTGCTCGGGCCGCTTCTGGACGCGCGGCCGGACATCCTGTGCCTTGCCGGGTTCATGCGTATCCTGACGCCCGGCTTCGTGGAGCGGTTCCAGGGGCAGATGCTGAACATCCACCCCTCGCTGCTGCCGAAATATCCGGGGCTGCACACCCATGCCCGCGCGCTGGAGGCGGGCGATGCCGAGGCGGGCTGCACCGTGCATCTGGTGACGCCGGTGCTGGACGATGGCCCCGTCCTGGGACAGGCGCGGGTGCCCGTGCTGGCGGGCGACACGCCGGATGCCCTTGCCGCGCGGGTGCTGACGGCGGAACACCGGCTCTACCCCGCCGTGCTGCGCCGCTTTGCGGCGGGGCAGGCGGGGCGGATCGACCTCTAGGCGCTACTTCTCGGGCACCAGGCCGCGCGGCGCGAAGCGCAGCACCAGCAGCAGGACCAGCCCCATCGCGATGAAGCGCATATGCGGGGCGCTGCCCATCAGGTGAGATTTCAGCGCCCCCGCCTCCATCGGCGCGGTGATGACGGCCATCATTGCGGGGCCCCAGATCTCGGCCTTGATCCACAGATACCAGATCAGCACCGCACCCAGCACCGCGCCCCAGTTGTTGCCGGACCCGCCGACGATCACCATGACCCAGACGAGGAAGGTGTAGCGCAGCGGGTTGTAGCCGGCGGGGTTCAACAGCCCGTCCAGCGTCACCATCATCGCGCCCGCAAGGCCGATCACCGCCGCGCCGATCACGAAGACCTGCAGATGCCGGCGGGTCACGTTCTTGCCCATGGCTTCAGCCGCAACCTCGTTGTCGCGGATGGCGCGCATCATCCGCCCCCAGGGGGAGCGCTGCGCGAGTTCCGACAGCGCGATCAGCGCCAGAACGATGACGATGAACAGCGCCGCATAGCTGAGCTTGACCCAGATGCCGGAGGCCGTCGCCAGATCCATTCCCCAGCCGGCCACGCGGGCCTGAAACGCAGGGTCGGCCTGAAGCTCCAGCTCATAGGGCACCGGACGCGGGATGCCGCTCATGTTGAGGACGCCGCGCGCCAGCCAGCCCTCGTTGCGCATCACGGCGACGATGATCTCTCCGATCCCGAGCGTGGCGATGGCGAGGTAGTCCGAGCGCAGCCCCAGCGCGACCTTGCCGACGCCCCATGCCGCCGCAGCGGCCAGCAGCCCGCCCACCGGCCAGCTGAGCAGCACCGGCCAGCCGAGCCCGCCGATATTGCCGGCCTTGGCGGGGTTGTTCGCCTCGATCGCGATGACGGCAGGGTCGAACAGGAAACGGTAGATGACGAAGCCCACGCCGACGACCGCGAAGGCGGCCCAGAACTTCCACGCGCGGGGCACACGCCGGGCCACGATCGTCGCGAGCACCAGCGTCAGCAGCCCGACGACCAGCGCCAGCACGACGCGGACGCCGCCCGCATCCCACGCGCCGGGAACCGGCGCCGTCGAGATCAGCACCGGGGCGAGGCCGCCCAGCGCGAGGAACCCGACCACCCCGGCGTTGAACAGCCCGCCATAGCCCCAGGTGATGTTTACCCCCAGCGCCATGATCGCCGACAATAGCCCCATGTTGAGAATGCCGAGCGCGCTGTTCCAGCTGCCCGAGAACAGCGCGTTGGACAGGCTGCCTTCCAGCACGAACAGCACGACCAGCACGGCCAGCAGGGCAGGTGCGCGCCAGGGGTTTGCGGCGGCGGATTGACGAGAGCCGGACATCGCTGTCTCCTCAGACTGACTTGCCGCGGAAAAGGCCGGTGGGCCGGAACAGCAGCACCACGATCAGGATCACGAAGCTGACCGCGAACTTGTATTCGGTGGACAGAAGCTGCAGCAGCCCGTCAGGCTGCCATGTGGGAAACAGATAGCCGGCGATCTTCTTCCAGGGGTAGGTGACGGCCACCTCGGAAAAGGCGATGATGAAGCCGCCCGCGACCGCCCCGGTCGGACTGCCGAGGCCGCCGACGATGGCGGCGGCGAAGATCGGCAGCAGGATCTGGAAGTAGTTGAAGGCCTTGAACGACTTGTCGAGCCCGTAAAGCGTGCCGGCCATCACCGCCAGCGCCGTCGCGATGATCCACGTCATCCGAACCACCCGCTCCGGGTCGATGCCGGACAGCAGCGCCAGATCCTCGTTGTCGGAATAGGCCCGCATCGCCTTGCCGGACCGGGTGCGGTTCAGGAACCGGAACAGCGCCCAGCAGGACAGCGCCGCGACGATCAGCGTGATGGCTTGCGTGGTGCGGAACGACAGCCCCTCGGCCAGCCCGCTCCATGCCTTGAACTGCTGGACCGAGATGATGAAGCGCGCGCCATCGTCGAAGCGGATCTCCTCGACCCCGATCACGAGGCGGGTCAGGCCGTTCATCACGAACATGACGCCGACAGAGGCCATCACCAGCACGATCGGATCGGCCCGGACGCGGCGGTAATGGCGATAGACCCAGCGGTCTGTCATCAGCACCAGCGCGGCGGTCAGGGCGATGCCGAAGGGCAGCGCCAGCAGCGCCGTCGGGATCGGGCCCAGGCTGACGCCCATCGCCTGCAATGCCCAGGTCAGCAGGATCACCATCGCGGTGCCGAAGGCCATCGTGTCGCCATGGGCGAAGTTCGAGAACCGCAGGATGCCGTAGATCAGCGTCACCCCCAGCGCCCCCAGCGCAAGCTGGCTGCCATAGGCGGCGGCGGGGATGACAACGAAGTTGAGGATCGCGACCAGCGCGTTGGCGATATCCATCAGCGGATCTCCTGGGCCGGCGGGACCGTGGCGCGGCGGCGCGCGGCGTTCGGAATGGAAACGGCGGGCATCGGGTCAGCCCCCCAGGAAGGTGCGGCGCACCTCGGGGTTCGCCAGCAGCGCGGCGCCGGTGTCGGTGTAGCGGTTGGTGCCCTGCACCAGCACATAGCCGATATCGGCGATCTCCAGCGCCTGGCGGGCGTTCTGCTCGACCATCAGGATGGAGATGCCGCTGCGGGCGATCTCGATGATGCGGTCGAACAGCTCGTCCATGACGATGGGCGAGACGCCGGCGGTCGGCTCGTCCAGCATCAGCAGCTTGGGCTGGGTCATCAGCGCCCGGCCAACGGCGACCTGCTGGCGCTGGCCGCCGGACAGTTCGCCCGCCGCCTGCTTGCGCTTCTGTGCGACCGCGGGGAACAGCGTATAGACCTGATCCATCGTCTGGCGGAAATCATCCTCGCGGATATAGGCGCCCATCTGAAGGTTCTCCTCGACCGTCATCGAGGGGAAGACGTTGGCGACCTGCGGCACGAAGCCCATCCCGGCCCGCACCCGGTCCTGCGGGTTCAGCGCCGAGATGTCGTTCCCGTCCAGTTGCACCGCGCCTTCGCGCAGGTCCAGCATCCCGAAGATCGCCTTCATGGCGGTGGACTTGCCCGCGCCGTTCGGGCCGACGATCACCGCGATCTGGCCGCGATCGACGGTGATCGTGCAGCCATGCAGGATGTCGGCCTTGCCGTAACCGCCGCGCAGGGCCGTGGCGGCAAGGAAGGGCGCCGCGCCCGAGCCGGGTTGCACCGCGCCGCTGCGGCGGGTGCCGTCAACCGTGCCGCGCCCCTTGGGGTTGACCACCGATGCGTCACGGTTGCCGCGATTGCCGAAGCCGTGATCCGTGTCGCTCATGCCTGAACCATGTCCTTGTTCTTCAGGCCGCGGCCCAGATAGGCCTCGATCACCGCCTCGTTCTCCATGATGTGGGCGGCGGGACCTTTGGCCAGCACCTTGCCTTCGGCCATGACGATGACGGGATCGCAAAGCTTGCCGATGAAATCCATGTCGTGCTCGATCACGCAGAAGGTATAGCCGCGCTCGCGGTTCAGGCGGACGATGGCGTCGCCGATGGTGCCCAGCAGGCTGCGGTTCACGCCCGCGCCGACCTCGTCGAGGAACACCACCTTCGCCTCGACCATCATGCAGCGGCCGAGTTCGAGCAGCTTCTTCTGCCCGCCGGAGAGGTTGCCCGCCTTCTCGTCGGCGACGTGGCTGATGGTCAGGAACTCCAGCACCTCGTCGGCGCGCCTGCGCAGGGCGACTTCCTCGCCGCGGATGCGGGCGCGGCCGAGCCACGTCTTCCACAGCGTCTCGCCCGACTGGCCCGCCGGAACCATCATCAGGTTCTCGCGGACGGAGAGCGAGCCGAATTCGTGCGCCATCTGGAAGGTCCGCAGCAGCCCCTTGTGGAACAGCTCGTGCGGCGGCAGGCCGGTGATGTCCTCGCCGTCCATGATGACGCGCCCCGAAGTGGGGGGCAGCACACCCGCGATGACGTTGAACAGCGTGGACTTGCCGGCCCCGTTGGGGCCGATCAGGCCGGTGATCGAGCCGGTCTCGATCGTCAGGCTGGCACCATCCACGGCGCGAAACCCGCCGAAATGCCGGTGCAGGTCCTGGACCTCTATCATGTTTCCCCCTGCGCTTCGCGTTTCAGCCCGCGAAGTCCATGCCGCCGTGTTGGTCCGGCGTGCGTTTCAGGACGTAGCCCCTGCGCCGCCCCGTACGGACGGCGCAGGGGCGCAGCGATCAGTGGATCTTGACGACGTTGATGGTGCCGTCCGGGAAATCGACCTCGCGGTAGATGCCGGCGCTTTCGCCGGGGCCGACCAGCTCGACCGAGGTCGCGCCGACATAGTCGATGTCGGTGCCCGCCGCGAGAAGTTCGAGCGCCTTGCCAAGCTCGCCCGGCATGATCGGCTCGCCCGGCGCGTTGGCGACGTTCATCACCTGATCCTTGTAGACCTTGGGATCCGAGGACTTTGCGGCCTGCATCGCCAGCAGCATCAGCGCGGTCGCGTCATAAGCCTCGGCAGCGAAGGCGGCGTTGCCGTCGAAGCCCGCCGCCTCGGCATTCGCCACGAAGGTCTCGCGCCCCTCGCCCTCGGCCGAGGGGTTCTGCCCGAACGAGCTCGACAGTTCGGTGCCGAAGCGGTCCACCAGCGCCTGGCTGATCATCCCGTCCGGGAACACGAAGGTATCGAACGCGCCCGAATCCAGCGCGCCGCGCACGATGCCCGATCCGCCCTGATCGACATAGCCCGCCACGACCAGCGCATCGCCCCCGGCGGCGGCCAGCGCCGCGACCTCGGCCGAATAGTCGGCCTTGCCGTCGTCATGCGCGGCCATGATCGTGACGGTGCCGCCCGCTTCCTCGTAGAAGCGTTTGAACGCCTCGGCCAGACCCTTGCCGTAGTCGTTGTTGGTGTAGGTCACGGCCGCGTTGTCCACGCCGCGCGACATCATGATGTCGGTCATGACCTCGCCCTGCCGCGCGTCTGACGGCGAGGTGCGGAAGAAATAGCCCTGATCCTCGATGTCGCTCAGCGCGGGCGAGGTGGCCGAGGGCGAGATCATCACCATCCCGTTCGGCACCGCCACGCGTTCGAGGCTGGCGATCGTCTCGCCCGAGCACATGCCGCCCATGATCCCGTTCACCCGCTCGGAGGTGACCAGCCGCTCGACCGTGGCGACCGAGGCGGCGGCGTCGGCGCAGGTGTTGTCGCCCTGCACGCTGGTGACGTTCGCCCCGTCCAGGAGGTTGCCCGAGTCGTTGACCTCCTTGATGGCCAGTTCGGCGCCGTTGGTGATGTCCGGCGCCATCGATTCCAGCGGTCCGGTATAGCCCATGGAAATGCCGATCTTGACATCCTGCGCCGAGGCGCCGGCGGTCAGCGCGGCCACCGCGGCGGTGGCCAGGAAAAACTTCTTCATTCTCTCTCTCCCTGTCAGACGGACATTCGTCCTTGACGTCACGGTAGAGGCGGCGTTTCCAAAAGAAAAGCGTCATGAAAGCGGTCGGACGGGGCGTCACGGACGTGGCGAACGCAAGGGTTTTGTTTGCTGCCCGCAATGCCTATAACATTGCGAACTTCGGAGGACCGACATGGCCCAGAGCAACGCCATACCCCAGCCTGCCACCACTGCCCCCGCTTGGGACCGGGCCGGATGGCGCCGGTTTCCGCGCATCCAGATGCCCGAATACACCGACCCGCAGGCGCTGAGCGCGGTCGAGGCGCAGCTGCGCCAGTATCCCCCGCTGGTCTTCGCCGGCGAGGCCCGCCGCCTCAAGGCCGAGCTGGCGAACGTCGCCGCCGGCAAGGCGTTCCTGCTTCAGGGGGGCGACTGCGCCGAAAGCTTCGCCCAGTTCTCGGCCGACAACATCCGCGACACCTTCAAGGTGATGCTGCAGATGGCGGTCGTCCTGACCTGGGGCGCGCAGCTTCCGGTGGTCAAGGTCGGCCGGATGGCCGGTCAGTTCGCCAAGCCCCGCAGCGCCCCGACCGAGATCGTGGACGGGGTGGAACTGCCCAGCTATCGCGGCGACATCATCAACGGCTTCGACTTCACCGCCGCCTCGCGCGTGCCCGACCCGCAGCGGATGCTGCAGGCCTACACGCAGGCCGCAGCCTCGCTGAACCTGCTGCGGGCATTTTCGACCGGCGGTTTTGCCGACATCCACCGGGTGCAGAGCTGGATCGCGGATTTCACCGACGGCCCCGAGGCGGCGCGCTACCGCGACATCGCGGACCGGATCAGCGACGCGATGGCGTTCATGCAGGCCGCCGGTGTGACCGCCGAGACGGCGCATGAACTTGGCACGGTGGAGTTCTACACCAGCCACGAGGCGCTGCTGCTGGAATACGAGGAGGCGCTGGCCCGGATCGATACCACCACCGGCCTGCCGATCGCCGGCTCGGGCCACATGATCTGGATCGGGGACCGCACCCGCCAGATCGACGGCGCCCATATGGAATTCTGCCGCGGCGTCCAGAACCCGCTGGGGCTGAAATGCGGGCCGACGATCTCGACCTCGGACCTCAAGACGCTGATCGCCACGCTGAACCCGCAGAACGAGCCGGGCCGGCTGACGCTGATCGCCCGCTTCGGGGCCGGCAGCGTCGGCGACCACCTGCCGCGCCTGATCCGCGCCGTGCAGGAGGAAGGCGCGAACGTCGTCTGGTCCTGCGATCCGATGCACGGCAACACGATCAAGTCGGCCTCGGGCTACAAGACCCGGCCCTTCGATTCGGTGCTGCGCGAGGTCTGCGAGTTCTTCAAGGTCCATCAGGCCGAAGGCACGGTGCCCGGCGGCGTCCATTTCGAGATGACCGGCAGCGACGTGACCGAATGCACCGGCGGTGTCCGGGCGGTGACGGACGAGGATCTGCAATCGCGCTATCACACCGCTTGCGATCCGCGCCTGAACGCCAGCCAGTCGCTGGAACTGGCGTTCCTGGTGGCCGAGGAGCTGCGCACCCGCCGCACCAACGGCCAGAACGGGCTGCGTCAGGCGGGTTGACCGTCCGACGCGCGAACTTTGGGCGCGGCTGAAAGGCCGCGCCTTTTGCTTGCGCGGATCGTCCCGTTGAAGCGCCGATCAGCCGGACGGATCGGACGGAATCACGCGGAACAGCGCCCGCCGTTCTTCGGGCGTGGGCGGCAGGTCAGGCGCGGGCGTGACCGACGCGCGGGTCCGCCCGATGAACGGATCGGACGCCCGCCATAGTTCCTGCGATTCGGCCAGTTCGTGATCCGAGGGCTGCGGCGTCAGCACCCGCGCCCCGGCGATCACCGGCTCGACCTTGTCCGCCACGATGTCGAAGCGGCGCGGACCGCGGCCGATCTCTCCGGCGGTGACGAGGCACCCCAGCGCCCGCGTGACATCCCCCAGATCCGAGCGCAGCGGCAGGATGAGCATGTGACCGTGAAGCTCGGGCCGCCCGTAGCCGGGAAGGGAGAGCAGCGTCAGCTCGGCGATCTGCGGACCCTTGAAGACGGTGTCCAGCACGTCCGACAGCCGCCCGCGCGAGCCCGCGTTCAGGACCGAGCAGAGCGGCATCCCCCGCACCTCCATCCCCATCAGGTCCACCAGGTGCCGCCCGGCCAGCCGGAAGCGGGCGGCGCCCGGTGCGATGCGTTCAAGGATGAAGGCGAAGTCCAGCCCCTCGCGGATGCCGGCGGGCTGCACGTCGGCCCGCGTCGGAACCGCGCGCCCGTGACGGATGCTGTCCCAGTAGCCGCGCAGATGCGCCAGCACCTGTGCGGGCTGCACCGGGCCGCGCCCCGCGATACGGATCACCGGGCTGGCCGTATCCTTGCCGGGCGTCTGGCTGTCGCTTCGATCATCGGGCATATGTGGTTCCACAAGGGCCGGGGCGGGCCTTTCCCACCAACGCCAGACTAGCGCGATCGTTGCGGCTTGCTAAGGCAATTTGTTGACGAATGGTTAAGCGCCGATGAGCCGCGGCGCCGCGCCATCGGGGCTTGCCCAAGGGCGGGGGCTGGGCCATTCAGTCCCCGCAATCGGACCCGCGAGAAGGACGCCTCATGGACCGCATCGGCCTGCTCATCATCCTGTCGTCGCCCTCGGGCGCGGGGAAATCGACGCTGGCGCGGCGGCTGATGGCGTGGGACCCGGCGCTGAAATTCTCGGTCTCGGCCACGACACGGGCGCCCCGCGCCGGCGAGGTCGAGGGGCGCGACTACTACTTCACTGACCACGCCAGCTTCCGCGAGATGGTGGCTCGGGGGCGGATGCTGGAACATGCCGAGGTGTTCGACAATCTCTACGGCAGCCCCAGCGCGCCCGTCGAGCAGGCGATCGCGGAAGGCCGCGACACGCTGTTCGACGTGGACTGGCAGGGCGGCCAGCAGATCCGCGCCTCGGCCCTCGGCGGGCAGGTCGTGTCGATCTTCGTCCTGCCGCCCAGCCTTGCAGAGCTGGAACGCCGCCTGCGCGGCCGCGGCCAGGACAGCGAGGAGGTGATCGCGGACCGGATGTGGAAAAGCCGGGCCGAGATCAGCCACTGGGCCGAATACGACTATGTGCTGGTCAACAACGACCTGGACGAGACGGAGCGGAACCTGCGCGCCATCCTGACCGCCGAACGGCTGCGGCGGGACCGGCAGCGCGGTCTCGGCGCGTTCGTGAAATCGCTGATGGAGGAGGAACGGGCATGATCTGGGAACTGGACGGCGTGGCGCCGAAGCTGGGCAATGGCGTGTGGGTCGCGCCCGACGCGCAGGTGATGGGCCGGGTGATGCTGGAGGACGAGGTCAGCGTCTGGTGGGGCGCCGTGCTGCGCGGCGACAGCGACGATATCCGCGTGGGCGCCGGGTCCAACGTGCAGGATCATGCGGTCTTCCACGTCGATCCGGGCCATCCGCTGACCATCGGCGCGAACGTGACCGTGGGCCACCGGGCGATCCTGCATGGCTGCACCGTCGGCGACGGGGCGCTGATCGGGATGGGCGCGATCGTGCTGAACGGCGCGGTGATCGGGCCGGGCGCGCTGATCGGCGCGGGGGCGCTGATCCCCGAAGGCAAGCAGATCCCCGCCGGGGCGCTGGTGATGGGCGCGCCCGGCAAGGTGGTGCGGATGCTCGACGATGAGGCGCAGGCCGGGTTGCTGAAATCGGCCGAGGGCTATCGGACACGGGCGCGGCAATACCGCGCCGGGTTGCGCCGGATCGACTGACGGAAGGGCGACGACGACATGGAAATCCGCCATCTGCGTCAACTGGCCGACGCGGTGCCGGTGGCCATGCTGGTGGTGGACCGCCGCTCGCGGGTGATCGCGGCCAACCAGGCGGCGAATGCGATCTTCGGGCCGTCGCTGACCGACCGGCCCTTCGTCACGGTCGTCCGGCATCCTTCGGTGAACCACGCGCTGGACTGGGTGCTGGACCCCGAATCCGGCCCGCCGCCCCATGACGATCCCGACCTGCCGCCGCCGGGGCCGACGATCCAGAAGCTGCGCGCCACGCTGTCCGCGCAGGGGCGCGACCGGGCCTGCGTCGTCACGGTCGGGCCGCTGGTGATCGACGGCGCGCGCGGCGCCTCGATCGCCATCGAGGACAGCAGCGGGGTCGAACAGGCCGAGCAGATGCGCCGCGATTTCGTCGCCAACGTGAGCCACGAGCTGCGCACGCCGCTGACCGCGCTGATGGGCTTCATCGAGACGCTGCGCGGCCCGGCGCGCAACGATCCCGCCGCCCGCGACCGCTTCCTCGACATCATGGAGCGCGAGGCGAACCGGATGAACCGCCTCGTCGCCGACCTGCTGTCGCTGAGCCGGGTCGAGGGGGACGAGCGCCGCCGCCCGGTGCAGGACGTGGATCTTTCCGGGATGGTGCGCAGCGTGGCGGCGACGCTCGCCCCCGCCGCCCGCAATGCGGGCGTGAGCCTGGATGTGGAGAAGGTGCCCACGGAGCCGGTGATCATCGCGGGCGACAACGACCAGATCTTGCAGGTGTTCCACAACCTGATCGAGAACGCGGTCAAATACGGCGGCAGCGGCGGGGTGGTCCGGCTGAGCCTTGCCCATGTCCCCCACGAGCCGGTGCTGCGCGGCCCCGGCTGGGCCGTCACCGTCGCGGACGAGGGCGAGGGGATCGACCCGCTGCACCTGCCCCGTCTGACGGAACGGTTCTACCGCGCGGACACCCACCGCTCGCGCGAGAAGGGCGGCACGGGGCTGGGGCTCGCTATCGTCAAACACATCATCAACCGCCATCGTGGCCGGCTGCGGATCGAAAGCGAGAAGGGGCAGGGCAGCCGCTTCACGGTGATCCTGCCCGAGCGGAAGGGCCGGGGCTAGGCGGCGCTTTCCGGCGGGCCGGTTCTGATCCCGTGAAGCGCGGCCTTGACCGGCATCCCCGTTCCAGCGGCGGAACCGGGGTGTCGTTCCCCGGTTCGGCGGAGGACTCCGCCCGTCAGGCGTGGTCCGGCATATCCCCCCGGATGGCTGCGGCGAACGCCGTCCGATAGAGCGCCGAGAGTTCGGCCAACGGCGCGGCATCGTCGCCGAGGCTGACGGTGTCGCCCTCGAACCGGCCGACATTGGCGAGCGGCACGCCCGCCTCCTGCGCCGCCGTCATCAGCGCCGCTGCATCCTCGGGGCTCGTGGCGATCAGGTAGCGGGCCTGATCCTCGCCGAACAACTGGCCGATATCGGCGCTGTCCAGCGTGACGCCGATCCGCGCGGCTTCGGCCAGTTCGAAGGCCGCCAGCGTAAGGCCGCCATCCGACAGGTCCGTGCAGGCGCGGATGCGGGCGCGGTTCGTCAGGATGAACCGGCCGTTGCGCTTCTCAAGCTCCAGATCGACCTCCGGCGCGTCGCCCGCCTCGATGCCGAAGGCCTCGTAGGCGAGGGCCGACTGGTCCAGATGGCCGCGCGTCTCACCGATCAGCAGCGCGAGGTCGCCCGGGTGCGGCAGCCCGGCGATCAGGTCGCCCAGATTCTCCAGCAGCCCGACGCCGCCGATGGTCGGCGTGGGCAGGATCGGCTGGCCGTCGGTTTCGTTGTAGAGGCTGACGTTCCCTGACACGATGGGGAAGTCGAGCGCGCGGCAGGCCTCGCCGATACCTTTGATCGCGCCGACGAGCTGGCCCATGATCTCGGGCTTCTCGGGGTTGCCGAAGTTCAGGTTGTCGGTCGCCGCCAGGGGCGTTGCCCCGCAGGCGATCAGGTTGCGCCACGCCTCGGCCACCGCCTGCCGGCCGCCCTGCCGGGGGTTGGCGCGAACATAGCGCGGCGTCACGTCGCTGGTGAAGGCCAGCGCCTTGTTGGTGCCGTGGACGCGCACGACCCCGGCGCCCAGACCGGGGCGGCGCACCGTGTCGGCGCCGACCTGCGTGTCGTATTGCTGCCAGACCCAGCCCTTGTGGGCGTGGTTGGGCGAGCCGATCAGCGCCCGCAGCGCCGCGATGGGGGCGATTTCCGGCAAGGCCGGGGCGGGCTCGGCGGCGGGCGTTTCCACCCAAGGGCGATCATATTCCGGCGCGCTGCCCGACAGCGCGGCGAGCGGCAGGTCGGCCTTCACCTCGTTGCCGTGCAGGATCAGGAAGCGGTCCTCAGCGATCGTCTCGCCGACGATGGCGAAGTCGAGATCCCATTTCTCGAAGATCTCGCGCGCCACCTGCTCCTTTTCCGGGCGCAGGACCATCAGCATCCGTTCCTGGCTTTCGGACAGCATCATCTCGTAGGCGGTCATGGCGGTTTCGCGCACCGGCACGCGGTCAAGCTCCAGCCGGATGCCGAGCCCGCCCTTGTCGCCCATTTCGACCGCCGAGCAGGTCAGCCCCGCCGCGCCCATGTCCTGGATCGAGATGACGGCGTCGGTTTCCATCAGTTCGAGGCAAGCTTCCAGCAGGCATTTCTCGGTGAAAGGATCGCCGACCTGCACGGTGGGGCGCTTTTCCTCGATGGTGTCGTCGAACTCGGCCGATGCCATCGTCGCGCCGCCGACGCCGTCGCGGCCGGTCTTGGCGCCCAGATAGACGACCGGCATGCCGACGCCGGACGCGGCGGAATAGAAGATGCGGTCGGCCCGCGCGAGGCCCGCGGCGAAGGCGTTGACGAGGCAGTTGCCGTCATAGGCGGCGTGGAAGCGGACCTCGCCGCCCACGTTCGGGACGCCGAAGGCGTTGCCGTAGCTGCCGATCCCCTCGACCACGCCCTTGACCAGATGGGCCGTGCGCGGATGCTCGGGGCGCCCGAAGCTCAGCGCATCCATCGCGGCGATGGGCCGCGCGCCCATGGTGAACACGTCGCGCAGGATGCCGCCCACACCGGTTGCCGCGCCCTGATGCGGCTCGATGTAGCTGGGATGGTTGTGGCTTTCCATCTTGAAGACCACGGCCAGCCCGTCGCCGATATCCACGACGCCCGCGTTCTCGCCGGGGCCGCAGATCACCTGCGGGCCGGTCGTGTGCAGCGTGCGCAACCACTTCTTCGACGACTTGTAGGAGCAGTGCTCGTTCCACATGGCCGAGAAGATGCCGAGTTCGGTGAAGCTCGGCTCGCGTCCCAGCAGATCGAGGATGCGCTGGTATTCGTCGGGCTTCAGCCCGTGGGCCGCGATCAGGTCAGGGGTGATGACGGGGTCCTGCATGGCGGTCCTTTCGAGGCTCTCGGGCGCGGGAGATGGTGGCCTTGTAGGTCGCCGCGCGCGCCCGTTCAACGGGGCGCGCCGGGGTTTCGGCGGCCGGGGGCCTCAGTCCAGCCGGATCGTCATGTCGAACGGCCGCGCGCTGCGCGGGGCGTCGGGCCGCCGCTGGATGCGCAACTCCTGCGGGCCGGGCGTCAGCGCCAGGGGTGCGTCCGGCGCGAGATCGGTCGAGACATCGGCATAGAGCAGCACCCGCAGGTCGGCGGGTCCCGAGGAACCGACCAGCGTGATGCGCGAAGTGTTTGCGGGAACCGAGAACCGGCAGATCGTGTCGCCCCGGACTTCGCCGCTCAGCCGGTTGTCGCCGGGGATCAGGATGTTGCCGGTCGGGCAGCCGGCAGGGACAGGCAGCGACCATGCGCCGACGGGAACCGTCGCTGCCGGGGCGGCGGGCGCCGCCTGCGCGGGGGGCGTGGCGCGCCGCGCAGGGCGGCGCTCGGTCGCCGGAGCGGGAAGGGTGGTCGTCGTGACCGGGGCGGGGACCAGCGGCGCGGCCGCCGCCGGTGGGTTCGCGGTGGGAGCGGGCAGCGCCTCTGCCGGCGCGGCCATGGCGGGTGCGGTGTCGCCAGGTGGGGACAGTGCAGGGGCGTTTTCCATCGCACGCCGCGGCCGCGTCGCGGGACGGGCGTGGGGCGCGGTCTCCTGCGGCACCGTCGCCTGCGCCATCCGCACCGGAGGACGGCCATCAAGCACCGCTGCGCAGCCGCCGGGCAGCGCCCCGCAGCCTTGGGCAAAGGCGAACCCGCCGGTGAGCGCCCAGCCAGCGATTGCGATCAGATGCAGATGTCCGGCCATGCCGCGTCCCCCTTGCCTGAGATGTCCGGGGCAGGTCGTGCCACAACTTGCCCGCGTTTTCAGCAACAGCGCGTTCACAACATCGAAAACCGCTGCATGCGTCCCATCACGCAAAAAAAAGCCGGGCGATGAAGCCCGGCTCAAGTCCAACAGGGAGGTGAAGGGAAGCGGCAAGCGCCGCCGTCACTTCGATGATCGAGATAGGCCGCCGGCTGCCGACAAGCAAGGCACGGGTGCCGCCGGTGAAGCATAACCGCATTGCGTGTGGCGAATGGCGGCGGAGTTCCGCCGTTCGCGGGGTCAGTCGTCCTCGGCCGGGCGGCGCATCTGCTGGATTTCCTCAAGCACGAAGTCGCGGAAGGCCGACACGCGGCGCGAGCCGCGCAGCTCCTCGGGGAAGGCGAGGAAGACCGGCACCTCGTTGCTCTCGATCTCCGGCAGGACGCGGACGAGATGGGGGAAATCGTGGGTCAGGTAGTCGGGCAGGACCCCGATTCCGACATGGTTGATGACGCCTTGCAGCACGCCGAAGTAGTTGTTCACCATCAGCGTCGAGGCGACGTTCTGCGCCAGCAGCATCTGCACCAGCGCCGCGCCGGAACTGACCTGCGGCGTGGTCGGGCTCTGGCAGATCAGCCGGTGGGGGGCGAGGTCGGTCAGTTCGGTCGGGCTGCCGGCCTGGTCCAGATAGGTCTGCGAGGCATAAAGCCGCATGCGGATGTTCAGCAGCCGCCGCCGGATCAGGTCGGCCTGCGACGGCTCCTTCATGCGGATGGCGACGTCCGCCTCGCGCATGGGCAGGTCCAGCACCCGCTCTTCCAGCATGAGGTCGATCTTGAGGTCGGGATAGCGCGTGAACAGCTTGGCAAGGCGCGGCACCAGCCACATCGTGCCGAAACCGGTCGTCGTGGTGACGCGCAGTTCGCCGAAGACATGCTCCTCACTGTCGCGGATGCGGGCGGAGGTGGTGTCGAGCTTGCGCGCGATCGAGCGCGTCGCCTCGAACAGCATCTCGCCCGGTTCGGTCATGATCAGGCCGCGGGCATGGCGGTGGAACAGCGTGGTGCCGAGCGATTCCTCCAGCGCGCGGATCTGGCGGCTGACGGCGGATTGCGACAGGTGCAGCACGTCGCCGGCATGGGTCAGGCTGCCCGCGTCCGCGACCGCGTGGAAGATGCGCAACTTGTCCCAATCCTTCATCCGACCGTCCCTATAGGGTGAACCCTGCTATGCGTTTAGCGCAACACATACTGATCCGCCGGGGTTTTACAAAGGTCTTTATCGGTCAACGTTTCTGACCTATAATGATCGTCAGCCGTCCAGCTTTGGGGAGGAAGCAAGGTGAGCGTTCAGGATATTTCCCTTACCGATCGATTCGACCTGAGCAAGCGCCACGTCCTGCTCAACGGCACGCAGGCGCTGGTGCGGCTGATGCTGATGCAGGCCGCCCGCGACAGGGCGGCGGGGCTGGACACGGCGGGGCTGGTGACGGGGTATCGCGGCTCTCCGCTCGGCAATGTCGATCTTCAGATGATGAAGTCGCAAAAACTGCTGGAGCCCGCGAATATCCGGTTCCAGCCGGGGCTGAACGAGGATCTGGCCGCGACCGCGATCTGGGGCAGCCAGCAGGCCGAACTGCGCGGCGAGGGGAAATACGACGGCGTCTTCGCGCTGTGGTATGGCAAGGGGCCGGGGGTGGACCGCACCGGCGACGTGATGCGCCACGCCAACATGGCCGGGTCGTCGAAGCATGGCGGCGTCGTCATGGCGATGGGCGACGACCATACGGGCGAATCCTCGACCGTGCTGCACCAGTCCGACTGGGCGATGGTGGACGCCTATATCCCCGTGCTGTCGCCGGCCGGTGTGCAGGAGATCATGGATTTCGGCCTTTACGGCTTTGCGCTGAGCCGCTTTGCCGGGGTCTGGACGGGGCTCAAGACGATGAAGGACACGGTCGAGGCGACGAGCGTGGTCGATGGGGACCCGCTGCGCCTCAGCTTCGTGACCCCGGCCGATTTCGCGATGCCCGAGGGCGGGTTGAACATCCGCCTTGGCGACACGCCGGTCGCGCAGGAAGCGCGGATGATCGACTACAAGCGCTTCGCGGCCGAGGCCTTCGCCCGCGCGAACCGCATCGACCGCCGCGTCTGGGGCAAGCCGGGCGCGAAGATCGGCATCTGCGCGGCGGGCAAGAACTGGCTCGACGTGGTCCATGCCCTGTCGCTGCTGGGGCTGGACGAGGCCGAGGCCGAGCGGCTGGGCATCACCACCTACAAGATCGGCCAGACCTGGCCGCTCGACGTGGAAAGCTTCCACGAATGGGCCGAGGGGCTCGACCTGATCGTGGTGGTCGAGGAAAAGCGCAAGCTGATCGAGGTGCAGGTCAAGGAGGCGATCTTCGACGACCGCCGCGGCCGCCGCGTCTATGGCTGGCACAAGGGCGACAGCTGGGAACATGGACGCCGGGTCGAGCTGTTCCCGACCCGCTATGCGCTGGACCCGGTGCTGATCGCGCAGCGTCTGGGCGACATCCTGATCGAGGAAGGCCGCCGCACCGACCGGATCGAGGCGGCGATGGCGCGGATCGCCGAAACGCGCCGGGCCGACAACGCCTCGGAAATCGCGGTGCGGACGCCATGGTTCTGCTCGGGCTGTCCGCATAACAGCTCGACCAAGGTGCCCGAGGGCAGTCGCGCCTATGCGGGGATCGGCTGTCACTACATGGTGCAGTGGATGGACCGCGAGACCTCGGGCTTCACCCAGATGGGCGGCGAGGGCGCGAACTGGATCGGCGAGGCGCCGTTTTCCAAACGGCCGCATGTATTCCAGAACCTTGGCGACGGCACCTACAACCACTCCGGCAGTCTTGCGATCCGCGCGGCCAAGGCGGCGGGCACCAACATCACCTACAAGATCCTGTTCAACGACGCGGTCGCCATGACCGGCGGTCAGCCGAACGAGGGCGGGCTGACGGCGCAGCAGATCGTGCGCGAGTTGCAGGCGCTGGAGGTGCCGGTCGTCGTCGTCCATGACGAGAAGGAAGCGGTGGACCGCAGCCTGTTTCCCGCCGGCCTGCGCTTTGCCGAACGCGAGGGCCTGATGGAGGTGCAGCGCGAACTGGCCGAGATGCCGGGCGTCACCGCCATCGTCTATATCCAGACCTGCGCCGCCGAAAAACGCCGCCGCCGCAAGAAGGGCTCGTTCCCCGACCCCTACCGGCGCGTGTTCATCAACACGGATGTCTGCGAGGGCTGCGGCGACTGCTCGGTGCAGTCGAACTGCGTCTCGGTCGTGCCGGTGGATACCGAACTCGGCCGCAAGCGGGCCATCGACCAGTCGTCCTGCAACAAGGATTACAGCTGCCTCAAGGGTTTCTGCCCCAGCTTCGTCACCGTTGAGGGCGGCCGCCCCCGCCGTCCGAAGGCCGAGGCGTTCGAGCTTCCGCCGCTGCCCGCGCCGCAGCTGCCGGCGATTGACGGCACCCACAACATCGTCATCACCGGCGTCGGCGGCACCGGCGTCGTGACCATCGGCGCGGTGCTGGCGCAGGCGGCGCAGATCGACGGCAAGGGGGCCGGGATGATGGAGATGGCCGGCCTCGCCCAGAAGGGCGGCGCGGTCCATATCCACCTGCGCCTGGCCGAACGGCCCGAGGATATCAGCGCCATCCGCGTCGCGGTGGGCGAGGCGGACTGCCTGATCGGCGGCGATCTGGTGGTGAGCGCGGGCGCCCGGACCCTCGGCCTGATGACCAAGGGCCGCACCGGCGCGGTGGTGAACGAGCACGAGATCATCACCGGCGAGTTCACCCGCAACCGCGATTTCCGCGTGCCCGCCGACCGGCTGAAGCTGTCGCTTCAGGCGCGGCTGGGGGATCGCGTGGCGTTCTTCGACGCCTCGAAGCTGGCCGAGCGGATGCTGGGCGATTCGATCTATTCCAACATGCTGGTGATGGGCGCGGCATTCCAGCAGGGGCTGATCCCGCTGACCGAGGACGCGATCCTGAAGGCGATCGAGTTGAACGGCGCGAAGGTCGCGGAGAACCAGCGCGCCTTCCAGATCGGCCGCTGGGCGGTGCTGCACCCTGATGAGATCGCCGGGCCCGAGGCTCCGACGCAACTGCCGGTCGATCCCGTCGCCTACCGCGCCGCGCGATTGGTGGATTATCAGGGCGAGGCGTTGAAGCGCCGCTTCCTCGACCTCGTGGCGCTGGCCCCGGCCGAGCTGAAGGAAAGCGTCGCGAAGGGCTATTACAAGCTGCTGGCCTACAAGGACGAATACGAAGTCGCGCGGCTGCATCTCGACACCGCCGAGCGGGTCGCGGCGGCGTTCGAAGGTGATGTCCGGCTGACCTACAACCTTGCCCCGCCGATCCTGTCCGGCCGGGACAGCGACGGCCGGCCGAAGAAGCACGAGTTCGGGCCGTGGATGGGCCGGGCGTTCAAGGTTCTCGCCGGCATGAAGGGCCTGCGCGGCACGCCGCTGGACGTCTTCGGCTATACCGCCGAGCGCCGGCGCGAGCGGGCGATGATCGCGGAGTACGAAGCCGACATGCGCGAGGTGCTGCCCGAGGCAGGCCCCGCCACGATGGACCTGATCCGCGAACTGGCCGAACTGCCGCTGGAGGTGCGCGGCTACGGCTTCATCAAGGACAAGGCCGCCGACGAAGCCGCGCCGCGCCGGACCGCGCTGCTGGCGGCGATCCGCGCCGGCGGCACCCCCGTCCGTCACGCGGCGGAGTGACGCGGAGCCATTGTCGCCGTTGGTATTTCCCGCCGTCTTCGCCTAGATGATGTGGACAAGTTGAAAGGCGGCGCGATGGCGGTAGGGGTGTTCGATTCGGGGCTGGGCGGTCTGACGGTGCATCAGGCCATCGCCGCCCGGATGCCGGACCTGCCGCTGGTCTATCTGGGCGACAACGCCCACGCGCCCTACGGTGTCCGCACCGCCGACGACATCTACCGCCTCACCTGCGCCGCCGTGGAACGGCTGTGGGACGAAGGCTGCGACCTCGTGATCCTTGCCTGCAACACCGCCAGCGCGGCGGCGCTGCGGCGGATGCAGGAAACGTGGCTGCCCGAGGGCAAGCGCGTTCTCGGCGTGTTCGTCCCGCTGATCGAGGCGCTGACCGAACGGCAATGGGGCGACAACAGCCCGCCGCGCGAGGTCGCGGTCAAGCACGTCGCCCTGTTCGCCACGCCCGCCACCGTCGCCAGCCGGGCCTTTCAGCGCGAGCTGGCGTTCCGCGCCATCGGCGTCGATGTCGAGGCGCAGCCCTGCGGCGGGGTGGTGGACGCCATCGAGGATGGCGACGAGATCCTGGCCGAGGCGCTGGTGAAATCCCATGTCGAGGCCCTCAAGCGCCGGATGCCGCTTCCGCAGGCCGCCATCCTCGGCTGCACCCATTATCCGCTGATGGCGCGGGCGTTCCAAGCGGCGCTCGGCCCCGAGGTCAGGGTCTTTTCGCAGGCCGATCTGGTCGCCGCCAGCCTGGAGGATTACCTGCAGCGCCGCCCCGGCTTCACTGGCGCCGGCACCCGCTCCCGCTATCTGACGACTGGCGATCCGGGCCGCGTCGCGTCCAAGGCGACGCAGTTCCTGCGCCGGCCCATCGAGTTCGAACCAGCCTGAGATGTCCGAGGTTTTACGATGAAATCGCTCAAGAAAACACGCCGCATCCAGCTGATCGCCGCCGCTGCGGTGGCGATCACCCTGTCGGCGGGGCTGATCGGCTACGGCTTCCGCGACGGGATCAACCTCTACCGCTCGCCCACCCAGGTGGTGGAGCAGGCGCCCGATCCGGCCGAGTATTTCCAGCTTGGCGGGCTGGTGAAGGAAGGCTCGATCGTGAACCGCGACGGGGTGGCCTTCGACTTCGTGGTGACCGACGGCGGCGAGGAGATCCCGGTCCGCTATGTCGGCGGCGAGCCGCGCCCGGACCTCTTCACCGAGAACTCCGGCACCATCGCCAAGGGGTATTACCGCGCGGGCGTGTTCGAGGCGGATTCGCTGCTGGCCAAGCATGACGAGAACTACATGCCCCGCGAGGTCATGGATTCGCTGAAGGAGCAGGGCGTCTATCAGGAGCCGACCTCCTGACCGGCGCAACGCCCGTCTGGTTAACAGGCGGTTAATCACCTGCGACCACCCTTGCACCCGGTCGAATACCGGGGGGCAGGGATGCAGACAGTAGATCAGATCGCGGCGGAAATCGTCGCGCGTGAAGGCGGCTTCGTCAACGACCCGGACGATCCGGGCGGGGCGACGAAATACGGCGTGACCATCGGGACGCTGCGGCGGCTCGGGGTGGACATGAACGGCGACGGCAAGACCGGAACCGACGACCTGAAGCTGCTGACCCGCGCGCAGGCGGCCCGCATCTTCGTCGAGCATTACTTTCGCAAGCCGCACCTCGACCAGCTGCCCGAGAGCGTTCAGGCCAGCGTCTTCGACATGTATGTGAACTCGGGCGCCAATGCGGTGAAGATCCTGCAGCGGCTGGTCGCCCGCATGGGCCATGCCTGCGCCGATGACGGGATCGTGGGCCCGCAGACGATTTCCGCCGTGGCGGCTGCCGCGCAGGCGGCGCCGCATCACCTTGCGGACGCCTACGGGATCGCCCGGCGCAACTACTACTATGCGCTGGCCGATGCGCGGCCCGCCAGCCGCAAATACGCGCGCACGCGGACGGGCGGCAAGGGCGGCTGGATCACGCGGGCCGAGGCGTTCATCGCGCGCAAGTATCACCTCAGCGCCGCCGAGCATCAGAAGAGGACCGCAGCATGGGCATGATCGACCGTTTCCTCGGCGCCGGCGCGACCATCACGGCGGTCGGGAACGCGGCGGGGCAGATTTCCGAGGTCTTCACCCCCAACGCCACCCGCCGGATGGAGCTGGACGAGGAAGCCTATGCCCGCGCCATGGCCGAGCATGGGCAGGAGTTCATCTCGGCCGGGGGGACCTGGTTCGACGGATTGGTGAACGGGATGAACCGGCTGCCGCGACCCATGCTGACGCTGGGGACGATGGGCCTGTTCGTCTATGCGATGGTCGAGCCCGCCAGCTTCGCGCTGCGAATGGAGGGGCTGGCGCTGGTGCCCGAGCCGCTCTGGTGGCTGATGGGGGCGATCGTCAGCTTCTATTTCGGCGCGCGCGAGGCGCATTATTTCCGTGGCCGCGTCGCGCCGCGGACGGTGGTTGCCGCGCCTGCCGCCGCGGCCACGGGGGGCAACTTCGCGGACAACGCCGCCCTGCGCGACTGGGCGGCCGGCAAGTAAGGGCGCAGCCAACGAAGGCGTGACGATTTGCCCGGCCCCTTGGGTCTGGTCGCGGCCGGGCTCTCACACTATCCTTACCCCTCGGAATTCAACCCGAGGGGTCTTTCGCATGATTGCCGAGCTGGGTCACTTCGCGCTGGTGCTGTCCCTCGCGGTGGCGCTGTTCCAGATGATCGTCCCCATGGTCGGGGCGGCGAAAGGCTGGGGGGCGTGGATGGACAGCGCGCGCCCTGCCGCCGTCGCGCAGTTCGGGCTGGTCGGCATCGCCTTCGCGGCGCTGACGGTGGCGTTCGTGACCTCGGATTTCTCGGTCGCGCTGGTCTATGACAACAGCCATTCCGCCAAGCCGATGATCTACAAGATCAGCGGCGTCTGGGGGAACCACGAAGGCTCGATGCTGCTGTGGGTGCTGATCCTCGCGCTGTTCGGCGCGGCGGCCGCGAGCTTTGGCGACAACGTGCCGCCCAGTCTGCGGGCGCGGGTGCTGTCCGTGCAGGCGGCGATCGGCGCGGCGTTCCTGGCCTTCATCCTGTTCACCTCGAACCCCTTCGTCCGGCTGGAGGTGCCGCCCTTCGACGGGCGCGACCTGAACCCGCTGCTTCAGGACCCCGGTTTGGCGTTCCATCCCCCGTTCCTCTATCTCGGCTATGTCGGCCTCAGCATGGCGTTCAGCTTCGCCGTCGCCGCGCTGATCGAGGGGCGGGTCGATGCCGCCTGGGCCCGCTGGGTCCGCCCGTGGACGCTGGCGGCGTGGATGTTCCTGACGGTCGGCATCGCGCTCGGGTCGTGGTGGGCCTATTACGAGCTTGGCTGGGGCGGGTTCTGGTTCTGGGATCCGGTCGAGAACGCCTCCTTCATGCCGTGGCTGCTTGCCGGTGCGCTGCTGCATTCCGCCATCGTCGTGGAAAAGCGAGAGACGATGAAGGCGTGGACCATCCTGCTGGCGATCATGGCCTTCGGCTTCTCGCTGATCGGCACGTTCATCGTCCGCTCGGGCGTCATCACCTCGGTCCACAGCTTCGCCGCCGATCCGACGCGCGGCGTGTTCATCCTCGCCATCCTTGCCCTGTTCGTGGGCGGCGCGCTGACGCTGTTCGCGGCGCGCTCGGGGTCGATGACGACGAAGGCGGTGTTCTCGCCCGTCTCGCGCGAGGGGGCGCTGCTGCTCAACAACCTGCTGCTGGCCGTCGCCTGCTTCGTGGTGTTCGTCGGCACGATGTGGCCGCTGGTGGCCGAGTTCACGACCGGCCGGAAACTGTCGGTCGGCCCGCCCTTCTTCGAAAAGGCGTTCACGCCGTTCATGGTCGCGCTGGCCATCGCGCTGCCCATCGGCTCGGTCCTGCCGTGGAAACGCGGGCGCATCGGCCGCGCGGTCGAGGTCATGCGCCCGGCGCTGATCCTCGCGCTGGCGGTGGCTGCGCTGGTCTTTGCGGTCTCCACCGGCAATTCGGCGCTGGCGGTGATCGGCGCGGGGCTCGGCGCGTGGATGATCGCCGGTGCCGGCGTCGATCTGTGGCAGCGGGCGGGCCGCACGGCCGGGCGCCTGCGCCGCCTGCCGCGCGCCGACTGGGGCCGCGCCGTCGCCCATGCGGGGCTGGGCGTCACCTTCATCGGCGTCAGCCTGCTGATGGCCTGGCAGGTCGAGGATATCCGCGTCGCCCCGGTCGGCGGGCAGATGGAGATCGCAGGCTACGACATCACCCTGCAATCGGTCGATGAGGTGCAGGGGCCGAACTACACCTCCACGATGGCGACGATGCTGGTCGAACGGAACGGCCGGCAGGTCGCGCTGCTGCGCCCCGAAAAGCGCGTCTATCCGGTGCAGGCGATGCCGACGACCGAGGCGGCGATCTCCAGCGGGTTCTTCCGCGACATCTATCTCGTGATCGGAGACCGGCAGGCGGATGGCAGCTGGGCGGTGCGCAGCTACGTCAAGCCGTTCGCGTTCTGGATCTGGCTGGGCAGCGGGCTGATGGCGCTCGGCGGGCTGCTGAGCCTGACCGACCGCCGTTACCGGGTGGCCGCCACGGCGCGGCGCGCGCCCTCTCGCGCGGTGCCCGCGGAATGAGGGTGCTGCGCTGCCTTCTGCTGGCGCTGCTGCTGGCCGGCCCCGCCTTCGCCGTCCAGCCTGACGAGGTGCTGGACGATCCGGCGCTGGAATCGCGGGCGCGCGACATCTCGCAGGATCTGCGCTGCCCGATCTGCCAGGGCGAGAATATCGACGAATCGAACGCGGCCATCAGCCGCGACCTGCGGCTTTACGTCCGCGAGCGGCTGGTGGCGGGCGATTCGGACCGGGAGGTGATCGCGGCGGTCACGGACCGCTTCGGCGAGTTCGTCCTGTTCGACCCGCCCGCCACCGGGGCCAACCTGATCCTGTGGTTCGCCGGGCCGGTGATGGCGCTGCTGGGGCTGCTGCTGGCCTGGCGCTTCGTCCGCCAGCGGCCTGCGGTTGCCGGACCGCCCGAGCTGAGCGACGAGGAACGCGCCCGGCTGAACCGGATCATGCAGGGCGACGGGGACTGAGGCGCTTCAGGCGATCTGGCGGAAGCCGGGGGTATCCGTCGCGTTGTCGAAGAACGGAACGCTGTCCGGCGGGCGCAGCGGCCCGCCCCGCGCGGTGGCGATCAGCGCCTGCACCTCGGCCAGCACGACCTCGGTGATGAAGGGCAGGTTGAGCCGCCGCGCCTCGCTGAGACCCACCCAGTGCAGATGCGACAGTTCGTCCGAGGCGTTGCCGAAGTCGTGGATGTCGCCCGCGATGTTGACCGCGTCGATCATGAAGAATCGCGCGTCGAACCGGCGCGGGCGGCCCGGCGGAGTGATGGCGCGGAAGACATAGATCAGCGCGGATGGGTCGGGGGTCATCCCGGCGCGCTCGTATTCGGGCCAGTTGCGCGCGGCCCGGCCCGGCTCTCCGACCAGAAGGCCGGTTTCCTCGGCCAATTCGCGCAGGGCGGCGGCGGCGATCGCGGGGCCGCGCGCGCCGCTTTCGGCGCGCAGATGCGCGTCGAGCCGGCCAAGGCACGTGGGGTCGGGCGCGGCGCATTCGATCAGCGCATCGCCCGGATCGACCGCGCCGCCCGGAAAGACGTATTTAGACGGCATGAACGCCGCCCCCGCGCCGCGCATTCCCATCAGCACCGCCGGTCCGCCTTTCGCCCGGCGGTCGATCACGAGAACGCTGGCGGCGTCCCGGATCGCGGTGCGATCGATCACAGCCGCGGCTCTCCGTTCCCGAAGCCGTGCATCCGCTTGGCCCACTGGAAGCCGACCAGCCCGCCCTTGATCCGCGGCAGGAGCAGCAGCGACAGCACGGTCGCGCCGACGCAGAACCCCGCAACCATCGATAGCGGCGAGGGGCGCCAGGCCATGTAGACGATCATCAGCAGCGGCCCGACGAGGTGCGAGACGATCAGGATCGTGAGATAGGCCGGGCCATCATCGGCGCGTTGCCCGGACAGATCCTCACCGCAGCCGGAGCATTCGGACCGGACCTTCAGAAAGCCGCTGAACAGCGGGGCATCGCCGCATGCGGGGCAACGGCCGCGCGCGCCGCGCATCATCCCGGCGACGATGTTGCGATCGCTCGCGCTCGTGACATGCGCCGCGGTATCTGCCTGAATGCTGCGGTCGGGCAGGGCAGCCGGAAGCGGTTGCGAAGTGGCGTTCATCGGAGATCCTTTCGGCCGGAGGGGTCGCCTGTGCGATCTATACCGATGACGCGGGGCAGTTGGAAGGCAAAGGGGACGCGGGCTCGGCTGGCCGCGCCCGCACAGGCTTCATCCCACTCGCCGCCCGCCAGCACCGGGCCCGCTACTCGCCTGCCTCATCTCACGCCGCGGCTGTGGCCCCGTGCCGGACGGCGCGGTCGCGGCCCAGCAGCTTGGCGTGCATCATCGCCTTGTCCGCGCGGGCCAGCAGCAGCTCCACCCCGGCGGCAGTCGAGCAAAGTCCCGCATCGTCCACGGCGATCCCCGCCGAGAGCGTGACACGCAGAAGGCCGCCATCCGTGTCCTCGGGGACGGCCACGGGATGGCATCCGACGGCCTCGCGCAGCCGCTCCGCCAGGGCGCAGCCCTCCGCGGCGTCGGCATCGGGCAGGACGGCGACGAACTCCTCCCCTCCCGTGCGGGCGAGGAAGGCGCCGGGCGGCAGCACCGCCCGCATCCGCCCCGCCACCGCCCGCAGCACCGCGTCGCCGGCGCCGTGGCCATAGCGGTCGTTGACCCGCTTGAACCGGTCGATGTCCATCGCGACGATCACCGGCCCTAATCCCGGTGCCGTGCTGGCCCCGATCTCCGCCATCCGGGCCAGGAAGTGACGCCGGTTTGGAAGGTCGGTCAGCGGATCGGACCAGGCCCATTGCTGGTCGCGCGCCGCATCCAGCCGGCAGCGATCGGCGGCCAGCTTGCGGCGCAGCTGCGTCGCGAGGCGCAGCGCCGCCTCCTCCTCCATAGCCGCATCCGCGAGCGCGTCTGGCAGCACGTCGTTCGCGCCGAGATCCAGCGCCATGGCGGTGAGTTCGGGCCGGTCCGCCGGCAGCAGCACGACGAAGGACGCCTGCCGTGAGGCGGGGCGCGAGCGCAGTTCGGACATCAGCTGCAGACCCGCGCCCGCGCCGCCGCGCCCGCCGGAGATGAGGTAGAGATCGGCCGCCTCGCCCTGCGCCGCCTCGGCCAGCGCGCGGTCGCGGTCGCAGAAGCGCACCGCAAGATCCGCGTGGTTGCGGATCGCGCGCCGCCAGGCCATGGCGCCGGCCCCCGGCTCGCCCACCACCGTCACGCGGGCGCCCGCGATCTCGGGCGCTGCGGTGATCCGGCGCGGTCCCGCAAAGCTTGCCGCACTTTCGGCCATGCCCGGCACCTGCGGAGAGCCAGCGATGGCCGGGCCCGCCGAAGGCAGGAACGCCGGCGAATCGCGCAGAAGGCTGCGGATGCGCGCCAGCAGCACCGGCTCATCCACGGGGCGGTCCAGGGCCGCCGCAGCGCCCGCCCGCAGCGCGCGCACCCGGTCCTGCGGATCGGTGATGGCGATGATCGGCACCTCGCCCAGCGTCTCCGCCGCCAGCCGCGCACAGCAGAGCACCACCGACATGTCGCCCGCCGCGCCGCCCACCAGAATCATCTGCGGCGTGATGCGGCGCAGCGCCGTCAGCGCGTCGTCGAGCGTGCGCGCCGTCACCACCTCGTGGCAGGCACTGGCCAGCCGCACCTTCATGGTGATCCGGTTCGTGGCCGCCCCATCCAGAATGAGGATGCAATCGCCCATGCGCTTTCCTTTACTTCGACGTCCGACGCTTTCATTCTGACCGGCAAAGCTTAACAAACCGTTTCCGGGAGCCGCATGGTCACCACAGCCGAAATCTCCACCCTCGCGGACGCGGCGATCCTGCATCTGGCGGAAGACCCGGAGCTTCTCGCGGCCCTGCTCGCGACCAGCGGGCTGCGGCCGCAGGACCTGCGGGATGCGGCCAGCCGGCCCGATTTCGCGGCGGCGCTGCTGGATTTCATGTGCGAGAGCGACGACCGCCTGCTGGCCTTTGCCGGGGCCGCCGGGATGCGGCCCGAGCGGATCGCCCATGCGCGCGCCGCGCTCGAAGCCGGCGCGGTCGATTTCGGACGGCGTTGACCGTTTCTTCAGGTTTTGGTGCCAGACAGCTCCGCAAGGAGACGAGTCATGCACGGCCTCATCAATCGCTTCATCGAGGAATTCCTGCGGGCGCGCTATGGCGAGGCGCTGTGGCGCGAGGTGGCGGGCGACTGCGCCGCCGATCCGCGCGGATTCCATTCCTGGCGCACCCAGCCGGAGGCCATGACCGGCCAGCTGGCGACGCGTGCGGCCGCGCGGATCGGCGTGCGGCTGGTCGATCTGGCGGAGGATGCCGGCGGCTGGCTGGCGCAGTGCGAATCCATCCGCAGGCTGCTGCGCTTCGGCGGGCGCGACTATGCCGAGTTCCTGGCCTCGATCGACCAGCTTCCGGGCCGGGCCGAGATGGTGGTGCCGGGTCTCGGTTTGCCGGCCTTGCGTGTCATCGACGAAGGGCCCGAGCGCTTCCGGGTGCGCGTTCTGGACGGACACTGGCTGTGGACCTGCGTGCTGGCCGGGCTGCTGCGGCAGATGGCGGATGATTTCGGCGCGCTCGCGCTGATCTCGCGGCGCGGGTGGACGATCACGGTGGAGGTGCCGGAACGGGAATTTGCCGAAGGCCGCAGCTTTGCCCTGGTTGCAGCGCAAGAGGCGGAAGGGGACATGGTATGACCGCGTCCGCGGAAATTCCGACGCCGGCTTCGGTCCGCACGGCAGCAAGCGTTCCGGCCGCCGATCTCTGCCGTATCCTGACGATGGCGGCGCTGCTGGACCCGGCGGGCGGGCTGGTCCGGGTCGGCGCCACGATGCGCAAGCTGATCGGCCCGGCCCGAAGCTTCGCGGAAGCGTTCGAGGAACTCCGTCCCGCGCGCGCCGGTCAAGCAGGGGATCTGCCGGCCGGGGGGCGCATCTTCCTGCGGCTGCGATCCCGCCCGAACTTTACCCTTCGCGGCGACGTTCTGAGGCTGCCGGATGGGGCCATGCTGCTCAATCTCGGATTCGGCATCGGGCTGGCGGATGCAGTCAGGGAGTTCGCCCTGACCGACCGGGATTTCGCGGCCGCCGAGCTCGCCATGGAGATGCTGTTCCTGCACGAGGGGAACGGCGCCATGCTGGCCGAGCTTTCCCGCTCGAACCTGCGGCTGGAGGAGGCGCGGCAGGCGGCCGAGGTCGAGGCGTTCACCGATCCGCTGACCGGCGTGCGCAACCGGCGCGGCGCGCAGGTGGCGCTGGACCGGGCCGCGCGGCTGGCGTTTCCCGTCGATGACGGGCCGGGGGTGCCCTTCGCGGCGGTCCAGCTGGACCTTGATCTCTTCAAGGACATCAACGACCGGCACGGGCACGCGGCGGGCGACGACATGCTGCGGGCGACGGCGCTCAAGCTGCGCAACATCACCCGCGCCGGGGACACCGTGGCGCGGATGGGCGGCGACGAGTTCCTGCTGATCCTGCCCGGACTGGTCGAGCCCGACCGGCTCCTGTGCCTCGGCCGCCGGATCGTCGAGCGAATCGAGCAGCCGGTGATGCTGGAGGGCTGCGCCTGCAGGATCTCGGCAAGCCTCGGCGTGGCGGTATCCACCGGCTACGGCGCGGCCGATCTTGAACGGATGCTGGACGACGCGGACCGCGCGCTCTACGCGGCCAAGGCGGCCGGACGGGGCCGGGTGATGCTCGCGGATGCGGTCTGCGGGGGTCAGCGCCGGGATGCCGCACGCGTTGACGGGCGGGCGGGGGCGGGGTAGGGCGCGGCATGGCACGCGCTCCGCTTCTTCAACTCACCGATGTGTTTCTGACCTTCGGCGGCAATCCCGTGTTCGACGGGCTGTCGCTGACTGTCCAGCAGGGCGACCGCGTCGCGCTGGTCGGGCGCAACGGCTCGGGAAAATCCACGCTGATGAAGGTCATGGCCGGACTGGCCGAGCCGGACCGGGGCGAGGTGGTGACGCCCGCCGGCATCCATGTCGGCTATATGGAGCAGGATCCTGACCTTTCGGGCTTCGCCACCCTGGGCGAGTTCGCGGCCGCCGGGCTTCAGCCGGGCGAGGAATACCGGGTCGAGATGGCCGCCGAAGGACTGAAGTTCGATCCCGACCGCCCCGTCGCCACGGCTTCGGGCGGGGAGCGGCGGCGGTCGGCGCTGGCGCGGCTGCTGGCGCAGGCGCCCGAGCTGATGCTGCTCGACGAGCCGACCAACCATCTGGATATCGAGGCGATCGGCTGGCTGGAACGCCAGCTTGCGGACACCCGCGCCGCCTTCGTTCTCATCAGCCACGACCGCGCCTTCCTGCGCAACCTGACCCGCGCCACGCTGTGGATCGACCGGGGCGAGGTGCGGCGGCAGGAAAAGGGCTTCGCGGCGTTCGAGGACTGGCGCGAGGCGACCTGGGCGGCCGAGGACGAGGCGCGGCACAAGCTCGACCGCAAGATCAAGGCCGAGGCCCGCTGGGCGGTCGAGGGGATCAGCGCCCGGCGCAAGCGCAACCAGGGCCGGGTGCGGGCGCTCGCCGCGCTGCGGCAGGAGCGGGCGTCCCAGATCCGCCGGCAGGGCACGGCGGCGATGGCGCTGGACGTGGGCACCCAGTCGGGCAAGCGGGTGATCGAGGCGAAGGGGATCTCCAAGTCGTTCGGCGAGCGGGTCATCCTGCGGCCCTTCGACCTGCGGGTGGCGCGCGGCGACCGGATCGCCTTCGTCGGCCCGAACGGCGCCGGCAAGACGACGCTGATCAAGATGCTGACGGGGGAAATCCCGCCCGACACCGGCAGCGTGGCCCACGGCACCAATCTGGAGATCGCCGTCTTCGATCAGGCCCGCTCTGCCATCGACGGCGAGGTGTCGCTGTGGGAGGCGATGACCGGCGATCCCGAGATGCGGGTCAGCGGCCGCGCCGATCAGGTCATGGTGCGCGGTCAGCCCCGGCATGTCGTCGGCTACCTCAAGGACTTCCTGTTCGACGACGCGCAGATGCGGGCGCCGGTCGGCAGCCTTTCGGGCGGCGAGAAGGCGCGGCTGCTGCTGGCGCGGATCATGGCGCGGCCCTCGAACCTGCTGGTGCTGGACGAGCCGACGAACGATCTGGACATCGAGACGCTGGACCTGCTGCAGGACATCCTCGGCGACTATGACGGCACGGTGCTGCTGGTCAGCCACGACCGCGACTTCATCGACCGCGTGGCGGATACCACGGTCGCGATGGAAGGCGACGGCCGCGCGGTGATCTATGCCGGCGGGTGGAGCGACTATCTCGCGCAGCGGGGGGAAGCGGCGGCCGAGGCCGTGCCCGAAAAGGCCGCGCCCGTGAAGCCTGCCTCTGAAAGCCCGGCACCCAGAACGCGGCCCTCGAAGCTCAGCTTCACCGAGCGGCACCGGCTTGAGAACCTCCCCGCCGAGATCGCCCGGCTGGAGGCGGAGATCGCCAGGCTGAACGAGTTTCTTGCCAACCCCGAGCTTTACGCCTCGGCCCCGCAGCGCTTCGCCAAGGCCAGCGAGGCGCTGGCCGAGCGTCAGCAGGCGCTGGCCTCGGCCGAGGAGGAGTGGCTCGCCCTGGCCGAGCGGGACGAGGGCTGAGCACGCCTTCGCCGTTGACTTGGGCCGGCCGTTCCGCCATATACGGCGGGTCAGGCCGGGGGCGATGTCCTTGGCCTTACGTTCATTTCAACACCATCCCGCGCAAGGGGTGCGCTGTCCGAAGGCGGGCGTTTGCCCGGAACATCCGGTTCGACCGGGGGCCGCAGGGCGCGACAGACGAAAGAAGACACGATGTTCGCAGTCCTCAAGACGGGCGGCAAGCAGTACCGGGTTCAGGCCGGTGATGTGCTGCGCGTCGAGAAGCTTGACGCCGAAGCCGGCGACAAGATCCAGTTCAACGAGATCCTGATGATCGGCAGCACCATCGGCGCGCCGCTGGTTTCCGGCGCCGGCGTGGTGGCCGAGGTCATCGACACCATCAAGGCCGACAAGGTCATCACCTTCCACAAGCGCCGCCGCAAGCATTCGTCGCAGCGGACCCGCGGCCATCGCCAGCAACTGACGCTGCTGCGCGTCACCGACCTGCTGGAAACCGGCGCCGATTCGTCGGATGTCAAGCTCGCGCAGGGGGCCCGCCGCGCCCGCATCGCGCAGCACCAAGCCGCCACCACCGAAGTTCAGGAGGCCTGATCCATGGCACACAAGAAAGCAGGCGGCTCGTCCCGTAACGGCCGCGACTCCGCCGGCCGCCGCCTTGGCGTCAAGCTGTTCGGCGGCCAGGCAGCTGTCGCCGGCAACATCATCGTGCGTCAGCGCGGCACCCAGTGGTGGCCGGGCGAGAACGTCGGGATGGGCCGCGACCACACGCTGTTCGCCCTGTCCGAAGGCCGCGTGACCTTCAAGAAGGGCCTGAAAGGCCGCACCTTCATCTCGGTGCTGCCCCAGGCCGAGGCCGCCGAGTAATCCGCGCCTGACGAATCGAGGCAAGGGGGATCGGCGGACCGCCGGTCCCCCTTTGCATGTCTTCCCGCGCGGCATGCTCCAATCCGACCGTTCATCCAAGGATCCAAGATGTCCGATCTCGCGCTGGCCCGCCACGCGGCCCCGCTCAACGCCACTCCCGAGGCGAATCTCGACCAGCCGACCATCGCCGCCGGCCGCTTCACGCTGCGACCGCTGCGCGCGTCGGATGCCGGGCTGATCCAGCATTACACCTCGGACCGGCGCCTGGCCGAGGGGACGCGCGCCATTCCCCACCCTCTGCCCCCCGGCGCGGCGCAGGGCTATGTGGAACGCGCGATCTCGGCCGACCGCGTCGAGGATGTCTGGGCTATCGACGCCACCGGCTCCGACCAGTGCGAGCTTTTGGGCGTCGTCTCGCTGACCCGGCTGGAGGATGAGCAGTCGGAGCTGGGCTTCTGGATCGGCGCCGGCTTCTGGAATACCGGCTTCGCGACCGAGGCGGTGCAGGCGCTGGTCGCGGCCAATCCGCACAACGCCCGCACCCTGTTCGCCGAGGCGTTCCAGGACAATCCCGGCTCGGCCAAGGTGCTGACCAATTGCGGGTTCGAGTATCTGGGCGACGCCGAAAGCTGGTCGGTGGCGCGGGGTGCCCGCGTGCCGACCTGGACCTATCTGCGCCAGATGCGCTGATCCGGCGCGATCAGACTGGCGCTATCGCCGAAGGGCGATGGCGTTCGCCGCCCCGGTGATCTCGACCGCGTCGATGCGGCGCAACTCGGCCGTGCTGAGCGTCAGCGCCGCGGTGATCGTGTCCGCGACCGGCTGGGCCGCCCGGATTGCGTCGGGCGATCCGGGCCGCGGCGGGACGGCCAGCAGCCGCAGTCGCAGCACCCCATCTGGGTCGGGCAGCATCTTTCCGGTCGGCTGCTGGGTATTGCTGACCAGTTCCGCGTTCCACCAGCCCTTCGTCGGCGCAATCCCCTCGACGACCAGCAGGCGGCCTTCGACGAGCGGCTCCCACCGCGCGGAAAGCACCTGCGCGACCGGCGGCCGGGCTTCGTCGCGGACATAGCCGCCGGCGGGGTCCAGCGTGCTCGGGGCGCTGCGCTGACCGCTGCCCCAGCGCAGCGGGTTCCAGCTGCTGTCGCCGCGACCGCATCCGGCCAGCAGGGCGGCGGCGCAAGCCAGCGTCAGCAGCGTGCGGGCGCGCGGGATCGGAAGGCGGCGGCTGGGATCGGTCATCATGTCGGCCCTCGGAACATCGTTGCCTGCGGTGATAGGCGATCGGGCCGCATCCCGAAAGGGGGCGCTTTGACCATTGCCGCCGGGATGATTAAGTCTCTGGCCCAAGATGCAAAGGAACGCCCATGGCCACGCCCGCTTTCGAAGCTCTCGCCGACGATTTCGCCTTTCTCGACGACTGGGAGGATCGCTATCGCCACGTCATCGAACTGGGCAAGGCGATGCCGCCGATGGACCCGGCGCTGAAGGTGCCGGCGACCAAGGTCGAGGGCTGCGCGAGCCAGGTGTGGATCCAGCCGCAGGTCAGGGACGGACGCTTCGATTTTCAGGGCGACAGCGACGCGCTGATCGTGCGCGGGCTGATCGCCGTGCTGCACCAGCTTTACGCCGGGCTGCCGGTGGAGGCGGCGGCGCAGGTGGACGCCACCGCCGAGCTTGCGCGGCTGAACCTGCAGGAACATCTGTCGGCGCAGCGCTCGAACGGCCTGCGCTCAATGGTCGAGCGGCTGCGCGGCCACGCCGCCGCAGCAGCTGCCGAGGGGTAGGGCTCAGGCGCGATCCAGCGCGGATTCGACCGCCTGCGTCAGGCGCGGATCGTCAGGGGCGATGTCGGGCGCGAAACGGGCGATGACCTCGCCGTCGCGGTCGATCAGGAACTTCTCGAAGTTCCAGACCACTTCGGGCGCCGCGTTCGTCTCGATCCCGTGCTTGCCGAGCCGTTCCTGCATGGAACCGTCGCCCTGCCGCTCGGGCTGCGCCTCGGTCAGCGCGGCGTAAAGCGGCTGCTTTCCGGCCCCGGACACGGGCGCCTTGGCGAAAATCGGGAAGGTCACGTCGTAATTCGTGCTGCAGAAATCCGCGATTTCGGCGTCGGTGCCCGGCTCCTGCCCCTTGAAGTCGTTTGAGGGAAAGCCCAGCACCACGAGGCCGCGATCCTTGTGCTGGCGGTAAAGCGCCTCCAGCGCCTCGTATTGCGGCGTCAGCCCGCATTTCGACGCCACGTTGACGATCAGCCGGACCTGCCCGTTCCAATCGCCCAGGCTTGCGGCCGAGCCGTCGTTGCGGGTCAGGTCGATGGTCGTGAGGTCGGTCATTTACGGGCTCCCTTGCCGGTGATCCAGCCGCCGCCCAGAACGCGCGAGCCGCCGGTTTCGTAGAAAACGCAGGCCTGGCCGGGGCTGACGCCCTCTTCGGCCTCGATCAGTTCGACCTCGGCCCTGGCCGGGCCGGTGGGGCGCAGGATCGCCGCGCGGGGCGGGCGGGTCGAGCGGATGCGGACCTGAATCTCGCGCTCTGGCTCTGCGGTGAAGTCGCCCTCGCCGATCCAGTTGACCTCGCCCACGCGGATAATGGTCGTCGCCAGCGCCTCGCGCGGGCCGACGATGACGCGGCGCGTCTCGGGGTCCAGCTTCACGACATAGAGCGGTGCGCCGAGACCGCCGATGGCGAGCCCGCGCCGCTGGCCGATGGTGTAGTGGATGACGCCGCGATGCTGCCCCAGCACGTTGCCGTCCATGTCCACGATCTCGCCGGGATCGGCCGCACCCGGACGCAGCTTCTCGATCACGCTGGCGTAGTCGCCATTCGGCACGAAGCAGATGTCCTGGCTGTCCGGCTTGTCCGCGATGGCGAGGTCATAGCGCGCGGCCAGCGCCCGCGTTTCGGCCTTGCTGGCCAGCCCGCCCAGCGGAAAGCGCAGGAATTCCAGCTGCTCGCGCGTGGTCGAAAACAGGAAATAGCTCTGGTCACGCATCGAATCGGCGGCCATGTGCAGTTCGGCCCCGCTCTCGCCCGCGCGGCGCTGGATGTAGTGGCCGGTGGCCATGCAGTCGGCGTCCAGTTCGCGGGCGGTCTCCAGCAGATCGCGGAACTTCACCCGCTCATTGCAGCGGATGCAGGGAACGGGCGTCGCGCCGGCGAGATAGGCGTCGGCAAATTCCTCGATCACCGATTCGCGGAACTTGTTCTCGTAGTCCAGCACGTAATGCGGAAAGCCGATTCGTTCGGCGACGCGGCGGGCGTCGTGGATGTCCTGCCCGGCACAGCACGCGCCCTTCTTCGCCAGCGCCGCGCCGTGGTCGTAAAGCTGCAGCGTGACGCCGACGACATCGTAGCCTTCGTCGGCCAGCATGGCGGCCACCACCGAGCTGTCCACGCCGCCCGACATGGCGACGACCACGCGCGTCTGGGCCGGAGGCTTGGGAAAGCCCAACGAATTCAGCGCGGTGTCGTTGCCCGGAATAGGCGTGATGGCGGTCATGGCGGGTGTCCTTGAAGCGGCGCGGCAGGCAGGCGCCGGAATTGAGGAAAAATATAGGAAAATGTGCCGGAAACTCAACCCATGAGGGGCTTCCGCGTTCACCCGGGCTTAAGCGCGCCCGTGCAATCTGGCCCGAACAGTTCGAGGTCCATCATGTATCTGCGCAAGACACCCGGCCGGCGCACCGCCGTGCTGCCCGATGGCAGCATCCTGACCTTGGCCGACCTGCCCGACGCCAATACGCGCTGGGTGGCGCGGCGCAAGGCGACCGTCGTGCGGGCAATCCAGCACGGCCTGCTTGCGCGGGAAGACGCGCTGGAACGCTACGGCCTGACCGGCGAGGAACTGGACGGCTGGATGAAGGCGGTGGAGGGGCCGGGGATCGACGCGCTGAAAGTGACGAGCCTGCAGCGTTACCGCCCGTCATCGTCCGGCTTTACAGCCGGGGATCACTCGCGCTAACCGGAAATTAACCTTTTGTCTGCACAACGGATGCGGGAAAAGGCAAAAGGGACATGTCATGCGAATCCTGCTCGTCGAGGATGATCCGGCAACCGCGCGCAGCATCGAACTGATGCTGACCCATGCCAGCTTCAACGTCTATCGCACCGATCTGGGCGAGGAATGCGTCGATCTGGCGAAGCTCTACGACTACGACCTGATCCTGCTGGATCTCGACCTGCCCGACATGAACGGGATGGAGGTGCTGCGCCAGATCCGCCTGTCGCGCGTTGATACGCCGGTGCTGATCCTGACCGGCTCGGACGACACGGAAAGCAAGCTCAAGAGCTTCGGGTTCGGCGCCGACGACTACATGACCAAGCCGTTCCACCGCGACGAGTTGGTCGCCCGCATCCAGGCGATCATCCGCCGGTCCAAGGGCCACAGCCAATCCGTGATCCGCACCGGCCGGATGGTGGTGAACCTCGACGCCCGCTCGGTCGAGGTCGAGGGGCGCTCGGTCAACCTGACCGGCAAGGAATACCAGATTCTCGAACTGCTCAGCCTGCGCAAGGGCACCACGCTGACCAAGGAGATGTTCCTCAATCACCTCTATGGAGGCATGGACGAGCCCGAGTTGAAGATCATCGACGTGTTCATCTGCAAGCTCCGCAAGAAGCTGTCCGAGGCGATGGGCGGCGAGAGTCATATCGAGACCGTGTGGGGCCGGGGCTATGTCCTGCGCGATCCTCAGGAGGCGGCGGAGCCGGTGGCGCTGCGGGCCTGAGCCGGCCGCTGTTGCCCGGATGATGGACAAGCCTCCATCCGCGTCGGTATCAGGGATGAGGATGGGCAGGGCGGCGCGGGGTTGCGTCGCCTTTCTGCCGGCAATGGACGGGGCGAACGGGTGGCAGCCAGAGGGCGCGGCAAGGCGGGCGAAACGATTGCGCCGGATGATGGGGCGATTCGACCGAAGGTTCCCGCAACAGATGGCGATGCGCCGGACCGCGCGGCGGGCCTTCGGGCGCGCATGGCCGGACTTGCCGCCACGATCGAGCAGGCCAACGCCGACTACTACCGCGCCGACGCGCCCACGATGGGCGACGCGACCTATGACGCGCTGAAGCAGGAACTCGCCGCGCTCGAGGCAGAGCACCCGCATCTCGCGGCACCTGACTCGCCCACCAGCAAGGTGGGCGCGGCGCCGTCCGAGGCCTTCGGCAAGGTCACGCACGCCGTCCGCATGATGTCGCTCGAGAACGCGTTCTCGGAGCAGGACGTCGCCGATTTCGTCGCCCGCATCCGCTCGTTCCTGAACCTCTCCGCCGATGCCCCGCTGGCCTTCACGGCCGAGCCGAAGATCGACGGGCTGTCGCTGTCGATCCGCTACGAAGTGGGGCGGCTGGTGCAGGCCGCCACCCGCGGCGACGGCACCACCGGAGAGGACGTCACCGCCAACGCCCTGCACATCCGCGACCTGCCGCACCGCCTGCGTGGACCACACGTTCCCGATCTGGTGGAGGTGCGGGGCGAGGTCTACATGACCCACGCCGATTTCGCCGCGCTGAACGAAGGGGGCGAGGGGCGGGTCTTCGCCAATCCCCGCAACGCGGCGGGCGGCGCGCTGCGCCAACTCGACCCCACCGTCACCGCCCGCAGGCCACTGCATTTCTTCGCCTATGGCTGGGGGGCGCTGTCGCAGCCGCTCGCGCCCACGCAGTCGGGCGCGGTCGCGCGGCTGGCGGAATTCGGCTTTTCCACCAATCCGCTGATGCGCCTCTGCCATTCAGTGGGCGATCTGCTGGCCGCCTGGGCCGAGATCGAGCAGCGCCGCGCCACGCTCGGCTATGACATCGACGGGGTGGTCTACAAGCTGGACGATCTCGGCCTGCAGACGCGGCTGGGCTATCGCTCGACCACGCCCCGCTGGGCCTTGGCGCACAAGTTCCCCGCGCAGACTGCCTGGACCCGGCTCGACCGGATCGAGATCCAGGTCGGCCGGACCGGCGCGCTGTCCCCGGTGGCGCGGCTCGACCCGGTGACGGTCGGCGGCGTCGTCGTCTCCAACGCAACGCTGCACAATGAAGACTACATCGCCGGCCGCGCGGCCGACGGAGCCGAGATTCGCGGCGGCGTGGACATCCGCGAGGGCGACTGGGTCCGCGTCTTCCGCGCCGGCGACGTCATCCCCAAGCTCGACGCGGTCGATCTGGACCGCCGGCCGGAGGGCTCGGCCCCCTACGCCTTTCCCGAGACCTGCCCCGCCTGCGGGTCCGAGGCGCTGCGCGAGCCGGGCGACGCGGTGCGCCGCTGCACAGGCGGGCTGGCCTGCCCGGCGCAGGCCATCGAGAAGCTGCGCCATTTCGTCTCGCGCGCCGCCTTCGACATCGAGGGGCTGGGCAGCCGCCAGGTCGAGGCGTTCTACAACGCCGGCTGGATCGCCGAGCCCGCGGACATCTTCGCGCTGGCGGAGCGCCGGGCCGACCTGCTCTCGACCCCCGGCTATGGCGAGAAATCCGTGACCGCCCTGCTCGCGGGGATCGAGGCGCGGCGGGTGATCCCGCTCGACCGGCTGATCTTCGCCCTCGGCATCCGCCATGTCGGTGAACAGGCCGCCCGGCTGCTGGCCCGCCGCTTCCACGACTGGCATTCCTTCGTGGCCGCCGTCGATGCGGCGCATGACGAGGACACGGATGCGTGGCGCGATCTGACCGCCATCGAAGGCGTCGGCAGCGTCATGGCCCGCTCGCTCACGACTTCATTCGCACAGGAGACCGAGCGCGCGGCCATCGACCGGCTGGTGGCGCAACTCACTGATATCGTTCCTGTCGAGGCGCCGAAAACCGAAGGCAGCCCGATCGCCGGGCTGACCGTCGTCTTCACCGGCACGCTGGAAAAGATGACCCGCGCCGAGGCGAAGGTGCGCGCCGAAGCGATGGGCGCGAAGGTCGCGGGCTCCGTCTCCGCCCGCACCGATCTGGTCGTCGCCGGGCCGGGCGCGGGGTCCAAGGCGAAGAAGGCGGCCGAGCTTGGCGTGCGCGTCATCGACGAAGACGAATGGCTGACGATCGCGCAGGGCTGAAGCCGGCCGAGCCGCCCAAGGGCCGCCCGCCGCAGCTTTTCCCGCTGTTCGCGGGCGCCGAGACCCTGCCCGGTATCGGCCCGAAAGCCGCCGAGTCGCTGCAATCGCTGGGCGTGACGCGCCCACGCGACCTGCTGCTGACGCTGCCCCATGCAGGTGTCGTGCGCCGCAGCGTGGCCCGGCTCGCCGATCTGTGCCCGCCGGAGGTCGCGACCGTCACCGTCACCGTGGGCCGCCATCACCCGCCCGCGACGCGGGGGCGCCCGTGGCGCGTCGTCTGCTCGGACGGCAGCGGTGATCTGACGGTGGTGTTCTTCAACGCCAAGCGGGAGTGGATCGAGGGTCAGCTGCCGACAGGCCAGACGCGGGTTCTTTCGGGCAAGGTCGAGCTGTTCGACGGCCTCGCCCAGATGGTCCACCCCGACCACATCCTGCGCGTTACCGACCCGCCCCCACCCGCGTTCGAGCCGGTCTATCCGCTCGCGGGCAGCCTGACGCAGAAGGTCATGGCCCGCGCGAATGCCGCCGCGCTGGAGCGGGTGCCGGTGCTGGAGGAGTGGATCGACGCCGGACTTCTGCGCTCCAAGGCCTGGCCGGGCTGGGGCGAGGCCCTGGCCGCGGCCCATGCGCCGGCGTCGATGGACGATCTGTCGGCGGACGCGCCGGCACGCGCCCGGCTCGCCTATGACGAACTTCTCGCCCACCAGATGACGCTCGCCCTGATCCGCCGCGACCGGCGGCGCGGGGCGGGGCGGGCCAGCGCCGGCGATGGCGGCCTACGCTCGCGGGTGCTTCACTCGCTGCCTTGGCCACCGACCGGCGCGCAGCAACGCGCAGTCGGGGAGGTCGCCGCCGACATGGCCGCGCCGCAGCGGATGAACCGGCTGCTGCAGGGCGATGTCGGCGCCGGCAAGACGCTGGTCGCGCTGCTGTCGCTGCTGATCGCGGTCGAGGCGGGCGGGCAGGGCGTGCTGATGGCCCCGACCGAGATCCTCGCCCGCCAGCATTTCGCCGCGCTGTCGCCACTGGCGCAAGCGGCGGGCGTCCGGCTTGCGGTGCTGACCGGCCGCGACAAGGGCGAGGACCGGGCGGAAATCCTGCGCGATCTGGCGGAGGGCCGCATCGACATTCTCGTCGGCACCCACGCCGTTTTCCAGAAGGAGGTCGAGTTTCACGACCTGCGGCTGGCAGTGATCGACGAACAGCACCGCTTCGGCGTGGCGCAGCGGCTGGAACTCGCCGCCAAGGGCCGCGTTGCCCCGCCCGATATGCTGGTGATGACCGCGACGCCGATCCCGCGCAGCCTCGCGCTGGCGCAGTATGGCGACATGGACCTGTCGGTGCTGGACGAAAAGCCACCCGGACGGCAGCCGATCACGACCATCGTGCTGTCCGACCAGCGGCTGACCGACGTCACCGCGCGTCTGCATGCGGCGCTTTCGACGGGTGCGCGAGCCTATTGGGTCTGTCCGCTGGTCGAGGAAAGCGAGACCGTGGACCTGACCGCGGCCGAGGATCGCTTCGTGAAGCTCCGGGCCGCGTTCGGGGACGCCGTCCGGCTGGTCCATGGGCAGATGCCGGCCGAGGCGCGGGACGCCGCGATGGCTGATTTCGCCGCAGGCCGGGCGCAACTGCTCGTGGCGACGACGGTGATCGAGGTCGGCGTCGATGTGTCCGAGGCGACGATCATGGTGATCGAGCGGGCCGAAAGCTTTGGGCTCGCGCAGCTTCACCAGTTGCGCGGCCGGGTCGGGCGCGGGCCGGGGCAGTCCACCTGCGTGCTGCTGTATCAGGAGCCGCTGGGCGAGTCGGGACGGCGGCGCCTTCAGATCCTACGCGAGACCGAGGACGGGTTCCGCATCGCCGAGGAGGATCTGCAGATGCGCGGTGCGGGAGACGTGTTGGGCACCGCGCAGTCCGGCCTGCCACGGTTCCGCATCGCCGATCTGGAACGTCAGCCGGCGCTGCTGGCGCTGGCCCGCAGCGATGCGCGGGCACTGCTGGAATCCGACCCGCAGCTTGCCTCGCCGCGCGGACGGGCGATCCGCGCCCTGTTGTGGTTCATGGAGCAGGACAAGGCGATTCGCCTGATGGCGGCGGGCTGACACAAAGTTCTTAAAATGTTCTTTACAGCCGCGCGGATTTGTGGGAACAAAGGGGCAACCAACCGCAAGAGGTCGCCATGTTCAACGAAGCCCTGTCAGACATCCTCTCAGTCGCCGCGATCTCGGTAACCACCATCGTCGTGCTGTGGCTGCCCGCGCTGCTCGCGGCCTGAGCTTTCTTCTGCCCCGCTGACCCGAGTGCTGCGTGCGCCGCCTGCCGCGCAGCCGCCGCCGTCCCCCGGCTGGTCACGCGCAACTGGCCGGTCCTTCGTGGACCGGCCTTTTTCATTGGCCGGCCTTTTTCACTGGATTGTCAGCGCGCCCGTGCCGCCGCGATGGCGCCCAGGACGGCATCCCATGCCAGCAGGATCGAGGCGTGACGGTTGGGAAACTCCTGTGCCGGGGCCAGCGTCTCCAGCCCGTCGAACGGCGCCGAAGGGGCGGGGCCGCCGTCCTTCAGCATCGCCGCCAGCGCGTCGCGGGCGGATTGCAGCTCGGCCTCGGTGCGGCCCAGGATGACCTGCCCGAGAACGGCGGCCGAGGCCTGCCCCAGCGCGCAGGCCCGCACCTCCTGCGCGAAATCGCCGACGCGGCCTCCGTCCATCACCACCTCGGCCGAGACCGTCGATCCGCATTGCGGCGAACGGCGCGAGGCGCTGCCCTGCGGGGCCGGAAGCCGGCCCAGATGCGGGATGTCGGAGGCGAGGGCAAGGATGCGGCGCGAATAGAGCTGCATGAGATCGTCGTCGGGCATCGCTTTCCACCGGGCTGTGATCCGGCCTAGATAGGAACGATGCCCGGCAAAGGAAACCCGATGTTCGATCCCGCCAACCTGACCTTCGACGCCAACGGCCTGATTCCGGCGATTGCGCAGGATCACCGGACCGGCGAGGTGCTGATGATGGCGTGGATGAATGCGGATGCTGTTCGCAGGACGCTTGATGAAGGTCGCGTAACCTACTGGTCACGCTCGCGCAAATCGTTCTGGACCAAGGGCGAGAGTTCGGGGCATGTTCAGCGGCTGGTGGAGCTGCGCGTCGATTGCGACCGCGACTGCCTGCTGCTGCTGGTCGATCAGACTGGCCCCGCCTGCCACACCAACCGGCGCAGCTGTTTCTATACGGCAGTGCGTGAGGGCGCCGAGATCGAGATCATGGCGCCTCAGACCTCCAGCAGCTGACGGATTTCCTGAGGGGACACGCCCTGCTCGCGATAGAGGCTCAGCGCACGGGCGTCGTCGCGCTTGGCGAGGCGCTTGCCGTTCTCGTCGCGGATCAGGCGATGATGGTGGTAGAGGGGCAGTGGAAGCTCCAGCAGGTTCTGAAGAAGTGCGTGGATGTAGGTTGATTCGAAAAGGTCTTTTCCACGCGAGACGACCGTGACTTGCTGCGCGCCATCATCCATCACGACGGCCAGATGGTAGGATGTGCCCATGTCGCGGCGTGACAGGACGATGTCGCCGACCTGGGCCAGAAACTCGTCCCGCGACAGAACATGCCGCCCCGGCACGGCTTCGTCCAAGAAGCCGATCTCCGTAATGCCGAGCACGTCGAAGGCTCGCGCGGCGTTCAGGCGGATCGCGTCCTCTGGCCCGGCATCGGTCATCGCGCGATGGCGGCAGGTTCCGGGATAGACGGGACCGTCCGGGCCGATGAGCGGTGCGCCTTCCTGCGGGGCGGAAAGCGCGGCGCGGATGTCGGCGCGGCGGCAGCGGCAGGGATAGGTGACGCCGAGCGCGGTCAGCCTGTCCCGGGCAGCGGCGTAGGCCGGCAGGCGGTCAGACTGGCGCATGATCGGCTCGCGCCAGTCGAGCCCCAGCCAGCGCAGGTCGTCGTAGATCGCCTGCTCCCATTCGGGGCGGGAGCGTGAGCGGTCGATATCTTCGATCCGCAGCAGGAACTCGCCGGGATCGGCGAGCTTGGCGGCGGTCATTGCCGCGAAAGCATGGCCAAGATGCAACGGCCCGGTGGGAGAGGGCGCGAAGCGGGTGCGCCTTATGCCTGCGCCAGCCACGCGTTGAAATCCTGCTTGGCGCGTTCGGTGTAGGCCGGATAGCGCGCGGCGCGGCCGCGGCGGCCGCCTTTCGCCTCGACCGGGGGAAACAGGCCGAAATTCACGTTCATCGGCTGGAACGTCTTCGCGTCCGCGCCGCCGGTGATGTGGTGGACCAGCGCCCCGGTGGCGGTGGTCCCGGCGGGCGGCGGCAGGTCGCGCCCCTGCGCCTGCGCGGCGGCCATCCGGCCGGCGAGCAGGCCCATGGCGGCGCTTTCGACATAGCCTTCGACCCCCGTCACCTGACCCGCAAAGCGCAGATGCGGGCGGCTGCGCAGCCGCATGCGGTCGTCGAGCAGTGTGGGCGAGTTGAGGAAGCTGTTGCGGTGGATGCCGCCGAGCCGCGCGAAGGAGGCGTTCTGAAGGCCGGGGATGCGCCGGAACACCTCGGTCTGCGCACCGTATTTCATCTTGGTCTGGAAGCCAACGATGTTATAGAGAGTTCCCAAGGCATTATCACGGCGAAGTTGAACCACGGCATAAGGTTTTTCAGCGGGGTTGTGGGCGTTGGTCAGCCCCACGGGCTTCATCGGACCGTGGCGCAGGGTGTCGCGGCCGCGCTCGGCCATCACCTCGATGGGCAGGCAGCCGTCGAAATAACCCGCTGACTCGCCTTCGCGAAACTCGGTCTTGTCGGCGGCCAGCAGCGCGTCGATGAATCTGTCGTAATCCGCGCGCGTCATTGGACAATTTATGTAGGCGGTGCGTTCTTCCTCGGTCTCGCCCTTGTCGTAGCGCGACTGCCGCCAGGCGATGTCCATGTCGATCGTCTCGGCGTGGACGATCGGGGCGATGGCGTCGAAGAAGGCCAGCGCCTCGGTGCCCGTCTCGGCCCGGATCGCGGCGGCCAGCGCGTCCGAGGTGAGCGGGCCGGTCGCGATGATCCAGTTGCCGCCTTCGGGCAGTTCGTTGATTTCGCCGGGCTGGATCGTCACCAGCGGATGCGCGGTCAGCGCCTCGGTCACGGATGCCGAGAAGGCGTCGCGGTCCACGGCCAGTGCCCCGCCGGCGGGCAGCTTGTGCCGGTCGGCCATCGCCATGATGAGGCCGCCCGCCGCCCGCATCTCCCAGTGCAACTGCCCGACCGCGTTCATCACGTCGTCGTCCGAGCGGAAGCTGTTCGAGCAGACCATCTCGGCGCAGTCGCCGGTGCGGTGGGCGAAGGTGCCGACAGCCGGGCGCATCTCGTGCAGCACGACCGGCACCCCGGCCTGAGCCGCCTGCCAAGCGGCCTCGGATCCGGCCAGACCGGCACCGACGATGTGGATGGGCGCGCTCAATGCAGATCCTCCGCGGCAAGGGGCAGGGTGGCGAATGGCAGGTCGGCTTGCTATCAGTCCGCAGCCCCGCCCGCAAGGAGAGCCCCGTGCCGCACCCGGAATCCGAGCGTTTCACCATCGACGGCGCGCTGATCGAGGTGCCCGCATCGGCGCTGGTTCCGCGGCTGCGGGGCCGGCTGCAGGATGGCGGCTACGAGGGGCATGAGCGGGCCTTGCTGCGCGCCCATCTGCGGCTAGGCGACCGGGTGCTGGACCTTGGCGCGGGTGCAGGGATGGTCAGCATCACGGCGGCGCGGATCGTGGGGGCGGGGAACGTCACCTCGGTCGAGGCGAACCCCGAAATGCTGCGCCCGCTCAAGCGCAACCTGCGCCGCAATATCGGGGCCGAGGGATCGGTGCTGCACATGGCCGTGGTGGCGGACGGGGACAAGCGCGACAGCGTCGATCTGCATGTCAGCCCCGGTTTCTGGAGCGCCTCGACCCTGCCGGGCCGCGCCAAAGGGGCGGCGGCATCCTATGCGGTGAAGGCCCGGCCGCTCGGCAAGCTGATCCGGCGCGCGCAGGCCAACGTGCTGGCGATGGATGTCGAAGGGGCGGAGCAGCAGCTTCTGGCCACGCCGCTGCCCGAGCAGGTGCGTCTGCTGGTGATCGAACTGCATCCGGCGCTTTACGGAGGCGCGGCGCGGGATGCGATCCTTGCAGATCTGGCCGGGCAGGGGTTCCGGGATGTCGGCGGCGGACGGACCGAGGAGGTCCATGCCATGCGCCGGGGCGACTGAGGCGCGAATCGAAAAGGGGCGAGCCGAACGCCCGCCCCTTCAGGGATGTCGGTGCAGCGGGCCGATCAGGCCTCGGCTGCCTCTTCGCCTTCGGCGGCCTCACCTTCGGCTGCGTCGTCCGAGGCGCGCAGGCCCGACGGCGCGGCGAGGTTCGCGATCACGAAGTTGCGGTCGATCGTCGGCTTCACGCCGTTGGGCAGCGTGACGTCGTTGATGTGGATCGATTCGCCGATCTCGCGGCCGGTCAGGTCAACGGTGATCTGCTCGGGGATGTCCGCGGCGGTCACGACCAGTTCGACTTCAGGGCGGACGACGACCAGCGTGCCACCGCGCTTGAGGCCGGGGGCGGCTTCGTGGTTCACGAACTCGACGTTGATGAACAGGTTCACCCGCGTGTTGCGGCGCAGGCGCATCAGGTCGATATGCGTCGGCAGGTCCTTGACCACGTCGCGCTGGACGCTGCGGCAGATGACGCGCACGTCCTCCTGCCCCTCGACCTTCAGGTTCCACAGCGTGGACATGAAGCGGCCGGCGCGCAGTTTCGTGAGCAGCGGGTTGAAGTCGATCTGGATGGGCTGCGGGTCTTTCCCGTCGCCGTAGACGATGCCGGGCACCTTGCCGTCGCGGCGAGCTTGACGGGCGGCCCCCTTGCCTGTCCCCGTGCGTGCCTCGGCCACCAGATCTGGGATCTCTTTGGCCATGTTGGTTCCTTTCAGGTTGCGACCGGCCATCCTCCAAGGGTGCATGGCCGGAAGCCGCGCCTATACACGCAGCGGTGCAGGTTGGAAAGTGGCAACATGGGGCCCCGCCGGTCGGCGGGGCTTGCTCTCGGGGCGATCAGCGTCGGGTCATTCCGTCACGACATGCCAGACGCCGCCCTTGCCGTCGCCGGTCGTGTCGCCGGCATTGGCGTCGCCGGCATAGTAATAGGTCGGCATGCCGTCATAGGCCCATTGCATCGTGCCGTCGGTGCGTTCGACCAGCGTCCAGCCTTCGCCCTTCTCCTCGCCGCTCTGGCCCAGATAGGGCGGCCAGTTCTCGGCGCACTGGTCGTAGCAGGTCGATGTCCCGCCGGTGTCCTCGTCGAAGGTATAGAGCGTCATGCCGGTGTCGCCCGTGGCGGCGGTCTGGGCCTGCGCCGCGCCAAGCGACAGCAGGGCAATGGCCGCGGCCATACAGCCCGAACGTATCTTCATGATGGTCACTCCCGGAGCAACTGCATGGGAAACGGCCGATCAACCGCAACGCCCCGCCTGCTCCTGCGCGGGGCGCGGAACTGTCGGCTGGGCGCAGGATAAACCCGTCGGCGCCGGGCGGCGCATCACGATTGCGGGAAGGTCAGGTGTATTCGTTTTCCCACCGCGTCGGGACAAGGACGTTGTGCCGCCCGACGTTCTTGATGTCGCGCTCGCCGCAAAGGGCCATCGTGATGTCCAGTTCCTTGCGGATCACCTCCAGCGCCGCCGTCACGCCCGCCTGGCCCATCGCGCCAAGGCCATAGATCCACGCGCGCCCGATCCATGTCCCATGGGCCCCGAGCGCCAGCGCCTTCAGCACGTCCTGCCCCGAGCGGATGCCGGAATCGAGGTGGATTTCCACCCGGTCGCCCACCGCCTTGACGATCTCCGGCAGCATGCGGATCGACGACAGCGCCCCGTCGAGCTGCCGCCCGCCGTGGTTCGACACGATGATCGCGTCGGCCCCGAAATCGGCGGCCCTGCGGGCGTCGTCCGCGTCGAGGATGCCCTTGAGGATCAGCTTGCCGCCCCACATGTCGCGGATCGCGGCGATCTTGTCCCAGTCGAGTTGGGGGTCGAACTGCTCGGCCGTCCAGCTCGACAGGTTGCCGGCATCGGTGACGCCCTTGGCATGGCCGACGATGTTGCCGAAGCTGCGCCGCTTGGTCCGCAGCATCCCCGAGCCCCACCGCCAGCGCGTCGCGAGGTCCAGCATGGTCGGGATCGTCAGCTTGGGCGGCGCGGACAGGCCGTTCTTCAGGTCCTTGTGCCGCTGTCCGAGGATCTGAAGGTCGAGCGTCAGCACCAGCGCCGAGCAGTTGGCCTTCTTCGCCCGCTCGATGATAGCTGCCAGAAATTCCTGATCGCGCATCACATAAAGCTGGAACATGAAGGGCTTTGTGGTGTGTTCCTTGACATCCTCGATGGAGCAGATGGACATCGTGGACAGGCAGAACGGCACCCCGAACGCCTCGGCCGCGCGGGCGGCCTTGATCTCGCCATCGGCGTCCTGCATCCCGGTGAACCCCACCGGCGCCAGCGCCACCGGCATCGACACCGGAAAGCCGATCATGTCCGAGGCGAGCGTGCGGTTCGACATGTCCACCGCAACCTTCTGGCGCAGGCGGATCTGCTGGAAGTCGGTGGTGTTCTCGCGGAAGGTCTGCTCGGTGTAGCTGCCGGATTCCGCGTAGTCGTAGAACATCCGCGGTGTGCGGGCGCGGTGCATCCGCTTCAGGTCTTCGATCGATGTGATCACGGGCATGGGTGGCGTCCTTCTGGGATCATTCGGTGCGGCAGGTCGCGCCCACCGCGTCCGGCGAGGTGCCGGGCGGGCAGGGCGGCAGCGTCTCGTCCGTCCGCCGCAGCGCCTCGGCGCGTTCGCGCAGGGCGCTGGCGCGGTCGGTCAGGCGGTCCATCTCGGCCGCCGAGGGGCCGGGGTCGCGCCGAGCCTTGGCGGCGACCGACGCGCCGCGGGCCTCGATCGCGCCGCGCACGGCGGCAGGATCGGCCGCGGCATCGCCGGCATGGGTCGGAACGGCCGGTTCGGCGGTCAGCATGTCCAGCGGCAGCAGCGCGGGATAGGCGCTGTCCTGCCCCCCGCCGCAGGCGGCGAGCAGCGGCAGGAGCAGGGCGAGGGCGCGGGGCGCGGGGCGGCGGATCATGGCGCGCCAGCATAGCCGCGCGGCCCGCTGCCCCGCAAGCGGCACACGCTGCGGCAAGACGGCTTCATTCCCCGCGGCCCGTGGCCTAGAACGGCGCGCATGGCCCGCACCCACGGCTCCCGCGCCGACATCACCGGACCCCTCATCCGCGAACAGGCGCTGCGCCTTTTCGCGCGGCACGGCTATGCGGCGGTCAGCATGCGCCAGATCGCGGCGGCGGTGGGGGTGCAGGCGGGAACGCTCTACGGCTACACCGCCGACAAGCAGGCGCTGCTGGCGGAACTGCTGACCGACCACATGGAGCGGCTGCTGACCGCGTGGGAGGACGATCCGGCGCTGCCGCCCTTGCAGCGGCTGGAGCGCTTCGTGCGCTTCCACATCGCCTATTCGCTGGATCATTCGGATGCGGTCTTCCTCAGCTACATGGAGCTGCGCAGCCTCAGTCCCGAAAACCTTGCCGCTGTCACGGCCCTGCGCCGCCGATACGAGGAGGCGCTGGCCGCCATCCTCCGCGCCGGCCAGGACTCGGGCGAGATGACGGTGCCCGACACGCGGCTGGCCAGCATGGCACTGATCGGGATGCTGACCGGCGTCACCAACTGGTATCGCACGGGCGGGCGGCTGGACCGGGCGCGGGTCGCCGACATCTACTGGGATCTGGCGCGGGGCGCGGTCGGCGCGTGATCCGGCCCGCTTGCCCTCGGACGCGCCGGGACGGATGATGGCGCCATGAGTCTGCCCCCCGGTTTCCTAGACGAGCTGCGCAACCGCGTTCCGATCAGCCGGATCGTCGGGCGCAAGGTCACGTGGGATCTGCGCAAGTCCAATCAGGCGAAGGGCGACTGGTGGGCGCCCTGTCCGTTCCACGGCGAAAAGACCGCGTCTTTCCACGTCGATGACCAGAAGGGTTTCTTCTACTGCTTCGGCTGCCACGCCAAGGGCGATGCCGTGACCTTCCTGCGCGAGGCGGAAGGGATGGGCTTCATGGACGCCGTCGCGGTGATCGCGTCCGAAGCCGGGATGCAGATGCCCGAACGCACGCCCGAGGCGCGGGCGCAGACCGACCGCCGCACGGAACTGGTCGAGGTGATGGACCGCGCCGTGCGCTGGTTCCGGCTGCAATTGCAGACCGGCGCGGGGTCTGGCGCGCGCGACTATCTGGCGGGGCGCGGGCTGGACGGGGCGGCGCAGGACCGCTTCGAGATCGGCTTCGCCCCCGATCAGCGGCAGGCGCTGACCCGGCATCTGCTGGACGCCGGGGTGAAGGAGGCGCTGGTCGTCGATGCAGGGTTGGCAGCAAGACCAGATGGCGGCGGCGCGGTCTATGACCGCTTCCGCGGCCGGATCATGTTTCCGATCCGCGATGCGCGCGGGCGCTGCATTTCCTTCGGCGGCCGGGCGCTGGACCCGAACGCCCGCGCGAAATACCTGAACGGGCCGGAGACGGCGCTGTTCGACAAGGGCCGCAACCTCTACAACCTCGCCCCGGCCCGCGCAGCGGTCGCCAAGGGCCAGCCGCTGGTCGTGGCCGAAGGCTACATGGACGTGATCGCGCTGGTCCGCGCGGGGATCGAGGGCGCGGTCGCGCCGCTGGGAACGGCCATCACCGAGGATCAGCTTCGCCTGATGTGGCGCGTCTCGCCCGAACCGGTGATCGCGCTCGACGGCGATGCCGCCGGGCTGCGGGCCGCGATGCGGCTGATCGACATGGCGCTGCCGCTGGCCGGGCCGGGGCAGGCGCTGCGCTTTGCGCTGCTGCCGGCCGGGCAGGACCCCGACGACCTGATCCGCACCGGCGGCGCCGGCGCGATGCGGGCGCTGCTGGATCAGGCGCAGCCGCTGGTGGAGCTGCTGTGGCAGCGCGAGACCGAGGGCCGCATCTTCGACAGCCCCGAGCGCCGCGCGGCGCTCGACAAGTCGCTGGCCGATGCCGTGGCCCGCATTCCCGACCCGGCGACGCGCGAGCATTACCACGCCGCGCTGAAGAACAAGCGTTACGAGCTGTTCCGGTCCGCCCGCCCGCCTCGGTCCCAGGGCGCGGCGCCGGGCAAACGCTCCGGCAGACCCGGCAAGGGCCCCTTCGTCCCGCTGCCGCCGCTGCCGCAGACCCGCGCCTCGCGCCTTGTCGCGACGGACCCCGGCGAGGCGCTGATCGAGGCGATGATCCTTGCCCTCTGCGGGGCTCATCCCGCGCTGGTGGCGGATGTCGAAGGCAGGCTGGAGCGGATCGAGCCCGAGGACCCGGGCCGGGCCGCGCTGGTCCACGACCTGCTCTCGGGCACCCGCTCCCACGCCGGGGGCCGCGCCCTTGACGAGCTGCTGGCCGATCCCCATGTCCGCGCCTTGCCTGCGATCTCTCATCCGGCGGCCCACGCGGACGAGGCGCAGGCGGTATTGCTGAACGCCCTCGACCGGCTGGAGGCCCGCCGCGCCGCCCGCGAGGAGATCGCGCGGGCCGAGACCGAGATCGAGGGGCTGGCCGACGAGGGGCTGACATGGCGGGTCACGCAGTCCGCCCGCGCGCGCCAACACGCCGACCACCCGTCGCTGTCCGACGACAGCGATCTGGGCGAAGACCGAGAGGCTCTGGCCGGGCAACTGGCCGAAGCGATGAAGAACGAAATCTGGCGCAAGCCGCGCCGCAGCTGACGGGAATCCGCCCCGACGCAGGACGCGCGGAAAGCCTTTCGCGAATCAGTGCCGAATCACCCGCATGCGCCGGCTTTGACCCGGCGACGCGCAAACTATAGAACACCTCGATTCCTGATCCGATTCGCACCCGATTCGGTCGGCTCGAATCACCTCTTGAAGGAGCAGTGATGGTCAAGGACGACGACGAGAAGCCCGACACCAAGGACGACGAGCACTCGCTGGACATGAGCCAGGCGGCGGTCAAGAAGATGATCGCCGACGCCCGTGAGCGCGGCTACATCACCTACGACCAGCTCAACACCGTCCTGCCGCCCGAGCAGGTCAGCTCCGAGCAGATCGAGGACGTCATGTCGATGCTGTCCGAGATGGGCATCAACGTAATCGAGGACGAAGAGGCCGAGGAGGGCGAGGCCGCCACGGGCGGCGCCGTCGTGCCCACCTCCTCGTCGCGCGAAGTGGCGGTCGCCACGGCCGAGACCGAGAAGCTGGACCGCACCGACGATCCGGTGCGGATGTATCTGCGCGAGATGGGCTCGGTCGAACTGCTCAGCCGCGAAGGCGAGATCGCCATCGCCAAGCGGATCGAGGCCGGGCGCAACACCATGATCCTCGGGCTCTGCGAAAGCCCGCTGACCTTCAAGGCCATCACCATGTGGCGGCAGGAGCTTCTGAACGAGGACATCCTGCTGCGCGACGTGATCGACCTGGAAACGACCTTCGGCCGCTCGATGGAAGAGGATGCCGAGGGCGAGGAAGACCTGGCCGAGGACGAGGCCGCGCCCGAAACCGCGGCCCCCGTCGACGCCGCGGCCCCGCGCCCGGCGGATGATGACGAGGACGAGGACGAGGGCCAGAACCTCTCGCTCGCCGCGATGGAAGCCAGCCTCAAGCCCCGCGTGCTGGAGACGCTGGAGGCGATCGCGCTGGACTACGAGCGGCTGGCCCACATGCAGGACAACCGCATGTCGGCCACGCTGAACGAGGATGGCAGCTTCACCGCCAAGGAAGAGGTGGCCTACCAGACCCTGCGCGCCTCGATCGTCGCGCTGGTCAACGAACTGCACCTGCACAACAACCGCATCGAGGCGCTGGTCGATCAGATCTACGGCATCAACCGGCGGATCGTGACGATCGACTCGGGGATGGTGAAGCTGGCGGACGCCGCCCGCATCAACCGCCGCGAGTTCATCGACGCCTATCGCGGCGCCGAGTTGGACCCGACCTGGGTCGAGCGCATGTCCGGCAACAAGGGCCGCGGCTGGCAGGCGCTGTTCGACCGCTCGCGCGAGCAGGTCGAGACGCTGCGGGGCGAGATGGCGATGGTCGGCCAGCATGTCGGCGTCGATATCGAGGAGTTCCGCCGGATCGTGAACCAGGTCCAGCGCGGCGAGAAGGAAGCGCGTCAGGCCAAGAAGGAAATGGTCGAGGCGAACCTGCGGCTGGTCATCTCCATCGCCAAGAAATACACGAACCGCGGCCTGCAATTCCTTGATCTCATTCAGGAAGGCAACATCGGCCTGATGAAGGCCGTGGACAAGTTCGAGTATCGGCGCGGCTACAAGTTCTCGACCTACGCGACCTGGTGGATTCGTCAGGCGATCACGCGGTCCATCGCGGATCAGGCGCGGACCATCCGCATCCCGGTCCACATGATCGAGACGATCAACAAGCTGGTCCGCACCGGCCGCCAGATGCTGCACGAGATCGGCCGCGAGCCAACGCCCGAGGAACTGGCCGAGAAGCTCCAGATGCCGCTGGAGAAGGTCCGCAAGGTGATGAAGATCGCCAAGGAGCCGATCTCCCTCGAAACCCCGATCGGGGATGAGGAGGATTCGCAGCTTGGCGATTTCATCGAGGACAAGAACGCCGTCCTGCCGCTCGATTCGGCCATTCAGGAGAACCTGAAGGAAACGACGACGCGGGTGCTGTCGTCGCTCACCCCGCGCGAGGAACGGGTCCTGCGGATGCGCTTCGGCATCGGCATGAACACCGACCACACGCTGGAGGAAGTGGGCCAGCAGTTCAGCGTCACGCGCGAGCGTATCCGCCAGATCGAGGCGAAGGCGCTGCGGAAGCTGAAACACCCGAGCCGGTCAAGGAAGCTGCGCAGCTTCCTCGACCAGTAAGAACCATCGGCCGGGCGCAGTGCCCGGCCGATTTCGTCTACGGCTTACTTGACCCGCTCGATCCAGCGCGCGAAGGCGTCGATATAGTCGGTCAGGATCTTCCGCGTCTCCTCGGTCTTCACCTCACCGTCACCGAAACGCTCGGGCGTCCAGGTCATGTACATCTCGGGCTGATGCATGACGATGCAGCCGAGATTGATGAGCTGCAGCCGCAGATGCTGCTGGGCCGCCGCCGTGCCGGTCGCGCCCGGCGTCATCCCGGTCAGCGCGGCGGGCTTGCCGGCCCAGCTGCTCTTGCCCCACGGACGGCTGCCCCAGTCGAAGGCGTTGGCGACGACCCCCGGAATGCTGCGGTTGAACTCGGGCACGAGGACCAGAACGGCATCGGCGCCGTCGATCTGGCGCTTCATCCGTTCCACCGGCTCGGGCCCGACGCCATCTTTCCACAGATCGTCGTTGTAATGCGGCAGATCGCCGATCTCGACATAATCGAAGGTCAGCTTGCCCTCGGCCAGCTTCTCGAGCGCCTGGGCGAACTTGCGGTTGATCGAATCCTGACGCAGCGATCCCACGATGACGGCGACTTTATAGGCCACATCTATCTCCTTGGTATTTTAGGCAATGAAACGTCCGAAGCGGGTTGAGGTTTCGGACCAAATAGGGAACATGGTCCGCTATGGACGGATGGTTCCTTGGGACGAAACTGTTAGGACAGGCAGGCGGATGCAGCAAGCGGCGAGTTTTCAGATGATGGCCCTGGCGCTCGGGGTGCTCGCGGCGGTGCTGCTGGTCCTGCTGACCCGTGCCGGCGGCCGCAACCGCATCCTGCAGGACGAGGCGGCGGCCGCCCGCGCCGCCGAACACGCCACCGCGCTGCGCGAGGCCGAAGCCGCGGCCCGCGCCGCCGCCGCGCAGGATCGCCAGGCAGAGCTTGCGGCAGAGCGCGACAACCTGATTGACGCCCTGCACCAGGCGCGGGAAGCGTCATCCGCGCTGGAGCGTGACCTCGCCACGCTGCGCCTGACCGCCAGCAAGGACGCCGAGGCGGCGCAGCGCGAACTCGCCCTGATGCGTGATCTGCGCGAGGAGATGACCGGCCAGTTCCGTCTGCTGGCCGACGACAGCCTGCGCCGGCAGGGCGCGGATCTGGAAAAGACGCACAGCGAGAAGCTGTCGGCGCTGCTGAACCCCATGCGCGAGCAGGTCCAGAACTTCCAGAAGGAGCTTTCGGACCGCAACCTCGCCACGGTTCAGGCCCATGCCGCGCTGCGCGAGCAGATCGAAGGGCTGCACCGCCGCTCAGAAGAAATCGGCCGTGACGCGGTGGCGCTGACGCGCGCGCTCAAGGGCGAAAAACAGCGGCAGGGCGCGTGGGGCGAGATGGTGCTGGCCCGCATCCTCGAACAGTCGGGGTTGCAGGACGGGGTCCACTACCTCGCCCAGACCAGCCGCACCGATGGCGACGGTCGCCGCTGGCGGCCCGACGTGATCGTCAAGATGCCGCGCGCTCGGGTTCTGGTCGTGGACAGCAAGGTGAGCCTCGTCGATTACGCCGAAGCCTGCGCCTGCGACGAACCCGAGCGGCGCACCCAGCTTCTGCAACGTCACGCGAGCGCCATGCGCCGTCATGTCACCGAGCTTTCGGCGCGCGGCTACGAGGCGCTGGACGAGGGCTCGGTCGATTACGTGCTGATGTTCATCCCGGTCGAAGGCGCCTTTTCGGAGGCGATGCGCTCCGACCCCGATCTCGCCGCCTTCGCGCTGGACAAGCGGGTGGGCCTGTCCACCCCGACCACGCTGATGCTGACGCTGCGCACGGTCGATCACGTCTGGACGGTCGAACGGCGCGAGACCAACGCCCGCGACATCGCGAACCGCGCCGGGATGCTCTACGACAAGGTCGCAGGCTTCGTCGAGGCGATGGAGGAATCCGGCAAGGCGCTGGATGGCGCTGCGCGGGCCCACGAGAAGGCGATGGGCCGGCTGACGCGGGGGCCGGGCAACGTGATCCGGCAGGTCGAGATGCTGCGCGAACTCGGCGCGCGGACCCAGAAGCGGATCGAACTCGATCACGACCGGACGGAATCGCTGACGGACGATGCCGCCGCCACGCCGCGGATCGCGGGGGCCGTGGCGGAACTGCCCGCCGATTGATTTCGGCGGTCCGTCCGCAAGGTGCGGGGCCCGGCCGGTAACCCGCGCAATCGGGAACCGCCGCCGCTGTCGGGCATTGACTGCCGAACGATGGAGACGGACATGGAACTCACACCCTTCCAGATCGACATCCTCCGTGCCCTGCTGCGGACCCGGATGGATCATGACGGCCAGTTCGTCACGCAGAACGACCTCGCCGCCCTCGCGGGGCATCCAGGCAAGGAGAAGAAACTCGGAGGCGCGATGGAGGATCTGGCGACCTGGTGCCGCGAGCACGGTCTGCCCGACCTCACCGCCGTCGTGATCCCGCAGGAGAATGCCGACGAAAATCTGATGCTGCCCGACGAAGCCACAATCGAGCGGCTCGGCGGCCGGGCCGTGGCGCAGGCCGAGGCGGCGCGGGTCCGCGACTTCGACTGGGCCGGTTGGCGCGACAGCTGAGCTGCCGGGGCGCTGGCGACTGTGGCGGCCCGCACAGCCCGCATCTGGTGGCGGAACAATCCCGCTACCCAAGCGCTGGCGGCGACCGTATAGTGACGGTGGTTGAAGTGCAGCCGGGGGCCAGACCATGCGTTGTCCGTTCTGTGGAAATATTGACACGCAGGTCAAGGATTCCCGACCCGCGGAGGACAACGTCGCCATCCGCCGCCGCCGCTTCTGCCCCGCCTGCGCCGGGCGTTTCACTACCTATGAACGCGTTCAGCTGCGCGATCTGGTGGTCATCAAGTCGTCCGGCCGGCGCGAGGATTTCGACCGCGACAAGCTCAGCCGCTCAATCCGCATCGCGCTGCAGAAGCGCCCAGTCGAGGCGGAGCGGATGGACCAGATGATCTCGGGAATCGTGCGGCGGTTGGAAAGCATGGGCGATACCGACGTCCCGTCGAAGGTGATCGGCGAGATCGTGATGGAGACGCTGGCCCGGATCGACACCGTCGCCTATGTCCGCTTTGCCAGCGTCTACAAGAACTTCCAGGCCGCCGACGATTTCGACAAGTTCGTCAGCGAACTCCGCCCCGCGACCGAAGTGTGAGCGCAGGCCCAGGCATGCGCCGCGACGAGCGGTGGATGGATCACGCGCTGGTGCTGGCGCGGCGGGGCCTCGGCAATGTGTGGCCCAATCCGGCGGTCGGTTGCGTCATCGTAAGGGATGGCCGCGTCGTCGGGCGCGGCTGGACCCAACCGGGCGGCCGCCCCCATGCCGAGACGATGGCGCTTGCGCAGGCCGGCGACGCGGCACACGGCGCGGCGGCCTATGTCACGCTGGAGCCATGCGCGCATCACGGGCGCACCCCGCCTTGCGCTGCGGCGTTGCTGCAGGCGGGCGTCGCGCGAGTCGTCTCGGCGCTGACCGATCCCGATCCGCGCGTCGCAGGGCAGGGCCTTGCCATGCTGCGCGCGGGCGGGGTCGAGGTCGTGGAAGACGTCCGGCGCGGGCAGGCCGCCGTCCTGCAACGCGGGTTTCTCTCGCGCATCGCGCGGGGTCGGCCGATGGTCACGCTCAAGCTGGCGACCAGTTTCGACGGGCGGATCGCGACGGCGAGCGGGGAAAGCCGCTGGATCACGGGCGAGGCCGCGCGGCGGCATGTCCATGCGCTGCGGCTGCGCCACGATGCCGTGATGGTGGGGGCGGCGACGGCGCGGGCGGACCTGCCGGGGCTGAACGTGCGGGGCTTCGGCCCCGTCAGCCAGCCGGTGCGGGTCGTCGTCGCAAGCTCGCCGATTCCCGCTCTGCCGCCCGAGGATGCCGATCACGGGCCGCTCTGGGTGGTTCCTGGGCCGCTGCCCGAGGCACTGGCCGAGCTGGGCCGGCGCGGGCTCACGCGCGTGTTCTGCGAGGGCGGCGGCCAACTCGCCGCCGGGCTGCTGGCCGCCGGGCTGGTTGACGAGATCGTGGGATATACGGCCGGCGTTGTGCTGGGGGGCGACGGCCGCGCTGCCGTCGCGCCTCTGGGACTGACTTCGCTGGCCGCTGCGCCGCGGTTCAGGCTGGCGGAAGCGCGCGCATTGGGCGGCGACGTCATGCACCGCTGGGTCGCGGATTAGCGCCGCCAGATCCACGCATGACCCGCCAGCGCCCCTTGCAGCTTGGCGAGCGAGCGCAGGGCGGGGCCGCCATGCGAGCCCCGAGGGTCCGAGAGCCGATCCAGCGCCACCTCGATGGGGCAGGGCAGGCCGCTGACCGGGTCCATGTAGCGGGGATAGGCGATGAGCGCCGCGTGGATCAGCCCGTCGAGACCCGGGCGGGCGGTCCGCCGCGCGGGCACCGGGCCGAGATCGCGCGTCAGGCCCCACCCGGCATAGAACGGCGCGCCCAGCGTCGTGACGGGCTTGCCGCGCAGCAGCGCCTCGAAGCCGAGGGTCGAGGTCATGGTCCAGACCTCGTCCACCCTGTCGATCAGCGGCGCGGCGGGCGCCCCGCGCGCGGTGACGTCGGCCAGCCCGGACAGATCCGCCTCGGCCACAGCGCCGGGCCGAAGCCCGGCCTCGACGTCAGGGTGCGGTTTCCAGACGATCAGCGCGTCCGCGTTTTCGGCCCGGACCCGGCGCAGCAGCGCGAGGTTCGTCCGCTCGGCACCGGCGCCGAGGCGGATCGAGGCGTCATCCTCGACCTGTCCCGGCACCAGGATCACCCGCCGCCCGTCATCCGGCAGTGGGGGAAGGCTGCCGGTCAGGTTGTATTTCGTCAGCGCCTCGGCCCGCAGCCGCGCCGCGACGGCCTGCGCCCGCGCCGCGCCGCCCGGCGGCAGGGGCCGGGCCATGTGCCGTTCCAGCCGGTTTTCCCGGCCGGGGTCGTAGTAGATGCCGAGATCGTCCGCCACCAGCGACAGGGGCGGCACCAGCGCCGCGCCGAGGCCGCGCGAACGCAGGAAGCCGTCCTCGACCCGCGTCGCCTGCGGCACCTTGTCGGCGGCGCTCGCCCAGGCCAGCGTGACCCGTTCCGAGGGGTGGCCCGTGAACCGCACCCCCGCCCCGCTGCCGAAGGCCTGCGCGATGAAGCGCCGCTTCCACAGCCTCATGCCGTAGGCGAGATGGCCGGCATGGTCGGCCCGCCATGCCGCCGCCTCGGCCTCGATCTGGCGCAGGGCGCCGGTGAAGTCGGTCAGCGCGTCGCGGCACGGATCATACCAGATCGGGGCGAGAAGATGGCTCGCGGCGAAAAGCCGCGACGCCGTCATCGCGAACCCGGCGCGGCGGGGCAGCGGCTGCTCGTCGTCCGAGAGGCCCCAGCCGGCGTAGAACGGCTGGCCGAAAAGGCGCGGGCGGTGCCCGGCCAGCAGCGCCTCGTATCCCAGCTGCGAGCTGACGGCATAGACGGCGTCCGCGTTCTCCACCAGCCGCCAGGGGGAGACGGGGCCGTCGCAAAACTGCTCGGACCCGCGCAGGTCGGCGCGGGTCAGGTGGCCGGGCCGCAGACCGGCGGCGGTCTCGGGATGGCCGCGCACCACGATCCGCGCGCCGGGATGTTCGTCGCGGGCCGCCTGAAGCATCTGCAGGAAACGGTCCCTTCCCGCAGTTTGCAGCGAGGCGTCGCCCGCCGTCTGGTCGATCACCAGCACATAGCCGGGCGGCGGCGGTTCCGCATCGGGCAGATGCGCGTTGTATTTCGAGAGGTCGGCGGCGCGCAGGCAGGCCAGCGCGTCGGCGGTCTCTGCCTCCCGCGCGGCGGCTTGCACCGATGTGGCGAGGGTTTCGATCAGCGACGGGCGGGCCGGGTCAAAATGCAGGCCCAGCGGATCGACGATCAGCCCGACCGGGCCGCGCCGGGCGACATGCCCCTTTGCCCGGCCGGGCAGGATCGACCGGAGGAACGCATCCTCCACGGTGACGATCTTCGCCCCGCGCCGGGCGGCGATGGCGCGGCCGCGCCAGGCGGTCGGGCTTGCGCCCCAGACGCCGACCGCCTCGCCCGGCGAGGGCAGGCCGATGCGCGGGGTCCAGCCCGCGAGCGTCAGGATGCGACGGATCCGGGGGCTGCGAAAGAAGCCGCCGTTGAAAACGAACAGCTGCCGGAGTTCGCCCCCGGCAGCCGGATTGCAGCCTTCAGCCAAGGCGCTAGTTGCCGATCGAGCTCAGCGTGCTTGCGGTGGAGGCACCGCCGGTGATCGCGCCCAGCGTCTTCTGCCATTGGACATAGGGCGCTTCGGTCACATAGACCGTGTCCTCGTCGCGGATCAGGAAGTCGCGGGCAAGGAACAGGCCGTTGGGCTGGGTGAGATCCAGCACATAGGCCATCCGCTGGTCGCCGTAGATATCGTTGCGGCCAAGCACCGCGCGGGCGACCGATTCCGGCTCTTCGCGCAGGATGAAGACGCCGGTCGGATCGGCGAGGGCGGTCGAGAGTCCGCCGACCATCGCGATCGCCTCGATCGCGTCGATCTCTTCGCTGCCGAGCGGGACCTTGGTCTGGCCGCCGAGCGCACCGAGGGCGGTGAAGCTGCGCTGATCCTCTTCGACCAGGATCACGTCGCCGGGGCGCAGCGCGATGTCGTTGCGCGAGTTGGCGTAAAGGTCGCGCAGCCAGACGCGACCGGTGTTGCCGCCCCGCTTGACGGTGACGACGGCGATTTCGGGGTCGATGGCGACCCCGCCCGCGCGGGCCAGCATCGACGACAATGTGCGGGTCGGGCGTTCGATCGGGAATACGCCCTGACCGGTCACGCGGCCCATGACGGACACGGTGGCGCCGTCGCCCGCGACGCGGGTCACGGTGACCTGCGGATCAGGGGTCTGGCTGCCGAGCCGGTCGGTGATGATCTGGCGCAGCGCATCGGGGCTGTTGCCCGCGGCCCTGATCCGGCCCGCATAGGGCACGAAGATATAGCCGGCGCTGTCCACCTGAAGCTCGGTCAGCGGCGTGTTCGACTGCCCCAGCGAGGCGAGCAAGCCGTCATCGACGTTTTCCCAGATCGTCAGCCCCAGCACGTCGCCCGGCCGGATCTCGTCGGCGCCGATCTGACCCGCGGACATGAAGGCGCTGCTGAAACCGTAGCTGGGCGTCCAGGAGGCGGCGCGGGTGACGTGGTTGTTCACGGTGACGACATGCGCATCGCCGCCGCGTTCGATGGCGCCCTTGAAGATTTCGTTCTTGTTGGGGCCGGATCGCGGAAGCGCGCAGGCAGCGAGGAAGGTCATGGCCAGAATGGCGGTGATGCGGACGGTGCGCCCGGTCATGATGCGTCCTGCGCGCAGGGAAGTCGCCGTGGTCAAATCCTGTCTCCTGTCCCGTGAGGGCGATTCTTGGTGCCCTTCTGCGGTGCCGACGTTAGCGCCTGGCGGCACCTCGTTCCATCGTTTCCTGAAAACTCTCACGAATCGCTTTCGATCTGATGCCGATGGGCACCTTGCCCGCGGGCCAGCGCCCGGTAGGGGTCGTCCGGCGCCAGCATCAGGTCGGCCACCAGCCGCAGCGCATGGGCGCGCGAGCGGGCGGCGTAGAAGCCGCCGGGAACCTGACTGGTTTCCAGCAGATAGGCCCGATAATCGCGATAGGCCCGGCTGTCAGGCCGGTCGGGGCGGCGCAGGAACTCATCAAGGGGCTGGCGCGAGACCAGCTCTGGCTTGTCAAAGACCGCGCGTCCCATCGCCCTGACCGGCAGCCCGCGCCACAGCGCCTGCTGCGCCGCGGTGGAGTTCACCGTCACCGCGCTGCGGGCCTGCGACAGCAGCGCGGCGAGCTTGCCGCCATGGACCACATGCACCCGGTCCGCGATCCCCAGCCGGCGCGCGGTCGCCTCGATCGCCTCGCGCACCTTGCCCCGGCCGTCTTCCAGCGGATGGGCCTTGAAGACCAGATGGTGATGGCGCGGCGCGGAGCGGGCGAAGGCCTCCAGCACCTCGTCGGTGAAATCAGCCATCCGCTCATACGGGGAATGGGCGACGAAACTCGCGTCATGCTCCAGTTGCAGCAGCACCAGGACATAGGGGAACCCGCCGCGGCGGATCGCCCGGACCTCGCGCGCGCGGGAGAGGGCAAAGGCCGGGGCGAGCAGGAAGCGGCGCAGATGCAGCCGGAACTCGCGCGCCACGCCCACGTCGCGGTGGCTTCGGAACCGGGGATAGCGGCGGTTCGCCGTCAGCACCATGAAATGATAGAGCGCGCCGTAGAACTTGTGCTGGCGCATGTCGCCCCAATGGGCGGGCGGGCGGTAGATTTCGGATTCATGGCCGTTCAGCGCCTTGCGCATCTGCCCCAGCGGGATGTCCATCAGCGCCGAGTGGCCGTTGGAGCCGCTGCGCTCGTAGCTGATCCAGAAGGGGCGCAGATAGCCCTCCTCGAAGACGTGCAGCACCAGACCGCGCGCCTTCGCGGCCTGCCGGGCAGCGGCATGGACCGGGCGGACATCGCCGTAAAGGACGAGGTCGGTGACGCCCAGCCGGGTTATCAGCCGGTCGAGATGCTGCGGCCAGGCTTCGACATCATCCTCGTGACGGATGAAATGCGCCTTGTCGGACCAGAAGAACTCGTCGCCGGCGTTGAAGCCGACGCGCCAGACCTGGGCGCCCGCTTGGCGCAGCAGCCTGCCGAGCCGGTTGAAGAACGGCCCGTGCGGGCCCTGCAGCAGCAGGAACACCCGCCGCTCGGGCGGAAGTCCTGCGGGATCGGGTTCGGGGATCGGGCCTGTGAACAATGCGAGGATGAGACCGGGGTGTGACAGGACTGGCGCGCGATATGCCACGGGCGCGGGCCGATGCCAACCCGCGCTGCGAATCAATGTGAATCGCGGCGCCGCCTGCCTCTCCCAGGGTGGGGATCGCCCCTCGGCCCGGCTTGCGGTGGCACGCCCCGCGCGGGCATAGTGCGCCGGCGGCAGCGAACGGAAAGGATTGCCATGTTCACCGGGATCATCACCGATATCGGCCGGGTGGCGGTGGTCGAGATGCGCGGCGACATGCGCGCGCGGATCGACAGTGCCTATGACATGGCGGGGGTGGAACTGGGCGCCTCGATCGCTTGCGACGGGGTCTGCCTGACGGTGGTGGCCAAGGGCGACACCCCGAAGGGCGGCTGGTTCGACGTGGACATCTCGGCCGAGACGCTGAGCAAGACGAATATCGGCGTCGAGGGCTGGTCCGTGGGCCGCCGGATCAACCTGGAACGGGCGCTGCGGGTCGGGGACGAGCTGGGCGGGCATATCGTTTCCGGCCATGTCGATGGCGTGGCGGTGATCGAGGAGGCGCATGACGAGGGCGGCAGCCTGCGCCTGACCCTGCGGGTGCCGGAGCATCTGGCGAAGTTCATCGCGCCCAAGGGATCGGTCGCGCTGAACGGCGCCTCGCTGACCGTGAACGAGGTTCGGGGCGACCGCTTCGGCATCAACCTGATCCCCCATACCCGCGAGGTCACGACATGGGGCGACGCGCGGGTGGGCGACAGGGTCAATCTGGAAATCGACACGCTCGCCCGCTATGTCGCCCGGCTGGTGCAGGCCGGGGCGGCGGGCTGACGGCGCGGCAGGCACTTTCGCCCGCGGCCCGCTTGGGTTAAGGCGCATCCGAGCAGACGGCCCCGATTTCGCGCAGCACGCGGCGGCCGGACCCATCGCGCAGGACATGACGATGCAGTTTGAAGAACCCGGACAAGTGGAACGCGACTGGTCGGACGCCGTCTCGAACATCCAGGAGATCATCGAGGACGCGCGTAACGGGCGCATGTTCATCCTCGTCGATCACGAGGACCGCGAGAACGAAGGCGATCTGGTCATCCCCGCGCAGATGGCGACGCCCAACGCCATCAACTTCATGGCGACGCATGGCCGCGGGCTGATCTGCCTCGCGCTGCCGGGCCGGCGCATCGACGCGCTCGGCCTGCCGCTGATGAGCCCCAAGAACTCCAGCCGGCACGAGACCGCCTTCACCCTGTCCATCGAGGCCCGCGAGGGCGTGACCACCGGCATCTCGGCGCATGATCGGGCCCGCACGGTCGCCGTCGCCATCGACCCGACCAAGGGCGCGGCCGACATCGCGACCCCCGGCCATGTCTTCCCGCTGCGCGCCCGCGAAGGCGGCGTTCTGGTCCGCGCCGGCCATACCGAGGCGGCGGTGGACATCGCCCGGCTGGCGGGGCTGAACGCCTCGGGCGTGATCTGCGAGATCATGAACGAGGACGGGACCATGGCCCGTCTGCCGGATCTCGTGGCCTTCGCGCAGAAGCACGGGCTGAAGATCGGCACCATCAGCGACCTGATCGCCTATCGCCGCCGCCACGACAACCTGATCGCCGAACGCCACCAGCGCCACGTCACCTCGGCCCATGGCGGCGAGTGGATGATGCGTGTCTTCGCCGACGAGACGCAGGGCGCCGAGCATATCGTGCTGACCAAGGGCGACCTGACCACGCCCGAGCCGGTTCTGGTGCGGATGCACGCGCTGGACCCGCTGCACGACGTGCTGGGGATCGAGCGGGAACGGGCCGGCGATCTGCCCGTTGCCATGCGGATGATTGCCGAGGAAGGGCGCGGCGCCGTGGTCCTGCTGCGCGATCTCTCGCCGATGCTGCCGCGCACGGGCGAGACCTCGCCCCACACGCTGCGCCAATACGGGGTCGGGGCGCAGATCCTGTCGGCGCTGGGGTTGTCGGAGCTGATCCTGCTGACGAACTCGGCCCCGCTGAAGGTGATCGGGCTTGACGCTTACGGGCTGACGATCCATTCGACCCGCCCGATCCCGCAGGACTGACCCGAGGAAGGAACGCCGATGGCCGCGCTGACCGAACATACCACGCTGCCGCTGCCGCGCTTCGACGCGCCGGTGAAGCTGCTGATCGTGGTGGCACCCTATTACCGTGCCATTGCCGACGACCTGATCGCGGGCGCGCGCGCTGCGGCCGAGAAGGCGGGCGCGACGGTCGATCTGATCGAGGTGCCCGGCGCGCTGGAAGTGCCCACCGCCATCGCGATGGCGGGGCGGCTTGCCGGTTATGACGGCTTCGTCGCGCTCGGCTGCGTGATCCGCGGCGAGACGACCCATTACGAGACGGTCTGCAACGACAGTTCGCGCGGTCTGACGCTGCTGGGACTGCAGGGGCTCTGCATCGGCAACGGCATCCTGACGGTCGAGAACATGAATCAGGCCGTGGTCCGCGCCGCGCCGGATGGGCAGGACAAGGGCGGCGGCGCGGCTGCGGCGGCGCTGCACCTGATCGCGCTTCAGCGGCGCTGGTCCGGCTCGCGCCGCCCCGTCGGCTTTTCGCCCGAAGACCGCGACCCGGTGCGCCTTGCCGGAACGCTCGACGGATCGACGCAGGCATGAGCGGGCGACCCGACAAACGCGCCCTGTCCGGCGCGGCCCGCATCTATGCCGTGCAGGGGCTGTTCCAGATGGAGGCCGCCGACCAGTCCGCCGAGCGCGTCGGCAAGGAATTCCGCAACTGGCGCATCGCCACCGAATACGACGAGGGCACCACGCCCGAGGCGGACGAGGTTCTGTTCGCCGCGATCCTCGACGACGCGGTGACGTGGCAGGCGCGGATCGACCAGATGATCGACCGGGCGCTGGTCGCGAAATGGCCCATTGCCCGGCTGGACCCCGTTCTGCGCGCGGTCTTCCGCGCTGCCGGGGCAGAGCTGGTCGGCGGGCGCACCCCGCCGCGCGTCGTCATCTCGGAATACGTCTCGGTCGCCGACGCCTTCTTCCCCGAGGGGCGCGAGGCGCGGTTCGTCAACGCCGTGCTGGACCACATGGCCCGCGAGGCGCGGCCCGAGGCATTCTGACGCATTCCGCCCCGTATTCGCGTTCGGCAACTGTCGGGCGACCTGCGCGTTCCCTATATTGGAACCTCGTCACAAGGGATCACCGCGATGCCTAAGCTCGTCCGGCTCTATATCGTCAACGTGGCGCTTGGCTTTCTGCTCGCCGTCATCTTCACCGCGCTGCTGATCGGCCTGAACGTCGCGAACCTGCGCCACCTTGTCATGTCATCGAACGGCGGCTTCGTCGCCGTGTTCATGCTGCTGGTGTTCCACACGGCGCTGTTCGCGGGCGTGCAGTTCGCCATTGCCGTGATGCGGATGGCCGAGCCGTCCCGCCCGCCGCGCGGCGGCCTGCGCGCGCCGCTGATCCGCCGCCAACCTGCCCCCGTCCCGGTGCTGGCGAAGGCGGCCGCGAAGCGCTGACGCGGAGTGTCATTTCAGCCGCGGGCCGTGTGATTTTTGCCACGACCTTGCCGTGAAACAGGGGCCGCCGTGCTGTCAGCGCGGCGGCCCTTCGCCTGCCGCGCGCTCGCTGCCGGGATTTCCACCGTTTTGGCGACCGCGACAGGTTTCTGACAACTTTAAGGAAATCGCGAACCCACCGCGTCCAGCCTTCCTGCCGCAGGGCGTTGCCAAAAGGTTCCCGTCCGAATTCTCACTTTCCTGTGATCCGAGCTTCTGCGCGCTGCCTGGGTCTGAATCGGGGCGATCGGCATTATTCTGGTGTCACAAGGCCGGCGCCAAGCGCGGCGGTCGCGACGATGAAGATGAGGTAGATCATGAAACACCTTTCCATCCTTCTGGGTGCGAGCGCCATGGTCGCGGCAATGTCGGCCCCGGCTTTCGCGCAGACGGAATTTTCCACAGGTTCGAACATCACCGGCGTCGGCGCCATCGAGGACCAGATCACCGATGTCGAGGATGCGGTCGAGGACGACTTCGAGCGTTCGCTCGATCGCGCCCGCTGGGGCCGCCCCGACGCGCGCCAGGGCACCTTCGGCTCGGTCGCGCTGACCTATGTGGGTCGTGACGGCAACACCGAGAACCAGGACTTCAGCCTGGGCGGCCGCCTCTCGCACAATCAGGGCCGGTTCCAGCAGTCGGTCGGCATCCTGCTTGAATATGGCGAGGATGACGACGGCGACACCGACACCGAAAAAACCTCGGTGATCTATGACGCCAACTACTACTTCAACGAACGCCTCTACGGCTTCGCCCTCGGCCGGCTGACGACCGATGGCCTGGCGGCGGACTTCGACGAGGTGGACGACTTCGATGAGTATCTGGATCTGGACGGCCGGTTGAAGCGTGATGCGTTCTTCGGCGTCGGTCCGGGCTACCGGATCATCACCAACGACACGACCGCATGGCGCGTGCAGGCTGGCGTCGGCATCCGCTACACCCAGACGACGAACGTCGTCGAGGACGACGGGACGCTGGTCCCGGCGGGCGACCGGATCGATTCGGATACGGATGTCGGCTATATCGTGTCGTCGCGTTTGTACCACTCGTTCAACGAGAACTTCTTCCTGACCAACGACACGGACTTCCTGTCGTCGGACGTGAACGACACGGCGACGAACGAACTGGGCCTGAACTTCCGCATGGCGGAGCGGTTCGCGACCCGGGTTTCCTACAAGTCGGAGTATGTTTCGGACCGCGCGATCCGCACCGACAATACGCTGGGCGTCTCGCTGGTGATGGGCTTCTGATCGCCCGTTCTCTCTCTTTCTCTCTCTCCTCCCGGAGCGGGGCGGCCTCAGGGCCGCCCCGTTTCAGTTCGGGGTCCAGTTCTGCTCGACCACCGCCTCCATCGAGACATGGCTCGACGTGTTGCTGACATGGGGCAGGGTCGAGATGCGCGTCGCCATGATCCGCCGGAAATCCGCCATGTCGCGCGACCGCAGCTTGACGAGATAGTCGAACCCCCCGGCGATCATGTAGCATTCCTCGACCTCGGGAATGGCGCGGATGGCGGCGTTGAACTGCTCCAGCGCCCGCTGCTTGGTGTCGGAAAGGCGGATCTCGATATAGGTCACATGGGTCAGCCCCAGCTTCACGGGTGACAGGATCGCCCGGTATCCGGTGATCAGCCCCCGCTCCTCCATCTGCCGGATGCGCAGCGCGACCGGGGTCTTGGACAGCCCGACCTTGCGGGCGAGTTCCGCGATGGGGATGCGGGCATTGGCCGAGAGTTCGGCGAGGATCTTCCGATCGAGGCTGTCCAGATCATCCATCCTGCAAACCCCGTCATCTTTGTTCGATCCGCCTACGCTATAACCGATCCTTGGTGCCTTGGCATCTCCGCCATGGGGTAACATGCCGCAACCGGCAAGGAGATCGGCATGGCCATCAGCGAGCAATTTTCCACTTCCGCCAAGTTCCGGGGCGAAGCCCCCTTGCTGGAGGAGCTGGTCGCGCAGACCGCCCTGACGCCGCAGGCACGCCAGCGCATCACCGGCCGCGCCGCCGATCTCGTCCGCCGCATCCGCGGCGAGGCCCGCCCCACGCTGATGGAGCAATTCCTGGCCGAATATGGCCTTTCCACGCGCGAGGGCGTGGCGCTGATGTGCCTTGCCGAAGCCATGCTGCGCGTTCCCGACCGCATCACCATCGACGCCCTGATCGAGGACAAGATCGCCCCGTCGGACTGGGGCCGGCATCTGGGTGAGGCGTCGTCGAGCCTCGTCAACGCCTCCACCTGGGCGCTGATGCTGACCGGCAAGGTGCTGGATGACGAACAGCCGGGAATCGCCGGAACCCTGCGCCGCGCCGTGCGGCGGCTGGGCGAGCCGGTGATCCGCACCGCCGCGGGCCGAGCGATGAAGGAAATGGGGCGGCAGTTCGTCCTCGGCCAGACCATCGCGGCCGCGCTGGAGCGTGCCCGCAAGGCCGAGGCGCAGGGCTTCACCTACAGCTACGACATGCTCGGCGAGGCCGCAATGACCGCCGCCGACGCGGCCCGCTATGCCCGCAGCTACGCGGACGCCATCGCCGCCATCGCGGGCGCCTGCGACAAGGGCTCGGTCGAGGCCAATCCGGGCATCTCGATCAAGCTGTCGGCGCTGCACCCCCGCTACGAGGTCGCGCAGGAAGAACGGGTGCTGGCGGAGATGGTGCCGGTGGTCCTGTCGCTCGCCCGACAGGCGAAGGCGGCGGGCATGGGCATGAACATCGACGCCGAGGAACAGGACCGGCTCGTCCTGTCGCTGAAGGTGATCGAGGCGGTGCTGGCCGATCCCTCGCTGGCCGGCTGGGACGGCTTCGGTGTCGTGGTGCAGGCCTACGGCAAGCGGGCGGGGGCGGTCATCGACTGGCTCTATGCCTTGGCCGAACGGCTGGACCGGCGGATCATGGTGCGGCTGGTCAAGGGCGCCTATTGGGACAGCGAGATCAAGCGGGCGCAGGTCGAGGGGCTGCCGGGTTTCCCTGTCTTCACGACCAAGGCCGCGACGGATGTCAGCTACATCGCCCACGCCCGCAAGCTGCTGGGCTACGCGGATCGCATCTATCCGCAATTCGCCACGCATAACGCCCACACCGTCGCCGCAATCCTCGACATGGCGGGCGGGACGCGGTTCGAGTTCCAGCGCCTGCACGGCATGGGCGAGCGGCTGCACGACATCGTGCTGCGGGAAACCGGGGGGCGCTGCCGCATCTATGCCCCCGTCGGTGCGCATCGCGACCTGCTGGCCTATCTGGTGCGGCGGCTGCTGGAGAACGGCGCGAACTCGTCCTTCGTCCATCAGATCGTGAACGACTCCGTCAGCCCGGAGGAGGTCGCGCGTGATCCGTTCGACGCGCTGACGGTGGCAAGGCCCTCCGCCGCGCTGGTGTCCCCGGTTGCGCTGTTCGGGGCGGCGCGGGCGAACTCGGCCGGGTTCGACCTGAACGACGAGGGGACGCTTGACCGGATCGACACGGCGCGGGGCGTTCCGGCGCAGCAGCCGCTGGTATGCCCGCTGACCGTCTCGCCGCCGGGCGGAGAGGAACGGGACGTCATCAACCCCGCGACCGGCGAGGTGATCGGGTGCGTCCTGATGGCCGACCGCGACACCGCCCTGCGCGCCATCGACGACGCCCGCCCGTGGGACGCCCCGGCGCCGAGGCGTGCCGATGCGCTGCGCCGCGCCGCGGACCTGATGGAGCGGCGCAGCGGCGAGATCTTCGCCATTCTGGCCGCCGAGGCGGGCAAGACCCTGCCCGACGCCGTGGGCGAGTTGCGCGAGGCCGTCGATTTCCTGCGCTACTACGCCGCCGAGGGCGAGCGGCGCGACGACCCGCCGCGCGGCATCGTCGCCGCGATCAGCCCGTGGAATTTCCCGCTCGCCATCTTCACCGGCCAGATCGCCGCCGCGCTGGTCGCCGGCAACGCGGTCATCGCCAAACCCGCCGAGGCGACGCCATTGATCGCCGCCCTTGCCGTGCGGCTGCTGCACGAGGCGGGCGTGCCGCGAACCGCGCTGCAAATGCTGCCGGGGCAGGGCAGCGTGGCCGGCGCGGCGATCACCTCGGACCCGCGCATCTGCGGCGTGGTGTTCACCGGCTCGACGGCGACGGCGCGGACCATCGCTGCCAGCATGGCGCGGCATCTTGCCCCCGGCACGCCGCTGATCGCGGAAACCGGCGGGCTGAACGCGATGATCGTGGATTCCACCGCGCTGCCCGAACAGGCAGTGCGGGACATCGTGGCGTCGGCCTTCCGCTCGGCCGGGCAGCGCTGCTCGGCCCTGCGCTGCCTCTATGTGCAGGAGGAGATCGCGGCCCCGCTGATCGGGATGCTGAAGGGGGCGATGGACGAGCTTGCCCCCGGCGATCCGTGGCAGCTTCGGACTGACGTCGGCCCGGTGATCGACGCGGGGGCGCAGAAGGGCATCGCGGACTACCTTGCGGCGAACGAGGGTTGCCTGCTGCACCGGCTGCCCGTGCCGGAACAGGGGTTCTTCATCCCGCCGACCATGCTGCGCGTGGGCGGGATCGGCGATCTGGACCGCGAAGTGTTCGGCCCCGTCCTGCATGTCGCGACCTTCCGCGGCGACGATCTGGACAGCGTCATCCGGGACATCAACGCGCGCGGCTACGGCCTCACCTTCGCGCTGCACACCCGCATCGACGCGCGCGTGCAGGAGCTTTCGCAGGCGGTGCGGGCAGGGAACATCTACGTCAACCGCAACCAGATCGGCGCGGTGGTCGGCAGCCAGCCCTTCGGCGGCGAGGGGCTGTCCGGCACCGGCCCGAAGGCGGGCGGGCCGAACTATGTGCCCCGGTTCTTCAGGCCCGAACCGCCTGCGGCCGGGGCCGAGACGTGGAAAGGTCCGGCGGACGAGACACGGCTTTGTGCCCGGCTGAGCGCCGCCGCGCCGAAGCTGATCGGCGAGCAGCTGATGCCCGGTCCGACGGGCGAGTTGAACCGACTGTCGGCATGGACCCGCCCGCCGATCCTCTGCCTCGGTCCCGGCGCGGCTGCCACGAAGGCTCAGGCCGCCGCCGTCGAAGCTCTGGGCGGCGATGCCGTCGCGGTGAACGGGACGCTGGACCCCGAGGCGCTGGTCCGCCTGCCGCCCTTCGGCGCGGCGCTCTGGTGGGGCGATGCCGCGCAGGGCCGGGCGTATGCCGAGGCGCTGGCGCAGCGCGAGGGCGAGATCGTCGCGCTGGTCACGGCGATGCCCGACCTCGCACATGTCGCCCATGAGCGGCATCTTTGCGTGGACACGACTGCCGCAGGGGGGAACGCGGCGCTGCTTGCGGGTTAGCCGATCAGCGCCAGCCCCGCGCCGCCGAACGCTGCGATCAGCACGACAAGCCAGGGCGGCAGCTTCCAGGCCATCAGCAGAACGAAACAGGCCAGCACCAGCGCGAGATCCCGCATGCTGCCGACCGCGCTGGTGAAGACCGGCGAATAGAGTGCCGCGCCGAGGATGCCGACCACCGCCGCATTCGCCCCCTGCATCAGCGATTGCGCCTGCGGCATCGCCCGGAAACGGTCCCAGAACGGCAGTACGCCGATCAGGATCAGAAACCCCGGCAGGAACACCGCGATCAGCGCGATGAGCGCGCCGGGAACCCCGCTCGGCGCCGGCCCGAGGGCCCCGCCGAGATAGGCGGCGAAGGTGAAGAGCGGGCCGGGCACCGCCTGCGCGGCGCCGTAGCCGGCGAGGAACCGGTCCTCGCTCACCCAGCCCGGCTGGACGACTTCGGCCTGCAGCAGCGGCAGCACGACATGGCCGCCGCCGAAGACCAGCGCACCGGCGCGGTAGAAGCTGTTGAACACGGCGAGCGTCTGCGACTGCCCGGCCAGCAGCGGCAGCAGCAGCAGCCCCGTGAACAGCACCAGCGCGAGCGCCGCCGCCCGCTTTGAGACCGGCATCGAGACGAGGCCGCCCATCGGGCGCGCCGTCCCGCGGCCCAGCATGATGCCGGCGAGCGCACCGAACAGGATGGCGGCGATCATCCCCGGCGGCCCCGGAACGAAGGCCAGCAGCGCCACGGCGGCGACCGCGATCGTCGCCCGCTCCCTGTCGGGGCAGAGCGTCCGCGCCATGCCCCAGACCGCCTGCGCGACGATGGCGACGGCGACCAGCTTCAGCCCGTGCAGCGCGCCGGCCCAGAACGGCCCCGTCAGCGAGGCCGCAGTCATCGCGAAGACCAGCAGGATCAGCGCCGAGGGCAGGGTGAAGGCTGCGAAGGCCGCCAGCGCCCCAAGCCAGCCGGCCCGGCGCAGCCCCAGCGCGAAACCCACCTGGCTCGACGCCGGGCCGGGCAGGAACTGACAGAGCGCGACGAGATCGGCATAGGCTTCGTCGCTCAGCCAGCGGCGGCGCGTCACCAGCTCGTCGCGGAAATAGCCCAGATGCGCGATCGGCCCGCCGAATGAGGTCAGGCCGAGCTTGAGGAAGACCCGGAAGACTTCGCCCGCCGTGCCGGTGGCTGGCGCGGGGATGCTGACGGGGCTGTCGGTCATGTCGTCTCTGTTCCTCGGGCAGGGCTGACTGCCCCCTTCATGTCACCGCGCCATGACAGTCCCGCGACGGTGCCGCCCCGAGGTGTCAGGCTGCCTCTGCCGCGCGGCGGGCGAAGCGGCGGGCGCTGAACCCGGCAAGCTCGATCTCGGGCGTCTCGCCCGCCGCGAGCTGCGCTGCCAGCCGCCCCGTCCGGGCCGAGCCCACCAGCCCGATATGACCGTGGCCGAAGGCGTGAACCACGCCCGCGATCCCCGAGGCGGTCCCGATCACCGGTATCCCGTCCGGGGTCGAGGGGCGGTGCCCCATCCAGACCTTCGCATCCTTCGTGTCGAGCGCGGGAACGATCTCGGCCAGATGCTTGCGCAGAATCTCGGCCCGGCGCCAGTTCGGCGCAGCATCGATGCCGCCGATCTCCACCTGACCGGCGCAGCGGACCCCCTGGGCCAGCTTGGTGACGATCACCTTGCGATCGCCCACCATCACCGGAATCGCGGGGCCAGGCACGTCCTCGCCCTCCACGGTGACATGGTAGCCGCGCTCGCTTTCCAGCGGCACCCGGTCGCCGGCCAGCGCCGCCAGAACGCCCGAGCGCACCCCCGCCGCGATCACCGCCGCGCCGCAAGCGACAGTCCCCTGCGACGTCTCGACGCCGGTCAGCCGGCCGCCCGCCTGCATGAAGCCGAGCGCCCGCGCCTCCAGCCGGCGCGCGCCGAGGCGTTCGGCATACGCCACCAGCCCGGCCACATAGGCGCCGGGATTGCGGCAATGGCCCGCCTCGGCGACGAGGAAACCGTAGCGGTAGTCGCGCGACAGGTCGGGCTGCATGGCGGCGATCTCGTCGGCGTCCAGCTCGCGCCAGTCGATCCCGACCTCGCGGCGGATCTTCCAGCCGAAGGCGTCGCCCTGGAAGGCTTCGCGGTCGCGCCAGACATGCATGAGGCCGCTGGTCGCGTCGATCAGATGCGACAGGCCCGCGCGCTCCGCCACCTCGGCATGAAGGCGCGGCGCGTCGATCAGCAGGCTGCGGAGATGGCGGGCGATGGCGGCGACCTTCGCCTCGGTCGAGGCGGCGGCGAGATAGCGCCAGAGCCACCCGGCCGAACGCGGCAGATAGGTCGGGCGCACGGCCAGCGGTCCCAGCGGATCGGCCAGCCAGCCCGGTAGCTGCTTCCAGACGCCGGGCGTCGCGGGCGGCACCACGGAATGCGAGGACAGCCACGCGGCGTTGCCATAGCTCGCCGCATGGTCCGCCCCGACCGATCCCGGCTCGATCAGCACGACGTCCAGCCCGCGCTCGGCCAGTTGAACTGCCGTCTGCGCCCCGATGGCCCCGGCCCCGATCACCGCAACATCCGCTTTCATGTCCGCTCTCCCGCGCTCCATTCTTCCGCGGGTTTTCCTAGCAGGGTGGAATGCCGGAGTCTCCCCGTTCCGGCGGCCGCGTCGAAGGGTATGGCGAGGGGGCCGCCGCGCTGCTAAGCCACGGTAAAACCGGCAAGGCGGGCGAGACATGAGCCATATCGCGATCGTGGGTGCGGGGCAGGCGGGCGCGGCGCTGACGGCGAAACTGCGCGCGGCGGGGTTCGACGGCGACGTGACGCTGATCGGGGACGAGCCGGTTCTGCCGTATCAGCGCCCGCCGCTGTCCAAGAAATACCTGCTGAAGCGGATGACCGCCGAGCAGCTTTTCCTGCGCCCGCAGCATTTCTACGACGAGCATGGCATCCGGGTGTTGACCGGCCAGCGGGTGCCGTCGATCGACCCCGCCGCGCGGCGGCTGACGCTGGCGGGCGGGACGCTGGATTACGACCAGCTTGCCCTGACGACCGGCGCCGCGCCGCGGATGCTGCCCGCCGCGCTCGGCGGCAACCTGCCCGGCGTCCACGTCATCCGGCAACTGGCCGATGTGGACCGGATGGCCCCCGAGTTCCAACCGGGCCGGCGAGTCCTCATCATCGGCGGCGGCTATATCGGGCTGGAGGCGGCGGCGGTCGCCGCGTCCTCGGGTCTGGACGTCACGCTGGTCGAAACCGCCGAGCGCATCCTGCAGCGGGTCGCTGCGCGGGAGACCTCGAATTACTTCCGGGCGCTGCACAAGGCGCACGGAGTCCGCATCCTCGAAGGGACCACGCTGCTGGGGATGGAGCGATTGCCCGACGGCGCCATCGCGGCGCAGCTTTCGGACGGCGTCCCGCGGGTTGCGGATTTCGTGATCGTCGGCATCGGCGTCACCCCGAACGAGACGCTCGCGGCGGATGCGGGGCTGGCCTGCGACAACGGCATCGTGGTCGATGCGCTGGGGCGGACCTCCGACCCGGCGATCTGGGCCGCCGGGGACTGCGCGCGGCTGCCGTATCGCGGGCAGATGATCCGGCTGGAAAGCGTCCAGAACGCCATCGACCAGGCCGAGGCGGTGGCGCTCAACATGCTCGGCGCGGGGCGGGATTACCTGCCGAAACCGTGGTTCTGGTCGGACCAGTACGATGTCAAGCTGCAGATCGCGGGGCTGAATACCGGCCATGACCGCGTGGCGGTGCGGCCGGGCACGACCGATCAGGTCCGCTCGCACTGGTACTACCGGGCCGGCGAGTTGCTGGCGGTGGACGCGATGAACGATCCGCGCGCCTACATGGCGGGCAAGCGGATGATCGACTCCGGCCGCTCGCCCGCGCCGGAGGAGGTGGCGGACCCGGCGGTCGATCTGAAGTCGCTGCTGTAGGGGGCTCAGAGCCAGAACATGACGCGGCTCTGACGCCAGCCCGCTCGCGAGGCTAGGATCGAGAGCTTCGGCAGTTGGTTCAGAGGACCCTGCGTGCGGCCGGGGTGCCGCACTGTCCGGCGGATACCGTCCGCAGGCCGGGCGGGCTGCCACCGCCTGAAGCCCGACGGCAGTTCCGCGACTGGCGCACCGCTCCCGAGGGCACCCGGCTTGCGCTGGATGACGGCCGGATAATAGCGCCATTCATGGGCCCTGCGTGGCGGCAGGTGATGGGACCGCTGGGTCACCCGCCCATGTTCGCACGGGATCTGTCCCTCGGCGGCAACCACCAGCCGATCCGGGTCGACTCTCAGACTGACAGGACGGTTGGCGAAGGACGCCGGCACGCTGTAGCGGTTGCGTCCGAAGCCGATCCGGCAGGTGGGTGAGACACGCTTGCTCCATCCGACGAAGCCGTCGAAGGCAGCGGCAGCGGCAGCGGCAGCAGCGCGGCCTGCTCTTCGGCCCGAGCGTCGGCGACGGTTCGCCGCCGCGGTCGACACCTCGATTTCGGGGCGCCGCGGCGCGCGGGAGCTGAGGGCTCTGATCGCCCGGCGCGGCAAGCCAGGCCTGATCGTCAGCGAACATGGGACCGAGTTCACCTCGAACGCCATGCTGGCCTGGAGCGAAGAGACCGGCGTGTCCTGGCTTTTCATCGCGCCCGGCAAGCCCATGCAGAACGGCATCTGCGAGGCGTTCAACTCGAAGATGCGGGACGAACTCTTGAACGAGACGCTGTTCTTCGGCCTCGATCAGGCCCGCCGCATCGTCGCCAGCTGGATGGCCGTCTACACCGCGGCCCGGCCCCATTCGGCACTCGGCCACCAGACCCCCTCGACGCAGTGCGTCGCCGCCCAACTCGCCGCAACGGGCGATCGGCTGCACGCGATGGCAACGTTCCGCCAATTGCCCATTGCTCCCTCCCCGCAAGCGGGCAAATGTCACCCGCCGGCTCTGGTCTCAGGTGGATGAAGGTCAGGGGTCACAGCACAGGGTGCAAGCAGCTTGCTGATGATCCAGTCGCGCGAGAAGGGCGGATGCACATCGTCCTTGTCCTTGTCTGTTCGCAGCATCAGCCCATCGGTCGCGGCCGGATGCGGTCAGCTTCTCCAGACCTCGATCGTCGGCAGGTCCGTCAGGCTCGCGCCGAGCGCCTGCAGCGCCGGAAGCGAGACCTGGCTGCCCCCGGTGGCGGGGCCGCCCAGCGGGATCAGGTCCACATTGGCCGCGCGGCCGGTCGCCGGATTCACCAGCCGCCCCTTGCCGGGCGCGGTGACGAGCGGCGTCTTGATCCACATCCCCGGCTCGGCCGCGTTGCCGAGCGAAGCGACCGTCGTGCCGAGCCGGCCGGCGGCCGTTGCTGGCGCAGCCGTCCCGCCCGCGCCGGGCGGCGGGGTCGCGATGATGACCGCATCGCCGTCAGCGGTGGGCGCGGCGACCACGGTCGCGCCGTTGTCCAGATGGGCGACGACCGGCTTGGGGGTGGGGCCCTCGGCGGCCTGCTGGTCGCAGGCGGCGACGGCGAGCAGCGGAAGGATCAGACTCAGACGGGAAAGCTTCATGGCAATGCCCTCTTTGGCGTGACTGTCACCGGCTTGACACGCGCCGGGCGCTCCGTCCATCCGCCATGCGCCCGCGACTTCACGGCGGCACCGGCTTGTGCCGAACCGGCCACGCCCATATCATCATCGGATGAACGCGCCGTTTCCCCCGACCGCCCCGCTGATCGACCCGTTCGCGCGGCCGATCACCTATCTGCGTGTCTCCGTCACCGACCGCTGCGATTTCCGCTGCACCTACTGCATGGCCGAGCACATGCAGTTCCTGCCCAAGGTTGAGCTGCTGACGCTGGAGGAGCTGGAACGGCTCTGCGGCGCCTTCATCGATCTGGGGGTCCGCAAGCTGCGGGTGACGGGCGGCGAGCCGCTGGTGCGCCGCAACATCATGTCGTTCTTCAAGGTGATGTCGGAACGGCTGGGCAGCGGCCTCGACGAGCTGACGCTGACCACCAACGGCAGCCAGCTTGCCCGCTTCGCGGACCAGCTTGCCGATTGCGGGGTGCGGCGGATCAACGTCTCGCTGGACACGCTGGACGCGGACAAGTTCGCCGCGATCACCCGCTGGGGCCGTCTGCCGCAGGTGATGGACGGCATCCGCGCCGCGAAAGCCGCCGGAATCCGCGTCAAGATCAACGTCGTGGCACTGAAAGGTTTCAACGAGGATGAGCTTTTCCCGCTGCTCGACTGGTGCGCCAGGGAAGGGCACGACCTGACCTTCATCGAGGTCATGCCGATGGGCGATCTTGGCGGCGAGGACCGGCTGGACCAGTATTGGCCGCTGAGCGACCTGCGTGCCCGGCTCGAAGGACGCTTCACCCTGACGGACCTGCCCGAGCGGACCGGCGGCCCGGCCCGCTATGTGCGGATCGAGGAGACGGGGCAGAAGATCGGCTTCATCACTCCGCTGACCCACAATTTCTGCGAAAGCTGCAACCGGGTGCGGCTGACCTGCACGGGCGAGCTTTACATGTGCCTCGGGCAGGAAGACCGCGCCGACCTGCGCGCCCCGCTGCGGGCCAGCGCCGACGACGGCGCGCTGCGCCAGACGATCCGCGCCGCCATCGCCCGCAAGCCCAAGGGGCACGACTTCGACTATTCGCGCGGCGTTTCCGGCCAGATCTCGCGTCACATGAGTCACACCGGCGGCTGAGAAATCTTCAGGCCGACGCGCCGTCCCACGGCGTCGAGTTCAGCGCCCGCGCGTCCACGCCGTCGAGGCAGTTGACGTTCACCGCCACCATTGGCTCGCCATTCTGTTCGCCCCTTGCATAGGGTTCGACCCCGCAGGTCGGGCAGAAGCGGTGCGAGATGATATGCTTGTTGAACAGGTATTCGGTCGTCGGCCCGTCTTTCGTCAGCCGGAACGCCGATGCCGGCACGAAGGTCAGCACCCAGCCCAGCCGGCGGCAGCGCGAGCAGTTGCAGGTGACGGTGTGGTCCAGATCGGCGTCAACCTCAAAGGCGATGGCGCCGCATTGACAGCTTCCGGTATAGCTCTGGCTGGTCATGGAAACCTCGGGGGATAGAGGAACGGCGCCAGCTTGGCACAGTCACGGGCGCTTGAAAAGTTCACAGTTCGTTCGCGGGTTGCGGTTGCGTTTTCTGCGCCCGTGCCTATCTGATGCGCTTGTCCAGCGAAGGTCGTCCCATGGAACAGAAGTTCATCGAAATCCGCGGCGCGCGGGAACACAACCTCAAGGGCGTGGACATGGACATTCCGCGCGATTCGCTGGTTGTCATCACCGGGCTGTCCGGGTCGGGCAAGTCGTCGCTGGCGTTCGATACCGTCTATGCCGAGGGGCAGCGCCGCTATGTCGAGAGCCTGTCGGCCTATGCGCGGCAGTTCCTCGACATGATGGGCAAGCCGAACGTCGATCACATCAGCGGGCTGTCGCCGGCGATCTCGATCGAGCAGAAGACGACCTCGAAGAACCCGCGTTCCACCGTGGGCACGGCGACCGAGATCTACGACTATCTGCGGCTGCTGTTTGCCCGCGCGGGGACGCCCTATTCGCCCGCGACGGGTCTGCCGATCGAGGCGCAGCAGGTGCAGGACATGGTGGACCGGGTGATGGAAATGCCCGAGGGGACGCGCGCCTATTTGCTGGCGCCGATGGTCCGCGACCGCAAGGGTGCCTATGAGAAGGAACTCCTGGACCTGCGCAAGCGCGGCTTCCAGCGGGTCAAGATCGACGGCGAGTTCCATGAGCTCGACACCCCGCCCGAACTCGACAAGAAATTCCGCCACGACATCGACGTGGTCGTGGACCGGATCGTCGTGCGCGAGGGGCTGGAGACGCGGCTCGCCGACAGCTTCCGCACGGCGCTGGATCTGGCCGACGGCATCGCGGTGCTGGAAACCGCGCCCGCCGAGGGCGAGCCGGAACGCCTTACCTTCAGCGAGAAATTCGCATGTCCGGTCAGCGGCTTCACCCTGCCCGAGATCGAGCCGCGGCTGTTTTCCTTCAACGCCCCGATGGGTGCCTGCCCGGCTTGCGACGGGCTGGGGGCCGAGCTGTTCTTCGACGAGCGGCTGATCGTGCCGGACGGCGGGCTTTCCATCGCACAGGGCGCCATCGCGCCGTGGGCCAAGTCGAAATCGGCCTATCTGACGCAGACGGTCAACGCGCTGGCCAAGCATTACGGCTTCGACCGCCGCACCGCCTGGCGCGACCTGCCGGAGAATATCCGGCACATGTTCATGCACGGCTCGGGAAACGAGGAAGTCCGCTTCCGCTTCGACGATGCCGGCCGCGTCTATGAGGTCAGCCGGGTCTTCGAGGGCGTGATCCCCAATCTCGACCGCCGCTACAAGGAAACGGACAGCGCCTGGTCGCGCGAGGACATGGAGCGGTATCAGAACTCGCGCCCCTGCCACGTCTGCAATGGCTATCGGCTGAAGCCCGAGGCGCTGGCGGTCAAGATCGGCGGGCTGCATATCGGGCAGGTCACCGAGATGTCGATCCACGAGGCGCTGGACACCATCGGCCAGGTGCCGCCGCAGCTTTCGCGCCAGAAGAACGAGATCGCCACGCCGATCCTCAAGGAAATCCGCGAGCGGCTGGGTTTTCTGGTCAACGTGGGCTTGGACTACCTCACCCTGTCCCGCGCGGCGGGAACGCTGTCGGGCGGGGAAAGCCAGCGTATCCGGCTGGCCAGCCAGATCGGCTCGGGGCTGACGGGGGTGCTGTATGTGCTGGACGAGCCGTCCATCGGCCTGCACCAGCGCGACAACGACCGGCTGCTGGACACGCTCAAGGGCCTGCGCGACGCGGGCAACTCGGTCATCGTGGTGGAACATGACGAGGATTCGATCCGCCATGCCGACTATGTCTTCGACATGGGGCCGGGGGCCGGGGTGCATGGCGGCACGGTCGTCTCGAAGGGAACGCCCGACGAGATCGCGGCGGACCCGGCCAGCCTGACCGGGCAGTATCTGTCCGGCGAGCGAGAGATCCCGGTGCCGCGCGAACGCCGCGCCGGAAACGGCAAGGCGGTGACCATCGAGGGCGCGACCGGCAACAACCTCAAGGACGTGACGGTCGATTTCCCGCTGGGCCGGTTCGTCTGCGTCACCGGCGTCTCGGGCGGCGGCAAGTCCACCCTGACCATCGAGACGCTGTTCAAGACGGCCTCGATGCGGCTGAACGGTGCCCGCCAGACCCCCGCGCCCGCCGTCGCGGTGAAGGGGCTGGAGCATCTGGACAAGGTCATCGACATCGACCAGCGGCCCATCGGCCGCACCCCGCGGTCGAACCCCGCGACCTATACCGGCGCCTACACCCATATCCGCGACTGGTTCGCGCGGCTGCCCGAATCCAAGGCGCGCGGCTACGGCCCCGGCCGGTTCAGCTTCAACGTCAAGGGTGGCCGCTGCGAGGCGTGCCAGGGCGACGGCGTCATCAAGATCGAGATGCATTTCCTGCCCGACGTCTATGTCGAGTGCGAGACCTGCAAGGGCAAGCGCTACAACCGCGAGACGCTGGAGGTCGAGTTCAAGGGCAAGTCCATCGCCGACGTGCTGGACATGACGATCGAGGACGCGCAGGAGTTCTTCAAGGCAGTCCCGTCGATCCGCGCCAAGATGGACGCGCTTGTCGAGGTCGGCCTCGGCTACGTCAAGGTCGGCCAGCAGGCGACGACGCTGTCGGGCGGCGAGGCGCAGCGGGTCAAGCTGGCCAAGGAACTCAGCCGGGCGTCCACCGGGCGCACGCTGTATATCCTCGACGAGCCGACCACGGGGCTGCATTTCGAGGATACGCGCAAGCTGCTGCAGGTGCTGGATTCGCTGGTCGATCAGGGCAACACGGTGATCGTGATCGAGCATAACCTCGACGTCATCAAGACCGCCGACTGGATCATCGACATCGGCCCCGAAGGCGGCGACGGCGGCGGCCGGATCGTGGCCGAAGGCACGCCCGAGCAGGTGGTCACGGTGCCGGAAAGCCATACCGCGATCTATCTCGCGCCGCTGCTGGAGACTGCTGCGAAGCGGCACGGCCCGGTGCGCCAACCCGAAACGCCCGCGGTCAAGCGGCGCGGCCGCAGCAAGATCGCCGCAGCCTGACGGACGGCGGCGCCGGAGGGCATGGCGGCGGGCCGATGCGAGTCGGCCGCCCATGCGAGCGCGAGCGAAGCCCGCTACCGCATTGCAAAACTGAGGGGTAAAAGGTGAGAGGCTGGACAACGACCCAAGCGGGGCTCGTTACGGCTGCTTCCTTCCGGACCTGACCGGGTTGGCGAGGCGCCTGCCCGCGCCAACCTCTCGCGCATTAGATAACGCGAGACGGCGGCGGTTGCAAGCGGCGGCGATCACCGATGAACGCGCCGTTGCCGGGTTCGATCAGGAACCGCGCGGTTGTCGCAGCGGGAATAGGCCGGGGGCGGGTGAGGCGACGCGGGGGGTTGGGCGGTCTCCAGCCGCGCGCAGAAGCTTTTGCCCGCGATCTCAGCGTGCCGGACTTCTGTGCGCGGGGGTTGCGCCCGCACCAGACGTAACGCCCGCCCAGTTGCGGCGGGGCGGGGCTTTCGCTATCGCATCTGTCAACAGACGGGACGTTATCATGAACCTTTTCGCCGACATCCGCGCCCTCGTGGTCGAGACGCTGAACGCCATGATGAGCGACGGCGCGCTGCCGCAGGGCCTCGATCTTGCCAACGTTGCGGTGGAGCCGCCCCGCGATCCGGCGCATGGCGACATGGCGACGAACGCGGCGATGGTGCTGGCCAAGCCCGCCGGGATGAAGCCGCGCGACATCGCCACGGTGCTGGCCGACCGGCTGGCCGCCGATCCCCGGATCACGGCGGCCGAGGTCGCGGGGCCGGGCTTTCTGAACCTGCGGCTTGCGGTGGATCAATGGCGCGAGGTTCTGCGCACCGCCCTGACCCAAGGCGCCGATTTCGGCCGCGTGCCCACAGGGCAGGGCGAGAAGATCAACGTCGAGTTCGTCAGCGCCAACCCGACCGGCCCGATGCATGTGGGCCACATGCGCGGGGCGGTGTTCGGCGATGCGCTCGCCAGCCTGCTGGACTTCGCCGGCCATGATGTCACCCGCGAATACTACATCAACGACGGCGGCGCGCAGGTCGATGTGCTGGCCCGCTCGGCCTATGAACGCTACCGCGAGGCGCACGGGCAGGAGCCGCAGATCAGCGAGGGCCTCTATCCCGGCGACTACCTGATCCCGGTGGGGCAGGCGCTGAAGGACCGCTTCGGCGACAGCCTGCTGGACTGCCCCGAATCCGAATGGCTGGACCAGGTGCGCGAGATCGCCACCGACGCGATGATGGGGATGATCCGCGAGGATCTGGCGCTGCTGGGCATTTCCATGGACGTCTATTCGTCGGAAAAGGCGCTCTACGGCACCGGCCGTATCGAAGCGGCCATCGACCGGCTGGAGCAGGCCGGCCTGATCTATGAGGGCGTGCTGGAGCCGCCCAAGGGCAAGCTGCCCGAGGATTGGGAGGCGCGCGAGCAGACGCTGTTCCGCTCCACCGCCTATGGCGACGACGTGGACCGGCCGGTGAAGAAATCGGACGGGTCGTGGACCTATTTCGCGCCCGATATCGCCTATCACTGGGACAAGATCGACCGCGGCTTCGACCAGCTCATCGACATTTTCGGCGCTGACCACGGCGGCTATGTCAAGCGGATGCAGGCGGCCGTCGCAGCGTTATCGGGGGGCCGGGTGCCGCTGGACGTGAAGCTGATCCAGCTGGTCAGGCTGTTCCAGAACGGCGAGCCATTCAAGATGTCCAAGCGCGCCGGCACGTTCGTCACGCTGCGCGACGTGATCGAGCAGGTGGGGCCGGACGTCACCCGCTTCCACATGCTGACCCGCAAGAACGATGCGGCGCTGGATTTCGATTTCGCCAAGGTGCTGGAACAGTCCAAGGACAATCCGGTCTGGTATGTCCAGTATGCCAACGCGCGGTCCAACAGCGTCCTGACCCGCGCCGAAGGCATGGGCGTCGATGTCTCCGACGCCGCGCTCGCCGGCGCCGATCTGGACCGGATCGCGCATCCGGCCGAACTCGCGCTGGCCCGCAAGGTCGCGGAATGGCCGCGCACAGTGGAAATCGCCGCCCGCGCGCACGAGCCGCACCGGATCGCGTTCTTCCTTTACGACCTCGCGTCGGACCTGCATGCGCTGTGGAATCGGGGCAATGACGATCCCGGCTTGCGCTTCGTGCAGGATGGCGATCCTGCCACAACCGCCGCGAAAATGGCGCTGGTCCGTTCCGTCGCCGTTGTGTTGGCGGCCGGTTTGGGTATCTTGGGCGTCACTCCGGCCAAGGAAATGCGCTGAACAAGGCGTGGCCTGCCGGGGCTGAACGAGCAGTCAACGGACAAGCCGGATCAACCGGCATAGTGGGCAGGACAGAAGATGACAGTGGTGGATTTCCGTTCCGGCGGATTCGACGGCGCGCGCCGCGACTCGCATTCCTACGCGGAACATGAATATGCCCCGCAGGGGGCACATGCCGATCTCGACTGGACTGATGAGGACGACTGGGACGAGGCGCGGTTCGCGACCGAGGCGGGAGAGCCCGCCCTGACGCAGCGCGATTCGCTGCTGGGCCGCGTCTCGCGGCTGACCCATTATCTCGGCGCGCTGATCTCGGTCCTGCTGATGTGCGCGCTGATGGTCTGGGGCTACAAGCTGGTGATGCGCGACGTCTCGGGCGTGCCGGTGATCCGCGCCGTGCAGGGCGAGCCGCGCATCGCCCCCGAGGAACCGGGCGGCCAGCTTTCCGAACGCAGCGGCCTTGCCGTCAACCAGGTCGCCGCCGGGGCCGGGCCGCGCCCCGTCTCGGAAGTCGCGATCGCGCCCGAGGCGACCTCGCTGACCGACGCCGACGTGCCGATGGGTCAGCTTGGCGCCACCGCCCGCGAAACCGCCCTGACCGAGGAAATCCCCGCCGATCCGACCCAGCGCGATGTCATCGCCACGAGCGATGCCGAAGCCGCGGCCGCCCGCGTCACCGCCGAGGCGGAAGCCGCCGCGCCGGTCGAAACCGATTTCACTCTGCTCTCGAACGCGCCCGCTGCCGAAGCGCCGGTGAACGAGGCCGTGACCGATCTGGACGGCGCTGCCGCTCAGGACGTCGCCATCACCCAGGCGCTGGCCGAGGCGGGCGTTCAGCCCGCGCCGGGCGCGCTTGGCGCCTCGCCGCGCCCCGCGCCGCGTCCGCGCCGGCTGGCGGCTGCGGCTCCCGCCGCACCGGCCGCACCGGCCGCGGCCGCTCCGGTGGCCGAGGCGCCTGCCGCCCGCGCGGCAGAGCCTGCGCCGGTCGCCTCGGCCTCCGTTCCGGCGGGCGCGCCGCTGGTGCAGATCGGCGCGTTCGACAGCGACGCGATCGCAAGCTCCGAATGGGGCCGGCTCGCAGGTCGCAACGGCTCGCTGTTCGCGGGCAAATCGCCGGTCATCCAGAAGCACGAGGCGGGCGGGCGCAACTTCTGGCGGCTGCGCGTCGCTGGCTTCGACAGCCGCGACGACGCCCGCAAGTTCTGCGCCGCGCTGATCGCCGCCGGGACCGACTGCATCCCCGCGGTTGCGAATTGACCCGAACGCCCCTGCTGATCCAGCCCGACGACGCCCCGCCGCCCCGCGACGGGGCGTCCGCGCCTGACATCACCGGCGCGACGATTCTGGGCGTCGAGGGGCTGACGCTCGACCGCAACGAACGCGCCTTCCTGCGCGAGGCGGACCCGTGGGGCTTCATCCTCTTCGCCCGCAACGTGGACAGCCCCGAGCAGCTGCGCCGCCTGACTGGCGATCTGCGCGACGCGGTCGGGCGCGACGCCATCGTGATGACCGATCAGGAAGGCGGCCGCGTCCAGCGCCTTCGCCCGCCGCACTGGACCGACTGGCCCGCGGCGATGGAGAGCGCCGCGGATGGGGAGCGGGCGGTCGAGCTGCGGCACCGGCTGATGGGGCAGGAACTGCGCGCCGCCGGGATCGACTGCGACGCCGCCCCCTGCCTCGACATCGCGCAGGAGGAAACGCATCCCTTCCTGCGCAATCGCTGCTTCGGCACCGATGCCGAATCCGTCGCCCGCATGGGCCGGGCCGCCGCCGACGGGCTGCTCGCGGCCGGCGTGCTGCCGGTAGTCAAGCACATGCCCGGCCACGGCCGCACCCGCGTGGACAGCCACCACGACCTGCCGATCCTCGCCGCCGATCTGGACGAACTGGACGAGACGGATTTCGCCCCTTTCCGCGCGCTGGCCGACCTGCCGATGGGCATGACCGCGCATATCCGGCTGACGCAGCTGGACGACCGCCCCGCGACCGCCTCGGCCGCCGCCATCGCCCTGATCCGCCAGCGGATCGGATTCGGCGGGCTGCTGATGAGCGACGACATCGGCATGAACGCGCTTTCCGGCAGCCTTGGCGGCCGCGCCTCGGCGGCCATGGCGGCGGGCTGCGATCTGGTTCTGCACTGCAACGCGACCCGCGACGAGTTCGAAGAAGTCGTGGCCGCCGCCGGTCGGATGACCGACGCCGCCGCCCGCCGCGCCGCCGCCGCGCTGGACCGGCGCGGGCCGCCCGACCCGGTGCCGGCCGTCCTGCTGCGGGACGAATTGCGACATCTGACGTCGGGACGCTGATCCCGCGACGATTTGCAGCAACCCTGCCGCGCTGGCAGAGCTTGCGCCGCGCGGCATCGCGGCCCAAGTAACGGGCATGTCCATGCCGCCCCGCTTTCCCGTCACGCCCGCCCAGATCGACGAGGTCGTGCGCGTCTTCTACGCCGCCGTCCGCCGCCACGAGGTGCTGGGCCCCGTCTTTGCCCGCCACGTCACCGACTGGCCCGAGCACGAGGCGAAGATCGCCGCCTTCTGGCGCAATGCGATTCTTGCCGAGCGGGCTTACGGCGGCAATCCCATGCAGGTCCACCGCGCCGCCGGCGACGTGCGCCCCGACCATTTCGAGCCCTGGCTGATGCTGTTCGACGCGACACTGATCCGCACTCTCCCCGCGGAAAGTGCGCGGGCGTGGTCGGCGCTTGCACACCGGATCGGGGCGGGGCTGCGGATGGGGGTGGAGATGGACAGTCCCAGCGGCGTGCCGATGCTGCGCTAGGCGCGGCCTCCTCCCGCAGGTTACTCCCACACCGCGACGCGCTGGCGGTATCGTTCGATGGTGCCAGCAGCAGTTGCAGGCGCGGCTTGCGGGGGCGGGGCTTGCCGTAGGTAAACGACCGTCCTGAGTGCCGCGATGAATGCCCCGCGAAGCGGCGTTTCTCGCGCTAGCCCGCCCCCTCGCGCAGCGACAGCTTCAAGCGGATGCCATCTCGCCCCCGCACCGTCAGCCGGGCGACGGGCACCGGATCGGCGGCGCCCCGCTCCAGCCTCAGCCTGCCGGCGATCAGGGCCAGCATCAGCGGCCCCTCGATCATCGCGAAGCCCGCGCCGGGGCAGACGCGCTGACCGGCGCTGAAGGGGATATAGGCGTCTCGCGCGCTCGCCCGGCCGTCCGAGGTGGTCCAGCGGGCGGGATCGAACTCGTCGGGGCGGCTCCACAGCCGTTCATGGCGGTGCAGATGCCAGGGCGACAGGACGATCTGCGTGCCGGGCCGCAGGTCGCGGTCCCGGAACCGCTCGGGCGCGGTCGTTTCCCGCACCATCATCGGCACCGGCGGATAAAGCCGCATCGCCTCGCGGAACACGGCGCGGGCGGCGGAAAGCCTTGCGACGGCGGCGAAGTCGGGCGGCTCCGCGCCATGGCGCAGCGTCGCGCGCGCCTCGGCGGCGACGCGATCCTGCCATTCGGGCGAGGCGGCCAGCAGCCACAGCGCCCAGGCCAGCGCGCTGGCCGAGGTCTCGTGCCCGGCAAGGAAGAAGGTCGCCACCTGATCGACCATCTCGCCATGCGAGAAGCAGCGGCCGGTCTGCGGGTCCGGGGTCGTCATGATCTTGGTCGCGAGGTCATCGGGCGCGGTGCCCTCCGCAATCGCGGCGGCGCGGGCGGTGACCAGATCGGCGATCAGCCCGCGGATCGCCTTGGCGCTGCGGCGCGTGCGGCGCGAATGCAGCCGTGGCAGCCAGCGCGGCAGCCGCAGGATCGCGCCGGCGTTCACCAGCGGCTGCGCGTCCTGATGGGCGTGGAAGGCGGCGAAGACCTGCGCGGCGATCCGGTGCTCGATCGGCATGGAAAACAGCGTGCGGAAGATCACGTCGGCGGCGGCGTGGCTGGTTTCCGGCTCAATGTCGATTTCGGCTCCGGCGCGGGCGGCCAGCCGCTCGGTTGCGGCGACCGAGGCGGCCCACATGGCCGGGAAGGTCTCGCGCAGGCGGCCCCCCTCGAACGCCGGATCGATGATGCGGCGCTGGAAGGCCCAGTCCTCGCCGTTGGTGATGAAGACCGAATGGCCCAGCAGCGGTGCCAGCCCCTCGCGCAGGCGGCTCGACTTGGGGAAGTCGCCGGGGCGTTCCTGAAGCACCAGCCGCACCAGCGTCGGATCGTTGCAGAGCGCGGTGCGGATCACCGGACTGCGGAACTCGGCCATCCAGGCGCGGTAGAGCCGCGCGGGCATCGCCGACAGCAGGTCGCGCCGGAACGCGCGGACAAGGCGCGGCACCGTGCTGCGGCGGGTCGAGGCTTCGGGCTTGGGCGGGATCACGGCGCGGTTCCGGCCAGCCTGCGGCGCGTTGGCGGGGCGGCGCTGCGGGTGATCCGGCCCGGCGAGTGGCTGCGGCCTTTGAACCGCTCGGCCAGCCGCAGCGGCCCGGCGGTGACAGCGAAGTAGTCATAAGCGCCGGGCCGGTCGAAGGCGCAGAGATACTGGAAATGCAGCCGGAACCAGCGCCCGCGCAGCGCGCGCCGGCGCTGCGGCGACAGGGTCTGCGTGAAGGCCGCCGACAGGACCAGCGGGCCGCGGCGTCCCGGCGGGTCATCCCCGGCCACCGCGACCGGATCGCAGAGGCCGAAGCAGCAGGCATCGCCCGGTGCCGTGACATCCACCCAGTCCACTTCAGGGCGGGCCGCGAGGAAGCGCAGATCATCGCGCAGCCGGTCGGCGCGGGGCAGCGAGGCGGCCATCGGGACCACATGGCCGAGCGTCAGCAGCGCCAGCCGCCCATCGGCCCGCGCCCGGCCCGAGCGGATCAGGTCAGCCAGCACCGACACGGCAAGATAGCTGCCCGACGAATGGCCGACGACCAGCACCTCGTCCCACTCCCCGTTCAGCACCGCGGCGATGCGATCCGCGAAGCGGGCGATCTGGGCTTCCAGCGCGGGCGGATAGGTGCCGCCGTCCTGCGCGGTGAAGGCGTAGTCGTGCATCAGGTAATAGGCGAAGAACCGGCCATCCGCCCGGCGGAATGCGGCGAGGATCGCCCAGGCCACGGCAAGCGCCGGGACCAGCCCGGCCCACCACGGCAGGGCCTGCGCCACCAGCCACACGATACCCAACGCCACCATCAGCGCCAGCGCCGCCTGCATCACCAACACCACGATCGGATAAAGCGCGGCGATCACCGGTCCCCGCCGCAGCCGCATCAGCCGCCACAGCGCGCCCGAGCCGATATAGGCCCAAGCCGTGCGGAAAAGCTGGCCGTAGGTCGCGGGGATCGACCGACCCATCGAGCGCTGCACGAGATCGGCCCAGACCAGCACCTCGAACTCCGCCTCGGTCGCCCGGCCGTCGAAGTTGCCGCTCACGCCCCAGCCGAAACCGGTGCGGTCGCGGCGCGGGCCGAAGCTGAGGCTGTAGCCGGAAATCCGCGCCTGCTCGGTCCCCTCGCGCTTGTAAAGCTCGCGGTAGCGGCGCGGGGGCATGGGGTCGTAGCCGGGGATATACAGCACCCTGCGACGGAATGGTCGGCTCATGGTTGTGCCCCGCTCCTGCTCGGCTACCGGCGCGGGCACTCTAGGCGGATCGGGGGCGGGGGCAAGCAGGCAGGCCGTTTCAAGCGTGCCAGCGCGCCTCCAGCGCCCGGATCGCGGCGATGCGCCGGTCGGTCGCGGGGTGCGAGGCGAGCCAGGCCACCGGCCCGCGCCCGCCCGCGCCGGTCAGCCGGTCGAGCCGGGCCAGCAGCTCGACCTGCGGCCCGACGCCGAACCCCGCCTTGGTCATCAGCGCGGCGGCGAAGGCGTCGGCCTGATATTCATCCTCGCGCGAGAGGCGGGCGGCGATGGCGCTGGCCACGAGCGTGCCCAGCCACGGGCCGATACCGGGAATGAACCGGCCAAGCGTCACGCCCAGCACGCTGCGAATGACGTTCTGCCCGGCGAAATCCAGCATCCGGCGGCGGGTATGGCCGTGGGCGACGTGGCCAAGCTCATGCGCGATGACCGAAGCAAGCTCGGCTTCGGTGACGCGGCCGGCGTCCAGTTGATCCATGAAGCCGCGCGTCAGGAACACCCGCCCGTCTGGCGCGGCCATGCCGTTGACCGGCGCGACCTCGTAGATATGGGCGCGGATCGGCGGCAGGCCCATCGCCGCCCCCAGGCGTTCAAGCATCGCGGCCATGCGCGGATCGGCCAGCGGGGTGGAGTTGGCGTCCAGTTCCCGCTTCAGCCGCCAGACCGAGAACATCCACACCGCGACGGCGTAGAGGATCATCAGCAGGATCGGCAGGAACTTGATCATGGAATGAATGTAGAGCGCGGGCGGCGGCGGTCAATCGCCTCAGCCCAGCACCCGCATCGCCCGCGTCAGCCCGTCCAGCGTCAGCGGCATCATCCGCGCCTCGAAGATCTGCCCGATCATGCCGATGGAGGGGGTGTAGCCCCAATGCGCCTCGGCCACCGGGTTCAGCCAGACATGGTCGGGCCATGTCTCGCAGGCGCGGCGCAGCCACAATTCGCCCGGCTCGGGGTTCCAATGCTCGTTCGCGCCGCCTGGCGCTGCAATCTCATAGGGCGACATCGAGGCGTCGCCCACGAAGATGCATTTATAGTCCCGTCCGTATTTGTGCAGCACTTCCCAGGTCGGCGTCTGCGCATCCCAGCGGCGGCGGTTGTCCTTCCAGACGCCTTCGTAAAGGCAGTTGTGGAAGTAGAAATGTTCCATGTGCCGGAACTCGGCGCGGGCGGCCGAGAACAGCTCGTCCACGACGCGGACATGGTCGTCCATGCTGCCGCCCACGTCGAGGAACAGCAGCACCTTGACCGCGTTGCGCCGCTCGGGCCGGGTCTGCACGTCGATATAGCCGTGATCGGCGGTGGCGCGGATGGTGCCGGGCAGGTCCAGCTCCTCAGCCGCGCCATGCCGCGCCCATTGCCGCAGGCGCTTGAGCGCGACCTTGATGTTGCGGGTGCCAAGCTCGACCTGATCGTCGAAATCGCGGAACTCGCGCTTGTCCCAGACCTTCACCGCGCGGCGGTGGCGGCTTTCGGCCTGCCCGATCCGCACCCCTTCGGGGTTGTAGCCATAGGCGCCGAAGGGCGAGGTGCCGCCGGTGCCGATCCATTTGTTGCCGCCCTGGTGGCGGCCCTGCTGCTCGGCCAGACGCTGGCGCAGCTTTTCCATCAGCGCCTCGAAGCTGCCGGAGCCTTCGATCTCGGCCTTCTCGGCGTCGGTCAGGAACTTCTCGGCCAGCTTCTCCAGCCATTCGCGGGGCAGGGCGGTCTCGCTCACCAGCGCCTCGACCGGGACCGTCTCCAGTCCGGCGAAGCTTTCCGCGAAGGCGCGGTCGTAGCGGTCGATATGCCGCTCGTCCTTGACGAGGATGGCGCGAGCGAGGGTGTAGAAGTCGTCCACAGACCAGTTCGACAGGCCCGCCTGCATCGCCCCCATCAGGTCCAGCCACTCGCGCAGGGAGACCGGAACCCCATGTCGCCGCAGCGAATCGAGGAACGGGCGGAACATCAGCGCATCCAGCGATCGACGGCGATCGTGGCGAACAGCCCCACCAGCGCAAAGGCGAGCGCGTGCGCGGCGGCATATTGCAGCCGGTCGCTGCGGTTGCCGCCCGCCTTGCGGGCGCGGCGGTCGCCCAGCAGGGCGCCAAGGATGATGGCTGCGATGACGATCATGGGGCCTCCGGCGTCGGGGTTGATCTAGGCCGGGCAGTCCCGCGCGACAAGCGGAACGTGACAGGGCGGCGGTGTCAGACCTTGCAGGCGGGGTCGGAAATATCGCTTCGTTAACCAGTTAACATCTTGATTTTAAACATATTTAAGGTCATTACATTAGCTGGAATCGGCGTTTCCTCGTAGCCCTTGGCACGCGCCCCGCGGCGCTTTCGCGACGAGGAAGACGATGCACAAGCCACCGGCGCCGATCGGCGAACAGTTCCAGGCCATCTATCTGGGCGACGTGAAGCCCGACCAGCATATCGACCGGTTCGAGGCGCTACCCGGCACCGAAACCAGCTTCGCCCTGCTGGGGACGACCTTCGGCAGCGCCGGGGCGCCGCTGACCCAGGGTATCGTCGCGATCACCACGCAGGACCGCAATGGCGACGGGATGCTGCGCGGCGACACGCTCTTCAGGGCTGAGGAGACGTTTTCGACCGACCGTCCGCTTGCGGTCGATGGCGGGATGGCGAGCGCCTTCGCCTTCGACGGGGTGACGCAGTATCGCGCGACATTGACCTATCTGGACGGCAGTCAGGCGAAAGGCGTCGTCGTCACGGTCATGCAGGACGATCAGGGGCGGACCTTCCTCGTCCCGAACCGCGACGGTGGCAACGACGCGCTGACGGCCGGGCCGATCAAGTCGCTGACGCTGACCGGGTTGGCTGAACTCAATCCTTTCAACAACAATCTCGACACCACCCGGCCGCAGGTGAAATTCGTGCCCTGCTTCGCGGGCGGCACCCGGATCATGACCGCCAAGGGCCACCGCCCGGTGGAGCGGATCGCCGTTGGCGATCTGGTGCAGACGGTGGATCACGGGTTGCAGGTGGTGCGCTGGGCGGGGGCGCGGCGGTTGGATGCCGTGGATCTCGCCGCCAACCTGGCGCTGCTGCCGATCCGCATCCGCCGGGGCGCGCTGGGCGAGCGGTTGCCGCGGCGCGACCTGCTCGTCTCGCCGCAGCACCGGGTGATGGTGCGCTCGGCGGTGGCGCGGGCGATGTTCGGGGCGGATGAGGTGCTGGTCGCGGCCAAGCACCTGCTGGCGCTCGACGGTGTGGAGATCGCCCGCGATCTGCGAGAGGTCACGTATCACCACATCCTGTTCGACCGGCACGAGATCGTCCTGTCCGAAGGCGCCGCCTCGGAATCGCTGTTCCTGGGCGAGCAGGCACTGCTGGCGCTGGGCGAGGCCGCGCGGAACGAGATCCTGACGCTGTTCCCCGAACTGAAGGCCGGTCTGCCGGAGGCCGGCGCGCGGCCGTTCCTGACAGGGCGGCAGGGCAGGGGTCTGGCCGAGCGTCACGGCGCGCTGTCGCTGCAATAGGCAGCCTGCACGGCGCCGGTCGGCTGGCCCGATCCGCCGCGCCGATTCCGGGAAAGGCTTGATCCCCGGCGGGGGGGTGATTAGGCTGAAGGCAAGTTGAAATCGGAGGGCGTTGCCATGACGCCCATGCGTCCCGCGGGTGCGGACGCGTTCCCGAAGCCTTCGGTCGAGCCTGCCGCCGCCCGCCAGCCAGACGAGAACACGCTGTATGCGGCTCTCGATCTGGGCACGAACAGTTGCCGGATGCTGATCGCCCGCCCCTCGGGCAGTCAGTTCCAGGTGATCGACAGTTTCTCCAAGCCGGTGCAGCTCGGGCACGGGCTGGAGGCGTCTGGCCGGCTGTCGCGGCAGTCGATGGCCCGCACCGTCCACGCGCTGCAGGTCTGCCGCCGCAAGCTGGAAAACCACGGCGTCGCGCATATGCGGCTGGTCGCGACCGAGGCCTGCCGCCGCGCCCGCAACAGCCGCGACTTCATGCGCACCATCCGGCGCGAGACGGGTCTGCCGCTGGAAATCATCCAGCCCGAGGAAGAGGCGCGGCTCGCCGTCATCTCCTGCGCGCCGCTGGTGAGCCTGCGGACCGAGCAACTGCTGATCGTCGATATCGGCGGGGGGTCGACCGAACTGGTCTGGATCGACGTGAGCGGCGTCGATCCGGTCGAGCGGCCCCGTGCGATCATGGCGCTGGGCGACGGGTTCGGCAATCACGGGCCGGGCGCGGCGCGGGTGGTGGACTGGATCAGCGTGCCGCTGGGCGTCGCGACCCTGCGGGACCAGTTCGCGGATGTCGAGGACGATCCGGGCCGCTTCGCCCTGATGAGCTGGCATTTCGAGGAGATGCTGGCCGATTTCGTCCCCTATGTCACCGCCGACCGGAAGGCCGACAACTTTCAGATCATCGGCACCTCCGGCACCGTCACCACCGTCGCGGCGAGCTATCTGGGACTCAAGCGCTACGACCGCACCAAGGTGGACGGGCTGACGATGACCTCGGCCCAGATCGACAAGGTGATCCGCGAATATCTCGCGCTGGGTCCCGAGGGGCGGCGCGCTGATCCCCGGATCGGGCGCGAGCGTCACGCGCTGATCATGTCCGGCGCGGCGATCCTGCAGACGCTGATGCGGGTCTGGCCCACCGACCGGCTGTCGGTCGCGGATCGCGGCCTGCGCGAGGGGTTGCTTTACGCCCAGATGGTGCGCGATGGCGTGCTGACGCCCGAGGGGCTGAACGGGGTGGCATGAGATGACGGACGGAAAGAAGCCCGGTGAGCGGGCAAGGAAAAGCTCGGGGCGCGGGCAGCGTGACCTGCGGGTGCGGGTCAAGTCGGCCAAGGGCCGCAAGCTGTCCAGCACGCTGTGGCTGGAGCGGCAGCTGAACGATCCCTATGTGGCGCGGGCCAAGCGCGAGGGCTATCGCGGCCGCGCGGCCTACAAGATCATCGAGCTGGACGACAAATACGGGTTCCTCAAGCCCGGCGCGCGCGTGGTCGATCTGGGCGCGGCGCCCGGCGGCTGGTCGCAGGTCGCGGTCGCACGGGTGAACGCGCTGGGCGAGAAAGCGGGCAAGGCGCAGGGCCGGGTGCTTGGGGTGGACCTGCAGGAGATCGATCCGATCGCAGGGGCCGAGCTTCACCAGCTCGATTTTCTGTCAGACGATGCGGATGCGTTGGTCAAGGAATGGCTGGGCGGCCCCGCGGACGTGGTGATGTCGGACATGGCGGCATCCTCGTCGGGGCACAAGGGCACCGATCACCTGCGGATCGTGGCGCTGGTCGAGGCGGCGGCGGCGTTCGCCTTCGACGTGCTGACACCGGGCGGGACGTTCGTTGCCAAGGTGCTGGCGGGCGGCGCGGAAAGCAGCCTGCAGAGGCTGCTGAAACAGAATTTCGACAAGGTGGCGAATGTGAAGCCCCCCGCAAGCCGTTCGGATTCCTCCGAGAAATTCGTCGTCGCGCAGGGCTTCCGTGGCGGCAACCTCGCTTCCGCCGATACGATGGATGGCGAGGACCAGGAGAAACCGCCGGCCGCGATGTGAGGCTCCGCTAGACCTCCGCCGTCTGCTCCCGCTCGGACCGAAAGCTCTCCGGCGTCCGCCCGGTCGCGCTGACGAAGGCGCGGTTCAGGTGGGCGACGCCGGTATAGCCGAGGGCCGAGGCAATCTCGGCGAGGCTGTCATGGCCGCCGCGCAGCATGGCGGTCGCGCGTTCCAGCCGCAGTTCGTAGAGGATATCCAGCGCGCTCTGCCCCCGCTGGGTCCGGCAGGCGGCGTCGAGATCGGGCATCGTCGCCCCGATGGCTTCCGCGAGGTCGGAAAGTGTCCGCCCGCGCCCCAGTTCACGGCCCGCAAGCGCCTCGAAGTCCTGTAGGATCTGTTTCGATCTGTCGCCGTGGCGCAAGGCGGGTGCCGCGGCATCCTCGCGCTCGAACAGGTCGGCGCGTTGCAGCAGCAGGGCAAGCAGGCGCAACCGCAGTTCGGCGGTGAGGCGGGCGGAGGCGAACGGCGCCCCCGAATCGCGCTGGATCGCGGCGACATGGGCGCAGATTTCCGCCCGCAGCGCAGCCGAGGGGCGGCCGGCGAGCAGGTGTTGGGGAAAGCCGGGCGCCAGATCGCGCGTCAGCGCCGCCGGCATCCGCAGGACCGCGCCGCCGGCATCCGCCGAAGGCTGGGCGGCGAAGGCGCTGCCGGCGGGCACGAAGATCATCTGGCCGGGCTGAAACGCCTGCCCGCCGCGGGGCAGGTCGATTCGCATCGCCCCGGCGTCGATCAGCATCAGCACGCTGTCGCTGCGAACGCGCGGCAGTTGGACCGCGCCTTGCCCGCCCCATGAGAAACTGCCCAGCGGCATGACCCGAAGGCCGTCGAGCACATGCGCGGTGCGGCCGGTATATGGCCGGAGTGGAGCGGTGCCGTTGGTGCGGTTCGCGGGCGTCAGGACCAGCGGCGTGTCAGGCTCCGCCGCGCCCGTGGGATGCGGGCCGAATCTGGCGGCGATATGCGGATCGGGGTCTAGCATCTTATTCCTGCAAGCATTCCTGCGCGAAGCAACTTGCAGATGAAACGTTAACAGGTCGTGAACGTTCCTGAATTTTACGCCCGCTCACCCCTCCGCGGCAACGGAAATCCAGTCGCGCATGCGGTTTCGGAACCAGATTCGCTGCGATTTCGCGTATTGCCGGGTGGCAACGACGGCCCGCTCCCGCGCCTCGGCCAAGGGCAGCTCTCCGCGCAAATGGGCGGCGAGTTCCGGCGCGCCGATCGCCCGCGCCCATTGGGCCGAATCATCCCAGACGTGCAGCATGGCCGCGACCTCGTCCAAGGCGCCGCTGGCAAGCATCGCATCGAACCGCCGTTCGATCCGGGCGGCCAGCGCATCGCGATCCGCGTGCAGCACCAGCCGGGCCGCGTCCTCCGACCCGATCAGTGGCGCGGGCGTCTCGGCCTGCCAGTCGGCAAGGCCGCGGCCGGTCGCCTCCAGCACCTCCCAGGCGCGCTGGACACGGGCCGGGTTCCGCAGGTCCAGCCCGGCGCGGGTGCGCGGATCGAGCGCGGCGACCATCGGCTCCAACCCGCCTTCCGCGAGCCAGGCATCGCCCCGCGCCCGGATCTCGGGCGGGACCGGCGGGATCACCGCCAACCCGCGTGTCAGGCTGGTGAGGTAAAGCCCGGTGCCGCCGACCACGATCAGCCGCTGCCCCCTCGCCAGCAGCGCCGCGACCTCGGCCAGCCAGTCGCCCACCGAATAGCTGCGCCCCGGATCGACATGGCCGTAGAGCGCGTGGGGCGCGAGTGCCTCGTCCGCCGCATCGGGGCGGGCGGTCAGCACCCGCCAGCAGGACCAGACCTGCAGCGCGTCGGCGTTGACGACGATCCCGCCCTGCGCCTGCGCGATCCGCAGCGCCAGGGCCGACTTGCCCGAGGCGGTCGGCCCGGCGATCAGGACGTGGCGGGCCGGGTCGATCTTGGGCAGGCTGGGCGGCATTTCGGGCGGCATCGTCTCTATCGGTTGAACCCGACCCCCGTTTGCGACATTTTGCCCGGCAGCGAAACAGCAGGCACGCAGCGGGGCACGACGGCATGAGCGATACCACATCCACGAGGCCGAGCGGCTATTCCCGCGTCATGCTGAAGATCTCGGGCGAGGCGCTGATGGGGGACCAGTCCTACGGCCTGCACCCGCCGACGGTCGCCCGGATCGCGGACGAGGTCGAGTCGGTCCACAAGATGGGCGTCGAGATCTGCATGGTCATCGGCGGCGGCAACATCTTCCGGGGGCTGCAGGGCAGCGCCCAGGGAATGGAGCGGACCACCGCCGACTACATGGGGATGCTGGCGACCGTGATGAACGCGCTGGCGATGCAGGCCGCTCTGGAGGCCAAGGGCATCCACACCCGCGTCATCAGCGCCATCCGCATGGACGAGGTGGCCGAGCCCTATATCCGCCGCCGCGCCGTCCGCCATCTGGAAAAGAAGCGCATCTGCATCTTCGCCGCCGGCACCGGGAACCCCTATTTCACCACCGACACGGCCGCGACGCTGCGGGCGTCCGAGATGAACTGCGAGGCAATCTTCAAGGGGACCAAGGTCGATGGCGTCTATGATTGCGACCCCAAGAAGTTCCCCGACGCCAAGCGGTACGAAAGCGTGACTTACGACGAGGTGCTGCAGAAGCATCTGGGGGTGATGGACGCCAGCGCCATCGCGCTCGCCCGCGACAACGATCTGCCGATCATCGTCTTCTCGCTGGACGAGCCGGGCGGCTTCCGCAGCATCCTGAACGGCACCGGCACCTCTACGCGTGTCCACGGCTGATTGCTTTGCCATCCTCCGCGCCTTTGCCTTTGCCATGCGCGGCGGGTTTGGCTAGAAACGCTCAAACACGGGCAAAAAGACGGGCAGAGGGCAGCACGCATGGCTGACGACATCGAAATCGACACCGACGATCTGGAGCGCCGCATGAAGGGCGCGATGGAAAGCCTGCGCCACGAGTTCCAGACGCTGCGGACCGGCCGCGCATCCGCCTCGATGATCGACCCGATCATGGTCGATGCCTATGGCTCGCCCACGCCCATCAATCAGGTCGGGACGGTGAACGTCCCCGAGCCGCGGATGGTCACGATCAACGTCTGGGACAAGGCCATGGTCGGCAAGGTCGAGAAGGCGATCCGCGAAAGCGGACTGGGCATCAACCCGCAGCTCAACGGCACCATCATCATGCTGCCGATCCCCGAACTGAACGAGGAGCGTCGGCGCGAGCTGACCAAGGTCGCCGCGCAATATGCCGAAAGCGCCCGCGTCGCGGTCCGCAACGTGCGCCGCGACGGCATGGACCAGATCAAGAAAGCCAAGTCCAAGGGCATGGCCGAGGACGACCAGAAGTTCTGGGAGACGTCGGTGCAGGAGCTGACCGATAAGATGATCGGCGAGGTCGACAAGGCGCTTGAATCCAAGCAAGCCGAAATCATGCAGGTCTGAATCATGGTCGCTGATGCCGCGCCGCAACTCACCGAAGGGCTGACCGGCGCGGCCCGCCCGCGCCATGTCGCCATCATCATGGACGGCAACGGACGCTGGGCGACCGAACGCGGCTGGCCCCGGCTCGTCGGCCACCGGCGCGGGGCCGAGCGGGTCAAGCAGATCGTGCACGCCTGCCCTCTGATGGGGGTGAACTGGCTGACGATCTACGCCTTCTCGACCGAGAACTGGAAGCGTTCGACCGTCGAGGTGCTGGGCCTCATGGGCATCTTCGCCCGTTATATCCGGCGCGAGGCCGACGCGATGGCGGCCGAGGGGGTGCGGATGCGCTTCATCGGCGACCGCGAGCCGCTGGACCGCAAGCTGCGCGGGCTGATGGACAGCATCGAGGTGCAGACGGCGGGCAATTCGCGCCTGAACCTGACGGTCGCGATCAACTATGGCGGAAGGGCGGAGCTGACCCGCGCCAGCGCGCGGCTGGCAGCCAAGATCGGCCGGGGCGAGATCGGAGAGCCGACCGAGGCGGACCTCGCCGCCTGCCTCGATACCGCCGGCCATCCTGACCCGGATCTGGTCATCCGCACCTCGGGCGAGACGCGGATTTCCAATTTCCTGCCGTTCCAGGCAGCCTATGCGGAATACGAGTTCACCCCGACGCTGTGGCCCGATTTCACCCCCGCGCATCTGGAGGAGATTCTGGACCGCTTCGGGATGCGCGACCGCCGCTTCGGGGCGGCATGAGGCCGCCTTCGCCGCCGCCCCCATCGCCTGAGCCGCAGATCGTCGGGACAGGCCGGTGGGCCGATCTCAGCCGCAGGCTCGGTTCGGGCGTGCTGGTGGCGGGTGTGGGCCTTGCGCTGCTGTTCCTCGGCGGCATCTTCCTTGCATTCGGGCTGGCCATCCTGATGGGCGCCCTGATGTGGGAACTGTCGCGCGTGACGGCGGTCCAGGTGCCTGGCCGGGTGCCGCACCACCCCGAGATGATCGCCACGATGGCGGCGGTGGTCTTTTTCGCCGTGACGCTGTTCGGCGGCTGGGCGGCGGTGCTTTTCGCCGCGCCGCTGTTCGTCGGCTGGCGGCGCAGCGCCGAGGCGCAGCGGGGGCTGTTCGTCGCCTTCGCCATCGCCTTCCTCGGCGCCGGGCTGTCGCTGATCTGGCTGCGCGAGTCGATCGGCCTCGGCACGGCGCTGTGGCTGGTGGCGACGGCGGTGCAGTCCGACGTGCTGGGCTATTTCGTCGGCCGCTCGGTCGGCGGGCCGAAATTCTGGCCCGCGATCAGCCCCAAGAAGACCTGGAGCGGAACCTCCGCCGGCTGGATCGGTGCCTTCGTCCTTGCCGCGCTGCTGGTCGCCTTCGACGGGTCCGACTGGTCGCTGCTGATCCTCGGCCCGCTGATCGCCTTTGCCGGGCAGATGGGCGACATCGCGGAAAGCTGGCTGAAGCGGCGCACCGGCATCAAGGACAGCTCGCGCCTGATCCCGGGTCACGGCGGCGTGATGGACCGGTTCGACGCGCTGACGGCGGCGCTGCTGGTCGCCGCGCTCGCCGGCATGCTCGGGATGGAGCCGCCGAGGATCGGTGGCTGACATGCGGAGCGTCTCGATCTTCGGCGCGACCGGTTCGGTCGGCGAAAGCGCGTTCGATCTGCTGATGCGGGCGGGGGGCGCCGACGCCTTCCGCACCATTGCCCTGACCGGCGGGCGCAACGCCCTGCGGCTGGCCGAGATGGCCCGCGCGCTGCGGGCCGAGATCGCGGTGATCGCGGACGAAGACCGGCTCCCCGACCTGCGCGAGGCGCTGGCCGGAACGGGGATCGAGGCGGCGGCAGGTGATGCCGCCATCGACGAGGCGGCGCAGCGCCCGTCGGACTGGTCGCTGTCGGCCATCGTCGGCGCGGCGGGGCTGATGCCGGGACTGCGCGTCGCGCAGCGGGGCGGGACACTGGCACTGGCGAACAAGGAAAGCCTCGTCGCCGCTGGCCCTCTGCTGATGGGCGAGGCGCGGCGCAGCGGGGCGACGATCCTGCCGGTCGATTCCGAACATTCCGCCATCTTTCAGTGTCTTGACTGCGGCAAACTCGACAGTGTCGAGCATGTGACGATCACCGCCTCGGGCGGCGCGTTCCGCGACTGGCCGCTGGAGCGGCTGCCCTTCGCCTCGGTGGCGGAGGCGTCCAGCCATCCCAACTGGGACATGGGGCAGCGCATCACAATCGACAGCGCAAGCATGTTCAACAAGGCGCTGGAAGTCATTGAGACGCACGAATTCTTCGGCCTGACCAGCGACCGGATCAGGGTGCTGGTCCACCCGGAATCCATCATCCACGCGATGGTCTCCTATTCCGATGGCGCGACACTCGCGCATCTCGGCCCGCCCGACATGCGCCATGCCATCGGCCATGCGCTGAACTGGCCCGACCGCGCGCCGCTTCCCGTGGCGGGGCTGGACCTTGCGGCGATCGGCCAGCTCACCTTCCGCGCACCGGACGAGGGGCGCTGGCCGGCGCTGCGGCTCGCGCGGCAGGTCATCGACCAATCGGGCGCCGCGGGTGCGGTCTTCAACGCCGCCAAGGAGCAGGCGCTGGACGACTTCATCGCCGGGCGCCTGCGCTTCACCGACATGGCGGGCGCGGTCGAACACGCGCTGGACATCGCCGCAGGGCGTCCCCATTTCGGCACCAGTCCGGCCGATCTGGACGCGGTGCTGGCCTGGGACCGCGCGGCCCGCCGCGACGCGGCCGGCTGGAGTCCGGCCGGGAAAGACTGACGGAAAGGCGTTTCATGATCGACATCATCGGCCAGATGGGCGGGCTTGCCTGGACCATCCTGGCATTCATCATCGCCCTGTCGATCATCGTCGGCGTCCATGAATACGGCCATTACATCGTCGGCCGCTGGTCCGGCATCCGGGCCGAGGTGTTCTCACTCGGCTTCGGTCCGCGGCTCTGGTCGCGGCGCGACCGGCGCGGCACGGTCTGGCAGGTCGCGGCGATCCCGCTGGGCGGCTATGTCCGGTTCTTCGGCGATTCCGACGCGGCGAGCGCCGGACCGGGCGTCGAGGTCGATCCCGCGCTGAAGCGGCAGACGCTGGAGGGTGCCCCGCTCTGGGCGCGCATCGCCACGGTCGCGGCCGGGCCGGTCTTCAATTTCATCCTCGCCACGCTGATCTTCGCCGGGGTGATCGCCTGGCAGGGCGTCGCCGTGGACCGGATGCTGATCGGGGAGATCGCCCCCAGCCCGGCCGAGGTCGTCAACGAACTGCGCCCCGGCGACGAGATCCTCGCCGTCGAAGGCCAGCCGGTCGCCACCTGGGGGGAGCTGTTCGCCCTGACCGCAACCCTGCCCGCCGCCCCGGTGCAGGACTGGACGGTGCGCCGCGATGGGGCAGAAATCACCGTTCCCGGCCCGGACCCGGCGCCGGCCCGCATCTCCGGCGTCGCGCCCCGCAGCGCCGCCGCGACCGCAGGGCTTCGCGCGGGCGACGTGATCGTCGCCATCGAGGGCGCGCCGGTTTCCCGCTTCACCGAGCTTCGCAGCCATGTCGAGGCGGCCGAGGGCGAACCTCTCCTGCTCCGCGTCTGGCGCGAGGGCGCGGGCGAGGCCGACTACACCCTCGTCCCCCGCCGCCAGGATCTGCCGACCGAGGACGGCTACGAGCAGCGCTGGCTGATCGGTGTGACCGGCGGCGAGGGGTATTTCACGCCCGCGACGCGCGGGGCCGGGATCGTGGAATCCGTCGGTGCCGGAGCCAGGCAGACCTGGGCGATCATCGTCGGCTCGCTGACCGGGCTGTGGGCGGTGATCTCGGGGCAGATCGGCGGCTGCAACCTCGGCGGCGCGATCTCGATCGCGGAAAGCACCGGCCACGCGGCGAGTTCGGGGGCCGGCAACTTCATCTGGTGGATCGGCGTGCTGTCGGCGGCGATCGGCTTTCTGAACATCCTGCCGATCCCGGTCCTCGATGGCGGCCATCTGGCGTTCTTCACCTGGGAAGCCGTCACCGGCCGTCCGCCATCGGACCGGGCGATGCGCGTGCTGACCTCGATCGGGCTGGCGGCGATCCTGACATTGATGGTTTTCGGCCTCTCCAACGACATTCTCTGCCGCTGAGGGCGGGCTTTGTTTTGACAGGGCTTGTTGCTGCGTTTAACCATCGCGGGCAAAGGCGGCGGGGAAACCGGCGCGTGGCGAAGCATGAGGGGCGGCCATGACCATCAGGACTTTCGGCAGGGGCGCGGTCGCCCTGGTATCTGCGCTGGCGCTGGCACCCGTGCTGGCCGGAGCGCCGGCCTTTGCGCAAGCCGCGTTCTCGTTCAGCAACGTCCAGATCGAAGGCAGCCAGCGGGTCGATCCGAACACGATCCTGTCGATGGCCAATGTCGAACGTGGCGGCACCATGTCGGCGGGCCAGCTGAACGATGCCCAGCAGCGGCTGCAATCGTCGGGGCTGTTCGAGCAGGTCGAGCTGGTGCCGCAGGGCGGCACCCTTGTCATCCGCGTCAACGAATATCCGACGATCCGCGTCATCAGCTTCGAGGGCAACCGCCGCCTCAATGACGAGCGCATGGCCGAGATCGTCAGCTCGCGCGCGAACCGCGTCTTCTCGCCTGCTCAGGCCGAGCAGGACGCGCAGCTGATCGCCGCCGCCTATGCCGCCGACGGGCGGCTTGCGGCGCGGGTCGATCCGCGCGTGATCCGCCGCGCCAACAACCAGGTGGACCTCGTGTTCGAGGTGCGCGAGGGCGATCTGACCGAGATCGAGCGTATCGGCTTCACCGGCAACCGCGCGTTTTCGGACCGGCGGCTGCGGAACGTCCTGAACACCAAGCAGGCGGGCCTGCTGCGCAACTTCATCCGCCGCGACACCTACGCGCCCGAGCGTATCCAGCTTGACGAGCAGCTTCTGACCGACTTCTACCGCTCGCGCGGCTATGCCGATTTCCGGGTGCAGGCCGTCGCGCCGGAAATCACCCGCGAGCGCGACGCCTTCTACGTCACCTACGCCGTCACGGAAGGTCCGCGCTACACCTTCGGGCGGGTGAACACCGCCAGCGAGATCCCCGGCGTCGATGCCGCGCCCTTCGCCGCGCAGAACCGCGTCGGCTCTGGCGAGGTCTACAGCCCGCAGGCGGTCGAGAACACCATCCGGCGGATGGAGACCGTGGCGATCCAGCAGGGGCTGGATTTCGTCAATATCGAGCCGCGCATCACGCGCAACATGAGCAACCAGACGCTCGACCTGACCTTCGCCCTGACGCGCGGGCCGCGCATCTTCGTCGAGCGCATCGACATCGAGGGCAACACCACGACGCTGGACGAGGTGATCCGCCGCCAGTTCCGCACCGTCGAAGGCGACCCCTTCAACCCGCGCGAGATCCGCAACGCCGCCGAACGCATCCGCGCGCTGGGGTATTTCGCCGACGCGCAGGTCGGCAGCCGGCAGGGCACCAGCCCCCAGCAGGTGATCGTCGATGTCAACGTCGAGGAACAGCCGACCGGCAGCCTGTCCTTCGGTGGCAGCTATTCGGCGTCCAGCGGCGTCGGCTTCAACGCCTCGCTTCAGGAAAGCAACTTCCTCGGCCGCGGGCAGCAGGTCGGGCTGAGCCTTTCGACCGCCTCGGGCTCGCAGGGGTTCCAGTTCGACTTCACCGAACCGGCCTTCCTCGGCCGCGATCTCAGGGCGCGCTTCTCGACCTGGTATCAGACGACCGATCGGCTCAACAGCGACTACAACACCAAGGCGATCGGCTTCCTGACCGCGCTGGAATTTCCGGTCAGCGCCAATGGCCGTGTCGAACTGCGCTACCGGCTGGAGGAGGACGAGCTGAAGGACGTCGATCCGATCGAGATCAACGCCGAGACGGGCGAGCTCGACGGCTCGTCGCCGATCCTCTATTTCGAGCAGGGCTCGCGGCTGTCGTCCTCGCTGGGCTATACCTACAGCTACGACAGCCGCCGGACCGGGCTCGATCCCGTGACGAACTGGAAGTTTTCGCTGACGCAGGATGTGGCGGGGCTCGGGGGCGACGTGAAGTCGGTCACGACCTCGGTTCTGGCCGGCGTCGAAAGCCGCGCCTGGCGCCGCGAGGTGACGCTGCTGGCCGAGGTCGAGGCCGGCGCGGTCAGCATGCTGGACGATCAGGAAAGCCGGATCACCGACCGCTTCAGCGGCAACAGCAAGATCCGCGGGTTCGAGCCGAACGGCTACGGTCCGCGCGATACTGACGCGCCGAACGAGGACGCCCTGGGCGGCAACTTCTTCTGGGCCGCCCGCGCCGAGGCGCAGTTCCCGCTGGGCCTGCCCGAGGAATACGGCGTCGCGGGGGCCGTCTTCGCGGATGTCGGTTCGGTCTGGGGGCTGGACAACACCGCCGGCTATCTGGGCGAGGTGGACGATTCCATGAAGGTCCGCGCCTCGGTCGGCGTGTCGCTGTTCTGGACGACCCCGCTTGGCCCGCTGCGGTTCAACCTCGCCAAGGCGGTCAAGAAGGAAGACTACGACGAGGAACAGGCCTTCGATCTGACGATCTCGACCCGGTTCTGATGACAGGGCGGGCGCTGATCCATGGGGCCACGCTCGCCGCTCTGCTGGCCGCGCCGGTGCCCGCCGCATGGGCGCAGCCCGCGCAGGCCGAGACGCAAGCCGACGCGCTGACCCAGGCCATCGTCACCGTCGATCAGGATGCGATGTATGGCCGCTCCGCATGGGGCCGGCGGGCCGAGGCGCTGGTGACCGAGCGCCTGCGCGAGCTTTCGGCCGAGAACGACCGCATCTTCGCAGAGCTTTCGGCCGAGGAGGCGTCGCTGACCGAACAGCGCGCCACGCTCTCGCCCGAGGAGTTCCGCGCCCGCGCCACCGCCTTCGACGAGCGCGTGACCGTCGTCCGGCGCGAGCGGGAGGAGGCGGCGTTGCAGGTCGCGGCGCTGGCCGAGGCCGAGCGGGCGGCCTTCTTCTCCGCCGCGATTCCGGTGATCGGCGCGCTGATGCGCGAGCGCGGCGCGCTGCTGGTGCTGGACCCGCGCACGGTGCTGCTGTCGGCGGACTCCATCGACATGACCGAGGCGACCATCGCCCGCCTGAACGAGCAGATCGGCGACGGCGAGGGCCGTGCAAGGCTGCCGGGCAGGGTCGGCGAAGGCGTGGGGCAGGCCGACGCACGCGCATCCGCCGCACCGGATGCGGCAGGGCCGGCGCCCGAACCGGTGCCGGCCGCGCCGCCCGCCCTTTCCGAGCCAGCCGCCCCGGCCGAGGCCGCGAACTGAGCGGGCCTTCCGCGATCCGTGCCCGCCCGCATTCGGGTGCCGGACTGCCCGTGGCGCTGTCGGGAATGCGGATCGGCCTGCTGGGCGGCTCGTTCGACCCCGCGCATCAGGGCCATGTTCATCTCAGCGAAACGGCGCTGCGCCGCTTCAAGCTGGACCGGGTGTGGTGGCTCGTCAGCCCCGGAAACCCCCTCAAGGCGCACGGTCCCGCGCCCATCGCTGAACGTGTCGCGGCGGCGCGGCGGCTGGTCACGAACCCCCGCATCTCCGTCACCGATGTCGAGGCGCGGCTCGGCACGCGGCTGACCGCCGACACGCTGGCCGCGCTTCAGCGGCGCTGGCCGGGGGTGCGGTTCGTCTGGCTGATGGGGTCGGACAATCTCGTGCAGTTCGCCCGCTGGCAGCGCTGGCGCGAGATCGCCGCCCGCGTGCCCATCGGCGTCGTCGCCCGCCCCGGCTCGCGCCTGCCCGCCCGCACCTCGCGCGCCGCCCGCATCCTTGCCCCGTATCGGCTGCCGGAATCGCGCGCGGGCGAACTGGCGTCCTGCGACCCGCCCGCCTGGGTGCTGGTCAACATGCCGATGTCGGCGCTGTCCTCCAGTGCGATCCGCGCCGCCGGGCAGGGCGCGCGAAACTTGCCAACGCCGCCCCCCGTTTGATAGCTGATCAAAAACCGGAGAACATCATGGCCGCGACCGAGCCTTCGCCCGCCCCCCAGACCGAGGCCGATCTGGCCCTGATCAAGCGGATCATCCCGCACCGCTATCCGTTCCTGCTGGTGGACAAGGTCCGCGACATCGTTCCGGGAAAGGGCGGCGTCGGCATCAAGTGCGTCACCGCGAACGAGCCGCATTTCCCCGGCCACTTCCCCGAAGCCCCGATCATGCCCGGCGTGCTGGTGATCGAGGCGATGGCCCAGACCGCCGCCGTCGTGGTTGGCTTCACCGTCGACCTGATCGACCGCAACGCGCTGGTCTATTTCATGTCCATCGACAACTGCAAGTTCCGCGGCATGGTCGTGCCCGGCGACCAGCTGGAGCTTCATGTCGAGGTCACGCGCGGCGGCGGCAAGATCTGGAAGTTCCACGGCCGGGCGATGGTCGGCGGCAAGCTCTGCGCCGAGGCGGACTTCGCGGCCATGCTCGACGTGCCCGCCAGAGAGCCGGCCGATGGCTGAGGTCCAGATCCACCCCTCGGCCATCGTCGAGCCGGGGGCCGAGCTGGGGCAGGGGGTCCGCATCGGTCCCTTCTGCCATGTCGGCCCGCAGGTGCGGCTGGAGGATGGCGCGGTGCTGAAAAGCCATGTCGTCGTCACCGGCGACACGCATATCGGCCCCGACACGGTGATCTTTCCCTTTGCCTGCATCGGCGAGCTGCCGCAGGATCTCAAGTTCCGGGGCGAGCGCACGATGCTGCGGATCGGCGCGCGCAACCGCATCCGTGAATATGTCACCATGCATCCCGGCACCGAAGGGGGCGGCGGGCTCACCTCGGTCGGTGATGACGGGCTTTTCATGGCCTCCTGCCATGTCGCGCATGACTGCCGGATCGGCAACCGCGTGATCCTGGTGAACAGCGTCGCCGTTGCAGGCCATTGCGTGCTGGAGGACGGGGTGATCGTCGGCGGCCTGTCGGGCGTTCACCAGTTCGTCCGCATCGGACGCGGCGCGATGATCGGCGCGGTGACGATGGTGACGGCCGATGTTCTGCCGCATGCGCTGGTGCAGGGGCCGCGCGGGCATCTGGACGGGCTGAACCTCGTGGGGCTGAAACGCGCCGGGGCAACCCGCGCCGACATCACCGCGCTGCGCGACCTGCTGGCGGCGCTGGCCGGTGGCAGCCTGCGCGAGACGGCGCGAAAGCGGGCCGAGCGCGAGGTTTCGGTGCTGGAGCGTGAGGTGCTGGACTTCATCCTCGCCCCGACCGAGCGCAGCTTCCTGACGCCTCAGGGATGACGGGGCAGGGATGACGGGCAGCGCGACAGGGCCGGTCGCGGTCATTGCCGGGCAGGGGCGGCTCGCGCCCCGCATCGTCGCGGCGCTGGACGCGCCCCGCGTCTTCGCGCTGGAGGGTTTCACCCCCGAGGGGCTGGCGGCCGAGCCGTTCCGGCTGGAACGCCTCGCCCCGCTGCTGGACCGGCTGGTGGATGAGGGCGTCGAGCGGGTGATCTTTGCCGGCGCCGTGCGTCGCCCCCGGCTGGATCCCGAGATGTTCGACCCCCGCACCGCCGCGCTGCTGCCGCGCATCCTGGGGGCGATGCAGTCCGGTGACGACGGCGCGCTGCGCGAGGTCATCGCCATCTTCGAGGATTGGGGCCTGTCGGTGGTCGGCGTGTCGGATATCCTTCCCGATCTGGTGCCCGGCGAGGGCGTGCTGGCGGGCGAGCCGACCCCTGCCGACCGCCGCGACGCCGAGCGTGGGGCGGAAATCCTCGCGGCGCTCGGGGCGCTGGACATCGGGCAGGGAACAGTGGTGGCGCAGGGCCTCTGCCTGGCCGTGGAAACGCTGCCGGGGACCGAGGCGATGCTGGATTTCGTCGCCCTTCATCCCGGCCTGCGGCCCGACCCGAAGGGCGCGCGGGGCGTCTTCTACAAGGCGCCGAAGCCGGGGCAGGACCTGAGGATCGACCTGCCGACGCTCGGCCCCGACAGCGTGGCGCAGGCCGCGCGCGCGGGGCTGGCCGGGATCGCGTGGCAGGCGGGCGGGGTGATCCTGCTGGAGCGCGAGGCGACCGTCGCCGCCGCCAACGATGCGGGCCTGTTCCTGTGGGCGCGGGCGTGAACCCTCCGCGCATCTTCGTGCTGGCCGGAGAGCCCTCGGGCGACAAGCTGGGCGGCGCGCTGATGGCGGGGTTGAAGCAACTGGAACCCGGCGCGGAGTTCCGGGGCATCGGCGGGCCGGAAATGACCGCGCAAGGGCTGTCCAGCCTGTTCCCGATGTCCGAACTGAGTCTGATGGGCATCTGGGAGATCCTGCCGCAATACCGCGCGCTCAAGCGCCGGATGGCCCAGACCGCGCAGGCGGTGCTGGACTGGCGACCGGATGCGCTGGTGACGATCGACAGCCCCGATTTCGCCCTGCGGGTGGCGCGGCAGGTGCGCGCGGCCGACCCGAATATCCGCACGATCCACTATGTCGCGCCCTCGGTCTGGGCGTGGCGGCCGGGCCGGGCGGCGAAGATGGCGCAGGTGATCGACCACGTTCTCGCGATTCTGCCCTTCGAGCCGCCGCTGATGCGGGCCGCCGGGATGACCTGCGATTTCGTCGGCCATCCGGTCGTCGCCGAACCCCGCGCCGCCGAAGCCGAAGCCGCCGCCTTCCGCCAGCGCCATGGCATCGCCCCGGACGCGCCGCTGGTCCTGTGCCTTCCCGGCTCGCGCCGGGGCGAAGTGCAGCGCCTCGGCCCCCGCTTCGACGAGGCGCTGATCCGCCTGCGCGACCGGATCCCGGAGATTCGGGTGGTGCTGCCGACCGTGCCGGGCGTGTCGGCCATGATATCCGAAATGACCCGCCGCTGGCCCACCGCGCCCATCGTCGTGGGCGACGCGGCAGGCAAGCGGGCCGCCTTCGCCGCCGCCGACCTGGCGCTGGCGGCGTCCGGCACGGTCAGTCTGGAACTGGCGGCAAACCGGGTGCCGATGGTGATCGGCTACGACATGGCCCCGCTCAGCCGGGTGGTGATCGGCTGGCTGCTGCGGACCGATACGGTGACACTGGTCAACCTCGTCAGCGAAACCCGCGCGGTGCCCGAGTATCTGGGCCGCAACTGCCTGCCGGGTCCCATGGCGCACGCGCTCTACGATCTGTTGGACGATCCTGCGGCGCGGGCCGAGCAGATGGCCGCGATGGAGCTGACGATGGAGCGTCTGGGCCGCGGGGGAGAGCCGCCCGGCCTGCGGGCGGCCCGTTCGGTTCTGGGCGCGATCGCCCGCGCGCGTTAAAGCGCCGCCGTCACGATGATCTCGACCTTGTAGTCGGGGCTGGCCAGCTTCGATTCGCCCGTCGCCCGCGCCGGGGCGTTCCCCTTGGACACCCAGGCGTCCCACGCCTCGTTCATCTGGGCGAAGTCGGCCATGTCGGACAGCCAGATCTGCGCCCGCAGGATGCGGGTCTTGTCGGTGCCCGCGGCAGTCAGAAGGCGATCTACCTCGGCCAGCACCTCGCGGGTCTGCTCCCCGGCGGATGCGCCCGGCGAGCCGACCTGACCGGCCAGATAGAGGACGCCGCCGTGGATCACCGCCTCGCTCATCCGCTCGCCGCATTCGATCCGTTTGATGTCTGCCATGTTCATGCTCCGTTGATGAGACGCCAGAAGAATGCCGCCGTCATGCCGAAGCCGACCACCGCGATCAAGCCGCGAAGCGCCGGCATCGGGATCAGGCGGGCGGCCGGCGCGCCGAGAAACCCGCCGAGGATGGTGCCGACGCTCATCACCAGACACTCCACCCACACGATCTGCCCGCCCGCCGCGAAGATCGCCGCCGAGATCAGCGACAGCGCAAAGCTGAGCCAGGTCTTCAGCCCGTTCATCTCGTGCAGGTCCGTCATCCCCCACAGCGAGAACAGCGCCAGCAGGATGATCCCCAGCCCGCCGTTGAAATAGCCGCCATAGATGGCGACCGGGATCATCGTGCCCGCCCCGAACGCCGCGACCCCGCCCCGGAACCGCGAGGCGAAGGCCCGCACCTGCGCCGCGAAGACGAAGACCAGCGTGGCGATCAGCAGCAGGAACGGCACCAGCAGCGAAAACGCCTTGCTGCTCGAGACCAGCAGCAGCACCGACCCGGTCGCCCCGCCCAGCAGCGTGAGCCATGTCAGCCGCACGACGACGGCGCGGTCCAGCCGCGCCAGATCGCGCCGGAACCCGATGGCCGAGGCGAGATAGCCCGGCAGCGCGGCCACGGTGGAACTCGCATTGGCGGCGATCGGCGGCACCCCGGTGAAGACCAGCGCCGGAAAGGTGATGAACGTGCCCCCGCCCGCGACGGCGTTCAGCATGCCGCCCAGAAAACCCGCCACGATCAGCAGGACCAGATCGAAACTCACGACGTGCGTGCCCCCTTGCTTCGGCTGCGCGCCGTGGCGCGGACACTGCCGCTTCGGGGCGGGGCGGGCAAGCCCCGCCGATGTTCATGGCGTGATGCCGGACGGCAGAGATCCGGCGCGCCGACGGCTGGGAGCGGGAGAGTGCCAACCGGAGTTTCTTCGGGACTCGTCTCCCGAAATACGCCGATTCACGGGCGAATGTGCGGATCAGGCGGTCAGAAAACTCACCGCTACCTTCGCGCATTTTCCCGCAAGTTCCTGAAAATACATGAGGTTCGCTGGAGCGGGTGAAGGGAATCGAACCCTCGTCGTAAGCTTGGGAAGCTTCTGCTCTACCATTGAGCTACACCCGCGTTGCGCCTTCGCTAACGTGACCCGCGCCGCCGGTCAAGAGGCGGCTGCGGGCTACAGCAGCCCCATCTCGGCCAGCTCGCGGGCGAGCTTCGGGGGCAGGGGTTGTTCCACCTCGCGGCCAGGGGGCAGGTCCGTTGGCGCGTCGTCCGGCTTGAGATAGCGCCAGCCTTGGAAGGGGCGGCGCGGGACGCCCGTCACTCGCACCAGCTCGCGGTCGAGGATCAGGGCGCAGCGTTCGATGCCGTCCTCGCCCCGGCGCGGTTCCAGCGCGATCAGGCGCTGGCGGGCGAGCATCACGCCCTTGAACACCCAGTAGATCGAGCCGCCGGCCAGCAGCTCGGCTTCGCGCTTGGGTCGCATGCGGGTGACGTGCTGGGTCGGGCCGTCGCCGAAGCGGGCGCGCTGCCAGGTTTCCAGATCGGCGGGGGACTGCGCGCCGACGCAGAGTTTCATCATGTGCAGGGAAGCCGTCATGGCCGGAATATAGGCCCGCGCCAGAATGGTTAACAGACCCGCAGCCATGTTCCCTGACGGCGCTTGCGCACGGGATGCATCCACCCTAGCCGTGCCGGGGAAAGGACCACCCATGTTCCGCGACACCCCTACCCGCCGCCTGCGCGAGGGCGAGCTGATCGCCATGCTGGCGCTGCTGTTTGCCACCGTTGCGTTCTCGATCGACGCGATGTTGCCTGCGCTGCCGCAGATCGCGGCCGTGCTGACGCCGGACGATCCGAACCGCGCGCAGCTGATCCTGACGAGTTTCATGGCCGGGATGGGCCTCGGGACGCTGTTCGCGGGGCCGATCTCGGACGCGATCGGCCGCAAGGCGACGATCACCATCGGCTTCGCGATCTATCTCGTGGCCTCGGTCGGGGCGATGTTCGCAGGAACGCTGGACGTGCTGCTGGCGCTGCGCTTCGCGCAGGGGCTGGGCGCCGCCGCGCCGCGGATCGTCGGCACGGCGATGGTGCGCGACATGTATCAGGGCCGCGAGATGGCGCGGATCACCAGCTTCATCATGATGGTGTTCATGATCGTTCCCGCCATGGCGCCGTTGATCGGGCAGGGGTTCATCCGGCTGTGGGGCTGGCACGGGGTCTTCGCCGGCTTCGTGATCTTCGGAACCGCCGGCTGGCTGTGGCTGACTCTGCGCCAGCCCGAGACGCTGCCCGCACCGGCCCGGCGGCCGCTGCGGCTGGGAACGCTGTGGAACGGCGTCCGCGAGGTCCTGTCGCACCGCGAGGTGGTGCTGACCACCGTGGTCCTCTCGCTGGGGTTCGGGCAGATGTTCGCGCTGCTGTCGTCGGCGCAGCAGCTTTTCGGCGAGGCCTACGGCAAGGGCGAGCAGTTCCCGCTGTGGTTCGCGGCCATGGCGGTCCTCGCTGGAAGCGGGACCATCCTCAACGCGCGGCTGGTGATGCGGTTCGGGATGCGGCGGCTGGCGCGGACGGCCTATGGCGTTCAGGTCGTCATGTCGGCGCTGTTCCTGATCCTGCTGCTGACCGGCGCGCTGCCGCCGTGGCTGAACTTTCCGGCGTTCTTCGTATGGGCGGTCGGCGTGTTCATGATGGCCGGGCTGACCTTTGGCAACCTCAATGCGCTCGCCATGCAGAAACTGGGGCATATCGCCGGGATGACCGCCTCGGTCGTGTCGGCGATCTCGACCATCGGCGCGGTGGCGATCGCGGTGCCCGTGGGCCTGGCCTATGACGGCAGCGCGCTGCCGGTGGCGCTGGCGGCGCTGGTCTGTTCGGCCCTCGCATGGCTGCTCATGGGGCGGATGAAATGACGCGGTTGACACCGCGCCCGCCGCTTATATAAGCGCCGCTTCCATTGGTGTTGGTGGACCCCGCAAGGGGAAGCCTGTCGCCCCCAGACTGAAACGGTCGAAGGGGAAAGGACAACGCCCTTCACAACTGACGAAGGAGATCAGCGATGACCAAACGCACCGCTGCCAAATACAAGATCGACCGCCGCATGGGCGAAAACATCTGGGGCCGCGCCAAGTCCCCGGTGAACCGCCGCGAATACGGCCCCGGCCAGCACGGCCAGCGCCGCAAGCAGAAGCTGTCCGACTTCGGCACCCAGCTGCGCGCCAAGCAGAAGCTTAAGGGCTACTATGGCGATCTGACCGAAAAGCAGTTCCGCCGCATCTATGCCGAGGCCGAGCGCGTCCGCGGCGACACCGGCGAGAACCTGGTCGGCCTGCTGGAGCGTCGTCTGGACGCGATCGTCTATCGCGCCAAGTTCGTGCCGACCATCTTCGCCGCCCGCCAGTTCGTGAACCACGGCCATGTGCAGGTGAACGGCGAGCGCGTGAACATCGCCTCGTATCGCGTCAAGGAAGGCGACGTGATCTCGGTCCGCGAAAAGTCGCGCCAACTCACCATCGTTCTGGAAGCCGTCGGGCTGCCGGAACGCGACGTGCCGGACTATCTGGAAGTGGACCACAACAAGATGACCGCGACCTTCGTGCGCATCCCGGCCCTTGGCGACGTGCCTTACGCCGTCGTGATGGAGCCGAACCTGGTCGTCGAATACTACGCCCAGAACTGATTCGGTTCGCAGTTTGCAGATTTGGGCCGTCCCTTGGGGGCGGCCCTTTTCGTTGACAGCCCCAGCGCCTTGCCTGACCCTTCGCCCATGAGCCGGCCCCCGCATCTGACCCCCGTGCCCGACCTGCCCGAGCCTGCGGTGCCGGGCCCCGACGCGCTGATCGTGGACGTGCCGGGCTATGACGGCCCGCTGGACCTGCTGCTGACGCTCGCGCGGACGCAGAAGGTGGATCTCATGCAGATCAGCGTGCTGGCGCTGGCCGAGCAGTATCTTGCCTTCGTCGAGGAGGCGCGCAGCCTGCGGATCGAGCTTGCGGCGGACTACCTCGTGATGGCGGCGTGGCTCGCCTTCCTGAAATCGCGGTTGCTGCTGCCGCCCGATCCGCAGGCCGAGGGGCCATCGGCCGAGGACATGGCCGCGCATCTGGCGTTTCAGCTGGAGCGGCTTCAGGCCATGCGCGAGGCGGCGGCGCGGCTGATGGGGCGCGACCGGCTCGGGCTCGACCGCTTCGCCCGCGGCGCGCCGGAGACGGTGGCGCGGGTGCGGCGGGTCGAATGGCAGGCGAGGCTGATCGATCTGATGCGCGCCTATGCCCGGCTCAAGACCCGCGACGAGTTCCGCCCCTATGCCTTCGACCGCCGCGACATCTACACGATGGAGCAGGCCCTGGACCGGATGCGAGGGCTGATCGGCTTCGCGGGCGACTGGACATCGCTGGCCGAGTTCCTGCCGGATGGGTGGGAGGGCTCGGCCGACCGCCGCCGCTCGGCCACCGCCGCGACCTTCGCGGCCTCGCTGGAACTGGCCAAGCAGGGGCAGGTGGAATTGCGGCAGGGCGAGACCTTCGCCCCGATCTCGATCCGCCGGCGGAAGCGGACATGACCGGCGCCGCCCCGATCCCCGCCTTTCCGCCCCCCGACATGGCGCAGCAGGAACGCATGGTCGAGGCGATGCTGTTCGCCTCGGCCCAGCCGATGCGGATGGCCGACCTCGCCGCCCGGATGCCGACCGGCAGCGACCCGGCCGAGGCGCTGGCCGCGCTGCGCCGCCGCTATGCCGGGCGCGGGGTGGAACTGGTGCGGGTGGGCGATGCCTGGGCGTTCCGCACTGCCGGGGATCTCGGCTTCCTCATGCAGGAACAGACGGTCGAGCAGCGCCGCCTGTCGCGCGCGGCAACCGAAACGCTGGCGATCGTCGCCTATCACCAGCCCGTCACCCGCGCCGAGATCGAGGAAATCCGCGGCGTCGCCGTCAGCCGCGGGACGCTGGACCAGCTGATCGAGGTCGGCTGGGTCCGCATGGGCCGCCGCCGCGACACGCCGGGCCGGCCGGCGACCTTCGTCGTCACCGATGCGTTCCTCGACCACTTCGGACTGGAGCAGACCCGCGACCTGCCGGGGCTTTCGGAACTGCGGGCGGCGGGCCTGCTGGACGCTCGCCCGTCGGTTGCGGGCTTGCCCCTTGCGCGACAGGCCGGCGGGTCCAATATGGGCGAGGAAGATGCAGGCGAGTCGCTGCCTGCCGAAGATCTTTTCGACCAGCGTTAGGGGCCGCTGCCACCGCGCCTGTGGGGGGAACAGCAGGAATGAACATGAACGGCATTTTCGGGATGCTCGCCCGCATGGTGACCCGCCGGGCGATGAACTGGGGCGTCAACAAGGGCATCGACCGGATGTCACGCTCGGGCAAGGGAGGAGTGCCGAACGGACAACCTTCCGCCGCTGCGAAGAAGCAGGCCAAGGACATGCGGCAGGCCGTCAAGCGCGCCCGCCAGGCCGCCCGCATCACCCGCCGCTTCGGCCGCTGACGCCCTGTCCCGGCGGGTATCCCGTCAGCTCCAGATATCCCCGGCCGGTGGCCGATCCGCCGATCCGCACCGGTCCTTCCCAGTAAGGCACGCTGGTCGCCATGTTCGCGTCGGGGTTGACCGCTTCGATGTCCAGATCCAGCCCGGCGGCGGGCAGTTCGACCCGCCACGTCGTCGGCGGGATCGCCCGTCCCGGCGTCAGGCGCAGGTCGTCCCCGGTCAGCGGCTGCACGTTGCCATCCGGTGCGATCAGGCTGCCGAAGACGAAGGACGGCTGTCCCCGCACCTGCGCGGCCATCAGCCTGCGCCCGTCATCCAGATGCAGCGCCATCCAGTCCCAGCCCTGCTGGCTGCGGTCCAGCGGCTGCGAGGACCACTCGCGGTCCAGCCACGCCTGTCCGGTGACCTCGACCTCTCCCTGCGGCAGCGTCAGCCGCCCCGAAACCTCGTAGAACGGCTGGCTGTAGTAATGGCTGGCCTGTCCCGCCTCGCTCTTGATCGAGAAGCCGTCCGCGCCGTGAAGGACCAGCGGGCCTTGCGCCTCGGCCTCCAGCGAAAGCGCGAAGTCGCTGCCGCGCGCGGCGACGTGCAGCCGGTCGATACCGGAGGCGGCGTTCGGGGCGGTCATCTCCCAATCGTCGATCCAGGCCGAGAAGGGCGCGGCGGTGACGCCCGCCTGACCGATGCCGCCGCGCCCGAAGCGTTCGGCGAAGTGGTGACCGTCCGGCGTCGTCACGGCGGCATGGGCCATCCAGACCTGCGGCGCGGACCAGCCGCTTTCCGGGCCGTCCGGCGCGAGGGCCGACCGGAACAGCGTCCATTGCGCGCCGTAGTCCCGCCCCTCGGCATCGCGCAGGTTGGCGGTCAGATACCACCACTCGATGCGGAAATCCTCGTGCGCGCCGTGATCGCGGGGGAAGGTAAGGTCGTAGGCGGCGTCCGGCAGGGCAAAGCCCTCGACATCCGCGCCGAGGCCCGCGAAGCCGGATTGCTGCCCGAAGGCGGGCAGGGCGGCCAGCAGCAGCACGGCGAGCCATCTAGCGCTCATCGGCGAACACCCTCAGCAGCTTGCCCGGCGTGATCCGCGCCAGCCGCAGCGCCGGCAGGCTGCCCGCCGCCAGCGCCGTCAGCAGCGCGGCGACCCCCAGCCGCGCCAGCAGGTCGGGCGAGACGAGCATCGGCAGACGCCAGCCGAACGCCTCGACATTGATGACCGTCAGCAGCATCCACGCCAGACCCAGGCCCACCGGCACCGCATAGACCGCTGTGGCGAGCGCGAGGATCAGCGTGCGGGCAAGGTCCAGCCGCGCCAGCCGCGCGCGCGGAATGCCCGCCGCCCAGACCGGCGCCAGTTGCGGCAGCCGGATGGAGGCGAGCGTCAGCAGCCCCGTCAGCAGCGCGATCCCCGCCACCGCGAGCGTCAGCACGTTCAGCGCCGCGGTGACGGCGAAGGTCCGGTCGAAGATCTGCAACGAGACGCGCTTGGCGCGATCCTGATCGACGACGGCACTGGCTGGCAGGTCGAACTCGTCGCGCATCGCCTCCGCCAGGCCCGCAGCATCTTCAGGGGGCACCCGGACCGCCTGATACAGCCGCGGCGCGCCCGGAAAGCGGGCGGTGAACGCGTCGAGGCCGATCATCGCCTGCGGGTTGGGATTGCCGTAATCGGAATAGATGCCGGCGATGGGAAGGGGGCCGCCGGGCAGGTCCAGCGGATCGCCGAGGCGCAGCTCCGCGCGGCGGGCAAGCTGCTCGTTGACCAGCGCCGCCTCGCCCTGCGCGACCCGCTCCCAGACGCCGGGCTCGGCCGACAGCATCGGCCAGCTCTCGCGATAGGTCGCGTGGTCGATGAAGCCGTAGACCCGGCCCGGCTGATCCGCCAGCGGCGCCTCGGCGTTCCAGATCGGCAGGACCGCATCCGCCCGCTCGCCGAGCCAGACGCGGATCGCGGCGGCCTCGGGCTCGGTGCGGGCGGTGACGTAAAGCTCGGCGGCGAGGCGCTGGTCCAGCCAGCCGGTGAAGGTCGCGCGGAAGCTGCCGACCATCGTGCCGACGCCGATATTTGCGGCCAGCGCCAGCATCAGCGCCATCAGCGCCAGCGACAGGCCGCCAAGCTGCTGGCGCGTGTCGGCGACGAACCATCCCGTCAGCACGCCGCGCGCGAGCTTCGCCGCAAGCCGCAGGGCGGCGTCCAGCGCCACCGGCAGCAGCAGCGCCGCCGCCAGCAGCCCGCAGGCGAGCGCGGCGAAGCCGGCGACCAGCCCGCCGACCGCAAGACACAGCGGCACCCCGGCGATCAGCACCGCCGCCGCAAGCGCCTGCCGTCGTAGCCCGCGGGCCGTCGCCTCGGCCCAGGGGGCGGCCTGCCCGGCGGCGAGCAGCGGCATCCGCGCGGTCTGCGCCAGCCCCCGCGCGCCGGCCAGCGCCGTGCCCGCGAGCGCCATCGCCAGCCCCGAGGCTACCCAGCCCGGCCGCAGCGCCAGCGCGCCCGACACCTCGGCCCCGTAGAGGCCCGACAGCGTCGCCGCGACCCCCGGCATCAGCGCCGCCGCCATCGCCCAGCCCAGCACGATCCCGGCCGCCCCGGCGACCAGCGCGGCGATCGCCAGTTCGGCGGCCATCAGCGCCATCACCTCGGCCCGCGCCACACCCAGCGCGCGCAGGGTCCGCAGCATCGGGCGGCGCTGCTCGAAGGCGAGGCCGACGGCGGACTGGGTGATGAACAGTCCGACGATGAAGCTGAGCAGGGCGAAGGCGGTCAGGTTCAGGTGGAAGCTGCGGGTCAGAGCGGAGGGGTCGGTGCTGCCCTGTCCCGGCTCGACCCGGACCAGATGAGGGGCGGCCTCGGTCAGCGGCGGCAGGCCGACGGGCTGGTCTTCGGCGAGGATCAGGGCGGTCAGCCGATCCTCCAGCCGCAGCAGGCTCTGCGCGATGCCGATATCGACGATCAGCGTGTTGGCGGGCGCGTCCGGGTCGAGGCGGATCGTCAGGCCACCGAGATCCGCGCTTTCCAGCGCCGCCGCCGTTTCCGCGTTGGCATAGCCGAGGCCGGGAGGCGTGATGAAGCGGAGCAGTTCCTCCGTTTCCCCCACGCCGCCACCCGCCGAGGCGAGTCCCAGCCGCGTCACCGGCTCGATCCCCATTACCGAGACGCGGGCACCGCCCAGCCGCAGCTGCCCCTCGGCCACCGGCGAGACGAGCCAGCCCGCGCGGCGCAGGCGCACGTGATCGCCGGTCGTCAGGACGCTGCCGGGTGCCGGTTGCAGCCGCGCCAGCGCGCCGGTGCCGAGCCGGCTCGCGGCGGTCGCGTAGCTCGCCCGCGCCTCGGCATTGATCGCCTGCACCCCGGACCAGAGCGCGGTTGCCAGCATCAGCCCCGCCAGCAGCATCGCCAGTTGCAGCGGGCGCTTGCGCCAGTGCGACAGCAGCGCGCCAAGGACCAGCGCTGCCCGGCGCAGGCTCACGTCAGCCGCCCGGCGCGCAGATGCACCCGCCGGTCGCAAAGCCCGGCGAGCGGCAGCGAATGCGTCACCAGCACCAGCGCGCTGCCCCGCCGGCGCACCAGCGCCAGCATCGCCTGCGCCACGGCATCGCCCGTCGCCTCGTCCAGATTGCCGGTCGGCTCGTCCGCCAGCACCAGCGGCGGATCGCCGGCTAGCGCCCGGCCGATGGCGACACGCTGCTGCTGGCCGCCGGATAGCTGCTCGGGGTAGCGGTCCATCAAGGGCGAAAGGCCCAACTCCTCGGCCAGCGCCCGCACCCGGGCCGGGTCGTGCCGCCCGGCCAGCCGCGCCTGAAAGGCCAGGTTGGCGGCGACGGTCAGCGAGGGGATCAGGTTGAACTGCTGGAAGATCATCCCGACGTGATCGCGCCGCAGCGCCGCGCGGGCGCGGTCGGGGGCGGTCCGCAGATCGGTGCCCAGAACCGTCAGCGCCCCCTCATCTGCGGCATCCAGCCCGCCGATCAGATGCAGCAGGGTGCTTTTCCCGCTGCCCGATTCGCCCGTGATCGCTACGCTTTCCCCGCGCCGGACGGTCAGGTCCACGCCGCGCAGCACGGGAACCTCGCCGGCGGGGGAGCGATAGGATTTGACCAGCCCTTCGGCCGTCGCGACCCGATGGTCAGCGGAACTGCTTGGCAAGCTTCAGACCCTGCCCCTGATAATTGGAGGCGATGCCCGCCCCGTAAAGCCGCTCGGGCGGCGACTGCATCCGTTCATAAAGCAAACGTCCCACGACCTGCCCGTGTTCCAGCGCGAACGGCGCCTCGTGGCAGCGGACCTCCAGCACGCCGCGCGCGCCCTGGCCCGCCGCGCCGTGGCCGAAGCCGGGATCGAAGAAGCCCGCGTAATGCACCCGGAACTCGCCCACCATCGCCAGATAGGGCGACATCTCGGCGGCGTGGTCCGGGGGGATCGTCACCGCCTCGCGGCTGACGAGGATGTAGAATGCGCCGGGATCGAGGATCAGCGGCCCGCCCGCGCCGCGCAGCTCGTCCCAGAAATCGCGCGCGTCATAGGCGCCGATCCGGTCCAGATCGACGACGCCGGTATGCGGACGGGCGCGGTAGCCGACCAGATCGCCCTGCGCGGGCTTGAGGTCCACCGAGAAGCCGAGGCCGCCGTCGATCAGCGCGGGGCCGCCGCTCACCAGCGGGGTGCGGGCGTGCAGCGCGCTCAGGGCGTCGTCGTCCAGCACCGCATGGCCGGCCCGCAGGCGAAGCTGGTTCAGCCGCATTCCGGGGCGGACGAGGACGGAAAAGCTGCGGGGGCAGATCTCGGCGTAAAGCGGGCCGTCATAGGCTTCGGGCAGGCGGTCGAACTCGGTCCCGTCATCGGTGACGAGCCGCGTCAGCAGGTCCAGCCGCCCGGTCGAGGACTTGGCGTTCGCCACCCCATCGACGCCGCACGGCAGGGCGATCCGCTCGGCCAGCGGGACCAGATAGACGCAGCCCTTTTCCAGCACCGCGCCGCCGGTCAGGTCCATGCGGTGCATCTCGAAATCGGCGAGCCGGTCGCGGACCGTGCGGCCCTTGCCGGTCAGGAACGAGGCGCGGATGCGCCACGCGAAGTTTCCCAGCCGCAGGTCGAGGCTTGCGGGCTGCACCTGGTCGGCGGCGATGGGGGAATCCGCGGAAATCGCGCCCGCGTCGATCAGGCGCTGGAGGTCCCGGTCAGGTAGAACGCCGGCCATAACCCCTCCGCCTTGATCGAATATGCGAACGCCCGCCACGAAGGGCGGGCGTTTTCGTGATGGTCGGGCCGGCGAGATTCGAACTCGCGGCCTTCCGCCCCCCAGACGGACGCGCTAACCAGACTGCGCCACGGCCCGACGCCGGCCATATAGATCGAAGCGTTCGGGCTGCACAAGGGGATGCGTGCGGAAAACTGTCGGCTTTCACGGCGCGCTGCGCGTCATCCCAGGATGGGCGGCGCGGAGCCGGGCGGCCAGCGCCTGCGCCTCGGGCGGAAGGGGCTCGGCGCGGGTCCGAAGCTGGCCCGCGATGCGGGTGAGCCGGGCGAGCCATGTGGCTGCTGCGGAATCGGGTGCGAGGTCCGGGAACAGCGGAAGTTCGGCCGTGGGCGTTGCGTCGGCCTTGCGGGCGCGGGGGGCAGGCTTCGGCCGTGCGGCCGCCGTGGCCTTGCCGTCCACCGGGGTCGGTTCGGCACCGTCCGCCGCCTGGAGCCGCCTCTCGCCCCGCGCGCGCAGATCGGCGCCCCGGTCCATCGACAGCAGCCGCTTGGCGCCGCGGATAGTCAGCCCTTCCTCGCGCAGCACCTCGCAGAGCCCGGCGGCCAGATGGACGTCGTCCGGCCGGTAATAGCGGCGGCCATCGGCGCGCTTGACGGGGGAAAGCTGGGGGAACTGCGCTTCCCAGTAGCGCAGGACATGGGGGGCGACGCCGACCATCTGGGCGACCTCTCCGATCGAGCGGAAGGCGTCGGGGGCCTTGGTCATGCCCGGCGTTTGTTGCCCGCCGAGACGCGTTCCTTCATCAGGTGCGAGGGGCGGAAGGACAGGACCCGGCGAGGGGTGATCGGCACCTCTTCGCCGGTCTTGGGGTTGCGGCCGATGCGGGCGTTCTTGTCGCGCACCGAGAAGGTGCCGAAGGACGAGATCTTCACCTGCTCGCCCCGCACCAGCGCGTCCGAGATGTGGTCGAGCACGCTTTCGACCATCTGCGCCGATTCATGCCGCGACAGGCCCACTTCGCGGAACACGGCTTCGGCCAGATCCATGCGGGTGACGGTCTTATCGCTCATCGGGAATGCCTTTCGGATTGGGGCAGAATGCGGCCTCGCGGGGTGCGAGTCAACGGCCCCAGCAAAGGCTTCGTTCCGCGCCCTGCTGAAAACGCAGCATTTTTGCGGGAACGCCGCTTGGCAATGCCGCGCCCGCGCCCCACATTGCAACCGACGCATGACAGGAGGCCGGGAGATGGCGGGGGGTTGGGCGCAGGACGGCGCAGTGAACGAACAGATCGAAGTCAGCACGCAGGAGGCGCTGGCGCGGGCGCGCGGCCGGCAGCCGACCGGCGAATCCCTGCGCGAATGCGCGGATTGCGGCGAGCCGATCCCCGAGCCGCGCCGCGTGGCGCTGCCCGGCGTCAAGCTGTGCATCGACTGCCAGGAGGAACGCGACCGGGCGCGGAAGCCCGCTGCGGGGATCAACCGGCGCGCGTCGAAGGACAGCCAGTTGAAGTGATCCGTAGGTGAGGCCGGGGCAGGGTGGCGCGGCGGATTCGCGCCCTCAAGCCGGCGCAGGGCTTACCAGCGCAGGACGACGCTGCCCCAGCTCAGGCCGCCGCCGATCGCCTCGGTCACGACCACGTCGCCTTCCTGGAACCGCCCGTCGCGGTCGGCCACCGACAGCGCCAGCGGGATCGAGGCAGCCGAGGTGTTGCCGTGATCCGCGACCGTCAGCACGACCTTTTCCATCGGCAACTGCATCTTCTGCGCGGTGGCAGCGATGATCCGCAGGTTGGCCTGATGCGGCACCAGCCAGTCCACGTCGCCCGCCGACAGCCCGGCCTTGTCCAGCGCCCGGTGGGCGGTGTCAGCCAGCTTCTCGACCGCGTGGCGGAAGACGAGATTGCCCTTCATCCGCAGGAAGCCCGCCGTGCCGGTGGAGCTGACGCCGCCATCGACATGCAGGATGTCCTTGTAGCGCCCGTCGCTGTTGAGGTCGGTGGAGAGTATCCCGCGATCATCGGTGGTGCCGTCGCCCTCCATCGCCTCCAGCACCACGGCCCCGGCACCGTCGCCGAAGAGGACGCAGGTGCCGCGGTCGGTCCAGTCCATGATCCGGCTGAAGGTCTCGGCCCCGATGACCAGCACCCGGTCGGCCTGACCGGACCGGATCAGACCATCGGCATTGGACAGCGCGAAGACGAACCCCGCGCAGACCGCCTGCACGTCGAAGGCGAAGCCGCGCGTCATGCCCAAGCCCGCCTGCACCATCGTCGCCACGGACGGGAAGGTGAAATCGGGGGTCGAGGTGGCCAGGACGATCGCGTCGATGTCGTCGGGCTGCATCCCCGCATCCTCGATCGCCGCGCGGGCGGCGAGGATGGCGAGATCGCTGGTGCGCTGGTCGTCGGCGGCGAAGTGGCGTCGTTCGATCCCGGTGCGCGAGCGGATCCAGTCGTCCGAGGTGTCCAGCGTCTGCGCGAAATGCTCGTTCTCGACCACGCGCTCGGGCAGGTAATGGCCGGTGCCGCGCACGACGGCGCGGCGGACCTTGGCGGTTACGGGCGCGGCGGGCGAGAGGGTGTCGTTCACGATGCGACTCCGGCTGTGGGGGGCGCGGCGTCGTCCGTCTTTGCGGCGGCGCTTTCGGCGCTGGCCTGCGCGACGCGCGCCGCCACGCGGTCATGGAAGCCCGACCGGGCCAGCTTGAAGGCCAGCTTGATCGCGGCGGAGACGCCGGTGGCATCCGCCGAGCCGTGCGATTTCACGACGATCCCGTTCAGCCCCAGGAACAGCCCGCCATTCACCCGGCGCGGGTCGATGCGCTTTTGCAGGCGCTTGAGCGAGGTCATCGCCAGAAGGGCTGCGAACTTGGACATGACGGAGTTGCGGAACGCCTCTTTCAGGAAGTCGCCCACCAGCTTGGCCGTGCCTTCGCCGGTCTTCAATGCGATGTTGCCCGTGAACCCGTCCGTGACGATCACATCCACGCGTGCGCCCATGATGTCGCCGCCCTCGACGAAGCCGCGATAGTCGAAGCCGCCGACCTCTGCCGCCGCGCCGATCAGCTCATGCGCCTGCCGCAGCTCAGCACGGCCCTTGTGCTCTTCGGTGCCGACATTCAGCATCCCGACGCGCGGGCGTTCGACCCCGAGGCCGTTGCGGGCATAGCTCGCGCCCATCATCGCAAATTGCAGCAGGTCCGGCGCGTCGGCGCGGATATCGGCGCCGCAGTCCAGCACCACGTTGAACCCCTGCGGGTTGCGCGAGGGCCAGAGGGCGGCGATGGCGGGGCGGTTCACGCCGGGCAGCTTGCGCAGCCGCAGCATCGACAGCGCCATCAGCGCGCCGGTGTTGCCGCAGCTCACGGCCACGGTCGCCTCGCCCGCGCGCACCGATTCGACCGTGGACCACATCGAGGTGTCCTGCGCGCTGCGGATCACCTGGGCGGGCTTGGCGTCCATCGTCACAACGCCGGGGGCGTGGCGGATGTCGCAGCGCTCGGCCAAGCCCTTGCGGCGGCCGATCAGGCGGCGCAGCTCGTCCTCGGGTCCGTGGACGATGAAGCGGATCTCGGGGTTCTTCTCGGCGCTGGCGGCGATGCCGGCGACGACGGTGGCCGGTCCGCGGTCGCCGCCCATGGCATCGACGGAAATCACCACGCTGCCGGGCCCTTCAGCCCCGCGCGCCGGTTCCGTCATGCCAGAGTTGACCATTTCGACCCGCCGCTAGCCGTTGAACATTGCCGGAAGGGGCTGCCCCCGTCCGGTTCAGGCCGCGTCGTCGTCGAGATCGATGCTCGCCTGGGCGACGACCTCGCGGTCGGCATAATGGCCGCACGAGGGGCAGACATGGTGCGGGCGCTTCAGCTCGCCGCAGCTGGGGCATTCGTTGGGGTTGCCGGCGACCAGCGCGTCGTGCGAACGGCGCATGTTGCGGCGGGACCGGGTAACTCGGTTCTGGGGGACGGCCATTGGCGTAACCTTATGACTTGGGCAAGGGGCGCACGCATCGGGCCCGCTCGGGTTGGGAATCGAACCGCGCAGATACGGCACAATCGTCCGACGATCAAGGGACAAAGCCGCAACGGCGCCGCATCCGGCCATCAGGACGGGGGTTTTCCGGCCAGAAGATCGGCGAGGCCGGAGAACGGCTTGCGGGTTTCCTCGGCCTCTTCGGCCTCGCCCGCTGCTTCGGCGGGTGGGTCCAGTTCCGCATCCGGGCTGCGGGGGTATTCGGGCAGGGCGAGCGACAGCGCCTCGATCATCACCGCGCCCGCGTCGATGGACTGGCCCAGCGGCTCGACATCGGCGTCGGGCATCTCGACCTCCTCGCCCTCGGGCGTGGTGGCGTAGGGCGTCCAGACGCGGCGGATTTCCTCGTCCAGCGCCGTTTCCACGGGGTTCAGCGTCACCCCGCAGGGCTGGACGACGCGGGCGGTCAGGCGGCCGATCAGCTCCCACGCGCCATGCGGGGCGGGGGAAATGCTCGCCGCCATCCGCAGCGCGGGAAGGTCCAGCAGATCCAGTTCGGCGGCGATGGCGGCGCGCTGGCCTGCGTCCGGCGCCAGCGTCAGTTCGGTGGGCGAGCGGGGGTTCAGCTGCGAGACCCGCAGGCGGTGGGTGAAGGGATCGGCGACGGACATCGGGGGCCTTTCCGGCGGTGGGTCCGCCGTGTGAATCGGGGGCTGGCGGAGGGGCAGGCGGCGTCTTGCCGCCGGGTTTCGGCGCATCCCCATCTAATGACGCGACATTCTTGAGCGTTCGGGATGAGTTTGCTAAGCGTTGCCCGCGCAGTCAACATCGCGCAGGAACTTGCAGCGCGAAGCGACGGCGCGAAGTGGAAGGCGAGGAACCGCATGACGACATCCCGGCGACGGTTCATCGCCCTTGCCCTGGCGCTTCCCGCAAGCGCCGCGCTGGCCGGCTGTGTGCGCCAGTATCGCAACCACGGCTATGTCCCGCCCGAACTCGACCTTGCGCAGGTCGTGGTCGGCCAGACCCGTCAGGATGAACTGGAAGGGCTGATCGGCCGCCCCGGCGCGACCGGGGTGCTGACCGGCTCGGCCTGGTATTACGTCGGCTCGCGCTGGGAACATTACGGCCCCCGCGAGCCGCGCGAGATCGACCGGCAGGTCGTCGCCATCAGCTTCGACGAGGCGGGCACCGTCTCCAACGTCGAACGGTTCGGGCTGGAGCGTGGCCGCGTCGTCGCGCTGTCGCGGCGCGTGACGGAGACCAACGTGCAGGGCATCGGCCTGATCGGTCAGTTGCTGGGCAGCGTCGGCAATATCGACCCGAGCGCCATCATTCCCAACGACTGACACCGGGGAGCGGCCGACACGGGGGCGCCTGCCCCCGCGCCGCGGCGGAGTTCAGGCCGCGTCCGGCACGAAGCGCAGCGCCACGCCGTTGATGCAGTAGCGCTGGCCGGTGGGCGGCGGCCCGTCGGGGAACACATGGCCCAGATGCGCGTCGCAGCGGTGGCAGCGGACCTCGGTGCGGATCATGCCGTGGCTCGCGTCCCGATGCTCGTCGATCTGCCCGCCCGCGCGCGAGAAGCTCGGCCAGCCGCAATGGCTCTCGAACTTCTGGTCGCCATCGAACAGCCGGGCGTCGCAGCAGACGCAGGCATAATGGCCGGACGCGCGCTCCGCCTCGGGGAAACCGGGATGCGAGAAGGGGCGTTCGGTTCCCGCATGGCGTGTGACGCGGTAAGCCTCGGGGTCGAGCATCTCGCGCCATTCGGCATCGCTTCGCGTTATCTTTTCTGTCATCAGGCACCTATATATCTCTGCCATTGAAGATAGGGCCGCGCCCGCCTGCGACAAGATGCGGGCGGCCCGGACGAAGCCGAGGGCGCGGACGCTCGCCTTGCGCGGGCAGGTTTCCACGGATGCCGGAGCGGCAGATGGGGCTATAGGAATGCTGGCACTTCTGAAAGGACGTTACCGGGTCCGGCTTGCCGAAGGCGCGGGCGATCTGCAGGCTGCGCAGCGGCTGCGCTGGCTGGCCTTCATCGGCCGCGGCAGCGACAGCGCCGGGCTGGACGCCGACGAGTTCGATGCGATCTGCCAGCACGCGCTGGTCGAGGAGACGCGCAGCGGCCAGCTCGTCGCCTGCTTCCGCATCTTGCCGTTTGCCAGCGGGGCCGAGATCGGGCGCAGCTATTCGGCCCAGCATTACGGTCTGTCGAAGCTCGGCGCCTTTCCCGGCCGGATGGCCGAGATCGGCCGCTTCTGCATCCATCCCGAGCATCACGATCCCGATATCCTCCGCGTCGCCTGGGGTGCGGTGACGCGATATGTCGATCAGAACGGGATCGAGCTGCTGTTCGGCTGCTCGTCGTTCACCGGGACCGAGCCTTCGGGCTATGAGGACGCCTTTGCCATGCTGCGCCAGCGGCACCTCGCCCCGGATCGCTGGCTGCCGCGCATCAAGGCGCCCGACGTGTTCCGCTTCGGCCGCCTGCTGCGCCGCCGGACCCCGGATGCCCGCGCCGCGATGGCGGCGATGCCGCCCTTGCTGCGGACCTATCTGCTGATGGGCGGCTGGGTCAGCGATCACGCGGTGGTGGACCGCGAGCTGAACACGCTGCATGTCTTCACCGGGCTGGAAATCCGCGCGATTCCGCCCGCGCGTGCAAAGCTGCTGCGGTTGGTGGCGGGATAGGGCGGCTTGCGCCCGCCCCCTCGCGGCCCTAGAACCCCGTGTTCCCTTGCGCGAGGCTGCGATGACCGGCTTTTCCTTCACCCTGAACGCCACCGACGGCAAGGCGAGGGCGGGCGTCATCCAGACCCCGCGCGGCGAGATCCGCACCCCCGCCTTCATGCCGGTGGGCACCGCCGCGACCGTCAAGGCGATGCTGCCTGAATCGGTCCGTGCGACCGGGGCCGACATCCTGCTGGGCAACACCTATCACCTGATGCTGCGCCCCGGCGCCGAGCGGATCGCCAAGCTGGGCGGGCTGCACCGCTTCATGAACTGGCAGCGCCCGATCCTCACCGATTCGGGCGGCTTCCAGGTGATGAGCCTCGCCGATCTGCGCAAGCTGACCGAGGAGGGCGTGACCTTCGCCAGCCATATCGACGGCTCGCGCCATTTCCTGTCGCCCGAGACCAGCATGGAAATTCAGCGGCTGCTGGGCTCGGACATCGTGATGGCGTTCGACGAATGCCCCGCGCTGCCGGCCACGCATGAGCGGCAGGCCGAGGCGATGCGGCTGTCGATGCGATGGGCGCAGCGATCGCGCGACGCCTTCGGCGACCGGCCGGGACATGCGCTGTTCGGCATCATGCAGGGCGGGGTGGAGCGTGATCTGCGCGAGGAAAGCGCCCAGGCGCTGCGCGGCATCGGCTTCGACGGCTACGCCATCGGCGGCCTTGCCGTGGGCGAGGGGCAGGAGGCGATGTTCGGCGTCCTCGACTACGCACCCGACCTGCTGCCAAAGGACAAGCCGCGCTATCTGATGGGCGTGGGCAAGCCCGACGACATCGTGGGTGCCGTCCAGCGCGGGGTGGACATGATGGATTGCGTGCTGCCCTCGCGTTCGGGCCGCACCGGGCAGGCCTTCACCCGCCACGGCGTCGTCAACATCAAGAACGCCCGTCACGCCGAGGACCCGCGCGGGCTGGACCCGGACTGCACCTGTCCGGCCTGCTCGGGTTACAGCCGCGCTTATCTGCACCATGTCTTCCGCTCGGGCGAGATCATCGCCTCGATGCTGATGACCTGGCACAACCTGCATTATTTTCAGGAGATCATGCAGGGGATGCGGGACGCCATCGCCACCGGTTCGCTGGACGCATGGGTCGGTGAGTTCCACGCGCAACGCGCCGCCGGAGACCTGCCCCCGCTCTGAGCGAATATCTGGCGCAGACGCGGTTTGTCCCCTAAAGCGCGACGATGGCGGACGAACCGCCGATCCGAAAGGCTTTCATGGCGTCCCAAGACATCCGAACCATCACCACCACGCAGGAACTCGCCGCGTTCTGCGAACTGGCCAAGGCCCAGCCCTACGTCACGCTGGACACCGAGTTCCTGCGCGAGCGGACCTATTATTCCAAGCTCTGCCTGATCCAGATGGCGCTGCCCCCCGCATCCGGCCCAAAGGCCGAGGGCGGGCCCGCCGTGCTGGTCGATCCGCTGGTCGCAGACCTGTCGCTGGAGCCGCTTTACGATCTGTTCCGCCATACCGCGACGGTCAAGGTGTTCCACGCCGCCCGGCAGGATCTGGAGATCTTCTTCCACGACGCCGCCGTCTTCCCCGATCCGCTGTTCGACACCCAGGTCGCCGCGATGGTCTGCGGCTTCGGCGAGCAGGCCGGGTATGAGACGCTGGTGCGCAAGATCACGCGCGAGAACCTCGACAAGTCGTCGCGCTTCACGGACTGGTCGCGCCGCCCGCTGTCAGACGCGCAGGCGGCCTATGCGCTGGCCGACGTGACCCATCTGCGGGCGATCTACGAATTTCTGGCGGCGCAGTTGAAGAAGACCGGCCGCGAGTCCTGGGTGGCCGAAGAGGCCGCCGTGCTGGTCGATCCCGAAACCTACATCGTGCGCCCGGATGAGGCATGGGAGCGGGTCCGCACCCGCTCGGGCTCGCCGCGCTTTCTGGCGGTGGTGCGGGAGCTGGCGAAGTTCCGCGAGATCTACGCCCAGACCCGCGACGTGCCGCGCAGCCGCGTCTTCAAGGACGACGCGCTGATCGAACTCGCCTCGACCAAGCCGCTGACCGAGGAAGACCTCGGCCGCTCGCGCCTGCTGCTGCGCGAGGCGCGGCGGGGCGACATCGCGCAGGGCATTCTCGCCGCCGTGAAGGCCGGGATGGAGGTCAAGGACCCGCCGAAACCTGCACCGGAGCCCGAGGGCAAGCCCGGCAACGCGGCGCTGGCCGACCTGTTGCGGGTGCTGCTGAAGGCCAAGGCCGACGCGGCCGGGGTTGCGCCCAAGCTGATCGCCTCGTCCTCCGATCTGGACGCCATCGCCTCGGGCGGGCGCGATCTGCCGGCGCTGCATGGTTGGCGGGCCGAGGTCTTCGGCAACGACGCGCTGCGTCTGGCGCAGGGCAGCATCGCCCTGTCGGCGGGCGGCGGCGCGGTGAAGGTCGTGCCGGTGGGGTGATCCGGTCGGCGGCCCGGATGCGCGGCCCGTCAGCCCGCTCGCCATGGGGTCCGCCAGCGCCGGCCTGGCCGCAGGTCCAGAAGCAATGCCGTAGGATGTGAGACGGGTGGGGATATGATCTCCGCTTGCCGTGCTTCCCTTCTGGAAAGTGCAGGGACGTTCGTTGATAGTCGGGGCGAGCGACGGGGCGCTGTCACTGAAAGCCAGCCTCAGCGCGGAATCACGATCTCCGCCCGCAGGCCACCGAACCGCTTGCCATCCCCCAGCCGCAACTGCCCGCCATGCGCGCGGGCCACATCGGCGGCAATCGACAGGCCAAGCCCGACACCGCCGCCGCGATCCTGATTGCGGGCGGGGTCGAGCCGGGTGAACGGCCGCACCGCCTCTTCGCGCCGGGCGGCCGGGATGCCCGGCCCGTCATCCTCGACCGAGATGCGGAAGCTTTTCGTGCCGATCGCCGCCTCGACCTCGGCGCGGGTGCCGTAGCGCACGGCGTTGCCGATCAGGTTCTCGACCGCGCGGCGCAGCATGTCGGTGCGGAACGTCGCCTCGGCGCGGGCATCGCCCTCCAGCCGCGCCAGCGTCACGTTCTGTCCGGCGCGGCGGGCATCGCCCACCACCCCCTGCACGAAGGGCAAAGCGGGCTGGGGCAGGGCGGCGCTGTCCATCGCGTCGTGGCGGGCGTGGTCGAGGAATCCGTCCACCAGCCGCTTCATCTCGGCCACGTCGCGTTCCATGTCCTCGATCTCGGACGGCTCGGGCGGCAGATCGGACGACAGCATCGACAGGCTCAGCTTCAGCCGCGTCAGCGGCGTGCGCAGGTCGTGGCCGACCCCCGACAGCATCAGCTTGCGCTGCTCGTTCTGCCGCTCCAGCCGGTTGCGCATGTCGAGAAACGCCGCGCCCGCGCTGCGCACCTCCGCCGCGCCGGCAGGGCGATAGGGAACGATCCGCCCGCGGCCGAACGCCTCTGCCGCCCGCGCCAGCCGCTGGATCGGCCGCAACTGGTTGCGCAGGAAGATCGCCGCGATGCCCGTCATCAGCAGCGACGTTCCCAGCAGCAGCACCAGAAGCTGGTGCGGGTTCGCCGCGCTCACCCGGCGGCGCGAGAACTCCATCAGCAAGGGTGGATCGCCCGCCATCGAGACGCGCACCTCCCGCAGGTCCGACAGGTCCACGCCCGTCACCGCCGGAAGCTGCTCGCGCAGCCGGGCGATCACCACCCGGCCCGAGAAGTCGATGAACTCCCGCCGGTCCTGCACGGGCTCGGCCGGGACGGTCAGTTCGATCTCCAGCGGCGCGGCGATCCCTTGCGCCGAGGCCAGCGCCTCGGGCGTCTGTCCGCCGACGCGGTCCGCCACCAGCGCGAGTTCGCGGACCATCGTGTCGGTCATCTGCCGCGTCACATCCTCGAAATGGCGCTGCAGGAACATGATGGTGACGACCACCGAGACGACCACCACCGGCAGGAACAGGATCAGCGCCGCCCGCCCGTAAAGCCCGCGCGGCATCAGTCGTTTCAGCCAGCCGAAATCCATGGCAACCCCTTCCGCAAGCGGCTAGCCTAAGCCCATGAGCGATGCGGCGAAAGAGCGGGTCGTGCTGGCCCCGAACCCCTCGGCCCTGACCGGACCGGGGACCAACACCTTCCTGCTGGGCACCCGCGAGGTCGCCGTGATCGACCCCGGCCCCGACATCGAATCGCACCTTGCAGCGGTCATGGCCTCGGCCGCCGGGGCGGACGGGCGGGGGCGCGTCACCCATATCTTCGTCACCCACGCGCATCTGGACCACAGCGAAGGGGCGCGGCGACTCGCCTCGATGACTGGCGCGCCGCTGCTGGCTTACGGCGATGCCGAGGCGGGCCGCTCGCCCGCGATGAACCGGCTGGCGGGGCAGGGCGGGCTGGCCGAGGGCGAGGGCATCGACCGCGCCTTCGCCCCCGACCTGCTGCTGACCGACGGCGCCGTGGTCGAGACGGAGGAGTGGCGCCTGACCGCCATCCACACCCCCGGCCACATGGGCAATCACCTGAGCTTCGCCTGGGGCGAGACCGTCTTCAGCGGCGACGTGGTGATGAACTGGTCCACGACGCTGATCTCCCCGCCCGAGGGGGATCTGGCCGATTATTTCCGCACCCTCGACCGCCTCGCCGCCACCGGCGCCCGCCGCCTGCTGCCCGCCCATGGCGGCGCGGTGGAAGACGTGCCCGGGCGCCTCGGGGAGCTGGGCGCCCACCGCCGCACCCGCACCGCCCAGATCCTCGCCGCGCTGCGCGAGGCGCCGGGAAGCGCCGACACCCTCGCCGCCCGCATCTACGACATCCCCCCGCACCTGCTGCCTGCCGCCGCGCGGAGCGTGCTGTCCCACCTCCTGTCCCTTCACGACCTCGGCGCGGTCCACGCGGATCGAGAGGAACTGGTGCGGGCGACCTGGCATCTCGCCTGACGCGCCGGGGATCAGATTTTTGTCGCATCCCCTCTGGACGCCCCCCAAACCCGGTGCTACATCGCCCCCGTGTTCCGGCGTAGCTCAGCGGTAGAGCAGTTGACTGTTAATCAATTGGTCGTAGGTTCGATCCCTACCGCCGGAGCCAAAATCCAAATAGTTTCAAGGCATTAGCGCACCTGCGTGGACGGTGTTCAGGTTGCGTTTGGGGCATGTCACCGGATTTGTCACCTATCTCACCTCTACGGCTGTCCGCGAGCGAATCAAGCGGAAGCTGGCAGAGCGCCTGCAAAATCCCCGCGTTGAAGCGGACAGGCTCAGTGGGCAGCGTAACCGCTACAAGATCAAGCTGAAGTCGCCCGGCATTCGCTTGGTGTATCAGGTCGAAGATCAGGACCTTCGGTAACGGGGTCGTCTTGGTCAAGCAGTTTGAGCATGCGAGGCGAGCCGCTGAGGTGCGGCCTGTGTTTGCCTTTCATCCCATCCTGCTGTTGCCGCGGCCTTCGTCTGAGATCCCACCGGGTGCATGCTTCGGTCCGTGGTCGGCGCGTTGGCCGCCAACATGATGCTGGTTCAATGCAATTCCGATGTGCCCATCTCATTGGCGTGCTCGACAAAGAGCGGCAAC
>NZ_JAHQZU010000020.1 GCF_019061185.1 Paracoccus sp. Z118
CGGGTCCGCCAACCGGCTTCCCCGTCCCGTCTGGCGTCCCCGCCGTTCGGTGAAGCGGTATCTAGGGCCAGCGAACGGAGAGAGCAAGAAGAAAAATCGCGGCAGCGACATGAAATATGCAACCGACTGAAATAGCGACGCTTTCCGCCCCTCCTCAGTCCGCACACCGACGACACTGCGCCGGGGGACAGCCTTCCGCCTGCGAATCTGGCACGGATTCGCGACGTTCGGATGACGGAATCACCTCATCGGCGACTCGGAAACGACAAAGGGCGCGGCTGATGCCGCGCCCTTTGCCTGGTCCATCGTGAGAAGAATCAGCGCTTCGAGAACTGGAACGAGCGGCGGGCCTTGGCCTTGCCGTATTTCTTCCGCTCCACCACGCGCGAATCGCGGGTCAGGAATCCCGCCGCCTTCAGCGCGCCGCGCAGGGCGGGCTCGTGCAGCTGCAGCGCCTTCGAGATTCCGTGCTTCACGGCGCCTGCCTGGCCCGACAGCCCGCCCCCGGCGACGGTGGCGTTCACGTCATACTCACCGGCCACGCCGGCCACGTCGAAAGGCTGACGCAGAATCATCTGCAGCACCGGACGCGCGAAATACTCCGTCAGATCCTTGCCGTTCACGACGATCTTGCCTGAGCCGGGCTTCACCCAGACGCGGGCGACGGCGTCCTTGCGCTTGCCGGTCGCATAGGCGCGGCCGAACTCGTCGCGCTGCGGCTCGCGCGGGGCGGCGGCAGGCTGGAGGCCGAGCGATTCGCCCGCGGCCGTGCCCTGAACGGCCCCGGCGTTGGCGGTGACGGCATCCCGCAGCTGGTCGAGGGATTTGATGTCTTCGGCCATGATCAGGCGCTCCGCGTATTCTTGGGGTTCATCGCTTTGACGTCCAGCACCTGGGGCTGTTGCGCCTCGTGCGGGTGCTGCTCGCCGGCATAGACGCGCAGGTTGGACATCTGCTGCTTGCCCAGCTTGTTGCGGGAAATCATCCGCTCGACGGCCTTGATGACGACACGCTCCGGGTGGGCGCCTTCCAGCACCTGGCGGGCGGTGCGGTGCTTGATCCCGCCCGGATGGCCGGTGTGCCAGTAGTATTTCTTGTCGTCGCGCTTGTCGCCGGTCATCTGCACCTTGTCGGCGTTGATGATGATGACATTGTCGCCCATGTCCATGTGCGGGGTGAAGGTCGCCTTGTGCTTGCCGCGCAGGCGAGAGGCGACGATCGTTGCAAGACGGCCCAGCACGACGCCCTCGGCGTCGATCAGGATCCACTTCTTGTCGATATCCGCCGGTTTCGCGGTATAGGTCTTCATGGTTCGCCCTTTCGGGGGATGTGGAATTCGGATCGGGCGTATATCGGGGATCGCGGCGCTCAGGTCAAGCGCGGCAGGCGACGTAAACATCCGCAAATACAACGGGTTGCGAAACGGGTATTACAATACCCTACCGTAAACCGCCGTTTTCCGCCCGCTCCGGCGGAATCGAGTAGGTCATCGACGCCCGCGCAACCACGTCCGCGCCCCCGTCCGAGCGGATCATCACGTCGCCCACCGCCAGCACCCGGCCCAGCTTCAGCAGCCGCGCCTCGGCCAGCAGGTCGCGCGCGGCCTCGGGCTTGCGCATGAAGTCGATGCCGGCATTCGTCGTCACCGCCAGCGCCACCTTGCCGATCCGCGACAGGATCGCCGCATACATGCTGAAATCGGCCAGTTCGAACATCGTCGGACCCGAGATGGTGCCGCCGGGGCGCAGATGCCGATCTTCCACCTGCAGGCGGACGCGGACGGACTCGGCGCCGATTTCCTCGACCACATAGCCCTTCGCCTGCGGAAAGACCTCTGCCAGATAGTCGTTCAGATCGCCCACGCCGAAGTCCGCCATGCTTTCCCCCTGCTCCATGCGCCGCTAAGCTGTCGCAAACAGGGGAAGGGATGCAAGATGAGCGATCTGCTGCGGCGCGAGGATGACGGCCACATCGCCCGGCTGGTGATGACCAGCTCCGGCAACTACAACGCGCTGTCGCGGCAGATGATCGCGGCGCTTGCGGACGCCTTCACCGGGATCGCCGCCGACGACGACATCCGCGTCGTGATCCTCGCGGCCGAGGGCAAGGCGTTCTGCGCCGGCCACGACATCCGTCAGATGCAGGGCGCGCGCGGCGACAATGACGGCGGCCGGGCCGAGTTCGAGGCGCTGTTCACCGCCTGCTCGCAGATGATGCAGTTGATCCCCGCCCTGCCCCAGCCGGTCATCGCCGAGGTGCAGGGGATCGCCACCGCGGCGGGGTGCCAACTCGTCGCCTCGTGCGACATGGCCGTGGCGGCCGAGGGCACCCGCTTCGGCGTCAACGGGGTCAATATCGGGCTGTTCTGCTCGACCCCGATGGTCGCGCTGACCCGCGCCATCCCGCCCCGCGCGGCGTTCGAATATCTGGTCACGGGCGAGTTCATGGACGCTGGCCGCGCGCGGGAACTCGGCCTCGTCAACCGCGTCGTGCCTGCCGGGAAGCTGACCGAGGAAACGACGGCGCTGGCCCGCACGGTCGCCTCGCGCCTGCCGGCGGCGGTGCGGCTGGGCAAGCGCGCGTTCCACGAACAGGCGGCGATGGGCCGGGCCGAGGCCTACGACCGGATGGGCGCCGCGATCTGCGAGAACATGATGCTGCCGGACACCGACGAGGGGCTGAACGCGTTCCTCGAAAAACGGGCGCCGCGTTGGGCCGACGCCTGAGCGTCAGCCGATCCGCCCCAGCGCCGGGACGTTCTCGAGCAGCCAGTAGCTGATGATCGACAGCCAGCCGGTCAGCATCATCACCCCCACGACGATCAGCAGGATGCCCGACACCCGTTCGATCGTCGCCATGTGCCGCTTGATGCGGTTCATCAGCGACATGGACCGTTCGATGAAGATCGCCGACAGCAGGAACGGCACGCCCAGCCCCAGCGCATAGATCCCCAGCAGGCCCGTTCCGCGGGCGGGGTCCGTCACTGCCATCGTCAGGATCATGGAAAGCTGCGGCCCGATGCAGGGCGTCCAGCCGAAGGCGAAGGCCAGCCCCAGCAGATAGGCGCCGAGCGTCGAGCCGCCCTGATCGCCCGTCTCCATCCGCGCCTCGCGGTCCAGGACCGGGATGCGGATCACCCGCAGGAAATGCAGGCCGAGGAAGATGATGAAGACGCCCGAGACCTTCATCAGCAGCGGCTGCCACGCGAGGAACGCCCGGCCGAAGGTGGACGCGGCGTAACCCATGATGAGGAACACCGTGCTGAGCCCCAGCACGAAGAACAGCGCCGGCAGGACGGCGCTGCGCTCGCGCGTCTGAAGGGCGCTGACCTTCACGCCGGTCATGTAGGCAAGATAGGGCGGCACGATGGGCAGCACGCAGGGCGACAGGAACGACAGGATTCCCGCGACCATCGCCACCAGCGCGGCGGCGACGAAGGATGCGTCGACAAGCTCGATTCCAAACATGGCCGCACCTTGGCCTAAAGAAATGGGCCGGGGAAGCCCCGGCCCATGCGCCATGCTGTCACGGCTGCGTCAGATCACGCCCCGAAGGACCACCAGCCGCGCCGACGCGGCCGCTCCGGCTCGTCGGATTGCTGTTCGGTCGCGGATGCCGGGGCTTCGGTCCGCTGAGGCTCGGGCTCCGGCGCGGCTTCGGCTTCGGCTTCGGCTTCGGCTTCGGCTTCGGTTTCGGTTTCGGTTTCGGTTTCGGTTTCGGTTTCGGTTTCGGTTTCGGTTGAAGCATCCGTGGCCGCTGCTTCTGGAGCAAGCGCCTCGGCCGCGGCCTCGTCGGCGGCTGCGCCGCGGGCGGTCTCCGGCGCGGTTTCCTCGGCAGCCTCCGCCGGCGCCTCGGTCCGCGAATCGTCACCGACCACCGGCGCTTCCGCAGGCTCCGTTTCGGCTACGGCGTCTTCGACCGGTTCCGAAGGCGCGGCCGTTTCGTCCCCTGCGGTCGTCACGCCCTCTGCCGTTTCAGCCGCAGCCTCCTGCGCCTGCGACCCCTCGGCATCGCCATTCCGGCGCGAGCGGCTGCGCGAGCGCGAGCGGCTGCGCGAACGCGAGCGCCGCCCGTTTTCCTCACCGGCTGCCTCGCCGGAAGCCTCGGCTTCGGCAGGTTCCGCCCCGGCTTCGTCACCGACCTCGTCCGAGCCTTCGTCACCCGCATCCGAGTCGTGCGCGCCATTCTCGCCGTTTTCGCCGCGACCGCCGCGCCGACGGCGACGCCGACGCCGCTTCGAGCGGCCGCCCTCGTCGCCGTCCTCGCTCTCGGTCCGCGCCTCGCCCGACTCGTGAGCCGCGTCCTGCGTCTCGACCCGGTCGGTCTCGACCTCGCCCGTGTCGTCCTCGTCCTCGTCGCCCAGATCCTCGTCGTCGATCTGCGCCATCAGGCTCGCCGTGGCCGAGACCACGTTCGACACCGGCTCCGGCACGTTCCGGGTCGCGGTCTTGAACTTGTCCATCGCGAAATCGGGCGAGATCAGCGTCGGGTCAGCCTCGACCCGCACGGCCATGCCGTAGCGCGTCTCGATCATGCCGATATGCTCGCGCTTCTGGTTCATCAGGAAGTTGGCGACGGCCACGGGCGCGCGAACCAGCACCTCGCGCGAGCGTTTCCGCGTCCCCTCTTCCTCGATCGCGCGCAGGATCGTCAGCGCCATCGAATCGTCCGACCGGATCAGCCCGGTGCCGTGGCAGTGCGCGCAGGGCTGGGTGGTCGATTCCAGCATCCCCGGACGCAGCCGCTGGCGGCTCATCTCCAGCAGGCCGAAGCCCGAGATGCGGCCGACCTGAATCCGGGCGCGGTCGGTCTTCAGCCGGTCCTTGAAGCGTTTCTCGACGGCGGCGTTGTTCTTGCGCTCGTCCATGTCGATGAAGTCGATCACGATCAGCCCGGCCAGGTCGCGCAGCCGCAACTGCCGCGCGATCTCGTCCGCCGCCTCGAGGTTGGTCTTGGTCGCCGTGTCCTCGATCGAGCCTTCCTTCGTCGCCCGGCCGGAGTTCACGTCGATGGCGACCAGCGCCTCGGTCACGCCGATGACGATGTAGCCGCCCGACTTCAGCTGCACGACCGGGTTGAACATCCCGCCCAGATAGCCCTCGACCTGATAGCGCGCGAACAGCGGCACCGGATCGGTGTAGAGCTTCACGTTCCTGGCGTGGGACGGCATGATCATCGTCATGAAATCCTTGGCGGTGCGATAGCCGCGCTCGCCCTCGACCAGAACCTCGTCGATGTCCTTGCTGTAAAGATCCCGGATCTGACGCTTGATGAGGTCGCCTTCCTCATAGATCGGCGCGGGCGCGACCGACTTGAAGGTCAGCTCGCGGATCTGCTCCCACAGCCGCATCAGATATTCGTAGTCGCGCCGGATTTCCGTCTTGGTGCGCTGGCTGCCGGCGGTGCGGATGATGAGGCCCGCGCCCTTCGGCACCTCGAGTTCCGAGGCGATTTCCTTCAGCTTCTTGCGGTCGGCGGCGTTGGTGATCTTGCGCGAGATGCCGCCGCCACGCGCGGTGTTGGGCATCAGCACGCAGTAGCGCCCGGCAAGGCTCAGATAGGTCGTCAGCGCCGCGCCCTTGTTGCCGCGCTCTTCCTTGACGACCTGGACCAGCATGATCTGCCGGACCTTGATGACTTCCTGGATCTTGTAGCGGCGGGCGCGCGGCTTCTTGGCCGGGCGGATTTCCTCGGTCACGTACTCTTCGGCGACGGACTCGATGGTGTCGTCGCGCTCCGATGCGGCCCCGATCTGCCGGTCGGCGTGATCGTGCTCGTCGTCGTCGCCGTTGTCCTCGGCGTCCGAATCCGCAGGATCGCTTGTCTCCTGGGCGGCAGTCTCCGCGTGCGGCTCGTCGGCGGAGCCTCCCGTCGCCGCATCATCGGACTGCTCGGCCGTCTCATCGGAAACGGCGACCGCATCCTCGTTCGACGCCCCTTCCGCCTGCGCCCGGCGCGCGCGCGAGCGGCGGTGCCGCGCCTCTTCCTCGGCCTCGGCCGCTTCGGCGGCGGCCCGGTCTTCCTCGATCAGCGCCTGCCGGTCGGCGGCGGGAATCTGGTAGTAGTCGGGGTGGATTTCCGCGAAGGCGAGAAAGCCGTGCCGGTTCCCGCCATAATCGACGAAGGCGGCCTGCAGCGAGGGTTCGACCCGCGTCACCTTGGCCAGATAGATATTCCCCGCAAGCTGGCGCTTGTTCAGGGTCTCAAAGTCAAATTCTTCGACCTTGGTTCCGTCCACGACGACAACGCGCGTTTCCTCCGCGTGCGTCGCGTCGATCAGCATCTTGTTTGCCATTTGAAATACTTTCGCGCAGCCGGTCCAGCCCGCGCGTCGGCGGGGAAAGGGACAGGGTGCGACTTGATGCGGACGCGGCGGGCGCAGGCCGGCAGCTCGGGGCGGGAGCGAAAGCGGAATCGGTGCGGGCGGCCCAAGGGATCATGCCCCGCCGCCTCCCTGCCTGTCCGCTCGCGTTCCTGCCCTGGTCACTTCCGGCGGCGCGCTCCATCGCGTCTGTTAACTCATGCCCTGCGGTCCCGGAACGGGGACAGGGCGGCGATCATTCTGGCCGGCATCCGTCCCCAGGGACATCGCCGACCGGCTTTTCCGGCATGGTCCGCGCCCTGCCCAACCGGACAGGTCCGCACGCCCATGCTGCGAAACTGGTTTGTGTGGTGCCGCGCACTGGGGTGTCGGCAACCGCAACTGATTGAACATAGGGGCACGGGGCGCGGAATTACAATGCGAAACTGTCGGGCCGCATATCCGTGCCCGCCCGATTTCCCGCCGCCGCGGCCTCTGCCGGGTGATAGCTGGCCTCGTGCGCCACCGGAAAATTCACCGACCGGGCGATGAAGCAATAGCCGCCGACCTCATGGTGAAGGGCGTCGGCCCGCGCTGCGTCGGCCATCCGGGCGAGCCCAATCCGCGGCCGCAGCACCGCCCGGACGAACTGCCCCGAGCCGTCCGGCGCCGAGCGGCCGATCCCCAGCGGGGTATCCGCGTAGCTGTGCACCACGATTCCGGTGCTGCTCGCCAGATGCAGGAACCACAGCATGTGGCAGGCGGAAAGCGCCGACAGCAGCAGATCCTCGGGGTTCATGCGGGCGGGATCGCCCCCCAGCAGCGGGTCGTTCGAGCAATGGACGACCACCTTGCCAGGCACCGCGATGTCCCAGGTCCGGTCATAGCCGCGATAGCTGGCCGTGCCCTGCCCACGATTGCCGGTCCATTCGATCCGGCTTTTGCAGCCGTGCTCGCCCTGCTCCATCGCGCCCCTCCCGGTCACTGGCCGCTGAGGTAATCCCCCCGGCTGAGGCCGTATTTCGCCATCTTCTCGTTCAACGTCCGGCGCGGCAGGCAAAGCTCGTCCATCACGGCGCTGATGCTTCCCTTGTGCCGGCGCATGGTATTGTCGATCAGCATCTTCTCAAAGGATTCGACATATTCCTTGAGCGGCTTGCCCTCTGTCGTAGTCGCCTCGCGGGTGTCGTCGCCGTCGGCCATCAGCAGCGAGGTGATGGACCCCGTGCCGCGCCGGTTCTGAAGCACCGCGCGTTCGGCCACGTTGATGAGCTGGCGCACGTTGCCCGGCCACGGCGCCTGCAGAAGCTGCGCCGCCTCCTGCGCCGTGACCTGCGGCGGCTCGCAGCCATATTCCTCGGCGAACTGCTCGGTCATGCGGGTGAACAGCGACAGGATGTCCTCGCCCCGCTGGCGCAGCGGCGGCAGGGTGATCTGCAGGGCCGACAGGCGGTAGAACAGGTCGGGCCGCAGGCTGTCCTCGGCCCGCCGCCCCTCGCCGCGGGCGTTCGAGATGGCGATGATCCGCGTCTCGGCGGGCGTTCCCTGCTCGGCGATGAAGGCCAGCAGCCGCGCCTGCAGCGGTTCCGACAGCGCCTCGATATCCTCGAGGCAGAGCGTGCCGCCCCGCGCCTCTTCGACCGCCGGCAGGCCGTCCTCGAACGGGCCGAACAGCCGCGCGGCCAGCGCCTCGTCGTTATAGGCGGCGCAGCTCACCGGCACGAACTTCTTGGTGGCGCGCGGCCCCACGGCGTGCAGCGCGTGGGCGACCAGCGTCTTGCCGGTGCCCGTCTCGCCGTCGATCAGCACATGCCCGTCGGCCTGCCCGAGATCGAGGATATCCTCGCGCAGCCGCTCCATCGCCGGGCTGGCGCCGACCAGCTTCGACATCACCTGCTGGCCTTCGCTCAGATCCCGGCGCAGGGCGCGGTTGTCCAGCGTCATCCGCCGGGCCTGCGAGGCCTTCTTGACCAGTTCGGTCATCCGGTCCGGGTTGAAGGGCTTCTCCATGAAGTCCATCGCGCCCAGCCGCATCGCCTCGACCGCCATCGGCACGTCGCCGTGGCCGGTGATGAGGATCACCGGCAAGCCGCTGTCGAGCCCCATCAGCCGCTTGAGGAACGCCATCCCGTCCATTCCCGGCATGCGGATGTCGGACACCACCACCCCCGGCCAGTCGGGGCCGATGGCCTTCAGCGCCTCCTCGGCGCTGGCGAACACCTCGGTGCGATAGCCCGACAGCCCCAGCCACTGGCTGATGGAGTCCCGCATGTCCGGCTCGTCATCGACGATCGCCACGGTCAGAACCTGGGTCATCGCTTCATCCTTTCCTTTCATCACTCCGCCGCCGTGCGCCGGCTGTCCAGCCGGGGCTCATACAGCGGCAGGACAAGATCGAACACCGCCCCGCCCCCTTCGGCGTTGTGGGCCGTCAGCCGCCCGCCGAAGTCCGACACGATCCCGGAGGATATCGCCATTCCCAGCCCGGTGCCTTCGCCCGGCGCCTTCGTGGTCCAGAACGGTTCGAACAGTTTTTCCAGATCGGCAACCCCCGGCCCGTTGTCGCTCACGGACAGATGAGCGTGCGAGCCGCTTTCCATCGTGATCGCGATCGAGGGGTCGCGCTGGTCACGGGTCGCGTCCATGGCGTTGCGGATCAGGTTGATGATGACCTGCTCCAGCCGTATGCGGTCGCAATAGACCATCACCGGATCGCGCGGCTGGCGACGCTGCAACCGCACCCGGCGGTTGCGAAGCTGCGATTCCATCATCGTCAGCGCCCCCGACAGCGCCATTCGCAGGTCCACCGGCTCGAACGCCTCGCCGCCCTTGCGGGCATAGGATTTCAGCTGCCGGGTGATCGCCCCCATCCGGTCGAGCAGGTCATCGACCCGCTGGAAGCTGGACAGCGCCTCGTCGGGCCGCCCCCGCTCCAGCAGCAGCCGCGAGCCGGCCAGATAGGTCTTCATCGCCGCAAGCGGCTGGTTCAGCTCGTGGCTGATGCCGGCGGACATCTCGCCAAGCGCGGCCAGCTTGCTCGATTGCTGCACCGTCTGCTCGGCCACCCGCAACTCGCGCTGCACCCGCTCGCGCTCGGCGATCTCTCGCGTGAGGCGGGCGTTCAGCGCCCGCAGGTCGGCCGATTCGCGCATGTAGCGATGGGTCATCGACCGGGCGCGGCGGGACAGGATGTAGAAACCGATGGCCAGCGCCATGGCGAGGCCCATGATCTCCAGCGCCAGATAGGCGTTCACCCGGTCCCGCGTGGAATCGTAGGTGGTGAAGGAAATCATCCGCCAGCCGCGGAACGGGATCTTGGCCTCGGTCCGCATCACCGCCTTGCCGCGCAGATAGGCGTCGGCGGGCCGGCTCCAGTCCGCCGTCACCTGGAACGCGCGCTCGATCGCGCTGGGGGCCGAGCGGACGGCCAGCGCCTCTTCCAGCGGCAGCCCCCGCCAGCGCGGCTCGGTCGTCAGGATGATCTGCCCGCCGCTGTCGGTCACGGCCACGGCGTCCGAGATGCCCGCCCAGCTTCTTTCCAGCCGCCCCAGATCCGCGCCGACGACGATCACCCCCAGCGACCGCCCTTCGGAGACGATGGCGCGCGAAAAGTTGAACTCGTGCCCGCCCGATGGCGAGGGCGTCACGGTGAACACCGTGTCGTTCGTCCGCAGCGCCTCGACATAGAACGGCGCCAGCACATAGCTCGTCCCCAGAAGCTGCCGGTCGGTGGCGCCCATGGTGCGGCCCGATCCGTCCAGCAGCCGGATCGACGCCGCGCCGATATCCTTCTGCGCGCTGATGAGCCGGGCCGAGATGGTCGAGAAATCCTGCCCCGACAGCGACGAGATCAGCGCCGGATCGCGCGCCAGCAGCAGCGGCACGACCGAGGTGCGCTGCAATTCCGACATCAGGTTGCCGGTATAGAGCGCCGAGCGCAGTTCCGCCCGAACCCGCGTGTTTTCCGAGAACCGTTCGGTCAGCCAGTGGTTGGTGTAGAAGATCGCGCCCACGGCGGCGGCCAGCAGCACGGCGATGACGACGCGCGGCATCCACCGCGCGCGCAAGGTCGCGCGGCGATCGGACTCGCCGTCGAAGATCTCCCGCTCAGCCATCAGCCCTGTCCGCAGATGCGCGTCGCACCGTGATAGACGCTGCGCGCTTCCCGCTCAATATGACCGAATGGGCATGATGTGGGTCGCGGGGTCAGGGTCAGGCCGTTTCCCGGACCAGACTGCCGACCAGCCCGCTGAACATCCGCGCCCCGTCGGTGCCGCCGTGGACCGGATCGGCCGCGCGCTCGGGATGCGGCATCATCCCCAGAACCCTGCGGTTTTCGGACAGGACGCCCGCGATATCCGCGATGGAGCCGTTGATCGCCGGGGCATAGCGCAGGGCGATCCGCCCCTCGGCTTCCAGCCGGGCAAGGCCGTCCGCGTCGATCTGATAGTTGCCGTCGTGATGGGCGACCGGCAGGCTGATCCGCTCGCCCGCCGCGTATTGCGACAGGAAATCGCTGCCGTTGTCCTCGACCGTCAGTTCGGCGTCGCGGCACAGGAAGCTGAGCCCCGCGTTCCGCATCAGGGCGCCCGGCAGCAGGCCCAGTTCCGTCAGCACCTGAAAGCCGTTGCAGACGCCCAGAACATAACCGCCGCGTTCGGCATGGCGCGTGATCGCCGCGGCGACCGGCGACTGCGCGGCAATCGCGCCGCAGCGCAGGTAGTCGCCAAAGGAGAAGCCGCCCGGCACGGCGACGAGGTCGGTGCCCGCGGGAAGCTCGGCGTCCTTGTGCCAGACGCGGGCGACATCGGCGCCGGCGCGTTCCAGCGCGACGGCGAGGTCGCGGTCGCAGTTCGATCCGGGGAAAGTGACGACGGCAGCTTTCATGGCGGGAATCCTCGGCAGCGGTGACGCCCAGATAATCGCTACGGACCGCCGATTAAAGGGGGAACCCTGCCGCCCTTCGCCCGGTTCCCCCGTCAATCACAGGAGGAAGACGAGATGACCCCCAGCAGACGCCAGACCCTGATCCTCGGCGCGGCGGCGATGGCCGCCCCGCTCATCCTGCCGCGCCGCGTCTGCGCGCAGGCCGCCAGCCCCGCCGCGCCTGATGCCGCGCCGTCCTTCGTGACGCCGATCGAACACGCCTCGCTGATGCTGACGCTGGGCGGACAGGCGATCCTGATCGATCCGGTGGGCGGGGCCGAGCCCTATGCGAACCTGCCCCGCGCCGCCGCGATCCTGGTCACGCACGAGCATGGCGACCATTTCGACCTGCCCACGATCGAGGCGCTGCTGGACGAGAACGCCGCGCTGATCGTGAACCCCGCCGTGGCCGAGATGCTGCCCGAGGCGCTGAAATCCCGCGCCACCGCGATGGCCAACGGCGATGCCGGCGAGGTCGCGGGAATGGCGATCGAGGCGGTGCCCGCCTACAACATCACCCCTGACCGGCTGCAATATCACCCGCAGGGGCGCGACAACGGCTATGTGCTGACCTCGCCCGAACACGGCCGCATCTATATCGCGGGCGACACTGAGGCGACATCCGAGTTCCGGGCGCAGACCGACATCGCGCTCGCCTTCGTGCCGATGAACCTGCCCAATACCATGTCGGTCGATCAGGCCGTCGAAGGCGTGGCGGAAATGGCCCCGCGCATGGTGATCCCCTATCATCACCGCGGTCAGGACCCGGCGGAGTTCGCGGAAAAGCTGACCGCGACCGGCGCCGCGACGGAGACCGTCATCCTCGACTGGTATCCCGGCACCGACGACCCCAAGGGGCCCGCGGACTGAAATGCAAACGGCCGGGCAATCGCCCGGCCGCTTCCTTTCGGCGCTTCGGCGGTCAGCCCGCCAGGGCCTTGTTCAGATACTCGTCCACCTTTTCCAGATAGCCCATCGTGGTCAGCCATTTCTGTTCCGGCCCGACCAGCAGGGCGAGGTCCTTGGTCATGAACCCGTCCTCGACCGTCTGGACCGTCACCCGCTCCAGCGTCTCGGCGAAGCGCTGCAGCTGCTCGTTGCCGTCCAGTTTCGCGCGGTGCTTCAGCCCGCCCGTCCAGGCATAGATCGAGGCGATGGAGTTGGTGGAGGTCTCCTTGCCCTTCTGGTGCTCGCGGTAGTGACGCGTGACGGTGCCGTGCGCCGCCTCGGCCTCGACCGTCTTCCCGTCGGGCGTCATCAGCACCGAGGTCATCAGCCCGAGGCTGCCGAAGCCCTGCGCCACGATGTCGGACTGCACGTCGCCATCGTAGTTCTTGCAGGCCCAGACATAGCCGCCCGACCATTTCAGCGCGGATGCCACCATGTCGTCGATCAGCCGGTGCTCGTAGGTGATGCCCTTGGCCTTGAACTGGTCGGCGAACTCGGCGTCGAAGACTTCCTGGAAGATGTCCTTGAAGCGGCCGTCATAGGCTTTCAGGATCGTGTTCTTGGTGGACAGATAGACCGGATAGCCGCGCTGCAACCCGTAGTTCATCGACGCGCGGGCGAAGTCGCGGATCGAATCGTCGAGGTTGTACATCGCCATCGCCACGCCCGAGGACGGGGCCTGGAAGACCTCGTGTTCGATCGTCTCGCCATCCTCGCCGACGAACTTGATGGTCAGCTTGCCCTTGCCGGGGAACAGGAAGTCGGTGGCCTTGTACTGGTCGCCGAAGGCGTGGCGGCCGACGATGATCGGCTGGGTCCAGTGCGGGACCAGCCGCGGCACGTTCTTGCAGATGATCGGCTCGCGGAAGATCACGCCGCCGAGGATGTTGCGGATCGTGCCGTTGGGCGACTTCCACATCTTCTTCAGGCCGAATTCCTCGACCCGGCCTTCATCCGGGGTGATCGTCGCGCATTTCACGCCGACGCCGTATTGCTTGATGGCGTGGGCCGCGTCGATGGTGATCTGGTCGTCGGTGCGGTCACGCTCCTCGATGCCGAGATCGTAGTATTTCAGGTCGATGTCGAGATAGGGCAGGATCAGCTTCTGCTTGATGAAATCCCAGATGATCCGGGTCATCTCATCGCCGTCGAGCTCGACGACCGGGTTGTCTACCTTGATCTTGGTCATGGGCGCACCTTGGATTGGGAAAGGGGTCACGCGGGGCTATAGCTGCAAAACGGCCCGATGGAAAGGGGCGGTATGCGATGGTATGCCGTCGGATCAGGCTTGCCGCGCGACATGCGGCCGAAGCCCTGCCGGGCTCCGGCCCTCGATGCGGGGCTCAGTGGTGATGGGCGTGCTCGCCGGCGCGGATCGTCAGCCCCGGCGCGGGCATGGCCGGACGTTCGCCGCCCTCGACCGGGATCTCGGACCACGACTCGACGCCGCTCGCGCAGCTCTGCTCCACCGGGAAATACAGCACCGTTCCCGGCGCGAGATCGCCCGACAGCGTGCCGCGGAAGACGAACTCGTCGAAATGGGCGTCCGGCAGCTCGCCCGTCCAGACGATCCGCCGCACGCCGGAGGTCTCCGGCTCGCCATGATTGTCGTAGCTGCGGGCGTAGTCCCCGGAATCGGTTTCCAGCGTCCAGCCCGGCTTGGGCATCGGCTTCACGTCGAAGATGCCTTCCGGCAGGGTGACGGCGACGGCTTGCGTGGCCTCGCCGTCGCAGCCATGCGGGATCGTCAGCACGGCCTTGTAGCTGCGGCCGGCCTCGGCCTCGCGCGTCTCGAACGAGACATGGGCGACGGCGGGCATGGCGACCAAGGCGGCAAGGGCCGCGAGGAAGGTGGTTTTCATCGGTTTCTCCTGTGTTCATGCGGCAAGACGGCAGTCTGCCGGCACAGGAGGACCGCAGGCCCGCGGACAGGGGTGAGGCCGCGACACCCCGGCAAGCCGCCGCATCCGCGCGCGGCGGAGCGGCCTTGCGCGCGCGGCGCGGCACGCAAGCGCAGGGCCATGCGGAACCGGCGCCGGGCCGCCGAGGACGCAGGCGAGGCAGTGCTGATGACCCTGGCCGCCCGGTTCGGCGGGGCCGCCATGCCCGCAGATCTCGCCGCCGGTCAGCGCCATGACCAGCGCCAGCGGGCGGGCCGAGGCCGCCGCAAGCTCCATGCGCGCCGCCATGCCGGCGGAAAGCGCCAGCACCAGCGACAGGACAAGGCTTGCGATCATGCGCGGCACAGGGCGGTCACCTCCGACTCCGGGGAAGTGGTAGCGCGTCGCGGGGCACTACGGCAACGCGGGATTGCGCAGGTCGCGCGATGTCACCGGCAAGAGCGACGGAAGATGCCCCTGCCCCCCTTGCGCGCCCAGGAGCGTTACCCGCCGCCGCTCACCGCGTGCTTTCCGTCAGCCGCCGCCGGACATAGGTCTGCACCGTGTCGATCATCGGTTTCATGTGCAGATCGTCGTCGCGGAAGAAGTGGTCGGCCCCCTCGATCTCCTCGTGGGTGATGGTGATGCCCTTCTGCTCACGCAATTTTCCGACCAGTGCGTTGATGTCCTTGGCCGGGGCGACGCGGTCGGCGGTGCCGTTGATGATCAGCCCGGACGCCGGGCACGGCGCGAGGAAGCTGAAGTCATACATGTTGGCGGGCGGCGAGACGCTGACGAATCCGGTTATTTCCGGGCGGCGCATCAGAAGCTGCATCCCGATCCACGCGCCGAAGCTGAAGCCGGCCACCCAGCAATGCTTGCTGTTGGGGTTCAGCGCCTGCAGATAGTCGAGCGCCGCTGCGGCATCCGACAGCTCCCCCACGCCCTCGTCGAACTCGCCCTGGCTGCGGCCGACGCCGCGGAAGTTGAAGCGCATCACCGTGAAGCCCATGCGGTGGAACGCATAATGCAGGTTGTAGACGACCCGGTTGTTCATCGTGCCGCCGAATTGTGGATGCGGGTGCAGGACGATGGCGAGCGGCGCGTCGGGCTTGGGCTGCGGATGATAGCGGCCTTCCAGACGGCCATCGGGTCCGGGGAAAATCAACTCGGGCATGGGATTCCTTTGCGCACGGGGCGATTCTTGACGCGGCCCCGTCCGGGCCTTACCACCGGGACGGAACGCGTGCAGGACAATCGCATGAACGGGCGCCGGGGATCAACGGCCCCGCGGACCGGCCATGCGGCTGCCGCATGTTGGAAGGGGGGCCTCGGATGAAGCTTTCGACCAAGGGGCGCTACGCCATGGTCGCGCTGGTCGATCTGGCCACGGCGGGCGAGGGGCAGCTGACGACGCTCGCCGACATCTCCAGACGGCAGGACATCTCGCTGCCCTATCTGGAGCAGCTCTTCGTGCGGCTGCGCCGCGCGGGGCTGGTGAAGTCGGTGCGCGGCCCCGGCGGCGGTTACCGGCTGGCGCGGACGCCCGAGACGATCCGCGTCTCCGAAGTGTTGGGCGCGGTGGACGAAACCGTCAGCGCGCTGCATGTCGGCGCGGGCGTGACCGGCGGCGTTTCGGGATCGCGGGCGCAGACGCTGTCGAACCGGCTGTGGGAAAGCCTGTCGGCGCATGTCTATGTGTTCCTGCACAACGCGACACTGGCGGATGTTTCCAGGAACGCGCTGCTGCCCTGCCCCGCCGTGCCGGGAATCCTGTCGGTGGTGGACGACACGGCCGAGGGCGGGCGGGCCTAGCGCCCGTCCATCCGCACGAAGTCGCGCACGTCGCCCTGCCCCCGCTGCACATCGGCCCAGCTATCGGCGGTGAAATCCACCACCAGCGTCGCCGCCGTCGGATAGCGGCGGAAATCGGGATCGAGCGGCAGGCGCGCGGGCAGCATCTCGGCAAAGCCGGCGATGGCGGGATTGTGGCCGATCATCATCACCGTGTGCATGGTCGCGCTGCGCAGCACGTCCAGCATCCGGTCGGGATCGGCCTGATACAGTGCCGGCTCCATCCGCAGGACGGGGCGGGTCTCGAACACGGCGCTGGCGACCCGCTCCCATGTTTCCTGCGTGCGCCGCGCGGGGGAGCACAGGACCTCTTCGGGGTCATAGCCGCGGCTGGCCAGCCAGTCGCCCAGCAGCCGCGCCGATCGCCTCCCCCGGTCGTTCAGGGGGCGGTCGTGATCGTCCAGCGCCGGATCGTCCCAGGCGGACTTGGCGTGGCGGGTGAGGATCAGCCGACGGATTCCGGTCGCGGTCATTCAGAGCCCTTCCTTCACGCGGATCGCCGGGAAGCCTGCCACCGAGCCCGCCCGCCCGCAAGTGGCCCATCTTAGTCCGAAATGAGGAGGGGCGCCGACCCGCGCAGCACGTCCTGCGGCCCTTCCGGCGCGGACCGGCGCATCGCCCGCATCCTCGGGCGGCAACCGTTCCGACAGTTTTCCTTGGAATACCGGCCTCTGGCGCCGGACCGGCAGGGCCGCCTAAAGCCCGCTGCCCCCCTGCCGCAGCCCGTGCGGCTTCAGCCGCGGCTCGGACGAGCGGATCAGGCTGCCTGCGCCCTGCTCGGTAAAAAGCTCCAGCAGCGCGGCGTGCGGCACCCGGCCGTCCAGAATCACGACGGCGCGGACGCCCTCATCCAGCGCCGTGAGCGCGGTTTCGGTCTTGGGAATCATGCCGCCCGCGATGGTGCCGTCGGCGATCATCTGCCGCATCTGCTCGGGGTTCATCTGCGTGACCACCTCGCCCGAGGCGTCCTTGACCCCCGCCACGTCCGTCAGCAGCAGCAGCCGGTCGGCCTTCAGCGCCCCGGCGATCGCGCCCGCCGCCGTGTCGCCATTGACGTTGAACGTCTCGTTGTCGGCCATGCCGGTCGCCACGGGCGCGATCACCGGGATCAGCCCGGCCTGATAGAGATCGCGGATGATCTGGATGTTCATCTCGATCGGCCGCCCGACAAAGCCCAGCTCGGGGTCGTCCGCCTCGCACACCATCATGTCGTCGTCCTTGCCGGAGATCCCGACCGCGCGCCCGCCCGCGTCGTTGATCGCCTGCACGATCCGCTTGTTGACGAGGCCTGACAGGACCATCTCCACGACCTGCACGGCTTCCTTGGTCGTCACCCGCTTGCCGCGCACGAAGCGACTCTCGATGCCGAGCCGGCCCAGCAGGTCGTTGATCATCGGCCCGCCGCCGTGGACGACCACCGGATGGATGCCGACCTGCTTCATCAGCACGATGTCGCGGGCGAAATCGGCCATCGCCTCGTCGTCGCCCATCGCGTTGCCGCCGAACTTAACGACCACCACGGCCCCGGCGTAACGCTGCATGTAGGGCAGCGCCTCGGAAAGCGTGTTGGCGGTGGTGGCGAAGTCACGGTCCATGTTCTGCTGTCTCATCCGGCGGTCCCCAGGTTGCCGGGCAAGCTAGGGCGCGAGGGGGCCGAGGTCCAGCCTTACAGCAGCCCGTCGATGATCGCGCGCAGCGTGGCGATGCCCTGCCCTTTTTCGGACGAGGTCACGACCAGCTGCGGGAACGCCGCCGGGTGCTTCTGCAACTCGGCCTCGATCTGCGCCAGCGTGGCGGCCAGCGCCTGCGGGCCGACCTTGTCGGCCTTGGTCACGACCACCTGGAACGGCACGGCGGAACGGTCGAGCAGGGTCAGGATCTCGTGATCCACGGGCTTGACCCCGTGCCGCGCGTCGATCAGCGCGAAGGCGCGGCGCAGCGTCGGCCGCCCGGCGAGATAGGCCTTCAGCAGATCCTGCCATTTCTTCACCACCGGCAGCGGCGCCTTGGCAAATCCGTAGCCCGGCAGATCGACCAGATAGCCGCGCTCGCCCACGGCGAAATAGTTGATCTCCTGCGTGCGCCCCGGCGTGTTCGAGGCCCGCGCGATTCCCTTGCGCCCGGTCAGCGCGTTGATGAGGCTGGACTTGCCGACGTTCGAGCGGCCGGCGAAGCACACCTCGGGCCGGTCAGCGGGCGGCAGGCCGTTCATGGCGACGACGCCCTTCACGAAGTCCACCGGCCCCGCGAACAGCAGGCGGGCCGCCTCGGCGGCCTCGGCGTCGGGCTCGGGGGCTTGGGGGAAGGCGACCTTCACAGGACCTCGACCTCGTCTCCGGGACGGATGATGCCGCCGGCTTCGACCTCGGCATAGATGCCGAAATCCTGGTGCCAGAACTGGTCCTGCAGGGCCTTCGGCATGTCCACGTCGATCTGTCCGGTGTCGGTGTCCACGCTGGTCGCGGCGCAGCGGCCGATGCGCTGGGTCAGTTTCAGGACCACATTCTCACCGATACGGATGCGGTGAAGCTGCATGTCGCGCTCGGCGTAAGGCTCCCACCCGTCGATCCACAGGTTGGCGCGCCAGCGGTGAACCCCCAGCGGCTGGTTCAGCCGCCCTTCAAGGTCGCGCAGCGAGGACAGCGAGAGGATCGACAGCCAGGGGTGGTTCTTGTCAGTCAGGGCCTGCGGCCCCTCGACCAGCCGCACGGCGGGCGCCTTGTCCGAGGTGGACCAGAGCGGCTCCAGCCACGCGATCAGCGCGGCGCCCCCCTGCGCCGGGTCAAAGCGCAGTTCGGGGCGCTCGGGGTGGGTCAGCACCAGATCGCCGCCGTCCCAGCCGCCCCGGACCGCCTGCAATGGCGCCGCCGCGACGCCGCGCACGAAGGCGGCCTTGGGCAGCCAGCGGGCCAGCGCGCCATCCTCAAGATGCCGCAGGCCGTCCGCATGGATCACGGCGAAGCGCCGGTCGCCCGGCAGCGGCTGCGCGGGAGTCAGCGCGACCTGATCCAGCGCCTCGCCCCCGATCGACTTGACCGGATAGCGATGGATCTGCGCCAGCCGCCCTGCCTGGCTCACTTCGGCCGCCGTTTCGGCAGACTGGCGCGGATGTTGCCGAACAGCTGCGGCGGGTGCCCGTGCATCGACATGATCGTGTATTGCTGCGCGATCGTGATGAGGTTGTTGGAAATCCAGTAGAGCACCAGCCCCGAGGCGAAGCCGCCCAGCATGAACATGAAGATCCACGGCATCCAGGCGAAGATCATCTTCTGCGCCGGATCGGTCGGGGCGGGGTTCAGCTTCTGCTGCACCCACATGGTGATCCCCAGCGCGATGGCCAGCGCCGGCAGCGACAGCGAATGCAGCATCGTCCCCTGCGCCGGCGCCGCATACGGCAGCAGCCCGAACAGGTTCAGAAGGCTCGACGGGTCGGGCGCGGCGAGGTCGCGGATCCAGCCGATCCACGGGGCATGGCGCAGTTCGATGGTGACGAAGATCACCTTGTAGAGCGCGAAGAAGATCGGGATCTGCAGCAGCATCGGCAGGCAGCCGGCAGCCGGGTTCACCTTCTCCTTCTTGTAGAGCGCCATGACCTCCTGCTGGTATTTCACCCGGTCGTCGCCGGTGCGCTCCTTGATCTCCTCCATCTGCGGCTGCATCTCGCGCATCCGCGCCATCGAGATGTAGGACTTCCGCGCCAGCGGGAAGACCAGCATCTTCAGCACGAAGGTCAGCGCGATGATCGCCCAGCCCATGTTGCCGATCAGCCCGTGCAGCCAGTGCAGCAGGTGGAAGATCGGCTTGGTCAGGAAGTAGAACCAGCCCCAGTCGATGGAATCGACGAAGCGGTCGATGCCGGGGGATTCCTGGTAGGCATCGAGCAGCTCGTAGGTCTTGGCGCCCGCGAACAGGTAGGACGCGGTGCTGACCTGCGTGCCGGGCTGGACGGTCTGCATCGGCAGCCGCGCCTCGGTCTGGTAGATGTCGGCGCCGGGGGCGTATTTCACCACCGCCGTGAACGGCTGGCCGGGCGCAGGCGCGAGGGTCGTCATCCAGTATTTGTCGGTGAAACCGATCCAGCCGTTCTCGGCCACCTCGATCAGCTCCGCAGGGCCTTCGGCGGCCACCGGGCTCAGATCGGCGATGTCGCCATAATCCTGCTCCAGCAGTTCGCCATCGGTCACGCCGACAGCGCCCTCGTGCAGGACGAAGTAGTTCTGGGTATCCGGCCGCCCATGGCGGGCGATGATGCCGTAAGGCGCGGCGAGGAACGGGGCCGCGGCGGTGTTTTCAAGGTTCTGGGTGACGGTGAACAGGTAGCGGTCGTCAAGCTCGAATGTGCGGCGGAAGATCTGGCCCGCGCCGTTGTCCCAACGCAGCGTGACGGGCTGACCGGGGGCGAGCGTCTCGCCCGATTCCACCTGCCAGACCGTCGCCGGATTCGGCACCAGCGCCGGATCGGTGCCGGGGCCGGGCATCCAGCCATAGACGGCGTAATAGGGCTTTTGCAGCGTCAGGTCCGGGCCGGCCGCAGGCGCCACGGGGGTGCCTTCCTCCGTCACCCGCAGCTGCGCGGTGGGCGAGAGCAGCCGCACGAAGGGCGAGTTCGGGTCCAGCGTCTCGCGGTAGCCGGTCAGCAGCAGATCGTCGATCCGCCCCCCGGCGAGCGAGATCGAGCCCTGAAGCGACGGCGAATCGATCGCCAGACGCGGCGCATCGCGGGTCGGATCGCCGGTCCCGAGATCGGCCGGGGCGGCGGGCGCCGTGGTCGTGCCCGCCGGGGCCGTGGCCGAAGGCGCGGTGGTGATCGCGCCCGACGGCGCCGGCATGTCGGCCGGATCGACGGCAGGCGGCTCTGGCGCGAAGAAGGCATACCACCCGATCATGACCAGCGCGGACAGCACCATTGCCAGGATCAGGTTGCGGTTGTTGTCGTCCATCAGCTCGTCACCAGGCTTGCGTCACACCGCGCCGCTTGAACCGAAGCGCGCCCCAGAGGTCAAGGGGAAAGCCGGGATACGCCGCGTTCGGAGACGCCTTAACCGATTGTTAGGGTCTGCCTGCTATCGCGGCTTCCATCCGGCCACATCACAAGGAGCGCCTCATGGCTTACGCGACGATCGACTTCCATCACCCGCAGACGGGCCGCTTGAAGCAGGCGCCGGTCGGGTTCTCGTGGACGACCCTGCTGTTCGGATTCTTCCCGGCGCTGATCCGCGGCCATTACGTGGGCGCGATCATCATGGTCGTGATCGCCTTCTTCACCATGGGCCTGTCGTCGCTGGTGTTCGCGTTCATTTATAACAAGATGTATGTGAAACACCTGCTGGGCGAGGGGTTCAAGGTCTCCGGCGCAACGGCGGACGTTTCCCATCTGTCGCAACAGCTGCGGATGACCTTGCCGCTGGATTCGGCGCGGCCCTCGGCGATGGCGGCCTGAGAACGGCGGCCCCGCGCTATTGCTCGCGCAGCACCGGCACCGCCGGATCGCGCGGGGATGCGGGCGCGAGGTCCGCGAAATCGAAAAGCTGCGGGTCGAGCAGATGTGACGGGCGCACGTTCATCAGCGCCCGGAACATCACCTGCCGCCGGCCGGGACTGCGCGATTCCCATTCGTCGAGCAGTTTCTTGACCTGCATCCGCTGAAGCCCCTCCTGGCTGCCGCAGAGATCGCAGGGGATGATGGGATAATCCATCGCGCGGGCGAACCGCTCGCAATCCGCCTCGGCCACAAAGGCGAGCGGGCGCAGCACGTTCAGATCGCCATCCTCGTTCAGCAGCTTGGGCGGCATCGTCGCCAGCCGGCCGCCGTGGAACAGGTTCATGAAGAAGGTTTCCAGCATGTCGTCACGATGATGACCCAGCACGACAGCCGAGCACCCCTCCTCGCGCGCGATGCGGTAAAGATTGCCGCGCCGCAGGCGGGAGCACAGCGAACACATCGTCCCGCCGGGCGCGATCTTGTCCACGACGACGGAATAGGTGTCCCGATACTCGATCCGGTGCGCGACTTGCCGATGCGTCAGGAACTCGGGCAGGACCGTCGCCGGAAAGCCGGGCTGGCCCTGGTCCAGGTTGCAGGCCAGCAGGTCCACCGGCAGCAGCCCGCGCCATTTCAGTTCGTGCAGGACGGCGAGCAGGGTGTAGCTGTCCTTGCCGCCCGACAGGCAGACCAGCCAGCGCTCGCCCGGCTGTGCCATGGAATAGCTGTCGATGGCCGCGCGGACCTCGCGCACCAGCCGCTTGCGCAGCTTGCGGAACTCGGTCGAGGACGGGGCGCCGCGGAACAGCGGATGGATGTCGTCCCCGGCATCGAGGTCCGGGTCAACGGCAAGGTCTTGCATCGGCGCCTCTTCGGGTCTTGCGCGGTCACGCGGTCAGGCGGGTCACGAGATAGCTGGTCAGCCACAGCACCACCAGCGCCACCACGATGACGAGCGACAGCCCCAGCAACATCCGGCGCGGCGAGGCCGGCGGCCGCTCGCGGCGTTTGCGCCGTTCGGGCAGGCGGGGCTTCATGGCGCATCCTCGCGCGCCGGAACCGGGTCGTAACCGTCGCCGCCCCATGGATGGCAGCGGCCGATCCGGCGCGCGGCGAGCCAGCTGCCGCGCAGCGCGCCATGCCGCTCCAGCGCCTCCAGCGCATAGGCCGAACAGGTCGGCTGAAAGCGGCAGGCATGGCCGATCCACGGGCTCAGCAGCAGCCGGTAGGCCCGGACCGGCAGCGCGACGATTCGCGCAAGCGGGCTCATCGGCCCCGCCCCTTGCGGCCATGCTGCGCGGGGCCGGCCTGCTGGGCAGAGGAGGAATGCACCCGGTCCAGCGCCATGTTCAGATCGCCGCGCAGATCCGCGAAGTCGCGCCCGATCGTGGCTTCGGGGCGGCCGACGAGCACGTAATCCCAGCCGGGGCGCCCCTTGGCGGGTATGACCTCGGCCGCGATCGCCCGCAGCCGCCGCTTGGCGCGGTTCCGCGCCACGGCGTTGCCGATCTTCCTGGAGCAGGTGAAGCCGACGCGGATGGGGCCGTCGCCCGCATCCTCGCGCGGGCGGGCCTGCAGCAGAAAGCCCGCCGTTCCTTGACGGCGGGCGGACGCGGCCCTCAGGAAATCGGCACGCTGGCGCAGCCGCTCGATCCGGGAACGGCCAGACTGCGCGGCCTCGGTCTCGCCCGCGTCAGGCGGGCGCGACTCGACGGTGCCCGCATCACGCGGGCGGGCCGGATCGGGCGGAAGCTGAGCCACCGCCGCGCACATGATCAGGCGGACAGAACCTTGCGGCCCTTGGCGCGGCGGGCGTTCAGCACGCGGCGGCCACCCTTGGTCGCCATGCGGGCGCGGAACCCGTGACGGCGGGCGCGAACCAGGTTCGACGGCTGGAAAGTGCGTTTCATGACTGATACTCCGGCGTTCGGGTGCGCGGGGAAAGCGAACGCAAAAAAGCCCACCGGCCGCGCGCAGGTGATGCGAAGCCCGCCTCATACGGGGGCCTCGCGTCCAAGTCAACCGCGATGTCGCCGGGACTTCCCCAGCGGAACCCCCGGCCGATCACGGTTGTTTGATCGGAGCGGCTTGCCCCTACGCGCGGGGTCATGCAAGCCGGGTGCTTGGCGGCGCGGCTTCGGAAGCAGATGAACTTCAATACCTTATCAGGACGGTTCGCGGCGCTGACGATTCTGTTCGTGGTGCTGGCCGAGGCTGCGATCCTGATTCCCTCACTCAGCAACTTCCGCCACGACTATCTCGAAAGCCGGCTGGAGCGGGCGCAGATCGCCAGCCTCGCCCTGCTGGCGACGGACGACTCGCTCGCCGCCGACCTGGAATCGGAGCTGCTGGAGAATGCGGGCGTCTATAACGTCGTGCTGCGGCGCGACGATATCCGCCGGCTGGTGCTGTCCTCGCCCCTGCCCGCGCCGATCGCGGCCACCTACGACATGCGCGACCCCGGCTTCTGGACCCTGACCCGCGACGCGCTGGAACTGCTCGCGCAGCCGCAGAACCGGATCATCCGCGTGATCGGCGCGCCGGTGCGGCAGGCCGGGCAGCTGATCGAGATCACCATGGACAGCGCCCCCATGCGCGCCGACATGATCGAATCGGGCATCCGGCTGCTGGTCGTGTCGGCGGCCTTCTCGGTCCTGACGGCGCTGCTGCTGAACCTCGCGGCGCAGCGCCTGATCGTGCGGCCGATCCGGCGCGTGATCGGCCACATGATAACCTATGCGAACGACCCCGAGGACGCGCGCCGCATCATCGAGCCCGCCGCCAGCATGGCCGAGGTGCGCGCCGCCGAATCGGCGATGGCGGCGATGCAGCGCACCGTCACCTCGTCGCTGAAGCAGCGCGAGCGGCTGGCCCAGCTTGGACAGGCGGTCGCCAAGATCAGCCACGACCTGCGCAACGTCCTGTCCACCAGCCAGATCCTCGCCGACCGGCTGGAGGGCAGCGACGACCCCGGCGTGCGCCGCACCGCGCCGAAGCTGGTCGGCTCGATCTCGCGCGCGGTCAACCTGTGCGAGACGACCCTCGCCTTCGGCCGCGCCGAGGAAGCGCCGCCGCAGCTGTCGCTGTTCAACCTGTCCGCGCTGGTGGCCGAGGTGATCGAGGCCGAAACCCTCGCCGCGGAAAGCACCGGGCAGGAGACGCTGGTCGAGTTCCTTTCGGACGTGCCGCCGGGCCTGACGATCCGCGCCGACCGCGAGCAGCTTTACCGCGTGCTGACCAACCTCGCCCGCAACGCCCGCCAGGCGATCGAGGCGACGCGCCGCCCCGGCACGATCGAGATCGGCGCCGGCGAGGACGAAAGCGGCTGGTGGCTGCGGGTGGGCGACACCGGACCGGGCCTGCCCGAAAAGGCGCAGGCGAACCTGTTCCAGCCCTTCACCGGCGGCATCCGCAAGGGCGGCACGGGCCTCGGCCTCGCCATCGCCGCCGACCTGATGCGCGGCCATGGCGGCCGGCTGGAGCTGCTCAAGACCGGCAGCGAGGGAACCGAGTTCATGCTCCACCTGCCCCGCAACCCAGGCGCCGTGGCGACGGGCTGACGCGGGCGGGCGTTGGTTCGCGAAACTGCACGAGGGGCGAAAATTTCCTCTTGCATCCCCCGCCGCACCGGCCTACCTAGCGCCCCTACAAAGGACCCGTAGCTCAGCTGGATAGAGCACCAGACTACGAATCTGGGGGTCGGGCGTTCGAATCGCTCCGGGTCCGCCATTTCCTCAGAAATTCTTCTTCTGCTTGGGCTTCGGCCCGTCGCCGGCACGTTGTGGAGCGCCACATCTGGGTGCCTCGGCGGCGTTGCGGGTCGGTTCCGTTGAGCTACGGCCCGCCGGAATGGCAAACCCGTCGGAAGCGGGTTATCCCCACCCCGACCGGAACACCGTTCCTCGCCCCAACCGGAAGGAGAGCCGCCATGTCCCCGCGCCTGTTCACCCCGTTCGAGGTCGGCAAGCTCAGGCTTGCCAACCGCATCGTCATCGCGCCGATGTGCCAGTATTCGGCGCAGGATGGCTGCACGACCGACTGGCACCTGATCCATCTGGGGCATCTGGCGCTGTCGGGCGCCGCCCTGCTGACGATCGAGGCGACCGCCGTGGTGCCCGAGGGTCGGATCAGCTACGCCGATGTCGGCCTCTGGTCCGACGAGACCGAGGCGGCGCTGGCCCGCACGCTGGAAGGCGTCCGCCGCTGGTCCGACATGCCGATCGCGATCCAGCTTGCCCATGCCGGGCGCAAGGCCTCCACCGACCTGCCGTGGAAGGGCGGCGCGCAGATCGCGCCCGGCCACGAGAATGGCTGGCAGACCGTCGCGCCCAGCGCGGACCCCTTCGCGAAAGGCGAGAACCCGCCGCTCGCGCTGGACAAGGCCGGCATCGAGCGGGTCCGCACGGGCTTTGCCGATGCGGCGCGGCGGGCCGGGCGGCTCGGGATCGAGGCGGTGCAGATCCATGCGGCGCACGGCTATCTGCTGCACGAATTCCTCTCGCCGCTCTCGAACCGGCGCGATGACGACTATGGCGGCAGTCTGGAGAACCGGATGCGCCTCACGCTGGAGGTTTACGACGCCGTGCGCGAGGCGTTCCCGGCGGATCGCCCGGTGACGGTCCGCGTCTCGGGGACCGACTGGGTGGAAGGCGGCTGGGACATCGACCAGACCATCGCGCTCGCCAAGGCGCTCGAGGCGCGGGGCTGCGACGGCATCCATGTTTCCAGCGGCGGGCTGGACCCGCGCCAGCAGATCCCGGTCGGGCCGAGCTATCAGGTGCCGCTGGCCCGCGCGGTAAAGCAGGCGGTGGGCATGCCGGTGGTCGCGGTCGGGCTGATAACCGATTACGAGCAGGCCGAGGCGATCATCGGCACCGGCGACGCGGATTTCGTCGGGCTGGCCCGGACGATCCTCTATGACCCGCGCTGGCCGTGGCATGCGGCCGCGCATCTGGGCAGCAGCGTCCAGGCGCCTGACCAGTATCTGCGCTCGCAGCCGCGTCAGTACCGTTCGCTCTTCGACATCGAGGGCAGCGCGGAGAGTTGAGATCCGGCGGCGCGGGTCTGCCTGCGCCGCCGACCGATGGAGACGGCGATCCCGCCTCCATCGCCCGAGCACCGGAACCGGGCGCTCACGAATGGCTCCCCCTCGCGGGCAGCCATTTCGCCCGCACTGGCGCCAGTTCGCCACCCGGAAAGCCCCGCCCGGCGCTCACATTCCCAACACGAAACAGGCAACCGAACGCGGCACCGCTGCGTTCCGGCTGAAGCCCGTCTCCCGACCATGGCGCCGCGGACGCATGGTCGGGCGACGCGCCCTCACGCCGGCCCGCCTTTCGATCACGAACGCATTGGAGCCCTTACCCGACACCGACCGAGCCCTGGGCCACGCATCCGGTCATCCCTTTGCAGGAGAACCCGCATGACCGACCTTCCCGGACACCCGAGCCGCCGCGGCTTCCTGAAGGGCACGGCCGCCGGCATGGCGTTCGCCTCGCTTCCGCTGCACGCCGGCGCGCAGCAGGCGGCGGAGCCGGTGCCGCTCGACCAGTATCAGCCGACCTTCTTCACCCCCGAGGAATGGGCCTTCGTCATGGCGGCGGCGGCGCGGCTGATCCCCTCGGCGGGCGACGGGCCCGGCGCGATCGAGACGCGGGTGCCGGTCTTCATCGACCTGCAGCTTGCGGGCGAATACGGGCAGGCGGGCGACTGGTATATGGTCGGCCCGCACATGCCGGACGCCGACCCCTTCCTCGGCTGGCAGTCGCCGCTGACCCCGGCGCAGGTCTATCGGCAGGCGATCCCCGCTTTCGACGCATGGTGCGTGGACCGCTATGGCGGGAGCTTCACCGCCCTGACCGAGGAACAGCAGGACGAGGCGCTGGCCCTGCTTCAGGAGGGCGAGGTCGAGCTTGCCCCCGAGATCCGCGATTTCTTCACCATCCTGCTTCAGAACACCAAGGAAGGTTACTTCTCGGACCCGAAATACGGCGGCAATCACGGGATGCAGTCCTGGGTCTATATCGGCTTTCCGGGGGCGCGGGCGGCCTATCTCGACTGGGCGGAGCGGCACAACGTCCGCTACCCGCTCGGCCCGGTTTCCATCAGCGGCGAGAGGGCCTGAACCATGGCGCGGCAGGAAGCGAAGAAGGACGTCGTCATCGTCGGGCTGGGCTGGACCGGCGCGGTCATGGGCATGGAGCTCGCACAGGAGGGGCTGGAGGTCGTGGCGCTGGAACGCGGCCACGATCAGGACACCGTGCCGGACTGGAAATATCCCGACATGATCGACGAGCTGAAATACGGCGTCCGGCTGGAGCTGATCCAGCGCCCGGCGTTGCAGACGCTCACCATCCGCCGCAACGCCGCCGACACCGCCCTGCCCTTCCGCAGCTTCGGATCGTTCCTGCCCGGCAACGGCGTCGGCGGCGCGGGCACCCACTGGAACGCCCTGAACTGGCGCCCCCAGCCCGAGGAGATGCGCCTGCGCTCCCATGTGCTGGAGAACTGGGGCGAGGACATCATCCCCGACGACATGCTGCTGGGCGACTACCCCGTCACCTATGACGAGATGGAGCCCTATTTCGACAAGTTCGAATATGTGGCGGGAATCTCGGGACAGGCGGGGAACATCCGGGGCCAGATCATCGAAGGGGGCAACCCGTTCGAGGGCTGGCGCTCGCGCGATTACCCGATGCCGCCGATGCCGATCACCTGGGACGCGAAGAAATTCGCCGATGCCGCCAGTGCGATGGGCTATCACCCGTTCAAGTCGCCGGGCGGGATCGCCTCGACCTCCTACATCAATCCCTACGGGATGCAGATGGGGCCCTGCACGCTCTGCGGCTTCTGCGAGCGTTACGGCTGCTTCCAGTATTCCAAATCCTCACCGCAGACGATGATCCTGGACGCGCTGAAGCGGATGCCGAATTTCAGCTATCGCGTGAACTCCGAGGTGCTGCGGGTCGAGAAGGCGCCGGACGGGCAGACCGCGACGGGCGTCACCTATTGGGACGACGCCGCGCAGGAAGAGGTGTTCCAGCCCGCCGACATCGTGATCCTCGCGGCCTATTCGCTCAACAACGTGCATCTGATGCTGCTGTCGGGGATCGGCCAGCCCTATGACCCGGTGACGGGCGAGGGCGTGACCGGCAAGAGCTACGGCTACCAGATGAACGGCAGCGTGACGCTGTTCTTCCAGAACGAGGAGTTCAACCCCTTCATCGGCACCGGCGCCAACGGCATGTCGATCGATGATTTCGGCATGAACCAGATCGACTACGGGCGCGAGGGCTTCATCGGCGGCGCCTATTGGCGGGCGGGGCAGACGAACGGCCAGCCGACCCGCTCGATGCCGCTGCCGCGCGGCACGGCAAGCTGGGGCGGCGAGTGGAAGCAGGCGATCGGGCAATGGTACGGCCATGCGATGACGATCGGCACGCACGGGTCCAACATGTCGTATCGGACGAACCATCTGGATCTGGACCCGACCTATACCGACCGGCACGGCCGCCCGCTGATGCGGATGACCTTCAACTGGAACCCGAACGACATCCGCATGACCCGCTTCCAGCTTGCGCGGGCCGAGGAGGTCGCCGCCAGCATGAACCCCGACGCGATGCAGTCCTCGTTCAAGGACGAGGGGGCGCAATACGATATCCGCCCCTATCAGACGACCCACAACACCGGTGGCCACATCATGTCGGAAAACCCGCAGGAAGGCGTGGTCAATCGTTATTCGCAGGTCTGGGGGATGCACAACGTCTTCGCCACGGGCGCGGGCAACTTCGTCCAGAACACGCAATACAACCCGACCGGTTTCCTGGGCGGGCTGGCCTACTGGACGGCTGACGCCATCCGCACGCAGTATCTCTCCAACCCCCGCCCGCTGGTGTGAGGAGCGCGAAGATGAACAAGACACTCCGCGTCATCCTGATCCTCGCCGCCATCGCGCTGGTCGGCCTGCTGCTGTTCATCTTCGTGCCGGTGCGGCTGACCCCCGCCGTCGCGGCGCTGCCCGCCGACTGGGAGCCGCCCGAGGGTTACGGCGAATACGTGATGCATACCGGCGACTGCAAGGCGTGCCACACCGCCGAAGGGGGACGACCCTTCGCAGGCGGGCGGCCGATCGCATCGCCGATGGGCACGATATACAGCACCAACATCACCCCCGACCCGGAAGCGGGGATCGGGGCCTATTCGCTCGATGAGTTCCGGGGCGCGCTCTACGACGGCATCCGCAACGACGGCGTGCATCTTTACCCGGCGATGCCCTACGAGAATTACCGGATGCTCACCGAGGAGGATGTGCGTTCGCTCTATCACTACTTCATGAACGAGGTGGAGCCGGTGAGCTACACGCCGGACGAAACCGCGCTGAACTTCCCGTTCAACCTGCGCTGGGGCATCCGCGCATGGAACTGGCTTGCGTTGCAGCATCCGGCGGGGTTCACGCCGTCCTATGACGACGAGGTGCTGGCCCGCGGCCAGTATCTGGTCGAGGCGCCCGGCCACTGCGCCGCCTGCCATTCGCCGCGCAACCGGCTTGTGGTGCAGGACGGGATCGTCGCGGGGCAGGAGAATTTCCTGACCGGCGGCGTCATCGGCGGCTGGAACGCCGCGCCGCTGAACGGGCCGAATTCGGCCCCGCAGCGGTGGACGGTCGCGGAACTGGCGGGCTTCCTTGCCACCGGGCGCAACCACCACTCGACCGCCAATGGCGAGATGGGCCTCGTGATCGAGGAATCGACGCAATACCTGACCGACGAGGACAACATCGCCATCGCCGCATTCCTCAGGGGCCTCGCGGGCGGCACGGTCGAACTGCCGCAGCCCGTCGAGGGGGTGCACAGCATCGCAATTCCACCCGACCCCGCCGACGAGGCGGGCGAGGCGACGACGCAGATGCTGCACGACGCGCAGCCGGGCATGCCGATCGGCGCGCGGCTCTACATGGACAACTGCGTCGCCTGCCACTTCGTGACCGGCAAGGGCGCGCCCCAGATCTTCCCGAAGCTCGCCGGCAACACGCTGGTCACGGGGTCCGAGACGATGCCGCTGATCTCGATCATCCTCGACGGGGCCGCTGTCGTCTCGACCGAAAAGCGGCCCATGCGGCTGGTGATGCAGGGCTACCGCGAGCGGCTGAACGATCAGGAGGTAGCCGAACTTGCCTCCTTCGTCCGTTCCGCCTGGGGCAACGATGCGTCGGCCGTGACCGCCGCCGAGGTGGCCGAGGTGCGCGCCGACACCGCCGAGGATGTGCCGGAACGCGCCGTCATGCGGTGACATTACGCGCGGCAGGAGCGCCCGCGGAAACGCGGGCGCTGCCTTCGCGGGGTTGATTTCCGGCGCCTCCCGACCGATGCCTTTCCCGCCAAAAGGGGGGATCGCGTGGACAGGGTTGAGTGCATCGTCATCGGCGCGGGGGTGATCGGCCTTGCCGTCGCCCGCAGGCTGGCGGAATCCGGCGTCGAGGTGCTGGTGCTGGAACGCGCCGAGGCCATCGGGACGGAGACGAGTTCCCGCAACTCCGAGGTGATCCACGCGGGGCTCTATTATCCGCCGGGCAGTCTCAAGGCGCGGCTGTGCCTGCGCGGGCGCGAGATGCTGTATCAGTTCGCGGCCGAGAACGGCGTCCCGCATCGCCGCTGCGGCAAGTTGATCGTGGCGACCTCGCCGGAACAGGCGGCGGCGCTGGAAGGGATCGCGGTTCGCGCGGCGGAATGCGGCGCGGACGACCTGCGACCGCTGACAGCGGCACAGGCGCAGGCGATGGAGCCTGCGCTGGCCTGCACCGGGGCGCTGCTGTCACCGTCCACGGGAATCATCGACAGCCACGCGCTGATGCTGGCCTTGCTGGGCCATGCCGAGGATCGCGGGGCGGCGCTGGCGCTGAACACCGCGTTCACCGGTGCCCGAGTCGTGCCGGACGGGTTCGAGGTGGACACGACCGGCGCGGACGGCGCCTACACGCTCGGCTGCCGCCTGCTGGTGAACGCCGCCGGGCTGCGGGCGTCGGACGTGGCCCGCGCCATCGACGGGCTGGACCCGGCGCAGGTGCCGCAGACCCATTTCGCGCGCGGCAGCTACTTCGCCCTGCCGGGACGGCCGGCGTTTTCGCGGCTCATCTACCCGGTGCCCGAGCCGGGTGGCCTCGGCGTCCACCTGACGCTGGATCTCGGCGGCAACATGCGCTTCGGCCCCGATGTGGAGTGGATCGAGTCCATCGACTACCGCGTGAACGCCGCCCGCGCCGGACATTTCGAGGCCGAGGTCCGCCGCTACTGGCCAGCTTTGCCGACAGGCGCGCTGGTGCCGACCTATTGCGGCATCCGCCCCAAGCTGTCCGGTCCCGGCGAGCCTGCCGCCGATTTCCGCATCGACGGCCCGGCGGTGCATGGGGTGCCGGGGCTGGTCAACCTGCTGGGCATCGAAAGCCCCGGCCTGACCTCCAGCCTCGCCATCGCCGACGAAGTCGCGGCGCGGCTGATCTAGCCGTTCCGCGCCAGCCAGTCGGTGACGGCGGGGCGCAGGGTCGGCACGCCTTCGTCGATTCCCTGCTGCAGGACCTTCGCCAGTTCGGACAGGTCGATCCGCCGCAGCAGATGCTTGACCGGCCCGATGGAGGCGGGGCGCATCGACAGCCGCCGCATCCCCAGCGCGGCGAAGGTCGCCGCCTCGATCGGGCGGCCGGCATCCTCGCCGCAGAAGCTGATCGGGGTGCCCGCCGCATCCGCGCGTTCGATGATCTGCCGCAGCAGCAGCAGGAACGACGGGGACAGCGTGTCATAGCGGCGGCGCACGGCCTCGTTCTCGCGGTCGGCGGCGAAGAAGAACTGCTTGAGGTCGTTCCCGCCGATGGACAGGAAATCGCAGGAGGAGAAGAACGCGGGCGGCGCGAAGGCCATCGACGGCGTCTCCAGCATCGCGCCGACGCGGATCAGACTGGGCAGGTCGTGCCCCATCGCGCGTTCCCGCTCGATCTGCTCGTCGAGGATGCGGCGGGCGGCGTAAAGCTCGGCCGGTTCCGCGATGAAGGGGAACATGACGTGCAGCGCCCGCCCGGCGGCGGCCCGCAGCAGCGCCTGAAGCTGCATCCGCAGGACGCCGCGCTTGTCCAGCCCCAGACGGATCGCCCGCCAGCCCATCGCCGGGTTCGGCTCGTCCTGCGGCTTCATGTAGGGCAGCACCTTGTCGGACCCGATGTCCAGCGTGCGGAACACCACCGGCAGGTCGCCCGCATTGTCCATCACCCGGCGGTAAAGCCCCGCCAGATCGCCGCGCTTGGGCACGCGCGTGCGGGTCAGGAACTGCAACTCGGTGCGGAACAGCCCCACCCCTTCGGCGCCCGACCCGTGAAGCGATGGCAGGTCCGCCATCAGCCCCGCATTCATGTAAAGCTCGATCCGGGTGCCATCGGTCGAGACGGCGGGCAGATTGCGCAGCCCGGCGTAACGCTTCTGCGCCTCGGCCTGCATGGCGATCTTGTCGCGGAAGGCGACCGCCACGCTGTCCTCGGGGCGCAGATGGACGAGCCCCACATCGCCATCGACGAGGATCGCATCGCCGTTCAGCGCCTCGGACCCGATCCGGCCCGCGTTGACCACCAGCGGAATCGACAGCGCCCGCGCGACGATCGCCGCGTGGCTGCCGACAGAGCCTTCCTCCAGCACCACGCCGCGCAGCTTGCGGCCGTATTCCAGAAGCTCCGCCGGGCCGATGTTGCGGGCGATGAGGATCGGGTTCTCCGGCAGCGCGGCCCCGGTATCCCGCCCCTGCCCCGTCAGGATCCGCAGCAGGCGGTTGGCGAGGTCGTCCAGATCATGCAGCCGCTCGCGCAGATATGGATCGGCCGAGCCTTCCAGCCGCACCCGCGCGTGGCTCTGCTCCTTTTCAACCGCCGCCTCGGCCGACAGGCCAAGATCGATGTCCTCCTCCATCCGCCGCAGCCAACTGCGGGAATGGGCGAGCATCCGGTAGGTCTCCATGATGTCTTTATGATCGCCCGCGCCGATGCCCTCGTCGGACAGCATGGTGTCGAGCGTCGTGCGCAGCATCGCGACCGCCTCGTTCAGCCGGGCGCGTTCGCGCTGGGGATCGTCGTTGACCGGGTTCGTGATGACGACGCGCGGCTCGTGCAGCCAGACCTGCCCCTCCGCCGCGCCGTCCTGCGCGCCGGTGCCGCGGAACATGGTTGGGAAGCGGTGGCGGCGGGGCATCCCGTTGGACTCGCCGCCGGAGAAGCTGCCAAGCTCGGCCATCTCGGCCAGCACCATCGCCACGACTTCCAGCCCGTAGATCTCGTCGTCGGAAAACAGCCGCGCATTCCGCGACTGGACGACCAGCACGCCCAGCTTTTCGCCGACCCGCTGGATCGGCACGCCGAGGAAGGCCGGATACACCTCTTCGCCGGTCTCGGGCATGAAGCGGAAGCCGGGCTCAGACGGCGCATTGGGCGTGTTCAGGGGCCGCCCGGTGCGGGCCACGCGGCCCACCAGCCCCTCTCCCAGACGCAGGCGGGTGCGGTGGACGGCTTCGGCGCGCAGCCCTTCGGTGGCGCACAGTTCGAGCGTGTCGGGATCGCGGAACAGATAGATCGAGCAGACCTCGCTGCCGATCGAATCCGCGATGTGATGGGTGATGTTGTCCAGCCGGTCCTGGCTGCGGCCGGGAGCGGCCAGCGTATCGCGCAGCCGCTGCAGCAGCTTGCGCGATTCGCTTTCAGCCAGATCGCCGCTCAAAACCGTCACCCCCTGCCCCGCGGCAACATGCCGCCGGGATTGCCCGATCCCGCGGGATCAGGCCTCTTCAAGCTGGAAGGCATCATGCAGCGCCTGCACGGCCAGTTCCAGATACCTGCGGTCGATCAGCACCGAGATCTTGATCTCGCTCGTCGAGATGACCTTGATGTTGATGTTTTCATCGGCAAGCGCCCGGAACATGCGCGCGGCGACGCCCGCATGGGACCGCATTCCGATTCCGACGACCGAGACCTTGGCCACGTCGTCATCCACCGCCAGATCGTCATAGGCGATCACGCCTTCGGCGCGCGCATCCTCCACCGCCTTCCGGGCCCGCTCGACCTGGTTGACGGGGCAGGAGAAGGTCATGTCGGTGACCGCGCCGGGATGGTCCTCGTAGTCGCGCTCCGAGATGTTCTGGACGATCATGTCCACGTTCACGCCGGCCGCCGCCAGCGGCTCGAAGATCGCGGCCGAGATGCCGGGCCGGTCCTCGACCGTGACCAGCGTGACCTTGGCTTCGTCGCGGCTGAAGGCGACGCCGGAAACGACCCTGGATTCCATGATTTCATCCTCAGCACAGACCAGCGTGCCGCTGGTTTCATCGGTATCGTCGAAGGACGACAGCACCCGCAGGCGCACATTATAGCGCATCGCCAGCTCGACCGAACGGGTCTGCAACACCTTGGCGCCCAGCGAGGACAGCTCCAGCATCTCCTCGAAGGCGATCTTCTCCAGCTTGCGGGCCTTGCGCGAGATGCGGGGATCGGTCGTGTAGATGCCGTCCACGTCGGTGTAGATGTCGCAACGCTCTGCCCCGAAGGCGGCGGCGAAGGCGACGGCGGTTGTGTCGGACCCGCCCCGGCCCAGCGTGGTGATCCGCCCGTCGGGGCCGATTCCCTGGAAGCCGGCGACGACCGCGACCCGCATGCCTTCGGCGTATTTCTGGTCGATGTTCTCGCGCGGGATCGACACGAACCGCGCCGCGCCGTGCTGCCCGGTGGTGTTGATCGGCACCTGCCAGCCCTGCCAGCTGCGGGCGGGCACGCCCATCTGCTGAAGCCGCAGCGCCATCAGCCCGGCGGTGACGTTCTCGCCCGAGGCGACCACCGCGTCGTATTCGCGCGCGTCGTAAAGCCGCGAGGTGCCCTCGACCCAGCCCACCAGCTCGTTGGTCCTGCCCGACATGGCGCTGACGATGACGATGACGTCATAGCCCCGCTCGACCTCGCGCTGCACCTTTCGGGCGGCGTTCGCGATGCAGTCGAGGTCGGCCACCGAGGTGCCGCCGAATTTCATCACCAGAAGCGGCATTCAGGCCCCCAGTCCCACGGTTGGATCGGAGCGCTGCTTATGGCCCCGGCCAGCCAAGGGCAAGTGCGGCTTGGCTGTCACAGGAAAAGACATGTCGAAAAAGACAGATAGAAGCATGTCATAAACAGATGTTAGTCAGGCCCCACTCGACCGGGTGCGCAGCCCGACGATTCGGCAGCCTTGCTGCTTGCAGTCTGTAGAGTGTGCCGCAGTCCGCCCCAGAAGGGGGCGGGTGGCCCCTCCCCCGACAGCACGTATCGTCGTCAGCACAAGCCTTGTCCCGCAGGGCAGAGGCCCGAGGCGCGTCCTATACCCGCGCGCCCGCAGACGACCGGCCAAGCCATGTGCAAGGCCGAAACTGGATAAACGCGGGGCGCTGAGCCTTGCAGGAGGGCGGTTGCAATGACTCCGCCGGACAGTGAACAGGAAGGAATGAACAATGGCGACGACGTGGAACGCGATTTACCTCGGCCCGCAAGCCCTGATCGATGTGACCGAAAACACGACCAATGCGGAACGCGCCAACGTGCTGCTCAACCAGACGTTCGGCGGCAGCGGATCGCCCCTGCACCAGCAGATATTCTCGGTCACGGCGGCTCCGCGGGGCGCCACCGACGTGCTGGATCAGCGTCAAACCGGCAACGTCAACACGCAGGACCAGTTCACGGTGGACCTGGACCGGAACGGCACGGCCGAGTCCTACACCTTCGATGCGGTCGCGCGCTATAACGGCACGGTGTCGTTCCACGACGGAAGCACCGCCACGCTCGAACTACGGGTGTTCCAAGACATTACGGGCCAAACGTTTCTGGCCGCGCCGCGCCTCGACAACCCGGATCTTCAGGCGGCCCTGCAAGCGGATGCGATCGTCTCGCTGCGACTCAACTCGGTTATCTCAAGCGACAGCACTGGCCTGGCGACCGACCGCTCCGCCAAGGCCTTCGTCGATGGCCTCGTCGAAGGCACCCAAAACGCGGACACGATCAACGCCGCCTACACCGGCGACCCGGAAGCCGACCGCATCGACAACAACGACGCGACCGCCGGTCATGGCCTCAACAACTCGAACGATGATGTCGTGCAGGGCTTCGCTGGCAACGACATCATCTCGTCCGGTGCAGGCAACGACACGGTTTACGCGGGCACCGGGGCGGACAGGGTCGATGGCGGCGCGGGCAACGACGTGCTTTACGGCTACGGCGACACGCTGGGCGGCAACGCGGCCGAGGCAGGCAACGACACCCTGATCGGCGGCGATGGCTCGGACAGCCTGTATGGCGGCGCGGGAGACGACCGGCTTTATGGCGACGACACGCTCGGCACCGGCACGACCGGCGGCGCGGACCTGCTGGAAGGCGGCGCGGGCAACGACTCGCTGGTCGGCGGGTTCGGCGACGACACGCTTCGCGGCGGCGCCGACAACGACACGCTGGAAGGCGGCGTCGGCAATGACCTGCTGGAAGGCGGCGAAGGAGCCGACACGCTGCGCGGCGGAGAGGGCAACGACAGCCTGTATGGCGGAGCCGGCGATGACCTGCTCGAGGGCGGCGGTGGAGCCGACACGCTGGAAGGTGGCGAGGGCCATGACAGCCTGTATGGCGGCGACGGCGACGATTCGCTGGACGGCGACGTCGGAAACGACCTGCTGGAAGGCGGTGCGGGCAACGATCTGCTGGAAGGCTGGGCCGGGAACGACACGCTGCGCGGCGGCGAGGGCAACGATTCCTTGCTCGGGGGCGAAGGCGATGACCTGCTCGAGGGCGGGGCCGGCAGCGACACGCTCGAAGGCGGCGCCGGGGCCGACACGCTGATCGGCGGCACCGGAGCTGACACGTTCCTCGTCACCGGTGGAGATGTCGTCCAAGATTTCTACGCCGGCGATGACGCCGCCGAAAGGGACGTGATCGATCTGTCGCAGATCTACACCGCGGATCGCCTCGCAGATTGGAACGCGGCCAACCCCACGCAGCAGTATGCAACGGTCCTTCAATGGGTGCGTGCGGACCAGGATGACGACGGCCAGCTGAACATGGTGGACGGGGTGTCCATCCGGGTCGAGAACAATGGAACCGCGGTCACGGGCGCTGACCTGGTGCTTGGGAACACCAATGTCGTCTGCTTCGCCGCCGACACCCTGATCGAGACGGACCGCGGTCCCGTGGCCGCCGCCGATCTGGCGGTGGGTGATCTGGTCCGCACGCGGGACTCCGGGCTCCAGCCCCTCCGCTGGGTCGGCAGCCGCCGTCTGACCGGGGCCGAGCTGGAGGCCGCGCCGAACCTGCGCGCGATCCGCATCGCCGCCGGCGCGCTGGGGGCGAACACGCCGTCGTCCGATCTGGTCGTCTCGCCGCAGCACCGGGTGCTGGTCCGCTCGAAGATCGCGCAGAAGATGTTCGGAACGGACGAAGTGCTGGTCGCCGCCAAGCAACTGCTGCTGGTGGACGGCGTGGACATCGCCGAGGATCTGGACGGCCTCACCTATGTCCACTTCCTCTTCGACGATCATCAGGTCGTCTGGTCGAACGGGGCGGAAACGGAATCGCTGCACCCCGGCAAGCAGGCGCTGAACGCCGTGGGCGAGGCGGGACGCGAGGAAATCTTCGCGCTTTTCCCCGAGCTGCGCGACGAAGCCGCCGCCCGCGCGCCGGTGCGGACGCTCGCCTCGGGCCGGATGGGCCGCAAGCTGGCGATGCGCCACGCCCAGAACGGCAAGCCGCTGGTGTCCTGACCACGCGTCTTCCCTGAACAGCAAAAAGACCGGCACCGCCGGTCTTTTTCATCTCTGCTTCATCGTGACGGTGGTCAACTGACCTTGCTGCGCGGCCGGAACGGCAGCGGGGCGACGGGAATGCCGTCCTCCAGCAGCCTGCGCGCCTCTTCGGGCCGGGCCTCGCCGTGGATGGCCCGCTCGGGCTTGGTCCCTTCGTGCATCGCGCGGGCCTCGGCGGCGAAGCTCATGCCGACATAGTCGGAATTCGCCTCGACATGCCGGCGCAGTTGCTCCAGCGGCGACATCGCCTCGGGCTCGCTGCGAAGCGCCGGGCCTTCGGCCTTCCGCGCGGGCACCCCCGGCGTCATCAGGGCCTTCTGCACATCCGTTTCCTCGCAAACGGTGCAGGCGACCTGACCTGCGGCCTGCATCCGCTCGAAATCATCGGCCGAGCGGAACCAGCCTTCGAAGTCATGCCCCTTGGCGCAGCGGAGTGCATAGCGGATCATTCGGGAACTCTCTCTCCTTTACAGGATCATATCGGGGCGAAGGGGCGCGCGATCAAGCGCGACTGCGCGCAGCGGCGAGCGCGAGGATGCGCCCGACCAGCGGCGCCGGATCGCCCGCCTTGTCGTGCAGCAGATCGCGGGCACGGCGGCCCATCGCACGGGCGGCGGCGGGATCGGCCGCCAGCCGGGCGACGGTGACTGCCAGATCGCCTGCCTCGGTCCGCAGCGCGGCGCCCGCGGCGTCCAGCGCGGCATAATCCGCGGCAGCGTTCCCGACATGCGGCCCGTGCAGGATCGCGCAGCCATGGCCCGCCGGTTCCCACGGGGTATGGCCGCCGTGATCGACCAGCGAGCCGCCGGTCAGGCAGATGCCCGCGGCGTCATACCAGCGGCCCATCTCGCCCAGCACATCGACCAGCAGCACCGGCGCCGCCAGATCGTCCCCGGCCGAGCGCCGCGCCACCGCCAACCCCCGCGCCGCGATCAGCGCCGCCACCGCATCCCCCCGCTGCGGATGGCGCGGGGCGAGGATCAGCCGCAGTCCCGGCACCTCGGCGCGGGCGCTGAGGAAGGCGTCCAGCACCAGCTCGTCCTCGCCCGCATGGGTCGAGGCGGCGAGCCATGTCGCATCCCGGGCGGCGCTGTCCGGCGGCGCGGGCGTCGCGGCGGGATCGAGCAGCTTCAGTTGCAGGCGCGGCATCAGCGCCGCGGGCGGCAGGCCAAGGGCGACCAGCCGCGCCTCGCTGCCCTCGTCCTGCGCCGACAGCGCATCCAGCCCCGCCAGCACCGGCCCGATCAGCGCCCGCGCCTTTGCCCATCGCGCCGCCGAGCGTTCCGACAGACGCGCCCCCACGACCACCTGCCCGACACCTCGCGCCCGCGCGGCGGCGGCGCGGCTCGGCCAGATCTCGTTCTCCACCGTGACCATCACCGCCGGGCGGTAGCGATCCATGAACCGCCCGACCGCCCCCGGCACATCCAGCGGCGCGAGCCGCGCGGGCAGGCCCCAATCGCGCACCACGGCGCGCCCCGTGATGGTATTCGCCGTGACGATCACCGGCCGCTCCCGCGCCAGCGCCGCCACGATCCGCCGGGCCGAGGTCAGCTCGCCCACCGAGGCGCCGTGAATCCAGATCCCGCCCGCCGGGTGCGGCAACGTGGCGCCCAGCACCATGCGCTCGCGCCACACGGGCCCGGCGAGCGGCCCCGCCGCCCGCATCACCCCCCCCGCAAGGGCCGTCGCGGCGCGATAGAGCATGCTGGGCCTTTCGTCAGGGGAACCGGTGCCGGACTGGATAGCCAGCATTCCGCGCAGGCACCAGCCGCCGGCTGACGGCGCGTGCGCTCGGTTGCAATGGATCACTGATGAGGAGATGGAGGCGGGTACCGGAATCGAACCGGTCTTCACGGATTTGCAATCCGCTGCGTAACCTCTCCGCCAACCCGCCGGAGCCTCGCGTTTGCTAGGGTTTTCGGCGAGACGGGTCAAGGGGGTTATCACTCCGGTTATCAGTTTCATGTTCTGGCCATGTTCCGTTCTCATGATCAGGACCGTTTCGCGCGGGCTTGCTTGGCCCGCATGATCTGCCGGGCTTCTCCGGCATACTTCCGCACCATCTCTTTCGTGCTGTGGCCGCTGTAGGACATGATCTCGTCGTCGTCGCAGCCCGCCCAAGCCAGCTCCATCACACCGCGATAGCGCAGTGCGTGTAGGTCATAGGCTTCCAGCTCCAGCCTCTTGCGCTCTGCCAGCATGATCTCGGCCAACCGCCGGTAACTCATCCGCTGCCCGCCCTTAAGCGTCAGAATGGGCCGGCTCGGCATGGGGGCGAACGGCAGCGCGGCCTTTGCCGCGTCCAGTGCCGCCTTGAGCCGCGTGGTGCAGGGTAGCACCAACGGCACATCGCTTTTGTTCTGACGCAAGCTCAGAGTGCCGGTGCCTTCGGGCTGGTAGTCTCCCCAGGTGAAGTCCACCCAGTCTCCCGGACGTTGGACGCTGCCCACGCCGATCTCGAAGATCAGGCGCTCTTGCTCCCCGGCTTCAGCCCGCCACTTCTGAACGGCCGCGTCAGGCCATGGGCGATGTGGCTGCTGCCTATTTTTCGGCACAACGAGCCGCTCGATATCCTTAGCAGGATTGCTGGGCATCCAGTGGCGGCGCCTCACCACCTTGAAGATCATGCTGATTGCGACAGGGATGTAATTGGCGAAGCGCACGCGATGCTTGTTCTTGTCCATCGCCTCACAAATGTCCGCCTGGGTTAGCCGCGACACGTCCCTATCGCCGATCTTCTCGATCAGGTAGGCTAGGACAGGCTCAAGGTCTTGCCGGTAGCGAACCGACTTCGCTGCCCACCGGTCCGACTCGCGCAGGAGCTGGATGGCTGCCGACCACGATTGCTTTGCGTCCATCTTCTTCCCGGTCCTGACCTCCCAATACTGGCGGTCGAATTCGGCGGTGCCCTCGGGCGCGGTAAAGCGGTGCAGATACTTCCCTTTCTTGCGGAAGTAGACGTAACCCGGCTTAGCTTCGAAAACGTAGGGCTTGCGGCCTTCTTTCCTCACCAGACAATTCCTCCTTCTACGGCATCGCCGTTAGCAATCTTCTCGAGCATCTCCGTTTTCCACCGCAGCTTGCCCGGTGCGATCTCGTAAGGCCGCGGCAGGTGCCCGGCTTCGACGAGAGAACGGAATTCGCCCGGCTTCATGTCGAGAAGCCCCGCCGCAGTCACTTCGCTGGACCAGATAGGACGCTTCATGCTGCGATTCCGAGTTCCACGGTCCGGCGTGCGGCAGGGATCAGCGCGATCATCTGGACAATCTGGTGGTGGAGGTCGGTCATCATCTAGATCCGAATTTCTGTATACATGCTCATGGTTCGCTGTCCCTGGATCAGTATAGGGTATCGAACCTCGGGATAGGCGGCAGAGCGGGCGCGAAACGGCCCAGATTCGTGGGTGATGTATGGTTTGATGTGGACAACTCACCGATCGTAAGGCTGTCCGGTGTCTGCCGGCCGAGTTCGCGAGCGGGCGGTTGTTGAAAGTGCCTCCAGCAGCCCTGCAAACCCAGAACATGGTCTGTGAAAAAGAAAATGGGTTCAGTTGGAAGGCCGCCGCCGATCACCCATTCTCACTCCGGTTCTTCATTATGGATGTCCTCGCCCCTGCCGCGCGACGAGCAGGTGGTGTTGGCTCCAGTCGAGCTGGCCCTGTCCGACGGCGTGGCGAGTAGCCGCAAGGTGCTGGTCTAGCGTCTGCCCTGATCGTCTCGATCGCCGCGGGCCTGATCGTGACCAAGGGCGCCGCCGAGGGCACAGCCGGCAATGCAGTCTCTGGACAGCTCATCGCGACGCCGCGGGCGCTCTATGCCTCCGCGGCCCTGATCGCTGGGATGGGGGTCCTCCCCGGTTTTCCGCTGGGGATCTTCCTGCCGCTGGCCGCGCTGCTTGTCACCATCGCCCTGAACCGTTCGAGGCGTCCCTCCGCATGACATCGAGAGCGCGGCGGCGCAGGACGGCGATGTTGCCCGGGCCGTTATCCTTGCGGTTGCGCGCTGCGTCTTCGCGAAAGGACACGTCGAGCTGCCAGTGCAGGGCGTTCTCGATGGCCCAGTGGGTCCGCACGGTGGCGAGCAGCACGTCGGGCGTCGGCATCCAAGACAGCGCGAAGTAGCGCGTCTCCAAGGTCGTGGCGCCGGCCGTCTCCCGGCTTGCCTCGACCCGACCAAAGACCTTGGGCCCGGGGAATTCATGATGCTCCGCCAGACCCTTGGCCGACACGACCACCGCCTTGCGGATCTCCCTCCGACCGTGACCGGCGTCTTCGGTGACGGCGGTGGGGTGACCTTCCTTCAGCGTGCCGAAACAGGCCCTGGCGTCAGACAAGAGCGAGTCCTGGTTGGCCTTGAGCGCCAGGCACCAGTCGCCCCCGCCGGTGTTGATCGCCGCAACCGTGCGGCAATTGCAGTGCAGCGCATCGGCGGTCACCACCTTGCCCTTGAGCGCGATCAGGCCGAGCGCCTCGATCGCGGCCTCCAGCTCCGCGCCACGATCGGCCGGCACGCTGGCCAGCGTCAGGCGCAGCCGCGCGGCGTAGGCCGAGACCATCATCCGCGTCCGCGCACTCTCGCCCGCGTCGCGGGCGCCGCGCAGGGCCTTGCCGTCGATGGCGATCACATCGCCGTCGCGCAAGAGGGCCGCGACATCGGCCAGCACCCGGCCGAAGGCCGCATCGAGCGCCTTCGGATCGATCATCCGGAACACGGCGGAGAACGTGTCATGCGACGGAACCGCATGCCCGAGCTTCAGGAAGCCTCTGAAAACACTCTCCTTCGCCCGACCGAAGGCTGCCATCTCGGCACAGGACGTCGCGCCGCAGAGCACGGACACGAACGCGATGACGAGCAGTTCGCCAAGGTTGTGCCGGGTATTCCCGGCGCGGGGATCGGGGACATCTTCGAAGGCGGAGAGGAACAGGTGCATGGCGGCGATGAACTCCGAGGGACGGGTCCACCCCCCAGAATCCATCCCGCCCTCTGCCGCAACGGGCGCTGCTCAGGCCGACAGGGTCATATGCGATTCCCCTGCCACGGATTAGTGGCACCGAGGTCCTGTCCATCCAGCGCGTCATCACTCCCCCGGGCGACTGGTTCTTTTGTGAGACCGCGCAGGCCGTGTTGTGTGCAGATAAAGTCTCAATCCGTGGCAGACTGCATATTATCGGACAGCATGAACAATCTCGTCCGTCGATCTATCCTAGGCCCGGTGCGAGCCGAGCTTCTCGATTGTGGCCGGGGCAGGTGCTTCGGTAGCTCGCGCGAGCTGGCCCATCTCGACTGACCTTCCACGCGCCTTCGTGCAAGCTGGGTAGGTGAGCGCGCTACGTTGCCTCGTGCGGCGAGGCGCGAGCCGTCGCGATCGTCCATATTGTCGGTATGATGCGGGTAGGCGAATGAACCGGGTATATTCTCGGTTGGGCTTGTAACCTTTTCGATCGGGTTCAATCCCGGTGGAAAGCAGGTTAGCCGAACAACCGGATTCTCGCAGGCGAGACCGAGAAGGGCGGTTTCCTTACGACCTCCTATGCGACCCATCATCGCCATTCCTGCATCGGCGCGCGGGCCGACTTTGGCGACCTGCTGATCGGCGCGAGCGCGCTGATGGTCGAGCTATCCGGCGTCGGAACAGCGCCGGCACCGCTCCACGGGTTCGATCACTCGGCGGGCGCGATCAGATACTTCTGGCCCGTCGCCTTCTTCTGGTAGGCTCGCGCGATATCGGGATCGAGCGATTCTGCCAGGCTGATGCTGTCG
>NZ_JAHQZU010000021.1 GCF_019061185.1 Paracoccus sp. Z118
CGGAGGCGCGGCTGGTCGATGCCGACACCGCCCGGCAGGAGGCCGAGGCGGCGCGGGCTGACCTGACCGCGCAGTTGGACGCGGCGCAGCAGGAACTGGCGGCGCTGCGGGAGGCTGCGGAGGACGCGGGCGAGGGGCAGGCGGCGTTGGCGGAAGCCGAGGCGCGGCTTGGGGAATTGCGGCAGCAGACGGCGGAGGCCGAGGCGGGGCTCGCCGATCTCGGGCAGCAGCGCGCGGCCTTGGAGCGGCGGAATGCCGACGCGCAGGACGCCCTCGACGCGGCGCAGGGGCGGGCCGATGAACTCGCCGGGCAGGTCGCCGAGGCAGAGGACGAGATCGCCTCGCTGATCGCCCGCCGCACCGAAGCGGAAGCCGCGCTGACGGAGGCCGCCGACCTGACCGCGCAACGGGATGCGGTGGAGAACGAGGTTGCGGCGCTGGAGGCCCGGCGGGCCGAGGCGGAAGCGGCGCTGGCGGAGGTTGCCGACGTGGCTGCGCAGCGGGACGCGGTGGCGGCGGAGGTTGCGGCTCTGGAGGCCCGGCGGGCCGAGGCGGAAGCGGCGCTTTCCCAATCGGAGCAGGGCGCGGCGGAGTTGCGGCAGGGGCTCGAGGAGGCGACGACCCGGCAGACGGCGGCGACGGCGGCCGCGCTGGAGGCCGAGCGGCGCAGGGACGAGGCCGAGCAGGCCGCGGCCGCCGCGCAGGAACGTCGCGCCACGGCCGAGGCGGCGCTGGCCGAGACAACCGGGCAGCTCGACCGGATGACCGCCGCGCGGGACGCGGCGGAGCAGGAGGTCGCGCGGCTGATCGCCGAACAGCAGGAGCAGGTGGGTCTGCTCTCGCCTTCGAGGGAACCGGCGGCGTCCGTAGAGGAGGCCGTGTCCGACGTGGCGACGGTGTTGCCCGCAGGAGAGATCGCTGCGGCTGGTGAAACGGGGTCCTCCCCGGCCGATGAAGCGGCGGCCGCGCAGGCGGCGGGCGCTTCCGCAGGGGTATCGGCTGGGGCAACCGCGGCCGCCGGGGAGACGGCGCCTGCGGGCGGAATCGCATCCGCGCCTGCCGGGTCGTCCGCGCTTGGCGGTGAAGCAACGGCGCAGGCACCTGCGCCCGCCGGTGAAACAGCGGCAGCGCAGGCGACACTCCCCGCCGAAACCACCGCCCCCCGCTGGACCTCCCGGCAGATCGAGGCGGCGCTCGCGGGGGCTCCGGCGCTTGGGTCGGGGGCGGAGCGGGAGGATCTCCGGCGGCGGCTGACCGGGGGGGAGTGTCCGCCCGAGGCGCTGAGGGGGGCCTACGGGCAGATCAACCGGCAGAACCTGCTCGCGCTGGTGGCCGGGCTGGGGCCCTGCAACTGACATCGCCGGCCCGCAGAGCCGGAAAGGGAGGAAAGACGAGATGGGCAAGACCAGATGGCTCGGGCCGGGACCGGCGGCTGCATTGACGGCCGCGCTGGCGCTCGGCGCAGGCCCGGCCGCCGCGCAGGAATTCGGCAAGGCGGTGATGACCGGCGGTGCGACCGGCACCTATGTCCAGATCGGCCGCGACCTGTCCGGGCTGATGGCGCAATGCGGCCAGACGCTGGACGTGGTGGAAACCGCCGGCTCGCTGGAAAACTTCATGGCCGTGCGGCGGCGCAGCAACACCCAGTTCGGCATCGTCCAGAACGACGTGCTGGAATATCTCAAGACCTACTCCGCCAACGATCCCGACGTGGCCCGCGCCATCTACGGCGTCCGCATCGCCTTTCCGCTTTACGACGAGGAGGTGCATCTGCTCGCCACCTCTGACATCGACAGCGTGGCCGACCTTGCCGGCAAGCGCGTGGCGATCGGGGTCGAGAACAGCGGCACGTTCCTCACCGCCTCGCTGGTGCTGGACCTGACCGGCACCGAACCGGCCGAGCGGCGGCTGATCGCGCCCGCCGACGCGCTGCCCGCGCTGAAGGCCGGAGAGATCGACGCCTTCTTCTATGTCGCCGGCGCGCCCACGGCGCTGTTCGCGGAAGGCGACATCGACGGCGAGCGGTTCGGCCTGGTGCCGATCACCGACGACACGCTGGAAAGCGTCTATGCCGAGACGACGATCCCCGCGAACACCTATCCCTTCCAGCCCGAGGCGGTGGAGGGGATCGCGGTCAAGGCGCTGCTGATGACCTTCGACTACGACCCGCGCGGCAACATGTATCAGCAGCAGAGCTGCAAGGCGGTGTCGGACCTGTCGCATCTGATGCTGACGCATCTGCCGCAGTTGCAGGAAAGCGGCCATCCCAAGTGGCGGAACGTCGATCTTCAGGACATCCCGCCGGGCTGGGATATCGGCAACTGCGTGAACGCGGGGCTTCAGCCGGGGTATGAGCTTCGATGCACCGCCCCGCTCGCCAGCGCCGCCCCGCCCGAGCCAACGGCGGAGCCCGCCGAAAGCGACGCGAATCGCGCCTACCGCGAATATATCTGCGCGACAATCGGGTGCTGATCGGCTGCTGATCGGGCGGTTTTGCGGGGTTCGGGGCAGGCGGCGGCGGGAAACCTGTATAATATGTCAAGTAGGCGACAGGCGGCCGGTGGCGTAGTGTCACATCAGTTATCGAGTGCCGGTTCGGGCGATTGTTTTCGAGTATGATACCGGGGGGCCGACCCGCCCCCCGGTATGGTTTTTTCCCTGATATTCTAACGCCCTGCGGCGCTTTCGCCTTGGCCGTCCGGGGTCATGCGGACCATGGCCGATGGCGGGCTTTCGGTGCCGTTCGCGCCGATGGCGATCACGCGCCACGCACCCACCGGCACGGGCGCGATCAGGCCGGGAATCTTTGTCATCTGCGCGGGCAGGGGCTGCTCGTCCGGGCCGAGCAGCTCGACCCGGAAACGCACGGGGGTGACGCCGCCCGGCACGCGCCAGATCATCTCGCTGGCGCCCCCCTCCAGCCGGGCCTGAAAGGCCGGGACCGGCGCGGCCGGGGTTCCGGGCGGGGCCTCGGCCGCCGACAGGACGCGCAGCCGCCGCTGCGCCGCCGCGAGATCCGGGGCCGCCGCATACCACAGCCGGGCAAGGCCGGGGTCGGGCGGGCTGCCGGTCTCCTGAAGCTGCCCGAGGTAATAGGCCGCCCGCTCGCGCCCCCGCAGGGCCGCGCGAGCATAGGCGAGGGCGGCCCCGGCGGGGTCCTGCGCCTCGATCTCCAACGCGCGCTGCATCAGCTCGGCGACGGCGGGTTCCGGGGTGACGGGGACGGGGGGGAGGGACGCCGCTGGTGGTTGCGGCGGAGCAGGGGGTGCGGGAGCGGTGGTTGCCGCTGACGATTGCGCGGCGGTGGTGGTTGCCGGTGACGATTGCTGCGCGGGGGCTGCTGCCGGTTGCGCCGTGGTGGGCTGCACGGGGGCGGCGGCTTCCCGCTCCGCCGTTGTGGGCTGCTCGGGCGAGGTGGATGCCGGTCGGGCCGTGGTGGGCTGCGCGGGCGAGGTGGTTGCCGGTCGGGCCGTGGTGGGCTGCGCGGGCGAGGTGGCTTCCCGCCCCGCCGAGGTGTGTTGCGCGGGGGCAGGCTGCGCCGGGGCGGTGGCCGCCGTTTGCGGCGGGGCAGAGGCCGTCGCTGCCGGTTGCTGCGCCGGGGCTGCCGCCGTCCGCTCTCCCGCCGTCCGCTTTCCCGCCGTCCGCTCCACCGCCGTCCGTTCTCCCGCCGCCTGCTCTCCCGCCGCCGTTCCGGCGGGGGCCGTGGTTGCGGCGAGGGGGGCGGGGGGCTGCTCCTGCTGCTGCTGGGACCAGAGGAAGCCCGCGCCGCCGGCCAGCGCCAGCACCGCCGCGGGCAGCCAGAGGCCGAGGCCCGACCCGCCCCTGCGCGGTGGGGCGTGGGGCGTCGGGCCGACCAGGAGGTAAGGGGATTGCTGCGCCTCGCCCGTGGCGCGAGAGGGCGGCTCTCGCCCGCCGGGGGCGGTCCCTGCGGGCGGCGCGGCGGACGCCGGGGCGAAGGGGGACGCCGGGGCGAAGGGGGACGCCGGGGCGAAGGGGGACGCCGGGGCGAAGGGGGACGCCGCAGCGGGGGCCGGGGCGACGGGTTGCGGGGCTCCCGCCGCCGCCTGCTCGGCAAGCTGGTTCAGCAGGCCGGAGGCGTCGGCCTCGTGCAGCACCGCGCTGACCCATGCGCCGTCGAGCCGCGACACCCCCTCGGCGGCGGCGGTCGCAAGGCAGTAATCGGCCATGACGTTGATGAGCCGGGGCAGGCCCAGCCCGAAGGAATGAAGGATCGGCATCGCGCCCATGTCGAAGATCGGCCCGTCCGCGCCGGACTTCGCCAGACGATGCTCGACATAGCCCACGGTTTCCCCGGCGCCGAGCGGGGGCAGGACGGCGGGGGCGACCTCGGTTGCCGCCAGGCCGGGCAGCTCCGCCGCGTCCAGCAGCGCGGGCAGTTCCGGCTGGCCCACCAGCAGCAGCGTCAGCCCGATTTTCGTGCCCTTCCGGTCATCCGCCGTCAGCGCGGCGAGCGCGGCGAGGCTGTCCGCCGCCAGCGCCTGCGCGTCGTCCACCACCAGCACGGTGAAGCCGCCATGCGCCCGCGTCATCTCGACAAAGCGGCGGATCTGCCGGGAAACCTGCGCCGGATCGCCGCCCTGACCGGGCAGTCCAAGGGCCTGGCGGACCTGCACGAGGATGCTCTCCGGCCGAGGGTGAAGGGCCGAGACGAGGCCGATGATCCACTCGCTGTCGTTCCGCTCCAGCACGAGGCGCAGCAGCGTGGTCTTGCCCGACCCCTCCTCACCCGTCAGCAGCAGGAGGGGGGCGCGGGCGGCGACCCCGTCCTCGATCCAGTCCAGCGCAGCCTGATGGCCCCGCGAATTGTAGAACAGGGCCGGGCTCGGCGTGTTGCCGAACGGCGCCTGACGCAGGCCGAAATGATCGAGATAGGTCACGGACATGGCCCTGCGAATGTGGCCCATTCACCCGCAGCCGCGCAAGCGATGCGGCGTCATGGGGCGCGCCGAGGACGGCGCATTTGCGGCTGTGGCGCTTTTCCAGCCGCAGTTGCGGCATTGCAACGGGCGGGGAATGGATGGAACGTCGCAGCCCCTGTTTCCGCGCCTGCAATGCCGCAGAAATTGTCAGGTATTTCCGGCACAACCATACGGTGAACGCCAGTCCCGTTAAGCGGGAATTGCGAAACGGGCGCCGCGCCACGCGCATTGATCGGAATTGCTTTCGCGGATTACACTCGCCGCCGCCGCCTGCGTTCGCCTTATCCATTCAGCGCAGCCGGCCGGAACGGGGGGAGTTCGTGGCGCGCATCCTTGGCTGGGTATTGACCGCATTGCTGGGGGCGCTGCCTCTTGGGACGGCTTTCGCGCAATCGCTTGGTGAGGGGCGAGCCGAGGCCCGAATCAAGGGCGATGAGATCGAGGTCTATACCTACCGCCCCGCGGGTTGCGCGCAACCGTCGATCCTGCTGGTGTTTCATGGCAACGGGCGGACGGCGGAATCATACCGCGATGCCGCCCGGCCGCTGGCCGACCGCGCCTGCCTCGTGATCTATGCGCCGCTGTTCGACAAGGAGCGGTTTCCCAACTGGCGCTATCACCGGGGCGGGCTGGTACGCGACGGCGAGCTTCAGCCCGAGGCGATCTGGACGGCGGATATGGTGGACGACCTGATCGACTGGGCGCAGGCCGAGGAGGGGCGCGCGGACGCCCCGGCCTATCTGTTCGGCCATTCCGCCGGCGGGCAGTTCCTGTCGCGCGTGGCCGCCTACGACCCGCCGGGCGAGGCGCGGCGCATCGTCATCGCCAACCCCTCCACCTATGTTTGGCCGGATACCGACGAGAACGCCCCCTATGGCTTCGACCGCCTCGGCGGGGACGCGGCCGAGGAAGCGATGCTGCGCGACTACCTCGCCGCGCCGGTCACGGTGTTCCTGGGGGGCGAGGATACCGGCGACGAGGATCTGACCAACAACCGCCCCGCGCGGCGTCAGGGAGAGAACCGGCTCGACCGCGGGCACAACGTGTTCGAGGCGGCGCGGCAGGTGGCCGAGGCGCGGGGCTGGGTGTTCAACTGGCGGCTCGTGACCGCCGAGGGCATCGCCCATGCGGGGGGGCAGATGATGCGCTCGCCGGAAATGCTGGAGGCTATGGGGTTTGGGGCGGAAAGCTCGGGCGATTGATTTCCATTCGCCGGTGCGGGCAAATTGTGCTGGGACAATCGATTCAATCGGAAATGGAATTACACCCGGTGTTTGCGCCCTGAACGCGAATTGTCGCTGCCGTGATTTTGTTTGCCCGCGGCGATTCTTTCCGGTTGCTTTTCGGCTCTCATGCAATTCTTAATCGCGTCATCACGACCGTGCCGGCGGTGCCTCGCGCATCGAAAAGGATAGCAGCCAGTTCCGGGGGAAGGCTATGGCTATTGCCGCATTGGACAGTTACCGCATAAGTCGGGCGAAACGCGCATTCAGCACCCGCCGCGCCTCGCCAACGGCGATGGCGACCCTGATTACCGGGGATCTGCGCCCGTCGGCGGGCGATCTCGTGCTGGCGCGGGTGACGGCGCTCGGCAAGCAGACCAAGCTGGAACTGACGGACGGGCGCCGAGCGCATATGTTCCCCGGCGACGAGATCGTGGTGAGCTATGGCAACCGCTACGCACCCGACCAGTTCGAGGCAGTCGTCAGCCACGATCTCGGTCCCTGCGATCTGGTGGCCGCCGGCGGCCTCGCGGGGATGGAGCTGTCGCGCCACGTGCGGATGCTGCCGCCGACGCAGATCACCCCGCTGGGGCTGATCGGCGACGCGCAGGGCGAGCGGATCAACCTGTCGCGCTTCCGCATCGAGGCATCCGAGGAGGTGCCGGACCTGCCGGTGGTGCTGTCGCTCGGCACGTCGATGAACACGGGCAAGACGCTGACCTCGACCTCGCTGGTGCGGGGCTTCAGGCGGCTGGGGCTGAAGGTCGCGGCGCTGAAGATCACCGGCACCGGCGCGGGCGGCGACATGTGGATCGTGCGCGACGCGGGCGCCGACCAGTCGCTGGACTTCACGGATGCGGGCTTCGCCAGCACCTATCTGGTGCCCATCGACGAGGTCGAGAAGGGCGCGTGGCGGCTGATCAACCACGTCGCGGCGCAGGGCTGCGCGGTGGCGGTGATCGAGATCGCGGATGGCCTCCAGCAGAAGGAAACCGCCCAACTCATCCGCAACGAGGCGTTGCGGTCGATCACGCTGGGCTGCACCTTCGCCGCCTATGACGCGATGGGGGCGATCTGCGGCTATCGCGAACTGGTCGAGACCGGGCACAACGTGCTGGGTCTCAGCGGGCGGATCGGGATGTCGCCGCTTGGCGTGCGCGAGGCCGAGGCCGTCACCGGGATGCGCGTCTATTCCCCCTTTGAGCTTCAGGACGGCGCTTTGGTCCCAGAGGTGCAGCGCCGCGCCGCGCAGGCCTTCGCGGCCTCGCGTTTCCAGCGGCACTCGCTGGTGGCGCTGGCGAAGGCGGCCATGCCTGTTGAAGCGGGGCCGATCGCGCTCGGGCAGGGCGCGGATGGTCCCGCCGCTGCTGCTGCCGTCACCGCCGATGGCCGCGTGACGGCGCTGCCGCTGCACCGGAACCCGGCCGAGCAGGGCCGCGAGGTGCTGGGCCGGGTGGCGGAATACCTGATGGATCAGGAAATCGCCGCCTGCTGCGGGGTGGGGACCGCGTCCGCGGGCCGGACCAACCGCCGCAACGGCTTTCGCCGCTTTGTCTGGGCCAGCAGCCTCGGGCCGGTGGATCTCAAGGTGCCGCGGCTGCGGCAGGGGGCCTATGCGCCCTCGTTCCTCGATGCGGCCATCAGGCCGGGCGAGGTCGAGGCCGTGCTGCGCGCCCCCCACGCCACGGCGCGAGATGCCGCGCTGCTGGGGCTGCTGCGATCCCTCGGCGGGCCGGCGCTCGGCCCGGCGGACGCGCTGATCGTCGCCTCGCGGGTCGGGCATCTGGTGGGAGACGCCGCAGCGTCGAACGGCCCGGACATTGCCGCGATGCCCGCGCCGAGAGGCTGGGCCGGGGAGGAAGGCACCGACGCCGCCGTCATGGGGATCGAGGAAGATGAGGACGATCCCGCCGATGCGCTGAGCGGCATGGCCGGCGAACTGCCCCAAGGCGCCGAGCGCATGACCGCCGAAGGCGGCGGCGCCTTCGCCGTGCCGCGTTAAGACCGGGCCGGTGGTAAGGCGGCGCAAGGCGGGCGGCGACACGGCTGTCACAGAGGCGTGGCGGGCCTCGCGCGGGGGGATCGTCGTCCTGATCCTCTTTACGGCCTTCATCAACATCCTGAAATTTGCCACGCCACTCTATCTGTTGCAGGTACTGGACCGGATCCCCGTCAGCCGCAGCCTGGAAACCCTCGTGATGCTGACGATCATGGTCCTCGTGGCAGTGGTGGCGGCGCTCGCGCTTGAGATGGTGCGGCGACGGATGCTCACCCGCTGGTCCATCTGGATCGAACGGCGCTTCGGCCCGCGGCTGGTCGCGCAGGAACTCGCCGCTCCGGGGCCGAAACCCTCGACCGACATCAACCGCGCGCTGAGCGATCTTGGGCGGGTCCGCTCGTTCGTCTCGGCGGCGGCGGCCTCGTGGCTGGACGTGATGTGGGCGCCGGTCTTCATCCTTGGCACCTGGCTGATCCACCCCACGCTCGGGATGATCGCGCTGGTGGGAACCGGGCTGCTGGTCGTTCTCGCCATCGCTCAGGAATGGAGCACGCGCGACCCGCGCCGCGTCTCCAACGACGCCTCGCGCGAGGCGGGGGGGCTGGTGCTGGACGCCGAGCGCAACCGCGAAAGCGTGGGCGCGCTGTCGATGTCGCAGGTCCTCACCGAACGCTGGCAGCGCACCGCCGACGGGCGGCTTACCGAGCGCGAGCGCATCGAGGCGCGGCAGAACTTCTTTCGCATCTTCATCCGGGGCGTGGGCGAGGTCCTGAAAATCGGCATCCTGGCCTTCGGGCTGTGGCTGACGATCACCGATGTGCTGACGGTCGGCGGCATCTTCGCGGCGCGGGTGATGGCGGGCTTCGGCTTCACCCTGTGCGAACGGGCGGCGCGCAACTGGCGATCGCTGCGCGAGGCGCGGATGGCTTATGCGAGCCTCAAGCAGCGGCTGGCGGACGACGGGGCGAGGCAAGCCTCGGTCCTGCCCGGCACCGAGCAGGCGCCGCTGATCTTCGACAAGGCCTCGTTCCGCCATCAGGGCCAGCGCGAGGACGTCATCAAGCGCCTGACCCTGCAACTCGACCCCGGCGAGGGGCTGCTGATCACCGGCCCCGCCGGCACCGGCAAGACCACCCTGTCGCGGATGATCGTCGGCGTGCTGGAGCCGCGCTACGGTCAGGTGCGGCTCGGCGACGTGGAGATCGGGCGCCTGCCGGCCGAGATGCGGTCCGGCCTCGTCGGCTACCTGCCGCAGCACACCGAAATCTTCACCGGCACCGTGCGCGAGAATATCGGCCGCCTGGGCGACGTGGCCTTTTCCCAGGTGGTCGAGGCGGCCAGGCTCGCGGGCATCCACGCCCGCATCATCGCCCTGCCACAGGGCTACGACACCCCCATCGGCCCCGAGGCGATCGGGCTTTCGGGCAGCGAGCGCAAGCGGATCGCATTGGCGCGGGCATTCCTGGGCAAGCCGCGCATCATCGTGCTGGACGAACCGATGGCGAACCTCGACGACGCCTCGCGGCGCGAGCTTGGGGGCGCGCTGAAGCAGCTCAAGGCCGAGGGCTGCACCATCGTCGCCACGCAGGCGGTCCACTCCACTCCGCTCAGCCGGATGGCCGACAAGTTCCTGATCCTCGGCGGCGACCGGCATGAGCTGCGCGAGGCGGAGGGGCGCGAGAAATCCTCCTCCGACGGCAAGGCCGAACTGAGGAGCGTCACATGACCGGCCGCCCCGATTTCAGCGGGAACGAACTGCGCGCCCCCGGCAAGGGCGGCTTCCCGAACCCCCGTCCCTTTGGGATCGGCCTCATCCTGTCGGGTTTCGCCGTCATCGCGCTGTTCTCGGGTGCCTTCGCGGCGTGGTCGGCGATGGCGCCCATCGAGGGCGCGGTGGTCGCGCCGGGCGTCCTGTCGGTCGAAAGCAACGTCCGCACGGTGCAGCATCTGGAAGGCGGCATCGTCAAGGAAATCGTCGTGCGCGAGGGCGACAGGGTTCAGGCGGGCGACGTGCTGATCCGCCTCGGCAGCACCCATCCCGAGGCGACGCTGAACGAGGTGCAGGCGCAGTATTTCGAGACCCGCGCGACCGAGGCGCGGCTGGTGGCCGAGCGTGACGGGCTGGACCGGATCGAATTGCCGGACGAGCTGCGCGAGAAGGTCGGCGACATGGCGGTGCAGACCGCCATCGCCGGGCAGGAAAGCATCTTCGCCAGCCGCCGCGCGCTGCTGAAGGAGCGGCTCGACATCCTTGAGCGCACGCAGAGCGCCCTGCAAAGCGAGATTTCCGGGCTGGAAGGGCAGATCGACTCGTCCGAACGCCAGCTTGCGCTGATCGAGCAGGAGCTTTCCAGCGCCGACCAGCTTCTGGCGCGCGGGCTGATCGAGGCGCCGCGCGTGCTGGCGCTGCGCCGGTCCGAGGCGGATATCGACGGCACCATCAGCGAGCACCGCGCCTCCATCGGCGTCGCGCAGCAGCGGGTCGAGGAGGCCCGCCTGCGGATGGCAGAGCTTGAGGCGCAGATGGCCAACGAAGTCGAGGAGCAGCTGCGCCAGACCCGGACCCGCGCTTATGAGCTGGGCCAGCGGCTCGCCGCCGCGCGGGACATCATGGACCGGACGACGATCCGCTCTCCCATCGAGGGGACGGTGGTGGGGCTGAACGTCCACACCATCGGCGGGGTCGTCAGCGCGGGTCAGCCGCTGCTGGACGTGGTGCCGGTGGGCGACCGGCTGGTGGTGCAGGCGACCATCGACCCGCTGGACATCGATCAGGTGGCCCCCGGCCTGCCGGCGACGGTCTGGCTGACGGCGCTGAGCCGGCGCACCCAGACCGGGATCGAGGCGAAGGTGCAGACGGTCTCGGCCGACCGGGTAATCGACCCGCGCAGCGGGCGGGCCTATTACACCGCCCGCGTCGAGATGCAGGCCGAGGCCGTGGAACGCGCCGGCGTGCCGCTTCAGGCGGGCATGAGCGCGGATGTGATGATCAAGACGGGCGCGCGCACGGCCTGGGACTACCTGTCGGCGCCCATCCTCAGAAATCTCAGTTTTGCCTTGCGGGAGAGTTGATATGGACGACGTGCGACCAACCCTGAATGCTGCCCACGAAGGCGCGGACATCGTGGAGGGCGCGTCGCCCGCTGTCCGGGCCGGGGCTCTGAAAGTCGTGCGGTCCCGGATGCTGGCCGCCGGAAACGTCCATTCCCGCAAGCCGGTCGTCCGCATGGAATTGCGGCTGGATGACGGCCACCCGGCCGAGTTCTCCGCCGGCTGGATCAGGAAGCTCGCCGATGGGATGCCCATCCTGCGCGACGAGGTTCTCGACTTTCCCGGCTGGCAACTGGTGCGCGAAGAGCGCGAGTCCGTTCCCGTCGCCATGGCGGTCGAGCTTCTGGCGATCATGCTGCAACGCTCGCTCGGCTGGCCCGTCACCCTGATGGAAAGCCTCGGGGCGGCCCGGCGCTCTGCCGCGCCGGAAACCGGGGATCGCCGCATCGTGGTATTCGAGGCCCGGCAGACGTTCAGCGGGCGGACCGCGGGCCGGATGGCCGCCGACGTTGCCACGCGGCTGGACCTGTCGCCTGAAAGCGAGGCCGCGACGATCCTTGCCGATGCGTTCAGGATCTTCCGCCGCAGGACAGCCTACGACACCCCCCACCGGGCCGAGATCACCATCGTGAGCGAGGCCAACAAGCGCGGCATTCCGTGGCGGACGCTGCCGGGCAACCGGTTCGTACGGCTCGGCCGGGGGCGGCAGGGCGAGATCCTGCGGGGCTTCGACACCAGCCTGACCTCGTGCATCGCCAGCAACCTCGCCAAACGCAAGGACGTCACGCGGAACCTGCTGGCGGCGGCGGGGCTGCCGGTCCCGGCGCAGCGGACCGCGCGCAGGGTGGACACCGCCATCACCTGCGCGCAGGCCATCGGCTATCCGGTCGTGGTCAAGCCGATGGACGGCAGCGAGGGCCGCGCCGTGTCGGTCAATGTCAGGACCGACGAGGAGGTCGCGAAAGCCTTTGCCGAGGCGCAGACCGTCTCCCGCGTCGTGGCGATCGAGGCGCAGATCCCCGGCGAAACCATCCGCATCAGCGTGATCGGCGGGCGGCTTTTCGCGGCCGCACTGCGGCATCCGCCGCGCGTTCTCGGTGACGGGGTGCACACCATCGAGGAGCTGATCGCCGAGGAGAACAAGCACCCCGAGCGTCAGGCCGGCGGCCGGGTGACGATGGACCCGATCGTGCTGGACGACGAGATGCTGGCGCTCATGGCAGAGCAGGGCGTGACGCCCGAAAGCGTGCCCGAGGCGGGCCGCTGGGTGTTGCTGCGCCACGTCCCCAACTCGCCCTACGGCCACAAGACCGACGTGACCGAGACGGTCCACCCCACCATTCGCACGATGTCCGAGCGGGTCGCCGCCGTCATGGGGATCTCGGTCTGCGGCATCGACTTCATCACCACCGACATCTCGCGCCCCCATCACGAGACCGGCGGCGCGATCTGCGAGGTCAACACGCTGCCCGACCTGAGCCTTCACCAGTGGGCCTCGGAAGGTCAGCGCAGGAACGGGGCCGTGGCGGTGGTGGACATGCTCTATCCGCGGGGCAAGCGGACGGGCTTTCCCATCATCGCGGTGCTGAGGGACGAAGGCGACGAGGCGGTCGAGAACGCCATCCGCACCGACTGGGAGGGGCGCGGCTATAACGTCGCCATCATCTCGGCCCTGGGGGGGCCGGACGGCGGCGACAAGGATGTGTTCGCGGAACGCCAGCAGGCGCTGGATCTGGATACCGAGGTGAATCTCGGCATCGTCGTCCTGACGCCGCGCCAGTTCGTCGATTGGGGGCTTGGCTACGACCGGGTGGAACTCGCCGTCGTGCAGGCGGGCGAGGGGGGCAGCATCGCCCGCCGCGCCCGCCGCGCGCTGGAACGGGTGGCCCGCGGCAAGGTGGTGGCGCTCGACGATCCCGACCTCAGCCAGCGCAGCTACGAGGCGGTCGAGCTTGGCCGCAAGCTGCGCCCTGCACGGCCGCTGGTCAGGCCGGGCACGGCCGCGCCGCCCGACGCGAAGGCGCAAGCGCCAGCGCCCGAGACGCTGCCCCGGCGACGCAAGCCTGCCCTGCTGGCCCCGCAGGACGACAGCGTGAAGCGCCCGCGCAGCGGACCGCTGCAAACGCGCGAGCCGCGGCTTTTCGGCTCTGGCAACCCCTATGCCCGCCGCCCCGTGGCCGAGCTTCCGATCATCGGCGCGGGCACGGTCATGCCGGCGCTGATGGCGCAGACGCTTGCCGCGATCCTGCCGCCGCTCAGCGACAAGGTGTCCGAGTTCGGCGGCTGGCGCCGGATTTCTGCCGCGACCGGCCCGGTGCCGCTTGCTGCCGTGATCGAGGTGCTGGCCGTTGCGGTGCAGCGCTATATCGGCTGGCCGGTCCGCTTCTGCGCCTGGCGCGCCGAGGCCGAGCAGGCATGGCCCGCGCCCGCCGCCGAAGCCGTCCCCGAAGCCGCCGCCGAAACCGGCGTGGGCGACGCCGTCGCGGTGTTCGAGATCGCGACCCCGGCCACCGGGATCGGCGCCGCGGGGGTTGCGCTGTCGCTCGCCTCGGCGCTGCTCGACGGGAAATCCCAAAGCGAGCTTCAGTCGATCTTTCTTGAGGAAACCTCGGCCCTGCAGCAGGCGACCGGCAAGGAACGCCCCCTCGCCGACGCGCTGGAGATCGCGCGCGAGGCGACGCGGAAAGGCATTGGCTGGGGGGTGGTCGAGGGAACGAACTTCCTGCGCCTCGGTTCGGGCCGGTTCGCCCATGTGATGTCGGGGACGGAAACTACCAACACCTCGCTGATCGGCCGCCGCCTCGCGCAATCGCGGGCCGCCACCGCGGGCATCCTTGCCGCGGCGGGCCTGCCGGTGCCGCGCCAGCGTTTCCTGCGGACCGAGGCCGAGGCGCTTGAGGCCGCCGACGCCGTCGGCTTCCCCGTCACGATCCGGCCCGCTTCCGGCAGCAAGGAACGCGCGGTCACGACCGGCATCACCGGCGACGCGGGCGTTCTGCCCGCGCTGCACCGGGCGCTGGCGGTTTCGTCCGAAGCGGTGGTGGAATCCTTTGCGCCGGGCGACGAATACCGGCTGCTCGTGGTCGGCGGGCGCCTCACCGCCGCCGCCCGCCGCCGCCCCGCGCAGGTGACCGGCGACGGCGCCAGCACCATCCGCGTGCTGGTGGAACGCGAGAACGACCGCCCCGAGCGCGACCGCCGCCTTGCCAGCCGCCCGCAATCGCTGGTGCCGCTGGCGCTGGATGGCGAGGCCGTGGCGCTTCTGGCCGAACAGGGGCTGACGCCGGATTCCGTGCCCGCCCATGACCGCGTGGTGCCGCTGCGCCGCCAGCCCTCGGGCGCCTATGGCGGCGACATGGTGGACGCGACGGATGCCGTTCACCCCGAGATCCGCCGGATCGCCGAACGCGCCGCGACGGTGCTCGGCATTGACGTCTGCGGCATCGACTTCGTGACCACTGACATCACCCGCCCGGCCGAGGAAACCGGCGGCGTCATCTGCGATGTCAGCACCCGCCCCAGCCTGCGCCTGCATTACGGCGTGTCCGAAGGGAAGGTGCGGGGCGTCGCGGGTGCCGTGCTGGAGATGCTGTTCAAGGACGGCGCCCCCAGCCGCTGTCCGGCGGTCGTGCTTGTCGGCACGGGCGAGGAAACGGCCGAACTGCGCCGCGCTGCCGAACGGGCCGCCGCCCGCGCCGGTCTGATGCTGGGCGTGGTGACCGAGGGGGTAGACGGCCTCTCCCCGAAAACGCGGCGCCTGAAGGACACGGGCGCCATCGCCTGGGACAAGGAGGTGGACGCGGTCCTGATCCACACCACCGCCGCCGGGTTGGCTGAACACGGCCTTGGCGTCGAGCGGATCGACTTCGCGATCATCCCTGCGGAGGACGGGGACGAGGGTGGAGGCGAAGTCTCTGCGCTTGACACGGCCCGCAATGTGCTGACCCGGCTGAGCGGAAACCGCATCCTGACACCGGACGATCCGGCCGCGCGCAGGCGCGTGCTGTTGGCGCTCGGCCTCGCCCGGCGGACGAGGAAGGCCGCGCCGGCGCCGCAGGACGCTCCGCCCCAGCCCCCCGCGCAGGCGCATCCGGCCCCCGATACGGTGGCCGAACTGCCCACGGACCTGACGGAGAGCCGCACGGCCGACCTGCCCGCCGTCTCGCCGGTGGATGTGATGGACGATCTGAGCGACCTGCCGACCGCCACCCTGCCCTCGGCGACCGGGCCGCTGCGCCCCCGCAACGGCAACGCGACATTCCTGATGGTCGGCGATATCGGCTTTGGCGAGAACTACATGCACCTGCCACGGGCCGCCGGGCTGCTGCGGATGCTGGACGCGCACGGCTACCGCCATTCGGTGGCCAGGCTGGAGGGGTTGCTGTCCTCGGCGGACATGGTGATCGGCAATCTGGAATCCCCGCTTTCCTCGCGCCCGGACAGTGCGCTGCGGGGCCGTAAGAAATACCTTGGCTGGTCGCACCCCGAGCGGACGGTGGCGGCGCTGGTCGAGGCCGGAATCCACGCCGTTTCGCTGGCGAACAACCACGCGCTGGATTGCGGGACCTCGGGGCTGGACGCGACCATCGCCCGGCTGGCGGCGGCGGGGATCGACGGATTCGGCGCGGGGCGCGATCAGGGCGCGGCCGAGCGGCCCTTCATCCGCCGCTTCACCGTCGGCGGGCACGAGCGCAGCCTCGTCGTCTTCGCCGGCTTCGAGCATCGCGACCGCTATCAGGACCGCTATCGCTGGTATGCCCGCCCCGAGGCCCCCGGCGTCAGCCGCCTCGCGGCCGAGCGCATCGGCGAGCGCATTGCCGCCCTGCGCGAGACCCTGCCGGCGCCGTTCTTCGTGGCCTATCCGCACTGGGGCGCCGACTACGCGGAGGTAAGTGACGCGCAGCGCGAGGAAGCCGCCCGGCTGATCGCGGCGGGGGTCGATCTGGTCGTCGGCCACGGAACCCACGCCGCCCAGACGGTCGAGATGATCGCCGGCCGCCCGGTCGTCTTCGGCCTCGGCAACTTTGTCTGGAACTCGCCGGGCCATTACGGAAAGTTCAGCGCGCAGCCCTACAGCCTTGCGGCGGCGCTGGTCTTCCCCGGCAAGCGCGGCGGCGGCGGCACGGCGCTGCGGCTCTACCCGATCGTGACCGACAACATCGCCACGAAATTCCAGAGCCGCCCCGTCACCAGAGAGGAGTTCGGCGAGGCCGTCACCGCCCTGACGCGCGGCCTCCGTCTTCCCGCCAAGCGCCGCACCGACAAGGCAGGCCGCTGCCTGGAGTTGAGGCTGGAGGATCCCCATGCAACGGCGCAGGGGGCGGCGCTGGCCGGGGCGGCCGTGGGAGCGGCGAGGGCAACCTCCGGCTGAGCCGGGGCGCCGGAGCGGGGCTTCGCGCCCCAGGAACGGGGCTGGGGGCCCCGTTCATCCCGGCGGGATATTTCCTGCCGCCCGAGGATCGCTGATGCGGACGGTCCGCAGCTTTTCTCGTCCTGCCGATGTCATGCAATCCGGTGCAACTCCTCCCGAGCGGGCGGCGAGCGCGTCGGTCGTTTGTGTGCCCGGCGCAGCGGGGTCGTCTTTGCCCATGCGGGCCACGCCGCCTTGGCCGCCGCCACGGCCTCGCCAACCTCGCTGGTCGAGGCCAGCGGAACGCGCTTTTCGGCCGCGCCGGTAGCGGGGTTGAAGACATCGGCGAAGCGGCCGCTTGCCGGGCACATGCTCGCCCGAGACGTAGTGGCTGAGATCGGTCGTCGTTCCCTCCTGATCTGATGCCTTGGGGTCACATTTCAGGTAATGAGAAGCAGTCGCCAGGAACGAGGAACTGATTTGCAGGAATCGACATTCACGGCGGATGGCTCAGGCCAGACCGGCCCCGCCTCGACCGACCTTGCCTGAACTACGCCTCCGAGTTCCTGCGCGGCTGGCGCTCTCGCGTCGAGGTGACGAGCGCGTTCGGCGAGGACGAGGCCGTGCGGACCGGCGCGGGCATAGGCGTTCTGCACGACTATCTGGCGCGGGACCATGTGGACGGGGGCCGGCTGGTGCGGGTCCTGCCGGGGCTGCGGGCCACGCGATCCTATTGGCTGGCGATCCACGAGAACCTGCGCGATGTGGCGCGGGTCCGCGGCCGAGTTTCTCGCGGCCGAGGTTCACGCCGGTCAGCGCGATTTCCTGCGATGATCGGCCCGGTCAGTCGGGCGCGGCGATCGCCTCCCAGACCTGCCCGGCGACGTCGGAATGGGCGGCCCTGAGGCGGGCCGCCATCAGTTGCAGGGGCTGCGCGCCCCAGCGGTCGCCCAGATCCGCCAGATGCCCGGACAGGATCTGCGCCCGCGCCAGCGTCTCGGGCACCCACGCCACCGCGACCCCGGTCGCGGCGAGTTGCAGCGCGGCCAGCGTCAGCGAGGTTTCCGCCTTGGGCCGCAGCGTCAGCCCGGCAAGGCGGGGGCGGATGTCGTCCCGCAGGACGCGGCCGAAGAACACGTCGTCGGGGTAGGCGACGACCGGCAGTTCGCCCCGCGCGATCTCCGCCTCCAGCGCGTCCATGCGCGACGCCGCAAAGACCGGGATCAGGCTGTCGGACCCCAGAGGGCGCAGTTCAACGAAGCCCGGCTCCATCGTCAGAGGCTGGCCGCCGGTGGCGTAGAACAGCATGATGTCGGCCTGCCGGGTCAGAAGCTGGGCGTAGCATTTGTCCCGATTGCCCGAGCGCAGGCGGATGCCGATCTCGCGCGAGGCGGCGATCCGGCGCACGAAGCCGGGCGCGATGGCGGTCGTGATCGCGTGCTGGCTGGCGATCACGACATGGGTGCGGGCGCTGGAATCGTCGCCCAGTGCCGCCGCCAGCCGCCGCAGCCGCACCGCCAGATCGCGCATCTCGGCGCATTGCTCGCGGGCGGCGGGGTGCAGCTCGACCGGCTTGCGCGTGCGGTCGAACAGTTCCGCGCCCAACTGCTCCTCGATCATGCGGATGCGGCGCGAGAAGGCGGACTGGGTGAGGTTGCGCCGCTCGGCCGCGCGGATGAGCGAGCCGGTCTCGGCGACCGCGAGAATGTCCTCGATCCATTCCAGCCGCATCTTGCGTCCCGTTAACATGCAGAACCCGCATCTTGCGGGCAGGATTTCGCATTTGCAAGCGCGGGCAGGGCGGCGGATGATGCGGTTGTCGTCTCACCAAGGAACCATGCCCATGCTGCTGTCACGCTTCCCCCGCATCTTCCTGGCGCATCTGCCGACCCCGCTGGAACGGCTCGACCGGCTGACGAAAGAGCTTGGCGGGCCCGAGATCTGGATCAAGCGCGACGACTGCACGGGGCTGTCCACCGGCGGCAACAAGACCCGCAAGCTGGAATTCCTGATGGCCGAGGCCGAGGCGCAGGCGGCCGAGGTGGTCCTGACCCAAGGCGCGACCCAGTCCAACCACGCCCGCCAGACCGCCGCCTTCGCCGCCCGGATGGGATACGAATGCCACCTGCTGCTGGAGGACCGCACCGGCAGCGAGGACACCGACTACAACCACAACGGCAACGTCCTGCTGGACCATCTGCACGGGGCCACGACCGAGAAATTCACCGGCGGCATCGACATGAACGCCGAGATGGAGAAGGCGGCCGACCGGATGCGCGCGCAGGGGCGCAAGGTCTATACCATTCCCGGCGGCGGCTCGAACCCGATCGGGGCGCTCGGCTATGTGAACTGCGCGTTCGAGCTGGTGGGGCAGGCGAACGACCGGGGGTTGGTCATCGACCATCTGGTCCACGCGACCGGCAGCGCGGGCACGCAGGCGGGGCTGATCGTCGGGCTGAAGGCGATGAACGCGCAGATCCCGCTGCTGGGGATCGGCGTGCGCGCGCCGAAAGCGAAGCAGGAGGAGAACGTCTTCGCCCTCGCCCAGGCCACCGCCGGGAAGATCGGCGCGGAAGGCGTGGTGAAGCGCGAGGACGTGATCGCCAATACCGATTACGTCGGGGGCGGCTACGGCATCCCCACCGCCAGCGGGATGGAGGCGCTGGCCATGTTCGCCGAGCTTGAGGGCATCCTGCTCGACCCGGTCTATTCGGCCAAGGGCGCGGCGGGGCTGATCGACCTGATCCGCAAGGGGCACTTCAGGAAGGGCGAGCGGGTGGTGTTCCTGCACACCGGCGGGGCGTCGGCGCTGTTCGGCTATACCGCCGCGTTCGACTTCAGCGAGCGCCGCGTGACCACGGCAACGGCGGCCTGAGCCATGGCGGTCGCGCCCCGGCCCCGGCGGCTTCATCCCGGACCAGCGCCCCGACTCCCGGCGGGGTCGCTGTCTTGCGGATCGAAGGGCCGGGGCGGGGCGGGGTGGCGGGGGCGCGGCGGATCGGCCCTCGCCTGCGCGTCCGGCACCGCCGCACCGGGGGCTGTCTGCCCCATGAACGGGGCCGAAGTCCCGTTCATCCCCGAGGATATTTTCAGGCCGCCCGAGGGAAGCACGGCGACGGTGCGCGAGCGCGCGGGCGGCGTGACAGCGGGTGCCCCGTGACCGCGCTGCGCCGGGTGGGCATTCTCGGCGGCATGGGGCCGGAGGCGACGGTGCTGCTGATGTCGCGCGTGATCGCCGCGACGCCGGCCAAGGACGACGCCGACCATATCCCGCTGATCGTGGACCAGAACCCGCAGGTCCCCTCGCGCATCGCCAGGCTGATCGAGGGGACCGGCGCGGACCCGGCCCCGGTGCTGGCCGCGATGGCCCGGCGGCTGGAGGTCGCGGGGGCCGAGGCGCTGGCGATGCCCTGCAACACCGCCCATCACTACGCCCCCGCGATCCGGGCCGCCGCGTCCGTTCCGCTGATCGACATGGTGGCGCTGTCCGCCGAGGCTGCGGCGCGGGCGGGGCGCGGGGGAAGGGTCGGCATCCTTGCCTCGCCTGCGGTCCAGCGCATCGGGCTGTTCGACGCGGCCCTTGCCCGGCATGGCGCGGCGGCGGTCTATCCCGCCGACCAGCCCGCGCTGCTGGAGGCGATCCGCGCGATCAAGCGCGAGGGGCCGACCCCCGCCGCCCGCGCGGCGCTGGCGGCGGCGGCGCGGGGTCTCGCGCGCGAGGGGGCGGCGATCCAGCTCGTCGCCTGCACCGAGTTCTCGCTGATCGCGGACGCGGCGGGAGAGGAGGGCGAGGTGATCGACACGCTCGACGTGCTGACCGCGGAAATCGTGCGCTTCGCGCGGGGCGAGGATGGGGCGCGGCCTGGGGGTGAGAGCGGCGGATAGGGGCGGCCGCTGCATCCCCGCTGGCGAAAAAGACCCGAGCGATACCGGGATCGCGCCTTGAGGGCGTGACGCCGGCGATGCTTGCACCTCGGCGCAGGGCGAGGACGGGGCGCGGTCTGCGGGGTGAACGGGGGTCGGTTGCGTGGCCCTCGCCATTGCGGCCTTCGCAGCAGCAGCAGGGCAGGCAGGAGCGGGCGCCGCGACCCTGAGTCCAGACTGTGGAAGATGGGCCGTTTGATGGCGGAAGCGTCAGGAACCCCCTTGCCTTGCCCGATACCGACCATGCTTGCACTTCCCAGCGGGCCGAGGCAACGTAAGAACAGCTAATCTCGCGTTAGCTCAGATACAAACCCGTGTAAGGTCAGCTTTCGTTTCCGGGAGGGGGAGAGGGACGGCGTGTCCATCAGGATGCTCAAGACGCTGATCGCCGTGGCGGATCACGAGACGTTCAGCGCCGCCGCCGATGCGGTGTTCGTCACCCACGCCGCCGTCAGCCAGCAGATGCGCACGCTGGAAGCCCTGTGGCAGGTCGAGATATTCGACCGCTCGACCCGGACGCCGGAGTTCACCCCCATCGGGCGGGCGCTGCTGGCCCGCGCGCGCGAGGTGGTGCGGGATTACGACAACATCGTGCCCTCGGTGCTGGGCGATGACGGGCTGAAGGGCGAGTTCACCCTTGGCGCGGTGCCGACCTCGCTCACGGCCATCGTGCCGTTTTCCACGGCGCTGCTGAAGACCAACTGCCCCGACCTGCATGTCCGGCTGTTTCCGGGGCTGACGACCCATCTTGTCCACCAGCTCGAACGGGGCGCGCTTGATGCGGCGATCACCTCGCGGCCGGGGATCATGCCGCTGGGGCTTCTGTGGCATCCGCTGGCGCGCGAGGAGATGATCCTGATCGCCTCGGCCAAGGTGGAAAGCGACGATCCGGTCGAGGTGCTGCAATCGCACCCCTTCATCCGCTTCTCGCGCGATGCGGTCGTCGGCACGCTGGTCGAGAAATGGCTTCAGGACAACGACATCGCCGTCAGCGACACGATGGAGCTTGCCAGCCTCGAGGCGATCTACGGCATGGTGCTGGCCGATCTCGGCGTGTCGATCATCCCCGAGCCCTGCATGAAGGTCGCCAATCAGCCGCCGCTGCGCCGCATCCGCCTTGCCGAAACCGGCGGCCCGGTGCGCGAGCTTGGCCTGATCTACCGCAAGGACAGCACCAAGATGCGCGTCATCGAGGAGATCACGGCCGCGATCGGGCGCGCGCTGGCGATCGGCACGTTCTCGCCCGAAACCATCGCGCAGGCGGTCTGACTTGGGAATGGGCTGACACGGGAATGGCTGACAGGGGAATGCTCTGAATGGGAATCGAGTTTCTGGCCGTTCTGGTCGCGGGCGCCTTCGCGGGCGGGGTGGTCAACGGGCTGGCGGGGTTCGGGACGGCGCTGTTCGCGCTCGGCTTCTGGCTTCAGGTGCTGCCGGCGGCGCAGGCCGTTTCCATCGTGGTGGTGATGTCGGTGGTCAGCGGCTTGCAGGGCCTGTGGGTCGTGCGCGGAGAGATCCGCAGCAATCCGGGCCGGCTGGCCCGCTTCCTGCTGCCGGCGGTGGTGGGGATCCCGCTGGGAGTCATGCTGCTGTCGCTGGTCAGCGCGACGATGCTCAAGATCGTCATCGCGGCGTTCATGCTGCTTTACGGCGGCTTCTTCCTGGCCCGCCGCTCGCTGCCCTGTTTCGAGCGCAGCACGCCGGTCCTCGACAGCCTCATCGGGTTCGCCGGGGGCGTGCTGGGCGGGGCGGCCTCGCTTTCGGGGGCGCTGCCGACGATGTGGTGCGCGATGCGCCCCTGGCCCAAGGGCGAGACGCGCGCGGTGCTGCAACCCTTCAACGTCGTGGTGCTGGGCATCACGGCGCTGTTCTTCCTGCTGAACGGGCTCTACACGCCGCAGACGGTGCTGCTGATGGCCATCGCGCTGCCGGTGACGATGATCGGCGCGCATCTCGGGCTGGCGATCTTCCACCGGCTTGCGGACGATCAGTTCCGCTTCCTGCTGATCTTCCTGATGTTCACCTCGGGCGCGATCCTCGCCCTGCGCGAGATGCTCTGACCGGCGCGGACATGCAGAAGCGGCGCCCGCTCCGCCGCTCGCGCCTTTCTTCTTTGCCCAAATATCCCGCGGGGGTCCGGGGGCGCGAAGCCCCCGGTTCAGCGCCGCATCCGGCGCTCAGCCGGGATTGAAGAACGGGGCGGGGATCAGGATCTTGTTCTCGATGTGATCGACCAGCGGACGCATCTGCACCGCGTAGGCCTGCCATTCCTCGGACGCCTGCAGCGCCTTGCGGCGTTCCCAGCGGTCATCCATGCTGTCATAGCCCCACATATGGACGATCTGGTTCAGCGGCCCGATATCGGTGAAGTAATAGCCGACCATGTTGCCCAGGATCCGGGTCTGCACGGCCAGCCCCTCGGCCTCGTAGAGCTTGAGGAACTTCGAGACATTGCCGTTCTTCAGCGTATAGGTGCGCATGTCGATGAACATGGGTTCGGTCCTTCCGGGCAGGGTTCAGATGTGCAGCAGCAGGATCGCGGCCAGCGCGAAACCCGCAAGAAGGGCGGTCAGCCCGCAGACCATGGCGATGGCGCGGGGCCCGACCTCGGCCAGCTTGCGCAGCGAGGTCTTCATCCCGAGCGCCGCGATGGCGGTGATGAGGCACCAGCGCGACAGATCCAGCAGCGTGGCGGTGACGGCGGCGGGGATCAGGTCCGTGCTGCCGATCAGCACCAGCGCCGCGAAGCCCAGGACGAAGAACGGGATCGGCAGCTTGCCGCCCTGACTTGCGCCGGGGTGGCGGGCGAAGTATAGCGACAGCGTGACGACCACCGGCACCAGCAGCGCCACCCGCAGCAGCTTGACGAAGGTCGCGGTCGCGCCCGCCTCGTCGGACACCGAATATCCCGCGCCCACGACCTGCGCCACGTCATGGATCGTCGCGCCGAAGAACACGCCCATCGCTTGATCCGACAGGCCGAGCGCCGCGCCGATCATCGGATAGACGATCATGGCGATGGTGGAGAGCGCCGTCACGGCGATGACCGTGAAGACCGTATCGCGCTCGCGGCTCGGATCGTCCTTTGGCAGGACCGAGGAAATCGCCAGCGCCGCCGAGGCCCCGCAGATCGCGACCGCCCCGCCGGTCAGCAGCCCGAACGGCAGCGTGCGGCCGAAGACGCGGGCCAGTCCGATGCCTGCGCCGATGGTCAGGGCGACGCCCCCCAGCGTGATACCGACCACCGGCAGCCCGGCCGCCGCGATCTGCTGGACGGTGATGCCGAGGCCGAGCAGCGCCACGCCGAAGCGCAGCACCTTCTTGGACGCGAACTCGACCCCCTGCGCGGTGGTCGTGCCCGGCTCGGCCAGAAAGGTGAAGGCCATGCCGAGCAGCAGGGCCATCAGCATGACGGGGGCGCCGTAATGCTCGGATATGAACTTCGCGGCCAGCGCCACGGTCACGGCCGAGACCAGACCGGGGAAAAGCTCGCGCGCCCGGTCCAGCGCCCGGCCGGGCGCCCGCGTCACCTCGGCTGCGGTCATCCGATCAGTTCGTCCGTCCGGTCATCGGTCTCGCCGAAGCGTTTCAGCACGGCGGGTCTCGTGCCCTCATAGACACGGCCCAGATTTTCCGAGATCTTGGCGTTCTCGCGCTCGAAGAGGCAGTTGCCCTCCATGTCCGAGGCGACGAGGAACGGGCCCATGCGGTTGCATTTCAGCACCCACATCGCCTGCGCCAGCCCCAGCTCCTCGTGCCAGTGGACGGCCTCGACATTCTCGACGCCCCGGCCCAGCAGCGCGCCGGTGCCATAGCCCACGGTGGACAGGTAGATCGCGCCGTTGGGGACGAAGTATTCCTTGTAGTCCCTGGACGACATGCCGCCCTTGCCGACGATCAGCTTGGCCCCCGTCTTGGCGATCCATTCGGGCAGCCATTTCGTGAACCGGAAGCTGGCCGTCGCCGTCACCGCGCCCATGTCGAAGCTGCCATCCTTGCGGATGCTGGCGGCGGGCGAGCAGTGGAAGTTCGCCGCGCTCTGCGACGGCAGTTCCATGGGGATATTCGCCTGCTCCTCCAGCGCGCGCATATAGACGCCTTCGCGCGCAGTATACATCAGCCCGCTGAGATACACGATGTCGCCGAGGCGCAGCGCCGCGATCTCCTCGTCGGTGGGGGTCGTGGAGAGTACGACTTCACGCAGTTTCATTCGGCGGCCTCCAATGCGGGTTCTGCTTCCCATTCGACCGTCTCGCGGCGCTGATAGGGGGTGAACCAGTCGGGGTCGGTGCGATGCTCGACGCGGCCGTCGGCGTGGATGCGGGCGACGGCGCGGCGCGAGGACAGGCAGAAGGCGTGAACCGACATCTGCATCCCGCCGGTGTGGCAGTAGCCTACCTCGATATGGGCATCGATCACCATGTTCTTGCCCACGAAGCCCATCGCGCCCATGCCGATGGAGTTGCCGAGCTCCTTCAGCTCCTCCTCCAGCGCGGCGATCTTGGGGTCGGCGTTGCGGTCGCCCACGGTGCGCAGGCAGGCGGCGCGCTTGCCCAGCACCATGCAGGTGTCCTTGCAGCCGCCCAGGCCGATGCCGATGATCGCCGGCTGGCAGGCGAGGCCGCGCTTGCCGAACGCCACGAGGCTGTCGAGGTAGAACCGCTTGATCCCCTGAATCCCGTCCGAGGGGAACAGCATCCGGTAATCGGTGCCGAACAGCCCGCCCTTGTGGACGGTGATGAGGTCGATCCACTCGCCGCCGGGCTCATAGCCGTATTCGATTTCGGGCGCGCCGATGCCGACGTTGTTGTCGTGGTCCGTGCGCCACAGCGGATGGACGCGGTTGGGCCGCAGCGGCACCGACTGGGTGGCGCTGGCGGTGGCCCGCCGCAGCGCCGCTTCCAGCGCGATGGGGCCGCCTTCGACGCGGGCGTCGTTGCCCATCTTCACATACCAGCGCGGGGTGCCGGTATCGCCGCACATCGCGCGGCGGTCCTGCTTGGCGGCCTCGTAGTTTTCCAGCATCGCCTGAAGCACGAAGGACGACAGGTCGCCATCCTCGGTGCTGGCGGCGTTCTTGAGGCCGGTCAGGTAATCGTCGGGGATCTCGATCGCCGCCTTGGCCATCAGAACCTCGGCGGTGGACTGGATGAGTTTGATGGGGATCACGTTATTTCCTCCTGAAGCTGGCGTGCTGCGGCGTTGCTGGGGCGCTACTGCGCCGCGAGCAGCGTCTCGGGCTCGCTTTCGGGCAAGATGGTTTCGCCGGGGCGGACGATGGTGAACTGGACCTGCTCGCGCGTCAGGGACAATTCGCCCCCGCGCATCTGCGCCAGCGTGAAATACGAGCTTTCCAGATCGCCCGGCTCGGGGAAGTCCTCGCGGAAATGGGCCCCGCGCGAGTTCTCGCGCAGCTCGCCCGCGCGGGCGATCACGGTGGACACCTCGGTCAGCGAGGCGACGTTCAGCCAGTCGTGCCAGGTCAGGTTGAAGGCCAGGTTCGACGGATCGACGCCGGTCTCCATCAGCTCCGACTGGATGTCGGCCACCCGGCGCTGGCCGCGCTCCAGCCCCGCGCCGGTCCGCATGACGCCCACGTCCTCCCACATCGCTTCCTGAAGCTTGTGGCGCAGGCTTTGCACATGGCCGGGCTTGCGGGTCAGCGGATGGATCGCGCGCTCGACCTCGGCGGCCAGCACGTTCTCATCCGGGTCGCGCAGGGTCATGCCGCGGATATCCATGCCCATCACGTCGCCCGCGATCCCGCCGAAGACGGTCGAGTTCGCCACGCCGTTGCCGCCCAGCCGGTTCGAGCCATGCGCGCCGCCCGCATCCTCGCCGGCGACATACAGCCCCTCCATCGCGGTGCGGGTGTCGGGGTCGACGACCACGCCGCCCATGAAGTAATGCGCGGTCGGCACGACCTCGACCTTGCCGCCGGCCAGATCGAAGCCGCAATCGGCGCAGCGTTTGACCATGCCGGCGAATTTCTTGCGGACGTTTTCCGGGCCGAGATGGCCCATCGAGATGAACATCCCGACCTGCTCGGGGTCGTTGTTCTTGCGCATCTCGGCATAGATGCCGCGGCTGACCACGTCGCGGGTCGCGCGCTCGCCGCGGGTGTCGTAATCGAACATGAACCGCTCGCCCCGCGCGTTCAGAAGCTGGCCGCCCGCGCCGCGCAGACCTTCCTCCAGCACGGTGCCGGTCATCCGGGTGTGATCGCCCGCCAGAAGGCCGGTGGGGTGGAACTGCACCATTTCCATGTCGCGCAGCGGCAGGCCGGCCCGCAGCGCCATTGCCAGCCCGTCCATGGTCTTGTCGCCCGAAGGGGTGTGATATTTATACATGGTCGGCCCGCCGCCGGTGCCCATCATCACGCATTTCGCACGGACGAAGCGGAAGCGGCCGGTCCGCATGTCGATGAACAGCACCCCGGCCAGCGAGGCGCCGTCCTTCGTGGGGACCAGTCCGATGGCGCGGTGTTCCTGCAATTTCTGGATCGGCCGGGCCAGAACCTGCTCCATCAGGCGGCTGATGATCTCGATCCCGGTCAGGTCGCCCTTGTGGACGGTGCGGTCGGCGGTCTGGCCCGCGAACGCCTTCTGGTGCAGCGTCCCGTCGGCGTTGCGGTCGAAGAAGCAGCCGATCTCGTTCTCAAGCTCGGTGATGCGGACCACGGCCTGCTCGCACAGCCGCCACGCCATGTCCTGATTGGGCAGCCACTTGCCGCCGTTGATCGTGTCCATGAAGTGCCGCTCGACCGTGTCGCCGCCGCCGAGCGCGACGTTGTAGCCGCCCTGCACCATCCGGGTGCAGCCGCATTTGCCGATCAGCCCCTTGACGGCAAGGGTGATGCGGGTGCCGGGGGGCGCGGTCTGCTGGGCGTGAAGCGCCGCGAACAGCCCCGCCCCGCCCGAGCCGATGATCAGGATGTCGGTTTCTTCGCGTTCGATCTGGACGTTCAGGGACATGATTACACCGCGCGCAAGAGGAAGCTGCCCGAGACCAGGAAGGCCCCAGCGACCGAGGCCGCGGCCAGGGTCTTCTGGCGGGCCGACCACGGCAGGAATTCGAGCGCGAGCAGCCGCAGCCCGCCGAAGAAGTGGATCGCCAGCAGGAAGACCAGCCCGAACTCGGCCACCTTGACGAGGGGGTTCGCGGCGAAGCTCAGGAAGTAATCGAGGCTCTGCGGGCGGCTGACCGCCATCGCCAGCACGTAGAAATGCGCGGGCAGGAACAGCGCCAGCCCCAGCCCGGACATGCGGTGCAGGATATAGGCCAGCCAGAGCGGATGTTTGCGGTGCGGCTTGATCTTCACAGCATCGTCACGGCCGCCACGGCGCGCGCCCCCATCAGCAGCAGCACGATCCCCGTGCCCCAGGTGAAGATTTCCAGCCACCGGCCGCGCAGGCCGAGCGTCTCGTGGACGATCACCCGCAGGCCGATGGCGGCGTGGATCGACACGGCCACGACGAAGCTGCCGTAGAACAGCAGCCACAGGGCGCTGCCCTGCGTGCGGCCCAGTATCTCGGCCGTCGAAAGCCCGCCCTGAATCGCGTAGATCATCACCGCGATATGGCCCAGCACCAGCGGCGCCATCACCATCGCGCTGAGCCGCTGCGCCATGTAGAGACGAAGGTTCAGCATCAGGCGCTCCTCTTAAAGAAGGAGGTCGCGACCGCGCGCTTCAGCCCCGCGATGGCGCTGAGGGGGTCGAGCTCGTTCGGGCAGTAGCGGGTGCAGCTTCCCTGCGTGTGGCAGTTCAGGCACCCGCCGGGGCCGGAGACCGCATCGAGGATCGCGCCCCGGTCCTGCACCTTCTCGTCGTTATACAGCGTCCAGGCCCGTTGCAGGGCGGCGGGGCCGAGATAATCCTGATTGCCGGCCACCGTGTCGCAGGCCGCATAGCAGACCGAGCAGTTGATGCACTCGATCCCCTTGTTCGCCTCGACCCGCGCGGGGGCCTCGGGGTTGACCTGCTGGATCGGCTCGTCCCGCGTGCGCGAGGGGCGGTGAACGCCGCCCGCCTTGACCCATTTGTCAAAGAACGGATCCATGTCGGCGGCCAGATCCTTGATGACCGGCAGGTTCCGCAGCGGCGCGATCTCCAGCCGGTCGCCGTCCAGCACGCGGCTGACATGGGTCCGGCAGGTCCAGCGCGGCTCTCCGTTCACCATCATGGCGCATGACCCGCACATCCCCACGCGGCACGCATAGCGATAGGTCAGGGTGGGATCGGCGGATTGCTGGATCCACGTCACGACATCCAGCACGGTCTGGCTGCCGAGGGCGGGCACCTTGAAGGTCTCGAAGGCGCCGCCATTCTCGTCGCCGCGCCAGACGGAAACCTCCATCGTCTTTGTGTTCTCGCTCACAGCGCACCTGTTGGCTGGGACTTTCCAATCCAACTACCCCCGAGATCGTCTAACACAAAATCCTAAATTCTAAAGACAATGGTAAGTTTGCCTTACAGGCGACGCCGCGTCGGCGGGGTGCGACACCCCTGCGACATCGTGCCTTGCGCCAAACCCTTGAAAGCGCCACAAAAGCGCCTGTCTGCGCCTCATGTAAGGACAACTTCACATAACTATTAGAATTACTGTATTTGATTAAACAAACCTTTCCGATAATTTGGTCTTTACGCACAACGCCAGCCAACGGGCGGCCCGTGCCGGAAGACGACGTGACGACGTGACGACGAGGGGAGGCGTGCCGGGATTTCCGGCGTCCGGGTCCGCGACAGGCGCTTTCGGCAACCAGTGCCGGCCTGACCCGCGGACGACCAGCAATGACTGCGCATCGTTCGGGAGGCGGTGCGCCTAGCCAGACACCAGGGAGGAACCATGCAGCCACATGAGCCGCTGCTTGCCGTCGAGGGCGTGACGCTCCAGTACAAGACGCCGCAGCATCTGATAACCGCCACCTATCGCGTCAGCTTCGACGTGCATCAGAGCGACCGCTTCATTCTTCTGGGCCCGTCGGGGTGCGGAAAATCCACGCTTCAGAAGGCGGTGGGGGGCTACATGACCCCGACCGAGGGCGAGATGCGGCTCAAGGGCCGCAAGATCACCGAGCCCGGACCGGATCGCATGATGGTCTTTCAGGAATTCGACCAGCTTCTGCCGTGGAAGACGGTCAGGCAGAACGTCGCCTTCGCGCTGCAAAGCGCCAAGCGCATGTCGCAGCGCGAGGCCGACGAAAAGGCCATGCACTATGTTGACAAGGTCGGGCTGTCCAAGTTCGCCGACAGCCACCCGCACATGCTGTCGGGCGGCATGAAGCAGCGCGTGGCCATCGCCCGCGGCATGGCGATGGAGCCGGACATCCTGCTGATGGACGAGCCCTTCGCGGCGCTCGACGCCCTGACCCGGCGCAAGATGCAGGACGAATTGCTGAAGCTGTGGGACGAGACCCAGTTCACCGTCCTGTTCGTCACCCACTCGATCGCCGAGGCGATCAAGATCGGCAACCGCATCCTGCTGCTGTCCCCCCATCCCGGCCGCGTCAAGGCCGAGATCAACAGCACGACCGACCCGAAAGAAGCCGCAGAACTGGAGCGTTACATCCACGAGACGCTCTTCGCCCACGAAACCGAGGAGGAGGTTGAACATGTCTGAGGCCATCGCCATCGACTTCGGCCAGCGGGCCGCCGGCACGCGCCCCGAGATCTTCCACAACGACGTCGAGGACGGGAAGGAGCTGACGATCGTCGATCAGAAGCTCTCCACCTTCGAGATGCTGTATCGCGAGCCGTGGCTGCGCAAGCTGGCGATCCTGGTCATCCTCGCCTGCATCTGGGAAATCTACGGCCGCACGCTGAACAACGAGCTGCTGTTCCCGACCTTCACCGCGACGGCGGGCGCGTTCTTCACCTCGGTGCTGAACGGCACGCTGCCATCGGCGGCGTGGGTTTCCATCAAGGTCCTGCTGACCGGCTATGCCATCGGGATCGGGCTGGCCGCGGTGCTGACGGCGCTGGCCATCGCCTCGCGCATCGGGACCGACTTCCTGGAAACGATGACCTCGATGTTCAACCCGCTGCCCGCCATCGCGCTGCTGCCGCTGGCGCTGATCTGGTTCGGGCTGGGCAATGCCAGCCTGATCTTCGTGCTGGTCCATTCGGTGACCTGGGCCATCGCGCTGAACACCCATTCGGGTTTCCTCGGCGTGTCCAGGACGCTGAAGATGGTCGGGCGGAACTACGGGCTGAAGGGCGTCGGCTTCATCACCAAGATCCTGATCCCGGCGGCGTTCCCGTCGATCCTGACCGGCCTCAAGATCGGCTGGGCCTTCGCCTGGCGGACCCTGATCGCGGCGGAACTGGTGTTCGGCGTGTCCTCGGGGTCGGGCGGCCTGGGCTGGTTCATCTTCGAGAACAAGAACATGCTGGACATCCCGATGGTCTTCGCCGGGCTGCTGACCGTGATCCTGATCGGTCTGGTGGTCGAGAACCTCGTCTTCCGCACGATCGAGCGCCGCACGATCCAGCGCTGGGGCGTCCAGAACTGAGAACCGACAAGAGCAGCCCCCCGCCCGAAGGCGGGGGGAACTGCCGACAGACGCCGCCACGGCGGCCAACAGGGAAGAGGATATGATGAAGACACGCTTTCTTTCGGCGGTCGTGGCCCTCGGGCTTGCCGGCCTGACGGCGTTGCCCGCGTCCGCCGAGGCCATGAAGGTCCGGCTCGCCAAGCAGTTCGGCATCGGCTACCTGCCGCTCACGCTGATCGAGGAGCAGGGCCTGCTGGAAAAGCACGCCGCCGAAGCCGGGATCGAAGTCGAGGCGGAATGGCTGCGCTTCACCGGCGGCTCGGGCATGAACGAGGCGCTGCTGTCGGGCAACCTCGACCTCGCCGCGGGCGGCACGCCCCCCATGCTGACGATCTGGGCGCGCACGCAGAACAACATGCGGGTAAAGGGCGTCACGGCGCTGGTGTCAATGCCGCTGCATCTCGTCACCTTCGATCCCGAGATCACGGAACTCGCCGATTTCGACCGTTCGGACAAAATCGCGCTGCCCGCCGTCAAGACCTCGATCCAGGCCATCACCCTTCAGATGGCGGCCGAGAAATATCTGGGGGAGGGGCATCACGCCGATCTGGACGCCTTCACCGTGTCGATGGGCCACCCCGACGCGCAGCTCGCGCTGCTCGGCGGCCAGTCCGAGATCAACGCCCATTTCGGCGCACCGCCGTTCCAGAACATGGAAATGAAGGACGAACGCGCCCGCAAGGTCGTGGACAGCTACGACGTCCTCGGCGGCCCGCACACCTTCACCGTGGTCTGGAGCCGCGCCGAGTTCGTCGAGGAAAACCCCGAGTTCATGCAGGTCTTCATGGCGGCGCTGAACGAAAGCATCGAGTTCATCAAGGCCAACCCCGAGGAAGCCGCCCGGATCTGGGCCGAGGCCGAATCCTCGCCCATGACGCACGAGGAGATCGTCGCGCTGATCACGGACGAGCAGACGACCTGGACCACCGAACCCCAGCGGCTGCTGCCCTATGTCAACTACATGGCGCGGGTGGGCCTGATCCAGGAAGACACCGACGACTGGCGCGACCTGTTCTTCGACACGGTCAGCACCGGCGAAGGAAGCTGATCCCGAACGCCGACCCTCCCCGGCGCCCGACGCGGCGCCGGGGGATATCGCCGGACCTTTCCGTCAGCTACCCGCGAGTTGAGGGAAAGGGCCGGCGGTTTTTTCTTATGATGGCCCGCGGATGGCATCCCGTCCCCGCAAACAACAGTAGTTCTTCAATTATATCAACGGCTTCGTGGCTCACGCCCGAGGCCGCGTTCGCATGCCCGCTCGCCGTCACCTTCTGGAGCGGCTGGCCGGTCGCCAGGCAGAGCAGACCCGCCAGCGCGCCCTGCAGGTCGATCGCCCGCTACATCTCCCCGAATCCGAGATTGCTCCGGTCTGGACCGCGAAGGGCCCCTTGGCTGTTTCGCTGACCAGCGGCGCAGGCTATCACGATGGGAACTCGCTCGGGCTGGGAGACGCCCTGATGTGCCGCCGGTGTGGGAGTGCCGGCAGCCGGGTAACCTATTGGACTTTCTAGTCGAGGCCTGCCTTGGCGAGGCGATAGACGCGAGGCCGGTCGGCGACCTTGGACGCGGGCATTCGGTATTGCCGCGAGCGGGCTTCGCCCCCAGGCACGAGTATCTCATCGATCGCCGCCAGCATGGCGTCGAGGTCTGCCACCTCATCTCGCACCGGCTCGCTGCGGAGATAGACGTGCTCGCGATCCTGCCACCCGACGGGATCTGGAACGCTCTCTGGCGCGGGCTCGGCCTCGAGATCGATGATCCGTCCGGCATGGCGGTCGATGAAGCCGCGGATCTCCACGACGGCATTGGCGCCGTCCCAGCCATCGGTCGGGCAGGCGTGGTGGGCCCGGCCGGCCAACTGCAGGGCCGCGTCATGGGCCGTGCCCGTGGGCCAGGGCAGCAGACCGAAGCCGATTGCCATCTCACCGGCGTAGCCGACCAGAGCGAAGCGCTCGGCGCCGGCAGGCTGCGCTGCGGGCGAAAGCGGCGCGGTCCGCGCGCAGTGGTCCCGGATTTCTCCGGCTAGCACGGGCAACTCTGCTGTCAGGGATGCCGAATGGAGGTCGATTCCCTCCACCAGCTGGTCGAGGAAGGCCGGGAGGAGATGGCCGTGATGCCGGCGCAGCGCCAATTCCATTGTGCGAGCGAAGCTGGCGCCATCCGGTGCTCCGTGGAGGACCTCGATCAGCCCATGCGCACCGGTATCCGCCGGAAGATCGATCATGCGGCGCAGCAGCGCCGCAGGTGGCGCCTTCTTGCTGCGCCGCAGGCTCTCGTCGAGCGGGATCTCCGAGCTCGACAGGATCACCCGCCGCCAGCGCTGGCCCCCGTCGGGATCGCGCTCGGACAGGGCGCGCCCCGCCCCGGCATCTTCTCCGAGCGCCAACAATGTCCGCACTTGACGCCCGTCCGGCTGCAGCGGGTAGCCGTCGAGGGCGAGGAGGCCGTCCTGCGCTTCCGCGCTCAGCCGTTGCAGGCCGGTGCTGGCGGCAGGCCAGGGAATGACCCGGTCGGGATGCCCGGCGCAGCTCATCGCGACATGCAGCAGCAGCGATTTGCCGCTCGCCCGTGGACCATGAACGTTGAAGCCGGCTGTCTGGAGGCTCGCGATCCGCAGGAGCGGACCGGCCAGCGCCGCGGAGATCGCGAAGATGAGCGCAGGATTGCCGAGCGCGCGCTCGGCGACCTCGCCCTGCCAGCCGGCGAGGCTTCCGGCACAATCCTGGGCGCTGCGTCGCGGACCGGCGAGGAACACCTCGTTCTGGATATCGGCAGGGGCATGGCGGGACCCGTCAGGCCGCAGGTAGCAGACCGGCCCGGCAGGGTTCTCGAACCAGCCGGGATGCTCGGCTCTAAGGCTGCGGGGAACGTGCTCCCACAGCTGCAGGAAGACAGGAACCGCTTCCGGCAGGCAGAAGATGCGAAAGCCGCGATCCGCCAGCATCGACAGGACCACGCGTGGCTTGCAGTGCAGGTCCGCGCGCGACAGCGACAATCTCTGCAGCTGGAAGTTGCCGTCCAGAAGTTCGATCTCCAACATCCATCCGGTTCCGTCGGCGCGGCGGGCGTGGGAGACGACCCGGATCGGTGCCGATATCTTCTGGCCCTTGTCATCCTTGATACAAGGAACTTCCTCATCGAGAAGAAAGCCCGGCGGCAACGTGAGGTGCAGATCGTCATAGAAGCGCCGCAGGTCAGGATCCTCTCTGCTCTCGGCGGCCGCAGCTTCGCCAACACCGCCGCCCATCTGCGCATAGGGCTGTCCATCGAGAGAGAAAGCGCCGTCCGACAGGTCGGGGTCCAGTGTCCCAGCCGCGCGGGCAGTCGGACCGTTGGACTGTTGGACGGGGACGGCCGGAGCGAGGCGCTCGGGGCTGGATGCAGGTTCGTCACCTGAGGCAGGAGTTTCCTGCTGGGGCAGAATACCCATCACAAAAGTGCAGCACAGCGCGTCCGGGTCGCGGACATGCGGCAGGCCGATCTCCTGCATGTGGTGGTGGATCGTCATGTTCAGGCCATTCCTTTCCGCGCCCGGGCCGGGCATTCATCAAAGCTTGTCGGGGAGGGGCCGGAATTCTTTCCGTGCTGGGCATTCTATACCCGTGCGAGCGTCTTTTCAGGGGAAGAGTGCCTGTTCCGGGGTGCGGAGCGCAGTTTTATGTGGACAACCAGGGAGAGAGGTCGGGCTCCACGTCGTCGAGGCAGGGCTCGGGAGGCTCCTCGGCATCGCCGTTGCAGCTGGTGGCAGGCGGGCCTGGAAGGTGCGGCGCCGTGCGGCCTTCCGCATCAACATGTTCATCTATCTGGGCGGAAGGTGCTGGCTCGGCTGGCTGCAGCCGCATGGCATGCGGCACACGCGCGGTGACCTGGGCAGCAAAGCCGGCATCATCGGCGCTGCGGCAGACAACATCGAGCGGGCGCCTGCCGACCACCGAGGTGAGCTGTTGCGCGGTCCGCCGCGAGAGCGAGGGTGCCGCGGCGATGATCAGAAGCTCGGGGTATTCAGCGGACAGCATCGCCGCCGTTGCGACATCACTCGTGACCGCACAGCGTGTAGCGTCGTGCGGGCCCAACATGGCGAGGGCCAGATTCTGCCCGGAAATCGGACGCGCAACGAGGCGACCTTCGCTCTCGATCAGGAGGTCATAGCCGAGCATGGCGCCGCCGGGATCAAGACGCGGGAAGAGCAGGCGCTCGGGTCCGATGCGCAGCACCGAGGGCACCGTGTCGGCGTCGATCTCTGCCACCGCCGCACGCCAGCTTGCCCGCTGCCACAGCTGACGCGCCCGGGTGTGATCCAGCGCCGCGGTCATGATCCGGCCGCCCGCTTTCCTGACGCGCTCTTCGCGCAGAAGATGCCGGTGGCGGCGGCGCTGCTCTTCGCGCCGTGCGAGCGCCTCGACGTCGGGCGGGGAAATCCCGTAGTCCCCCAGGCGGGGCAGGGGCGTCGCGCAGAGCTTCGCCCGGGCTGCCCGCTGGTCCTCGGCCAGCACCAGCCGGAAGGCGGCAGCGACCGTCCGATCCAGACCACGCAGCAGGGCGCCGAGATCGACCGCCCGCTTCTTCTGCCGCTGCCGCAGCTCCGCATACCGGTCGCGCCGCTCTGCACGCTGCGCTGCATGGCGCTGCCGTGCGCGCGCCGCCGCAGGGGATTGTGCGCCCGGCGCAGCAGGAGCCGGTGGCGGTCCGGGCTGGAACCGTCCCAGCCGGGCACAGAGACGACGCAGCCCGAAGGCCGATCCGAGATGAGAGGCCGGCATCCAGCCGCGTCCTGCCACCTCGGCGATCCGCGCGCCCGGACCATGACGGAGGTAGCGCAGGCCGATGTCGAGCAGCCCCGCATGGAGCGCAGCCCAGCCCGCGGCCTGCTCGATTACCTTGCGCGCCTGACTGATCACGCGCGCCGGCAGCCGGTCGCGCAGGGGCGCCACGCCGGTGCGACGTTCGGCGCCCCTCACACCCCGCGGATCGGGGCGCAACCCTTCGGCGCGGGCCACGCGCCTCGCGTCCCAATAGGCCTTCGGCCGGGGCACCAGCACCAGTTCACCATTCACCAGCCGCGGCAGGAAGCGGCCGCGATCCGGAGGCCAGCCGAACGCCCGTTCGATCACCCGGCAGGCCCGTTCGAGCCGTGCATAATCGTGACTGATCGAGCAAGCCTTCCCGGTAAGCGGATTCACCCGGTTGAGCACGACATGCACATGGACGTTGCGCCGGTCCCGATGCACCGCGAGCACATGCTGATGCCCCTGCCATCCCATCTCGCGCAGCACGCCCTTTGCCGCGGCAAGCGCCGCCTCATCCGTGGGGTTTTCTCCATCTCCCCAGGACAGCACCATGTGATAGCATCGCCTCTGCAGGCGTTTATTCATGCGTGCGACGGCTTGCATCTGGAACGCTGCATCGGTCCAGCCGCCCGCCAGATTGCCGAGCGCGATCGCCGTGGCCTTGTGGCAGGCATAGGCGACGCGCTTCGCGAAGCCGGTTTCAGCGCGCGGGGGGCGGCGCCGGGGCGTGATCACCTTCGCCAGCATCCTCGTCCTCCATCAACATGCGCTGCAGCCGGTTGATGCGCTGCGACGCCGCGCGGCAGCGCTGCGCGTAGTCTTTCTTGCCCGCCTTCTGCAGCAGGTCGGCGGTTTCCGTCATGATCCCGCCGAGGATCCCGAGCTCACCGATCACCGCGGCCGGCATGCGCATCGGGGCTGCGTCATCCAGTGCGCGATCCCGGATGTAATCCGCCACGCTCCGATAACCGCGCCTGCGCGCGGCCGCCCGGATGCGGCTTTCCTCGGCAGGCGTGACCCGCGCCCGCAGGATCCGGCTGCGCTGCCGCGTCGACGACCGCGGCGTCCCGTCGCCCGCTCTAGCCATGCGCCGGCTCCGCCGCGCGCGGACGGGTGCCGTGGTCTTCATCACTCAGCTCAGGCAGGTCTTCCAACACGATCGTCGCGGACCTGCCCTGAACGACAGGCGCGGCCGCCGGCGCGCTGCGCCTGACCCGCGCCCGGCGCGGCGGCTGCGCGGCAGCCTTCGCCTTGGCAGCATCGGCCTCCTTCTCGAGCGCGCGGAGATAGCCCTGCAGGGTGCTCGGGCGGATCGCCAGCCCGTGCGGCTGCAGCATCTCGGCCAAGTCCTCGAGGCTGTAGCCGAGCTCGGCACGGGCGCGGCGAATCTCTTGCGCCATGGCGGTGATGACCTCGCGGCTCGTATACGCGGCCTTGGGCTTCGGCGTCAGCGTCTCGAGCGCATGGCGCATCGCTTTGAGCTGCGCCAAGCTGATCTTCGGGGTAGGGGTCGACATCGTCGCGCTTCTCTCCTGTTGGGACTATCGCGACAGGAAAAATATGCACCCTTTCTGAAAAGTCAGAAGAATTCGTTCGGTTATCCACAATGACGTTTGCAGGGCCCGAGGAGCGCAGGCACAGAGCGAGCGAGGAAAGGTCCGGCGGCGACCACAAGGCAGGTCACCGGAGCCAGTCAGTCACACCGAGGGGTAGTATCCCGGTCACCCGGAGGGATAAACTGTTCCAGCCGTCTCCTTTCCGATCAACATGCAGCCGCGGAAGACGCCGACACTGAATTGGCAGGGTATGTTCTTGCGGCCACCGTCCCTGGTGGCGGGACGGCCGGAGCACCCGAAGGCCGCGAAACCCTCACTTCGGAGACGCCGCCAGAGCTCGGCGCCACTCCGGCCGCCGCCCGACCAGGCTTCGTCGAGCAGGACGAGCCAAGGCTCGAGCGAGCTTGCGCGGACGCGGAAGACATCGTCGCGCTCGTTGCGCAGGATGCGCAGGATGCGCCGGACGGTCTGCCGGCTGCAGCCCGTCCGCACGACGATCTGCTTGATCGGCACGCCTTTGTTCGCAAGGGCCCGGACCGCCGCGTTCATTTCTTCGCGGCGCAGGACGCCTGAAGCGACGGCGGCATAACCAAGGCGAAAAAACATTTGGAAAACGCCCGCGACCTGTTCAGACAAACCGAACCACCTCTCAGTTCCGGGTGGAAATCAACACCCTTGCCATCTCAGGAGCGGAGGCCGCGGTGCTGGCAAAGGAGGAGGGTAAGATCGTGACCAAGACCGCCATCACTCGCCGGACCGCCCTTGCATTTACGCTGGCGGCGGCCGCTGCGTGTCGCGCGACGGCAACCTGGAGCGGCAGCGTCACTGCTTGGCCAGGAGCGGACGGGCCGCCCGTCAGTCCCGGCGTAAAGCCCGCCCGGCAACGGGCGCTTGCGTTGAATCTCAGTGGCCTGGACGACTGGAACAGCGGCAGGCCCTTCCTGAACATCGCCAAGTTCGCGCGTGGCCTCATCGCAGGCGGTTTCGGAGCGGGGAACCGCGATCACGAGCAGCTGCGGCGTGACGGCGTGCTGGACGAGGACGGTTACGCCACGCGCATCCCCCCGGACATTCCCAGCCCCTATATCGAGATGATCTGGGACTGGGGCGGATACCTTCCCGTGCGCCCCCATATCGCCGGGCGCTACATCTTTCGCTACGATGGCGAGGGTGACTTCAGCGTTCCCATGGGCGGCACTGTCGTGTCCAACGAGCCCGGCAGGATCGTCTTCGACGCCGACGGCTCGTTTTTGGCCATCCGCCTGTCCGCGCTCACGGCAGGCAATCACCCGCGCAACTGGCGCATCTGCCGCGAGGAGCATGTCGCGCGGCTGGACGCGGGCGAGGTGTTCCATCCCGACTACCTTGCGCGCATCCGCAAGGCGGGCCTCATCCGGGCCATGGACTGGGGCAGGATGAATCTTGACGACGGCTGGAGCGGCCCCGGCCCCGAAGCCACGCATCCGTGGTTCGGCAAGTGGGACCAACGCCCTCTGCCCACCGACATCACCTACACGCTGCGGGGTGTGCCGCTGGAGGTTCAGGTGCGGCTGGCGAACGATGCCGGAGCGAACCTGTGGGTCAACATTCCCCACATCGCGGATGAGGACTACGAGCGCAGGGCGGCCGCCCTCGTCCGTGACAGTCTCGATCCCTCGCTGGAAGCGCGGGCCGAGAAGTCCAACGAGATGTGGAACGCGTCCTTCAGGGCCTTCCACTGGCTCGTGTGGCGCTCGCAGGAAGAGTGGGGGAAGGAAGATTACTGGGGATACAGCGCCTATGCCCAGACGCTTCTTGCCCGGCGCTGGCAGGAAGAATGGGCCAGGGTATCGGGACCCGGGCCCCGGTTGGTGACGGTTCTCGCCGTTCAGGCGGTGAACGACTGGGGCACCAGCTACATGCTGAACTCGGCCAGGGGCTTCATTCCTGCGGCAAGAGAAGTTGTCGATGAGGTTGCAATCGCCACCTATTTCGGCGGCGCGGAGATGGGCAATGCGCGCCTGCGGGCCGATCTTCTCGGGCAGATCAACCGTGACCCCATGGCGGCGCGGCGCTGGTTGCGCGACCGATTGCTGACCGAGGGCTATCCCGGTTCCATCCCCGACATGGAGGGGTTCCTGCAGGCGCAGAAACGGGCGATCAAGACAGCCAATCCCAACTTGCGGATGGTTGCCTACGAGGGCGCGAGCCACGTCCACCACAGCTTCTCGGTGGCGGTGCCGGACGAAGACCTGACCATCCTGACGCCATGGATGGCGGGCTTCAGCTACAGCGCAGAGATGGGCGAACTTTACCGGGCATGGGCAGACCATTGGGAAAGGTTCGGCGAAGGTCCGCATATGGACTTCGGCGACTTCCGAACGCCTGACCAATGGGGTTCGTGGGGGTCCGCGCGTTTTCTGGAAGACAAGAACCCGCGCCTCGACGCGGTCCTCGAGATCGCGGAACGTCCGGTATGGTGGGCGTGAGCAGTCGCCTTAGGACCCGGGGAATGCCGGTAAGACAGCGTCCGAACGCTAGCGCGCCGTTTTCAACTGGACGCCCGAATCGCCACCTTGCCACGATGAGCCACCTGATCCAGTGTCAGTCCCCATTCCCGGAGTTGATCAACATCGAGCTCCGATCCCTGCAGATCGACGTATAGACCGCTAACCCTTGCATGAAAGCATGCTGGGCGCCTTTGATGCAGCGTATATCGAGGTGCCGACAAGCAGGCCGAAATTATCCCGATTTCCACCGCACCAGAAGCAGCTTAGACGCGTCTGACGACGACTGCCCGCCTTCTTCGCGGGGATTGAGACGCGAGCCTGGCGCTCAGTCCGCAAGAGGTCGCGCCGCTCCACTCGAAGGCCATGCCGGTGATCCTCACTCAGCCTAGCGAATGGGGGGCATGGCTGACCACTCCGTGAAGGAGGCCCGCGCCTTGCAGCGCCCGCTGCCGGATGGCGCGCGCTCCGGCTGATCGATCAGCCGGATTGACGGATTGCATCGGGCGGCGCGTTCCCTCTTATGTTCTGACATGCCCGACCTTCGCCTTACACACACCGACCTCATCACCGATGATGGATCGCGGACGATTCAGCGGCTGTTCCACGATCAGCCCGGTCACGAAGGCGGCCGGCATGAAGCCCAATGCAAAGCCGGTCGTGGGCGCGGCGAAGACGCCCAGGCCGCCCCGACCGCCCGACAGCAGCGGCAGGCCGAGCGCCACCAGCAGCAGGAAAAGCCCCATCGACGCCGCCCCCCCGCGGGCCCCCAGCACCACCCCCGCCAGCATTGCGCCCATCGACTGCGCGGAGATCGGCACGCCGAAGCCCAGCGTGATCGGCGGCACCACCCCCAGGGCCGCAACCATCGCGGCGAACAGGGCGATCTGGGCGATATTGCGTTCCATGCGGTCAGTCCTTCACAGTTGATCCGAGCACTCCTCCTCGGGCGCGCAGAGCTTCGC
>NZ_JAHQZU010000022.1 GCF_019061185.1 Paracoccus sp. Z118
TGAAAGCCGGGCTGTGGTTCCGGCGCGGTCGTCTGCTCATGGTCTCTCCTCGCTCCTCGGCATCATGCCGATGTCGCGCGGATGATCCACTCAACCCCCCTGTTCAGATTTCCCGACCCAGCTCTCTCGGCCGAGGTCAGCAGTTCCGGGTCGATTGTCCGGGCGCCGAGCGCTTGGCGGATCGGCGTCATCGATCGCCGCACCACGTCGAGGAAGGCTCTGCTGGCGTTCTCCATCAGGTGCCAGCGATCGGCGACCTGGACCACCACCGGTGCCGCGCGGGCGACGGCCTGGCCGTAACCGCCGCCGCGGTCGCGCGAGACGATTTCGACGGCGGGATGGTCCGCCAGCCACGCCTCGACGGTGGCCGCTTCGCGGTCGGGAAGAAGGTCGACGATCTGGCGCCGCTCCAGGTCGCAGACGACGGTGCCGTAACGATGCCCGCGTTTCCCCGCCCAGTCGTCGATGCCGATCACCCGCGAGGCCGGCTTCGCTTTCGGCGCCCGTGCCCGGACCACGCGCAACAGCGTGTCCTTGCTCACCGGCATCAGCAGCCGCCGGGCGAGGCCCTGGCCGGGCCGGCCGCCGAGCGCCAGGCCAAGATGGTGGACGATCGTCTGCAGCCGCGCCGTACGGCGGGCGTAGGGCGCGACGATCTCATCCCAGAACCGCTCAGCGAAGATCACCCTCGGGCAGCACGCGTTGCTGGACCGGAACCGCCGGACCGTGAGCTTGATCCGGACACGCCGGCCATGGGCTGGGAGGTCCGAAACAGATCGCTCGTAGCGGCTGTGCACCTGCCTCGACTGCATGCCGCAATCCGGACAGATCGATCCGATCTCACGCGAGCGCGGGTCGCCGCGACCTTGCTATCGTCTATCTGCACATGCTCGATGATCAAGCCCGGCGGCAACAACGACGCCGGTAATCGGCTCCGACCCATCCCTCACTCCCCTCAGCCCGGAACCAGAGACTATCGACGACCACGAGCGCCTGCACCGAAAGTGAGTCAGAGCCCCTGTTCAACGCCGATTGGGGATCCCGTTTCAGGGCCGTTGACACATAAGCCTTGAAGGGCTTGTGCGCGGGCCGGGGCGTGGCGGGCTTCAACTCGCGCAGGTTGCCCGCCCCGTGCCGCCGCAGGCAGCGGTCGAGCCCCGAGCGCGAGACGTTCGGGTTCAGGAACTCGCGCACCACCGAGAGCAGGTCGTCGAGCGGCAGCAGCAGGGACTTGCGCAGCGCCACGGCCACGGCCTCCTGCACCGGCGCAAGCGTGGTCTGAAGCCGATGCGGGGTGTGGCTGCGGTCAAGGACGCTGTCGCGCTTGCGCCATTTCCAGACCGTCTGCTCGGAGATGGTAGCGTTCGGCAACCATCCAGGCAGGCTCCGCGCTCGCCTGGATCGCCGCACGGATCTTCGGTGTCGTCGTCGCCTGCTTGTGCAGAGAGATCAGCATGGTCGGCTCCCTTCCCGGACCTCGCGCAGGATCGATCTTGCCATGAAGAGGGCGGTCCGGCGAGCGCCTATGTGATCATCCGGGATGGGACAGGACCGTGGTCTCGGGAAAGGCGGCGGTGATGGCTTCCGGGAAGCCCTTCAGCCCGTCGACGACCGCGATCAGGATGTCTTGGACGCCCTGGTTTCGCAGCTTGTTCATCACCGACAGCCAGAACTTGGCGCCTTCGTTGTCGGCGATCCAAAGCCCAAGAACCTCGCGCTCGCCCCCGTGGGTAACGCCCAGGGCGATGTAGACGGCCTTGTTCCTCACCATCTGGCTGTCGGCATCGCGGATCTCGCCCGCAGAGCGTCGAAAATGACGCCCAATATCCTTGATTCCCGCCCTGTCCGTTGCGATCATCCGTCTTGGGCAACCCATGCACGAACAGCCCGGCGGGCCGCGTGGCGGTCTGCGGGCGGGTGATGCCCGTGTCCTGCGCGCTTCCGGCCCCTTCGGGCGCCCGGACCAGCGGCAGGCCTGATCCGAGGAACGAACCGGCCCTTTGCGGGGCCGTCTGGAACGACCTCACATCAGCCGCCCGGCAGGCCGCCAAGGCCGCCCGGCACAGACAGCAGGATTATTCCCATGTCCAATTCACGCTTTGGCCAGTTCCGGCAGGCGATCCATGATTTCCGCGACCATTCCCGCGGCGTCGAGTTCGACGCGGGCGGCGGCCCAGACCTGGTGCTGGGCTCGCGCTTCGCCGACCGGCTGCTCGGCGGGCGCGGCCCCGACGCGCTGTTCGGCAACCGGGGGGATGACGATCTCCGCGGCGGGCGGGGCATCGACACCGCCGCCGGCGGGCGCGGCAACGACAGCTTCGTCTTCGCCCCCGGCGACATGGCCCTGACGCGCGGCTTCGGCAACGGCCATCTCGGCCTCGTCGATACCGTGCTGGACTTCCACGGCGCGGGCACCAACGGCAGCGGCCAGCAGGATGTGATCCGGCTGGAAGGCTTCGGCGCCGGCACTACGCTGCAATTCGCCGGCCACGCCTTCGGCCAGCGCGACCTGCAATACTACAAGGTGATGGACCCGACCACGCGCGGGCCGGACGGCGTGATCCTGATCCGCATGGCGGACGGCACGAACCGGCTCACCCCCGAGGACGTGGAGATCGTGCCCCGCAACGCCCCGCCCGCCTTCGCGGCGGATGCGTTCGAGTTCGCCATCGACGAAAGCAACGCCCCCGGCGCGGCGGTCGGCAGCGCCCCGGCCAGCGATCCCGACGGCGACGCGCTGACCTACGCCATCCTCGAGAACGAGGACGCCAGCCGCGACAACGACGTGCCCTTCGCCGTCGACGCCAGCGGCAACATCACCGCCACCGCCCCGCTGGATCATGAACGCGAGGCGAGCCACAGCTTCACCCTTGGCGTGACCGACGCCGCAGGGCTGACGGACACCGCCGCCGTCACGGTGCGGGTGGGCGACGTGACGGTCCCGGCGGCGCTCGACTTCGTGGTCGGCGGCGGGCTGTCCGGGAGCGCCATCCACTTCGGCGATGGCCAGGGCGGAGAGGACCGCATGGCCGAGCTGGGGGCCGTCATCTACTCGCCCGTCTTGGGCGACATGGACGGCGACGGCGATCTGGATATCGTCGCCATCGGCGGGGGGATCGAGCTGCGCCTGAACGACGGCAGCGGCGATTTCGGCGATCCCGTCCCGGTGGCGGCGGGGGATTTCACCTCGCTGACGCTGGGGGATCTGAACGGGGACGGCGCCCTCGACATGGTGGCGCGGGGGATCGGCACCGTGACCGCGATCCTGAGCGACGGTCAGGGCGGCTTCGTGCCCGGCGCCGATATGGCGCTGGCGGGCTCGGGCGCGGCGCTGCTGGGGGATCTGGACGGCGACGGGAACCTCGATCTCGTCAGCGCGGACAGGGACGGCGGCGCGGTGCAGGTGCGGCTCGGCGACGGTCAGGGCGGCTTCATCGCCGCGCCCTCGCTTGCGAGCGACAGCCCCGGCGCGCTGGCGCTGGGGGATCTGGACGGGGATGGCAGCCTCGATCTGGTGGTCGGCAGCGAAACCTCGGTCTCGGTGCATCTGGGCACCGGCGACGGCGGCTTTGCCGCGACGGGCACGGCGGTCGATACGCGCGGCTCCGACGTGGCGCTCGGCGACGTGAACGGGGATGGGGCGCTGGATCTCGTGACCTCCCATGACGGGGCGGGGGGCGCGGACGCGGCCCCGACCGTGAGCGTGCGCCTCGGCGACGGTCAGGGCGGCTTCGACGGCGGCGAGGATTACGAGGTCTACGGATTCCCCATGGCCACCGGGCCGCTGGCGCTGGCGGATCTGGACGGCGACGGCGATCTGGACATCGCGGCGGTCTTCTATACCGGCCGCCTCAGCACCGAGGTCTATTCCCTGCTGGGCGAGGGCGACGGCAGCTTCGGCCCCGGCGGCGGCTTCGGCTCGGTCCCGTTCCCGGCCGGGCTGGCGATCGGCGAGCTGGACGGCCCGGCGGAACTGACGAACTCGGGCCTGCCCGATCTTGGCCCGCTGGTGCCCGCCACGAACGAACTCGACTGGGCCTGACCCGTCCCGCGGCAGGCGGCGGCCACCGCCGCCTGTCCCTTGATCCGCGCCGGGCCATGATATACATTCTTCAAACGTATATCCGCACCGGAGGATCACATCATGCAGGTCGCGAAATGGGGCAACTCGCTCGCCGTCCGCCTGCCCGCCGAACTGGTCCGCGAACTGGGCCTGAAGGAGGGCGACCAGATCGAGCTGGAGCGGGCCGAGAGCCGCCTTGCCATCAGCCGCCGCCCCTCGGCCGAGGAGGTGCTGGCCGATCTGCGCCGCTTCCGCGGCCGCCTGCCCGCCGCGCGCAGACTGACCCGCGACGAGGCCAACACGCGCCCCCGCGACGACATGAATGCGCGCTGACTTCCTCGACACCAACGTCATCCTCTACCTGCTCGACGACGGCCCCAAGGCCGACCGGGCGGCGGCGCTGCTGGCGCAGGGCGGGCGGATCAGCGTGCAGGTGCTGAACGAGACGCTGGCCAACTGCATCCGCAAGGCCGGGATGTCGTGGCGCGAGGCGGGCGATTTCCTCGGCGGCGTGCGCGAGCTGTGCGAGGTCATCGACCTGACCGCCGAAATCCACCGCGTCGGCCTGGCCCTCGGCGAGCGCTACGGCTTTTCCGTCTACGACGCGATGATCGTCTCCGCCGCGCTGACGAGCGGCTGCGAGCGGCTGCTGTCCGAGGACATGCAGCACGACATGCTGGTCGAAGGCCGCCTGCGGATCGTCAACCCGTTCCGGGACTAGAAGCGCAGCAAGGGGGCGCTGCCCCGTCCTTCGGACTCCCCCGGGATATTTTCAGCCGCCCGAATGACACGCAGGACAGAACTCGGGACGCCGGCATTCTGAACCCGCGTCCAGGGCATGACTCGGAAAGCCAGAACTCCGGCGTTAGAGTTTGGAGCGCCCGCGTTCGGGCGGCCCCAAATATCCCGGGGGAGTCCGAAGGACGGGGGCGGAGCCCCCTTCTGCCCGCGGGCCGGACCCGCCGTCTTAGATCAGCCGGAAGCGGCGCAGCCAGCGCATGGCGGTCGTCTCGTTGTGAAGCTGGCGCATGCTCCGCAAGGCCGATCGCGCCAGGTTGCGGCGCGAGAACCCGCGCCCCGCGCGGCCCCCCGTCACGCCGCCGACCTCCACCCAATCCCCCCGCGCGCCCTCCGCGCCGTCGGCCAGCGCCTCCAGCGCGGCGAGCCATGCGCCCGCGATCTGCTCGGCCGCGGCGCGGGCGCGGGCGGGCACCCGCTCGGGCGCGTCCACATAGGGGTTGGTGTTGATCTCGAATATCTGCGGCTTGCCGCCCACCACGGCGTAATCGGCGCGGCCATACTGGATGCCCGCCGCGTCAAAGGCCGCCCGCAGCGCCTCGCGGTCCTCGTTCCCCTTCAGGAACGCCAGTTCCCGCTCGGCGGCGGGGACGCCGTTGGGGTCGCTGTGCTCGCCCTTGCAGACCCACGCGCGGCTCTGGTCCAGCGCCGCCGGGAACAGCCGGTCGCCCACGCGGGTATAGGACCGCTTTTCATGCAGGCCGAGATCGTTGCGCGCGTCGATGTATTCGGTGACGGCGAAGCCCTCCCGCTCGGCCGGGTCGAGCGCCGCGATGGCGTCCCGCAGCGCCTGAGCCGAGTCCAGCAGGTCGGACTTCGGCCCCTCGTGGTCGTCCAGCCGGCGCAGGAACACCGGATAGCGGAACGCCTCGGCCGGGGTGTCCAGCGGCAGCATGCGGAAGTCGTTGACCCCCGCCTCGTGCAGCCGCCGCATGATGTCCAGCCGGTTCCCGATCCGGGCCGGCAGGTTCAGCACCTCGCAGCCGGGGCAGGCCCGCCGCAGCGCCTCGACCCGGCGGATCAGGCGCGCCCGCCCGCCTTCGTCCAGCCGCTCCAGATCGGCCAGCACATAGGTGGCGCGGGGCAGGCGCGGGGATGACAGCAGTTCCTCATGGCTGAGGATCACCAGCCGCCCGTGCAGGGCATGGTCGCGCGTCTCGAGGACGTCGCGGACGGTGTACTGATGCTCGGTTGTGGCGACGAAAACGATCATGACTGGTTACCGGTTGCGAAGCAGGGACACGAAGCTCTGAAGACATGGCCTGCACGTGACCATCAGGGCGGCAGGATAGACGATCACCCCCGTCAGGATGATGAGCAGCAGGTTGGTCGGGGTGATGTTCGGCACTCCGCCGCGGAAATACAATGCGGCAATGACGCCCGCCATGACCGTCGCCGCCAGCCAGACCCGCCCCATCCGCAGCAGCGCCGCCCCCGCGCCGCCGCGGGCCAGCATCCGCGCGAAGATCAGGGCGACGGCGACGGTCGCGATCTCGTAGATCGAGAAGGCGGCGGGCACGGCGTAATGGCCGTCCAGCCAGGCGGCCACGGCGAAGCCGGCGACCATGCAGACCAGCGCCACGCCGCTGCCGACCAGCCCGTATTCCGGCCGGCCGAGCGCCGAATAGCCCGAGTAGTAGAAGCGGTAGGGCAGCGACAGCGCCACCGACAGGCACAGGATCCGCGACACCGGCACGGCCAGTTCCCAGCCCGGCCCGACCAGCAGCGGCAGCAGCACCGGCGCGCTGACCGCCAGCCCGACGAAGGCCGGGACCGCCGCCACCGCGACGCCCGCGCTGATGTCGCCCGCCGTGCGGACCAGCCGCGGCACGTCCTCCTGCAACCGCACCAGCACCGAGAAGGCGATGTTGTGCCCCACGCTCATCAGCGCGTTGCGCAGCGGATCGACGATCCGCAGCGCGATGTTCAGCTGGCCGAGCGTCGTCGCCCCGAAGACCGCGTTGACCATGAACGCCAGCACCGCAGGGGCCGCCGAGGTGACGCCCACATCGGCAAGGAACAGCCACGAGAAGCGGAAGATATCCCGGAACCGCTGCGCGTGCCAGCGCACGGGGATCCAGATCCGCTGCCCGCGCCACCACAGGAACAGCGCCGCCAGCATCGGGTAAAGCACGTTCGGCAGCAGCCGTTGCAGCAGCAGCGACCAGACCCCCCACCCCGCCAGCGCCGCCAGCACCGCAAGGGCCGAGGCGATGACCGTGCTGCCCGCCTGGCAGGTGGAAATCTCGACGAAGCGCCGCGAGCGCCGCGCCACCGCCCGCGAGACCGAGGCCGGTCCCTGCCACAGCAGCAGCAAGCTGGAGACGATCAGATAGACGGCAAAGCCCGGCGCGTCCGCCAGACGCTCGATCAGCGGGCCAAGCACCACGGACAGCCCCACCGCGATCCCCGTCAGCACCATCGAGGCGAACAGCGCCGTTTCCAGATGCGAGGTGTAAAGCCGCTTCCGTTGGCTCAGCGATTCCTCGAACGGCAGGCCGATGAACGCGCCCATGATCGTGCTGACGGCCAGGACCAGCGTCGCCACGCCGAATTCGGCCGGCGACAGGATGCGGGCGACGACCATCGTGCTGGCCATCTGCGCCACAAGCCGCAGGACCGCGTCCGCAGTCGATGCTCCGATCCAGATTCTGACCATAGGTGTCTTGCGTTCTTCTCGTCTGGTGTCTGGTATCGGGGCGGACTCCATATCACAAGAAAACCAAAGGCTGGTATCGCCTTTCCCGGAATCACATAACCGTTTGCCCGGCCGCCACGCAGGATTGCCCATGAAAACCCCGCCCTCCCGATTCCGATTCATTCCCGGGTTGATTTCCAATTCGGTCAATTCGCCTTTTACGCGTTTCCCCCCGCGCCTGCGGGAAACCGCCGCCGCCGGTCTGGCCGCATTTGCGCTGAGCTTTGGCGCGGCGGGCTTCGGGGCGGCCGCCGCGCAGCCCGCCATTCCAGCCGATACACTGGGCCTTGCCGTGGGGCTGGACGCATTGCGCTGGCAGGACAGTTTCGATCTGCGGGACGAGTTCGCGGATTACAGGGCGATGGGGGTGCGCTGGCTGCGCACCGATCTCAACTGGGAAACGGTGCAGCAGGACGGGCCGGACAGCTTCGACTGGTCCGAGATGGACCGCATCGTCGATACGGCGGCGTCCTTCGGGATCTCGGTCCTGCCGGTCGTCGGCTCGACGCCGGAATGGGCGTGGGAAACGCCCGAGCAGATCACGCCCCCCACCGATCCCGGCGCCTTCGGCCGCTTCATGTCCGAGGCGGTGCGCCGCTACGCCCCGCGCGGCATCCATGTCTGGGAAATCTGGAACGAGCCGAACCTGAAAGGTCCCTTCCCGCCCCGCCCCGATCCGGCGGCCTATGCCATGCTGCTGAAGGCGGCGGCCCCCGCGATCCGGGCGGCCGATCCGCAGGCGACGATCATCCTCGGCGGGCTGGCGGCGGCGAGCTCGACCGACCGCGGCGGCAGGGCGATGGCCGCGGCCGAGTTCCTGAACGCCGTCTACGAGGCGGGCGCGGGCGGGTCGTTCGATGCGGTCGGGTTTCACCCCTATACGGGCGACGATCTGCCCGACATCGGCGCGCGGCGCAGTTCCTGGGGGATGATGGCGGGGCCGATCCGCGACGTGATGGCCGCGCATGGCGATCAGGACATGCGGATCTGGATCACCGAATACGGCGCCCCGACCAACGAGGAGGAGGGCGGCGTCTCCGAGGCGCGGCAGGCCGAGCTGCTGGCCTCGGGCGTGCGGCTGGCGCGGGAGACGCCGTGGATCGGGCCGCTGTTCTGGTACAGCTACCGCGACCTCGGCACCGATCCCGACGACGCCGAGGACTGGTTCGGCCTGATGGCCGAGGACGGCCGCCCCAAGCCGGTGCGCGACACGCTGGAGCGTATCCTGTCCGAGTAACCGCAGGCCCCTGCCCCGCGAAATTCCCCGTCAGGCCGCTCCGTCAGGCTCCCTCAGGTCCGGCGGCCCTCCCCGGATCGCGAAGCGCAGGACGCCGCCCGGCCCGGCCAGCACGCCCAGGGTCGCGTGCAGAAGGACCATCAGCCCCGTCATCTCCAGCGATTCCTCCAGCGTGGCCAGCAGGCTGTAGGCGGCGTTGTCCCAGCCATGCCGCGTCCAGTGGTCCGCGCCCAGCATCTCGACCCCGACCGCGCCGCCCACGAAGATCGCGCCCGCCAGCAGGAACAGCCCCGCGCTGCGCCGCGGCAGGGCCAGCAGGAACCGGCTGAACGCCACCCCCAGCACCACCACCAGCGCCAGCGCCGGAACGACCCAGGCGAAGCCCAGATAGCCGTCGGCCTCGACCACCCGCGCCATCACGCCGTTGAGCCGCTCATGCACCTGCGCCGCCTCGTCATAGGTCATGAGCAGGAAGAACCCGGACAGGAAAAGCCAGTGCCAGCGCCATCTGCTGCGCCCGCCAAAGGCGAACAGCGCCACCATCCCCAGCGCGGCCATGTTCGCCGCCAGCAGCGCGAAGTTGAACAGCGTGGGCAGGTTCCCCTCTTCCTCGAACAGAAGCAGCCCGGCGATCCTGTGCAGCATGGCGTTGCCGGTGCCGTAGGTCAGCGCGCTGCCGGCGAGGCTGAGCAGCAGCACGATCAGGAAGCCCCGCCCGAGGATGGCGTCCACCTGCGAAAGCCGGATTCCCGGCGTCATGCGGCCGATCCCGTGCCCCTTCGCCCGCCAGCCGGCGCCCGGTCCATGTCCGCCAGTGTCATGCCGCTTTCCCTCCCTGCGGAAGACCTCCCCTGCGCGGCCCGAGTCCATCAAGCCTGCGCCGCGCCGGCCGCTGCCGTCAATCCTTCATCAAATCTTCATCCGGCCATGATGATACAGTCATGAAGCGAGTCGCGGAATCGGGCGCGGGGCCTCGGCTGACGCGGATGTGACCCCGCCCGGCCCCCACGCAGCAAGGGCGCAGCAGGGAAAGGAACGGGATCGGCAAGGAAAATCACCGGGGAATCAACGCCGCAGGCCGCGAACGGCTGGAAATCGCCGCCCGCCCGACCGCCCCGTTGCGGTGGCGCCGCGGCGGCCGATAAACACCCGTCTTCGCTTTCAGGCGGCGACGACCTGAACGGCGGGCGAGTCGCCTGCCGGATGACAGTGCAAGGCATCGAGAAAACATGGTCCAGACATCACAAGACGGTCTGCGGGAGCTTCGTTCGGCCCGGTCGGCGGGGTGGCATCTGCTGTTCTGGGTGGCGCTGTTCTCGGCGGCGGTGAACCTTCTGAACCTGACCGGCCCGCTGTTCATGATGCAGGTCTATGACCGCGTTCTGGGCAGCCGCTCGGTCGAGACGCTGGCGGCGCTGTTCGTGCTGGTGGCGTTCCTGTTCCTGATGATGGGGCTGCTGGATCTGGCCCGCAACCGGGTGATGGCGCGGCTGGCCGCGCGGTTCCACGACCGGCTGGAGGTGCGGGTCTTCGGCGCGGCGCTTCAGGAAGGCGCGGCCAGCGGCAACGCCTCGGCCTCGCAGGCGGGGCTGTCGGATCTGGAATCGATCCAGCGGCTGATCTCCTCGCCGGTGCTGCTGGCGCTGTTCGACCTGCCCTGGGCGCCGATGTTCCTGGCCGGGCTGTTCATCTTCCACCCGCTGCTGGGGGTGGTCGCCTGCCTCGGCGGGGTGGTGCTGGTGATCGCCGCGCTGCTCAACCAGATGATGGCGCAGGCCCCGCTGCGGCAGTCCTTCGCCGCCGGCCAGCAGGCCGACCGCTCGGCCGCGCTCTACCGCGACGAGGGCGAGCTGATCGGCGCGCTGGGGATGCGCGGGGCCAGCCTGACGCGCTGGCAGCGCCTGCGCGCCCGCGCCGCCGAATTCGGGATGCAGGGCACCGACCGCTCGGCCGCCTTCACCGTGTTTTCCCGCACCTTCCGGCTGTTCCTGCAAAGCGCGCTGCTGGCCGCCGGGGCCTGGCTGGTGCTGCAAGGCAAGCTGACGCCCGGCGCGATGATCGCCGCCTCGATCCTGATGGGCCGGGCGCTGGCCCCGATCGAGCAGATCGTCGGCGGCTGGTCCCTGATCCAGCGGGCGCAGGACGGCTGGGCCCGGCTCGGCCGGCTGCTCTCGCGCCGCCCCGCGCCCGCGCCCCGCACGCCCCTGCCCCGCCCCGCGGCGCGGCTGGAGGTTTCCGGCCTGACCGTGGTGCCGCCCGGCGCGAACGCCCCGACCCTGCGCGGCGTCGGCTTCGCCGTGCAGCCGGGGCAGGCGCTGGGGGTGATCGGCTCGTCGGGGGCGGGCAAGTCCACGCTGGCGCGGGCGCTGATCGGCGCCTGGCCGCCCGCCGGGGGCGCGATCCGTCTGGATGGCGCGACGCTGGACCAATACGACCCCGACGTGCTGGGAAGCCTCATCGGCTACCTGCCCCAGCAGGTGACGCTGTTCGACGGCACCGTGGCCGAGAATATCGCCCGCCTCTCGCCTTCCCCCGACGCGGCCGCCGTGGTCCGCGCCGCGACCCAGGCCGCCGCCCACCGGATGATCCTCGACCTGCCGCAGGGCTACGACACGCCGGTCGCGCAGGCCGGGGCGCGGCTGTCCGGCGGCCAGATCCAGCGGATCGGACTGGCCCGCGCGCTTTACCGCGACCCCGCGCTGTTCGTGCTGGACGAGCCGAACTCCAACCTCGACAACGAAGGCTCGCAGGCGCTCAACCTCGCCATCCGGCAGATCAAGGCGCGCGGCGGGGCGGTCATCATCATGGCCCACCGCCCGGCCGCCATCGCCGAATGCGACCTGCTGCTGGTGATGGAGGGCGGGTCCGTCCGCGCCTTCGGCCCGCGCGACGAGGTGCTGCGCACCACCGTCCGCAACGCCGAGGACATCGCCCGCCCCGCCAGCGCCGGTCCCGCCATCACTGGCCCCACTGGCCCTGCCCGCGCCGGAGGCATCGCATGACCCGCCCGATCCTGCATCTGGCCGACGCCACCCCCGGCGCGGCGCAGCCCGCCCCACGCCCGGCAGCGCGTCCCGCCGCCCCGACCGGCGGCGCGACCGGCGGCACAAACGCCCCCCGCGCGCCCCAGCCCGCCAGCGCCGAACCCCCGCGCCCCGGCTGGCCTGTCGGCCGCTCGCTGGCGCTCGGCATCCTCAGCCTGCTGGTGCTGGTCGTCGGCTTCGGCGGATGGGCCGTCACCTCGCGCATCTCGGGCGCCGTGGTCGCCCCCGGCCAGATCGAGGTCGAGCAGCAGCGGCAGGTCGTCCAGCACCCCGATGGCGGCGTGGTGGACGCGATCCTCGTGCGCAGCGGCCAGCGGGTCGAGGCGGGCGAGCCGCTGATCCGGCTCGACGGCCAGCTTCTGCGGACCGAACTCGCCATCGTCGAGGGCCAGTATTTCGAGATTCTCGCCCGCCGCGGCCGGCTCGAGGCCGAGCGCGATCAGGCCGACGCGCCGCAATTCCCCGCCGACCTGATCCAGACCGCCGCCGGCCGCCCCGATCTTCAGGGGCTGATCGACGGGCAGGCGGGCCTGTTCGCCGCCCGCCGCGACACGCTGCGTCAGTCGCTGGAGCAGCTGGAAACCCAGTCCGAGCAGGTCGCCCAGCAGATCGACGGCATCGACGCCCAGACCGAGGCGGTCCGCACCCAGCGGGCGCTGATCGAACGCGAGCTGACCGACCAGCGCAGCCTGCTGTCCAAGGGGCTGGCGCAGGCCACCCGCGTCCTGGCGCTGGAACGCGAGGCGGCCAGCCTCGACGGCCGTCTGGGCGAACTCGCCGCCTCGCGCGCCCAGGGGGAAACCCGGCGCACCGAGATCGGCATCACCCGCCTGCAACAGACCTCCGAGCGGCGCGAGAACGCCGAGACGGAGCTTGGCGATCTCGGCTATCGCGAGCTGGAACTGGCCGAGCGCCGCCGCTCGCTCAGCGACCAGATCGCCCGGCTGGACATCCGCGCGCCCGTTGCGGGGGTGGTGCATGAATTGCAGGTGACGACCCCGCGCTCGGTCATCCGGCCCGCCGATCCGATCCTCTATCTCGTGCCGCAGGACCGCCCGCTGGTGGTCGCGGCGCGGGTGCAGCCGATCCATGTGGACGAGGTGCATACCGGCCAGCCGGTGGTGCTGCGCCTGTCGGCCTTCTCCAGCCGCACCACGCCCGAGATCGGGGGCGTGCTGTCGCAGATCTCGGCCGACGCGGTGGTCGATCCGGCCACCAACCTGCCCTATTACCGGGCCGAGGTGACGATCCCCACCGACCAGCTGGCCCGCCTGGGCGATCTGGATCTGGTCCCCGGCATGCCCGCCGAGGTCTTCATCCAGACCGGCGAGCGCAGCCCCATGGCCTACTTCCTCAAACCCCTCGCCGACTACTTCACGCGGGCGTTCCGGGAGACCTGAGGCAGAGGGGGCGGCCGACTCTGCGCCGCCCTCTTCCGGCCCCCCGCACCGCCGGATCGGTGTCGCGACACGCGGACGGTGTGGCGGCTCCGGTATTATTTCCCGCTTCGCGCGAAAATCGCCCGCAGCAGCGCAAATCCGCCGATTGTGATCGGCCGGATTGCGAAATGATGCGTCAAAAATTTTTCTTTTATTTCAAAAGCATAGATTAATTCGCCCAGAAATTACCCGCTCCGGTTGATTAACTCCCCATTTGCTCACCCAAAAACAAACGTGGTTAACTCGCCCCAGCGTTAAGGTTAACAAGTTCTGCTCCATCTGTTGGTGCAGAGTGGGGTTGTTTTGCAAATGTCCGACGTCAACGAACTGTCCACCCGGACTGTGCGCCCGATAAAGGTGAGTCCAGCAGACCCGGATGATATCAAGCCAACCCTGTATTCCCGTTATTTCAAACGGGCGCTCGACGTCATTCTGTCCATCGCCATCCTGCCGATATTCCTGCCGCTGATCGCCCTGCTGGCGATAGCCGTATTCCTGTCCGATTTCCGCAATCCGTTCTTCTCGCATAAACGGGTCGGCCAGGACGGGCGGATGTTCGGCTGCCTGAAATTGCGCTCGATGGTCGTCGGCGCGGAAAACCTGCTGCCCGAATTGCTGAAAGGCTCGCCGGAACGGCAGAAGGAATGGGACGAATCCCAGAAGCTGGACGACGATCCCCGGATCACCCGGGTGGGGGCGTTCCTGCGCCGGACCAGCCTCGACGAGCTGCCGCAGCTTTTCAACGTCCTGCGCGGCGACATGAGCCTGGTCGGCCCGCGCCCGATCGTGCCGGACGAGCTGCGCCGCTATGGCCGGGACGCCGCGACCTATCTGCGCCTGCGGCCCGGCGTCACCGGCATGTGGCAGACCGCCGGCCGCAACGACGTGTCCTATGCCGAGCGGGTCCACATGGACGTGGAATACGAACGCAACATCCTGTTCTGGATGGACATGAAGATCATGGCGCTGACGGTGGTGGCGGTCCTGCACAAGACCGGCCGCTGAAGGCCCCTGCCCCCCGCCTACGCCCCGGCCTACGCCCCCGCCTTCTGCCGGGGCGTGCGCCACAGCGCCAATCCCACGCCGAGCGCGATCCAGCCGCCGAAAAAGCGGAAGCTGTCGATGCTGGCCCCCAGCATCAGCCAGCCGGTCAGCGTCATCGCCACCGCCAGATGCAGCCGCCCCGCAGGGCTTGCCCCGGACGCCCGCGCCAGCGAGCGCAGCAGCAGCGGCACGATCATCGCCAGCCACAGCAGATAGCCCAGCAGCCCCGTCTCGGCCAGCAACCGGACATGCAGCGAATAGGCCGGCGGCCAGGTCAGCCCGGTGTCGGCGGCGGTGGCATAGCGGCGCACCTCCCAGCTGCGCAGGTCCTCGGCGCGGATGTGATAGGGATAGTTGAACCCGTATTGCCCCAGCCCGACGCCCAGCAGCGGCCGCTCCTCGGCCATGGACAGCCCGGCGCGGATCGCGGCCATGCGGGTGATGTTGGACACGTTCTCGGTCACGCCCGGCGTGGGGTCGATCAGCCCGTCCATGCTGCCATAGCGGATCAGGTTGCTGCCCTTCTCCATCACCGAGCTCTGCACGCTGGGGATCATCATCGTCGTCAGCAGCACCAGCGCGGCGGCCGTCGCGGCATGGACGATCAGGTCCTTGCGGTGGCGGAAGAAGCCCAGCAGCAGCAGCATGAACTGCACCGCGACCACCAGCATCGCGGTGCGCGATTGCAGCAGCAGCATCAGCACGACGACGATGCCGGCGACCAGCGCCACCCGGCGCGGGCTGCCCCCCGTCAGGGCGAAGGGGAAGATGAAGGTCAGCATGACCGCCGCCCATGACGCCTCGAACGCGGTCATCCGCAGCCGCGTCGCATAGTAGCCGCTGGTATCCGCATGGATCACCAGCGACAGCGCCTGATGGACATGGCTCAAGCCCGGCAGCCCCACCCACGAGGCGACCTCGAACACCGCCACCCCGGCCATCACCAGCAGCGCGATCCACGCCCCGCGCGAGATGGCGGGCAGCCCGCCCCGCACCGCGAAGTTGAAGAACATCAGCGTCACCACCGGCCCCATCGCCACGGCCATCGCCTGCGTGATGACCCGGCTCATGCCGCTGCGTTCCTTGTACCAGGCGGTCGAGATCTCGGCGAAGTTGCTGGCGACGCCCAGCACGATGACCAGCAGGAAGGCCAGCGTCAGCGCGAAGAACACGCGCGGCACCGCGATCCGCCCCGGCCGGCGCAGGAAATACAGCAGGGCCAGCGGCACCGCATAGACGAAGCCGTCATTGGCCATCTCGCCCACGGGCAGCAGCGGGTGCAGGTCGTTGAAGACCGTGGCGACGACCAGCAGCACGATCAGCGCCGGCATCCACGACGCCGCGCGGTCTGCCGGCATCGCCGGGGCCCCCATCCTGCCGGGGGCGGCTCCGGCGGCGGCGAGCATTATTTCCCGGCCTTCATTTCCACGCCCTTTTCTTGACGGCGGTCAGCCAGCCGAAGGGGATCGCCATGAACAGCGCCGTCCGCGCCAGCCCCGCCCAGGCATGCGGATCGGTCCACGAGAAGTAATCCCGCTGAATCCGCATCCGCGACACCAGGTTGCGCTTGCGCTTGGCCGCCGTGGTGCCGGTCTCGCTGACGATATACTGGGTCAGCACCTCGGGGATGTTGGCCAGCCGCCAGCGCCGGCCCATGCGGATGAACAGGTCGTAATCCTCGGCCGTCTTGTAGCGGTCCGAATACAGCCCCACGTCGCGCAGCGCCTCGGCCCGGATCATGATGGTGGGGTGCAGCAGCGCGGGAACATAGCGTTGATGGCGCAGCATCCGGTCGTGCTCGGTCGGAAAGCGCAGGGTGAACAGGTAGTCGCCCTCGTCGTTCACGCAGCGCGCCCAGGTGCCGACCATGCCGACATCGGGGTTCGCGTCCAGATACGCCTCCTGCCGCTCGAACCGCCCCGGCAGCGGCAGGTCGCCGCAATCCAGCCGGGCGACGTGGCGGTACCCCCGGATCAGGATCGTCTTGAGCCCCGCGTTCAGCGCATGCTCGATCCCCCGGTTCCGGTCCAGCCGGTGCAGCGTGACATCGTGGCTGCCATAACGCGGGGCGCATTCGATGGGCACGGGCGAGCCGTCATCCACCACGACGATATCGAAGGGATGGCTCTCGGCCCCCAGAACCTCCAGCGTCCCGGCCAGCCCCGCCTGATCCTTGTAGACCGGGATCAGCACGCAAAGGTCAGCCGCCGCATCCGGCCCGCCGCCCCGTCCCATCTTCTGTCCCGAAATATCCTCCGGGGGTCTGGGGGTGGAAAACCCCCAGCGCTCCGCCTCCACCCGCTCAGCCGCCGCCATCTCACACCCTCCGCGCGCGGCGCCGCCAGGCGTTCCGCAGGATGGCGAGCGACGCGCCCCCGAGGAACCCCGCCATCAGCCCCAGCGCGAGGATCACCGGCTTGGCGTTGAAGCCCGCCGGGCTCAGCGGCACGACGGCGGGGGCGAAAAGCTGCACGGTCAGTTCCGGCGCGCCGATCCGGCTCTGGATCTGGCGATGCTCCAGCAGCAGCCGCTCATAGACCGCGGCCGTCGCCTCGACCTCGCGCTCGGCCTCGCGCTGCTGGGCATAGACCCCGGCGCTGGCCTCGATCGCCTCGTCCTGCTTCTGGCCGGTCAGCGTCTCGAACCGCATCGACATCAGCCGCCCGCGCTCGCGCGTGGTCTGGGCGCGGCGCTCGGCCAGGGCGAGGCTGTTGGTCAGCTCCTCGATCTCCTTTTCGAGATTGGCCAGCATCTGCCGATAGACGTTCAGCCGCAGCTCCGAGCGCGAGCGCAGATAGCCGTCCGCCACCGCGTTGGCGACCGCCGCCGAAAGCTGCGGGCTTTCCGAATTGTAGGTGACCTCGACCACATAGGACCGGCCACTGTGGGTCACGTCCAGATTGCCCGACATGTGCCGGATCAGCATGGCGCGTTGCAGCGCCGGGTCGTTCGCGGCCTCGGGCGGGAACTCGATGGTGCCGCGCAGCGCGGCCTGCAACTCGGCCGGCAGCGAATCCAGCGCGTGGCCAAGGGCGACCGGCGTGTCGATGGTCTCGACGATGGTGGCGGTGGCGGAATCCTCGGTGTTGGACACCTGCTCCACCCCGCCGAGCGCGATCAGCCCGGAACGGTCCGCATCCGAGATGATCTTGGCCGTCGCCTCGTAGGTTTCGGGCATGATCTTGGCGACCATGAAGGCCCCGCCGCCGCCGATGGCGGTCAGCAGGACCACCAGCAGCGGGCTGCGCCGGATCGCGTCGAACACGTCGGCCAGGGTGAAGGCCGCCGCCGGGCGGGCCGCCGCCCGCGCCTCGGCCAGCCGCAGCGGCCGTTCCGGGATGTTGTTGATCTGGTTCATGGGGTGGCTCTTTGCTGCCCGCTTCCAGCGGACGGGTCTGCGCGGGGAATGGCGGGCGCCGGGCTGCCGGCGGTCGAGGCGATGTTGGCCGGTTGCGGGACGCCGTAGAAGCTGTCGGGCAGTTCCACCTCGACCAGATCGCCCGGTTGCAGCAGGGTGCTTTCGGTGGCGGAAACCGGCGTTTCCTGCCCGCCGGTCACGCGATACAGCGTCACCCGCACCGCGTCGTGCCCGGCCAGCCCAAGCTGGGTCAGTTGCGCCGTGACGCCCCGCAGCCGCGCCTCCAGCGCGCCGATCTCGGTCAGGGCGGTCTGCGCCTCGGCCTCCAGCGTGGCGGCGCGGCGGTCGTCGTGGCGGGCGAGTTCATGCATCGCGCTTTCCCGCTCGCGCCCGACATCGGTGATGTAAGCCTCGATCTCGGCCAGATCGCTGCGCAGCTCGTTCAGCGTGCGGTACTCCTCGGACACGCGGGTCTGCGGGGTCAGCCCGCGCCGCTGCATGTCGCTGTAGCGTTCCACCTCGGCGGCCTGCTGCTCGACCAGTTCGCGCTGATGCTCCTTCTGCTCGCCGAGCCGTTCGATCCGGTCGGCGATGATGTCCAGATCGCGGACCAGAAACGCCTTCTGCGCGTCGCTTTCCACGCGGGCGGCGTCCAGCAAGCTGTTCGCCAGCGTCAGCACGGCGGCTTGATCGCTGCCCTGAAGGCCGGGCACGTCCTGGGCCGAGATGTCCTCGGCGTCCGCCAGTTCCGCCCGCGCCCGCGCCAGCGTCGCGCGGCGGCCCGCGAGCTCGGCGGCGATGGAGCCCTGCTCGGCCCGCAGCTCGGTCGCCATGCCCATCGACGGGCGCAGCGCCCCCATCCCCCCGGCCAGCGCCATCGCCCGCCGCACGGTCATCCCGCGCTCGAACGGGATCGCGCCGGGATTGGCGATGTCGCCGCCGATCACCACCGGGCGGACGGCGCGCAGCCCGACCGTCACCTGCGCGTCCATCATGATCTCCAGCCCGGCGAGGCGCTGCTGGATCTCGGCGGCGATCTCGGGCGCGGTCATCCCGGCGGCGGGGATCTGCCCCAGCGGCGGAAAGGCGATCTGCCCGTCGATGTCCACCACCACCTCGCGCGCCAGTTCCGGCACCCGGAAGACCGAGATTTCCAGCGTCTCGCCCGCCGCGATCTCGTGGTGCTGCGCCCGCGCGGGCGCGGCGGTCAGCAGGGCGGTCAGCAGCAGCAGGGCAAAGAGCATTGCCGCAAGACCAGAGCCCCGGCGCGCCGCTTGTCTGAAAAGCCCCATCAGCCCGTCACCCCGGCCATCGCGACGTGTTGTCGCGGCTCCTGCACTTGCGCCGCGTCGCAGAACGCCTCGGCCCGCGCGTTCATGTCGTGCCATGTCCTCAGCGCCGCCACGCAACCGCCCGCCGCGCCCGGAACGCGCCGCCGGCTGTGATAGCTGCCGCGCATCCGCGCATAGATATCGCGCCCGACGATCATGCTCAGCGCCCGCCGCGCCGTCTCGCGCGGGTGGACCGGCGGGGCGAGGCTGCGGGCCAGCGCCAGGAACGCCTCGGCCCGGCGACCGGTATCGGCCAGCCGCCACACGCGGTCCTGAAGGTGATAGCCGGCGCGGGCGGCGGGCGACCAGTCGCGGCTCTCGCGCCGATACCAGGCATAGGAAAAATCGGCCGTCTCGACATGGTGGCTCAGCCGGTCGTGGCGGCGGCTTTCCTCCTTGATGACGCCCGGCTCGGGGTCCATGTGAAAGCCGACGCCCGCCCGGTCCATCCGCATCACCAGATCCGTGTCCTGATTGACGCGCAGCGCCTCGTTCCAGGGAAATTCGCGGGCGATCCCCGCCGGCAGGTTCAGCATCGAGGTCTGCACCCACCCCATGTCCCGATAGACATATTCCACCAGCGAGCTGCCCGGCCGCCATTCCGGCTGGCGCGGGCGGCGGATCACCCCGTCCTCGTGCAGCAGCACGTTGCTGACCATCACCGTCCGCGGGGTGCCGGGCGCGGCATAGAACCCGCGCACCCGCCCCGCGCGGCCCCGCAGCCACACATCGTCCGAGTCAAGGAAAGAAACATGCGTCCCCCGCGCCTCGCGCACCCCCCGGTTGCGCGCCGCGCCGCCCCGGCGGTGGGTGTCCTGCCGGAAGATCCGCACGCCCATGTCGGTCAATCGGTCATATTCGGCGGAAAGATCCACATCCGAGCAATCATCGACGACGATGATTTCGCAATCGGGGCTGTCTTCGCGCACCGAAAGCACCGCGCGCACGAGCGAATGCGCACGATTTCGGTTAGGAATTACAACTGATAGTTGAAATTTTCCGGTCATTACAAGCAAACACTCAATTACCAGTTGAACGACGCATCCCTTTGCATAGGCAGATTACCGCCCACTTCATTACCATACCGGCTATGCGCGTGATGTGACAGAGTATCTCGGCCCGGCGCAAGGCTTGTGTGTTCACATTCCGGCTGATTCGCCCGCCCCTGCCCTTCGGCTTTACGGGTGGCTGCGGGGGCCGCATAAGACATGCAGCATTTGCAAATGGGGGGATGACAGCCGAGATGGACCCGCGATCTTCCAATGACCCGGACGCCGCGCCCGCGCCGCGATTCTCGATCGTCATTCCCGCCTATAACCGCGCCGGAGAGATCGGCCGCGCAATCGCCTCGTGCCTCGCGCAGAGCTTTTCCGATTTCGAGATCGTGGTCGTCGATGACGGCTCCGCCGACGGAACGGCCGATGTCGTCGAGGCGATGGACGACCCGCGCATCCGCTGCATCCGCCAGGCCAACGCGGGCGCCTCGGCCGCCCGCAACACCGGGGCCTGGGCGGCGCGCGGCATCTATCTTGCGTTCCTCGATTCCGACGACGAGTTCCTGCCCGCCAAGCTGGAGCGCATGGACGCGGCGATCCGGGCCGAGGCGCGGCCCGACCTCACCGTCTGGTATTCGCAGCTGGTCTTCGACCGGGGCGGCGGCAGCCGTCTGGTCAAGCCCCCCCGCCCCATCCGCGAAGACGAGCCGGTCGGCGACTACCTCTTCGCCGATGACGGGCTGATGCAGACCTCGACCCTCGTCGTCGCGCGGGAGCTGTTCGCCCGCACCGGCTTCGACACCGACCTGCGCTGCCTCGAAGACCTGGACCTCTGCCTGCGGCTGGAGGAGGCGGGCGCGCGGTTCCGCATGCTCCCCGGCCCGCCCGAGGTGATCTGGCACGACGACCGCCCCGCCGGCCGGCTCAGCTACACCACCTCGCCGGCCGAGATCCGGGACTGGGCCGCCCATCACAGGCACCGCCTGACCCCGCGCGCGCGGCGCGGGTTCCTGGCCCGGTTCCTGGTGCCGGGGATCGCGCGGCGGCATCCCTTCGGCGCGCTCTGGATCCTGGGCATGGCCGTCGGCCGGGGCGCGCTGGCCCCGCGCCGGGCCGCGATGCTGATGGCCCGCGGCGCCGCCCCCACCGCCTATGGCCGCCTGCGCGACACGCTGACCCGCTCGCGGTCCGGCCATGCGTGACGAGATGGGTGACGGGGTGGGTGACGGGGTGGGCGACGAGATGGGCGACGGGGGGCGGGACGCGATTCGTGACGCCGCGTCGGATACCGCGCCTGACACGATGCCCCACGCCAAGCCCGACACCGCCCCCCGCAACTCCCCTTCCCGCCCCCTGCGCCGCATCACCCATGTGACCGAGGCTCCGCTCGGCGGCGTCGTCAGCTATCTGGACGAGCTCATCGGCGGCCAGCTCCGCAGCCTGCCCAGCGTGCAGATCGACCTCATCACGCCCGAGATCAACCGGCCCGCGCTGGCCGACCTCTCCGGCCCGCGCTTCGGCCTGATCGCCTTTCCGCACAGGCGCGGCTCGCCCCGCGCGCTGCTGTCGATGGCCCTGCGGACGCTGCGTCACGTCCGCCGCACCCGGCCCGACATCCTGCATATCCACTCGACCTTCGCCGGGGCCGCGATCCGCCCCTTCGCCCCGCTGTTCCCGCGCGAGACCCGCGTCGTCTATTGCCCCCACGGCTGGGCCTTCGCCCGGCAGGGATCGGCCCGGACGCAGCGGGCGGCGCAGGCGGTGGAACGCTGGCTCGCTCCGCGAGCCGACGCGATTCTCTGCATCTCCGACCACGAGCGGCGCGAGGCCGAGGCGATCGGCATTCCCGCAGCCCGCCTCGTGGTGATCGAGAACGGCATCAGCCCCCGCAAGGCGGCCGCGCAAGCGGACACGGCCCCCCTGCCCCAGGATTCGGCCACAGATTCGGGCCCCGACCTTCCCCCGCACGGGCGGCACGGGCGCAAGATGATCGCCTTCGCCGGCCGATTCGACCGGCAGAAGGGCTTCGACACCTTCCTGAACGTCATGCGCCAGCTTGAGGGAGAGGCCGACGGCATCGCCATCGGCAGCGCCATCACCTCCTCCGCCGCCCTGCCGGACTGCCCGCCGAACGTGCATATCCTCGGCTGGCAGAGCCGCGACGCGGTGTTCGACCTCTATCGCCGCGCCGACCTGCTGCTGGTCCCCTCGCGGTGGGAGGGATTCGGCCTCGTCGCCGCCGAGGCGATGCAGGCGGGGCTGGCCGTCTTCGCCAGCCGCGTCGGCGGCCTGCAGGATATCGTCGTGGACGGCGAGACCGGGCGGCTGGTGCGCCCCGACGACGTGGACGGCATCGTCGAACTGATCCGCGCCACGTCCGAGGCCGACCTGGCCCGCTTCGGCGCGAACGGCCGCCGCCGCTATCTGGCCCGCTACACGTCAGAACGGATGGTGAACGAAATCACCGCGCTGTATGCCGGCCTGCTGAACGGAAACGCCGGGCGCTGAAGGGCGCCCGGCGTCTGGTCTGCTGCTCCGGTGGATCGGATCAGAGGATGAAGTCCGACGCGTCCAGCTGGTGGACGCCGTTCAGCACGATGCTGACCTCGAAATCCGAATCGCGGTCGGTGTTGGCCTGAACATAGGTCTTGTTGTTGGCGCGATCGACATAGACGCCCAGATCGCCCGCGTCCTTCAGCCAGTTGGAGCCGATGAACTTGAACGCCTGGTCGCCCGAGCGGCTGGCATTGGCGTCGATGCCGCTCAGATCGATGCGGTCGCCGTCGCCGAAGCCGCGGATGGTTTCCCACATCACGGCCTTCTTGAACACGAACGTATCGGCGCCGAAGCTGGGAGCCGGCTCGGGACGCGAAGGCGAGGGAGCGGGCGAAGGCGAGACCTCCGGCGCGGGCTCGGGCCGCGGCGAGGGCGCGGGGGCCGCGCTGTGGCCGCCGCCATCCTTGGTCCCCAGCTCCTTGAAGACGTGATAGGCCTCACGCGTGCGGCCGCCCCCGTCGCGCAGGCCGAAGCCCGGCTCGAAGCTGGAATCCTGGTACGAGAACCACATGATCGGCCCCGCCCAAGGGGTATCCTCGGCCAGATCCACCGCGTCGCGCAGCATCCTCGCCGCCTGGCTTTCGCTGACGGTCTGGCCGCCGCCGGTGGTCTTGGCGCCGAACTCGGTCATCCAGACCTGCTTGTCGCCATCGCCATTGGCCACCATCGCATCGCGGATGCCGTCTTCCATCATCTGCCAGCCGTTCCACTCGGCGCCGTCGCTCGGCATCAGCGGGAAGCTGTAGGGGTGATAACCCACGGCGTCGAAATAGCCCTTGGCCCCGGCGTCATACATCTGTCCGAGGTAATCAACCGCGCCCCACATGCCGTTTCCGGTCGAGGGGATCGCCGCCGTGCCGCCGGTGATGACGACATCGCTGCCGTCCACCGCCTTGATGGCGTTGTAGGACTGCTTCAGAACCTCGGTATAGCTCTGCGGCGTGATGTTGTGCTTGTTCTGTTCGTTGAAGATTTCCCAGTGGTCCACGATGTCGCCATAGCGTTCCGCGGAGGCGGCGGCGAAGCGGCCGAACGCCTCCTGGTCAGAGCGCGAGGACAGGCTGCTGCCGACCCAGTTGGGGGTGTTGTTCAGCACGGCGACGATGTTCATTCCCTTGTCTTCGATCGCGTTGAACACCTTGTCGACCTGGTCCCAGTTGAACCTGCCGTTGCCGTTGGGCTGAACCAGCGTCCAGTGGATATCCAGGCGAACCCAGTCCACCCCCATTGAGACGTAATCGTCCAGTTCAGCGTTCATTTCCGCGGTCGATCGTCCGAGCAACTCCCCAAAAGGCGTCGCCATTCCCAACTGTCCCGGTTTTGCTAGGGCTGCCATGATGAGCAGGTATCCTTTTATAGTTTTTTCATTCCGGTGGGGGAGCTACGCGATCAACCGGCGGCTGTCAGCAGCTTCAAAATATGGGGCGGCGGCAACCTGCCCATACCATAGGCAGACTCACGCCTACACGCTGAGGTTGCGCAGGCGAGCGCCTCTTGACGTTTTCGCGTTGTAATTGAACGCGCGTTCGTCCGGGGATTGCGGCGGGATTCGCGCCTTGTCGGGCACGGTCCGGGCCCTGGGGTTGAGCGGCGATGGTTCGCTAACAAAGGTTTATGTGGCGCCGCCGCGGCGCGCCCAAGGGGTCGGCGCAATCCCCGGTTGCCCCGGCCGATCTTCCCCGCGGGGAAGGTAGCGAGGTGAGAAGGGCCGGAACCTTCCCCGTGGGGAAGGTCGTGAGGGCGCAGGGGGGCAAGCCTTCCCCGCAGGGAAGGTCGAGAGGAGCAGGGCGGAGCCTTCGCCCGGAAGGTTGAGAGGGGCGGGACAGCGGCCGGCCTTCCCCGCAGGGAAGATCGGCAGGCGGGACCGGGCGACGGAGCCGTCCGCGTGGGGAAGCTCCGCCCATGCTCCAGCCCGCGACGCCCTGCCCTGCGCCGTCCCCACGGGGAAGCTCGGGCGACCTGCACCCCACGGGAGCCCGCACGCCGGTCCCTTGCTGCGAGGAAGTCCAGCCGAGGCCGCGTGGCAGACGGATGGTGGCGACCCTTCCCCCCGTGAGGAAGGTCTCCCGTGCCGCACGAGGCGAGGCCCGGTCCCCTGCCCTCCACCAGCAAGCCGCCCTGCCAGATCTTCCGCGGGGAACCCGCTCCGCCCTGCCCGCATCTTCCCTGCGGGAAAGTCCAGCCGAGGCCGCGGTGGATGGTGGCGCCCCTTTCCCCACGGGGAAGGTTCCCCAGCCTCACGGGAAGGCCATGCCTCACGGGGAAAGGCCCGGCCCCCTGCTCCCCACCGGCAAGCCCCAGCCGGATAGTCCCTGCGGCCCCCCCTGCCCTTCCCCGCAGGGAAGGTCAGCCGATGTCGTCCAGCAGGCGGACGATGGCGGCCTCCAGGCGGCGGCGGTCCACGGCGGTGAAGTCGCGCGGCAGGCGGATTTCCAGCCGGCCGTTGGCGGCGGTGCATTTCGCCTTGCCCTGCGGCCGGGGCAGCTGGAACGTCGTGCGGGCCTTGCCCGAGGCCGGCGGCTCGCCCGGCGGCGAAGGCGGCTTGGGGCGCGGCCCCTCCCCTGCCCCGTCCTCGGCGCCCGCGAAACGGCGCAGCACTGCCAGCTCGTCCATGACCGAGCGCGTGTCCCAGCCATCGAACTCGGCCTTCAGCGCCGCGACCATGCCCGGCTGATCCTCCAGCCGCCGGGCCAGCGACAGGCCCAGGGCGCGCGGGATCTCGTGCGGATACAGCAGCACCCCGTCCAGCCGCTCGACCAGCGGGATGAAGGCGCGGATATAGCTGCGCTTCTGATAGCCCGCCGACTTGAACAGCACCGCGACCGCCTTTTCGGCGTCATGCTCGCCAGTGTGCGGGTCCATCGCGTAGTGCAGCGCCATGCGGGCCATCTCGGCGAATGACAGGTCCTTGCGGACGAGGTTCTCGTCCACCATCCGCCGATACAGCGCCTCGAGCGCGTCGCCCCGCGCGGCGATCCCGGCCGGAATCCGGCCCCAGCGTTCGGTGTCGCCGGTCTCCTCCAGCAGCTGGCGATAGGCCGTCAGACGCCGCCAGCCCTGAATGAGTTCGTAGCGCCCGTCCGCGCCCGGCTCGACCCGGATCGGGTTCGAGAGGCCGATGTCGCGGATCGAGGCGACCAGTTCCGCCATCTCCGGGTCCGGCGCGTGGGTGCGGTCGCGGATCAGCTTGCGGGTGTCGATGCTGTCCAGCGCGATCAGGTCCACGATCAGCCCGGCGCGTTTCAGGCGCACATGCTCCTGCGCGAGGGCGTCGTTCTCGGCCCGGATGTCGGCTTCCAGCATGGCGCGGGCGCGGTGGGATTCCGCCGTCTCGACGATGGCGGTCGCCATCGGGCCGCGGCGCTGGTCCGTGCGCTGGTCCGCATTCCCCGCGGGGAAGGTTTCGGCCCCAATGCCATCCGCCGCCGGGTCCTCGGGGGGCAACTCGATATCGAACATGCGGCGCTTGCGCGTCATTCCGTGGCCTCCAGCTTGTCCCACGCGGCGATCAGGTTGCCGCGGAATTCCTCGTAGGCGCGGTCGAAGGTGGCGCGCGCCCGGCGCCATGTGCCACGCGTCATCTCGCGGTAGTCGATCTCGTAGATCGAGGACAGGAACCGGCCCGACTGCTCGACGGCGCGGGTCAGCTCGATCGGGTGTTCGGTCATCCGCTCGCCGAAGACCTGCCGGAACGCGCCCAGCATCGCCTGGTGCAATTCGTTCGACGGCTCGAACCGGGTCATCAGGAAGCGGATGTCCGCGAACGCCTTGGGCAGGGCGATCTTCCCCGTGGGGAAGTTCTCGAACCCGTGGGACAGATCGCCGAGCGCCTCAGCCAGCTGGCCGATGAAGCTGGTGGTGCTGTCATATTCCCAGTAGCCGGGGCCCGAGGGGATATAGAGCATGTCGGCCGCGAAGACCGCGTTCATCGACTGGTAGCCGATGGCCGGCGGGCAGTCGAAGAGGATCAGGTCATAGGCGTCGTCCGGCAGGCTGTCGAGGAACCGCGAGACGGCGGCAAAGAAGGTCCATTCCGGGTTCAGGTGCCGATACTGGGCCGAGGCGAACTCGACGAAAGCGGCGTTGGCGCAGCTGGGAACGATGTCGATGGTGGACCAGGCGGTCGGCTTGATGAAGTCGCCGGGCCTGAGCGCGCCGAGGCCCATGTCGCGGATCGAGGCCGGCAGCTTGCGGCGGGGCAGGGCGGTCCCCGACTCCGCGCCCTCGGCGGCGGTGTTCATGCGGTCGGTCTCGCGTTCCAAATCGCGGGCCATGATGCCCCAGACGGTGTGATCCTCGCCCACGTCGTTGAGGCCCATCGAGTGGGACAGCGTCGCCTGCGGGTCGAAGTCGACCGCCAGCACCCGGTAGCCGTCGAGGGCTGCGGCATGGGCGAAGTGCAGCGCCACGGTGGACTTGCCGGCGCCGCCCTTGAAGTTGGCGATGGCGGCGCGGATCGCCCGCTTGCCCTTGGGCCGGGGCGGCATCAGCGACTTGCGGCTGATGCGGATGCGGCGGCGCAGCTCGTTGATCTCGTCGAGGCTGAACCAGCGCTGGCGCCCGTCATCCTGAACTTCCCCGAGGGGAAGGTTCGGATCGGCCGCCAGCTTGCCGCGGAAGGTGGACTGGTTGATGCGGAAGATCAGCTCCGACACCTCCCAGCTGGAGAAGCGGCGCAGCGTCTTCTCGTGGTCGGGGCTGAAGGTCTGGCGCCGGATCCAGCCCTGCATCCGCAGCGACTGGCCCTGAAGCCGCGAGAGGTCCTCGTGCGAATACATCTATCCCTCGTATCTGCCGGACGTTGATTATCGTCGATCCAGCTTTTACGCGGAATTTGCAATTCTGGCAAAGTCATTGTTTGGTGATTCCAGGAACAGGGCGGGCAGCCCGGCATCATGCCACAGCTTCGGCCCCGTTGCGCCGAATCGGGTTGGGGCGAACGGCCCAAGGCCGATCCGCGCAACACCCCCGAATCGGCCCTGACCGGCGACGGACGGGGCGGGGCGCACAACGGATCGGGGGACACCCTGGGCGCGGACCCAAGTTATTGGGGGACATTCCGGGCGGAATGGGGGACATCCAAGGCGGCCCCCATAACCATTGATACCTTTCATTTCATCTTCGATGAGGGACGGACCGGGTCCGGCAGACCGGGTGTTGCGCGCGCAACACCCACCGCACGCTTGACACGAGGCCCCCTCAGGACGCTAATGGGTTCAAGTTGGTCAAAAGCGTTCCGAAGAGCCCCTGGGAATGCGGGCCGGGACGGCGGGCGGCACCCGCGCGCCTCCTTGGGGGAGGGGGCGCGGGGCGTGCGAGAGGGGCGGCGAGAGAGGGGCCATGCAGGTGATCCGTCCGGTCGGGCGCGAGGCGGCGAGCCGCAAATACGACCTGCTCTCGGCGCTGATGGCGCACGGGCTGGCCGGCGACAAGCACCGCCAGCGGCTGGTGCTGCGGCTGATGGCGCTGATCACCACCCGCTACAACTGGCAGCGCGACGAGCTGACGATGGCGCAGACCGAGATCGCCCGGCTGTGGTCGGTGGACGAGCGCACCGTCAAGCGCGACATGGCGCGGCTGCGCGCGCTCGGCTGGATCGTGGTCAAGCGGCAGGGCGCGCGGGGGCGGGTCTCGGTCCTCGGGCTGGGGCTGGAGCGGCTGCTGCTGGACACGCGCCCCGAATGGTCGAATGTGGGGCCGGATTTCGTGGCCCGGCTGGGAGGGGGGGATACGGACTCCGCCGGGGCGGGGCAGGGGGGTGAGATGGGGGGTGACGGCCCGACCGTGGTGCCGTTCCGCCGGCCGGGCGCCGGGGTGGAGCCTGCCCAGATGGCGGCGCCGGGCGGCATCTGGGCCGCCGCGCGGGCGCTGCTGCTGGCCGAGGACCCGGCGGTGTTCGACGCCTGGCTCGCCCCGCTGGCCGAGGCGGGGATCGAGGACGGCCAGCTCGTGCTGCTGGCCCCGAGCCGCTTTCACGCCAGCTACGTCCTGACCAACCTGCGCGAGCGGCTGAGCACCGCGCTCCGCCGCGCCGACCCGACGCTGGCGGGGGTGATGGTGCGGGCGGGGTAGGTCTTGCGGCGAGGTTGAAAGCGGGGGCTTCGCGCCCCCACACCCCCGCGGGATATTTTTAGCCGCCCGAGGGAATGGGTGGCTCTGCCGCCTGCATGTCGGGATGATGGGAGCGAGGGGGCGGTCATTTACCTGTGTCAGCACGGCAGAAGATATGGCCTGCACCTGTCATGGTTGACCCACCCGGATCAGGCTTGCCTGCAAGGACGACAGGGAGGGCCGCCCCCGAGATGCCGCGTCATGCGTGCGGAGGGGGATTGTCGCGCAGGGTGGCCCCTTTCCGCGCCGCCGAGTGGCGATCGTGGGACGGTGGCAGTCTCCGGCTGGGCGAGGGCAGGGGCCGGAGACCGGGCGGGTCGGGATGCGCGGCGGCTCAGCTTCGCCGCTGCACGCCGTTCCGCGCGGTGACGGCGGCGCTTGCCACGGCGGTCCAGAACAGCGTCCAGATGCCCAGGGCGACGAATTTCAGCACGTCCTCGATGATGGTGCCCGCGTCGTTCTCGCCGTCGGGGGTCACGCCGAGGTCGATCACGATCGAGCCCGCCATCAGCGCCAGCGCCAGATAGAGGCCGAAGGGGTGGGCCGGCGCGGCGAGGGCGCGGGTCCGCAGCAGGGTCGCGAGCAGCGCGGCGGCGAAGCCGAGCAGGATGACCTCCTCGGGGATGCCGATGCGGGGCCAGACGGCCTCGTGCAGCATCAGCAGGTCGTCGAGCGCGAAATAGGCCGAGAAGGCGGCGACCCCGGCCAGCAGCCCGCGCTTGCGCGTGCCCACATGGGCGGCGAAGGCGCAGATGGCGGCGGTCGAGGACATCAGCCACACCCCGCCATAGGAGACGAGGCCCGAGAGCGGCGAGACCTCGTGATACGAGGCCGGATCGTCCAGCATCTGAAGCAGCGGCACCCCGCGCAACCACGCCGCCCCCAGCAGGAGGCCGACCGCCCCGGCCAGCAGCAAGGCGGCCAAGAGGTAGAGGCGCGGGGCGATCCGGTCCAAGGGCTCGGCCCCGGTTCGTGGCAGGGCGTGGTCCTGCGGGTCGGCTGTCGTCATTTCGCGCCCTCCGGCGTGGCGAAGTTGCGGGGGGCCGTCCCGGCAAGCAGGTGGAGTGCCGGGAAAAGCCGGTTCAGCGGCTCGGCCCCGGTTCGCGGCAGGGCGTGGTCCTGCGGGTCGGCTGTCGTCATTTCGTGCCCTCCAGGCCTGGCGAAGTTGCGGGGGGTCGTCCCGGCGGGCAGCGGGTCCAGCGGCTCGGCCTCCGCCCGTGGCGGGGTTCGGCCTCGCAGGTCGGCTATCGCCATTTCGCGCCCTCCAGCTTGATGACCTTGGCGGGGGCGGGCATGGCGGCTTCGGCTTCGGCTTCGGCCGCCACGGCGCCGCTGGCCACGCCGGTCCAGAACAGCGCCCAGACCCCGATGGCGGTGAATTTCAGCAGGTCCTCGACTACGGTGGCGGGATCGCTCTGCAGGCTCATGTCGATCAGGATCGAGCCGACCATCAGCCCCAGCGCGACATAGAGGCCCCATGTCCGCTCCGGCCCCGCCTGGGCGCGGACGGCCAGCAGGATCGCCAGCCCGCCGACCGCGAACAGGGTCATGATGACCTCTTCCGGGACGCCGAGGCGGGGCCAGACGCCCTCGTGCAGCATGAACAGATCGTCCAGCACGAAATATCCCGAGAAGGCGGCGACCCCCGCCAGCACTCCGCGCCAGCGCAGCCCGGTGGCGGCCGCGAAGCCGCTGATCGCCGTCGCGGCGGTCATCAGCAGGATGCCCCCGTAGGAGATCATGCCGGAAAAGGGCGAGTAGTCGTAATAGGAGGCCGGGTCGCGCAGCATCCGCACGAGGGGTATCCCCCTCAGATACGTCGCGAGCAGCAGGGCGGCGGCGGACAGTGCCAGCAGCCCGGCGGCCCCCAGGTAGATGCGCAGGGGAAACCGGTCGAGGCGGGCGGACGAGGGATGGCGCATGGAGCCTCCGCGACAGTCATCAAACCGTTGCAGATTGCCCATAAAATCGTCTGGCGCAAAGGAATACCCGTGAAAATGCCGCGGATTCATCCGCAGGTATCGGGGCGAGGCCGGGGGCTCGCTTCTGGCGCGATCGCGGCCCGCGGCCGGTGCCGGTGCCGGTGGCGGCCGCTGCCGGGCGGGGGATGGCCTTGGCGGGCCGGGCGGTGGGGCGGCTTCTGGCGGGGGGCGCTTCCGGCGAGCCTGCCTCTGGTCGCCTTCCTTCGTCGTGCCGGTGCCAGCCGTTTTCGGGCGGCGGGACGGCCCCGGCGGGTCGTCCGGTGGGGCGCTTCCGGCGCGAGCCTGTCCGTGGTCGTCCTCCTTCGTGCCGTCGCCAGCTGCCCTCGGAGCGCGAGACGGCCCCGGCGGGGGCCGTCCGCTGGGGGTGTTATTGCGGCTGCGCGCGGGAGACGATGTCCTCGGCGTCGCCGAGATTGACGAAATCCATCACGTCGCCTGCCGAGAAGGTCAGGCCGAAGGCGGATTCGATCTCGGTTATCAGCTTCACATGCGCCAGCGAGTCCCAGCCCGGCGTGTTGAAGGGTGAGGAATCGCGGTTCAGCGCGTCCGGGTTCAGCCGCAGGGCGCGGGCTGCGACCGCATAGACGCTGGCCGGGGAACCCGCCGCTTCCGCTTCCGCTTCAGGGGCGGCGGTGTTCATCAGCTCGGACCGGATCACCTTGCCCGAGGCGGTGCGGGGCAGGCGGCCCAGGACGTGGATTTCCACCGGCACTCGCTCGGGCGAGAGGTTCGCGCGGCAGAAGGCCCAGACCTGTTCCACGCTCAGCGACGTGCCCGGCACGGGGGCGACGGCGGCGACCAGACGCTCGCCGCGCTCGGGGTCGGGGCGGCCGAAGGCGTAGGCCTCGGCAAGGCCCGGCATGGTGGACAGGATCGCCGTCACCCCCTCGGGGTGGATGGTGGCCCCGCCCGAGACGATCACCGTCTTGCGGCGGCCGACGAAGTCGTAAACCCCGCTTTCGGTGACGCGGACCAGATCGCCGGTGCGGAAGGCGCCGTCCTTCAGCACCTCGGCGGTGAGGTCCGGCGCGCCGAAATAGCCGCGCATGACGGTGGGGCCGATCAGCACCAGCTCTCCGGTCTCGCCCGGCGGGACGGGGGTGCCGTCCTCGGCCACGACCCGGGCCGTGACGCCGACCGGGCGGCCGATGGTGCCGGGGATGCGGGTGGCGTCCTCGGGGCCGGCGAACAGGGCGTCGCAGACCACCTCGCTGAGGCCGTAGGCGTTCACCACCGGCACGCCGAAGCTGTCCTCGAACCGGGTCCAGAGGCCCGCGTCCAGATAGTCGGCGCTGCACAGCACGAAGCGGAAGGCGGGGGTGCGCAGGGCGTCCTGACGCTCGCGGCCCACGCGCTCGATGATGCGCAGGATGGTGGGGACGGCGATGAGGTGGGTGACGCCGTCCGCCGCCACGCGGTCCAGCATCGGCGGCACCGCCTGCACCGAGAACGGGAACGGCCGGACCAGCGTGGCGCCGAACCACAGCGCCGAGATCGGGCCGCGCGTCAGCCCGTCGGTGTGGTGCAGCGGCAGAAGGTTCAGCAGCCGCGTGTCGGCGTCGAAGCCGTAGGCGTCCGCGAAGATGTCGAGCTGGCCGAGCAGGTTGTCGTAGGTCAGCTCCACCGCCTTGGCCGAGGAGGTGGTGCCCGAGGTGAAGATCAGCATCGAGGTTTCGGGATGGCTGCCGCCGAGGGCGGGCGACCCGTGTTCCAGCGCGGGGCCGTCCACCGCGCGGTTGCTTGCGGCGTTGCTCTCCGGCGGGTTGCTCTCCAGCGCCCGGCCTTGGGCCTTCCCGCCCTCCGGCGTGGCGCGTTCCGTCGTGCCGCTCTCCGCCGTTCTGCCCTCCGCTGTCCGGCCCTTTGCCGTCCCGCCCTCCATCGTGGCGCCTTCCGCCGCCCGGCGCTCCGCCGTCCCGCGTTCCTCCCCGTCCCAGCCGTCCACGCGCAGGACGCGCAGGCCCGGCTGGGTCTGGTCCAGCCCCATCCCCACGATGGCGTCCGCGTCGGTCAGCACGGCGGCGGGGCGGCAGACGGCGAGCAGGCTTTCCGCCTCGATACGGCTGGTCTGCCGGTCGCCCACGACGAAGGCGATCCCGGCGCGCAGCGCGGCCACCACCAGCAGGATCTGCCGCCGCTCATTCGTGCAGAACAGCGCCACGCGGTCGCCGGGGACGATTCCCTCGGCCCGCAGCCGCGCCATGAGGCGGTCCGAGCCATCCCGCGCCTCGTCATAGGTCAGCGGGCCGTCTTGCAGGATCGCGAGGGGCTTGCCGCCGAGGGCGGACAGGTGATCCTCGATCTGCCCGCGCAGGCGGTCATGGCCGCCGACCCGGATGGGATGAAGCTTCGTCATGCGCTGGTCCTTTCGTCGTTCATGGTTTTTCTTTGGACGCCCGGCGGTGTTCCGGGCGGCGCTGTAGTCGACGCTTCCGGCGATGTTGTCGGTGGCGTTTCGGGCGGCGCTTGCGTCGGGGTGCCGGCGGCAAGGCCGTTGTGGACGGCCGCCGCGACCTCGGCGACGGAATCCGGGTCGGTCATCAAGCCCAGATGCTTGCCGCTGACATCCATAACGTCGCATTGCGGCAGAAGCTGCCGCCAGCCGAGATCCTCGGGAAAGCCGCGATAGCGCCGCTCCTGCGTGCCGCGAATCACGATGGTCCGGCGCGGATGGCCGGGGCCGTCCATCCATGGCCGGGGCCGATAGGCGATCATGGCGGGGTAGAGGCCGCGGATGATCTCGCGGCAGCCCTCGGGGTGTTCCCACAGATACATCGGCACGTCGCCATAGACATGCAGCACGTCGGGGTTCTGCTTGCCGCCCAGCATCACGCGCCAGTTGCGGCGGGTATAGCCGAGGATGCGGCGCGTTTCCGCCAGCGGCGCGCTCCATGGGCGGTAGCCGGGGACTTTGCGCAGGATTTCGGAATCGAACTGCCACAGCGTGTCCACCTGCACGCCGAGCGTGGCGAGGTGGCGCGCGGCCTCGAACGCGACATAGCCCGCGAAGGAGAAGCCGCCGAGATGAAGCGGGCCGGGCAGGGCGGCCCGCGCGATGTCCTCGGCCAGCCGCCGTCCCAGTTCGGGCACGGTCAGGCGGTCCAGATCCTTGTGCAGCCGCGCGTCCAGCCGGGTGCCGACGCAGCCGACCGTCCCGGCGATCTGCTGCACGAGCGAGCGGGCATAGAACACGCTGCCGCCGAGATCGTGCATGAAGACCAGCGTTCCGGCGGGCGCGGGACCGGTCAGCCGCACCAGCGTCGGCGGCAGGCGGGGGGCGGTCGGACGGTTCATGTGACGACCTCGGGCTGGGCTGTGTCCGGGAGGGCCGCGGCGGGCCGGGTCTTGCCGGAGGGGGCGGAGCCGGAGGGGGTCTTTTCAGACGCGACGGTGCCAGACGGCTCCTTTTCAGACGCGACCGCACCGGATGGAGCCATGCTGGATGGGCTTTTGTCCGAGGGGGCCTTTTCAGATGGGGCCTTTTCAGACGCGACCTTGCCGGAGGGGGCCTTCCAGAGGGTCGCGCCAGTTCCAGCCATCCCAGTCCCGGCCTCGTCGGACCCGTCCATGTCGGGGGCCTTGTCGGGGAAGGGGAGTTTCTGCGCTTCGGCCTCGCGCTCGGCGGCGGCGTCGGCGCGGCGGCGGGCGCAGGCTCTGGCGGCGAGGGGGGTGAAGGTTTCGTCGCGGAACCACAGCGCGTGGCAGGTCGGCTCGATGCCGATGCCGCGCAGGGTCTTGTGGTGGCCGGTGCCGCCGAAGTCGATCTCCTCCAGCCGGCGGGTCAGGGCGTATTCCATCTCGCGGTAATACATCTCGAACAGCAGCCCCTCCTGCGGGGCGGCGAGGCCCCAATACTGGGCGTGAAGCCGCGGCGCGCCCGCGACGCTCATCAGCGCCGCCGCCCATTCCTCGCCCTGCAGGGCGACGGACAGGTGGATCACGTCCGCCATCTCGCGGAAGGCGGCCTCGAAATAGGCGAGGTTCAGGGCGGGCGTGGTGCCGTAGCGGTCGTAGGTCGCGCGGTAGAAGGCGAACATGCGGGGGGCGAGATCCGGCGTGATCCGCGGGCCCGTCAGCCGGTCGAACCGCAGCCCCAGCGCCGCGGCCCGCTGGCGTTCCTTGCGCACGCGGGTGCGGCCGTTCTGGGTCATGGCACCGGCGAACTCGGTGAAATCGGCCTTGCCCCGGTCGCGCCAGACGAAGACGTTGCCTTCCGCCGGAACGAAGCCCGCCGCCACCGCCGCCCGCTGGTCGGCGCCGGTCATGTAGGCGATCTGGACCGAGGACGCGCCCGCCCGCCGCGCCGCCTCGCGCAGCGCGGTCAGCAGGGCGGCCCGCACGCGCGGCGCGTCCGCGCCGGGGCGCACCAGCAGGCGCGGGCCGGGATTCGGCACCATCGGCACCTCGACCTGGAGCTTGGGGTAATACGGCCCCGCCGCCCGCTCATGCGCCAGCGGCAGGCCGAGATCGACGCCCAGCTCGCCCGCCGAGTTCGTCTTGAGCCAGGCCGGAGCGGCCCCGATCACCGCGCCGCCCGTCGCCCCGCCCGCCTCGCGCAGGATCAGGTGATGGGGGGTGAACCCGGCCTCGGGCGCGGCGAGGCCGCATTCCTCGAGGATGCGCAGATGGCGGTGCTGAAGCAGCGGATGGCCGGCGGTGCCGCAGCAATCCCAATCCGAAGCCGGGATGGCCGACATGGCCCCGTGGCAGGACGCCACGAGGCCATCAACCTCGAACCTGTCGATCACGATGAAAACTCCGCACCAGACAACCGAATCGACGACAAATAACCGGCGCCTCCCCCTCGGGCGGGCGGCGGCCCGCCAGAGGCGACACGGGAGGCGGATAGAACCGGGGCAAGACTGGACCAACGCGGCCCGCTTGGCACCCCCTATTTCGCACGACTCTATCACACCGGCATGAGCCTGCCGAAGAGGATATATGCCGCCCGCCGGTCAGAGCGCGAGTTCGCGCGCCCTGTGGTTGCGGCAGGACCAGCGGTTCACCCGCCAGTCGGGATGGTGCTGCTGCCATCCGGCGATGACGGCCTGCCCGCGCATGACGCAGGTGAGCAGCGAGATCTCGGCCCCGTCGAAGAGGAGCGAGAACGCGCGGCAGTCAGGTCCGGTGGCGTGACAGGCGGAGATCAGCATCTCGATCATGGTCGGACCCTCGGAGCGGGGCCTTGAAGCGGGGCCTTGAAGCGGGGCCGTTCCGGCCGGCGCTGTCGCTGGCGCGGCGAGGGTTGCCGGGCCGGTGTCCAGAATCGGGCCGCCTGCCGCGAGGGCCTCCGGGCGCGATTGTCCCACGGGGCGGCTCGCCGGGCAAGGATTTGCGGGGCAGGCGGCGGGCGAGCCGATCCGCGCCGTCTCGGACAGCCGTCTCGGACAGCCGGGCCGCGCCCTTCGGGGCGGCGGTGGGCCGATGCTCGGGCGCGGCGGTGAGCCATGAGGCTTCGGGCGCGATTGTCCCACGGGGCGGCCCGCCGACAAAGGATTGGCTGGCGGGGCGGGCGGCGGGCGATCCGCGCCGTCTCGGACAGCCGCCCCGCGCTGACCGGCGCTGTTGGTGGAGCGGCGGAAGTCGCCGGGTCGGATTCCAGTATCGGGCTGCCTGCCATGAGGCTTCGGGCGCAAGTCTTCTGCCGCCAGTCCACCGATCAGGAATCGACGAGACGGAGGCAGGCGCGTGTCGCGGGGCGGGCCGGGCCGCGCCCTCCGGCACCGGCGCATCCCGGCGTGCGGCTGTCAGGCGGCCCCCCAGTCAGGCGCCCGGCGCCGCCTCGGGCTTGTGTTCGGGCGCGGCGACCACCAGCGAGGTTTCGGGCGCCTGCACCAGCTTCAGGTAACGCTCGAACTGGACGAGGACGTCGGCGGCGATCTGGTCCTCGGTCAAGGCCATGAGGTCATACCCCTCGCTGCCGTCGCTGAAATAGGTGCGGGCCTCGTGGCGCAATTCGTCCTGACCGGCCTCCATCGGGGAAAACGCCGCGCGCGGCTTGGCTGCGGGCCAGACGCCGTAGATGAAGTCGCGCGTCGCCTCGGACGGGATCGTAAGCGCGACCTTCGCCTCGTCGGGGGTTTCCTTGACCGTCGCCGCGATGCCGCGCTTCTGCATCTCGGCGGCGAGGCGGCGCAGGGCGGGGACCACGGAGTCGGCGATGTGATGGCGCACGGCGGCCTCGTCCGGGGCGTGCAGCAGCAGCGCCAGCCGCCGCTGCACCGAAGGGCCGGCGCCGGGATGGGCGCGGCCGACCAGCCTTGCCTCGCGCTGCGCGACATCGGCGCGCATCCCCTTGGCCAGCCCCCAGATCAGCACCAGCATGATGAGCGAGAAGGGCAGCGCCGTCGCGATGGTGGCCGATTGCAGCGCCCCCAGCCCGCCCGCGACCAGCAGCACCCCGGCGACCACCCCCATGAGCGAGCACCAGAAGACCCGCTGCGCCGTGGTGGTGTCGGTGCGCCCGCCGGACGCGATCGTGTCCACCACCAGCGAGCCGGAATCGGCCGAGGTCACGAAGAACACCGCGATCAGCACCACCGCCAGCGTGGACGTGACCGCCGGCCACGGCAGGTATTCGAAGAACTGGAACAGCGCCACGGACATGTCGGCGGCCACCGCCTCGGACAGGGCGCCCGCCGCGACGGTCGTGTCGAGGAACAGCGCGGTGTTCCCGAACACGGTCATCCAGATGAAGGTGAAGCCCGCCGGCACGAACAGCACCGCCAGCACGAACTCCCTCACCGTGCGGCCGCGCGAGATGCGGGCGATGAACATGCCGACAAAGGGCGACCAGGAAATCCACCACGACCAGTAGAACAGCGTCCAGGCGTCGATCCACGGGCGCGGCTCGTAGGCGTAGATGTTGAAGGTCCGCAGCACAAGTCCGTCGAGATAGAAGCCGATATTCTGCACGAAGTCGCGCAGCAGCAGCGCCGACGGCCCGACCAGCAGCACGAAGGTCATCAGCAGGATCGCCAGAACGAGGTTCGTCTCGCTGAGGATGCGCACGCCCTTTTCCACGCCGGTCACGACCGAGATCGTGGCGGCGCCGGTGACGACGGCGATCAGGGTCAGCTGCACGACCGCCGTGTTGGGGACGCCGATGAGATGAGCCAGCCCCGCGTTGATCTGAAGCACGCCGAAGCCCATCGAGGTCGCCACGCCGAAGATCGTCCCGCAGATCGCGAAGATGTCCACGACATGGCCGATCGGGCCGTTGATGCGGTCCTTGAGCAGCGGATAGAGGCCCGAGCGGATGGTCAGCGGCAAGTTGTAGCGATGGCCGAAATAGGCCAGCGACAGCCCGACGATGGCATAGATCGCCCAGGCGTGGACGCCATAGTGGAAGAAGGTCACGGTCATCGCCTGCCGCTGCGCGGCGATGGTCAGCGGCTCGGCGTCGGGGGGCGCGGCGTAGTGGGTCAGCGGCTCGCCGACGCCGAAATACATCAGCCCGATCCCCATCCCCGCCGCGAACAGCATCGCGACCCAGGACACGAAGCGGAAATCGGGCGTCGATTCCTCGGGGCCGAGCCTCAGGTTTCCGAACCGGCTGGCGGCGAAGTAGATGCAGGCCACCAGGAAGATCGCCACGCTGAGCAGGAAGAACCAGCCGAACCAGGCCAGCATCCAGCCCTGCACCGACCCGAAGATCACCTCGGCCCGGCCCGGAAGCAGCACGCCGACGGCGACGAAAAGCCCCGTGATCGCGACGGAGCCGATGAAGACCGGCTTGTTGATGATGAAGGGACGCATCGGGGCCGGCCTTTCGCGAAGGATAGAGGTCGGCTTTACAACGAGATGGCGGGGAGTCCGGTTCTCTCCTCGCGGGAATTATCTTGCGGAAGGCGCGGGGGTGTGGCGGCCCGGATACGATGCGGGGGGAAGCGTTTCGCCGCATCCGGGCGGCCGGGTCGGAAAACGGCGGGACCGGTCAAGGTCCCGCCAGAGTTGCAGGGCCGTCGATTACAGCAGGAAGTCGTCTTCGGTCAGGTGATGGATTCCCTCGATCCTTCCCTTGGCCTCGTAATAGCTGTCGCGGTCGGTGTTCAGATACACGTAGGTATCGCCGTCATGGTGGCGCAGACGGATCTGCGCGCCATCCGAGGTAAAGGCGCTCGGTCCCACAAGGCCCAGAAGATCGAAGTCCTGATGCCCGCGCTGGCGCGAATGGGCGTCGATGTCGCGGAAATCGATCACGTCGCCCTTGGCAAAATCGCCGATGACCGCGCCATGCCATTCGGACACCCTGTCGAAATCGTGGACATTCCCGGGAGAGGCGGATTCGGGTGCTGTTTCGGGCACCCATTCCGGCGTCTGTTCGGGCACCCGTTCCGGCGCCCATTCCGGGCGCGGCGCAGCCTGAACCGGGCCGCGGTCATCGCCTGTCCGCCCGTCGAATGCTTGCCGGAATTCCGGCGCGTTCAGCATCCGACTGGACGAATGGGCCACGCCATCGGCGACGACGAGTTCCCAGTTGAATTCCCAGCCTTTCGATGCGGCGAGCTCCCTGGCCTCGTTATAGACGTTCTGCGCCCGGTCCAGCCGGTGCGAACCCTGGCGCATCGCCGCGGCGCCGCTGGACAGTTGGGAATCGTTGGGGTCATTATCGCGCGAGCCGGCGTAGATCGTCACCGGATCGGCGAGATAGTCTTTCAGATAGGCTTCCGCGTCGGCCGCCGGCAGGCCGTCGAAGCCGTAAGGCATGTCTTCCGACAGGCTGGCGCGGACATGCGTCGAGGGGTTGGCGATGATGATCTTGTCGAAGATGTCGGGGCCGAATGCGGCGACCCGGCTCAGGAACTGGCCGCCCGCCGAATGGCCGAAGGCGATCGTTTCGTCATTGGGATCATTGCCCAGTTTCGCGTGAGCCCACTCCGCGATGTCATCGACCAACGAGACGGTCCAGTCTTCCTTCGGCAGAAGCCGACTGCCGTCCAGCATCCCGCCCCTGTGATATTCCGAGTTGGAGAACTCCCGCGAATCGAATTTCGGCGCGACGACGTAAAGCCCGTATTGGTCCGCAACCTTGACGGCTGCGTCGCGGTAATCGTCGGCATTGCGGGATGTTCCGTGAAAATTCAGCAGGACCCCCTTGATTTCCCCTGAGGGCCGGTAGGTGAAAGTTTCGAGTGTCGTTCCGCCGAAATCGACGTTGAGCATTTCTTTGCCCAGAGGCGCGGCAGGCAGGTTCAATGGCATTCAAGCAGTCCTTCAAAGCTCTGCTGGTCGAGAGCGGCGGGGTTGTGCTTGCCGCCTGAAGATCAGTCAACCAGAGCGAGTAACCTGCCTCTACTTCTGCGCGAAAATACGCTTGGGGTATGGGCGGAATTGTGCTCGGACACCAAACTGCCGTTGCGTCCGGGCGTCGGGCGCGGCGCCCCTTCCGGGTACGATGGCTGGCTTGACAGGTCCGGTGGCGGTTGCGCTTGATGGCGGCAGGGGGTGGAATGTGATCAGGCTTGTTTCTGCGAGCGTATTCTGGGCCGTCGTGGCGGGCGCCGCGCTCGCACAGGGCACCCCCGCCGATACGGCGACTCCCGAAAAGGCCAATGCGCTGCGCGAGATCATCGTTCTCATGGAGGACGAGGCCGAAACCCTGCGCGCCGAGATCGAGTCCATGCGAGCCGAGCTTGCCGAGGGCCGGGCCGGGGCCGCCGCGCCTGACCCGGCCGCCGAGCATGAGGCGGCGCGGGCCGAGGGCGCCACTGCCGCGGAAAGGGCAGAGGCGGCCGAGCGCGAGGCCGAACTCGCCGCCGCCCGGCAGGAGGCGGAGGTTCAGGCAGCCAGTGCGGAGGCGCTGCAAGCCGCCGAGGGCCGGGCCGAGGCGTTGACTGCGCAGCTCCAGGCCGCGCAGGACGAGGCGGCCGCGACCGCCCGCCGCCTCACCGCCGTTGAGGCGATGCTGGCCGAGCGCGAGGAGATGGCTCCCGAAGCGCAGGCCACGGCAGAGGCCGAACTGACCAATCTGCGCGCGCGGCTTGCCGAGGCAGAGGCGCGGCTGGCGGAAGCCGGCACCGCCCGGCAGGAGGCCGAGGCGGCGCGGGCCGACCTGACCGCGCAACTGGACGCGGCGCAGCAGGAAACGGCAACGCTGCGGGACGCTGCGGGGCAGGCGGGTGACGCCGAGGCCGCGCTTGCCGAGACGGAGGCGCGGCTG